>NZ_PZJT01000009.1:59386-241881 GCF_003206135.1 Salinicola salarius | reverse complement strand
GCCCGCGCGATCACCAAGGGGGGCGCCAACTGCCTGCCCAGGATGACGATGCCCGGCGCCCTGCTGCTGGGCTGCGACGCCGGCACGCTCAATTTCGCCAAGATCAAGGGCATTCACACCGCGATGAAATCGGGGCTGGTCGCGGCGGAGAGCGTGTTCGAGGCCATCGCTTCCGGCGACGAGGGCGGTCAGGAGCTTACCGCCTTCACCCAGGCCTGGGAGTCGAGCTGGGCGTGGCAGGAGCTGCAGGCCAGTCGCAGCTTCGGTCCGGCCATCCATCGGTTCGGCACCGTGGGCGGCGGCGCCTTCAATTTCGTCGACCAGCTGCTGAGCGGCAAGCTGCCGGTGCAGCACGACACCACGCCGGACCATCAGTTGAAGAAGGCGGCGGAGTCGACGCCGATCGATTACCCCAAACCCGATGGCAAGCTATCGTTCGACAAGCCGTCCTCGGTGTTCCTGTCGAACACCAACCACGACGAGAACCAGCCCTGCCATCTGAAGCTGAGCGATCCGGACATTCCCATCGCCAGAAATCTGCCGGAATACGCCGAGCCCGCGCAGCGCTACTGCCCGGTTGGCGTCTACGAAGTGGTCGAGGAAAGTGGAGAACCGCAATTCCGAATCAACTTCCAGAACTGCATTCACTGCAAGACCTGCGACATCAAGGACCCGTCCCAGAACATCACCTGGGTAGCGCCCGAAGGTGGCGGCGGACCCAACTATCCGAACATGTAACATCATATGACTAGGCAGTTCGCATATGCCGCCGTGTGACTGGGTTTGCTAATGTCCCCCGTGGCCGGTTGAGAAACAACTTTTTCAGGCCGGTGCCGATGCTCCAATGCCCACCATTGACGGGATGACGGCAGTACCTCAAAAACTCGCACCAGCAGCTCACTAAATAGCAGCCCGGTAAGTTCCTGAAAATGGTACTGGTGGTGGGGTCGTCGGACGGTCGCGGATCCGGCGGATGACCAATGTTTACGGCGCTTGGTCAGAAACAACTGGCCATCGCGGTAAGTGCAGACCGAACGGGTGAACTCCGCCGACTGGCGATGCCGCTTGCTCTTGTAAGAAACCATACCTGTGGGCGCGTTTCATCTTGCCTTGCGAAATATACGAAATGGCAAGGCGGCAGCTGAGAAAAGGCAGCTAGAACAGGTAGTCTTGCCGGATGGCGTGCTATTCCTACGCACTACACATGTAGGATATCAATCGGTAATTAGGGGGGGGCAAAGGGAAACGGTGTCGAAAACTGTAATAAGACTAGGTGTTTGGTCCCGTTAAGTAATGGTTCGGGTCGTCATAAAATCTCTCGGGCTCTTTCTGCCATTGCTCAAGGATAAATCCTATCGGGGTCTTGCCCTTGAGCGCCCTGAGTGGCCGGGCACTGTTATAGGCCCATAGATAATCATCCAGATGGGACTGGAGCTGATCCAGCGAGGTGTAATGGAACGCCCAGGTCGTTGCCTCCCTGATGGTGCGGTTCATCCGTTCCACCTGTCCGTTGGTCCAGGGGTGGAAGGGCTTTGTCAGGCGATGCTCAATGCCGTGGCGGTGGTAACAGACGACATCGAAGATATGCGGCTTATAAGCTTCTGTTCCGGCCTTCTTCGCGAACTGTACCCCGTTATCTGTCAATACCGTATGGGCGCGGTAAGGCAGGGCCTGCAGCGTATCTTCGAGGAGTCAGCAGCGATCTGCCTCGTCATCTTCCGGTATAGCTGTGCATGAACGAACTTGGAGGTTCGATCTACGGCGACGAACAAGTAGGCTTTGCCCTCACCGGTGCGGATTTCACTGATATCAATGTGTAGGTAGCCAATCGGGTAACGCTTGAACAGCTTCTTCTCGCGCTTCTGGTCGCCAGTCTTGGGAAGCTGACTGATCCCGTGTCGCTGATAAAGCCGGTGCAGGCTTGATCGGGTAAGCGAAGGGATCTCTCGCTGAAGCGCATGAAGGCAGTCATCGAGAGGCAACAGGGTCTTCTGCCGGAAGGTGACGGCTGCGGCTTCCTCCAGGGGTGTCAGCGACGTGGAGCGAGCCGCCTTGGGGCCCATGCGAGTATCCTCGACGCTGTCCCGACTGCGCCACTTGCGCACAGTTTTTGGATTGATGCCGTAGCGCCGGCTCAACGTCGCGACCGAATCTGTCGATCGCTGTATTTCTGCTCGGATGGCGTGCGTGATCGTGGCGCGTTTGTGAAGAATCTGAACCATGGATCATCCTCCGATAATGGCTGGTAGGTTAGACCATTACTCTTCGGGACCACACACCTAGCCGAGTATGAAGCAGGCGCGAAGTGTGCGAACTTGTGCCGCAAACACGGCAGGTCGGAAGGAATCTTACTGAAAAGCCAAGTTAGACAATATAATGTTATCGGAAGCGAAGCGTCTAAAGCCCCTTGAGGACAAGAACGCGAAGCTCAAGAAGTCACTGGCTGAACAGATGCTCGATCTGACCGCTATGAAGGAACTGGTTTCAAAAAGTGGTGACGCCCGCCGTAACGCGCGAGACTGTCTCACATTTGAGGAACTCGCTTGGTATCTCTGAGCGGCGGGCCTGCCGGATAGTCAGGGGTGGATCGCAAGATGGTTCGATATCGGTTTCTGAATCGCTCCAGAGTGTCACACTTTGCATTACCATATCTTGAGCTCAAGAACTGTCATCCTCAATTGGCAAGCCAGCGTTACCATGAAGTGTACAATCAAAAGCTCTCTGCGATAGTAATTTGACCGTATAAGCTTATTTGCGCATGCCTTAAGAACAGATGTTCGGCTTTCGAACTTTCCTTTTACCCCTTAAGCTTGTGGGATTCGATTCGATAGATAGCGAGGAATGTTCCAGTCATGCCCAGCAAGGAAGAAATGCTCAACCCTGATGATCGCGACTTCGTCACTGCGCTCGCCAGCGGGCTCGAGGTGATACTCGCCTTCGATCAGCAGTCACCACGGATGACGTTGAGCGAGGTCGCTGCCAAGACAGGGATGAATCGTGCGCGTGCAAGGCGATTTCTGCTGACGCTGCACGCGTTGGGCTACGTGCGTAAACAGCACCGTTCTTTCGAACTGGCGCCCAAGGTTCTGCAACTGGGTTACGCCTTTCTCTCCTCGAACGGTTATCGCAGCGTCATTCAACAACACCTCGAGGACATCACCGATGTTACCGGCGAGTCTTCGTCGATGGGCGTACTCGATGGCGACGATGTCACCTATGTGGCGCGATCGGCGGCTCATCACCGCTTGATGTCCATTTCACTGTCGATCGGCACCCGCCTTCCGGCAGCCTATACCTCCATGGGACGCGTCCTGCTGGCACAGCTGCCTGATGCGGAACGCACTGCCTATCTCGAGCGGGTCGCTCTCTCGCGGCACACCGAACACAGCATCACCGACAAGACGACGCTGGAGGCGCGCCTCGTCGAGATTCGCGAGCAAGGTTACTGTATTGTGGATCAGGAGCTGGATTCGGGGCTCCGCTCTCTGGCAATCCCGGCCTTCGACGCCAATGGAGGGTTACTGGGCGCCATCAATATCAGCACCAACGCGGCGCGGATCGACATGCAGACATTAACGAAAGACTTCCTGCCCCTGCTTCGCGAGAAGGCGAAACTGATAGCCCAGCAGGTCAACTGAAAGCTCGCGACGGGCAGTCGGCCAGATCACGGAGGCGCACCGCCAGCGAGCGCTGGAGGTCATCGGCTGGCAACGCTGAACGCAGCGTCATCTGACCAGGAACGACGGGTACCGCTCGAGTGAATCCACTTGCCGGTGACCCGTCTCGGGCTCATGCTATTAGGCATAAGTCTAATTGGCAGCGGTCAACGTTTCGTGAACACCATCTTCGGCGCCATCGTTCCCATCTTCATCCTGCTGGGCATCGGTTATCTCGCGGTGCTCAAGCGCATCGTCGACAAGGCCCATATCCAGGGCATGGGCCGTTATGTGATCAACATCGCCCTGCCCGCTCTGGTGATCCAGGCACTGCTCCAGCGCCCGTTGGGCGAGGTCTTCAACGTGCCCTACCTGCTGGTCTACGGACTGGGTTCCGGGCTCGCCTTCGCCATCACCTTCGGCATGGTAACGCTGCGCGGTAACGCACCGCTGGAACGCCGGGCAATGTACGCCCTGGGCACGTCGGCCTCCAACAGCGGCTTCATCGGCTATCCGGTGGCGGTGCTGGTGGTGGGCCCCACGGCGGGCATCGCCCTGGCGCTCAACATGCTGATCGAGAACCTGCTGGTGATTCCCACGGCGCTGGTACTCGCCGAACTCGGCCGCCAGGCCAAGGGAGGCGTATGGGAGACGGTGAAACCGGTGGCCGTACGCATTCTGCGCCACCCATTGATCATCGCCATCGCCGTGGGCACGCTGCTCGCCGCGCTGAACCTGCATCCGCCGGCCCCGATTGCCCGGGTGCTCGAGATGCTCGCCGCCTCGTCCTCGCCGGTGGCGCTGTTCGTCATCGGTGGCACGCTGTGCGGCCTGCGCGTGCGCGGCATGGTCAAGCGCGTGACTCGGATCGCGCTCGCCAAGCTCTCCCTGCACCCGCTCTGCATACTGCTGATGGTACTGCTGATCCCGGGGCTCGATCCGGTATTCGCCACCGCGGCCATCATCTTTGCCTGCGCGCCGATGCTCTCGATGTATCCGCTGCTGGGTCAGCGCTACGGGTTCGGCGAGCTGGGCACGGCGGCGATGGTGATGGCGACGGTGCTGTCGGCGCTGACCTTGGCATTGGGAATCTGGCTGAGCCATATGTGGCTGATATAACACCGCACGAGGCGTTGTTACGGCTGCGAAGCCAGTAGCGAATCTAGCGCGTGCTTGCCCTGGAGCGCCGCCATTCCCGTCGGCATGACCGTCAGCGCATCGCTGAAGATTTCCAGCGACAGCGGCCCGGCATACCCTGTCCTGCCCAATGCCTCCATGAAGCGCTCGATGGGTAATTCGCCGTCGCCGGGAAACGCCCGTCGATGTCGGCTCAGCGCTTGCAGATCCTGCCCGCGTGGCCACGGAGAGTCGGCCAGCTGCACCAGGCCGATCCTGTCGCCGGGGATCGAGGCGAGGGTTTCCAGTTCGAGCTCGCGAGCCAGAACGTGGTAGCTGTCCAGCACGAGGGAAAGCGCCGGATGATCGGCCTGCTGCACGACCCGCCACGCCTCGCGATAGTCGAAGACATGCCGCCCCCAGGCCAGCGCCTCGAAACCCACGCGCATCTCCCGTTCGGTCGCCAGTTCGGCCAGGTCGCGCAGGCTGTCGGCGGCTCGGCCCCGGTCGTTCTCGGTTTCTTCGCGGGTATTGCTGCAGGCGAGCAGGAAATCACCGCCGAGATCGGCCAGCGTGTCGAGTTGGCGCCTGGCCTCCTCCAGCATCTGACGATGCCCAGCATCTGACGATGCAATGCCGGCGGCAGCGCCTCGGCATCGCGGAACGGCTGTAGCGCGACGACCGTTAGCCCAAGTTCCCGACAACGCTCCCCCACGGTTCGCGGCGCCAGACCGCTCGACTGCAGGTCATCGGCGAAAACCTCCACGCCGTCGAATCCGGCCCGCGCGATCGCCTCCAGCTTGTTCGTCAATTCTCCGCTCAGACAGAGCGTCGCCATCGCGGTTGTCGTCACTTGCTTCACGCGTTCTCTCCTAGCTGGCAGGAGCCACCAATCTGGCCCGTCTGGATGTTCAGCCTAGAAGGAAACCGTCACGACGCCACAGGTTCGCGAATCCGATTCCTCATCTACGCTGACGGCGGGGTCGCGCGCCCGAGCCGGCACAATCCGGAGCGCTGGCGACAGACAACATCTGCCAAGGAGGGCATCAAACCATGTCGAGTTCGGTGAAGGGCACCGTCTACATCACGCTTGCAGCCATGTTCTGGGGCCTGTCGGGTGGCCTTGCGAGCCTGCTGATGGACGAGGGCTGGGACCCTTACGTCATCTCGTTCTACCGCGGCGCGATCGGCCTGGTCTGCATGCTGGCCTGGTTCGTCCTCCATCCGTTGCGCAACCTGCGATTCGACTGGCGGCTCATCGCCTGGTCGGTCGTGGCTGGCGTTGGTGTGGCCGGCAACTTCACCTTCTATTTCCTGAGCATCTCGAACGCCAACGTGGCGATCGCCGCCACGCTGATGTACACCGCGCCGCTGTTCGTCTTTCTGGTGTCGTTCGCATGCGGTCTGGAGAAGCCTACGCTAGGCAAATGGGCGTCGATCACGGCGGTGATGGTGGGTATCGTGCTGCTGACCGACATCCTGCGCAGCGGCACGGGCCAGGTTTCGGTCTGGGGTATCGCTTGCGGCCTGTTGTCCGGCTTGTCCTACGCCCTGTTCATCTTCGGCTTTCGCTACGCCAGAGCCCAGGGGCCGGCGCAAGCGGTCCTGACGATCGCCTTCCTGACCCTGACGCTGCTGCTGTTCGCATTCGTCGACATCGGGCAGATGCAGCAAGTGCCATTCACCGGCGACGCCTACGGGTTTCTGCTGCTCGGCCTGTTCGGCGCAGGCATCTCCTTCTATCTCTATCTGCCCGGGCTGAGACGGACGTCCCCCTCGGCGGCCTCCATGATCGCCATGGTGGAGCCGGTCACGGCCTCGCTGTTCGGATTCGTCGTGCTGGGACAGACTCTCGCCCCGCTGCAACTTTTCGGCATGGCGATCATTCTGGTCACCATTACGCAGCTGAGTCTGCAGCGCTGATCCAGCCCCCGATTCGACCGATGGTCGCTTTTCACGCTGGTATACTGCCGCCTCGCTCGCCTTCGGATCTGTCGTGATGTCCTCTTCGATTACCGTTCTGCCCTGGCGTCAGGGAATATCACTGCTGGCTCTGCTGGGCGCGCTCGGCTGGCTGTTGCTGGGCAGCGCCGACGGCTCGGTGCTGCAGGCCGGCATCGTCGTGGTGCTGTGCATCGGTCTGTGGGCCACCGGCTGGCTGCCGCAGTGGCTGACGGCGCTGATCTTCTTCACCCTCTGCACCGTGGCGGAGGTCGCGCCGGCCTCAACGGCGTTCGCCGGTTTCGAGTCGGCCGCGACCTGGCTGGTATTCTCGGGCATGGTGATCGGCGCCGCGATCAATCACACCGGCCTGGGCGAACGCGTCGCCGCCCGGATAGGACCTCATCTCGCGTCAGGTTATCCACAGGCGGTTGTCGGCGTGGGCCTGCTGGGGCTGATCGCCTCCTTCGTCATGCCGTCGGCGATGGGCCGGATCGTGCTGCTGGTGCCGATTCTTCTGACCCTGGTCGAACGGTTCGGCTACGAGCCCGGCAATCCTGGCCGAGCCGGCGTCCTGCTCAGCGGCATCATGTCGAGCTTTCTGCCCACCTTCACCATTCTGCCCGCCAATGTCCCCAACAATGTGCTGATGGGTGCCAGCGAAGCGGTGCTCGGCTTCTCGCCCAGCTACGGCGAATATCTGCTGCTGCATTTCCCGGTTCTGGGGCTGCTCAAGTGGGGGCTGATCATGGGCTTGATCCTGTGGCAGTTCCGCGCCGCGGCGCCATCCCCTTTCACGGCCGAGACGTCGTCCGGGCTCGACCGCGGCGGCAGACTGATGAGCGTGCTGCTGGCCTTCGCCGTGGTGATGTGGATGACCGATGCCTGGCACGGCATCTCGCCGGCCTGGATCGGCATGCTGGTGGGGCTGGTCTGCCTGTTCCCGGGCAGCGGCCTGCTGCCGGCCAGGCCATTGCAGCAGATGAACCTCGAACCGTTCATCTATGTCGCCGGGATCGTCAGCCTGGGTGCGCTGGCGCACGATAGCGGGCTGGGCGAGGCGATCGCCGGCCAGCTTCTCGACGTGCTGCCGCTATCGCCGGAATCGACCGTCGGCAACTTCGCCTGGCTCTCGGTGATCGCCACGATCCTGGGCATGCTGGTCACGCTGCCCGGTGTTCCCGCGGTGATGACACCGCTGGCGCCGCAACTGGCCGATGTCACCGGCTGGTCGCCATCCGCCGTGGTGATGTCTCAGGTGATCGGATTCTCGACCGTGGTGTTCCCCTATCAGTCGCCGCCGCTGATCATCGGCCTGCTCACCTCCGGCGTCAGCATCCGTCAGGCCATGCGCATCACGCTGCCGCTGGCGCTGATCACCATCGTGCTGCTGTGGCCGCTCGATTTCATCTGGTGGCGCTGGCTGGGCGTGATCTGAACGCGACCGGCGTTTTCCGGCAGGACGGGGCATGGATCACCTAAACTGAACGTCATGCGGTGTCACGGCGTACGCCGGAGCCTCGATACACGCATCCAGGCGCGCACCGTCCGCGTATCCACCCTATGCCATCATCGGCGGTTGGAGACTCATCATGTTGATCAAGATTGCCAAACCCAGCGACCTGCGCGAATCGGACGTCACCCCGGAATCGATCTATCTCTCGCGTCGCCGCTTCATGGGTGGTCTGGCGGGCGTCGGAGCGGGCCTGAGCATTAGTCTGGCGCTGGCCGGGCGAGCCCAGGCCGCCGCCTCCGACTATCAGGACGTACCGGCCGGCAATCCGCCAGGCTGGTTCGACTCCAAGCTCAAAGATGCCGAGTGGAACAGCGTGGTTCCTGCCGATCGTCAGATGGACAAGCTCACACCCTTCGACGACGCCACCCACTACAACAATTTCTACGAATTCGGCACCGGCAAGGGCGATCCTGCGCGCAACGCCGACTCGCTCGAGACGCAACCCTGGAGCGTGGTGATCGACGGCGAAGTCAATAACGGCGGGCGCTTCGATCTCGAGGACCTGGCCAAGCCTTCCCGCCTGCAGGAGCGCATCTACCGGCTGCGCTGCGTCGAGGCCTGGTCGATGGTGATCCCGTGGCTGGGGATTCCGCTGGGTGACGTCATCAAACGCGCCGAGCCCACGTCGAAGGCCAAGTATGTACGCTTCGAGACACTGGTCGCACCGGAACAGATGCCGGGGCAGGACTCCTCGTTCGCGCTGATCGACTGGCCCTACACCGAAGGCCTGCGCATGGACGAGGCGATGCATCCGCTGGCGATTCTCGGGCTCGGCATGTACGGGCGCGAACTGCCCAACCAGAATGGTGCCCCCTTCCGCCTGGTCGTGCCGTGGAAGTACGGTTTCAAGAGCATCAAGTCGATCGTGCGCATTTCGCTGGTCGAGGAGCAGCCGGTCAACTCCTGGCAGGCGATCGCCCCGGACGAGTACGGCTTCTACGCCAACGTCAATCCCGAGGTCGACCACCCGCGCTGGAGCCAGGCCACCGAGCGCCGGCTGCCCAACAGTCTGTTCAACCCCAACATCATCGATACGCGGATGTTCAATGGCTACGCCGAGGAGGTCGCGAGCCTCTATCAGGGCATGGATCTGAGGAAGCACTTCTGATGCCGACGCCCCGCTACACGCTGACGCTCTGGCGCATCGCGGTGTTCATCGCCGCGCTGGTGCCGCTGGCCTGGTGGAGCTCGCAGGTCGCCATCAACGCCGCCGGCCCGGAACCCGGTCGCTACCTGCTGCTCAACATCGGCCAGGGCATACTGTGGATGCTGTTTTCCACCCTCAGCCTGACCCCGCTGACCAAGCTGACGCGCTGGAAAGGCTTCACCCTGATCCGCCGCCAGCTCGGCCTGTGGACCTTGACCTACGCCCTGCTGCACCTGTTCTGCTACGCCGTTTTCATCCTCGGGCTGGACCTCTCCCGGCTCGGCAGCGAGATCGTCCGCCGGCCCTACATCATCGTCGGCATGCTGGCTCTCGTCGGGCTGATCGCGATGGGCGTGACCTCCAACAAGGGGTCCATGCGCAAGCTGGGCAAGCGCTGGAAGACGCTGCACAAGGTCGTCTATCTGGTGCTGGGGCTCGGCCTGCTGCACTTTCTCTGGGTGGTCCGTGCCGACCTGGAGCAGTGGAGCCTCTATGCCGCCGTTGGCGCCCTGCTGATGATCTTGCGCCTGCCGCCCATCGCCCGGCAGCTGCCGAAATTCCGCCAGCTGATCAAGCGGCCCGGGCGGGCCTCCGTATAACGCATCAAGCGCCGCTGGCGGGCGCATGACCGGGAACAGGCACCCCGATTGCTCCGCTCGGACTTGCCCCCGGCTGCGCCTTTCCCGCTAGACTTTCGTCGAAGCACTGCCTCATGGGGCCGGGTTTGTCGGTAAGCTCGTGCGTCCCTCACCTCGCAGGCGGCGATATCGTCGCCTGCGGATATTCGATTTTTCAGCCGGAGAGTCTTTCATGAGCAAGCGCATCCTGGCGTACCGTCGCCTCAACGACCAGCAACTCGACCAGCTACGCGAACGCTTTCACGTCGACTACTTCGGCAAGCTCGAATCGGCCGACGATCCGGCATTCCGCGAGGCGCTGGGGCAAGCTCACGGACTGATCGGCGCGGGGGTCAACATGACCTCGGAACTGCTCGACGCCGCGCCCAACCTGGAAGCGATCGCCAGTATCTCGGTGGGTGTGGACAACTATCCGGTCGAGGAGCTGACCCGCCGCGGCATCCTGCTCTGCAACACGCCGGACGTGCTCACCGAAACCACCGCCGATACCGGCTTTTCGCTGATCATGGCGAGCGCCCGCCGGGTGGTGGAGCTGGCCGAGTACGTCAAGCGCGGCGACTGGAAGTCCAGCATCGGACCGGAGCAGTTCGGCAGCGACGTCCATGGCAAGACGCTGGGCATGGTCGGCTTCGGACGCATCGGCCAGGCGGTGGCCCGCCGCGGCGCCCTCGGTTTCGGCATGAAGATCCTCTACTCCAACGCCTCGCCCAAACCGGATCTGGAAGCGGAGCTGGGCGCGCGCCGCTGCGAACTGGACGAGCTGCTGCAGCAGTCCGACTTCGTCTGCGCCATCGTGCCGCTGACCCCGGAAACCCGCCAGCTGATCGGTGCCCGCGAGTTCGAGCTGATGAAGGAGAGCGCCATCTTCATCAACATCTCCCGCGGGCAGGTGGTCGACGAACAGGCCATGATCCAGGCCCTCGAAAGCGGCCAGATTCGCGGCGCCGGTCTCGACGTGTTCGAGCAGGAACCGCTGCAGGCGGATTCTCCGCTGCCCAAGATGCCCAACGTGGTCGCACTGCCGCACATCGGTTCCGCCACTCACGAGACCCGCACCGCCATGGCCCAGCGCGCGGTCGACAACATCATGCTCGCGCTGGACGGCAAACGACCGATCAGCCCGTTCAACGAGGAAGCCTGGAGCGACAGGCTGAACTGATACACCCTCCCGTTTCATGGAAAGCGGCGCCTGGCCATTGATCAAGGTAAAACGCGACCTTCATGATTCGGGAATCGCGTTTACGAATAGGCAAGATGCCGGGTGGCTTCTATCGGACTTGAACTACGATGATTGAGTCTTTCCGATAGTGACGTCCAATAGCGACTAAGGGACACCATGAAAATAGCCATCGCGGTTTTAGTGCTGAGCTTGATTGGCTGTATCTACATGATCTCCCACTGGGGAGAAACGGATGACTGTGCCAATTCGGCCAAGGCCGAAGCGGAATGTCAGACGAAGTAGCAAGCATGCAAGAAGTAGCGAGCATGCAAATTGCGTGGGCGGCAGCTCGTCGCCCACGTCTCGCCCTCATGCCATCGAGACATGGCGTGACAGAAGTCCGTGACGCACTTGCCTGTCTTCTCGTGACGAAGATCCCGCTTGGACACTGCTGTAGTTCACCGACATCGTTTGCCACTAAAGGCGAATAGGCGCATTCCCGGGGCGCGACTAACCTGCTGACAGCTTTTTGGATCGATCCAAAACGGAATGCAGCATGCCCGAAAACCTCAGAGTCTCTTCCCGCCCTCGCGTCACGCTGAGAGATATCGCGGCCCATGCCGGCGTCTCGCGCTCGACCGTGTCGCTGGTGATGCAGGAAAGCTCGCTGGTGGCGGAGTCCACACGCCAGCGAGTGCGGGATGCCATCGACGCACTGGGCTACGTCTACAACCGTGGCGCCGCCACGCTGCGCAGTCCACGTACCGCGACCATCGGCGTGGTGGTTCACGATATCGCCAATCCGTTCTTCGGTGCCCTGATGGCGGGCATCGACGAAACACTGCAGGACGCCGATTACGTTCCCTTTCTGGCCAGCAGCGGCGACAGCCTCGCCCGCCAGGCGCGTTTTCTGGCACGCATGCGGGAACATCGGGTCGATGCGCTGCTGTTGTGCCCCGCGGAGGAGACGCCTGCGTCGTTGATCGAAACGATCGCCGACTGGGGCATGCCCTGCATCGAGGTCATGCGGCACGTCGGCCCGTCACCGCTCGGCGACTACGTCGGCGCGGATCTCCGGACGGGCATCGCCAACGCCGTTCGTCACCTGATCGCCTTGGGGCATCGTCGTATCACCCTGCTCGCGGGAACCGCTGACCACTCCGCCGACCGCGAACGTCTCGCGGGCTACCGACAGGCCATGCACGAGGCCGGACTCGATGACCTGTCGCGCATCGTTCGCGGCCCTCTGACCCGTTGCGCAGGGCGCGAAATCACCCTCGAGCTGATGCGTGGCGATGACAGGCCCACGGCCCTGATCTGCCACAACGACCTGGTCGCGCTGGGGGCGCTGCTGGCGCTTTCCCATCTTGGCCTGCGCGCGGGGCAGGACTGCGCGGTGGTCGGCGTCGACGACATCGATGAAGCCGCCCTCACCGACCCCGCATTGAGCAGTATCGCGACCCACCCGCGGTCGATCGGCCGCCGCGCTGCCGAACTGGCCCTGAAGCGGATACGGACGCCCGACGGCGAACGCGAGCGCATCGTCCTCGATGCGCCCTTGATGGTTCGCGCCAGCTCCCAACCCTCGCTCGCTCGCCCCCAGGAGTCACCATGAGATTTCACGAGGTTCCACGCTATCTGTCCGGCTGGCGACTCATCGTCGCCACGGGCCTTCTTTTCGCCGCGCTCGCCACGCCGGCCGAAGCCCGCGAGCTGATCTTCGGCCACGGCGCCACGGAGGATACCGCCTACCACCTGAGCGCGGAGCGCTTCAAACAGTTGCTGGAAGAGAAAACCGACGGCGAACTCACGGTGAACCTCTACAGCAACTCGGTGCTCGGTCATGAAACCGAGATGTTCGAGCAGCAGACCGCCGGTGCGCTGGATTTCTCGATCATCAATCCCGGCTTGATCTCGGAGTTCTCGCATACCGCCAGCATCTTCTCGATTCCGTTTCTGTATCGCGATCTCGATCATTGGCGGCACGTGCTGGATGGCGAGGCCGGCCAGGAGATCGCCCAGCGCATCGAGGCGGAAACCGGCGTCAAGGTGCTCGCCTATTATGGCGGCAGCACCCGCCAGATCGTCAGCACCCGCCCGCTGGAAACGCTAGACGATCTCAAGGGCATGAAGCTGCGCACCAATCCGACCCGGCCGGTGATCACGGCCTGGGCGGCGCTGGGCACCCAGCCCACGGTCATGGCCTACAAGGAGATCTACACCGGGCTGCAACTAGGCGCCATCGACGGCCTGCTCAACGAGGCGGAGTGGATCTACCGCATGCGCTTCCATGAAGTCGCGCCTTATATCGGACTTTCCGAGCACGACATCACCGTGCGCTTGCTGACCATTTCCGACGATACCTGGGACTCGCTCACGCCGCCCGAGCAGCAGGCGGTACAGGCCGCTGCCGACGAGAGCGAGCAGTACGCGCGGAACCTGCAGATCCGCCTCGACAAGGAGTCCCGCGACAAGCTCGAGGCCGAAGGCGCCACCTTCTACTCGATGGATCGCGAGCGCATGCAGCAGATCGTCGCCGGCCCGCTGGGCCAGGTGATCGATGACATGGGGCTGCGCGATCTCTACGAACTCATCATCAATACCCAGTAAAGGAGTCGTGTCATGGCATTCGCAACGGCCCTGGGCCGCGTCAACCGCCAGCTGGAACGCCTCCTTCACGGGGTGTTGCTGTTCTTGCTGGCCAGCTTCATCCTGCTGATCGTCTATCAGATCGTCAGCCGCAACCTGGGCTTCCTGCCGAGGCTCTACTGGACCGAGGAGATGAGCCGCTTCGCCTTCCAGTGGATGATCATGCTGGGCACCGCGATCGGCGTGCTGCATGCCGATCACTTCGTGCTCGAGGCTTTCCCCCGCGGCTCCCGCCCCGACCGGGTGACCCGGGTGATCCGCGATGTCGCCTGCCTGATCGTCGGGCTGATCTTCGTCGTCTTCGGCCAGGCCTTCGCCCTTTCCGGTTTCAACCGGATTGCCAGCGCCTCGCAGCTGCCGATGGTCGTGACCTATTCGACCTTCCTCGTCAGCGGCGTGCTGATCGTGCTGTTCAGCCTGCAGCGCCTGCTGGTGACCGCCAGCCAGGGCGTCGATGCCATGGAGAGCGAGCTCAACACGCCTTCCGAGATCGACGAGCTCATCGATCCGGACCATGCGAGCGCGCCGCCCACGCAAGAATTCGATTTGCCCTCGTCACACGAGAAGGAGACCTCGCGATGATGCCTGCCGACTGGCTCTACCTGCTGCCGTGGCTGCTGTTCGCGCTGCTCGGCGTCCTCATCGTGCTGGGCGTGCCGATCGCGATGTCGCTGGTGCTCACCTCGTTTAGCATCATCGTGCTCGATCCGCGCCTGACGCCGTGGATTCTGTTCCAGCGCATGTACTACGGCATGGACTCCTTCGTGCTGCTGGCGGTGCCGCTGTTCCTGCTCGCCGGCAACCTGATGAATGCCGCCCGCATTACCGATCGCCTGATCACGCTGTGCCTGCATCTGGTCGGCCATGTCAAAGGGGCGCTGGCCCACGTCAACGTGCTGGTCAGCATGCTGTTCGCCGGGGTTTCGGGGTCATCGACGGCCGACAGTGCGGGTATCGGTACGGTATTGATCCCGGCCATGAAAAAAGAGGGTTACCCGACCCACTTCAGCGTCGCGGTGACGGCCGCCTCCTCGGTGATGGGGATCATCATTCCGCCGTCGATCAACATGATCGTGTGGGGCGCGCTCACCAGCACCTCGATCGCCGGGCTGTTTCTCGGCGGCATCGTGCCGGGGATTCTGATCGCCGCCGCGCAGTTGCTGCTCAACCTCGGCTACGTGCGCCGCTATGACGTGCCGGCACGAAAACGCGCCACGCTCAGGCAACTGGCAAGTTCGGGCAAGGACGGCCTGCTTGCCGCCGGTATTCCGGTGCTGATCATCGGCGGTATCACCCTGGGCATCGTCACGCCCACCGAGGCTGCGGTCATGGCCGTGCTCTACGCGCTGCTGCTGGGCTTCATCGTCTATCGCGAACTCACCTTCAAGAGCGTCCTCGACGCCTCCACCGACACGGTGCGCCTCTGCTCTCTGTCGCTGTTCAGCCTCGTCGGCGCGGCGATCTTCGGCTACCTGATCAGCTTCTATCGGATTCCGCCGCAGCTGATGGCCGGCGTGGAAATCAGCGATCCGACCACGCTTTTGATCATCGCGACCATCGTCATGCTGCTGGTGGGCACCTTCATGGATTCGCTGCCGGCGATGGCGATCCTGGCGCCAATCTTCCAGCCCCTGGCGGCCCAGGCCGGCGTCGACCCGCTGCAGTTCGGCGTGATCAGCGTCATGGCACTCGGCTTGGGGCTGATCACCCCGCCCTACGGGCTCTGCCTGATGATCTCGGCCAAGATCGGCGGCATTCCCCTGCTCAAGGCGCTGGGCACGACGATGATCTACCTGCTGGTAATGCTGGTGGTGATCGGCCTGCTGATCGCCTTCCCCGACCTGATTCTCTACTTGCCTCAGACTTTCGGGCCGGATGCAGGCTGAACCGGTCCATCATCGAAGTGTGCAATTTCTGGGGAGTCATTCGCTCCGGCTTGTCAACGACAGCCGGGGCGACTAAAGTTGCAAGATAGATTGAAAACAGTGTTCCATAATCCTGCATTTCCGGATTGCGATGCCGATAAGGGTAGAACTGGAACAACGGAACTGGAAACGACAGAACTGGAGCCAGTCATCGGCAGGCCGCTTTATCGACGACCTGCGTACCTATTCACTGACAGCGCCCTCGAGGCGACCCATCATGCCCGATCCCCTCTGCTTGCTTTTCGATTGCGACGGCACCCTGGTCGACAGCGAACCGCTTCTCGCCGAAGTCATGGCGAAGTATCTGAATCAGGCCGGCCTGCCCTTTCAGCCCCATGACTACATGACGGATTTTCGCGGCGCGCGATTCGCCAGCATCGTTTCCCATCTGGAGCGGGTGCACGGGAATCTCGACGACGCCGTTCGCCAGCGGATAGAGACGGCGATGCGCCAGGAGATGCACGAGCGCATGGCGGACGAGCTCGAGCCGATCGCCGGGGTGCGGGAAGCGCTCGACGCACTGGGTTCGTTGCCGCGCTGCGTCGCCTCCAACGGCCCCGAGACCAAGATCCGACGCGCGCTGGACAGCACCGGTTTGCGCGGCTTCTTCGGCGACAACATCTACAGCGCCTACACCGTGGGCAGCTGGAAGCCGGCGCCGGGGCTCTTCCTTCACGCCGGCCGCGACATGGGCTTCGAGCCGGGCGAATGCATCGTGATCGATGACGCCCAGGTCGGTGTACGTGCCGCACTGGCAGCCGGCATGCGGGTCGTTCATATCAACCGCTTTGCCGATCTCGAACCCACCCCGGCCGGCGCTATCGGGATTCGCGACATGCGCGAGCTGCCGGCCGTGATCGACAAGCTGATGCCAGCCCTGGCCGTGAGCAACCTTTAGGGGCTGTCGTTTCAGCCAACGCCGGCCAGCCTCACCGACCAGCCTCAATGGCAGAACGATGATCGCGGCCCGAGCCAAACGCTCGGGCCGCGATCGTTTTTGGCACGGTCGTTTTGGCCCGTTCGATATCGATTCGTTCGCTTCGAGTGGTCGTTCGCAGGCGGATCGCCGCGTTATCATGTGGCTTTCATGTCTCGATTCGGAGTTCCCATGCCTTCGTTACAGGATCAGCTGCGCGGCCTGGTCTACTCGACCGAACACGGCGAGACCTGCCCCGACTGCCGCCAACCCGTGGCCCAGTGCGAATGCCGCGACCGCGAGGAAGCCGAACGCATCGCCGCACTCGACGGTATCGTGCGCATTCGGCGCGAGACCAGCGGTCGCAAGGGCAAGGGCGTCACCACGATCCAGGGCGTCCCGCTGGGCAGCGACGAGCTGAAAACCCTGGCCAAGACGCTGAAGAAGCGCTGCGGCACCGGTGGCGCGGTCAAGGATGGCGTGATCGAAATCCAGGGCGATCACCGCGACGTGCTCAAGGCCGAGCTGGAGTCGCGCGGTTTCAAGGTCAAGCTCGCCGGCGGCTGATCGGGGCTCGTCGCTTTTCCCGCCACCGGGAATTTCCCGCGCGCAGGCTTGTCATAGCCGCACGGTCGTCGTGCCGCCCGCTTCGACGCCGACTTTCTTAAGTTCCACCGTTCCACCTCGAGGGGTTCCGATGCTTTTGCCCACGGTTCCGCGACTTTTGCGTCTCGTCACCATCCTGTTCGCGCTCGTCGTGCTGGCGGGCTGCGCCGGCGGGCCCCAGTTCGACACGCTGGCCGCCCGCGTGGTATCCGAGAAGCCGATCACGCTGCCCGAGTCCGCCACGCTGGAGGTCCAGTTGAAGGACATCTCCACGGGAGACGTGCTGGCCAGCAGCCGCTATGAACGGCTGGGCCAGCTGCCGATTCCGATCACCCTGCAGTACGCCACCGAGGCGATCGACCCGGACGATCTCTACCGCCTCAGCGCGCAGATCCGCGACGACGACCGCATTCTCTACCTGAATCCGGAGCCGGTATCGGTCTTCGCCGACGGAGACCCCGCCGAGCCGGACATTCCAGTGTCGACCACGGGTGTCGAAACGAACCGCTGAAGCGCCTGACTCGCCCAAGGTACGGCTTGCCGAAGATGACATGCCCCGCCACTCTGTAGGGACTCGATTCATCGTCAAAGAGGACAAGATGGAAACATTGACATTACCGGGTACGGATATCGTCACATCGCGCATCGGCCTCGGCACCTGGGCCATGGGTGGCCGCCAGTGGGGCGGCACCGACGATCCCAACGCCATCCGCACCATTCATGCCGCCATCGACCAGGGCGTCAACCTGATCGATACCGCTCCGGCCTATGGCTTCGGTCACTCGGAAGAGGTCGTCGGCAAGGCCGTCGCCCAGGCCGGCCAGCGTGACAAGCTGGTGCTGGCGACCAAGGCGGGCCTGGAGTGGTACGACGACGCAAGCGTCGCCCGCAACGCCACGGCGAAGCGGCTGGAGAAGGAGCTCGACGATTCGCTGCGTCGGCTGAACACCGATCACATCGATCTCTACCAGATCCACTGGCCGGACCCGCTGGTCGACATTCAGGAGACCGCCGAGGCGATGGCACGCTTCCATCGCGCGGGCAAGATCCGGGCGATCGGCGTCAGCAACTTCTCCCCCGAGCAGTGCGACACCTTCCGCCAGACGGCGCCGCTGCATACCCTTCAGCCGCCCTACAATCTGTTCGAGCGCGACATCGACCGCGAGATCCTGCCCTACGCCGAAAACAACGACCTGACGTTGTTGACCTACGGCGCGCTGTGCCGCGGGCTGCTCACCGGCAAGATGCACGAAGGCTATACCTTCAACGGTGACGATCTGCGCAACAGCGATCCCAAGTTCCAGTCGCCGCGATTCGCCCAGTATCTGGCCGCCGTCGATGCGCTGGCCGAACTGGCTCGCACGCGTCATGACAAGAGCGTGCTGGCGCTGGCCGTGCGCTGGATTCTCGATCGCTCTCCCAACATCGTCGCGCTGTGGGGCGCCCGCAAGCCGGAGCAGGTCGAACCGCTGGGCGATATCACCGGCTGGAAGCTGAGCGACGAGGACATGGCCGACATCGATGCCATTCTGACCCGGCACGTCAAGGATCCAGTCGGCCCCGAATTCATGGCGCCGCCGACGCGTCAATGAACGTGAAGTGATTCATCGCCAATCTGGAACCCGGCCTCGGCCGGGTTCTGTCGCTTCAGCGCGCCAGGCGTTGCAGCGGCTCCAGCGCGTCGATCAGTGCCGTCAGGGTCGGGCCGATCGGTGCGGTGACCTTGAGATCGAACAGCGCGTCCGCGCGCGTCTTGCCGAGATTGACGCAGGCGATCGGCTTGCCGAGCTTGGCTGCCTGACGGGCGAAGCGAAACCCCGAATAGACCATCAGCGACGAGCCGACCACCAGCATCCCCGAAGCCTCCTCCAGCGCCTGGAAAGCCTGTTCGACACGGGCCCTGGGCACGTTGTCGCCGAAGAACACCACATCCGGCTTGAAGACGCCGACGCGGCAGCGATGGCAGCTCGGCACGTCGAACGTCGAGAAGTCGTAACCGTCGAGATCGGCGTCGCCGTCCGGCCCCACCTCGGCGCTCAATGACAGCCACTCGGGATTGCGTCGTGCCAGTTCGTCGTGCAATGCATGACGCATCAGGGTCGCGTCACAGTTCATGCACTTCACCACATCGGCCTGACCGTGCAGGTCGATGACGCGGCGGGCGCCGGCGCGTTGATGCAGGCCATCGACGTTCTGGGTCACCAGCGAAGTGATTCGCGACTGACGCTCCAGCGCGGTCAATGCCGCGTGCGCCTTGCCCGGATGGGCGGCCGCCAGCGCCCGGAAGCCGACCAGGCTGCGGGCCCAGTAGCGTTGCCGCACGCCGTGACTGCCCATGAAAGCCTGATGACTGACCGGCGGCGGCCGCTTCCAGTCGCCGCGCGCATCGCGATAGTCGGGAATGCCGCAATCGGTACTCACCCCGGCCCCCGTGAGCACGAACAGCCGTCGATGGCGCGAGACAAACTCGGCCAGCGCCTCGACGTCCTGGCTGGTATCTTCGAACATGATGTTTTCCATCGAAAGACGTTTCTCATCGACCCGCTTGCAGTATTCACCGTAGCATGCCGGATGGCCGATCATGTCGCACCGGCCCCCGCATCATGCCGTCGTGATGAGCCGCCGGGCATCGCCACGGTTCGACCGGCGAATCCATCGACATCGCAGACGATGCTCGACCTCGGCTAGAATGGGACCTCTTCCCGCCCACGCCGCAAGGACACCCGCTCATGGCCTGGTTGGAGTACGTGCTGCCGCTGATCTTCCTCGCTCCCCTGGGCGCCGCCGCCCTGGTGGCGATCACTCTGCGCGACGTGCAGACCGTCGGCCTTCGCTCTCCGCATGACGGCAAGCCCATCCGCGAGATCGCCCAGGCCCATCGCGACCGTCTCGAGAAAGCCCGTATGACGTTCTTCCTCGATGCCACGCTGGCGCCGACGCTCACCTTGATGCCACTGGTTTACGGCATGGGCCGCATGCTGTTCGCCGAAAGACAGAGCTGGCTGGAATGGTCGCTGTATGGCGTCGTCAGCACGCTGCTGGCCATGCTGTTCTGCTTTCTGATCCTGCGCGACGTGCAGCGTCTCCGTCGCCTGACGCGCAGTCTGGCCTGCGAGCTGGCGGTCGGCCAGGCACTGGATCATCTGATCCGGCCGCTGGCCAAGCCCTACTTCGTCTTTCATGATTTTCCCGCCGACAGCTACAGTATCGACAACGTGCTGGTAACGCCCCAGGGCGTGTTCGTGATCCAGACCGTGGCCCGCGACTTTCCGCTCGATCTCGAGGGTCACCCCATCAACACCGTATCGGTAGAGAACGAACGCCTGCGCTTCCGCGGCTGGAGCGAACGTCAGATCCTGCGCAAGGTTCAGCTGTCGACGGTCTGGCTGCGCCAGTGGCTGTCGCGCCACGCCAAATTGAGCGTGCCGGTGAGAGGCATCCTCGTGCTTCCGGGCTGGATCATCGATGACGAAACCGAGCATCTCGGCGACAGCCGCGACATTCGTGTGGTCGACGGCGTCGATCTCGCCACCCAGCTCGGCACCGCCCAGGTCGAAGTCATCGACGACGCCCAGCGCCAGCATCTGGTGGACACCCTGAATGCCCGCTATCGGCGCTTCGAGAGCAAGCGCCGGCCAACTGACGGAGCCTGAAAGTCTCCGCCTCGGACTTTTCCCAGGCTTTTTCCAGAGAGCGCTTCAAACAAAAGCTTCAAACAAAAGCTTCAAAACGACCTCTCAAAGAGGCCCAAAAACTTTTCCACAAGCCAGGAGACGCCATGCCCCGTTCCGATTCCCGCCACGATTCTCGCTACGATGTGCTGACCTTCGGTGAAGCCATGGCCCTGTTCGTCGCCGACGACGACGGCCCGCTGGACCAGGTCACGCGATTCCACCGCCGCACGGCCGGTGCCGATACCAACGTGGCGATCGGGCTGTCACGACTGGGCTTCGATGTGCGCTGGCTCAGTCGCGTCGGCGCGGATCACAACGGCACCTTCCTGCAGCGGGCGCTGGAGACTGAAGGGCTGGACTGCCGCCATGTGCAGCGCGATGACACCCACGCCACCGGCTTGGTCTTCAAGGAGCGCGCCGTCGACGGTGCCGACCCTCACGTTGAGTACGTTCGCCGGGGCAGCGCGGCCAGCTACCTCAACGTCGCCGACAGCGAAGGCGTGGCGCTGGAATCCGCACGCCACCTTCATGCCACCGGGATCCCGCCGGCCATCTCCGAGTCGGCGCGAGAGCTGTCGTTTCATCTGTTGCGCCGGGCGCGCAGCGCCGGCCTGTCGATCTCGTTCGATCCCAACCTGCGGCCCAGCCTGTGGCCCAGCGAAAAGGTCATGATCGAAACGCTCAACGCGCTGGCCGCCGAGGCCGACATCGTCATGCCAGGGCTCAGCGAAGGGCGCCTGCTGACCGGCCGCGACACGGCCTACGACATCGCCGGAGGCTATCTCGACCGGGGCGCCAAGGTCGTGGTCATCAAGCTGGGCCCGGAAGGCAGCTACTTCCGTACCGCCGACAGCGAAGGCACCGTCGAAGGCTCGCCCGTCAAGCAGGTCATCGATACCGTCGGCGCCGGTGACGGCTTTGCGGTGGGCATCGTCAGCGCCTATCTGGACGGACTGGATTGGCGCGCCGCGCTGCATCGCGGCAACTTGATCGGCGCCCGACAGGTGCAGGTCATCGGCGACATGGAAGGCCTGCCCAGCCGGGAGCAGCTGGTCGCCATGGAGCGCAGCGGCGAGGCGATCTAACCCGGCACGGGGTCGTCGTCGCGAACCTGCCGGCTCGTATGATTCGTGGCGTACGGCTTCGCGTTCAGGCAATCGCGAAGCCCCGCCAGCACCGCGGGCTTGAGCGCTCCCAGCGCTTCGCCCGAGAGCCCGCTGAGAACGATGAGCCGCGTCTGGCGGCGCTGCCGATAGCTCTGTTGCCCTTGCGAATAGCCCGGCCGCCCTTGCGAATAGCCCGGCCGCCCTTGGGAATAACCCAGCCACAGAGGCAGCTCGACGGCGCGCATCGTCGACGGCTGTACACGCAGCGACCAGCGGCGTGGCCGGGCCAGCCGCTCCCAGAGCCACCAGCGCTCGAACTGCGCAACCGTCGGCCGCTGGCCGCCGCCAAGCGCAAGGGCGTCATCGTCCTCTGCCGGCTGCAGGTCCAGCTCCCCCGCCACCAACAACGCCCGGGGCAGGTTCTCGGCGGCCAAGAGCCAGGCCAGCGGCGTTGCCGCCTCGCGGCCGATCGCCACGGCCCACAGCGACAGCCACGCCGGTTCGAACCGCTCGGCGCCAAAGCGGCGCAGCCTGGGTTCGGCGTCGGTAGCGTTCACGCGCCGGGGCAGACGCACCAGCGGTTCCGGCGGCACGGCCTTTCGCTCAGCCATTGGCCCAGCCCTGCAACAGCCCCAGCACGATCAGCGAGACGAAGAACCACACCACCAACCCAATGCAGCGGCGCCGCGTCAGGCGGGCATCACGGCCGATCTCGATGGCACCGTCATGGCGGCCCTTGAGCATCGCCTGCATGTCCGGCGCGGTTTCGTCGATCACCACATCCGACAGCTGAGCCGCCGAGGGTGCCGGCGCGGTCAAACTCACGACATAGCCGACGACGACCGAAACCACCAGCCCTACGAAGTTCTGATACAGCCAGGAGATATCGGTCTGCGACACGGCCCACACTGCCGCCATGCCGAGAACGATACCGGCGACCGCCCCGCGCCCGTTGCTGCGGTGGCTGAGCACGGCCAGCAGGAAGGTGCCCAGCAACGCACCGTAGAACCAGGAACCGATACGATTGACGGCTTCGATGACCGGCCCGAGATTGCCCGCGAAGAACGCGAACGCCGTGGCGTAGAGCCCCCAGAAGATGGTCGCCCAGCGCGACGCCTTCAGATAGTGCTTCTCGTCGGCATCGGGCTTGACGTAGCGGGCATAGAAATCGCGCACCGTCACCGCGGAGAGCGAATTGAGCGCGGAATCCAGGCTCGACATCGCCGCCGCGAAAACGCCGGCAATCACCAGCCCGGTGATTCCGACAGGGAAAGCGTTGACCACGTAGCGCGGGAACAGCTCGTTGAGGTTGTCCGGTGCGGTCAGGCCATGCTGCTGGTAGTAGGCCGCCAGCATTACGCCGATGAACAGGAACAGCAGCATCTGCGGCACCAGCAGATAGCCGCCGATCAGCAGCGAGCGCTGCCCTTCGGCGATCGACGGGCTGGTCAGCACCCGCTGGATCTGGCTCTGGTCGGTGCCGAAATAGGCGATGTGCATGACCACGCCACCGATCAGCCCCGCCCATAGCGAGTAGGTCACGGTGGGGTCGAGCGACAGGTCGATGGTATCGAACATGTCGTTGGCGGCACCGTAGGCGAATACGTCGCTCCAGCCGCCGGGCAGGCTCGAGACCATCAGCACCATGCTCAGGATCGCCCCCAGCCACAGCACGAACATCTGGATCACGTCTGTCCAGATCACCGCGCTGATCCCGCCAAGCACGGTGTAGCTCACCGCGATGACCGCCATCAGCACGATGGTCAGATTGACGTCCCAGCCGGTGACGACCGACAGCACCAGCGCCGGCGCGTAAAGCACGACGCCGGTGGCGAGGCCTCGGGCGACCAGGAACAGCAGCGCAGCCAGCGATCGCGTCAGCGCCCCGAAACGACGTTCGAGCAGCTCGTAGATGCTGTAGATCCCGGCGCGGTGGAAGATCGGCACCAGAATCACGATCAGCACCGCCATCGCCAGCGGTACGTTGATGAACGTCGCCAGGCGCTCCAGCCCGCCTTCGAAACCCCAGCCGGGCGCGCCGATGAACGTGATGGCACTGGCCTGCGTCGCCATGACCGACAGTCCGATGGCCCAGCCGGGAATCTTGCGACCACCGAGGAAGTAGTCCTGCGTGCTCTCCTGATCCTTGCCGAAGCGGGCGCCCACCCAGGCGATCCCCACCACGTAGACGATCAGAACGACGGTGTCCCACCAGGTAAAGGCTCCCACATCCGAGTCCTCGCTTTTTTGTTATCGACAAACTTGAGCGTAGCACGTCGTTTCCGGTGTGACCCTCGGCGCCACGGACGGAGCGTCTCGCCTCTCGTCAAGGGCCGGCGAATTCTGCCATCGAGACTCGGAGCATTTCGCCATGGGGACTCGGAGAATTTCGCCATGGAGACTCGGAGAATTTCGCCATGGAGAGTCTTGCCAAGGCGCGAAAACGGCCCGATGATGGCGCGATTTTTTCCTCCATCCTGTCAGCGGCTGGTATTTCACGAGGCATCCGATGCGTCTGATCTCTTTCGACGTTTCCCGCACCCTGCATATTCCCGGGGTTCGCTACATCAAACCCGAGCGCATGTTCGAACACCTCGACGAGATCCAGGCCGCCGACTGGCTCCTCTTCCCCAGCTACTGGCAAGTCAACACGTTGCTTCACGCGCTGCACAAGCGGATCTTCCCCTCGCCGGCCACCTATTACCTGGGCCACGACAAGGTGGAGCAGACCCGTGCCTTCCGTGCCCTCTGCCCGGACAACCTCCCGCGAACGACGATCCAGGCCAGCACCTGCCACGGTATCGATACCGTCGAGGCGGAAATCGGCTACCCGATGATCCTCAAGGAGATTCGGAGCGCCCGCGGACAGGGCGTGCATCTGATCGAGACGCGACGCGAACTGGAAACGTTCGCCGAATCGCAGGAAGTACTGTACGCCCAGACGCGTCTGCCCATCGACAGGGATCTGCGCATCGTGCTGATCGGAGACCAGATTCTTGCCAGTTACTGGCGTGTGACGCCACCGGGCGGGTATCGCGCCAACGTCTCCCAGGGCGGGACGATCGATCATGAGGACATCCCCCCTTCGGCGCTAGCCCTGGTTCGACGCGTCGCCGCCCGCATGGGGATCGATCACGGGGGATTCGACGTGGCGATGGTCGGGGATCAACCCTTTCTGTTCGAGTTCAACCGCCTGTTCGGCACGCAGGGAATCACCGCCCCCGGGCGAACGACCGCTGCCGCCATCCTGGAATGGCTCTCGCGCAGCCAGGGCGTTCCCGCCGCGAATGACGCGGGAATCGAGACGGATGCCAGCCAGAAAAACCCCGGCCAGGTAGCCGGGGTCGGAGTCAGTGCAACACGGAGCGATCTCAGCCTGGCGGCTGCTCGGGACTGTCGGGCATGTTGATGCTGCCCGGCTCCATGCGGTTGAGGTGCAGGAACTGCAGATGGCGCTCGTACTGGTCGAGAATGTCATCGATGACCTGCTCACGGGTATAACCCATCAGGTCGTAACCCTGACTCCCTTCCAGCAGATACACCTCCAGACGGTAGTACCGGTTGCTGCTCCGCGGCGTGCGCATGGCGAAGGACGGCGTGGAGAACGGATGCGTCCAGATCTGGTAGGCGAAGTTCTGCTCGTTGCCGAGATCGACGTAGAGCGACAGGTAGTCGTCGTCGTTCTGGTTGCCATCGCTGATATCGACCTGAACGCCCTGCTTCAACAGCTCTTCACGCACCGCTTCCATCGCCGGGCGCCCGGTCGATTCCAGGAACTGCTGCGCCTGCTGGCGATTGGGGAAGGACATGGCGCGCTTGAGTCGCATCTTCCAGTCGTAAGGGCGATCACGGCCACCGGTGGACATCCGCCCCGACAGCGAGCCGGACAGGCTCAGGCGATGGCTGTCTTCCTTGAACGCCTCGACCTTCAGTGCCTTGTAGAGCCCGGCGATCATGAAAAACAGCACGATCGAGAAGGGCAGCCCGGTGATGACCACCGCGCTCTGCAGCGTCGACAGGCCACCGGCGAGCAGCAGCGACAGGGTCAGAATCCCGATCACGGCCGACCACAGGATACGCATCCAGATGGGCGCGTCGCTGTTGACGTCCTTGAGCTTGGAGGTGAAGTTCGACAGCACCAGGGCACCCGAGTCGCCGGAGGTGATGAAGAACACGATCGCCAGAATGCTCACGGCAACGGTCGTGATGACCGGGAACGGATATTCCTGCAGGAACAGATAGATCCCCGCCGGCGGCGTTTCCATGACCTGCTGGCCGAAGTCCGCCGCCCCGTTCATCGCCATGTCGAGGGCGCTGTTACCGAGGATCGACATCCAGATCATCATGAACGCGATCGGCAGCGTCAGGGTACCGGCCACGAAGGTACGAATCGTGCGGCCACGCGAGATGCGCGCCAGGAACAGGCCGACGAACGGGCCCCAGGCGATCCACCAGGCCCAGAAGAACAGGGTCCAGCCGTTCAGCCACTCCGTCGGGCGGTCGAAGGCGTAGGTGTCGAACGACATCGAGATGAAGTTGGACAGATAGTCGCCGACGTTCATCACCAGCGCGTTGAGCAGGAACACCGTCTTGCCGGCGAACAGCACGAACAGCAACAGCGCGATGGCCAGCAGGACATTGAACTCGGAAAGCCGACGGATCCCCTTCTCGACACCCGTCACCGCCGAAATGGTGGCGAACAGCACGATCAGCAGGACCAGGATCGTCTGCGTCCAGGCGCTCTCCGCGATACCGAACATGAAGTTCAGACCGTAGTTGAGCTGGATGACACCGATCCCGAGACTGGCGGCGATGCCGAACACGGTTCCCAGCACGGCGGCGATATCCACCACGTGGCCGACAGGGCCGTAGATCTTCTTGCCGAAAATGGGATAGAGGGCGCTACTGATGGTCAGCGGGAGGTTGTGGCGATAGCTGAAGAAGGCCAGCGACATCCCCACCAGGGTATAGATGCCCCACCCTGAAAGCCCCCAGTGCAGGAAGGTCAGCTGCATCGCGTGGCGCGCGGCCGCGATCTGGTCATCGGGAGCATTGGGCGCGTTGTAGAACTGGGTCAGCGGCTCCGCCAGGGCGAAGAAAATGACCCCGATCCCGATACCGGCGGAGAACAGCATTGCCGACCAGGAGAAGATGTTGAAATCGGGTCGCGAATGCTCGGGCCCGAGGCGAATCCTGCCGAAGCGGGACACCCCCACGAACAGCACGAACGCCAGATAGATGACGACCGTCAGAAAGTAATACCAGCCGAAAGTGTTGGAGATCCAACCCAGCAGCGCATTGATGATGCCGCTGGCCTGTTCGGTAGCGACCATCGCCCATAGCGAGAAGAGGACGATACCAATGACCGACCCATAGAAGACGACTGGATTCAGCCTGTCCTCGGTCGTGGAATTATTATCGGGGCTTGTACTCATGCGGCTCCCATCATGTTCAGATAGTTTGCGTTGACGAGAGGTCAGGGCGCCCCGGAAGCCCGTACCGGCCTGCGGGGGTCGCTGCGCGATAATGGCCCTTCACTCGTTTCCGTTTTACCGCCGCGAGGCCTTGCGACCTCGGATCGAGTCAGATCGATTCGGTCGTCGAATCCATCGCTGTCTTCAACGAAAGTCGCCGACCCGATCCACTCTCCCCGGCCTCTTGCCTTGTCCTGCAACCACCTGACCAGGGAATCGCTACCACTGCCGATGCTCCTGTAATCGCCCGGTATCGGGCCGAGCCAATGCTTGAACTATGATCCATTGCGGCACAAATGCGAGTGCTATTTCACCGCTCGAATTCCCAGCGCTTTGCCTCATCGGCTCTTGCCGTCGAGCGCTCCGTGTCAAAGCGCTTCGTGTCGTGTCAAAGCCCTTCGTGTCAAAGCCCTTCACATCGAACTCTCGAAGGCTCGGCAGGTTGGTACGCGGTTTCGACGCACGCTGGCGTCGGCGCCATTCGGTATCGACGACGCTACCGATGACGTGATTTTTATTGATTGATCGTTCAATTAAAATACGGCGTTATGAATCAACTTTCAACAGCCACACCGTCAGACTCTCGAGCAGCCGCGAGGGCCAGAGCACCGAAAGCGACGACGCCGGATACGGATCCGACGTCGCAGCGGGAAGCAAAAGGGAAGCAAAAGGGAAGGGAAAGGGAAAAGGAGTTGAAAGAGAACGCGGACTTACTCGGCCTTGAGGCGCCCGCCCATCTCCTGAGCGAGCTCGACGGCATAGTGGTCGGTCATGCCACCAATGAAATCGAGCATCCGGCGGTAACTGTCGTAAAGGGGCCAGTTCGGCTTCGGCGTATTCTCGCCGATCAGCGCCAGCACACGCTGATGCTTGAAGGATGAATGGCCGGTGTGATGCAGCTCGTGGGCCGCCCCGATGAATGCCTCGAGCAGGATGCCGAGCGTGGTGTAGGCGCCGATCTCGAGCTTGGCCTTGCGCTCGTTCTGGAAGATGCGCTCGCGGGCCAGTTGCTTGGCCGAGGAGACGCCCCAGGTCAGGTCCGGGTGGCACAGCTCGAGCAGATCATCGTTCAGCGTGCCATTGAGCAGCGCCCTTTCGTGCTGGACGAAGACATCCCCGACCTCGTTGACCGCCCGCTCCATCGCCGCCCCCCGCAGCGCCGCGATACGCCGACGCTGGGAGACACCATCGGCGGCCATCTGCTCGTAGCCGGCTGGCGGCTCGCCGGCGATCTGCAACAGCACCTGCGCCACTTCCTCGTAGCGCAGGATGCCCATTTCCAGACCATCCTCCAGATCGAGCAGCGCATAGCAGATATCGTCCGCGGCCTCGACCAGGTAGGCCAGCGGATGCCGACACCACTTCGACTCGTCGACCGCCTTCAGCCCCAGACGCTCGGTCACCTCGACCAGTAGCTGCTTCTCGGACTGGTAGCAACCGAACTTGCCCATCTGGCCACCGTGCTCGACCGTCCACGGGTACTTGAGCAGGGTGCCCAGCGTCGCGGCGGAGAGCCGCATGCCGCCCCGAAACTGGTTGTACTCGATCTGGGTCACGACCCGGAAACCCTGGGCGTTACCCTCGTAGGTCAGCAGGTCGCGGCGCTGCGCGTCGTCGAGCCCTTCCAGCAGGCCACTGCCCTGCAGCTCGGCCCATTTGAACCAGTCTCGTATCGCGTACTCGCCGGCGTGGCCGAACGGCGGATTGCCGATATCGTGCCCCAGGCAGGCCGCCTGGACGATCACGCCGAGATCAGCGGGGGTCACCCAGCCCGGCAGGCTGTCGCGCAGCTGCTCGCCGACGATCATCCCCAGGCTGCGGCCGACGCAGCCCACCTCGATCGAATGCGTCAACCGGGTATGGATATGATCGTTGTCGGTCAGCGGGTGAACCTGGGTCTTGCGCCCGAGCCGGCGGAAGGAGCCGGAGAAGACGATACGATCGTAGTCCTTGTGGAAAGGGCTACGACCGATTTCACCACGCGAAGTCCGGGCATCGTGCAGACGGACGGGATCGAGCAGGCGCTCCCATTGCATGGTGGTCATCTTGGTCTCCGTTGACAGTAAAGGCAGCTTCGGGCTTAGGGCTTCGGGCTTCGGGCTTCGGGCTTCGGGCTTCGGGCTTCGGGCTTCGGGCTTCGGGCTTCGGGCTTCGAACCGACTAGGATGCCGCCCGGGTCGCGGAAAGAAAAGCATCCACGCCCGGCTTGCGGCCCATCATCCCTGCTCTTGGCTCTTGGCTCGTAGCTCGTAGCTCGTAGCTATTCTTTGACGTCCATGTACTCGCGCGCCCAGATCCGATACTCATCGAGCGTCGAATAACGCGTCGACAGCTGCGAGGCATCCAGATCGTTGGTGGCGATGTTGCGTTGCTCGCGCAGGCAGTCGTAGGTCGCCTTGATCGCCGCGAAGTAGGCCGCGTGGCCGTTGACGACGATACGTACGCCGAGCCTCGCCAACCGTTCGCGGTCGCGCAGCGCCGGGTTGTCGTAGGTGACCAGCATCAAGGGCACCGTCAGCGGTGCGGCGAGCTTTTCCAGATGCTCGAAATCCCGCACGCCGACCAGACAGATGGCATCGACACCGGCGGCCTGGTAGGCACGAATGCGCGCAATGGCGGCATCGTCGTCGAGCTGGCCGGCATGGGTGCGCGCGATGATCGACATGGCGGGATCGATACGCGCCTCGAGTGCCGCACGCATCTTGCCGACGCCCTCTTCGACCGGAATCAGATCGGTCGACTTGTGGCCATACTGCGCCGGCAGCAGCGTGTCCTCGATGGTCAACGCCGCCACGCCGGCCCGCTCGAGCTCGGTGATCGTGCGCATCACGTTGAGCGCATTGCCGTAGCCGTGATCGGCATCGGCGATCACCGGCAGGCGGGCCACGCGGCCGATGCGGGTCGCCTGCTCGACGAACTCGCTCAGCGTGATCAAGGCGAAGTCCGGTGCTGCCAGTACCTGCAGCGAGGCGACCGAGCCCCCGAGAATGCCGACTTCGAAATCGAGATCGGCGGCGATACGAGCCGACATCGGATCGAAGACCGACGCCGTGTAGTAGCACGCGTCGCTGGCCAGCAGCTTGCGGAACGCGTTACGCAAATCGTGTTGCGAGGGGGTTGTCACGAAACACTCCTATCTCTATCACCCTTGCGGGCTTTGCTTCCCTAGGGACCTTTCTTTCACCCGGGAAACATGGTTTTCATGAAGGCGATGCTTTCGCCCTTGGCACACTCGGGCGCCCGCCGATAGCCGATGAAACCGCGATGAAGGCATCGGCGCGGACCGACAATCCTACCACTAAAGTTGGAGAAACGACGCTGGTACCGGGGCGCCGCCTGACGATCGATGAATGCCATGCATGATGATCGTGAGCGCGCTTCATTGGCCGAAATCCCCTCCAACCCGCATCATTAGCGGCCTCAGTATCGTTATTGGATCCACGTGCCACCATCGGGTCGGCGCCTCTCGAAAGGAAACCTCATGTCGCAAACGCATCCCCCATTCCGAGCCGATATCGTCGGCAGCTTTCTGCGCCCGGCCGCACTGAAGGAAGCCCGCGTCCAGTTTCAGCGCGGCGCCATCGACGCCTCGGTACTTGAAAAGATCGAGGATGAGGAGATTCGTCGCGTGGTCGAACAGCAGGAAGCCGCCGGTCTTCAGGTGGTGACCGACGGCGAATTCCGCCGTGCCTGGTGGCACTTCGATTTCCTCGAAGAGCTCGATGGCGTCACGGGATACCAGGGCGAGCAGGGCATCCAGTTCCAGGGCGTGCAGACGAGTGCCAAGCAGATCCGCGTCGACGGCAAGGTCGGCTTCAACCCCGAACATCCGATGCTGGATCATTTCCGCTATCTGGCCGGCGTCGCCAACGTCATGCCCAAGATGACGATCCCCAGCCCCAGCGTGCTGCACTTCCGTGGCGGTCGCAAAAAGATCGACAGCGGCGTCTATCCCAGTCTGGATGCCTTCTTCGCCGATACCGCCGACGCCTATCGCGATACCATTCGCGCATTCTATGACGCCGGCTGCCGCTATTTGCAGCTGGACGACACCGTCTGGGCTTATCTCTGCTCCGAGAAGGAGCTGCAGGCCGCGCGGGATCGCGGCGACGACCCGGACCAGTTGCAGGCGATCTATGCCGAGATGATCAATCACGCCCTGGCCGACAAGCCGGACGACCTCTACGTCTCGCTCCATGTCTGCCGCGGCAACTTCCGCTCGACCTGGATCAGCGAAGGTGGCTACGAGCCGGTGGCGGAGACGCTGTTCGGCAAGGTCGGCGTGGATGCCTGGTTCCTCGAGTACGACAGTGATCGTGCCGGCAGCTTCGATCCGCTGCGCTTCATTCCGGAAGGCCACCAGCAGGCGGTGCTCGGCCTGATCACCACCAAGGTGGGCGAACTCGAAGACCCGCAGGCCGTCCGGGCGCGTCTCGACGAGGCTAGGCAGTTCGTCGACAAGCAGCAGCTCTGCCTGAGCCCGCAATGCGGCTTCGCCTCCACCGAAGAAGGCAACAACCTCGCCGAGCAGGCGCAGTGGGAAAAGATCCGGCTGACGCTGGAGATCGCCAACGCCTACTGGGGCCAGGGCTGAAAGCCCGGAAGATCGGCCCTGCCGGGGAAACATGGCGTCTCCCCGGCAGGGCCGCCGGCTAGCGGGGCTCGCTTTCGTCGTGGCGGATGAGCGACCCCAGCAGACGGCTGAGGAAGCCCTTCCGCTCGGGATCGGGCTCCTGCTCGATCAGCGCCCTGGGATCGATGCTCTCCCGGTCGATATGTACGAACGCCGCCTGAAAGGGCGGTAGCGTCAGCCCGTCCTCGCCCAGGTGCGCCGTGAACCCGGCCTGATAGACGATCTCGCCGGCACCGGCCGGCAGACTGGTGAAACGCGATTCATCGGTGAGATTGAAGACCGCCAGGATCGCCTGGTCGTGAGAGACCCGCAGCCAGCCCAGCAGCTCGTCGTCGAAGTCGCTCAGGATTAGCGTGCCGTCGACCATCGCCGATTGAGACTTGCGCCAATGCAGGAACTGACGCGTCACGTTCAGGGTGCTTTCCGCATCGGTGTGCTGCTTCTCGACCGACAGTTGGCGATGATGTCCATCCACCGGCAACCACGGCTCCACCGACGTGAAGCCACCGTATTCGCCGCTCGTCCACGGCATCGGTGTGCGGCAGCCGTCACGCCCCTTGTAATCCGGCCACAGCGCCAGCCCATACGGATCGACCAGCCGCTCGTAGGGCACGTCCGCTTCCGGTAATCCCAGTTCCTCGCCCTGATAGAGACAGATGCTGCCATAGAGCGAGCAGAGCATGACCGTGGCGACCTTGGCCACCAGCGGCCCGTGCTGCTCCAGGTTCTCGTGCTCGGTCCAGCGCGACACGACGCGCATGACGTCATGGTTGGAGAGCGCCCAGCAGGGCCAGGCATCGCCCGCGTAATACTGGAAATGCTCGATGATGTCGCGAAGTCGCTGGGCGCTGAATTCGGCATCGAACAGATCGAAGGTATACGCCATGTGCAGCCGGTCATTACCGATGGTGTACTCGACCATGCGTTCCAGCGGCCGGTCGTCGGAGATCTCCCCCACCGTCATGGTGCCGGGATACTCGTCCATCAGCGCGCGCAGTTCGTTCAGGAACCCGATGTTCTCCGGCTGGCTGATGTCGAATTGATGGCGTTGCATCGAATAGGGGTTCGATGCCGGCACGCTAGGGGTCTTCAGCTCACCGCTGCCCAGCGCCGGATTGTCCTGCAGCCCCAGGCTGTGGAAGTAGAAGTTCGAGGTATCCAGCCGGAAGCCGTCGACGCCGAGATCGAGCCAGAAACGGGCGTTGTCGAGCTGCTCCTTGCGCACCGCCGGGTTGTGGAAGTTGAGATCCGGCTGGCAGGACAGGAAATTGTGCAGGTAGTACTGGCGTCGCCGGCTATCGAAGGTCCAGGCGCTGCCGCTGAAGAACGACAGCCAGTTGTTCGGCGCCGTGCCGTCGGGCTTGGGATCGGCCCAGACGTACCAGTCGGCGCGCTGATTGTCGCGGGAACTTCGGCTTTGCAGAAACCAGTGGTGCTGATCGGAGGTATGGCTCAGCACCAGGTCGATGATCACTTTCAGTCCCAGACCGTGGGCGCGCTCGAGCAGCATCTGGAAATCGTGAAAGGCGCCGAACATCGGGTCGACGCCGCGATAGTCGGTCACGTCGTAGCCGAAATCCTTCATCGGCGACGGAAAGAACGGTGAAATCCAGATCGCATCGACGCCCAGTTCGGCCACGTAGTCCAGCTTGGCGGTGATACCGGGAAGATCGCCGATGCCGTCGCCGCGCGCATCCATGAAGCTTCGTGGATAGATCTGGTAGATGACGCTGCCACGCCACCATTGGGTCGAGTCGAACATGGAACTTCCCACATTGATGTCGTTTGATCACGGCCGTGCCGGCTGCGGCCTTGCTACAACCCCCGGCCATGCCCGATGCCCACCGGGCTATTCGTCGGCCAGTGCCGGCAACAGCACCTTGACCTTGCGCGTCAGCGTGTTGCGCCCCCAGCCCAGCAGTTCGGCAGCCTCGCCCTTGCGTCCGCCGGTGTGCTTCAGGGCGGTCTCGATCAGGATGCGCTCGAAATCCGGCACCGCCTCTTCGAGCAGGTGCGTATGCCCCGAGGCCAATGCCCGATCGGCCCACTCGCGGAACGCGTTGCGCCAGTCGCCGCTCGGCGTCTCGTTGCCTTCGAGTTCGCGCAGCTCCGGCGGCAGATCGTCGACCAGCACCTCGCGACCGGACGCCATCACGGTAAGCCAGCGACAGGTGTTTTCCAGCTGTCGAACGTTGCCGGGCCAGGGTAGGCGTGTCAAATGCGTCTCGGCCTCCTTGGTCAGCACCTTGGACTCGGCGGAGAGTTCCTTGGCGGCCTCGGCGAGAAAGTGCTGGGCCAGGCGCGGAATGTCCTCGCGGCGCTCCGACAGCCGGGGCAGATGAACGCGAATCACGTTGAGCCGGTGGAACAGATCCTCACGGAAGCGCCCTTCCGTCACCAGCTTTTCCAGGTTCTGGTGCGTCGCGGCAATGATCCGCACATCCACCTTGACCGGCACGTGCCCGCCGACCCGGTAGAATTCGCCATCCGCCAGCACGCGCAGCAGGCGCGTCTGGGTATCGGCGGGCATGTCGCCGATCTCGTCCAGGAACAGCGTGCCGCCATCGGCCTGCTCGAAACGCCCGCGACGCTGGGCGGCAGCGCCGGTGAACGCGCCCTTTTCGTGGCCGAACAGCTCGGATTCCATCAGATCCTTGGGGATCGCGGCCATGTTGAGCGCGATGAACGGGTGCCCGCTACGCGGGCTGTGCTGGTGCAACGCCTGGGCGACGCGCTCCTTGCCGGTGCCCGATTCGCCATTGATCAGCACCGTGATGTGCGACTGCGACAGCCGGCCGATCGCCCGGAACACCTCCTGCATCGCCGGCGCTTCACCGATGATCTCGGCGGACAGACCCTCCGGCATCGCCGCGGGAGAACGCCGCTCGCGGGCGTGCGCCACCCCGCGCCGAACCAGCGCCAGCGCATCGTCGACATCGAACGGCTTGGGCAGGTATTCGAACGCGCCCCCCTGATAGGACGCCACGGCACTGTCCAGGTCGGAGTGCGCCGTCATCACGATCACGGGAAGGTCGGGATGCATCTGGCGGACTTTTGCCATCAGATCGAGCCCGTCGAGCCCCGGCATGCGAATGTCGGTCAACAGCACGTCCGGCGGGTTGCGTTCGATCGACTCGAGCGCGGCATCGGCCCGCTCGAAGGATTGCACTTCCAGGTCCGGCTGTGCCAGTGCCCTTTCCAGAACCCAGCGAATCGCACGATCGTCATCGACGATCGCGATACGAGCGACTTCAGTCATGGCAGTTCTCCAGCAGAACGGTGAATCGCGCTCTCAGCGACTTCGGTACTCTCGATAACTTCGGTACCCTGACAACTTCGGTACTCTCGACAACTTCAGTACTCTCGACAACTTCGGTACTCTCGACAACTTCGGGACTCTCGATAACTTCGGGACTCTCGATAACTTCGATACTCTCGATAGCTTCGATACCCTCGACAACGTCGATACTCTCGACAACATGGGCCAACGGCCCGCGCGCACGACCCGGTCGAGGCGCTCGCGTACGAAGAAGGGATGCGGCCGATCTCACTGCTGCGCCTCGAACGGGATCAGCAGCCGGAACTCCGTGGCGCCCGGCTGGGATTCGCATTCGATCAACCCCTGATGCTGATGCAGAATCGACTGCGCGATCGACAATCCCAGGCCGCTACCCTCGGCGCGACCGGAGACCATGGGGAAGAACAGCGTCTCGCGGATGTGCTCCGGAATGCCCGGGCCGTTGTCGACGATCGCGACTTCACACACCAGCCGGTGGCGCTCGGCGCCCAGGGTGAACTGACGGCGAACCCGGGTACGCAGCAGCAGGCGCGGCTCGGGCGTTCCGAACTCCTCCATGGCCTGCACCGCATTGCGCGCGATATTGAGAACGGCCTGGATCAACTGCGGCTCGTCGCCGACCAGATCCGGCATGCTGGGGTCGTAATCGCGCTCGAAGCTCAGTTGATGATGCTCCGCCTCGAGCAGCGCCCGCACCCGCTCCAGCACCTTGTGAACGTTGAGCGGCTCGTGGTGCACCAGCGTATTCGGGCCCAGCATGCGATCGACCAGATCCCGCAGGCGATCCGCCTCCTCGACGATGATTCGGGTGAATTCGGCCAACTGCGGATCGGGGAGATCCCGCTCCAGCAACTGCGCGGCGCCGCGGATGCCACCCAGTGGATTCTTGACCTCGTGGGCGAGGCCGCGCATCAGCACCTTGACCGTCTCCTGGCGCGCGATCAGCGCCTCCTCGCGGGAAATTCGCAATAGCCGATCCCGCGGCTCGATCTCGAGCAGCAGTTCGCGGCTGGTGATCGGCGTCGCGGTGAAATCCACCGTGATCACTTCCCCGGCGGTCAGCACCATCGCCGCTTCCCGCTGCGTGTAGGGATGAAACTCCTGCATCGCCTTGAGCAGTACCTGTCGGATGCTGCCGTCCTCGCCGTTCAGGCACTCCAGCCAATGGCCGACCACCCGGGGCCGGCTCGCGGCCAGTAGCGCCTCGGCGGCAGGGTTGAGCCAGCGCACGTGCAGATGCTCGTCGAGTAGCAGGACGGCGGTCGTCAAGTGCTCCAGCAAACGTTGATACATGCGTCGTTCCATCGTGGTGATCCGGTATGTGCTTATACAGTGCAAAAACCGCGCCACTCCCCGATTTCGCTCAGGACCGGGAAACGCTCGATAGCAACCAAGCCTTCATTCACCAAAATGGTGCAATTCTCAAATCGCTGCCTATCGATTATTCGAATTCGGGTTATTGGGATTGGCGGGCAGGTTGACGCTGGCCCGCTGGACGTAGAGCGTCACCGCTGGCGTCGACAGCCGCACCTGGCCCTGAGCGTCCAGCAGCTCGGCCTGGATCTGGTGCTCGCCGCGCTCGAGCTGGCTCAGCGCGAACACGCTGGTATGCATCGGCGATTGACTCACCTTGCCGTCGACCCGGAGCTGAACGCGGTCGCCCGGCTGCAGTTCGGGCTCGATCGCCAATTGCACCTGAACGTTGCCGCCCTGGCCGGTCGGCAGGGTCTCGCCATTGCTCGGGCTGGTGATCGCAAAGCGCTCGTAGTCGACCGCCGAAGGCGATGTCGGCGTCGACTCGGCCGGGCGCGAGCGGCTTTCGACCTCTGCCGGATCGACCACCGTAATGGGCTTGAGATCGACCCGGTTGCCCTGTCCGGGCTCGTCGCTATAGACCACGTTGCCGTTGGCATCGACATGCCGATAGACCGGGGCCGCCAGCGCCGGCAACGCCAGCAGCAGCGCCACGCCGCCGATCATCCATCCAACCCGTCGTGCTTGCATCGTTCTTCCCTCCTTATTCGCCTGCCGGGCATGATATCCCGGCTCATCGGCCAGCAGCGGCCAGGGACCGCAGAGCTTGAAGGTGCCGCTCCCCTGCCGACAAAAAAAGCCCCACCGAGGTGGGGCTTTTCGTCAGGCCAAGGTGTGAACCTCAGACACTGTAGTAGAGGTCGAACTCGACCGGATGCGTCGCCAGACGCAGGCGCTCGACGTCTTCGTTCTTCAGCTCGATGTAGGCATCGATCATGTCGTCGGTGAACACGTTGCCTTCGGTCAGGAAGGCGCGATCGGCATCGAGCGCTGCCAGCGCCTGATCGAGGCTGGTGGCCACGGTCGGGACCTTCTTGCCTTCTTCCGGCGGCAGATCGTACAAGTTCTTGTCCATGGCGTCGCCAGGATGGATCTTGTTCTTGATGCCGTCGATACCGGCCATCAGCATCGCCGCGAACGCCAGGTACGGGTTGGCGGTCGGGTCGGGGAAGCGAGTCTCGACGCGCTTGCCCTTCGGGTTGGAAGTGTACGGAATACGAATGGACGCAGAGCGGTTACGCGCGCTGTAGGCGAGCATGACCGGCGCTTCGAAGCCCGGCACCAGACGCTTGTAGGAGTTCGTCGAAGCGTTGGTGAAGGCGTTCAGCGCGCGTGCGTGCTTGATGATGCCGCCAATGTAGTACAGCGCCATTTCGGACAGACCGGCGTACTCGTCGCCCGCGAACTGGTTCTGGCCATCTTTCCAGAAGGACTGGTGAACGTGCATCCCGGAACCGTTGTCACCGACCAGCGGCTTGGGCATGAAGGTTGCCGTCTTGCCGTAGGCGTGCGCCACGTTGTGGATGACGTACTTCATCTCCTGAACTTCGTCGGCCTTCTTCACCAGGGTGTTGAACTTGACGCCGATTTCGTTCTGACCGGCATTGGCCACCTCGTGGTGATGCACTTCGACGCTCTGGCCGATCGCCTGCAGCGTGTTACACATCGCGCTGCGGATATCGTGGAAGCTGTCGACCGGCGGCACGGGGAAATAGCCACCCTTGACGCGCGGACGGTGGGCCAGGTTGCCACCTTCGACCTGACGATCGGTGGACCAGGCGCCCTCTTCGGAAGAGATCTTGTACATGGAGCCTTCGATATCGGTCTTCCAATGCACTTCGTCGAAGATGAAGAACTCGGGCTCCGGACCGAAGAAAGCGGTGTCGCCCAGGCCGGTGCTGTTCAGATAGGCTTCGGCACGCTTGGCGATGGAGCGCGGATCGCGCTCGTAGCCCTGCATGGTGGCCGGCTCGATGATGTCGCAGCGCAGGATCAGCGTGGAGTCTTCGGTGAACGGATCGAGGAAGGCGGTCCCGTCTTCCGGACGCAGAATCATGTCGGACTCATTGATGCCCTTCCAGCCTTCGATGGAGGAGCCGTCGAACATCTGACCATCTTCAAAGAATTCCGCATCGACAGCACTGGCAGGAATCGTGACGTGCTGCTCCTTGCCCTTGGTATCGGTAAAGCGCAGATCCACCCACTTGACGTCGTGTTCTTCGATAAGGGCGAGGGTTTTCTCAGACATGTTGTCCTCCACTGTGAGCCATGGCTCGATTCGTTGGCGAATATCCAACACCGTTTTTTGGCATGCGTGTTTTGTAGCACGAAGTTAGCGCTCTTGCCCACGCGCACACCGTTTTTACATAGTCATGCAGAGAATGTGCCAAAATGAAGCAGAACAGTGGGCGCCTGATATAACCGCATGACGATAAAGATAATTTTGATTGGCCTCTGAATGCGAGATGCCCCTCGGGTGTGCACCGATCGTCAATCATGCATCAACAGGAATTGCCAAAAGCACCAATTTGGCGCATGACTTTCGCCATATGCACCAAAACGGAACATAAAGTCACGACAGGAAACTTTGCCGAAATCCGATACCCGACGGATACTGTTCTTACGCGCCGTGACTCATGGCGATCAATGACTCAGTAACGGAACTACCCATGCCCAGGCTGGATCGCACACAGGATGTGGTACAGCGCCTACGCGGTCACTGGCGTCTCAATCTCAGCGAGCCGCTATGGGGCCGCAGCGCCATTCTGGCACTGCGCCGGGTACTGGATGATGAAGCCGAGGCACGCCTGCCTCATCGCGCCGACTGGTGCCTGGGCCCGGACAGCTTTCAGCAGCTGCTGGAGAGCCTCAGCGATAGCGCGCAGATCGTCAGTCTGGAAAGCGCGCTGCAGCTTCATCACGATCAGTTGCCCCGCATCGCACTCACGTTCGATGGTGGCTGGCGCGACACGCTCAAGCAGGTGTCACCCATGCTGGAGCGCATGGCACTGCCGGCCAACGTCTTTCTCCCCTGCCCTGTCACCCAGCGAGCCTGGAGCTCCTGGCATGAAGCGTTCGGCGAAGCGCTATGGCATGAAGACACGGCCGAGCGTGCCGCCCGGCACCTGGTCGAGTCCGGTCTGCCCGTCCCGCCGGCTTGCATCGGCCGCCGGGACGAGCACTACAGCCAGGCGATCAAGACCTACATCGACGAGCTCGACCAGTCGTACAAGCCGGCCACGTTGCATGCTGTCGCCGCGACGCTGAACGCCGACGCGATTGTCTCCGGCGAGTCGCTGGACGCGTTCAGCATCCGGCGGCTCGAGCAAGGCGGGCTTTTTCGTTTCGGCAGCCTGATACCGCCACGATTCACGACACGAGACGCCGGGACGCTGGCTCGGCTACGCGAGAGCCAGCACCAGCTGGCCATTCTGTGTCGTCATCCGCTGCCCATCGCGGCCGATGCCGATGTCGGCACCATCGCGGACGACGACCTGGCCCGGCTCGCGACCGGCGCAGGCATCGAACACGTCCTGACTCGCCGTGCAGGCTGGCTCGAGCCGTCCGTCGATACCGTACTCCTGCCCCGTTTCGTCATCACGCAGCCGGTCGCCAACAGTCCCGGGCGGCTGTTCGACTGGCTGCTGGGCAATCTCAATTCCTGAGTTCGTCCTGAGATCGTCCTGAAACCGTGCTGAGATCGCCCAGAGATCGCCGCCGAGCCCGGCTTCACAGATCGGGAATGTCGAGCTTCGGCCACCGTCGTAGCCACCCCTTGGCGGCGACCCGACGCCGAAATACTTCGCGATCGCCATGTCGGGGATTGTGCGTGACCCGCCCGGCCAATAGCGAACCCACGCCGAACGGCGCGATCAGACGCAGGCGATCGTCGTCGCCCAGCGTGACGCCCACCGCGGTTTCCCGTTCGACCCAGACACTCAGCGCTTCTTCTATAGAAAGGTAGGGACGATGCCCGTGGCGCTCGTGCATGCGAGCCTGGTTCTTGACCGACCAGGGCAGCGCTGAGGCGCGCTCGAGGTGCCGTTCGTGCTCGCGATCGACACGCTTGCCGACCTGAACCGAATCGAAATAGTCCGGATCGAAATAGATCAGATCGATATCGTTCAGCGGCGTGGATGGCGAATAGCCGTGCAGGCGATCCCAGACCAGGTTGCGCACGAAGCCAGCGGCCAGCCACCAGTCGGGCAGGCACAGCGACCGCGCCTGGCGCAGCGCCTCCATTCGCCAGGCGTCGGCAAGAATCCATTCGATTATCCGCTCGGCGTCTTCCACGCGCTCCTCGCAAGAATAAAACCGCTGTTTTTCAGTTGGTTGAAATGACAATAAAACGTGCGCCAGAACCGGGGCCGGGGCAGACGACCGGCTCTCGCGCCCGCAGGATCGCCATGAAAAAAGATCTTGCGCGACGCCGATAGACTAAAGTAGCCAGTGTCGCGCGCTTGCCTGTACAATGCGCGCCCGACCCTCCTACTCAGTGCCCAGGGGACTCGTCGATTCAGCTGCCAAGGCATGGATCATCGACTTAGACATGGGCGCACACATTTTATGATGGAAACCGCCCCATGAGTGACAACGCCTCTAACGCTCGCATCGAGAGCATTAGGAACATTGCCATTATCGCCCACGTCGACCATGGCAAGACGACACTGGTCGACAAGCTCCTGAGCCAGTCCGGCACGCTGGATCGCAAGGCCGAAGGCCAAGACCGGATCATGGACTCCAATGACCAGGAAAAGGAACGCGGCATCACCATCCTGGCCAAGAACACCGCGATCCGCTGGAACGACGGCAACGGCCGCGACTACCATATCAATATCGTCGACACCCCGGGACACGCCGACTTCGGTGGCGAAGTCGAACGCGTCATGTCCATGGTCGATTCCGTACTGCTGCTGGTCGATGCCGTCGACGGCCCGATGCCGCAGACCCGCTTCGTGACCCAGAAGGCGTTCGCCCAGGGCCTCAAGCCGATCGTCGTGGTCAACAAGATCGATCGCCCCGGCGCGCGTCCGGATTGGGTCATCGACCAGATTTTCGATCTGTTCGACAACCTCGGCGCCACCGACGAGCAGCTCGACTTTCCGATCATCTACTGCTCGGCGCTCAACGGCATCGCCGGCATGGAACCGGATCAGCTCTCCGACGACATGACCCCGATGTTCAAGAGCATCGTCGACATCGTCGAGCCGCCCAAGGTCGAACTCGACGGCCCGTTCCAGATGCAGATCTCCGCGCTGGACTACAACAGCTACGTTGGCGTCATCGGTCTCGGCCGCATCAAGCGCGGCAGTGTCAAGCCCGGCCAGCAGATCAGCGTCATCACCAAGGAAGGCGCGGTCCGCAAGGGCAAGATCGGCCAGGTCATGACCCACATGGGCCTGGAGCGAGTGCAGACCGAAGAAGCCACCGCTGGCGACATCGTCTGCATCACCGGTATCGACAATCTGGCGATCTCCGACACGCTGTGCGACGTCAACAACGTCGAAGCGCTGCCGCCGCTCTCCGTCGACGAACCGACCGTCTCCATGACCTTCCAGGTCAACGACTCGCCGTTCGCGGGCAAGGACGGCAAGTACGTCACCAGCCGCAACATCAAGGATCGTCTCGACCAGGAGCTGATCCACAACGTGGCGCTGCGTGTCGAACAGGGCGAGTCCGCCGAGAAATTCAAGGTTTCCGGGCGCGGCGAACTGCACCTTTCGGTGCTGATCGAAACCATGCGTCGTGAAGGCTTCGAGCTGGCCGTCGGCCGCCCCGAGGTCATCATCAAGGAGATCGACGGCGTCAAGCAGGAGCCGTACGAAGAAGTCATCATCGACTGTGAAGAGCAGCATCAGGGCGCGGTCATGGAAGAGCTCGGCTACCGCAAGGGCGAGCTCACCAACATGAATCCGGACGGCAAGGGTCGCGTGCGTCTGGACTTCATCATTCCCGCGCGCGGACTGATCGGCTTCCGTGGCCAGTTCCTGACGCTGACCTCCGGTACCGGCATCCTGACCAGCCGCTTCGATCACTACGGCCCGCTCAAGCCCGATGCCGCCATCGAGCGTCGCAACGGCGTGCTGGTGTCGATGGTTCCCGGCAAGGCGCTGGCCTACGCGCTCTACACCCTGCAGGAGCGCGGCAAGCTGATCGTCGATCACGGCACCGAGGTCTACGAAGGCATGCTGATCGGCATCAACAACCGGGCCAACGACATGGTCGTCAACCCGACCAAGGGCAAGAAACTGGACAACATGCGCGCGTCTGGCAACGACGAGAACATCGTGCTGACGCCGCCGATCCGCTTCACCCTCGAGCAGGCCATCGAGTTCCTCGACGACGACGAGCTGGTGGAAATCACCCCCCAGCACATTCGTCTGCGCAAGAAGCACCTGACCGAGAACGAGCGCAAGCGGGCCGGTAAGAAAGGCTGATCGCGCGCTACTGCAGCATTCACGACACCCGCCATTCGGCGGGTGTCGTCGTTTGGGACCGGTAGCGTTGACTCTTCGTACTTCAAGAAACACGACTCGTGCCGATAGACGGCTGTACAATCGGCAACGTCCGGATGCCCCGGTAACGGCCGCCGTCATCGTGCGTGGCCGTACCGACGTAGACATCCCGCCGTAGGCAGTACGAATACGACGACAGAAACAACGAAGCCAGGAGCGCTGCCCCACCGGCGCCCTCGTGAACAATAGCAATAACGCTGCAGGGGAGACGCGATGACGCCCATCATCGATGTCCGCAATATCCGCAAGTCATTCGGGGGCCTGACGGTCATCGACGGCTGCTCGATTCAGGTCGCCAAGGGTTCGATCACCGGCATGATCGGCCCCAACGGCGCCGGCAAATCGACGCTGTTCAACATCATCGCCGGCAGCCTCGCGCCCGACAGCGGCGAAGTGCTGCTCAATGGCGAGGCGATCACCCACCTTTCCGCCAACCAGCGCTTTCACAAAGGGCTGCTTCGCACGTTCCAGATCGCCCACGAATTCAGCCACCTGACCTCGCTGGAAAACCTGATGATGGTGCCGCCCCGTCAGGAGGGCGAGAACCTGTTCAGCACCTGGCTGAAGCCCGGTGAAGTCCGCCGCCAGGAAGCCGAAGTGCGCCGGCGCGCGCTCGAAGTGCTCGACTTCGTCGGCCTCTCCCACGTGCGCAACGAACTGGCCGGCAATCTCTCCGGCGGCCAGAAGAAGCTCCTCGAGCTCGGCCGCACCATGATGACTGACGCCCAGGTCGTGCTGCTCGACGAGATCGCCGCCGGGGTCAACCGCACGCTGCTCGGCGACCTGATGGGCAACATCGAACGGCTCAACCGCGAACTGGGCTACACCTTCCTGGTCATCGAACACGACATGGACATGATCGGGCGGCTGTGCGATCCCGTCATCGTGCTCGCCCAGGGCCAGGTGATGATGGAAGGCTCGATCACCGAGATCCAGAACAACCCGGAAGTGATCGAAGCCTACTTCGGCGCCGAACCGGCCTAGGATCGCGAACCGGCCCTGGACGACGGGCTCGTGGGACATCAGCGACACAACAACCATAGAGCGAAACATGCCACTACTCGAAGCAATCGACGTTCATGGCGGCTACGGCGGCATGAACATCCTCAACGGCGTCGACATGACGATCGAGTCCGATGAGATCGGGGTCATCGTCGGGCCCAACGGCGCCGGCAAATCGACCATGCTCAAGGCCGTCTTCGGGCTGCTGACGATCACCCAGGGCGAGATCCGCCTGCGCGGCGAACCCATCACCAATCTTTCGCCGCACAAGCTGGTCGAGATGGGGATGGGCTTCGTGCCGCAGGAGAAGAACATCTTCCCCAGCCTCTCCGTCGAGGAGAATCTGGAGATGGGCGCCTTTCTCAAACCCGCCACCGCGTCGCGTCTCAAGGAACAGATCTACGAGTTCTTTCCCCCGCTGCTGGAAAAGCGCCGCCAGCCGGCCGGCGAGCTCTCCGGCGGTCAGCGGCAGATGGTCGCGATGGGCCGCGCGCTGATGAACGAACCCAGCGTGCTGCTGCTGGACGAACCCACCGCCGGGCTTTCGCCGCTCTACATGAATGAAATCTTCGATCGGGTGAAGACCATCAACGCCGCCGGCGTCGGGGTACTGATGGTAGAGCAGAACGCCAAGCAGGCGCTGCGGATCGCCCACAAGGGCTTCGTGCTCGCGGCCGGTCAGAATCGATTTACCGATACCGGCGAGGCGCTTCTGAACGACCCGCAGGTGGCCAAGAGCTTCCTCGGCGGTTGAGGCCGTATTCTGAAGTATCCGGGGTTCGCGGCCGGCTCGAAGCTCGAAGCTCGAAGCTCGAAGCTCGAAGACGGCAAGCCTAGCGTCAAACCGATTCCAACAGAGATTTCGTCGTGAATGAGCTGATCTACTTCTTCAACTACGTCGTGGTCGCCGGTAGCGTCACCGGCAGCATCTACGCCATCGGCGCCGTCGGCGTGACGCTGATCTACAGCATCCTGCGTTTCGCCCACTTCGCCCATGCCGACATGATGACCCTCGGCACCCTCATCGTCCTGTTGCTGACGATGGCCTTTCCCCATGCCGGCGATGCGCTGGGCCTGCCCACCGCCATCGTCATGCTGCCGATCGCCATGGCCGTCACCTCGCTGATCGCCGTCGGCATCGACCGCGCGTTCTACCAGCCGCTGCGTAGCCACGGCGTGAAGCCGATCGTGATGGTGATCGCCTCGCTGGGTGTCACCCTGATGCTGCAGGGCTTGATCCGGCTGTTCTCCGGCACCGGGGCGCAGAGCCTCTACGTCGACGCGCGCAAGGAGATCTTCCGCATCGACCTGCCCGGCGTCACCCGGCCGATCATTCTCACCGAGCCGCAGATCATCCTGTTCATCGTCACCATCGTCGCCGTGGTCGGGCTGCATCTGTTCCTGACCCGGGCGCGACTGGGCAAGGCGATGCGGGCGATGTCCGACAACCCCGACCTGGCACGGGCCTCCGGCATCAACACCAGGCTGATCATCACTCTGACCTGGGTCATCGCAGGCTCGCTGGCCACGATTGCCGGCACCCTGCTGTCGCTGGACGTCGCATTCAAGCCGGATCTCAGCTTCTTCCTGCTGCTGCCGATCTTCGCCGCCGCCATCGTCGGCGGTGTCGGCCATCCGTACGGCGCCATCGCCGGGGGCTTTCTGGTCGGCTTCGCCGAGACCCTGGCCGTGTTCAACTGGTCGGTCCTGCTCAGGCCGATACGCGATAGCCTGCCGACCTGGCTGGAACTGCCGAACAACCTGGCGCTGGTGGGTACCGAATACAAGATCGTCGTACCCTTCTTCATTCTGGTCGCGGTGCTGATCTGGCGACCGACCGGCATCTTCAAAGGGAAGGTGATCTGATGACAGCTTCTTCACAACAACAGTCCTCACCACAACAGCCTTCACCACAACAGCCCGCCCCCCAGCGCCCCGCCGGGCCGCCGACGCGCGCGCTCCCCGCTCGCGAGCTGCTGCTGTTCGGCGGGCTGGCCATCGTCGTGCTCGCCGTGTTCGCGACCATGGGGCCTGCCTACTCCACCCGCATGCTGGTGGAGGCGTCCTGCTACGCCATCCTCGCGCTCGGCCTGACCATCCAGTGGGGCTACGCCGGCCAGTTCAACGCCGGGATCATGGGCTTCGTCGCCCTGGGCGGCTTCTCGGCCACCTTCTTCAGCATCCCGGTCAATCCCGCGTTCTGGGCCAGCGACCTGCCCGGACGCCTGGGCTGGGTGCTGCTGGCGATGGTGGCGGTCACGGCAATCGTCTTCGGCATCAGCCGCCTCGACCGCATCGGCGTTCCCAGGCTGCTGCGCACCATCCTCGCGGTCGTCGCGGGGCTCATCAGCTATCTGGTGCTGATCAGCTGGCTGCGCAGCGTCACCGGCGATATCGAGTCCCAGGTGGAGTTCATCGGTGGCCTGGGCCTGCCGGTCTGGCTCGGCTGGATCGTCGGCGGCGCGCTGGCCGGCGGCGTCGGCTACTTCATTGGCCACATCTGTCTCGGTCTGCGCAGTGACTATCTCGTCATCGCCACGCTGGGCATCGCCGAGATCATCAAGGCCTTTCTCAAGAATTCCGACTGGCTCACCCGCGGCACCGCGACCATCTCGCCGCTGCCCTGGCCGGTTCCGGACCCCGGCGAAGTCGGCTTTCTGACCGCCCGCGCGCTCTATCTGTCGGTCACGGTGGTGATGATCGCGGTGATCTTCTTCCTGCTCCACCGCGCCTACCACGCGCCCTGGGGCCGCATGATCCGCGCCATCCGCGACAACGAAGTCTCCGCCGCCGCCATGGGCAAGTCGATCAATCGCCGCCGCCAGGAGATCTTCGTCTTCGGCTGTATCCTGATGGGGATCGGCGGTGCGGCGCTGACCAGCTTCAACGGCCTGTTCGACCCGCAGGGCTACCTGCCGCTGAACCACACCTTCCTGGTGCTGGTGATGGTGATTCTCGGCGGCCCCGGCAACAATCTGGGAACGTTGTTCGGCGCGGTACTGGTCTACGTGATCTGGATCATGTCGGGACCGCTGGCACTGTCGCTGATGCACGCCGTGACCGCGCTGGGCGCCCACTGGTTCGACTGGCAGCCGGGCAACCTCGACAGCCGCGCCCTGCAGGCGAGAGTGTTCGTGATCGGCCTGCTGATCCTGCTGGTATTGCGCTTCGCGCCGCGCGGGCTGATACCTGAGAAGGTCAAGCATCACGACTGATCGCGACGCTCGAACAGCCGAACGCGAACCGCGACACCTGAACGCAAAAACCCCGAGCCTGAGCTCGGGGTTTTGCGTTCTGGGCGTTGCCCTGAAGTCGACGAGGATTATTTCTCGATCGCGCCCTTGGTCACGAACTTGCCGTCTTCCACGGCCATCTCGACCACGATACCCGGCACGTCACCGTTGTCATCGAACTCCTGGTTGCCGGAAGCACCCTGATAGTCGATCTCCTTGCCTTCGGCGATCAGCTGCTTGGCCTTCTCCCACTCGCCCGGCAGGATCGTCTCGCCCGGCGCCGTGGCGACATCGCGCAGCGCCGCGGAGAGCCCTTCACGATCCGCGCTGCCGTTCTTCTCGATGGCGAGCGCGAGCAGGAAGGCGGCATCGTAGGACTGTGCCGCGAACACCGCGCTCGGATCGATACCGGCGTCTTCGGCCAGACCGTTGAAGACATCCGCGCCCGGCACATCCGGCGAGCCCGGACGCGTCGCGATCATGCCTTCGAGCACGTCGGCGCCGACCGCTTCGACCAGCGAGTTGCCGACCATGCCATCGCCACCGGCGAACTGGGTAAACGCTCCGCTTTCATAGGCCTGGCGCAGGATCGTCTGACCGGACGTGTCGGCGTAGGCCAGCACGACCAGCGTCTGCGAGCCGCCGGACGAAAGCTGACCGATCTCCGAACGGTAATCGGCGCGGTTGTCTTCATGCGCCAGGTTGGCGGAAATCGTGCCGCCTTCGGCTTCGAAGGTCTTGGTGAAAGCGTCGTCGAGCCCCTGACCGTAGTCGTTGTTGACGAACGTCACCGCCACGTCCTCGATCCCCTTGGACAGCAGCAGCTTGGCAAGCTGCACGCCCTGGAACGCATCGGAAGGCACGGTACGGAAGACCAGATCGTTATCTTCCAGATCCGTTACCGCCGGCGCCGTGGAAGCCGGCGACACCATCACCACGCCACCGGGGATTGCGGCATTGTTGGCCGCCGCGATCGTCGCACCGGTACACAGCGCCCCCACGATCGCGGTCACCTTCTCGCTGTTCACCAGCCGGTCGGCCGCGTTGGAGGCCGCCGACGCATCCGAACAGGTCGTATCGCCGGAGGGCATGACCATGTCTTCGCCATCCAGCAGGCCGCCTTGTTCGTTGATTTCGGCCATGGCCAGTTTGGCGCCATCGAAGATCGGCGGTGTCAGGCTTTCGATACCGCCGGTAAAGCCGCCGAGAAACCCTACCTTGACGTCCGCCTGCGCGACACCGGTACACGCCGTGGTAGCGGCAATGGCCAGTGCGAGTACTGTCTTCTTCATCGCTGTTGTCACTCTTTGTTGGGTTGCGAAAGACCACGTTCACTCTGCTGGCACGCCGGGCAAAAGACAAGCGATCGTAACCGTTCGTGTCTTCACCTTTCGGCGTGCCGTGTGGCATCCGGGATAGCACGAGTCATCCAACGGAATTGTTCTAGCGGTCACTATACTGGCAGCAAATCAAGCGATTGGCAGCTACGCTGAATCAGCGTTTTCGTCAACGGTAAGGAGACAGCCATGCACAAGCATATCGAATGGGATACCCCCGGCGGGGCCAGTGTCGACGCCCACTATGCCAAGGACGAACAGCACCGCGTCACCCCGCAGCCGGGCATGATGCTGACTGCGCGCTATCACGGCGCCACGGCGCGGGTCCAGGTCGAGGCCTACAAGGACGGCGTCAGCATCGGCAAGGTCGCCGCCCTGATCGACGACGACGGCAAGCGCCATGACAGCCACGGCGAACTCAACGTCGGCGACATGGTGAGACTCCCGGACGACAAGCGCGCCTTCCAGTCTCCCGAGGATGACGAGGACTGAGCCCGGATCGGGCAATCGATTCGGCGGCTTGTCCAGGATGACAAGCGCCCCGCCATCCCTGCACCGAGCACGACCGCCCGCCATCCGGCGAGCGGCACCAAGGGCCTCCAGGCCCATCGCCGAGCCGACAATCGGTATCGTCACGGAGGATGAAGAGATGCAGAAACAAGCCCGCGTGGAACCAGTGTTCGACAGTAGCGATCTGAAAGAAAAGATCACCGCCTGGGTGGTCATCGACGAAAGCCAGCCCGACAACGAGCGCGTCGTTTCCGAGCATGCAACTCAGGAAGAAGCGCTGCGCGCCGCCGAACAGTTCGAGCAAGCCGAACACTGAGCCCTACGGCAAGGCGCCACCCGATTCTGCCCGCGACCGGGCGTATCGGAACCATGCCGGCAGGCAGCCGGCGTTGCCAACCGGCGCCTTGCTCCACCCCTCATGGGTGGGTTTTCTCTGGCGCTCCTGGGCCAGTCTTTCGAGCCGGTCTTTCGGGCCGCGCTTCCGAGCGGCTCTTCCGGATACCCCAGGCGAGCGGCTACGCCGACCCACCCGACCATTCACTCAGACGAGCTCGCGGCCCATGACCAAACCTTCGACGCCTCTTTCATCTTCACAGCGTCCTGCTTCACAACTGCCCGTGGCACGCCGCGACTGGGCGCTGTTCCTCGATTTCGACGGCACTCTGGTGTCGCTCGCCGCCCACCCCGACGATGTCCGCGTCTCCCCGCACCTGAAGGCGATTCTCGGCGAACTCGACCAGGTCTTCGGCGGCGCGGTGGCGGTGGTCAGCGGGCGTCCGCTGGATCAGCTCGAGCGCCTGCTCGCCCCGGTTTCCCTGCCGATGGCGGGCATTCACGGGCTGGAATGGCGCGACCGCGACGGCACGCGCCACACGGCGATCGACCAGCCTGCCCAACTGGCCGCCTGCCGTGATGCCCTGGCAACCTTCGTCGAGGCCCATCCCGGCTTGCACTACGAGGACAAGGGCGTCTCGCTGACCCTGCACTACCGCAGCGTTCCGGAACTCGCCGAGGCGTGTCGCGAGTTCTTCGAGGCCCAGCATCGGGCGCTTGGCGACACCTTCGAGCTGATCGACGGCAAGTGCGTCCTCGAGTTGCGTCCCGGCGGCTATCATAAAGGGACCGCCGTTGCCCGCCTGCTCGACGAAACCTCGGCCTTCCGGAGCCGCACGCCGGTTTTCATCGGCGACGACGTCACCGACGAAGACGCCTTTCGTATCGTCAACGCTCGCGGCGGCCATTCCATACGTGTCGGCCATCAGGATGAGACGGCCGCAAACTACTCCCTTGAATCAGTACAGGAGGTACTGACATGGTTGGAGAGTATGACAACGCGGGACCTTTGACCCCGCTCCGCCATGCGGAACATACCCTGGAACTCGGCCTGATCGGCAACTGCCAGATCGGCGCGCTCATCGATGCCCAGGCGCGCATCGTCTGGTGCTGCCTGCCCCGCTTCGACGGCGACCCGTTCTTCTCGCACCTGATGGATACCCAGGATCGCGGCTATTTCAGCATCGAGCTGCAGGATCTGGTCGGCACCAGGCAGTACTATCAGCGCAACACCGCCATCCTCTGCACGGAACTCACCGACAAGTACGGCGGACGCATTCGCATCAGCGACTTCTGCCCGCGCTTCAATCAATTCGGGCGGGCTTTTCGTCCGGTCGCTCTGGTCCGTCGTGTCGAGCCCCTGGCGGGCACGCCGGTGATCCGCGTCAAACTGCGTCCGACCAGCGAATACGGCACCCAGACGCCGGATACCACGCAAGGCAGTCACCATATTCGCTATATCGGTCGCAATCGGATCACGCGTCTGACCACCGACGCCTCGATCACCTACGTCCAGCAGGAATCGCCGATCGTGCTCGACGGCGAACTCAACTTCCTGCTCGGCCCCGACGAAAGCGTCACCGAATCGGTCACGACGCTGTGCCAACGCTTTCATAGCGAGACCGCCACCTACTGGCACGAATGGGTTCGCGGACTGTCGATTCCCTTCGACTGGCAGCATGCGGTCATCCGCGCCGCGATGACCCTCAAGCTGAGCACCTTCGAGGATACTGGCGCGGTGATCGCGGCGATGACCACCTCGTTACCCGAGGCCGCCGACAGCCAGCGCAACTGGGACTACCGCTACTGCTGGCTGCGCGACGCCTATTTCGTGGTCCATGCGCTCAACCGGCTGGGCACCACGGCCACCATGGAGAATTATCTCAACTACATTCTCAACCTGGTCGTTGGTGCCGCCGAGAGCGAGCTGCAACCGCTCTACGGCATCGGCGGCGAGACCCGGCTCGAAGAATTCGACATGCCCGGGCTGGGCGGCTATCGCGGCATGGGGCCGGTACGCACCGGCAACGCCGCCTACAGCCAGATCCAGCACGACGTCTACGGCGCCGTCGTGCTGGCGGCCAACCAGGCCTTCTTCGACGAGCGCCTGACGCGCCCCGGCGACGAGGCGCTGTTTCGCCGCCTCACGGCACTCGGCGAGCAGGCCGCGCGACTGTTCGACAAGCCCGATGCCGGCATCTGGGAATATCGCGGCCGCGCCCGCGTGCACACCTATTCCTCGATCATGTGCTGGGCGGCCTGCGACCGGCTGGCGCGCATTGCCGGCCAGCTCGAGCTGCCCGAGGATTCGATTCACTGGCGACAGCAGGCCGAGCGCATGCACGAGATCATCTGCCGCGAGGCGTGGAGCGAATCGCGCCAGGCCTTCACCGAGAGCTTCGGCGGCGAAACCATGGACGCCAGCCTGCTGCTGATGCACGAACTCGGCTTCCTCGAAGCCGACGACCCGCGCTTCGTCTCCACGGTCTGCGCCATCGAGGCCGAACTGCGCCGCGGCGACCACCTGTTCCGCTACGCCGCCGCCGACGATTTCGGTCCACCCGAGAACGCCTTCAACATCTGCACCTTCTGGTTCATCGACGCGCTCTGCGCGATCGGCCGCAAGGACGAAGCCCGGCGCCTGTTCGACAACATGCTCGAATGTCGCAATCCCCTCGGACTGCTCTCCGAGGATCTGGACACCGCCCACCGCGAACTGTGGGGCAACTTCCCGCAGACCTACAGCATGGTCGGGTTGATCAACTCGGCAACACATCTCAGTCGTAACTGGGAGGAGGCCGTATGACACGTCTCGTCGTCATTTCCAATCGCGTATCCGTCCCGGAGCCCGGCAAGTCCCAGGCCGGCGGCCTGGCCGTGGCGATCACCGGCGCACTCGACGAATACGGCGGGTTGTGGTTCGGCTGGGACGGCGAGGTCAGCGAAACGGCCATCACCGAACCCACCACCGTGCAGCGTGACAACATCACCTACGCCACCCTGCCGCTATCCCGGGAAGACTATGAAGACTATTACCTGGGCTTCTCCAACGAAGTCCTCTGGCCGGTCTTCCACTTCAACCTTGGCGCCATGGACTTCCGGCTGGAGTACGCCAAGGCCTATCAGCGGGTCAACGACCGCTTCGCCCACGCCCTGAGCAACCTGCTCGAAGGCGGTGAACTGATCTGGGTACACGACTATCACCTGCTGCCGCTGGGCAAGGCGCTGCGCAAGGAAGGCGTCAAGGACCCGATGGGCTTCTATCTGCACATCCCCTTCCCCAGCTACGACCTGCTGCGCGCGATGCCCGGCTACCGCGAACTGCTCGACGACCTGCTCCACTACGACCTGATCGGCTTCCAGACCAACAACGATCTGCACGCCTTCCGTCAGGCCGCGATCGAAACCTTCGGCGCCGAGATTTCCGGCGACACCATCGAGTGCAACGGCCAGAAGATTCGTACCGGCGTCTACCCGGTGGGTATCGATGTCGACGAGCTAACCGCCGAAGCCGAGCACTCCCGCGACAACGAACAGGCGCGTCAGCTCAAGGCGGATCTCGGCGAACGCGACCTGATCATCGGCGCCGACCGGCTCGATTACTCCAAGGGCCTGGTACAGCGCTTCAACGCCATCGAGGCGCTGCTCACCAACTTCGAGCATCGCCGCCAGAAGACGATCTTCATGCAGATCGCCAGCCCCTCGCGCAGCGCGATCCCCGAGTATGACGAGCTGCGCCGCCAACTCGAGGAGATGGCCGGGCATATCAACGGCACCTACGCCGATCTCGACTGGATGCCAGTGCACTATCTCAACCAGACCTTCCCCCGCGACGCGCTGATCGGCCTGTTCCGTTCCGCCCGGGTCGGCCTGGTGACCCCGCTTCGCGACGGCATGAACCTGGTCTGCAAGGAGTTCGTCGCCGCCCAGGATCCCGAAGACCCCGGCGTACTGGTACTCAGCGAGCTGGCCGGCGCCGCCAAAGAGCTGAGCCGCGCGCTACTGGTCAATCCCTACGACGTGCATGCCATCGCCAGCGCCATCGAACAGGCCCTGAACATGCCGCTCGAGGAACGCCAGGAACGCTACCAGCAGATGATCGGCGTGCTCAGGCGCAACAGCCTGCTCGAATGGCGCCGGCGCTTCATCGAACACCTGAGCCAGCAGAACACGGACGCCACCTGACCGGGAATCACGAGGCCTGCCGGAATGACGAAGGCCAGGCACAAAAAAGCCCCGGACCAGGGGAGGGTCCGGGGAAGTTGGAGGTATGGGGGAAATCGAGGGACACGCTTCTCGGCGCTCGCCTCCCGGGCGCCAACCGTTGATACGGCGCGATCAGTCGAGGCTGGCGAAGGTCACTTCGACATTGCCCTGGCCGGCATCGGCGCCACCGTTCACGTTCTGCAGCGCCTGAGCGGCGGAAACGCTCTGACCCTGGCCGACGAGTCCGACGTTGCCGCCGGTGATATCGGTTGCCCGCTGCGTGATCGCCGCGACATAGGCCAGTGAATGGTCGGCTGCAGTGCTATGACCACCGCTGACGGTATCGATGCGATAGTCGGACGGCAGCAACTGATATTCGGAAGTCGCCTGGGTATTCAGCGCTTCACGCTGCTGGGCGAATGCCCGTTGTTCCATGACGCTGTTGGCCTGAGCGGCGGCAGGCAGTGCAACGACCAGTGCGATAGCGGCGAGAATGCGAGTTTTCATGATGACACTCCAATATCTACGTTTGCGTGGCAGGCCCCTTGGCCCAACCGATGACGAGATTATGGAGGCCGACTTATTAGGCGGCTAATCAGTTAGTGCAAAGTCGAATATCATTGAGATTGATGAATACCGAACAGCAAGACAGCAGCGAACCGTCTCGCGCCCGCGATAACCGGCTACGATGACAGCATCACCGACGTGTATCGAAACCGGAGAAACAAAGATGCTACAGGTGCGGAGCGCGATAGTGCTGGGAGGCTTGCTGGCAATCGGCATGATCTGGGGCGGGAGCTACATCGAGGATGCCGCTGAAACCTGGCGCGACGCCGGTCGCAGCGTCACGGTCAAGGGCCTTTCGGAGCGCGAAGTGCCGGCGGACATGGCGCTCTGGCCGCTGCATTACACCGTGACCGCCAACGAGCTGGACGCGCTGCAGCAGAAGCTGACCATGCAGGAAACTCGCATTCGCGAATTTCTCACGCAGCGGGGGTTCGAGACCGACAACATTACCGTGACCTCGCCTCAAGTGACCGATCGATTCGCTAATCTCTACGGCGCCGACCGACCCGACGAGCGTTACCAGGCCGAAGCCACGGTGCTGCTGCGCACCCCGGCGGTCGACGGCGTCAAGAAAGCGATGCCAGAAACGGGAGAACTGGTGCGCGCCGGCGTCGTGCTGTCACCCAACTACGATTACCGCACCGAATTCCTGTTCACCGGCCTCAATGACATCAAGCCGGAGATGATCGCCGAGGCGACCAAGGATGCACGCGGCGTCGCTCAGCAGTTCGCCAGAGACTCCGGCAGTCGCGTCGGCGAGATCCGCAGTGCCACCCAGGGCTATTTCTCGATCGAAGATCTCGACAGCTATACACCCGATATCAAGCGGGTGCGAGTGGTGACGACGATCGATTACGCATTGGAGGGGTGAGGCCAATTCGAAGGTTCGCTTCCGGCCAAGAGCGGTATTTCAGCAACACCTGATGTAACGGCCGTAACACCGGACAATTTGTCCGAGTGCTTACGCTTGTCAAATGGTTTAGTTGCACAGAATTCTATTAATTTCACTAAACCAACTTTCTCTGTGAATGACTCGCTCTTTGTGCAAATCATTTTCTAGAATCTCTGCTTTAGACAGGCCAGACAGCACCTCCCAGTTATTTTCTATCACATAGGTGGCGTTATTAGTTTGCGTGCTTTCCAAAATATACAAACACTTTTCAGGAAATCCGAAGATTAAATACCCGGTAAATCCAGCCCTGCCCACTGCAACAAAATCAGGTTCATGTACATTGATAGACTCCAACCTTTTATCGATTACTACTTTATTTCCATCCGACAAATGTTTGGCAGCTTCTCTTACAAGTGGCTTTAGCTCACCCCAAGGCTTCTTCCCCGGAGGAAGCACATCCCAGTTTAATTTCCGCAGAGGGGCGCGAATTATAGAATCAAGATTCTCGTTTCGAATTTCGCAGTAGCCAAATATCTCTAGGAAAATATTTACTACATGAATTATAAGATCAAAATTTTTCGGTAAAAACTCTACCGAATCTGAAACGATTAGTTTATCACCACCAGCATTTTTAGCGATATTCAATTCAATAGCAGGCGGCTCTATAAATTTTCGTGGGTAACGCTCGTAGGGTATATCTACGATTTTTGATTTTTCTTCAAAATCGTATCTTCCTCTAAATTCTTTCCAAGTCCATTCTTGCTGCCTGTAGTGTGTTTCCTTCGGCTCGCCTTTCAATGGGATTTCTTTGCCTTCAGAATTGAATGTTGTAATATTGCCGATAGATTTTGGAAGAACAGACTCTCCTGGCGAAAGGTCAGGACTAAACCCAATATCTATAGCCATGTTAGCATCAATATTTGAGACACTAACACTCACCACTAAGGGCTGAGCCTCTACCAAACCCTTTGTATACGCCCTAAGCGATCTAATCCTTTTCTTAGTTATGATCATGGATGAGACTCCTTTTGTATTCACTTAACGCCTTAGATGAGGCGCGTTTGAGGCGACGTACATTTTGCGGCAGCAAAATGGGCGGCGAGTCAAACATCCCTTGGAGCGACTTGTTCGGCGCCGCTTAGTCGAGGCCCGCAATTGCCAAAAGTTCATCTCGATCTTGATTGTCAAGCCATATCAAGAAACTTCGGTCCACCACATTCAGCCGCAAATTTGTTTGATCGTAATCAAGAACCATCGGCTTGATGTCTTTCTTGATCTGTAGTGCCGCTGCCGACTGTAGCGCCTGCGTGACGTTGCCTTGGTTTAGAGAGTCAGCTCGGGGATGGTGTTGTCTCAAATGGTCACGAATATCCTTTTGCCTCAGACCCTTGCCAAGGTCGTCGGGAGAGCTTGTGAGTACCGGATGTAGAAGCCATCTGTGCATTTCCAGTTCTGTTGCTTGAAATCCATCCGCAAACTGAGTGATGAAAGAATTGAACCGCCCGGATTGCTGATTGACAACCTCTCTAACTATCTCTCTTGCGTCCAGTCCTTCACCAACGACAACTGCTTCGGTCTTGGTCTCTAGTACGCCGCTGGCAATACAACAACGATGACAGGCCTCTTGCACTACATGCACGCTCTTGAAACAAGAATCAAGGAGATCTGCTAGAAATTGCTCCGAAAATTCTACATTCAGAAGAGCGGCGCCATCTTCTACCACGCACTTTAGCTCATCGGATTCCCACTTGTCCGCATCAATAGATAACACTCGGCCAGTCAGATCGCCGTTGTAAACAGATAGCCGATTCTCCTCCAGCCACACTCCAATCACAATGAAGCAGATTTTCGAATTTTCGTGAAACGCTTTCAGCGCTACAGAAAAATCTCTTTGTGTTTCAACAGGAAGATAGTGAAAATCCTCAAGAACGATAAATTTTGAAAACCCTATTCCTTCAAGAGCGCTGATAATATCATTAACATCTTCAGACTCCAGCTCGAGTGGCTGCGTCTCCCTCTCTCTTCCTTCTGCACGTTCCGCCTCGGCACCGCCTGTCGCATTACTGCCGAAAATGCCCGCCGTTATCGACGCGAAAATTTTATGCTTTCCAGAGCTGCTCTTGGTATTGGATAGAGTCACCTCAAATCCGCACTTCTTTAAGATTGCTGAATGTATATCACCGAGCTGCCACTTGTTCGAACAGTGGACGGTAATGTAATCATCGGGGTTGAGGCAGTGCTTCCGTAAACTCGTTTTCCCTTGCTTGGAACTTCCGTAGATGACCAAGTGCCGATCTCGGCTCAGGCTGTCGACCAGAAGTCCATCTGCGGTATCACGCTCTTTGTAATTGAGAGGCAGATCCCGACTGATTCCAAAGACATCGTCGGTCTTATGAATGGCTTCTGGCATTTCATTCTCCTTTCAAATGAGCCGAACGTCCGGCTGTTGGGCTGCATGAAGCGTAGTGTAATGAAGTCCCTAGCAGCCGTTAGTTAGGCATTTATCGGTGTTTAGAAAAAGCTATTGATAGCATATCCACACGCCCTCAACTCTCTCGCGACTTCGGTTTTCCATGCCCCAGGCTGATCCAGGGGCACATAGACAACGCCGCTAATGTCGTTGGGCGTCTCTATGTCGCCTTTCACCAAAGAACATACGTTTTCTCTGCCAAGCTTTGCCATGAGATAGCCATGCTCGAAGACTACATTCTGGCGAGCTCTATTTCTCGGGTGATTATTCGACTCATGAGCTCCACGGCCATGATCACATGCCGTATATAGGACAATCGCAAAATCGGCATCACTCGAATAATGCTCGATTTTTTCAATAATAGTTCTTCCCGCGCTAGCTTGCTCATTGAGAATGATAGCTTCTAACCCGAGTCTCTCAACAAATCGACTGACCTCTTGCTTTGCCTCGTTATCTCTCCCATGTACGATAAATACCTTTCGCTTGTTCCGCGCGACAGTATTGCGTGGGATCGCAGGTGCTTTCGGAGTATTTGGCGATACAGCCTCCTGGCCATCATATCCAAATTCCAGGGCATCGAGGGCTGGAGTAAACTGTTCAGATATAAATGTTCTTCGTTCAGCATAGGTGCTGAATTTTTGCTTGATAAAACCCCAGAACGTATCAAGACTACGATGCTGCTTTAACCATTGAGGGAGAAGGTATGAAATATTTGAATTGCTCAAAAGCTCGTGACGTAGGACTTCATATTCCCGCTGATCCGCGGCTAACCCTGTAGCCCGAGACGTCAGAAGATTAGCCAAATAACTTAGCTTATCGAAATCGCTTTCCAAAAACTCGATACTCAAGTTTGAAATCCTATCCCAGTTCTATTGCCTAACACAGATGAACGCGCCGGCTGTCTTTGCCGGACTGGCTGCTTTGGGTCGATTGCAGCTATTCGATCGATCACATAATGCACACATCTCATCAAGCTTACCCATCGGGCTCAGACGTCATTATGTAACTCTTGGTAACGCAGATTTCACGGCGCGACAAGCCCGCCAAAAGGATTGTCAGGGATCTCTTACAAATGGTGTCAGCCAATCTCCGCTTGGCACCACTTTTGTTATGATATAACCTTTCCGCCTCATCCAAAGGGTCTCTTCATGTCACATCGTCACCGGCACCGCCCTGATGGGCCGTGTCACTTTTCCTTGATGTCGCTTGGCGCCGGGCGGCGGATATTGCTCGCGCTGTTGCCGCTGGCCGTGCTGTGGCTCGTCGCGGGCTGGGCTGCCGGGGTGTTCGGTTGATGGCTCGTTCGATGGCAAAGCCCGACACGTTGCTGACGCTGGAATCCCTGTCGCTGGCGCAGGGCAACCGTATGGTGCTGGAGAATATCGACGGCCATTTCGAGGCCGGCACCATCACTGCGCTGGTGGGGGCCAACGGCGCCGGCAAGAGCACGCTGGTCCAGGGGATCATGGGCGAGCTGCGCCCCGTCAGCGGCCATGTTCGCTGCGAGGTTCCCAATGCGCGGCGCGCGTGGCTGCCGCAGCAGCTGGCGCTGGATCTGACCTTCCCCATGAGCGTCGAAGAGCTGGTCATGAGCGGTTGCTGGCCGACCCACGGCAGTTTCAAGCGCTACGGGCCGGCGGAGTATCGTCGCGGCCAGGCGGTGATGCAGCGCCTCGGCCTGCAGTCGTTCGAACACCGCCCGCTGGGTGAGCTCTCCGGCGGCCAGCGCCAGCGTGCGCTGCTCGGCCGTACGCTGATGCAGGAGGCCCAGTTGCTGCTGCTCGACGAGCCGTTCGCCAATGTCGATGCGGCGACCGTCGAGGTCCTGATCGATGTGCTTCGCGCCATGGCGGCCGAGGGCGCGGCGATCATCATCGTGCTGCACGATCACGATCAGATGACGCGGCTGGCCGATCGCGTCCTGCGGCTGGAACGCGGGCACGGGATCTGGTCCACGCCCGCGACGATTGGCGATTCCTCTTCATCGGCGGAGACGTTGGCATGATCGATTGGCTGTTCTCTCCACTGGTGGATTTCGGTTTCATGCGTCGCGCGCTGGTGGCCGGGCTGGCGCTGTCGCTGGTGGCGCCGCCGCTGGGGGTCTTCCTCACGCTGCGCGGCATGAGCCTGGTCGGCGATGCCATGGCCCACGCCGTGTTGCCGGGCGTGGCGGTCGGCTTTCTGCTGGCGGGCTTCTCGCTGCCGGCGATGAGCTTCGGCGGCTTGCTCGCCGGGCTGCTGGTGGCGGGGCTGGCGGGCAGCGTGTCGCGCCTGACGGGCCACCGCGAAGACTCGGCGATTGCCAGCTTCTATCTGATTTCGCTGGCGGCCGGGGTGATGTTGATCTCGATGCGCGGCAGCAGTGTCGACCTCACCCACGTGCTGTTCGGCTCGATCCTGGCGGTGGACAGCACCGCGCTGTGGCTGATCGTCGGCGTGTCGAGCCTGACGCTGATCGTGCTGGCGGCGATCTTCCGCATTCTAGTGGTCGAGTGCCTGGACCCGCTGTTCCTGCGCGGCCAGGGCATTCGCGGCGGCGCGGTGCACGGGCTGTTCCTGGGCCTGATGGTGCTCAATCTGACCGCCGGCTTCCAGACGCTCGGCACCTTGATGGCGGTCGGCCTGATGATGTTGCCGGCGACGGCGGCGCGCTTCTGGTCGAAGCGGCTCGAGGGGCTGATGGGGCTGGCGATCGCCATCGGCATGGTCTCCAGCGTGGGCGGGCTGCTGCTCTCCTATCATGCCGGCCTGCCTTCGGGGCCCTGCATCATTCTGCTGGCCGGCGTGATCTATCTGCTTTCCGCCCTGTTCGGGCGTTACCACAGCGTCTTCGCCCGCTGGCGACGGCGCGTGCAGCCCATGCTGCCGCCCGATGCCCACGGCTGACCCTTCCTTCTCTCGCCACAAGGACCGTTACATCATGGCTCACGTTTCCCTTCGCGCCGTGCTGATGGGCGCACTCGGCGCCTCGGCGCTTTCGGCCAACATCGCTCATGCCCAGGAACCGCTGCAGGTGGTCACGAGCTTCAGCATTCTCGATGACATGGTGTCGACGATCGGTGGCGATCACGTCAGTGTCACGTCGCTGGTCGGACCCGATGGCGATGCTCACGCCTTTTCGCCCAGGCCCGCCGATGCCCAGTCGCTCGCGGATGCCGACCTGGTCGTGGTCAATGGCTTGCAGCTCGAGGGGTGGATCGACCGGTTGATCGACGCCAGCGGTTACGAGGGCGAAGTCGTGGTCGCCAGCAACGGTATCGACACGCGTTCGTTCGAGGGGCACGAGGACGAGGGCGACCATGACGACCATGATCATGCGGCCGACGGCGAAGAGGAGCATCACCACCACGGCGATGTCGATCCGCACGCCTGGCAGGATCTGGAGAATGGCGAGCAGTACGCACGCAACATCCGCGATGCGCTGGTGAAGGCCGATCCGGCTCATGCCGACGCCTACCGCGCCAACGCCGAGCGCTACATCGATGAGATGGAAGCGCTCGACAAGGAGGCGAAAGCGCGGCTGTCGCGGATTCCGGCATCCGACCGGCTGATCATCACCAGTCACGATGCCTTCGGCTACTTCGCCGACGCCTACGATCTCGAGCTGCTCTCGCCGGTGGGCATCAACACGCTGGCGGAACCCAGCGCCAGCGACATGGGCCATCTGATCCAGCAGATCGAGTCCAGCCACGCCAGGGCGCTGTTCCTGGAGAACATGACTAACCCGGCGCTGATCAACCAGTTGCACGAAGAGACCGGCATCGCCATCGGCGGCACCCTCTACGCCGACGCGCTGACGGCGGAGGGCGAAGGCAGCACCTATCTCGGCATGTTCCAGCACAATGTCGATACCCTGCTCGACGCGCTGGAAGCCGACGACTGACCCCTACAGGCCAGCCCGCGACGGCGGCGCTGGCCTACTTTTTATCCTGCTCTCTATTTCCTACTCTCTAATTCCTGCTCTCTTCCCTCTTCCCTCTTCCCTCTTCCCTCTTCCCTCTTCTTCAAGACTGAACGACACTTTCCGGGCAGCATCCGCTCAAGCCTCTACCGAGAAGTGTCGTCTCGTATGCCGTCAGCCATCCCGCCGCCGCAACGCCGCCTCACGCTCTCCCAGGCGCGTCGTCTCGCCCTGAAAGCGCAGGGTTTCACGTCCCGCTCCCCCGAGTCCGTCAACCGCGGCCATCTTCGGCGCCTCGTGGATCGTCTCGGCGTGTTGCAGATCGATTCCGTCAACGCGCTGGCACGTTCCCACTATCTGCCGGCCTTTTCGCGCCTCGGCCCCTATCCGACCGAGCACCTCGACGAAGCCGCCTGGGCGGGCAATCGCCATCGGTCTCTGTTCGAATACTGGGGCCACGAAGCGTCGCTGCTGCCGCTCTCGCTCTACCCGGCGATGCGCTGGCGCATGCGCCGCGCGCAGGAAGGCATCGTCATCTACAAGCATCTGGCGCGATTCGGACGGGAGCGACGGGACGTGATCGAACGCGTGCTGGCCAACGTGCGCGAACATGGCCCGCTGGGCGCCGGCGCGCTGAATACGCGGGCAGGCCCCGCCGGCCCGTGGTGGGACTGGAGCGACGAGAAACACGCACTGGAGTGGCTGTTTGCTGCTGGCGAGGTCACCGTCGCCAGCCGCCGGGGTTTCGAAAGGCTCTACGACCTGCCGGAACGGGTGCTGTCGAGCGCCGTCCTGAACCAGGCCGAACCCGATCTGCTCGAGGCGCATCGCCAGCTGTTGCTCCGGTCTGCCGAGGCGCTGGGCGTGGCAACGGAGAAGGACCTGCGGGACTACTACCGGCTGGCGCCACAGGATACCCGTGCCGCACTGCGGACGCTGATCGAGGACGGCACGCTGACGCCGGTCGAGGTAGAAAGCTGGCGACAGCCGGCCTATGTCGTCGGCGAGCCGCGCATTCCCCGACGACTCGAGACCGCCGCGCTGCTCTCGCCGTTCGACTCCCTGATCTGGTATCGCGAGCGCACCGAGCGCCTGTTCGGCTTTCACTACCGCCTGGAGTTCTACGTGCCGCCGGCCAAACGAACCTACGGCTACTACGTCATGCCGTTCCTCCACGGCGACCGGCTCATCGCCCGGCTAGACCTGCGTGCCCGGCGCGCCGAGGGGGAACTGAGCGTTCTCGCCATCCACCCAGAGCCCGCCGTGACGTTCCATGACGCCGAACTCGACGCGCTGGCCGGCCAGCTCGAACGGCTGGCGAGCTGGCTCGGGTTACCGCGTATTCACCTGGCCTGCGAGCGGCCCCTTGCCCAGCGTCTGAGCGCCCTGTGGCCGGTGGATTCTTATCGGCGGCACAGCCCTTTGTAATGACGCCGCAACCGGTGCCGAAAATGCAATTAGCCCCGGCTTTCATGCGCTGGCGGCGGACAGCGCGACGAAGTGACCCGCCTGTGGCTCGGCATAACGAAGCGTGGGTAACCGATGTCCGTGGGGCTTGATGGGATCGGGCACCTCGGTGGCCTGCAGCAACTTGGCGAAGTCACGCTTGGCGTCCACGTCCGGCATGGGTACGGCGGAGAGCAGGCGCTGGGTATAGGGATGGCGCGGATCGTGCAGCACCTGCTGGCAGCTGCCGATCTCGACGATCTGGCCGGCGTACATGACCGCGACACGGTGGCTGATCTGCTCGATGACCGCCATGTCGTGGGAAATGAACAGGTAGCTCAGGTTCAAGCGTTGTTGAAGATCCTCCAGCAGTTCCAACACCTGGGCCTGTACCGAAACGTCCAGTGCCGAGACCGCTTCGTCGGCAATGATCACCTTGGGGTTGAGCGCCAGCGCGCGGGCGATACAGATGCGCTGACGCTGCCCACCGGAGAACTGATGTGGATAACGCAGTGCCACCTCGGCCGGCAGCCCGACCTGCTCGAGCAGTTCGGCCACGCGCCGCCGACGTTCGGCGGCGTCGGCCAGACCATGCACCAGCAACGGCTCGCCGATCAGGTCCCCCACGCTCTTGCGCGAGTTGAGCGCAGCGAAGGGATCCTGGAAAATCATCTGGATGTCGCGGCGCACGGCCTTGAGCGCGGCGCCGCGCAAGCCGTTGAGTTCGCGCCCTTCGAACCTGACGCTGCCCGTGTAGTCGAGCATGTTCATCAAGGCCTTGCCAGTGGTCGACTTGCCGCAGCCGCTCTCGCCGACGATGCCCAGCGTTTCCCCGGCATGTAGCGTGAAGTTGACGTCTTCCACCGCGCAGACCTCGCGACGGGTCTCGAACGGCGAGCGCCGCTTGACCGGAAAACGCACCCGCAACCCTTCCACCGCCAGCACCGGGGTGTGCGCCTCGCTGGCCAATGGCCGTACCGCGGCCGTGCCCAGGCGGGGAACCGCCGCCAGCAGCTTGCGCGTGTATGCCGATCGCGGGGCGGTGAACAGCGCACGCGCCGGGGCGGATTCCTCGACGACGCCACGGTTCATCACCACCACGTCGTCGGCCATCTCAGCGACGACACCCATGTCGTGGGTAATCATCAGCAGCGCGGTATCGAACTCGCGCTGCAGTTCACGCATCAGTTCGAGGATCTGTGCCTGGATCGTCACGTCCAGTGCCGTGGTCGGCTCGTCGGCGATCAGCACCTTGGGATGACAGACCATCGCCATGGCGATCATCACCCGCTGGCGCATGCCGCCGGACAGCTCGTGCGGATGCTGCTTGAGCCGCTGCTCGACATGCGGCACCCGTACCGCGTCGAGCATCTCGAGGGCGCGGCGACGGGCCTGTCCGCCCTCGGCCAGCTTGTGGCGGCGAATGGTTTCTTCCAGTTGCTGCCCAACCGTCATCAATGGATTGAGGGAGGTCATCGGCTCTTGGAAGATCATCGCGATGTCGCGCCCGCGCAGGCGCTGCATGGCGCGTTCGGGCAGTTCCAGCAGATCCCGCTCGCCATAGAGGATGGCGCCGTTCGGCAATCGCGCCACCTTGGGCAGCAGGCCCATGATCGCCAGCGAGGAGAGCGACTTGCCGCTGCCCGACTCGCCGGCAATGCATAGCGTGCGACCGGCATGCAAGGTGAAGCTCAGATCGTCGACCACGCGCTGCGTGTCATGCTCGTGCGAAATATCGATCGACAAGCGCTCGACGGAGAGCACGCGCCGATCGACCGACCCTGGCTGAGTCGTCATCGTCGTCTCCTCACTCGAACACGATGCGTGGCACATAGAACGACACCACCCAGTTGGGCATGTCGACGATCTCGTTGATGCGCAGATCGCCGCACACCGAACAAAGCATGTAAGCCTGCTCGGCCGGCATGTTGCGGGTCTTGACCAGCCACTCGATGGCGCCGCTCAAGGCCTGCCGCGCGCCTTCCATCAAGTCCGGTCCGACGCCAGTGAAGACCTCGTAGCCGGCGCCGTCGAGATGGCGGGTCACCGGCCCCGGCGTGGAGAAGCGCGGCATCGCCAGGGGCGTCTGCTTGATCAGGTCGAGACGCAAGGAGACATCCATGGCGCTTTCCAGCGCCGTGCCGCAGACCTCGCCATCGCCCTGGGCGGCGTGGGTATCGCCGATCGAGAACAGGGCTCCGGCGACTTCCACCGGCAGATAGAGCGTGCTGCCGGCGCCGAGGTCGCGCACATCGAGATTGCCGCCCACGCGGCGCGGCGGCACGATCGAGTGCGTGCCCGGCGCCGCCGGCGCGACGCCGAGCGTCCCGGCGAACGGCTTCAGCGGCACCCGTGCGTGAGTGCCGAACGCGGCCGGTGTCATGGCCTGCGTATCGTAGTGCCACAGGGTCAGCGCGGGTGTTTCGAACTGGTCGGCCAGCAGCCCGAAGCCGGGAATGTTGGCCGTCCAGCCGAAGCCGGACGGAGTGAAGTCGTCGATATGGACCACGAGGATATCGCCGGGCTCGGCACCATCCACGAAGATGGGCCCGGTCACCGGGTTGATCCGGTCGAACGGCATGTCGGCCACCGCAGAGACATCCGAGGTCGGCGTGAAATGGCCGCCCGAAGAGTCGTTGCAGGCGAACGTCAGCCGGCTCCCCGGCGCGACGTGCGCGGCCGGGGCGATGGCGTTATCCCATCCCAGGTGGCAATGGTGCCCGTGAATAGTCTTGATCAGTTCGTTGTCACACATCATTTCACCCAGATGTAGTCGTAGTTGACGGGGATGTGGACCGGATCCACGTATAGGGCATCGTCGCCACCCATGCGCGCCGAGTGCACGGTGAAACGCTGCTCGTTGAAGATCGGCACCCAGGGCGCGTCATCCATCGCCGTGGTGAAGATCTTTCCCCAGCGCTCAGCACGTGCCTGCTGCTGGTCCGGTGCGACCATGGCGTCAGCAGCGGCGGCCTCGGCGTCCAACTCTTCGTTGCAGTACCACGACCAGTTCCAGCCGCCGGGCACCGCGCCCTCGCAACCCAGGATCGGTCCCCAGAAGTTGGAGGGATCGGGGAAGTCGGCGATCCACGCCATGCCGCCCGACCACACCATCGGTGCCTGATCCTTGGCGCCGCCCGCGGCGATCACGTTGGCCTGCGCCAGCGACTTGATCTCGGCGCGCACGCCGATCTGCGCCAGGTCCTGCTGGATCGCCTGGGCGATACGCGGCTGCGGGTCGGTGTTCATCACGTAGATCTCGGTATCGAACCCATCGCCGTAGCCGGCTTCCTCGAGCAGCGCCTTGGCCTTCGCTACATCGTAGGGGTAGCCCTTGTATTCCTTGTCATAACCTGGCATCGCCGGCGGCAGCGGCTGGTTGGCGGGAATCGCGCGACCGTTGATGATGCGTACGATGCGCTTTTTATTGATCGCCATGTTGATGGCGCGGCGTACTTCGACCTTATCCAGAGGGGGCATCGTGACGTTCATGGTCAAGTAACCGGTATGCAGCTGGTTGCCTATGACCATCAGATCCTTGAAATCGGGATCGTTGCGGAACTGCAGGAACTGCGCGGGCGGAATACCGTCACCAGCGATATCCACCTCGCCGCGCTGCAACCGCATCAGGGCCACATTGGGCTCCTGGCCGATCTCGAAGTCGATGCGGTCTAGATACGGAATGCCCTCGCGGTAGTAGTCGTCGTTCTTGACGAAGGTCAGATGCTGGCCGAGCGCCCAGTCCTGCAATTCGAAGGCTCCCGTGCCCACCGGGTGCTTGCCGAAATCGCGGCCCCACTTCTCGACCGATTCCTTGGGTACCACCGAGGCGAAATTGAGAGCCATGATGTGCAGGAAAGCCGCATCCGGCGCCGACAGCTGGATCTTCACGGTGTAATCGTCGGGCGTGGTGATACCGCTCAACGTCGTCGATTCGCCCGAGGCCATGGCATCGAAGCCCTCGATGGAGGAAAAGAAGCCGGCGCCGGGGCTCTGGGTCTTGGGGTTGACCGTCCGCTCCAGGGAGTACTTCACGTCGCTGGCGACCATTTCACGGCCGTTGTGGAAGGTGACGCCTTCACGTAGATGGAAGGTATAGGTCAGGCCATCGTCGGAGATTTCGTAGTCCTTGGCGAGGTCCGTCTTTAGTTCGGTGGTGCCCGGCTTGTAGTCCATCAGGCCGTCGAACAGGCTCTTGATCATCGACCAGTTCTGCCAGTCGTAGCCGATCGCCGGGTCGAGCGTGGCCACGTCGTTCTGGTAGGTGACCACGATCTCGCCGCCTTCCTGGGGCGTCTGTTGCGCCAGCGCCTGGCTCGAGATCGTCGCGCACAGGGCGGTGAGAGCGAAGCCTTTCAATTTGTTGTTCATGGCATTGTTCCCTTAAGTTTCAGGTTTGGGTGACGTCGATGCGCGGATCGACAAACAGCACGGCCAGATCGGCCACGAGATTGCCCAGCACGATGGCGACCGCCGAGAGCATGGTGACGCCCACGATGATCGGGATATCCACCTGCTGGATGGCCTGCCAGGCCAGTTGTCCCAGGCCCGGCCAGCCGAACACCGACTCCACGACGACCAGCCCGCTCATGAAGATGCCGATGTCGATCCCGATCATGGGGATCACCGGCACGATGGCGTTGGGCAGCACGTGGCACAGCAGCACGCGCGCCCGTCCCAGCCCCTTGGCGCGCGCGGTACGAATGAAGTCTTGGTGCAACACCTCGATCATCGACGAGCGCACCATGCGCGAGTACCAGCCGCTGCCCAGCACACCGAGGGTGATGGCCGGCAACAGCAGGTGCTCGACGCCGCCGTAACCGCCCAGCGGAAACCAGCCGAGATAGACCGCGAAGAAATACAGCGCCAGCATCGCGGCGATGAAATGCGGCGAGGACACGCCGATGAACGAGAACGCCATCAGCACCTGATCGAGTACCGAATTGCGCTTGAGCGCCGCGACGATACCCAGCGTGATGCCGATCAGAAGCTCGAAGCCGATGCCGGCGGCCATCAGTTGTAGCGTCGGGCCCACTCGCGAGGCGAGCAGCGTCGAGACTTCCGAGCGCTGCACGTAGGAACGCCCCAGGTCGCCCTGCAGCAAGTTGCCCAGATAGCGGACGTACTGCTCGTAGAACGGCAGATCCAGCCCCAGTTGATGACGGATGTTGGCCACCACCTCAGTGGTGGCGCTGCGGCCGGCGATCTGCCGCGCAGGGTCGGCAGGAATCATGTAGAGCAGCAGGTAGGTGATGAAAGTCACGCCCAGCAGGATGAGCAGCGAATAGGCGATGCGCTTGGCGATGTACCAGACCATTAGCGTCTTCCTTTGAGTGTCGGGTCGAGCTCGTCGCGCAGCGCGTCGCCGACCAGGTTGAAGCTCAACGACAGCGCGATGATGGCAATGCCGGGGAACAGCACCAGCCACATGGCGGAGATGAAATAGGTCTGGCTCTCGAAGATGATGTTGCCCCAGCTCGGCATGGGCGGCTGCACGCCGACTCCCAGGAAGGACAACGTGGCTTCGAGCAGTACCGTGGTAGAGATGCCTAGAGTCGCCCAGACCAGGATGGTCGGCAGCAAATGCGGCAGGAGATGCGAGAACAGAATGCGCGGCGCGCTGACCCCGATGGTGCGCTCGACCGCCACGAAGTCCTTCGATGACAGAGAGATGGTCTCCGAATAGATGACGCGCGCGATCTGCACCCAGTTCACCATGGCGATGACCATCGCCACGATCCACAGGCTGGGTTGCAGGATCGCCGCCAGCGCGATGGCCAGCAGCAAGGCCGGAAAGGCCATCATCAAATCGGTCAGTCGCATCAGGACCGAGCCCAGCCAGCCGCGAACGAAGCCCGCGGTTACGCCCACCAGGGTGCCGATCACCACCGCGATGCCGTTGGAGACGATGCCGATGATCAACGAGGTACGCGCGCCGTAGATGACTCGCGAGAGCAAATCGCGCCCCAGCAAGTCCGTGCCCAGCCAGAACTCGCCGTCGGGCGGCAACGGCGCGCCTTCCAGCGAAAGCCCTTCGAAGAACTGTTCGGTGGGGTCGTACGGTGCCAGCCACGGGGCGAAGATCGCCGCCACGACCACGATCAGGATATAGAACAGCGCGATGGCTACGGTCTTGCGTTTGAGCAACGCCTTGAGCACCGTCATGACGCTCCTCCCTGACGCCGTGCGGGCGCCATCTGCGTCAGCAGCCGCTCGCCGGCCTGCACTAGGGTGAGCTGTCGTGACATGGCATCGCTACGCAAACGCTCGAATGCCTGCGCTTCATCCAGATCTGAGCTGACCATGATGCACGCCACGGCCCGGGCGATGAGCCCCTGCTGGTCCACCTGCGCGGCTAGCCGGTTATGAGCGGTTTCGAGCTCGGTGAGCCGCTCGCGTAATGTCCGTGCCATGGCCAGCGTGGTATAGACGGTATGCTGGGTGATCGGCTTGTTGAGGATCGCCGTGGCGCCCAGCCGCCGCGCGCGCTGGATCTGGGATAGCGTCTGGTGGTGGGTCATCGCCACGATCGGCAGGCCTGCCGCGCGGGCCGCCTCGAGCAGGCGCGGGCTGGCGAAGTGATCCAATTCAACGATCACGCCATCGACATTCGTCAGGGCGATCTCGGCATCCTCGGCCACGGCCCAGCCATGCAAGCCCAGACGCGCCAGGCTTTTGTCGAGCATCGCCTGCGAGCGTGGCTCGCAATCCACCAGCAGCAGCCGGGGAGTCAAGGTTTCCGCGTTCATTTCACGACCCTCAAGCGGGGCGACGTGAGCGCGGCACCGACCACGTCGCGGAACTGGGGAATGCCGGTGCGGGTCAGGTAGGGGTCGGCGTCCAGCACACCGCTTTCACGGTGCACGATGCGGAACCCGTCGCCCCTTGCCTCGGCGATGCAGCACGGCAGCGCCAGATGGTTGTTGCTCGGATTGAATGCTAACTCGCCCATCAATGTGGAATGCGAGTTCGCATGCAGCCACGCCAACACCGCGGCGGGATCGTCGCTGCCCACCGCGGCACAGCTTCGCGCCAACAACTGCACGGCGTTGTAGGCGTTGGTGTAACAGCTCGAATAGATCTGCGGACCATGGCGTACCCGTTGGCGCGCGCTGAAGCCGTTGCCGGGATGATCGAACCATGGCCCGCACGACAACAGGCGTACATGCCGCAAGCGAGGAATCGCCGGCAGCTCGCACTCGGTGAAGTTGCAGCTGAGCACGGTAATGGTGGTGCCGTGGCGCTCACAGGCGGCATCGAGCTGGGCCAGGAAGGCATAGGAGGACTCGCCGACCAGGTTGTTGAGCACGAAGTCGGTGGCGTCTTTCAGAATCCGGGTGACGATGGCGTCGAAGTCGCAATCGCCGAAGTGGAAGTACTTCTCCGCCACGATGCGGCCATGAGTGGCTTCCACCAGTTCGCGGGCAATGCGGTTGCTCTCCCAGCCCCATACGTAGTTGGAGCCGATCAGCACGCCACGCTTGCCGTACTCGCGCAGGGCATAGGCCAGCAGCGGCACCAGGTTCTGGCTCGGGCAACCGCCGGAATAAAGCACGTTTTCGCTGCACTCGAAGCCTTCGTAGGGGCAGGCATACCACAACAGAGCATTGTCGCGCTCGACATCCGGCACGATATCCTTGCGGCTTGCCGAGGTCGTGGTGCCAACCACGTGACGTACGCCCCGCGCAAACAAGGCCTCGACACCCTGATGATAGGCTTCGAGCTCGCCATGCGGATCGTACTCGTGCACTACCAGCGTCACGGCCGATGTCGCGTCGGCATTGATATCGGCGACGGCTTGCAAGGCGCCGCTGCGCGCATTCTTGCTGATGCGTTGGTAGGTGCCGGTCGTCGAGTAGAGCACCCCGATGGGTAACGTGAATGTCATGATCGTTTCCACAAAAAAAGCCCGGACGTCGGGAAGACATCCGGGCTTCATTGCCAAGCGCCTAGTGGCGCGCTGTTCTATCCAAGATTTACAGGCTGGCTACCCAGGCCCCACTTGCTATTGAAATATATTGTAAACAAGCCCCCACTTTCTATTGAACTATATGGTAAAAATGTGCCAATACCTATTTCTCTATTTAAAAACAAACAGTTAACAATTTTTATCTATTGTCATGTGTTCAAACCTCGAAGCCTTGTGCACCAAAATCGCTCCATCTCGAGTTAAGCCGCACCACAATGGAGCGATCAAAGACAACCTTGCGGCAAATAACCACACTAACAATAAGGTTATTACGCCGTATGCTGACACCGTCGCCTTCGAGGCTACCGCTGCCGAGGCGAGTCAATGTCAGTCACAAGGACAAGGGAGCATCTTCATGAACACGATTCTTCGCCGCTTCTCCGTCGCCGGAATGGCGCTGGTCACCGCGCTGAGCGCCGGTAATGCCTTTGCCTATGGTGCCGGTGATTTGTTCACCCATTTCGGGGTCGCCAAGGTTTCGCCCAAGAGCGACAACGGCCACTTCGATGGTCTGAACATGGATGTCGATGTCAAAGACGACACCGGCTTCGCCTTCACGCTGGGTTACCGTTTTCTCGACAAGTGGGGCGTCGAACTGCTGGCCGCCGAACCGTTCGAGCACGATATCGACCTGAACGGCAACGAGCTGGCCTCGACCAAGCATCTGCCGCCGACCCTGACGCTGCAGTACTATCCGCTCGGTGGCACCCAGTCGCGTGTTCAGCCCTACATCGGCGCGGGCGTGAACTATACCCATTTCTCCGATGAAGACCTGGACGTCGGCAGCCTCGATCTCGATGACTCCTGGGGCGCCGCCGGCCAGTTGGGGGTGGACCTGCTGATCGACGATCACTGGTCGATGAACGCCGCCGCCTGGTATATCGACATCGACTCCGACGCGACCGCCGAGGTCGGTGGACAATCCTATGACACCACCGTTCACATCGATCCCTGGGTGGTGATGGGCGGCATCGGTTACCGCTTTTGAAGCCGCCGTATTCGGACCCAAACCGGTCATCTCATGGCCACCGCTCGGTGGCCATTTTTCGTTTTCTCCCCTCCCTACCACCCAACCTGTCTGACTCTTCCGCCTACATCCGACGCTTCTGCATAAAGCTATCTGCACAAAGCTATAGACATAAGTCGAAGACAATGTGATCATTCGCAGCCTAACTTTTATGGCGCTTTGAGATACCTCTCTCGCGCTTCAACACATTGTTCCATGGTTGTGCCCATGGAAATGCCCCGTGGATGCCCGCATTCACGGGTTTTGGTCATTTATGATTCGAATTTCTGCCGATCACTGGTTACTGGCATTGCGAACGGTGCTGGCCGTCTGGCTGGCACTGTTTTTGTCGATGCGCCTCGATCTCTACCAGCCTGCCTGGTCGGTGCTGGCGGTGATGATCGTGACGCTGCAGCCGGTCATGTTCACCGGCGGCACGCCGCCGATCGGCATCATCATCGGTCGCAGCGTGGCGCGCCTGTTCGGCACGCTGTTCGGCGCTATCGTCGGCCTGGTGCTGATCGCGCTGTTCGGCCAGCAGCCCATGCTCTACCTACTGTTTGCCGGCGCGTGGCTGGCCTTCTGCATGTACTGGGTCATGCTCGAGCCGGACGAGCACATCGGCTACGTGATGATGCTCAGCGGCTACACTGCCACGCTGGTGTCGCTCACCGCGATCGGCACCGGTATCGATAACATCTGGTCCGTCGCTCAGGGGCGCTTCAGCGAAACGGCATTGGGTATCGGCTGCGGGCTGCTGATGCATGTGGTCATCGCGCCGAGATTCGGCAGCCGCGCCCTGCCGGGTGCGCTTTCCCGGTTTCTCTCGCAGGCCGCTACCGAAACGCTGACGACGCTCGCCGAACCTCGCTCTCGCGCCAGTCGCGATGCCCAGTTGAAAGTGCTGCTCGGGCATTACCAGCAGTTCGAGACGCTGCGCGGGCTGACACGGCTGGAAACCCGTCGCCTGAGCCATTTCATTCCGGCGCTGGATCGGTTTGCCAGCGATGGTCTGGCGCTGATCACCGCCGTTCGCGAACTGGAAACGGCGCTGGACTATCTGCGCGCCTGTGACGACGGCGAGCGCTGGCTGGCCGAGCTGAGCCGGCAGGCGCGGCCGCTGCTGACAGCGATCGAGGCCGAGCCGGAGGGTACGCCCTCCGAGCGCCAGTTGCTGGCGGATTTCGAGTGGGACGAAGCGACGGTGGAGCCACGCACCCGCGCCCGTGCGGAGCTGGTCCGCCAGCGCCTGGGCGAAGTCCTCGGGCTTTTGCAGCATGGTCGCCGGCTACGTAACGCGCTCAACGATCCGACCTCGGCGAAGGTCAAGACGTTGCCCCGCGAGCGCCGCTCCCGCGCCGCGCACAACGAACACTTCGTCGCCCGCTTCAACGCCTTTCGCGTATTCATCGCCTTCGAGCTGCTGGGTCAGGTCTGGGTTCATAGCGGCTGGCATTCGGGCTATCTCGCCATGATGCTGCTTGGCGTCTTCATCATGCTGTTCGCCAAGGCGCCCAACCCGGCCGCCATCGTCAATCAATTCCTGTGGGGGTCGATCGCCGCGGTCATCCTGGGCGGGGTTCTGCTGTTTCTGGTGTTACCGGTGATCAACGGGTTCCCGCTACTGGCGATCGCCATCGGCATCCCGGTCGCCATCGGCACACTGATGACGCCGCACCCCCGCTGGTCGCTGATGGGAATGGCCGGCGCCATCACCATGATGACGCTGCTCAACCTGCATTCGACCTATACGTTTTCGCCCTCGAGCTACATCAACGGCGGGCTGGCTTCGATCATCGGGACCATTGCCGCCATGATTACCTACTCGCTGTTTCGCCAGCGCTCGCCCGGCGAACGCATCGAGACGCTGATGGCCGCCTACTGGCGCGGCCTGAGCCGGCTGCTGCGGGAGAAATCGCTGCCCAATCGCGCCCGCCTGGAGAGCCGTCTCTACGACCGTCTGGGCCGGCTGGTCGCGCTGGGTGGCAGCGATCGCTCGGTCAGCGAGGCGATCGACCTGCATGCCTTGGCACTGTGCGTGTGGCGAATCCGGCGTCTGCGCGAGGCACTCGGCCCCCACCGCGCGGAGATCGAAGCCTGGCTCGGCGACATCGGCACTCGCGTGGTGTCGCGCCGCCATCACGATCCGGCCGTCTGGCACGAGCTGGCTGACGAGGCCATTGCCTGGGTCGAACGGCTCTATCATGAAACCCGCCTGCCGATCGCCAGCATCGGCGAGATCGCCATGCTGGGGCATCTGATGCGAGAAGCGCCGGGCGTGGTACTCGAGGCCCGCGCGGACGAAGAACACGATGCGTCCAGGGCAACCACCGGAGACACTCGACATGCTGGCTGAATGGTCGTTCCTGGGGTTTCTGATACCGCCGCTGACGGTGCCGGTATTGCTGGCTCTCGGGCTCTATCTGATCCTGCGGCGCGTGTTCGTGCGTCTCGGGCTCTATCACTGGTTCTGGCAACCGGTACTGCTGGATATCGCGATTTACGCTTTGCTGTTGTGGTCGGTACTCGCCCTGACGGGCTCGCTGCCGATCGCTGGATGAGGAAAAGACCTTCATGAATTGGCCTACCGGACTCCGCAAGACCCTGCGGCTAGTGTTGACCATCGTTCTGGTCATCGCCGCGATCGTTGCCGTTGCCCAGATCTGGGATCACTACATGCACGACCCATGGACGCGCGACGGCCGGGTTCGTGCCGATGTGGTCAACCTCGGCACCGATGTCGCCGGCCTCGTCGACGATCTCGAGGTACACGACAACCAGCTGGTGCACAAAGGCGATGTGCTGTTCACCATCGACCAGCAGCGTTACCAGCTGGCGCTGGACGAAGCCAGGGCCAACCTCAATCAGCTGGAGCAGCAGCGCAACGAAGCACAGGCGGCCAACAGCCGGCGCCAGCGGCTGAAGAATTACGTCTCCCAGGAAGACAAGGACAACGCCCGCTTTGCGCTGACCACGGCACAGGCCGCCGTCGAGCAGGCGAAAGTCGAGGTCAACCAGGCCAAGCTGGACCTGGAGCGCGCCACCGTGCGTGCGCCGGTCGACGGCTATGTCACCAACCTGCTGCTGCGCCCGGGCCAGTACGTGACCGTGGGCACCAATGCCATGACCCTGGTGGATGCCGAAAGCTTCTACGTGCTGGGCTATTTCGAGGAGACCAAGCTCGACAGCATCGATGTCGGCGCGCCCGTTCGGGTCCAGCTGCTCTCCAGCGACGAGCCCATCTGGGGGCATGTCGACAGCTTCGCTCGCGGTATCAGCGACAGCAGCCTGAGCAGTCAGGCCAACGGCCTTGCCTCGGTCAACGCCTCGTTCGACTGGGTGCGTCTCTCCCAGCGGATTCCCGTTCGCATCGCGCTGGACGAGATCCCCGAAGGCACCAAGCTCTCCGCCGGCCTCACCGCCACCGTCTACCTCGAGAGCGACCGCCAGGGCCGCGAAGAGGCGCCCGACTGGTGGAAGCCGATTCGCCAGTGGTGGGAAGGATTGATCAGTATCTGAGCCCATACGAAAACGCCCCGACGATCGCTCGTCGGGGCGCGGGCAGCGGAATAAACGCTGTTCAATCGAAGGCCATTCACGCGAAGGCCGTTCAATCGAAGTCGTTCACTCGAAGTCGTTCACTCGAAGTAGCTGAAGGTCTCGCCGGGCTTGATGTCGAGCAGGGTGTGGTAGATCAGCTCGATCACGTTCTCGACATCCTGCTTGTGGACCATCTCGACGGTGGTATGCATGTAGCGCAGCGGCAGCGAGATCAGCGCCGAAGCGACGCCGGAATTGCTGTAGGCGAAGGCATCGGTATCGGTGCCGGTGGCCCGCGAACGCGGCAGGCGCTGGAACGGGATCTTCTGCTCGGTAGCGACCTTGATCAGGCGCTCGCGCAGCTTGTTCTGGATCGCCGGGGCGTAGCAGATCACCGGGCCGTCGCCGATCTTGTTGGCGCCTTCGCGCTTGGGCTCGATCATCGGCGTCGAGGTGTCGTGGCTGACATCGGTAACGATGGCGACGTTGGGATTCAGGCGCTCGGCGATCATCTCCGCGCCGCGCAGGCCCACTTCTTCTTGCACCGCGTTGACGATATACAGGCCGAAGTCGAGCTTCTGCTTGCGCGCCTTCAGCAGCCGCGCCACTTCCGCGATCATGAAGCCGCCGATACGGTTGTCGATGGCGCGGCAGACCAGCTTGTCGCCGTTGAGCACGAAGAATTCGTCGGGATAGGTGATCACGCAGCCGACGTGAACGCCGAGCGCCTCGACCTCATCCCTGGTACTGCAGCCGACGTCGATGAAGATGTTGTCGAGCTCCGGCGGCTTCTCCTTCGGCCCCTGGCGGCGGGTGTGGATCGCCGGCCAGCCGAACACGCCCGGCACGATGCCATTGTCGGTATGGATGTTGACGCGCTTGGAAGGCGCGATCTGATGGTCGCTGCCGCCGTTGCGGATGACGTAGATCAGGCCGTTGTCGGTGATGTAGTTGACGTACCAGGAGATCTCGTCGGCGTGGCCTTCGATCACCACCTTGTACTCGGCGTCCGGATTGATCACGCCGACGGCGGTGCCGTAGGTATCGGTGATGAACTCGTCCACGTACGGGCGCAGGTACTCCATCCACAGCTTCTGGCCTTCCCACTCGTAGCCGGTCGGCGAGGCGTTGTTGAGATAGCGCTCCAGAAACGTCATCGCATCCGCGTTCAGCGGCGCTGCGCCACGCTTGGTCGTCTTGGTATTCTTGGGCGTTTTATCAGCGCTTTTGCTCATCTCGAGCTCCTTGTTTCAGGCAATGTGTTTCCGCTAATAGTCAGCCAGCTTAACAGGCACCACTCGCCAACGCTGCTCTTCGCATCCCCGAGGCCGGCTCTCGTTTCCTGTTTTCCGCTTCCCCGTCGCTCGAAGCCCGAAGCCCGAAGCCCGAAGCCCGAAGCCCGAAGCCCGAAATCAGAGAATCATCGCCGCGATCCAGCCGAAGATCAGCAGCGGCACGTTGTAGTGCAGGAAGGTCGGCACCACGCTGTCCCAGATATGGTCGTGCTGGCCGTCGGCATTGAGCCCGGCGGTCGGCCCCAGGGTGGAATCCGAGGCCGGCGAGCCGGCATCGCCCAGCGCTGCCGCCGTGCCGACGAGCGCAACGGTCGCCAGCGGCGAGAAGCCGAAGCTCAGCGCCAGCGGCACGTAGAGCGAGGCGATGATCGGAATGGTCGAGAACGACGAGCCGATCCCCATGGTGATGAACAGGCCCACGAGCAGCATGATCAGTGCGGCCAGGCCCTTGTGATCGCCGATCATCGCCGCGGAGCTGGTCACGAGGCTATCCACCGCGCCGGTCGCCTGCATCACGCCGGCGAAACCGGCCGCCGCGATCATGATGAAGCCGACCTGCGCCATCATCCGCATGCCTTCGGTAAACACGTCATCCTGCTCCCGCCAGCGGAACACGCCGCTCAGCGACAGCAGCGCGAAGCCGAACAGCCCGCCCACCACCATCGAATCCGTCAACAGCTGGACGACCAGGGTGCCGACCAACGACGCAGCCAGCACGATCTTCTGCCAGCCGCGAAGGGGGCGATCAGCGCCGGCCGACGCGGGCTCCTCGCTGTCCTGCTGGCCTACCAGCGCCCGGTCTTCGTAGGTGCGCTGGCGGCGATAGCTGAAAAAGACAGCAATGAGCAGGCCCAACGCCATGCCACCGATCGGGATCGCCATCGCCAGCGGCACCTGGGCCGCCTCGACCTGCAGGCCGAATTCCGCACCGCTGGTGTTGAGATTATTGAGCAGAATGTCGTTGAGAAAGATCGCGCCGAACCCGACCGGCAGCAGCATGTAGGGCGCCGTGATCCCGAAGGTAATGACGCAGGCCACCGCACGGCGATCCAGCCGGAGCCGATTCATCAGTGTCAGCAGCGGCGGCACCAGGATCGGAATGAAGGCGATGTGGACGGGAATCAGGTTCTGCGAGCTGATCGCCGCCAGCAGCAGGCAACCCAGCAGCGCCAGTACCACGCGGTGCTGGCGCTGGCCGGAGCCCTCGAGATGAAATCGCTGAACGGCGCGGCGGGCCAGCGCCTGGGTGATGCCGGAGCGTGACAGTGCTACCGCGAACGCCCCCAGCACCGCGTAGGAGATCGCCACCGTCGCCCCATTGCCCAGCCCGCCATTGAAGGCATCGAGAATCCCGCTCAGCGGCATGCCGGCATACAACCCGCCCACGAGCGCCGCGACGATCAGCGCAAACACGACCGAGACCCGCGCCAGACTCAACGTGACCATTATCAGAATGGCCAGCACCACAGCATTCATGCATCGCCCCATTTCAAACCGTGAATCGTGCCTGCCGAGCGCAGCCGGCAGACGAAGCCGCCGATGATATCGACCCAGTCGGCGAACGCCAGAAAAATTCCGGAAGCGAGGCCCGGCCGATAGCGGAACTCATGGTTACCCAGCTCACTCTTGATTACAAAACGACGCCAATGTCGGCGAACGTGCTAACAAAAAACCTCATTCAATTTCCGGCTGACCCCGCTTAAGCTGAACTGACCATAATGATCGACGCCACAAGCGTCGGCTGGAGTGGCCCCACGTGACGACATCGACGTCGGGGTGCCCTCGGGGTGATTGAAGGGGCTGATTCAGCCACTGAGAGGTAACCGTCATGACTCGACCGACCCAACGACACGCCACACGCCTGCCGACCGTCCTCATCGCCATCGGCGCTACCCTGCCGCTCGCTGCGGAAGCCTATGTGGGCCCGGGCGCGGGGCTGAGCCTGCTGACCGCGCTGTGGGGCATCATCGCCGCGATCGGCATGGCGCTGTTCTTCGTCATCATGTGGCCGATCCGGCGCATGCGGCGCCGACGCAAGGCCGAAGCCGCCGCCTCGGCGGAGAGCGGCGGGGCCGAGAATAGTACCTTCGAGACTGGCACCGCCGAGAGCGGTACGAGCACGGCCCAAGCCCGCACCGCCCAGGATCCGGAGTCGCCACCGACCACCGCCCGCGTCGAGGAGAGTCAGCGCGGAGCGTCTCACGTCGGGCATCGCTCCTAGCGGCGTCACGCCTTGGCAATATCATCTCTTGAATACCCATAAAACGGGCCGGCAAGGCGTCGTCGCCGTCGGCCCGCCTCTTCCAGAATGCCTGGGATTAGAAGCCTGAGTTGAGAAGCCTGGATTCAAATGCCCGCGTTACGCGCTCGTCATCCTGCCGGGGCATTCTGCTCCCCGGCAGCGATTGACGCGCGGACGATGGGCCAGTGTCAGGAGGACACATGGGATTACTGGATCTGCCGGATCCGATCTTCGCCGCCATCGATGGCGGGATGAAAAGCGTCCTGCCCGCCACGCTGCGGCTGGTGGTATGGGCGGCGATCGCCGGTGTCGGCACGCTGTTCCTGTATCGGCTGGTGTCACCGCAAGGCAGGATCGCCAATGCCAAACGGGAAGCGCGCACGGCGCGCAGGCGACTCAATGACTTCGATGGGGAATTCAGCGATGCCGGCCCGCTGATTCGCGACCAGTTCATCAGCGCCTTTCGGCATCTCGGGCTGGTGTTTCTGCCCACGCTCGTCTCGATCCTGCCGCTGTTGGCGCTACTGACCTGGCTGGAAAGCCACTACGCCCACGCACTGCCGGCCGAGGGTGAGACGCCCTCCGTGCAAGTGACTCCGCAAAACAGCGACGCCCCCTACGACGCGCAATGGGTTCGGGAAGACGGCGGCTTGCGAGTGATCGTCAGCGACGGCAGCAGCGAGCTGGCCAACGTTGCCATGACCGCTCCCATTCCGGTGATCGAAAAGCGCCAGTGGTGGAACTGGCTGGCTGCCAACCCGCTGGGCTATCTGCCGGCGGAGAGCCCCATCGAGCGGGTCGCCTTCGACCTGCCCCAACCCGAATATCTGCCGTTCGGGCCGGGCTGGATGCGCCACTGGCTCGTCATTTTCTTCCCGGTCATGACGATCGTGTCTCTTCTCACTTATCGTTGGGCGAAAATCGAATGAGCACCTCGGGTTCCGACAATTCGACCTCCCGGCCGGTCGAATCCCGCAACGCAGGTACCGGCAACGCAGGCACCAGCCCGGCCGCCAGCGGCAAGGTCAGCGATCCCGGCTTCGTGGTGCCCGGCTGGATGCACTGGCTGGGGGGCTGGATTCACCGCAAGCCCGGCACCTGGATCAAGCTCGGCAACCTGGAAACGCGAGCCGTGCAGGATGCGATCGCCGACAAGCACGTCGACCGTCCCGTCTACGTCGCCGGGCTCGCCCGCTCCGGTACGACCATTCTGCTTGAGCATCTCGCCTCCCACCCCGCCGTGGCGACTCACCGCTACGTCGATTTTCCGCCGCTGCTGACGCCCTACTGGTGGAATCGCTGGCTCGCGCTGGTGCCCCTGACTCAAAAAAAAGAGCAGGAGCAGGCCCAGGAACGCGCCCACAAGGACGGCATCGAGGTGACCTCGCAGAGCCCGGAGGCGTTCGAGGAGATGCTATGGATGGCGTTCTTTCCCGAGACCCACGATCCGACCCAGAGCTCGGTGAAAGGGCGCCATGCCGAGCATCCCGCCTTCGAGCGCTTCTACGACGAACATATCCGCAAGCTGCTTGCGGTGCGCAAGCGCCAGCGCTACGTCGCCAAGGGCAACTATAACCTGGTGCGACTGGGCTATCTGCATCGGCTCTATCCGCAGGCGAAGTTCGTGCTGGTGATTCGCGACCCGGTCTGGCACATCGCCTCGCTGATGAAGCAGCAGGCGCTGTTCGTGGCCGGCGAGACCAGCGAGCCACGCGCGCTGGAGCACATGCGACGGGTGGGACACTACGAGTTCGGTCTCGATCGGCGGGCAATCAACGTGGGTAACGACGAGGAAACCCGGCGCATCACCGCGCTGTGGGAAGCCGGCAACGAAATCGAGGGATGGGCGCGCTACTGGGCCGCCATCTATGCTCACCTCGCCGATACGCTGAACGAGGATCCCGAGCTGCGCAAGGCGTGTCTCATCGTGCGCTACGAAGATCTCTGCGGCACGCCTCGCGAGAGCCTGCAGGCGGTTTTCGACCATGCCGAGCTCGAACTCGAGCCGCAAGCGCTGGCGGAAGCCGCCAGCGGCCTGCACGCACCGACCTACTACAAGCCCAGGTTCAGCGATGCGGAAGTGGCGATGATCGCCGAGATCACCGGCCCGGTCGCGGCGCGGTTCGGGTACTAGTGACGGGCTTCGGCTTGCGCCGGCTTCGGCGCTTGAAAAGCGGCATCGGGCTAAAAGCCTACGACCGACGCAGGCTCGTGTTGCGGTGAAAGTAGCGCTAACGACACCTGAAAGAAACGGGGCGGCCAGATGGCCGCCCCGTTGATTCCTGCAGATTTTCGTCTGATCTAGCTTGCCGGATGCGCCGGATAATTCCTCTCCTCCGGCGGCGTCGGGAAATACTGGAAGAGCCAGGTCTCGCTCACCGTCTTGCCGTCGGCGAGCAGGTTCAGGCGCATGTTGATCGGGTCGGTGGACTCGCTGGTCGGGTACCAGTCGAACTGGATACGGAAACCCTCGATCTCCTTGACCCACAGGATATCGAGCTGCTTGACGTCGCCTTCCGGCACGTCGAGCTGGGTCTTGATATCGATGTCGTTGTCGTAGAAGTGCTTGAGCTCGCCGCCGACGAAATCCACCGCGATGCGCCGGGCCCAGACTTTCGGGTAGTGCTCTCCCGGCGCCCAACCCTCGGGGAAGCCGCCGATGCCGGTGAACGTCTTGCGGACTCGCGCCAGCTCGGGCTTCACCGGCGGCTGTGCGCTCCAGTAGAGCTTGTAGCCGTAATTGAGCTCCTGCCCCGGCTCGATCGCCTTTTCCGGCTTCCAGAACGCGACCACGTTATCCATGGTCTCACCGGTGGTAGGAATCTCCAGCATCTGGATCTCGCCCTTGCCCCACTGCCCCTTCGGCTCGACCCACAGGCTGGGGCGCTTGTGGTAGTTGGCGACGATGTCCTCGTAGCTCTTGAAGTCGTGATCGGTCTGCAGCAGCCCGAACCCCTTGGGATTGTCGTCGCCGAAGGTGTTGAACTGGACCCGCGGCGGATTGTTGAGCGGCCGGCAGACCCACTCGCCGTTGCCGAGCCACATCGACAGCCGGTCGGAGTCGTGAATCTGCGGGTGGAAGGTCAGGCACATGTCGCGCTGCTGGGTGCCGCAGCTGAACATGCTGGTCATCGGCGTGATGCCGAGCTGGGCGATCGACTCGCGCGGATAGAGGTGCTTGTCGATGTCCATCACCACGCGCTCCTCCTCGCAGTGAATGACGAAGCGATAGGCACCGGCCAGGCTCGGCGAATCGAGCAGCGCATAGGCGGTGAAGGTCGTCGAACCCGGCTTGGGCGTCTCGAACCAGAAGCGGGTGAACGCCGGGAATTCCTCGGTCTTGCCGTCGGTATAGGTGTTGACCGCCACGCCGCGTGCCGACAGGCCGTACTGATAGGTGTCGTCGACGGCCCGGAAGTAGCTGGCACCGAGGAAGGAGACGATGTCCCGCTCGGTCAGCGACGGCTCCTTGAACACGCGGAATCCGGCGAAGCCGAGATCGCTCTGCCCCTCGAGCTGGGAGACATCGACACCGGCCCTGGCGTATTCGAACAGGTCGGGGCGGAAGTGGATCTCCTTGGCCTGCTGGGTCTGCGGGTCGATGGAGTACATCCGGACCGGCTGGTTGAACCCCATGCCGACATGGAAGAACTGGATGTCCAGCGGGCCATTCATGCTATTCCACAACGAATGGTCGGGATCGTAGCCGATGGCGTTGTAGTTCTGCGGCGTGAGATTGGCCAGGGTCGGCGGCAGTTTCTCGACGTTGCTCTGATACGCCTTGGCGGCCAGATCGCGGGCGAAGCCCTGCAGCCAGTCGAAACTGAAAGCCGCCGCCTCGCCGTCGGCGATATCGCTAGTGGCACGCGCCGCCGCAAATAGTGGCGCCGAGGGCAGGCCGTACCAGGCAGCCAGGGCAATCGCGCTTTTCAGCACACTTCTACGATCCATGAACACCCCTTCCTTTGTGTGTCGGCAGTCGAATTGGCAGCATACCCGATCATCGCGAATCGGGCTGCACCGAAGAGAATCGTTCATCAGACGCCCTCGCGCCGAGCAGGTTCCCCTGGCCGAATCGCGACTCACCTCGTGACGGCCGAGCCAACCTCCACCCCACCCTTGGTGGCATCGTCGACGAGTGCATGGCGTGCTAACGTCTGCCGTATCGGGACGCCCTGATCCCCCTGCCGATATCGAGAGGTTTCGTGAAACGTCGCTACTCCTCCCACTATGCGTGGCGCCGCGCGCAGAGCATCGATGAACTCGCCTGGATGGCGCCCGGCCTTCGCCTGGGAGTACGTCCACGGTGGTTCCGAGGACGAAACCACGCTCGGCGACAACCGTCGCGCCTTTGCCGCCTGGGGCTGGCAGCCGCGCACGCTGGTCGATGTCGAGGCCAGAGACAGCCGCACCCGGCTGGTGGATAGCCCTGCCGAACTGCCGTTGGCCATCGCTCCCACCGGCTACAACGGCATGCTGTGGCGGGATGGCGATATCGCCCTGGCACGGGCCGCGGCCAGTCGCGGCATTCCTTTCACGCTCAGCACAGTCTCCTGTGCCAGCCTGGAAACCCTCGCCGCCGCCGTGCCGGACGCGCGGCTGTGGTTTCAGCTCTATGTCCTGGACGACGAAGCGGTGCGCAACGATATGCTCGAACGCGCCAGGAACGTCGGCGTCGAGACGCTGATGGTGACGACGGACACCGTGGTGCTGGGGCGTCGCGAATGGGATTCGCGCAGCTATCTCAACCCCCGGCGACTGGCGTGGCCTTACCTGCTGAATGCCGGCCTGCATCCGCAATGGGTCTATCGCGCGCTCTGGCCTCAGGGGCTGCCGACGCTGGGCAATCTGGTGAAGTATCTGCCCAAGGAACAGCAGAGCGCGGGCAGCGCCGCCGGCTATATCAACCAGCGCATGACGCGCCGGCTGACCTGGGAAGTGCTGGCCGATATCCGCGAGCGCTGGCCCGGCAAGCTGTTGATCAAGGGGATTCTCAACGCCGAGGATGCACTCGAGGCCAAGCGCATCGGCGCCGACGGCGTGGTCGTCACCAACCACGGCGGGCGCCAGCTCGACGGCGCGCCGGCAACGCTGGATGCACTGCCCGAAGTCGTCGACGCAGTGGGGAATTCGATGCACGTGCTGCTGGATAGCGGCATCCGTCGCGGCAGCGACATCGCCAAGGCGGTGGTGCTGGGGGCGGAAGGCGTGCTGTGCGGGCGCGCCACCCTCTACGGCCTCGCGCTGGGCGGAGAGGCCGGCGCGGCTCATGCCATCGACCTGCTCAAGGACCAGCTACACAACCTGATGGCCCAGCTCGGCCGGCCCACCCTCGCCCAGCTCGATGCCAGTTGTCTGCGGCGCTCTCCTTATGCGTCGAGCCGAGTCGATGCACCCCAACGCCCGAGCGACGCCCTGACGGGTGGGGAGACGCCGGGGGACGTGCCTTGAAGCTGCCGCACCCCACTAGCCGTGGACGGATTCGCGTAGCGGCGTCGCCTCGTCCGGCCCCGCCGTCGTTTCGCCCCAATGCCGGCACTTGCTGGTCTGGCCGATACCGGGGTTGAAGGCGTTGCAAGGGTCGAGCTCGCGGTAGAAATTGGCCAGCGCCGGCTTGGCCTTATAGAGATGCCCGACGTTGTGCTCGGCGGGGTACTCGGCGCCGCGGGCATCCAGCAGTTCCCACAAGCGATGCTCCAGCGTGAGACAGTCGGTGCCCTTGGCGACGATGTAGTCCTGATGCAGCACGTGGCAGAGAAAGTGGCCGTAGTAGAGCTTCTTGATCATCGGCCGCTCGACGTCCTCCGGTAGCGTCTCAAACCAGTCGCGCTCGCTGCGCTTCAAGGCAATATCCAGTGCGACAATATCCTCCACCGTGTCGCGATGCATGATGCGATAGCGCACCGCAGCGCCGGCAGCGGCGAAGCGGTGCAGGAACGCCTTGGCGCCCTCGTCCGCCGTGCATTCGAAGAAATCACCTTCGAAACGTTCAAAGTGTTCTCTTAGCAAAGCCCGCGTCGATTCCACGCTCTCGCCGGAGACCTTGAGCATCAGATGATGTTCGAAGCGCTCCCGATACTCGGTCAGCCGCGCGGGCAGGTGTGACGGGAAGAGTTGGCTCAGCCGCTGTAGCAGCCGGTCGGACATGTTGGCCGGAAGCTTCAGTCGATCGCAGAAGCCGTCGATCCGGTTCTTGAGTGCGAAGAATCGTGGCAGCCGCCCGGTGCCCAGCGCGCGAATGGTCAGGAAAGTGTCCTTGCCGTATTTCTCGGCGACGTCGAACGCCTCCCGGTGCATATACTCGCCGGCGATCGGTAACGTCTCGGACTCGGCGAGAATACACCGACGCAGCTCGGTCAGCGCGCCGGTATCGTTGGTGCCCAGGTAGAACACCTTGGCTTCCTGCTCCTGCGGAAAGGTATCAAGGCGCAGCGCGAAGACCATCAGCTTGCCGGCGGAACCGGCAGCTTCATGTAGCCTTCGCGGATCGGCATTGAAGCGTGCCGGGGTCTCGGCATCGATCTCACGTACGTGATCGATGTAGTCCGGATCGGAGGCCGCCGCATCTATATGCGAGACGTCCTGCGGGCGGTAATCGCCGCGCTCCAGGCGGGACAGAATCGTTTCCGGACCGTCGCCAAGACTGACACCCAGATGATTGACCAGTTGCAACCGACCGCCGGCATCGAGCCGGGCATGAATCGACAGCTCGGTATAGGCCGGGCCGCGCTTGACCAGCGATCCGCCGGAGTTGTTACAGACACCGCCAAAGACCGACGCGCCGAGGCACGAGGAGCCGATCACCGAGTGCGGCTCGCGGCCCAGCGGGGCGAGCCGTTTCTCTAGCTGGTCCAGCGTGGCGCCGGGCAGGCAGATCACTTGCCGGCCTTCATCGATCACCTGCAGTTTATTGAGCCGCAGCGTGCTGACGATGACGATCTCGCGGTCGTAGTCGTCCCCGTCCGGCGTCGAGCCGCCGGTCAGGCCAGTATTGGCCGCCTGAGTGATGACGATGCGATCGCTCTCGATACACGCTTTCAGGACGCGCCACTGCTCGACCAGCGAGCCGGGCTTGACCACGGCAACAACCGAGCCGCCACCGAAACGAAATCCGTTACGATAGCGCCGCGTACCGACCTCGCTGGTGATCACGTGGCGCGGACCGACGATATCGGTCAGGTGCTCGATGAAATGCCGACGCTCGGCCGGGTTCTGCTGCACGCTCATGGGCACTTTCCTTGATGGGCGATGGCCCCTTGCTGGGCGGTTATCGATCCCGATAGCAGATCACTGGCCCAGCCCCTTGGACAGCGAGGGCTGGACGACCTCGATCCAGTAACCGTCCGGGTCCTTGACGAAGATCACGTTCTTCATCTTGCCTTGGTCCGAGCGTTTCTTGAACTCGACATTATTGACATCGAACCAGCGCTCGGCGGCGGCCAGATCCGGCACCGCGAAGCAGATGTGGCCGAAGCCCTGCGGTTCGGCATTGCCGTCGTGATAGGAAAGCTCGGGATCGTCCTCGCTACCCCAGTTGTGGGTCAACTCCAGCACGCCCTTCTGCGAGAAGGTATAGGCCGTGCGCTCACCGTCGTCCGCTGGGATCGTGCCCTCGTCGTCGACCCGCGCCAGAAAGTAGAGCGTGAATTGCATCTCCGGGAAGTCGAGCTTGCGCAGCAGACGCATGCCGAACACGCGGGTGTAGAACGAAAGCGACCGTTCTGGCTCCTTGGCGCGCAGCATGGTGTGATTGAGCACGAAGCCCTCGGTCTCGCGCGGCGCGGGCTCGACACCGGGGACCCGGTCTTCGCTGATGGAAACGTCTTCGCTGATGGGCATGGGGACTCCAGAATCGAAACTGAATGCAGGGAAAAATATCGTGAACGTACAGATGAGGGCGGCATCCACCGGTCACAAGCAAGCTGGACCGCCCTTCAGTCGGGGTGGGGTTACGAGAACTGTATCCCCCCATCAATCATCACCGACTGTCCGGTCATGTAGTCCGAATCCGGCGAGGCAAGATAGGAGACGTAGCTCGCAACGTCTTCCGGCACCGAGACACGCCCCAGCGCAATTGCGCCCGAGTAGGTCTTGAGCGCCTCGCCCTTCTGCCAACCTTCCTCGGCGGCGAGCTTTTCGTCGATCAGCTCCCACATGTCGGTGCCGACGATACCCGGACAGTAGGCATTGACGGTAATGCCGTGCTTGGCCCATTCCATGGCGGCGGCCTGAGTCAGCCCGCGCACGCCCCACTTGGAGGCCGAATACGGTCCCAGCAGCGCGAACGGGCGATAGGCGACGATCGAGGCCGCGCCGATGATCTTGCCGCCGTTGCCCTGCTGGATCATCTGCTTGGCGGCGGTCTGATAACACAGGAAGACCCCACGCAGGTTGACCGACATCACCTTGTCCCAGTCGTCGGCGTCGAGCTCCAGCAACGACTGCACGTGGGCGATACCGGCGTTGGCGATCATCACGTCCAGCGAGCCGAGATCGGCAACCGTCTGGGTCACCATGTCCTCGACTTCGCCCTGGTTGGAGACATCGGCGATCGCCACCGAACTCTTGCGGCCCTTGTCGCGGATCTCGCCGGCGAGCCCCTCCAGCGCCGAACGATTGGCGGCAATATCGTTGACCGCGACGTTGTGACCGTCTTCCGCCAATCGCAGCGCGATGGCGCGCCCGATACCGCGGGCGGCGCCGGTCACCAGTACGTTGCGGGGGTTCTGCTGAGACTTCGTAGTATTAGCCATGTCGTTTCTCCTGTTCCTTCTGGTTTCATCGGTAGCGATGGAACACACCGCTTGGCGAGAATCCTGAAAACACCTCAGGTAGCGGAAGTGAGTGATGTTCGCTCTTAGCTCGTGGCTCGCTGCTCGTCGCTAGATCGCTCGGGCCTTCATCCGCTCCCCAATATGCTCCGCCTGACGCATCGCCATCGCGATGATCGTCAGCGTCGGGTTTTCCGCCGCGGAGGTGGTGAACTGGCTGCCGTCGGAGATGAACAGATTGCTCACCTCGTGGGTCTGGCCGAAGCCGTTGCAGACGCCGTCTTCCGGTTTCTCGCTCATGCGGCAGGTGCCGAGATTGTGGGTCGAGGGGTACGGCGGGACTTCGTATATATCCACCGCCCCGGCGGCACGATAAACGTCGCTACCCTGCTGGTAGGCGTGATTGCGCATGGCGATATCGTTGTCGTGATCGTCGTAGTGGACATTGGCCACGGGCAGGCCGTGCTGATCGCGGACATCGTGGTTGAGCGTGACTCGGTTGGTGTCGCGCGGCATGTCCTCGCCGACCAGCCACATCGCGGCGAGATGGTCGTACTGGTCGATCATGCGGGTGAAGTCGCGCCCCCAACCGCCAGGATTGAGGAACGCCGCCGCCAGCGGCAGTCCCAGCGCGATGGTTTCCATCTCGTAGCCGCCGGCAAAGCCTCGGCCATCGTCGTGACGTGCCTCGTCGGGAATGATCCCCGCCATCACCGTGCCGCGATACATATGCACCGGCTGCTCGAATGCGGCATAGACCGAGCCGGTCATGTGGCGCATGTAGTGCTTGCCGACATGGCCGCTGCCGTTAGCGAGCCCGTCGGGGAACTGGGTCGACGCGGAATTGAGCAGCAGCCGCGGCGTTTCGATTGAATTGCCGGCGACCGCTACCACGCGCGCCTTCTGGTGCTGCATTTCACCATTTCCATCGAAGTAGCTGACGCCGGTCACCTTGCCGCTGGCGTCATGGGTAATCTCGGCGACGTGCGCCCGGGTGCGCATCTCGCAGTTACCGGTAGCCAGCGCCTCGGGAATCTCGGTGTTGAGCGTCGACCACTTCGCACCCGAGCGGCAGCCCTGGAAGCAGAAGCCGCGCTGCTGACAGTGCCCGCGGCTGTCCATCTCGCGGCTGTTGATCGCCATGTGTCCGGTGTTGCACTCGTAGCCAAGCTTCTGGGCGCCTGAGTACATCACCTTGAAGTTGTTATTGCCCGGCAGACCGGGAATGTCGTTAGTGCGGGTAACGTTGAGGCGCTTTTCGGCACGATCGTAATAGGGCGCGAGGTCGTCGTAGCCGATCGGCCAGTCGAGCAGCGTGGCGCCTTCGAGATCACCGTAACGGGTGCGGGCTTCGAATTCGTGGGGCTGAATGCGCAGACTGCAGGCACTCCAGTGGGTGGTCGAACCGCCGACGGTCTTGCAGATCCACGCCGGCAGATTGGGGAAGTCCTGCGCTACGCGCCAGCTGCCGGAGGTGGTGCGCGGATCGAGCCATGACAGCTGCTCGTAGGCGCGCCACTCGTCGGTGTGAAAGTCGGTGCGCGTATGCAGGCCGCCGGCTTCCAGCAGCACTACCTTGATGCCCTGCTGAGCGAGCCCGTTGGCCAGCGTGCCACCGCCAGCACCGGAGCCGATGACAACCACGACGCCGTCGTCGTCATGGTCGAAAGTGCGCTGATTGGTGTAGTCCACGGCGCTTCTCCTCTTGGTCGTTATCGTCGGATCCTGTGTCAGGCCGGGGTGGAGTCGACAGGAATCGTGCCGCTGGCCGCGATGGGCGGTTCCGGCAACCAGGTAATATCGCTGAAGCCGCGATGCAGATAGCCCGAGTCGTCCACGCCGCCGCCATAGCCGAAGTGGGCGAACGCCAGCGGATTGTTGTAGAGCGCTACAATGGCGCTGCCGTGTACGGTCTTGAAGAACGGAGAGCCGGAAATCGCTTCGACCTGCGCCTGACGGTCGTCCTCGTTCAACGCCAGCCACTCGCCACCGGCCTGGCGATCCAGCGTGGCGATGCCGTTGGTTAACTGCTGGCGCACCTGCGGATCGGCGGCCTGGCGGTCGAGATCTTTGACTACCAGAGCGTAGACAGCGTCCTCGAGGGTGTCGTGAGGTAGCAGATGCCGGGTGAATATGAGCAGCGTTCGCGCCTGATGATCGTCGAACTGCTCCGTGGTCACGGCCCAGCTCGTACTCGGCGCCAGCATGGCGATGGCGCCGTTGGCGAACGCCAGCGTTCCGACCAGCGTGCCGCCGCTGGCCTCCAGAAAAACGCGACGCGAAAGGGATGGATGAGTCATGGTGATCTCCTCGTCTGACGTCGGGCGCTTCGCTCTCGACGGTCTGCACTCAGACTAGGAGGCATGAACCGGCAGCGGGTATTAGTGGACTACTACTGCGGCCAAGGTATTAGAAGAGACTGCGACGCAAAGCCGAAAGGCCGCAAAACCGGCAGGCAAGAAAACGCGACTCAAGTCGAATGGTCAGCAGAGTGCTTAGAGCGCTAAGTTCAATGAATCGCGTGCCCCGCTTCGTGCCATGCCCATCGACAGGAGACTGCCATGTGCCATCTCTACGCCAGCACCGCCCCGGCTCGCTACGAGAACACCACCCGCTCGGTGCGCCTGCAGGGTTGCGTGACGAGCGTCAGGCTGGAGAACGAATTCTGGGAGATTCTGGATGCGCTGGCCGCGAGTCAGAACCTCTCGACCGCGCGTTTCATCAGCCAGCTTTACAGCGAGGTGGTAGAGGAGAAAGGCGAAGTCAGCAATCTCGCCTCGCTGTTGCGCGTGGTCTGCGCCGTCCATCTGCAACAGACCGCCGACCTCGTGCCAGATCTGGTGGCGATGCCCCGCTCGGCCTGCCTCTGATCCTGCGCTGCTGAGACGTGGTGACGGGCTTTGCAGGCTTACGGTGCTGCTCTACACTCGGTTGAAACCGGCAGACAGGGCCCGCGGGCATGGCGACAGGCACCACCACCCACCATTTCTCTCGATTCACCGCGGCGCGGCAGACTCCCTCGACCCGATCAAATCGCCAGGCAACGCTCCCCCATCCGCGCCTGCTGTTCATCGGCCTGTTCCTGCTGCTGCTCGCCGGTTGCAGTACCCAGAAGACCATCGCCACCCGTGACGACGGGCCTGCCATCGATGGCAACAACCTCTCCATCGATCGCATTCTGGTGATGTCGGCGGCCAAGGAGGCGCTCGGCACGCCTTATCGCTGGGGCGGCACCACACCCAGTGGCTACGACTGCTCGGGCCTGGTCCAGATGGCCTACGGCAAGATCGGCATTTCGCTGCCACGCACCTCCAACGAGCAGTTCCACGCCCTCGACGAGATCGATGTCGCCCGGCCCGGCGACCTGCTGTTCTTCGGCTCCGGCAATCGCGCGACCCATGTCGGCATCTACATGGGCGATCGCCAGATGATCCATGCTCCCGGTAGCGGCCGCACGGTCAGCGTTTCGTCGCTGGATATTCGCTACTGGCGCCAGCACTACCTGGGGGCGGCCGCGCCAGCGAATTGACCCGAAAGCGACGGCGAAGGGAAAAACGGTCTCGCCCTTGAGATATCGGGCCTTGGCTACCACGTTATAGGTAGGTCATTCACACATCACGAGCGTTGGCATGTCGTTAGTGCTATCGATTGTTTCACGACACTGCTCTCGCCCGTCATGATAAGCACTCGACTCGAGGCTTCGTACAGAAGCCGTCAACGGCAACAGGAGAAAGTCATGGCTTTGCAACTTGGCGATACCGCTCCCGATTTCACCCAGGAAAGCACCGACGGCCCGATCAATTTCCACGAGTGGGCCGGCGACAGTTGGGTCATTCTGTTTTCTCACCCGGCCGATTTCACGCCGGTCTGCACCACCGAGCTGGGGGAAGTCTCGCGCCTCAAGCCGGAATTCGAGCGTCGCAACACCAAGGCGATCGGCCTTTCCGTCGACCCGCTCGACGATCACACCCGCTGGGTCGGCGACATCGAGGAAACCCAGGGCTGCGGGCTCAACTTCCCGCTGCTGGCCGACGCCGACCGCTCGGTGAGCGAGGCCTACGGCATGATTCACCCCAACGCCAGCGGTACCAATACCGTGCGCTCGGTGTTCATCATCGACCCGGCCAGGAAGGTGCGCCTGACGATCACCTATCCGCCCAGCACCGGCCGCAACTTCGCCGAGATCCTGCGCGTGCTGGACAGCCTGCAACTGACCGATAGCCACAAGGTCGCCACGCCGGTCAACTGGCAGGACGGCGACGACGTGATCATCGTGCCTTCGATCGACAACGAGAAGGCCAAGGAACTCTTCCCCAACGGCTGGGACGAGAAGAAGCCTTACCTGCGCGTCACCAAGCAGCCGAACAAGTGACCGCGGCGGCATCGCGTCAGTGACGCAGCCGATGCCAAGCAGAAGCGACGACGCCCGCATTCCTCGAGAGGAATGCGGGCGTTTTTGATGACGAGCGTGGTATGGTGGAAATATGGGGTGGAAAGAAGGTGAGCTGACGCTCAACCGTCGTCGTCCGCCGCCAGCCAACCGTCGACCAGCTCTCGATTGTCGTCGATCCATTGCGCAGCGCCTTGGTCAGGATCGCCGTTTTTTTCGATCTCCAACATCAGCGTGGAAAGCTGCTCCGGCGTCATGTGCCAGGCATCCAGCATCGCGGCGACGCCCGGATGCGATTCATCGAAGCCTTTTTCGGCGAGCCATTTGACCTGCTGGCCAGAAACCAGTGCGCCCTTGGGATCGTCCAGAATCTTGAGGTCGTATTTCGCAAAGACCCAATGCGGCTGCCAGAGCGTCAGCGCGATCGGCTCCTTGCGGCGGTAAGCTTCCTCGAGCTGGGCCAACATTGCCGTTTCGCTACTGCTCAACTGACGAAAAGGCAACGAATACTGCTCGATCGCCGTCTCGGTTTCCTCGTAGATCGCCGACCCCGGCTCGATCCCGAAGATCGTCGGCTGCCCCTGATATTCGAACGCTTCGGCATGCGCCTTGAGATCGGCCACCGTATCGATATCGTCGATGTAGGCCGGCACCACCAACGCGTCCAACGCATCGTCGTACCAGGTGCCGTGCAGCTCGATCCGGTCCTTGTAAGGGGTCAAATAGGAGTTGTCGCTCGGCAGCCAGAATTCCAGGGAGACGTCGATGTCGCCTTCCGCCAGCCCGCCGAACAGTAGCGGCTTGGATACCTCTTTCAACGTGGCGTCGATACCTTGCTCTTCGAGCAGCAGCTGCCACAGATGCGAGACGGCGATGTTCTCGGCCCAGTTGTTGGTTCCTATGGTGATGCTATCCGCCGCGGCGACCTGGGCGGCCGCACTACAGAAGACAGCGCCGATCAGGGCGGTCTTGATGGGTTGCATGGAAATCCTGTCATTGGCGTCGGGGCGTCGTCACCGTAGGCGGAACGCAGTGCTACGGCTGGCTTTCATGATAGCCGACATGGTGGCCGTGCGATGTCAAACCTCACCACTAATGACACAAAAAAACGAACCCGGCCTGAGCGGCCGGGTTCGCGGATACCGATGTGTCGAGATCGCGTGCGTCAGCAGCGCGTGCACTGCTTCAGCGTTTCGACATCATCACGCTCGCCGTGCCGGGACGTGGGTCGCGACACTCTCGGCGATGGGCGCGAAGGATGAAGCAGCGCATTCGAGCGGACCAGCGTCATCAGCATGGCACGCACCACGTGCGCGAGCACGTAGACAACCACTGCCATAACGATCAACGCCTTGATGCGCCCTGAAATCTTCACGCTGCTTCTCCTTGAGTCGGGGGTGCCTGTCGTCCGGGGGGATGGCAGCTAGGATAGAACCACACGAATGTGACTAAAAATTGAAGGCATCGATAGCCGATATACGAGTCATCGATGTCAGTGATCACGGATTTCTGTAATCACAGATGCCGGTGAACATCGACGCCGGTGATCTATGCTGGAACCACCGTATCGGCAAAAAGGCACCACTCTTGAGACCAAACAGAACCGACTTCCCGCTGGATCAATGCCGCTGCCACCTGGAAACCGGGCCGATCGTACTGGTCGGTTCTCAGTGGCAGGGCGAACGCAATCTGATGGTGATGGGCTGGCACATGATGCTCGGCTTCTCGCCGGCCCACTTCGGCTGCCTGATCAGCGCCGGCAACCATAGCCACCGGCTGGTGCGGGAAAGCCGAGAATGCACGATCAACGTGCCGACGCTGGAACTCGTCGATGCCGTGGTAGGCGTGGGCAACAGCGATGGCGACGAACTCGACAAGTTCGACGCCTTCGGGCTGACGCCGGTGTCAGGCGAGATCGTCTCCGCGCCGCTGGTGGAAGAATGTTACGCCAGCTTCGAATGCCGGCTGGTCGACGACAGCCAGATTGACCGCCATGAGCTGTTCATCTGGGAAATCGTCAAGGCCCACGTCGACACCTCTATCGAACTCCCCCGGACGCTCCACTACCGTGGCCACGGCCGCTTCATGGTCGCCGGCGACGAGATCGACCGATCGAGGGATTTCCGGGCGCAGAATCTCTAGGCGGCTATCTTACGAAACCAATCTGTCAGCGCTCCAACAACCCCTCGAAGAAGCTCACTGCGTTGGCTTCGAGCCCTTCCAGGTAGTAGCCGCCCTCCTGCACGATCAGCGTTGGTAACCCGAGACCGGAGATCTCGCACCCAAGCTGGCCGAAGCCCGGCGTGGAGACCGACACCCTGGCCTGGGGGTCCTTCTCGTGGATATCGAAGCCCAGCGCCAGTACCAGCGCGTCCGGTTCGAACAGGCGGATGGCCTGGCAGGCTTCTTCGAGGCGGTCGAAGAACACCGCTTCCGGGGAGCCGTGGGGCATCGGCAAATTGAGGTTGTAACCCAGCCCCGCGCCGCGCCCGCGCTCGTTCTCGAAGCCGGTGACCGCCGGGTAGAAGTTGGTGGTGTCGCCATGGATCGAGATGTACATGACGTCATCGCGCTCGTAGAAGATCTCCTGCACGCCCTGACCGTGATGCATGTCGGTGTCCAGCACGACGACGCGCGGATAGCGTGAGGTCAGATGCTGCGCGGCAATGGCGGCGTTGTTGAGAAAGCAAAAGCCCCCGGCGGAGTCGATGCCGGCGTGGTGCCCCGGCGGGCGCGACAGCGTATAGGCGAAGCGGTCGCCCGCCAGCAGCGTTTCGGCCCCGGCCACCGCGCTCTGTGCCGCCCAGTAGGCGGCCTGCCAGGTGTGCTTGCCCACCGGCGCGCTGCCATCCGCCAGATAGCGCGCGGCCTCGGCGAGGATTCCGCGCAGCGCGTTGGGCGAACGCACGAAGATGCTGGAGATCACCTCCTCGCCCCAATCTTCGCCCCCGTTCTCGCTGACATCGTGCCAGCGCCGATAGGCGCTCTCGAGAAAGCGCAGATACGGCAGCGAATGCACCGCCCGCAGCGGCGCGACTCCGTGGTCCTTGGGTGCCTGAGTCTCGAAGCCGAGCCGCCTGGCCGCCGCCAGCAAATGTTCGGCGCGGTCGCGCACTTCCTGGGGCTTGCGCATCTTGCCGCGCGAGAAATAGATCTGCGGTTGGTGCAACAGTTGATCGTCGTGAAAGAATGTCTTCATCGATGTTGTCCTTGTTGTTCCGCCATCCATCTCGAACTCAATAACCCGCGTGGCGATCCACCAGGCTCGCCGGTAATCGATCTTCGTCCAGTCGCGCCATCGGCATCGCCCAGCAGCGGATAGTGGAGATGTTTCGGGAGAGAGAAGCCCTGAGTGCGGTGACTTCAGGCAACCGAATCGCACCAGCGCCCATGCGCTATCGCAATGGCCGCTCGTAAGCCGCGGCCCGCTATCGAACGGAAGAATACGGCCGGCGAAATCTTCCTCGAACATGGCCGCCGCCATTGCCGAGAAATCACGCTTGCGCCTGCCCTCGGGCAACCGTTCGATACCGTAGAGGATTTCCGCGACGGTGATCGAGCAGATCGTCACCGCGTCCGCATTCTAGCGATCCAGCCACTCGACGACCCGCAAGTCCGGCGCGGGCCGCATCAGCTCGGAGAGCACGTTGGTATCCAGCAGGATCATGTGTCGAGTCCTGGGTCGCGCGGTCTGTCGGACCGGTTCGGCAATTCCAGTTCGACGCCCTTCGCTTCGCCAAACCGCCTCCGTATACGGCTTCCCAGGCCTTCCTGTGGCGCCCGACTCAGGGCACCACGCCGAATGATACGCGCCTCTTCTTCCATGGAATGACCATGGCTGGCCGCCTGCATGCGGAGCTGAGCCTTCAATTGCTCGTCCAGGTTACGGATAGTGATCGATGCCATGAGACCTCCCATGGATGATATCAATGATAGCACTCGCTGCTACCACATATAGCTCGGGCCACGGCTTGCCGGGAACGTGAGCGTCGGCGCGAATACGGAACATGAGAACCCCCAGTATTCGAACACATTCGACGCAGACCGGCTTCGGCATGCGAAGATGGGCACGATCGATCCCTCATCAGAAGAGGCTGCCATGACGCTATCGAACGCCACGGATGCAAATTCCCCCAGCGTCAACCTTGCTCGCCTGACCCACTGGGTCTTCGACATGGATGGCACGCTGACCGTCGGCGTGCATGACTTCCCGGCGATCCGGCGCAAGCTGGAGATCCCGGATGGCGCCGATATTCTGTATCACCTGGAGACGCTGCCCGCCGCCGAGTACGACGCCAAGCACGCCTGGCTGCTCGAGCACGAACGCGCACTCGCCATGCGTTCCACCGCCGCGACCGGCGCGGTCGAACTGGTTCAGGCGCTCTGCGAGCGCGGCTGCCGCCTCGGCATTCTGACCCGCAACGCCAAGGAGCTGGCGCACATCACGCTGGAAGCGATCGGCCTGGGCGACTGTTTTGCCGCCGACGAGGTGCTCGGTCGCGACGAGGCGCCGCCCAAGCCGCACGCCGGCGGGCTCGATCATTTCATCCGCCGCTGGCAAGTGGCGCCCTCGCAGGTCGTGATGGTGGGCGACAGCCGGCTGGATCTTGAATGTGGTCGGGCCGCCGGTACCTGCACGATTCTGGTCAACGTGGCGGAGAACCGCTGGCCGGCACTCGCCGATTGGCATCATCAGGATTGCCGGCAGCTGCTGGCACAGCTCTGAACTTCGATTCTTGCGGGGCGTGCGTTACCCAGCGCGCGCTTCTATGTTTTACCGGCTCTTTCTTTATTGCCCCCCCTTTACCGGCTCTTTCTTTTACCGGCGCTGTGCCGGCTTGATGACTTTCCCCGCCCCACTTCTTGTCTCGCCTCGTTCTTCTTTTTGCGTCTGTCCTTTGCGTTTGTCGCCGTTGCTCGACTTCACAGCCGAATCAACCAGTGCTATACATCGAAACCAAGGGAATACTGTTTAACCAAGGTATAAAAAGCAATCGTGCTAACGGTTCGCTATCGAAGCAACGCAATAGCGGACGATATCGAATCCGCGGCTCTGCCGCCGTTTCCCTGTCGATCGAGGAAAGTCATATGCCGAGGCTGATGCACCGCCGCTGGATGCTCCTGGCGACCGCCGCGCTGGTTTTGCTGTCGATGTCCGCCAGCGCGCAGGACACCGGGAAAGACGTGAGCCAGGACAAGTTCAAGGCCGTGACCACCTTCACGGTGATCGCGGACATGGCGCAGAACGTGGCCGGGGACGCGGTCATCGTCGAGTCGATCACACGGCCGGGCGCCGAGATCCACAATTACGCGCCGACGCCGCGCGACATCCTCCGCGCCCAGGATGCGGACATGATCCTGTGGAACGGGCTCGATCTGGAGCGCTGGTTCGAACGCTTCTTCCGCAATCTCAGCGATGTCCCGAGCGTCGTCGTGTCTGATGGCATCGAGCCGATCGGCATCGCCGAGGGCCCCTACGATGGCAAGCCCAACCCGCATGCGTGGATGTCGCCGACGAGCGCGTTGATCTACGTCGACAACATCCGCGATGCGTTCGTCGAGCACGACCCCGCCAATGCCGAGATCTACCGCAACAACGCCGAGCGCTACAAGCACGAGATCGAAGCCGCCGTCGCGCCCATCCGCGAGTCGCTGGCGCGGATCCCGGAGCAGGATCGCTGGCTGGTGACGAGCGAAGGCGCGTTCTCCTATCTGGCGCGGGATTTCGGCCTGCGCGAGCGCTATCTGTGGCCGATCAACGCCGATCAGCAGGGCACGCCACAGCAGGTTCGCAAGGTCATCGATGTGATCCGCGCCAACGATATTCCGGCGATCTTCAGCGAGAGCACGGTTTCCGACAAACCGGCGCAGCAGGTCGCCCGCGAGACCGGCACCCGTTATGGCGGCGTGCTCTACGTCGACTCCCTCAGCGAACCCAACGGCCCGGTGCCGACCTATATCGACCTGCTGCGCGTCACTTCGGAGACGATCGTGAAAGGCCTGACCCGAGGGGCTTCATCATGACGAGGCATGCCGGCACGATGGCCGGGACGACATTCGCCGGTCCCGAGCAGATATCCGTCGATCGTGAAAAGGCCGGCGCCGGTATCCGCGTCGTCGATGCCGCCGTGACCTACCGCAACGGTCATACCGCGCTGCGCGATACCAGCTTCGAGATTCCCACCGGCACGATCACCGCGCTGGTGGGCGTGAACGGTTCCGGCAAATCGACGCTGTTCAAGGCGATCATGGGCTTCGTGCGTCTGGCCCGGGGCGAGATACGCGTGCTGGGCCTGCCAGCGCGCGAAGCACTCAAACGCAACCTGATCGCCTACGTGCCGCAGTCGGAAGAGGTGGACTGGAACTTCCCGGTGCTGGTCGAGGACGTGGTGATGATGGGGCGCTACGGCCACATGGGGATGCTGCGGATCCCCAAACGCGCCGACCACGAGGCGGTCGCCACCGCGCTGGCACGCGTCAACATGAGCGAGTTCCGTCAGCGCCAGATCGGCGAGCTCTCCGGCGGCCAGAAGAAGCGCGTCTTCCTGGCCCGCGCGCTGGCCCAGGATAGCCGGGTGATCCTGCTCGACGAGCCGTTCACCGGCGTCGACGTCCAGACCGAAGACCAGATCATTCAGCTGCTGCGCGAGCTGCGCGCCGAGGGCCGCGTGATGCTGGTCTCGACCCACAACCTCGGCTCGGTGCCGGAGTTCTGCGACCGGACGGTGATGATCAAGGGCACGGTACTCGCCTACGGTCCCACCGACGAGATCTTCACCCAGCGTAACCTGGAACGTGCCTTCGGCGGCGTGCTGCGCCATTTCGTGCTCGATCAATCCCAGCCGACCGGCGCGTCACCCCACGCCGTGGGCGTGTTCACCGACGACGAGCGACCGCTGGTGCTGCAGAACGGCATCGCCGCGCGACGCCAAGGCGGCGAGGGAGGCCCCCGCTGATGGAAGCCCTGCTCATGCCTTCCGGCCTGCTGCTGGAGCCCTTCGGCTATGGCTACATGCGCAACGCGATGTGGGTGTCGGCGCTGGTCGGCGGCGTCTGCGCGTTTCTCTCCTGCTACCTGATGCTCAAGGGGTGGTCGCTGATCGGCGATGCGCTATCGCATTCGATCGTGCCCGGTGTCGCCGGCGCCTACATGCTGGGGCTGCCGTTTTCACTCGGCGCCTTCCTTGCCGGCGGGCTCGCCTCGGCGGCGATGCTGTTTCTCAATCAGCGCAGCAAGCTGAAAGAGGACGTCATCATTGGGCTGATCTTCAGCTCGTTCTTCGGTCTGGGGCTGTTCATGGTGTCGCTGTCGCCGACCTCGGTGAATATCCAGACCATCGTGCTCGGCAACATCCTGGCGATTACGCCCGCCGACACGCTGCAGCTGGTGGCGATCGGCGTGGTGTCGCTGGTCATCCTGCTGGCCAAGTGGAAGGATCTGATGGTGACGTTCTTCGACGAGAGCCACGCCCGCTCGATCGGGCTCAATCCCACCGCGCTCAAGATCCTGTTCTTCACCCTGCTGGCGGCATCGACCGTCGCGGCACTGCAGACGGTGGGCGCGTTTCTGGTGATCTGCATGGTCATCACCCCGGGAGCCACGGCCTACCTGCTGAGCGATCGTTTCCCGCGACTGCTGATCATCGCGGTGGCGATCGGCACGCTGACCAGCTTCGTCGGCGCCTACGCCAGTTACTTCCTCGACGGCGCCACCGGCGGCATCATCGTGGTGCTGCAGACGACGATCTTCCTCATGGCGTTCGTGTTCGCGCCCAAGCACGGGATGCTGGCGGCAAGACGTCGTGCCGCGGCGTCGCTGGCTCGTGAGCCAGCACGCCAACCGCTATCGTCAGCGCCTCTATCAGAATCGCAAGAACCCGACGAGGAGCCGCGTCCATGAGCTGGCTCGATACGCTGTTGATGCCGTTCCAGTTCGGTTTCATGGTCAACGCCATGATCATCGCCGTGCTGGTCACCGTACCGATGGCCCTGCTCTCCTGCTTCCTGGTGCTCAAGGGCTGGTCGCTGATGGGGGATGCCATCTCCCACGCCGTCTTCCCGGGCGTGGTGATTGCCTATCTCGTCGGCATTCCCTACGCCATCGGCGCCTTCGTCGCCGGCATGTTCTGCGCCGTCGCGACCGGCTTCCTCGAGGAGAACAGCCGGATCAAGCAGGACACGGTGATGGGCATCGTCTACGCCGGCATGTTCGGCGCCGGCCTGGTGCTCTACGTCAAGATCCAGACGACGGTGCATCTCGACCACATTCTGTTCGGCGACATCCTCGGGGTCGGCTGGCGCGACATTCTGGAATCGGCGCTGATCGCCCTGGCCACCGTCGGCGTCATCGGCCTGAAATGGAAGGACTTTCTGCTCCACGCCTTCGACCCGACCCAGGCCCGGGCAGTGGGCCTGCGAACCCGGGCACTGCACTACGGCCTGCTCTGCCTGATCTCGCTGACCATCGTCGGCGCCCTGAAAGCCGCCGGGATCATCCTCGCCATCGCGCTACTGATCGCGCCCGGCGCCATCGCCTTCCTGCTGGCCCGGCGCTTCGCCACCATGCTGCTGCTCTCGGTGATGCTGTCCGCAGTCATCGCCTTTCTCGGCGTCTATCTCTCGTTCTTCATCGACAGCGCGCCGGCCCCGACCATCGTGCTGCTGTTCTCGATCGTTTTCGGCATTGCCTTCGTCGTTTCCAACCGGCGTACGGCGAGAAGAGAAGCGGACGCGACGCCTTGAAACGCCACGAGCCGGCCCAATCGGGCCGGCTCGAGACGTGACTTCCAAATTGCATCCAATCGTGTGGCATGGGCTATTGGCTAGATGCCGCCGTTGACGCCAATCGCGGCCGGCTCGCCAGGCTGACACCGATCAACGTCACCGCCGCCAACGGCATCGCCACCAGCACGCTGTTCCAGCCCATCGGCTTGCCCAGCGCGATCTCCCACACCAGCGTCATCACGCCACCAACGATCATCGCCGCCAGCGCGCCGGCAGGGGTCGCACGCGGCCATAGCAGCGCGGCCAGGAAGACCGGGGTGATCGCGGCACCGTACATGCCATAGGAGTACATCTGCATGGCCAGCACGCTGGGGAAGAAGGCGCCCAGGACCCAGGCCAGAATGCCCAGCCCGACCACGGTCAGCCGGTTGACCATCAGGGCTTTGCCGGGGGCGATCTGCATTTTCAGCAGCCCGCCGAGGATGTCCTGGGTCAGACTGGCGGATGCCGAGAGCAGGTAGCTGTTGCCGGTGGTCAGCAGCAGCGCCACGAGAGAGGCCAGCAGCAGTCCGCCGACGACCGTGGGCAAACCTTCCCGAGCCAACGTCATCATCGCGGTCGAGGGAGTGATATCCGGATACATGACTCGCGTCGCGCAGACCAACAGGGTAATCAGGCCGGTACAGACGATCGAGGCGATCACCAGGCCCATGGCGGCTTTCTTGGCCGTGGCCGGATCCCGCGCGGCGGCGAAGCGCTGGAACAGGTTCTGGTCGCCCAGAATCAGCAGAAACAGCGGCAGGAAGTAACCCAGCGCCTGCCAGGGCGACAGACCGCCCAGCAGCGTGTGATGCGTCGCCGGCAACGCATCCATCATGCCGTCCAATCCGCCCAACCGGGTCAGTACCAGCGGCGCGGCGATCAGCATGCTGCCGAAAATGATCACGGCGCTCAGATAGTCGGTGTAAGCCACCGAGACCAGGCCGCCCATGGTCGCCAGACCGATCATCACCAGCGCGGCGATCACCACGCCCTGCCACACCGGCAGGCCGAACGCCAGGTTGAGCGCCTGCCCCGCTCCGGTGAACTGGTACGAGACGATGCCGACGTAGGCCAGCAGGATGATCAGCGAGGCGATCGAGCGCGCCGTGGGCCCGAACCGCTCCTCGATCAGACCGGGAATGGTGGTCGCCCGCGAGCGGCGCATCTTGCGCGCCAGCAGGAAGTAGACCACCAGCGCGGCGATCGGCGTGCCGGCGAAGAAGAAGATCGCCGCGCCCGGGCCGTGCTGGAACACGAAGCTGGCGCCGCCGACGATCGAGCCAGATCCCACGAAGGTGGCCAGCAGCGTCGCGGTGAGCACCAGGGTGGAGAGCGAACGCCCCGCCACGATGAAGTCGGTATCGTCGTGGACCTTGCGTCGCGAGAAGTAGAGCCCGATGACGACCATCAGTACGATATACGCGATGACGAAGAATGCCTGCATGATCGCAGCCTCCTGATTGTGATTATTATCTGTTGTCGGATTCGCTGCCGGGACCGCGTTGACGGTCCCGGGGAACTTTACTGACTCAGCTGGTCCTTGATCGCGCGTCCACCCTGCATGATCAGCGACAGGTGCTTGCCCTGGCCGGTCAGCAGGCTCATGTCTTCCAGCGGATTGCCATCGACCACGATCAGATCCGCTTGCGCCCCCGGCGCGATGCACCCGATCTCGCCTTCCATGCGCAGCAGTTTGGCCGCCGTCGCGGTAGCACTGCGGATCACCTCGTGGGGTGGCAGTACCTGGGAGCGAATCACGAACTCTTCCGACTGATGCGGGTGCATCTCGCCGAGCAGATCGGTGCCGTAGGCCATCTCCAGCCCCGCCTCGCGCATGGTGACCAGGCTCTCCAGCCCCGCCAGGCGGACGTCGTCGATCTTGGCGACTGACTCTGGCTTGAGCCCATAGTCGGCCCCCTCGATCTTGAGCCGCTCGTAAGTCACCAGCGTCGGGCAGGCCATGGCGCCGCGTTCGGCCGCGAGTCTGGCCGTGTCCGCCTCGATCAGGTTGCAGTGTTCGAGCGAGCGCACCCCGGCCTCGACGGCACGTCGGATCGCCTCGTCGGTGTACAGGTGCGCGCTGACGTAGGTCTGGGCGTTGCTGGCTTCCTCGACGATCGTCCTGAGCTCGTCCACCGAGAAGCTCAGAAAATCGATCGGATCGCTGGGCGAGGAGACGCCGCCGTTGGCCATCACCTTGATGAACTGCGCGCCAGCCTTGATCTCCTGGCGCACCGCGCGGCGCACCGATTCGACGCCGTCACAGATGCGCCCCATCGAACCGAGGCGGCGGGTCTGGTACTGGTCGTCACGCTCGTCATAGAAGCCGCGGTAATCGTTGTGGCCGCCGGTCTGGGAGAGCGCCTTGCCACAGATCACCAGCCGCGGACCGACGAAGTGTCCTTCCGCCACGGCCTGCTGAATGCCGCGATCGGCACCGCCCACATCGCGCACCGTGGTGAAGCCGCGCATCAACATGCCCTTCAGGATCGGTGTGGCGCGGGCGGCGACCAGCGCATCGGGCAGCAGCGCGTTGGCGCCGAGATCGGCCGTGGTCGCGATGACGTGGACATGACAATCGATCAGGCCGGGCATCAGCGTACGCCCTTCGAGGTCGATCACGCGGGCGTCGCTGGGCGCTTCTATTGGCGTTTCGGAAACCTGGACGATGCGGCCGTCCTCGACCAGGACATGCACGCCGACTCGGGGCTGCGGAGACGAACCGTCGACCAGGTTGGCGTTACGGAACAGGACGGCTTGCGAGGAGAGTGCGGAAGAGAGTTCGGTCATGGATCGGGCTCTTGGGAGACGTTGTTGTGATAGTCACTCGAATACGGCTTGAGCCTACCCAGCGCCTCGATCCCCTGAAAAGCGCTAAAAACGCATGCCAGCATGCGGTGAGCGCATCGATTTCGACGGGCGCTCAACCCTCCTGCGGGGCCATTTCCAGCAGCCAGCGCTTGAAGCGGCGAGTCGCGACATTTTCGCGACGCTCTTCCGGGGTGATCAAAAAATATCCACCGCCATGGCTCGCCCAGTGATCCGTCGCTCGGACCAGACGGCCACCGTCGATCTGGCTGTCGATGATGTGCTGCCACCCCAGCACGACGCCCTCGCCAAGCGCCGCCATCTCCACCAGCGGCGGGTAGTGGTTGAAGGCGATGGCGTTGTTCAGACCGACCGTGGGCAACTGGTGGTAGCGGAACCAGTCACGCCAGGAGATCCACAGGCTCTGGGCATCCTCGAGTACCAGCAGCGTCTCTTCGCTCAACTGCTCCGGCGTCAATTTCGCTCCCGGTGCCAGCCCATGACGCTCGCGGCACGCTGTCAGATAGTCGGGCGCACAGACAGGGAACACTTTCTCGGGGATTAGGTAGGTGGTCTCGAAACCCGGCAGCGCCGCCTGCTTGAGGTAATACAGCCCGATATCGAACTCGAAGGACGACAGCGACGTTACCCCATCACGGACGATCAGACGCAGCTTGATATTGGGGTACTGGCGCCGAAACCGGCCCAACCTGGGCACCATCCAGAACTGCGCCACCCCGGCGGTACAGGCGACGGTGATCTCGTTTTCGCCGGTGCTCTTCATTACCTCGGCAGTCGCATTCACGCAGTCGTCCAGGATAGAGCGTACCTGCAGCGCGTAAGTCTCCCCCGCGCGCGTCAGTGCCAGTCGTCGCTGCTCGCGGACGAACAGCTTTCGCCCGAGGAACTGCTCGAGGTGAACGATCTGACGGCTCACCGCGCTCTGGGACAGGCTCAGCTCGGCGGCGGCTCGCGTGAAGCTCATATGTCTCACGGCCGCTTCGAAAGCGATCAGGGCATTGAGCGGCGGCAGCGGCGACATGCGCATGAAAGGCTCCGGAGAAACAGCGGAAAGGAGCAGGATACGTCATCACGCCGCCGGGAACGCTAGTCGCGATCGCGGATGAAGTCGATGAAGGCGCGCAGCGGTGCGGGTACCAGCCGGCGATCGGCGTAGTAGAGATAAGGGCCGGAAAACCGTGGCCACCAGGGTTCGAGTACCGGCATCAACGCACCGCTTTCCAGGTCGGGCCGGAGCCACTGCTCGAACAGCATGATCAGGCCGACGCCCTGCCGCGCGGCGTCGACGCCGAGATCGACCCCGCCACCGATACTGACCTCCAATGGCCCATGGGGCTCGATACGGATCAGCTCTTCGCCTTTTTCGAACTCCCAGACCGCCAGGTTGCCATTGGTGAAACGGCCGTAAATGCAGGCGTGGTCGAGCAGATCGCGGGGATGTTCGGGGGTGCCGCAGCGGGCCAGATAGTCGGGCGACGCGACCAGCGCGAAACGCTGCTCGCGCGGGCCGATGGGCACGGCGATCATGTCCTGCTCGAGGCGCTCATCGTAGCGAATACCGGCATCGTATCCCGCCGCGAGAATATTGGTCACCGCGCTGTCGGCGGTGATCTCCACGCGGATCTCCGGGTAGGCCTTGAGGAAGTCGGGCAGGATCGAGGGCAGCACCAGTCTCGATGCGCTGACCGGCACGTTGAGCCGCAGCGTACCGGCCGGGCGATCCTTGAAGCCGTTGACCGCATCCAGCGCGCTTTCCACCTCCGCCAGCGCGGGCGACAAGCGCGCCACCAGCGCCTCGCCGGCTCGCGTCAGCGTCACCGCCCGGGTGGTGCGATGGAACAGTCGAATGCCGAGTGCGGTCTCCGCACGCCGCACCGCATCGCTCAAGCGTGATGGGCTACTGCCGGTCAGCCGCGCCGCTTCGCGAAAGCCCTTGGCCTTGGCAACGGCCAGCACGATCTGAAGATCGCTGAGATCGGCGCTCATTGTGCATTTCTCCGTACGACCTGTATCGATTGGCTGGAATAGTCGCACAGCATCGAGAGGTCTACGATAAAACCGTCCGACATCCCCTATTCGACACAGGAGTGAACCATGTCTCTCATCGACAAGGCCGGTACATATGCCCTCGGCGATCGTCGGGTCAAGCGCCTGGGCTACGGCGCCATGCAGCTCGCCGGCCCCGGCGTGTTCGGTCCGCCCAGGGATCCGGCACGGGCGTTGCAGGTGCTCGAGGAGGTCATCGCCGCCGGTATCGATCATATCGACACCTCGGATTTCTACGGCCCCCACGTCACCAACCAACTGATCCGGCAGGCACTGCACCCTTATCCCGACGATCTCTGCATCGTCACCAAGGTCAGCGCCCAACGCGACGAGACCGGCGCCTGGCTGCCCGCGCTCTCGCCAGCCGAGCTGACCCGGGCGGTAGAAGACAACCTCCGCAATCTGGGGCTGGAGCAGATGGAAGTCGTCAACCTGCGCAGCATGCTGGACGTCCACGGGCCGGCGGAAGGCTCGCTGGAGGCGCCGTTGACGACCCTGGCGGAGCTACGCGAACGCGGTTTGATCAAGCACATTGGGCTGAGCAATGTCACCGCCACGCAGGTCGCCGATGGCCAGAAGATCGTTCCCATCGTCTGCGTGCAGAACCAGTACAACCTGGCCAATCGCGCCGATGATGCGTTGATCGATCAATTGGCCGCGGACGGCATTCCCTACGTGCCGTTTTTCCCGCTGGGCGGGTTCACACCCTTGCAGTCGGACACGCTCTCCGATGTCGCCAGGACGCTAGACGCCACGCCGATGCAAGTGGCGCTGGCGTGGCTGCTCAAGCGCTCGCCCAACATCCTGCTGATCCCGGGCACGTCATCGCCCGAGCACCTGCGCGAGAACATCGAAGCGGCGGCGCTGGAGATCCCCGAGGCACAGATGGCGTTGCTGGATCGTATCGGAGGCGAGTAACGGGGCCGGCGTCGGAGCATCCGGCTCAGGGAAGCTCGAACGCAGAGTGACGGTCGAAGACAACGTCGTCAGGCGCTGCCAGAACGCCTCGGCAAAAGCCGGCAGCGAAGTCCTGGCGCGGGTCGTGTGAATCTCGACGGGAATATCCCGGACCGGTTCGAGGGCTCGGACCAGTTGCCCTTCGCGCCATTCCGAGTCCGCCAGAATGAGCGGAAGCCCCGCCACCCTGCTGCTTGACGCCGTGTGCTGATCAGCGCCACCGGCCCCTACGGCAACGTGCTCAAGATTCGCCCGCCGCTGGTATTCGCCCGGGAGCACGTGGACAGACTGAGCGACGCGCTGGCGGCTTCGCTCGCGGGATGGGCAACGCCCCGCTAGGCTGACCGGGAAGTCGGCGGCCTGTCACTCGGCCCGCCACCTTCCGTCTCTACTCGAGGAACCAGAGATGTCCAACGACGCCCCCGTGGTCATGGTCAGCGGTGCCAATCGCGGCATCGGTGCCGCCATCGCCGAGACTCTTCACGCCGCCGGCTGGCGCGTCAGCCTCGGTTGTCGGACCGAGCCCGCCGAACGCCCGGAGCGCAATGACTGGCTGGTCTGCCACTACGATGCGCTGGATTCGCAGAGCGCCCGATCCTGGGTCGAGGAGACGGTACGCGTGTTCGGCGGTATCGATGCACTGGTCAACAACGCCGGCGTGCTCAGCCGCGCTTCGGTGCTGGAAGCGGACGGCGACGAATTCGACCGGGTCATGGCGGTCAACGCCAAGGCGCCGATGCTGCTGACCCAGCAGGCCTGGCCGCATCTGGTCGACGCCCGGCAGGGCAAGGTGGTGTCGATCGTGTCGCTTTCGGGCAAGCGGGTGCGGTCGGCGGGGTCGGGGCTATACGCCATGAGCAAGTTCGCGGCACAGGCGTTCGTCCATGGGCTGCGTCACTGCAGTGCCGAGACCCGCGTGCGCGCCACCGCGATCTGCCCCGGCTTCGTCGCCACCGACATGGCGGCGGGTGCCGATGTCGACGCCGAGGAGGTCACTCAGCCCGAGGACGTCACACGCATCGTTCGCCTGCTGCTGGAACTGCCGCCGTCGGCCAGCATTGCCGAAGTGCCGGTCAACTGGCGGATCGAGGACACGGTGTGAGCAGAATCTTCCTCCGCCGGAGAGCCTCGTTACGCATCCATTCGTCGAAATTAGCCGATGGTTGAAGTCTGAAAGCTTCGCTTCGGCCCTAGAGTGTCATTGACGCCTCCCCGTGGTGGAGGAACGATCACTGCCTCCGGGGGTTTGCATGAACCGCTATCAAGACGACTATCGCCGCTCGCTCGATGACCCCAACGCCTTCTGGATGCATCAGGCGGCGCGTATCCCCTGGTTCCGGCCTCCGACCCAGGCACTCACCACCGGCGACGGAGGACATGCCCGCTGGTTCGCCGACGGAGAGCTCAACCTTTGCCATGCCGCCCTCGATCATCATGTCGATCAGGGGCGAGGCGATCAGGTCGCGATCTACTGGGACTCGCCGGTGACGCGTGGCAAACGGCAACTGACCTACCGCGAGATGCGCGACCAGGTCGCGCTGTGCGCCGGTGCGTTGCAAAAACTTGGCGTGACCCAAGGCGACCGGGTGGTGATCTACATGCCGATGGTGCCGGAGGCACTGATCGCGATGTATGCCTGCGCCCGGCTCGGCGCCATCCATTCGGTCGTGTTCGGCGGTTTCTCCCCCCGCGAGCTGGCCCTGCGCATCGACGACGCGCGACCCAAGCTGGTGATCAGCGCTTCCTGCGGTGTCGAAGTGGATCGTGTGGTGCCTTATCAGCCGATCGTGGCGGACGCACTCCGCCACAGCGCCCATGCACCGTCAGGCTGCCTCTATCTGCAGCGTGACGCCGTGCGCGCCGAGCTCGGCCCCGGTGACCACGACTGGGAGGAGTCGATGGCATCGGCCAGGCCGGTGGACTGTGTGGCAGTCGCGGCCACCGATCCGCTCTATATCCTCTATACCTCCGGCACCACGGGCAAACCCAAGGGCGTGGTACGCGATACCGGCGGCTATGCCGTGGCGCTGCATTACTCGATGGAAGCGATCTACGCGATGGCGCCGGGCGAGGTGTTCTTCTCCGCTTCGGACGTGGGCTGGGTCGTGGGGCACTCCTACATCGTCTACGCTCCGCTGCTCGCTGGCTGCAGCAGCGTCGTCTACGAAGGCAAGCCGGTACGCACGCCCGATGCCGGCGCCTTCTGGCGGCTGATCTCGGAATACAACGTGAAGAGCTTCTTTACCGCACCGACCGCCTTCCGCGCGGTGAGAAAAGAAGATCCCGATGCGCGGCTGCTGGCGGAGTACGACATCCATAGACTCGAATCGCTGTTTCTCGCTGGCGAACGTCTCGATCCACCGACCTATCACTGGCTGAAGTCGCACCTCCAAGTGCCGGTGATCGATCACTGGTGGCAGACCGAAACCGGCTGGCCGATCGCCGCCAATCCGCTCGGACTCACGCCGATGCCGACCAAGGCGGGTTCGGCCACCATGCCGGTGCCGGGCTATGACGTGCGCATTCTCGATCGCCGGGGCGAAGAGGTTCCCGCCCTTACCCACGGCAGCGTCGTGATCAAGCACCCTCTACCGCCGGCCTGTCTGAGCGGCATCTGGGGCGATCCCGAACGCATGGCGCAGGCGTACATGAAGGCGCACCCCGGCTACTACCTCAGCGGAGACAGCGGTTACTTCGACGAGGATGGCTATCTGTTCGTGATGGGACGTACCGACGATGTGATCAACGTCGCCGGACATCGGCTCTCTACCGGGGAAATGGAAGAGGTTCTCGGCTCGCATCCGGCGGTGGCGGAGTGCGCGGTGATCGGCACCCAGGATCCATTGAAGGGGCAACTGCCGCTGGGAATGGTCATTCCCAGGGCGGATTTCGAAGGCGACACGACGACGCTGGAGCAAGAGCTGGTCGCACTGGTGCGAGAACGTATCGGCCCGGTGGCCTGCTTCAAGCAGGTGTTGATGGTCGAGCGCCTGCCCAAGACCCGCTCGGGCAAGATCCTGCGCAAGGCGTTGCGCCATATCGCCGATGGCGAGGCGTTCGATACGCCCTCGACCATCGACGATCCGACCAGCCTGGAGGACGCGAGGCAAGCGATCGAAGCGCTCAGGCCATCTGATGACGACGCCGCTGCCGCTTCGCCTCCCCGCCAATGATACTCCCGCGAGTGATGCGCCCGTGAATGACGCTCAGGCGTCGAACAGGTTCTTCAGCGTATGCGGCTGGCTGCGCAGGTACTGCTTCGGCGCGTGCACGCTGGCGCCGAGCCTGGCGGCGGCGTGCCACGGCCAGCGCGGATCGAAGAGAATGCCGCGTGCCAGGGCGACGGCGTCTGCCTCGCCGCTGAAGACGATGCCTTCGGCCTGCTCCGGCTCGGTGATCAGGCCGACCGCGATCACCGGCATGGCGATTTCCTGCTTCATGCGGCGCGCGAACGGCACCTGATAGTTGGGACCGACGTCGAGCGCCTGGCGCGGATCGAGACCACCGCCGGAGCAGTCGATGAAGCTGCAGCCGCGGGCATCAAGCGCTCGCGCCAGCGCGACGCTCTGCTCCAGATCCCAGCCGCCTTCGACCCAGTCGCTGCCCGAGATGCGAATGCCCACCGGCTTCTCGCTCGGAAATACCTCGCGAACGGCATCGAAGATCTCGAGAATCAACCGCATGCGGTTTTCCAGGCTGCCGCCGTATTCGTCGTCTCGCTGGTTGGAGATCGGCGACAGGAACTCGTGCAACAGGTAACCGTGAGCCGCGTGCAGCTCGATCAGTTCGAAGCCGAGACGGTCGGCGCGTTTGGCCGCGGCGACGAAATCCGCCTTGAGCCGTTCGATATCATCGAGGCTCATCGCCTGCGGCGGACGCTGGCCTTCCGAATAGGGCACGGCGGACGGCGCCACCGTTTCCCAACCGCCCTCGTCGAGCCCCAGTTGCGCCCCGCCTTCCCACGGCGCCTGGCAGGAGGCCTTGCGGCCGGCGTGGCCGAGCTGGATACCGATCGGCATCGGCGAATGGGCACGCACGGACTCGAGCACGCGCGCCATCGCCTGCTCGTTGTCGTCCGAATAGAGACCCACATCGCCCGGCGTGATCCGCCCTTCCGGCGCGACCGCCGAGGCCTCGATGATCAACAGCCCGGCGCCGGAGAGCGCCAGGTTGCCGAGGTGGATGGTATGCCAGCTGGTCATGTTGCCATGCGTATCGGCGGAGTACTGACACATTGGCGAGATGACGATGCGATTGGGAAGTTCCAGCTCGCCGAGCGTGAGCGGCGTGAAAAGCTTGGGGGATGCCATGAATGCGCTTCCTGGGATGAATGATGGCAAAAATGTAGCTGGCTAATAATTGTTTGGCAATGCCTCTCCCCGACCGGCAGCCGCGAGCAATACCCGCCGATTCGAGCGGGGCCAACCATTTGCTCCTACAGGCCGGTGCGAAACGGCAGTGAGCGGATATCTCAGGCGCGCGCGGTGGTCGGCGCGGACGCCGGACCTTTGGAGGCTTCGAGGTCGTGCAGCGTCGAGGCAACGTGGGCGATGGCACTGACGACGTCGTTGGCTCCGGCGCGAATCCTGTCGATGGCATTGCCCGCCTCACCCGCCATGCGAACGCCGTTTTCCACGCTGCCTAGACAGGCCTGCATGCCGCCGCTCACCTCCTGGGTGAGGTTGCGCAGGCTGGCGATGGTGGCGGCAATGTCGCGGGTGGCTTGCGAGGTGCGTATCGACAGCTGGCGTACTTCGTGGGACACCACCGCGAAACCACGACCATGTTCACCGGCGCGGGCCGCTTCGATGGCGGCGTTGAGTGCCAGCAGGTTGGTCTGCTCGGCGATCTCGCGAATGCTTTCGATCACCGCATTGATGTCGGTCGAGCGCTGCGCCAGGGTATCGAGCTGCTGCGACGTGGTCGCTACCTGACTGGCGATACGACGAATTTCAGTGATGGTCTCGTTGATGATGCGAGAGCCGTCGTTGGCGGAAGTTTCCGTATTCGACGAGATGCGATAGGCCATCCGGGTGCTTTCGTTTTCACGTGTCACGCGGTCGGTGATATTGGTGGCGAACTTGACCACCTTGTAGAGCCGCCCCTCGGCATCGAAGACCGGGTTGTAGCTCGCTTCGAGCCACAGCGTCCGGCCTTGCTTGTCGAGTCGCTTGAACTGTCCCGACATGAATTCGCCGGCGTTCAGGTGGGTCCAGAAGTCGCGGTACGCCTGGCTGGCGGCATAGTCGCGCTCACAGAAGATTCGATGATGCTTCCCCTGGATTTCATCGAGCGCGTAGCCCACCGTGCTCAACAAATTGGCGTTGGCGTTGAGGATGTACCCGTCCGGGGTGAACTCGATGACCGCCATGGACCGGTCGATGGCGCTGAGCCGGCTGTGCATGTCCTGCTCGTCACGTACCCGCGCGGTAATGTCGATCGCCGTCTTGACCACCCGGATGACCTTGCCATGGCGATCGATGACCGGATTGTAGGAGGCCTCCAGCCACAGCGCGCGGCCGTCGCAGGTTCTGCGCTTGAAGCGCCCGGCGATGAACTCGCCCTGACGCAGTCGCTCCCAGAAGGCCGCGTACTCCCGGCTCGCGATCAGCTCGGGATCGCAGAGTCGGCGATGGTGCTGGCCGATCAAGTCATCGGCATCGAAGCCGGTGATGTCGAGAAAATTGGTGTTGGCGGAAAGGATGGTGCCGTCGAGGGAGAACTCGATGACCGCCATGGCGCGATGAATCGCATCGAGCACGGCTTCATGGTGGTGCGGCGAACGAAATAGGGGCATGTCCTGCGTTCCTTTTTACGGTTCGTCGAGCGCTTTGCGAGCCATTGGCGGTTCGGTGAGTACGCGCATGAAATGCCTAAATCCTGAGTACGTTGCCACTACTATCGACCGCATCGACCGAGATTTTAGGCATCGACCGGAGAGGCGCATGAATCAGCAGGCCAACGCCGGGCAGGCTGGTATGAAAATCAGCGCAAGCGAGCAATATATATTTGGAAAAAAACAACATCCTTGCCGCTCTTTGCTCGGAAACGAACATCAATGCCGTTATTAGCGAAAGTCGAATGCGCTTTTTGGCAGATTTTGCCCACACTGTGACAAAACCATGACACTGAACGCGGCCTAACGAGACATACAAGATCGCGCGGTCGGTGTCGCTTATAACAACCTCCGTCTCAGGAGATTTCGCCATGCTACGACGCCTCAAACGATCCAAATCTCGCTCGCTACGCCTGCCCCTCTCGCTCTTGACCACGCTGACGCTCGGCTGCGGCCTTGCCTTCACGGCCCAGGCCGCTGAAGAGTGCCCACAGCGCGGCGATCTGGCGCCGATGTACTGCGACGCCAATGGCGATCTGGTCGCCGACGCGCCGAGCGACGAATCCCAGTATCTCGATCCCGATCCGCTGGTCTTCGCCTACACCCCGGTCGAGGATCCGGCAATCTATGCCGATATCTGGGAACCGTTCATCGAGCATCTGCGCGAGGAGACCGGGAAGGACGTGCGTTTCTATGCTGTGCAGTCCAATGCGGCAGAAATCGAGGCGATGCGCAGCGGCCGCATTCAGGTCGCCGGCTTCTCCACCGGGCCGACGCCGTTCGCGGTCAATCTGGCCGGTGCCGTGCCTTTCGCGATCATGGGCAGCGACGACGGCGAATTCGGCTACACCCTGCAGGTCTATACCCGCAAGGACAGCGGCATCGACGAGCTGAGCGATCTCAAGGGCAAGCGCGTGGCGCACACTTCGCCCACTTCCAACTCCGGCAATCTGGCGCCTCGCGCGCTGTTCCCCAAGCAGGGCATCACCCCGGACGAGGATTACGAAGTGGTCTACTCGGGCTCTCACGACCAATCGATGCTGGGCGTAGTCGCGGGTGACTACGACGCCGCACCGGTCGCCTCCGAAGTGGTCGATCGCATGGCCGAGCGCGGGCTCTACGACCCGGAAGAGGTCAAGATCGTGTTCGAATCCAAGCGCTTCCCTACCACCTCCTATACCTATGCCCACAACCTCAAGCCCGAACTGATCGACAAGATCAAGGAAGCCTTCTTCAGCTTCGACATGAAAGGGACCGAGCTGGGCGAGGAATTCGACGGCGTGACCAAGTTCGTGCCGGTCACCTATCAGAAGGATTGGGAAGTGATACGCGACATCCAGGATGCCAACGGCGTCGTCTACTCCCAGGAAAACGTCGAATAAGCCTGCCAACGCCAGACGGCGCCGCCCGCCATGAAAGGCGATGGCGCCGTCAGAAGAGGATCTTCCATGCTGCGCATTCAGAATCTGGTCAAACGGTACGGCCATGGCGAACCGGTGCTGCGCGGGCTCGATCTCGACGTTCCCGGCGAATCGGTGGTGTCGATCATCGGGGCTTCCGGGGCGGGCAAGAGCACCCTGCTGCGCTGCATCAACCGGCTGGTGGAGCCTACGGAAGGCAGCATCGAGCTCAACGGCCTGGAACTCACGCGTCTCGGACGGGAAGAGCTGCGCAAGGCGCGCCGACGGATCGGGATGATCTTCCAGGGCTTCAATCTGGTGGACCGGCTGACGGTGATGGAGAACGTCCAGTGCGGGCGCCTGGGCTACATCCCCTACTGGCGCGCGGCGCTGCGCAAGTATCCGGCGGAGGACATCGAACGCGCCTATCACCTGATGGAGCGCGTCGGCATCGCACATTACGCCAGCAAGCGCGCCGACGCGCTTTCCGGCGGCGAACGCCAGCGTGTCGGTGTGGTGCGTGCGCTGATGCAGCAACCGGAAATTCTGCTGGCCGACGAACCCACTGCATCGCTGGACCCGGTCAGCTCGCGCCAGATCATGGAGCTTCTGCAGAACCTGTCCCAGGAGCTGTCGCTACCGGTGCTGATCAATATCCATAACGTGGCCGAGGCGCGGGAGTACACCCAGCGTATCGTCGGCATGCGTTTCGGCAAGCTGATCTTCGACGGCGTCCCGGCCGATCTGGATCAGGAAGCGATGGATGCCGTCTACAGCGGCACGCCGGGCGAGGAGCGCCAGCAAGCCGACGCTGGCCCGGCGCAGACTCGGGCGGTCACGTCATGAGCACGAGAGCCGAACGGGAAGCCCCGTCATCGCGCCGACACTGGCGCAAGCCGCCGTTCATCGCCAACCCGCTGCTGCGCTGGGGTCTGGTCATCGGTGTCGCGATCTATGCCATATGGGCGATCTCGATTCTGCCATTCGATCTCGATCGCATCAGCCAGGGCATGACCCGCGCCGCGCGGATCTTCTCCGGTGCCTTCCCGCCCAACTTCGACCGTTACGAGCTGTTGATCGACGGCTTTCTCGAAAGCTTGCAGATCGCCATTCTGGCGACGCTGCTGGGCCTCGCGCTGAGCGTGCCCATCGCGTTCATGGCGGCGCGCAACATCGCCGCCAAGCCGATCTATCTGCTGGGCCGGGCGATCATCATCGTGGCACGCAGCTTTCACCCGGTGATCGTGGCGATCCTGTTCGTCAAGGCGGTCGGCTTCGGCCCGGTGGCCGGCATTCTGACCCTGACGCTCTACTCGATCGGCTTCGTCGCCAAGATGCTGGCCGAGCGCATCGAGGAGATCGACTGGGGGCAGGTGGAAGCGCTGCGCGCCAGCGGCACACCCTATATCAGCGTGCTGCAGTTCGCCGTGCTGCCGCAGATCATGCCGCGCCAGATCGGCCTCGGCATCTATCAGCTCGACAGCAATCTGCGCGCCTCGGCAGTGGTCGGCATCGTCGGCGCCGGCGGTATCGGCTCCACGCTGATGAATGCCTTCGGCCGCTACGATTACGACTTTGCGCTGGCGATCACGATGGTGATCATCGGCGTGATTCTGGTCAGTGAAGCGGTCAGCGGTCGGATCAGGAGGAACATCGGATGACCATGCGAACGACCCCGACCGTTGCCGAACGCACCTGGGCGCGCTATACCCCGCAACAACGCTGGAAGCGCTTCGTCACGCTGTTGGCGGTGGTTGCCGCCGTAGTCTGGGCAGTGGAGAGCATCGATATCATCTGGCCTTGGGTATGGGATGCTCCCGCCCAGGTCGGCGACCTGTTCGGCCGCATGGTGCCGCCGGACGTGAGCAATCTGCATGCCATTCTTTGGGCGCTGGTCGAGACGCTCAACATCGCCACGATCGCCACCTTCGTCGCCGTGTTCATGTCGCTGCCGATTGCCTACATCGCGGCCCAGAACACGACGCCCAACCGTTTCACGCTGTGGCTGGGCCGTTTCATTCTGGTCTCGAGCCGGTCGGTCAACACGCTGATCTGGGCGCTGCTGTTCGTGGCGATCTTCGGCCCCGGCGTGCTGGCCGGGATCATCGCGATCATGTTCCGGTCGATCGGCTTTCTCGGCAAGCTGCTGGGCGAGGCGATCGAGGAGATCGACCGTCGCCCGGTAGAGGCGCTGGAAGCGACCGGCGCGTCGCGGGCCAAGGTAGTGCTCTACGCCATCGTGCCGCAGGTGATTCCTACCTTCTTCGCGGTCGGCATCCTGCGCTGGGACATCAACCTGCGCGAGTCGACCGTGCTGGGTCTGGTCGGCGCCGGCGGCATCGGCGTGATTCTCCAGGGCGCCATCGACACCCTGGCCTGGCAGACCGTCGCCACCATCCTGCTGGCGATCATCGTGCTGGTCATCCTGGGCGAGGCCTTGGCGGCCTGGCTACGCAAGAAGGTCATCTGATCGCGCGCCGGGCTATCGATCATCAACATCAGCCCGGCGGCGGCTGGGCGGATTCGCCGCGCTTGATCCGCTTCAGCCAGCGCTGCTTGGCGTACTTGCGCAGGTTATGCACGTTGTCGGTCTCGTCGACGATATCCTGCCCCAGGATCGTCTCGATCACGTCTTCCATAGTGATCAGGCCCACCCAGTTGCCGTGGTCGTCGTAGACCACGCGCAGATGGTTGTGGTCCTTGAGCATCGCGGTGAAGACGTGTTCGACGCTATCGGCTTCGTCGACGATAGCCACCGGATGCATCACCGATTTCAGCGTCTCTCCGTCCTCGGCGTGGTAGGTATCCGCCTTGTGCACGTAACCCAGCGCATCCTCGGCGCCATCCATGACCGGAAAGCGCGTGAACTGAGTCTTGCCGTAACGCTGATCGAACTCGGCCACGGTCATGTCCGGCGTTACCGTCTCGCACACCGTCCGCGGCGTCATCACGCTCTTCACCGGGATCTCGTGCAGGTTGAGAATGTTGGTAATAGTGCGCGTTTCGTCCGGGTCCAGCGCCTGCTCGTCGAGCCCGATACGCGCCAGCGCCTTGATCTCGCCGCGCATGTCGACATCGTTCTCGTTCTTGGCGATACGGTTGGTGATCATCTCGGAAAGCCAGATGAACGGCAGCAGCGTGCGTACCATGATGTTCAGGATGCGCGGCAGCAACGGCGCCAGCGCTCGCCAATAGGTCGCGCCAATGGTCTTGGGAATGATCTCCGAGAACACCAGGATGCCGAACGTCATCAGCGCCGAAGCGATCGCCACGTGGGCGTCACCAAAGACGATCGATACCTGCGCACCGACACCGGTCGCACCGACGGTATGCGCGATGGTGTTGAGCGTCAGAATCGCCGCCAGCGGGCGGTCGATATTGGACTTGAGCTTGTTGAGCTTGTCGTGGAGTTTGGGACGGGAGTCCTTGAGCTGCGCGATATAGCTTGGCGTCAGCGAGAGCAGCGCGGCTTCCAGCACCGAACAGACAAAGGAGAAACCGATCGAGAGAACGACGAATGCCGTCAGCAGAAACATGGGGGGTCGCTATGTGACTAATGAGGACTCTTTATCCTGACTTGGCGCGTTACTGTCAATGATCTGGAATGCATAAAGCCGCCAGCGCCGATCGATGCTGGCGGCGGTCAGCTTCAGTGACCGAACTTCTCGTTCTCGCCAATATTGGGCTGGTGGTCTTTCTTCACGTTGGCCTTGGCGAATTCGTAGAGCTGGAACGTCTTGCTCTCCCGCGACTGCCAGTGTTCGCCGAAATGGACGTCGATCTCCATCATGGTGAGATCCGGATCCTCCTTGCCGCCGGTAAACCAGGCTGCCACGAACGGGTTCCAGTATTTCTCGATCAGCTCGGGATCGTGATTGAGGCGTGCCGTACCTGACATCGAGACATAAGTGCCGTCTTCCTGGTCCGAAAAGGAAATACAGACATCCTGATCGGCCTGCGCCTCGAACGTCTTCTCCGCACTGCGTCGCGTATAGAACCAGAGCTTGCCGTCGTAGGCATCCTGCACCAGATGCATGGGGCGGGAGCGCGGCACGCCATCGTCGAGGGTCACCAACATGCCGACCTTGATCTTCTCGATCAGCTTCCAGATCTTCTGCTTGTGTTCGGGACTGGACATCGTTGCCTCCTTGCCAAGGTTGCCCTGACCGGGCTCTCATCACGCCATCCGGACGTGAACGTGTTGCGCTTTCTGGATCGCCGCTTTCTGGATCGCCTATGCGTCTTGCGATCACGACGACTCCTAGCAGCCTAGTCGCGGCTTTCCGGTCGGGCAAACCGCGGCTATTCGTCTCGAAGCCTGACGTTATACTGGTGGCGAACCGCGATTTCCGCGTCATTGCCATTCGCCGCCGAACAAGACGTTGACCATGCCCCCGACTCGCCCCTTTTCGCTCGATCACGCCCGCCTGCTGGACGAACTGGCGGCTACCGACAACCTGCTGATCATCCAGGATCTGGACGGCGTCTGCATGGGGCTGGTCGGCGACCCGTTGACCCGGCGCCTGGAACGCCGTTATCTCGATGCCGCGCGCCAGCTCGACGGCCACTTCTTCGTGTTGACCAATGGCGAGCATATCGGCTCGCGCGGGGTGAACGGCATCGTCGAGGCGCTGTTCGAGACGCCCGACCGAGCCGGCGAACAGGGTTGCTATCTGCCGGGCCTGGCGGCCGGCGGGGTACAGTGGCAGGATCGCTTCGGCAGCGTCAGCCATCCCGGCGTCACCGATGCCGAACTGGCGTTCCTCGAGGCGTTCCCCGCTCAGGCCGAGGCTTTTCTCGACGCGCTGCTGTCCCGGCCGCCTTACGGCTTGCCGGCCGACGTGCGGCGCGACCTGATCGCCGCTGCGGTGCTCGACAACCTGGCGTCGCCGACACTCAACCTCAACGTCTTCTACCGCCATTGGCGGGACGCTCCCGCGCGCTATCGAGCGCTGCAGATCGCCGCTGCCGATTTCATGCGCGAACGCCTGGAAGCCGCCGGCCAGGCCGGCCTCGACGACGCCTTTTTCATCCACTACGCCCCCAATGCCGGGCGGGACGCGCAAGGCAACGAGCGCCTGCGGGAGAGCGTCGACGATGGCAGCAGTGGCGGCAACGCCGGCACCACTGACTTCCAGCTGATGCTGCGTGGCGCCGTCAAGGAAGTCGGCGTGCTGGTCATCCTCAACCGCTACTATCATCGCCATACCGGCCGCTACCCACTGGGCGAGGCCTTCAATGCCCGGGAAGCGCCTCGTGACCACGCCGCACTGCTGCAGCTGGCTCGCGAGCATTTCGATCCCGCGTTGATGCCGCGTATCGTCGGCGTCGGGGATACCGTGACCTCGTTCATCCAGCCGGACGACCCGCAGGCCGAGCGCCAGCGCGGCGGCAGCGATCGCGGCTTCCTGACTCTGGTCCAGCAGCTGGGGGATGCATTCGACAGCGGCAACCGGGTGCTCTACGTCGACAGCAGCGGCGGCGAGGTGCGGCGCGCCGGGGTGGATATCGAGCGGCTGTCACGCCATGCCGAGAATCCGGATATCGATGTCTGGCCGGCGCTGGAAGGGATCAGCGATGCCGACGATCCGCTGACGCTGGACGTGATCTTTCCCCACGGCCACAGCCAGTACATCGACTTCTTTTGTACGCTGACCGCACGCTGGGCAAGCACGGCTCCGCAGCCGGCGCCGAGCGGTTATGATGGCTGAACGGCGACACATGGCACCGACAAACAACACATCCACAAGGAGCATTGCATGTCCCTCGAAACACAATCCTACTCCGACGTAAGACTCTATATCGACGGCGAATGGCGCGAAGGCCAGGATGGTCGCCAGATCGATGTGATCAATCCCGCTACCGGCGAGGTGATCGGCCGGGTCGCGCATGCCGCCACCAGCGATCTCGACGCTGCCCTGGCCGCCGCCGAACGCGGCTTCCAGACCTGGCGCGCCACTTCCGCGTTCGAGCGCTACAAGATCATGCGCAAGGCGGCCGAGCTGCTGCGCGAACGCGCCGATGGCATCGCACGGCTGATGACCCAGGAACAGGGCAAGCCGCTGGCCGAGGCACGCGGTGAAACCCTGGCCGCCGCCGATACCATCGACTGGCTGGCGGAAGAAGGCCGCCGGACCTACGGGCGCATCGTGCCGGCCCGGGCAGCCGGCGTCGAGCAGCGTGTCGTCCGCCAGCCGGTCGGCCCGGTCGCGGCCTTCACGCCATGGAACTTCCCGATCAACCAGGTGGTTCGCAAGCTCTCCTCGGCGCTCGCCACCGGCTGTTCGATCATCGTCAAGGCGCCGGAAGAGACCCCCGCCTCTCCCGCCGAGCTGATTCGAGCCTTCGCCGATGCCGGCGTACCGGCCGGCGTCATCGGCCTGGTCTACGGCGTACCGTCGGAAATTTCCAGCTACCTGATTCCTCATCCGACGATCCGCAAGGTCACCTTCACCGGCTCCACCCCGGTCGGCAAGCAACTGGCCGCCATGGCCGGCGAGCACATGAAGCTCGCGACCATGGAGCTGGGCGGCCATGCGCCGGCGCTGGTCTTCGACGATGCCGATGTCGAACAGGCCGCACGGCTTCTGGTCGGTTCGAAATTCCGCAATGCCGGTCAGGTCTGCGTCTCGCCGACCCGCTTCCTGATTCAACGCGGCGTGTTCGAAACCTTCCTCGAACGCTTCGTCGCCCTGGCCCGCGAGATCAAGGTCGGCAATGGACTCGACCCCGACGTGACCATGGGGCCGCTAGCCAACGAGCGCCGTCGTCCGGCACTGGAAGCCCTGATCGACGATGCCCGCAGCCAGGGCGCGACCGTCCAGCTCGGCGGCAAGGGCTCCGACGGCCCCGGTTATTTCTTCGAACCGACGGTACTGACCGGGCTGACGCCGCAGATGCGTGCAATGAACGAAGAACCGTTCGGCCCATTGGCGCTGCTGGTTCCGTTCGACGACCTGGAAGAGGCACTGGCCGAGGCCAACCGCCTGCCATTCGGGCTGGCCGCCTATGCCTTCACCGCCTCGTCGAAGACCGCCCAGGCGCTCAGCGACCGGCTGGAGGCGGGCATGCTGACCATCAACCATCTGGGTATTGCGCTACCTGAACTTCCCTTCGGCGGCATCAAGGATTCCGGCTACGGCTCCGAAGGCGGCAGCGAAGCGCTGGAAGCCTATCTCACCACCAAGCTGGTCACCCATATGGGGTGATTGGCATGACGTGATGAGTATGGTTTGAAACGCAAAAAAGAGCGGGCTGCATGCGCAGCCCGCTCTTGCTATTCCTTCAGGGTCGACTCGTCGCTGGATCTAGCCCGCCAGTACCTGGTCGACCAGCGTCTTGGCCTCTTCCTGAATCCGCTTGAGATGCTCCTCGCCTTCGAAGCTTTCGGCATAGATCTTGTAGACATCCTCGGTGCCGGAGGGGCGCGCGGCGAACCAGCCCGCCTCGGTAACCACCTTGAGCCCGCCGATGGCGGCGCCGTTGCCAGGCGCTTCGGTCAGCTTGCGGGTAATCGGATGGCCGGCGAGCGTGTCGGCGGTGACCTGTTCCGGCGTGAGCTTGCCGAGCTTGGCCTTCTGCTCGCGGTTGGCCGGCGCGTCCACGCGCTCGTAGACCGGCGCGCCGAAACGTTCGGTGAGGGCCTGATAGCGCTCGCCCGGGTCCTTACCGGTCACGGCGGTGATCTCGGCGGCCAATAGACCGAGAATGATCCCGTCCTTGTCGGTGGACCAGGGCTTGCCGTCCCGCGTCAGGAACGAGGCGCCGGCGGATTCCTCGCCGCCGAAGCCGAGAGTGCCTTCGATCAGACCATCGACGAACCACTTGAAGCCCACCGGCACCTCGACCACGTCCCGGCCCAGGCCTTCGGCGACGTAATCGATCATCGACGAGGAGACCAGCGTCTTGCCGATGGCAGCCTTGTCGCTCCAGTTCGGGCGGTGAGTAAAGAGATACTCGATGGCGACGGCCAGATAATGGTTGGGATTCAGAAGCCCGGTCGAGCGCGCGACGATACCGTGGCGATCGTGGTCGGTGTCGCAGGCAAACGAGACGTCGAAGCGATCCTTGTTCTCGATCAGCCCTGCCATGGCATGGGGCGACGAGCAGTCCATGCGGATCTTGCCGTCCCAGTCGACGCGCATGAAGCGGAAGGTCGGGTCGACGGTGGTGGAGATCACCTCCAGCGGCAGATCGTAGCGCTTGGCGATACGCGGCCAGTAGTGCACGCCGGCGCCGCCCAGCGGATCGACACCGAACTTGAGCCCGGAATCGCGAATTGCGGCCATGTCGATGACCTTGTCCAACCCGCTGACGTAGCTGTCGATGTAATCGAAACGCTGGGTGGTCGGCGCCTTCAGCGCTTCGGCATAACTGACGCGGCGAACGCCCTCGAGCCCGCCGGCGAGCAGCTCGTTGGCGCGCTCCTGAATCCACTTGGTGACATTGGTATCGGCAGGGCCGCCGTTGGTGGGGTTGTACTTGAAGCCGCCATCCACCGGCGGATTGTGCGACGGCGTGATCACGATGCCGTCGGCCAGGCCGCTGGTGCGCCCCTGGTTGTAGACCAGAATGGCGTTGGAGATCGCCGGCGTCGGCGTGTAACCGACCTCACCGCCGGTCTCCTCGCAGCCGGCGTCGATCCGCGTCTCGACACCGTTGGCCGCCAGCACTTCCAGCGCGGAGACGAAGGCCGGCTCGGACAGCGCATGCGTATCCATGCCGATGAACAGCGGCCCATCGATCCCCTGGGCCTCGCGATACTCGCAGATCGCCTGGGTCGTCGCCAGGATGTGCCACTCGTTGAAGCTCGTCTTCAGCGACGAGCCGCGGTGGCCCGAAGTGCCGAAGGCAACCTGCTGGCCGGGGTCGCTGGCGTCCGGGCGTTCGCTGTAATAGCGCGACACCAGACGCGGCAGGTTGGCGAGACTGTGTTCGTCGGGCAAGCGTCCTGCTTGGGGGTCGATACTCATCGTCGGTTCCTTTCGATGGTCCTTGGGGCGGTTCCTTATAGCAGACCATCATCCCTGCCCGACAAGCAAGATGAGCTCGCCCATCCTCCCGGCCGAATCCCGGCCGATACCGCGGCGCCGCCGGCCGGGCTGCCGAGGTTTTCACGTTTACTGACAGGTTGCCGCCATGGCGTCGCGATCGGCCGACGCCTCCGGCCGCGTCCTGACCGCCACCAGGATCAGCGCGGCAGCGGCCAGCAGCAGCGTGCCGGCCGTCGCACAGACGCCCAGGACTCCGCTGATATCGAACATGACGCCGCCGACGGCCGCGCCCAGCGCAATCGCCAGCTGGATCGAGGCCACGATGAGACCGCCGCCGCTTTCGGCCTCGTCCGGCACGACGCGAGTGATCCAGGTCGACCAGGCGACCGGCACCGCGCCGAAGGCGAAGCCCCATGTCGCCACCATGATGGCATCGGTGCCCATCGAGAAGCCGCCCAGGCTGGCCAGCAGCCAGCCCAGCACGCCCATGACCAGCGGCATCAGCAGCAGCGTCAACCGCAGGCTGCGCTCGAGCAGGAATCCCGCGACCAGCGTGCCGACGAAGTTCGCCACGCCGAACGCCAGCAGGGTCGAGGAGAGTTCGTTGATGCTCATCCGCGACACACCCTCGAGGAACGGACGTACGTAGGTGAAGAAAGCGAAGTGGCCGCAGAACACCAGTACGATGGCGATGATGCCCGCGCCCATGCCCGGCCGCTTGATCACGCTGACCAAGGTGCCGAGCGGTGTCGGGCGCTCGGGCGTCATCCGCGGCAAGGTGACATATTGCAGTACCAGCGTCGCCACCGAGAGCGCCGTCGCCAGCAGGAAGACGTTGCGCCAGCCGATCACATCGCCGAGATAGCTGCCCAGTGCCGCGGCGCTGATGGTGGCGATGGGCACGCCGGTGAAGATCACGGACAGCGCGCGCGGCACGTCATGCTCGGCCACCAGCCGCATGACCGTCGCGGTCGAGAGCGCCCAGAACCCACCCAATGCCACGCCGAGCAATACCCGCCCGAGCAGTAGCCAGGCCAGATGCGGCGCGAACGCCACCGTCAGGTTGGCGGCGATCATCAGTACGGAGAACGCCAGCAGCACATGACGGCGATCGAGCCGCTGGGTCACTGCCGTCACCAGCAATCCTGAAAGCAGTGCCACGATCGCCGTTACGGTAACGGCCTGCCCGGCTTGCCCCTCGCTGATCGCGAGCGACTCCGCCATCGGCGTCAGCAGGCTGGCCGGCAAAAATTCCGCCATCACCAGGCTGAACACGCCCATCGTCAGCGAGAATACGGCGATCCAGCGCGAGGGCTCTGGCACCGTCTGCGGCGCGTGTCGAGGTTCTTGCGTCGTCATTTCGAGATTTCCGGTCAAGACTTGGGATGGCGCCTAGACTAAAGTAGTATCGCAAGCTCCTCTATCACTAAAGCTCCGGCATGTTTGACCAAAAGTCCGAAAATGCAGCTCGGCATTCGTCGAACGCTTCCGCCGCTCGCTGTCGCCGCCAGACTCTGGCGCGACTGGCTCATGGGTCTGGGCCGAGGATCGCCCTCGAGGCTTCCGCCCGTGCCGGCCGGCACTCGAAGAAATTGGGCGCCGGCCGATCCTCTGCCTAGACTGGGATACCGCCCGCAATGACGGAGCCCGATCATGAAGATTTTCTCTCGCTACTCCCGCCGTATCGAGCACGACGACACCATTTATCTGCCCGCTGACGTGGCGGTCGAATTACCGTCCGGTTCCGAAGCACCCGCCAAGCACCAGGACAGCTACAGCGATGAGCGCTTCTGGCGCAAGCTGACGCGCTTCGGCAAGCGCGCCGGGCGCGAGGTGGCGCTGAAGGCGCTCCAGCTCTATTTCGTGCTCAAGCGACCCGATGTTCCGCTCTGGGCGAAGTCGACGATCATCGGGGCGCTTGGCTATTTCATCTCGCCGCTGGATGCGATCCCCGACTTCGTCGCCGGTGTCGGCTATACCGATGACGCCAGCGTACTGGCCGCCGCGCTGGTGGCCGTGTCGATCTATATCGACGAGGACATCAAGCGCCAGGCAGAATCCGTGCTGGCGCGCTGGTGGCCGAACGAGGACTGAAGCCGGCGCCATCCACGCCTTTCGCTTTACCGGTTTTTTTGTACACAAAAACGCTCTAGAGTAGTTCGACAAAGGTAGACAACAACAACGGACTCTGGAGTATTCGATGAATCAGGACACCACCGCGGCAAGCCGTCATTCCAAGGAAGAATGCCGCCTTCACGTCAACGAAAACGATAGTCGGCTACGCGATATCGACTACTTCCCACCGCTCCGAAAGGCGGTTCCACTTGGTATACAACATGTGCTGGCGATGTTCGTCAGCAATGCCGCCGTGCCGCTGATCATCGCCGGCGCGGCGGGCCTTTCAGGGGCGGATACCGTCTTCCTGGTACAGATGGCGATGTTCGTGGCGGGGATCGCCACCCTGGTCCAGACGCTGGGGATCGGCCCGCTGGGCGCGCGTCTGCCGATCGTCATGGGCACCAGCTTCGGCTTCGTGCCGGTGATGATTCCGATCGCTGCCAGTCAAGGGCTGCCGGCGGTCTTCGGCGGCGCACTGATCGGCGGGTTGGCGATGGCAGTGGTGGGCGTCTTCTACAAGCGTTTGAGCGTGTTCTTCCCGCCCGTGGTTTCGGGCACCTTCGTGCTGCTGATCGGCATCCTGCTGTTGCCGGTGGGCTTCGCCTATGTCGGCGGCGGCGTCGGTGCCGAGGACTTCGGGGCACCGCATCATCTGTTGCTGGCCGCGCTGGTCTTCATCGTCACCGTGGCGTTTCATCAGTTCTGTCGCGGCTTTCTCTCCGAGGCTGCGGTGTTGATCGGCATCCTCGTCGGCTGTGCGGTAGCCGCGCCGTTCGGCCTGCTCGACTTTTCCAAGGTCGCCGATGCCAGCTGGTTCCAGCTGCCGGTCCCCTTCGAGATCGGGCTGAGTTTCGATCCGGCGGCGATTCTGGCGATCACGCTGATGGCGGTAGTGACCTGCGCCGAGTCGATCGGCGACATTTCCGGCACGGCGATTGGCGGCGCCGAGCGCGAGGCCACGCCGCGAGAGCTGTCCGGTGGCGTGATGGCCGATGGTCTTTCCAGCAGTTTCGCGGCACTGTTCGGTGCCTTCCCGCAGATCAGCTTCAGCCAGAACGTCGGGCTGGTTGCCCTGACCGGTGTCGCCAGCCGTTTCGTGGTCGCCATTGGCGGTGGCTTCCTGGTGCTGGCGGGGCTGATTCCCAAGCTCGGCGCGGTGGTTTCGGCGATTCCCGCCGCGGTGCTGGGCGGCGCAGTGATCATCATGTTCGGGATGATCGCCAGCGCGGGGGTGAAGATGCTTTCCCATGCCGCGTTCAACAAGCGCAACATGCTGATCGTCGGCGTCTCGCTGGCCGTCGCCATCGGCTTGCCGGCCCAGAGCGGGCTTTACGCGGGCGCGCCCGATCAGATCGGCGTATTGCTGGAATCCGGCTTGATCCCCGGCGCGCTGGTATCGATCGTGCTCAACCTGATCCTGCCAAAGGCCGCTGACGAATCGGCAAAGGCGGATGATCCGGCATTCTGAGCGCCCATGACCAACGGATTCGATCGGGGACAAGGACAAGCCGTCGCCGGTCGGTCTACGCTGGATGAGAGTTGGCTAATTCGGCAGCAAGGAGCATGCCATGGGCATTTACTGCCTGACCTTCGACAGACCGCTGGGAAGAATGGATAGCCATCGCCTGGAGTCGATGCTCGGACGGTTCGAATCCATCCCGCTGTTTCGCACGACCTGGCTGATCGAGTCGACCGATCCGATCGAGTTTCTGCGTTCGCGGTTGAACCGGGCGTTCGGCAAGCAGCCCCGCTTTTTCATCACCCGGCTGAGCGAGCCCTGGTGTACGGACGGGATCGGGCCGGTGGGCAAGTGGCTGAGCGACCCGAAGCGCCAGTGGTAGACGCTCAGCCTTTGGCCGCATCCTGCACGCCCTGGACATCCTTCTCCAGCTTGCAACGCACCAACGCGGCCATCAGCCTGGGGTAATCCTCGCGGGATACCTTGTCGGCCAGCTTGTCGGCGTCGGCCTTGAGCCCCAGTTTCTCGGCCGCGGAGAGCGCGGCCTTGTCAGCATAGGGGTAGCATTCGTCCCACACCAACTGGATCTCGCGCAGAAAGATATCGGCACCGGTGCCGCCGATTCCCTTGAAGGCCTTGAGCCGTTTCCGCAACGCCTTGGGGCTACCTTCCGCCGCCTCGCGCAACTTGCGCAGATCGCCACCGTAGGTCTCCAGCAGTGCGGCGTTCATGTCCGCCAGCTGCGTGGCGGTCTTTTCGTCGACGCGCGCGTAACCGGACTCGTTGAGTACCCGCGCTCGGGTTTCCCAGTCGCTCGCCTGCAGTTTCTGCGGCGTCGTCCAGCCGGCCCTGGCCATCGCCCTGGCGCCACGCATCGCCAGCTCGGCACTGATCGGCGCACTGGTCAGCAGCGAATAGCAGAGCAGACGAAACAGTGGCGACGGCGTGTTCTTGCGCAGGTCGATCCCCAGTTCGCTGGCGAAGGTGCGTCCATGACGCTGCATCAGTGCCGCGATGATCCGTTTTTGACTGGCCATGATGACTCCCGAGAGCGATGACGGCGTTTCAATGATGATGGAACTTCAACATGGCATCGCCGGGCCAACTGTCAAATCGGCAGGGACCACCACGACGAGTGACGAAAACGCGCGCCCCGCCGGCCTTGAGATCGACCGCGCGCCGCCGCATATTATTCCCCCGCCACGGCACACGCCCGTTCGCCAGTCTTCAACACCGGAGTCCCATGTCTTTCGATACCACTGCCCACAATCGCCGGATGACCTACTTCGACGATCACGAATCGGTATGGCTATTTGGTTACGGTTCGCTGATCTGGAAGGCGGATTTCGACTACCTGGAACGCCGCCCGGCCTCGATTCGCGGCTGGACGCGGCGCTTCTGGCAAGGCTCCCACGATCATCGTGGCACGCCGGAAGCGCCGGGGCGGGTCGTGACGCTTACGCCGGATGCCGATGCAATCTGCCACGGCATGGCCTATCGCATCTCTCCCCGCGTGTTCGAACCGCTGGATATCCGTGAGAAGAATGGCTATCTGCGCGTCGTGACAGAGATGACCTTCGAGGACTCGCCCTCGGATCATGTCAGCCGAGTCGAGGGCGTGGTGTACTTGGCGGGAGAGGATAACGCCGCCTATCTCGGTCCGGCCTCGGAAGCCGAGATCGCGCGCCAGATCGCCACGTCTCACGGCCCGAGCGGCCCCAACCGCGACTATCTGCTCAACCTGGCTGCCGCGTTGCGCGAGCTGGGATTCGAGGACGCCCATGTCTTCGCCCTGGAGCGCGCCCTGCTCGCGGATTGATCCATGGGTTGATCCGTGAGTTCGCCCGCTTCTCGCGGGCAGCGCTTTGCCTTGTCAGTGGCCGCTGCCGGATCGGAGCTTCTTGATCAGTTGCACCGCCCCGAGCACGACCGCCCCGGCCAGCAGGCCGCAAGCGAAGTTGAGCAGCATGGGAGCCAGCGGCTGGATGATCGCACCCACGCCGGGAATATCGGCCGGCGCTTCGGCGAGATTCTCGATGGCATGGTGAATGAAGGGCACGCCATGCGTCAGGATACTACCGCCGACCAGGAACATCGCGATGGTGCCGACGATCGACAGCAGCTTCATCAGATAGGGCGCCGCCCACAGAATCCCGCGACCGATCGACTGGGCGAAGCTCGCCGAGCGTTCGGTGAGATAGACGCCGAGATCGTCGAGCTTGACGATGCCGGCCACCAGGCCGTAGACCGCCGCGGTAATGGCGACGGCGATGATCGCCAGGACCACGACCTGCTGGGTGAAACTGGCGCTGGCCACCGTGCCCAGCGTAATGGCGATGATTTCCGCCGAGAGGATGAAGTCGGTCCGCACGGCGCCCTTGATCTTGTCCTTCTCGAACGCCAGCCGCTCCTCCTTCGTCTTCAGCTTCGCGGCGGCGCGGACATCTTCCTTGCTCGCCTCGGCGCCACCGTGCAGAAACTTGTGAGCCAGTTTTTCCGCGCCCTCGTAACAGAGAAACGCGCCGCCCAGCATCAGCAGCGGGGTGATCAGCCAGGGAGCGATCACGCTGATCAGAAGCGCCGCCGGCACCAGAATCAGCTTGTTGCGCAGCGACCCTTTCGCCACGGCCCACACGATTGGCAGCTCGCGGCTGGCGCGAACGCCGGTGACCTGTTGGGCGTTGAGCGCCAGATCGTCACCCAGCACGCCCGCCGTCTTCTTGGCGGCCACCTTGGTCATGAGGGAAACGTCGTCGAGCAACGTGGCGATATCGTCGAGTAGTGTCAGTAGACTGCCTGCGGCCACGAAGAATCCTCTATCGGTGAATCAGGAATGCGCCAAGCGTAGCGGAAATCCTCACGATGGCGTGACGACTTTCGCCAGCGCCTGCTTCAAGGGCGCCGTCGACTCCGGCCGGACACAGCGAGCGACCTCCTCGCCGTCACGCAGAAAGATCAGCGTCGGCCAGAGCTTGACTCGAAAGGCCCGCCCCAGCGGCCGGCCCTTGCCATCCTCGATCCTGAAGTACGGTAGCTCCTGCGCGCCTTCGAACGCTTCGGCGATCAGCGGCTGGGCCGCCTGACACCACGGACACCAGGGCGCGCCGAATTCGATCACGGCGGGCCCGGCGATGTCGTACAGCGCCTCCCGGGCGGGTTCGTCGGTCGTGTACTGGCTCGTCATGGCATCCTCCTGGGAACCGGTTTCTCGCAATATTGAGCGCAAGTTCGCTATGTCGAACACAAGCTCGCCGTGTTGAATACAAGATAGTCGCAAATGACAAAACCCTCGCCGATGACAAGGGTTTCATGCCGATATTCGGGAAGAAGCAGGAAAGCGGAATAGGCTTATCGGGGTTGGATCAGGGGCTGGATAGCCCTCGAATGTCAATCGATGTCGATCGGTTTCAAACCTCGGGAGAAGGCTTGCCAGCGTTCGACGTAATGCGCTGCCGAGGCCTTCAGCCCCTCGATCGCCTTGACGTCCAGTGTGCGCACCGCCTTTGCCGGCGCGCCGACGATCAGCGAATTGTCGGGGAAAGACTTGCCTTCGGTCACCAGCGCGTTGGCGCCGACCAGGCAGTTATTGCCGATCCGCGCGCCATTGAGCACGGTCGCCCCCATGCCGATCAGCGTGTTGTCGCCCAGGGTACAGCCATGGAGAATGGCGTGGTGGCCGATGGTGCAGCCACGACCGACACGCAGAACGAGCCCAGGGTCGGTGTGCAGCATGCAGCCTTCCTGGATATTGCTGCCTTCGCCGATCAGGATCCGGTCATTGTCGCCACGGATCACTACGTTGAACCAGACGCCCACGTCCTCTCCCAGTTCGACCTGCCCGATGACGTGAGCGCTAGGCGCGACCCAGTAGCGCCCCTTGTCCGGCAGATTCGGCACCGCATCGAAATAGGCATAGACAGGCATGGGCATGACTCCGGCTGAAAGGTGACATCATCCTCGCCTGCGGCCGCATCGGCTGCCAGCCGACTTTAGGCCCAGAGAATCTGCCTTACAGCGACACACGTCATATCCTGCGCAAACGAAAAGCCCCGATATCGTGTCGACATCGGGACTTTGTCGTCATTCGGGCACTTCATCGCGGCATTCAGAATCCAGGGATATTCAGGCCGACTCGTCGTCCTGCTTGTCCTCGCTGACCACGGAGGAATTGACGCTGGTGCCGCTGTAGGAACTCTGGTGCTGGCTGGCTTCGCTCTCCGCAGCCATGGAAAACGGCAACACGGCGGAGACGACGATGGCGGCCAACATCGAAAACAATTTATTGAACGCTTTCATGACCACTCCTTCGGTAATGGAACGCCCTGCGACGTTTTGTCGCGACGCCTAATTAGCATGCTAAACGAATATCCCCTCGTCAAGCACAGAATAGTCGTAGCGTCTCTGGCCTCGTCGTTCCCCGATGGTCGGTCAGCGCTCGACCCAGGGCTCGATGCCCAACGCCTGGGGCAGAGCGCGAAGCTGCTGCGTCAACTCGCGAGCATCCGCCGAATGGCAGCCACTGTCATGCTCGAGGGTCGCCGTTTCTCCGTCGCGATTCGTCCACGTCACGGTGTAATGGGGCAGATCCGTCGCGCGCGGACCGCAGTCCGGCGTGGCGGTCGTCGTCCCCATCGCCGGCTGCCACGGGGCGAGCCGCCTCTCGACCAACGTGAATCGCTCGGGATCGTTGATGCGAACACGCTCGCCCGCGACGGCCGTGAACCGCTCCCCGGTGAATCGGGTCGTGCCATCCTCGCTGATATCGACGCTGTAAACCGGGCACATGCCGTGACAGGGCCCGAGCTGGTAACGAATATCGGTCACGGCCTGACCACTGCCGGCCGGCTGGCTACCTGCCGTTTCGCCGTCCGGCAGTGTTCGCGACTGGGTGCATCCGGCGACCAGCAGAATCGTGATCGCCGTCATCAGATAGCGTGCCGCTTGTCGTGTCATGGCGTTTTCCTCGACGTTTCGATGATGTGAAGCCCGGTCGACATGCTCCGGCTAGCGCCAGCATTCGACGAGGCAATGCGGGCGTTCGGTGCCGTCTCCGGGTCCGCCAGCGTCCAGCCGTCTGGATCCGTCGTCATCCCGCGCTCCTTTCAATGTTGTAAAAATTCCGTAATTCAACAATAGATTATTGATTGATAAGATAAAAAAGGAGTTCACACCGCGCTCGTCGCCAAACCGGGGCCGTCATAATCATGGCACTAACGCCACGACCTCATTAAACTGTCGTCCTAGTCGCGTTCGCGCCTGTCCGTATCCATCAGACAGAGAACCTTCATGAAATTGCGTCACGGCATGACATTCTGTTCCAGCCTGCAGACCCAGCCTGGAGCCGAATCCGGCGACACTCAAAACGTCGACGTCGTCCTCATCGGCGGCGGCACCATGAGTGCCACCCTGGGAACCCTGCTCCAGTCACTGCAGCCCGATTGGACCATCCACCTCTACGAGCGTCTGGACAAGGCAGCCGAAGAGAGCTCCAACGTCTGGAACAACGCCGGCACCGGCCACTCGGCCTTCGCCGAGATGAATTACACCTCGCCTCAGCCCGATGGCAGCGTGGACATTCAACGTGCCGTCAAGATTACCGAGCAGTTCGAGGTGTCGCGTCAGTTCTGGGCGAGCCAGGTTCGCGAAGGCGTACTGGCCAATCCGCGCTCCTTCATCAATACCGTACCGCATCTGAGCTTCGTCTGGAGCGGCGAGCGCGTCTCGTTCTTGAAGACCCGCTTCGAGGCGATGCGCCAGAACCCGCTCTACGCCGGCATGGAATATTCCGAGGATCCCCAGAAGATCGCGGAGTGGATACCGCTGGTCATGACCGGGCGCGATACCAGCGAGCCCGTGGCCGCGACGCGGATGCCGATCGGCACCGAGGTCAATTTCGGCGAGATTACTCGCCAGATGATGAACGCGCTGGCCCGCCGCGATAACTTCCATCTGTCCGTCAATACCCAGGTGCAAGACCTGGAGCGCAACGTGGACGGCACCTGGAAAGTCACCGTGGCCAACACCAGCGACGGTGGTAACGAGCGCACCGTCAATGCCCGCTTCGTGTTCATCGGCGCGGGCGGTGCGGCGCTGCGCCTGCTGCAGAAATCCGGCATTCCGGAAGCCCGGCAGTACGGTGGTTTTCCGGTCGGTGGTCAGTTCCTCTTCACTACCAATCCGGAAGTCGTCGCCAAGCACGACGCCAAGGTCTACGGTCTGGCGCCCGCCGGTTCGCCGCCGATGTCGGTACCGCATATCGACAAGCGCATTCTCGACGGCACTCCGGCGATCATGTTCGGGCCGTTCGCCACCTTCTCGAGCAAGTTTCTCAAGAACGGTTCCTGGACCGACCTGATGCGCTCGATCACGCCCAACAATCTGTGGCCGATGACCAAGGTCGGCATCAACAACATGGATCTGGTGCGGTATCTGATCAGCCAGCTGCGCATGTCCGAAAGCGGCCAGTTCAAGGAGCTTCAGCACTACTATCCACAAGCCAACCGTGAAGACTGGAAGCTGTGGACCGCCGGCCAGCGGGTGCAGACGATCAAGGACATCGAAGGCAAGGGTGGCACGCTCCAGTTCGGCACCGAACTGGTCAGCGGCGCGGAAGGTTCCATCGCCGCGCTGCTGGGCGCCTCGCCTGGCGCCTCGACGGCACCCTCGATCATGCTGACGCTGCTCGAGAAAGTCTTCCCCGAACAGGTGGCTAGCGACGAATGGCAGGCCAAGCTGAAGGCGATGATACCCTCCTACGGCAAGGCACTGGCCGACAATCCTCAGCTGCTCTACGACGTGCGCGCCATGTCACGCGAGCTGCTGGAGCTGAGCGAGCCAGATCTGACCACGACCCCCGCCTCGACCTCGGAGCCGGAAATCAGCGGCAGCTGATATGGATCGCGTCTCCGGCAGCGACGACCGCCCGCCTCGGCCAAGCCGAGGCGGGCGGTTTGCGTTGGCAGACCTGAGTTTCCGTTGCGGGCGGGCTCGCCCCCACAACGTCCCGAGACTGGCTATTCCATGGCGCTGCTGGCGTCGATCACATTCAGCTTCGACAGCATCTCGTAGGCCGCCTTCACTCGCGCGTCGTTGGGATAGTTATGATTGGCCAGCATCACCAGCCCGACCTGCTTGCCGGGCACGAGAACCACGTAGCCGCCGAAGCCGTTGGTGGAGCCGGTCTTGTTGATCCAGACATCGCTGCGCGGCGCTTGCGGTGGTTGAATCGCCTCGGCCGCGTTGGGCTTCAGAATCATGTCGTAGCCGTTGCCCGCCAGCAGCGTATCCAGCGGGACCGGCAGCGGGTACTGCTCCCAGATCAGATCCTGGGTCATGTCGCCGACCTGGTAATAACCCTGGCGCGTGATGTCGACCGCCTGCTGCAGGTCGTCGTCGATCTCGAGCAGACCGAGGTTGGCCTGGACTAGCCGGGCCAGATCGCCGGCAGTGGTCTTGATGCCGTAGGCCTCGTCATCGAGCATGCCGGGCGCCACGCGAATGGGCTCGCCCTGCTTGTCCTCGCCCATGGCGTAATGCGCCATCTGCGCCTCGGGGACATCGTAGAAGGTGTGCGCCAACCCGAGCGGCTCCAGCACGCGAGACTGCATCGCCGGCACGAATGCCTGATCGAGACTGGCGGCGGCTTCCAGGCCCAACAGCCCGATGCCCAGGTTGGAGTAGGTGCGGCTTTTGCCGATCGGCTCGGTAGGCTGCCACTGGCGATACCAGGCCATCAGCGAGTCGCGGTCCGTCACTTCGTCGGGCACGAACAGCGGCAGCCCGCCGGTGGTGTGCGTGCCCAGGTTGCGCCCGCTGATCTCGTCGAAGGCGCTGCCCTCGAGCTCGGGCAGATAACGGCTGACCGGCGCGTCCAGGTCTAGCTTGCCTTGGACGGCGGCGAGCGAAGCCAGTGTCGCGGTAAAGGTCTTGCTGATGGAGCCGAGCTCGAACAGGGTGTCATCATCGACCGGTGTGCTGCCATCACGGTCGGCGACGCCGTAATTCAGGATCTGCGTCCCCTGCGGGCGAATCACCGCCACCGCCATGCCGGGAATGCTCTGCTGGCGCATCAGCGACTCGATGACCGGATCGACGGCTTCCCCGATATCCGCTCCGTCGCTCTGTGCCGATACGGCGGCCGGCGAACCCAGCAGCAACAATGACACCCCTAGCACGATTCCTTTCATGACGATTTCGATCCTCGGCACTGTGCGCCGACGGGCATCGTCGGGCGCAAAAACGGTGCCGCCCATCATGCGCGAAAAGCGTGAAGACCGGAACCGCCAGCCCGCTAAAGCGGCACCCTCCACGGCCTGCGCTCTGGCTGTTCAATACACCACGTTGCGGATGAAGCGCAGCCGACCCGGCCCTTCATTGCGGTAGCGGTAGGACTGGTCGCTGGGATAGACATGGAAGTCGCCGGCCTCGATCGTCACGCAGCGATCGTCCAGCTCCAGGGTCAGCGTGCCCTCGATCACCACCAGCATCTCGTGCCAGCCGGTGTCGTCGGCGGCCGATTCGTAGCTGTCTCCCGGCTCCAGCGACCAGGACCACAGTTCGACCTCCTGCCGCGCCGGCTTGCTCGCCATCAGCCGGGCGCGACTCGCGGGGTGCTTTCCCACCCAGGCGACTTCGTCGATGCGCGCCGAATCCTCGCTGCCCGGCGGCTGGACCAGCGCGTAGAACAGCACGCCCAGCGCTTCGGCCAGGCGATCGAGCGTGCTCAGGCTGACGTTGACGTCGCCCTTCTCGATATTGACCAGCATGCGCCGACTCACGCCGGCCTGATCCGCCAGCGCCTGCTGGCTCAGCCCCGCGGCCTGACGCAGGCGCCGGACGTTGGCCGCCACATGAACCAGCACGTCGGGGCGCTCGCTAGACTTGTGCAATATATTGCCCATCCGTACAATTGCGGCTCTCGTCGAATGCCCCTCGACCGCCGGTTCGGCGAGTGGCAACGTCTGGCGAGCCATCATGCCGCAGACCTCAGGAGGTGTCATGTCAGTCGCCATGCGTGAATTCGTGGCCAGAGCCTGGCCGGTGGCCATGCTGATCGTGGCAATGTGTTCGATCCAGACCGGCGCGTCCATCGCCAAATCGCTGTTTCCGGTCATCGGCGCCACCGGCACGACCTCGATTCGCCTGATTCTCGCTGCGCTGATCCTGCTGATCGTGATGCGGCCCTGGCGCCAGCCACTGAGCCGCCGCGCCTGGAAGTCGACGCTCGTCTATGGCGTCGCGCTCGGCATCATGAACCTGCTGTTCTACCAGGCGCTGCAGACGGTGCCGCTGGGTATCGCGGTGGCGCTGGAGTTTACCGGGCCGCTCACCGTGGCGCTGCTCTCCTCGCGACGCTGGCTGGACCTGCTGTGGGTGGCATTCGCCGTGTTCGGCCTGGCGTGTCTCCTGCTGCTGGGCGATGACAGCAACGGCCCGGTCGACCCTTACGGCGCGGCCTGCGCACTGGGAGCCGGCGTCTGCTGGGCGCTGTATATCCTGTTCGGCCAGAAGGCGGGATCGATCAACGGGGCCCAGAGCGCCACGCTGGGCATCACCATCGCGGCGGTAGTGATCGCCCCCGTCGGCCTGATCGACGTCGGCCCGGCGATTTTCGCCCCGGAAGTCCTCCCGCTGGCATTCGCCGTCGCCGTGCTCTCCACGGCCCTGCCCTACACGCTCGAAATGGTGGCGCTGCCGCGCCTGCCGACCCAGACTTTCGGCACGCTGATGAGCCTGGAGCCGGCGATCGGCGCGCTCTCCGGCCTGCTGTTCCTGAGCCAGCTCCTGAGCGGCCTGCAGTGGCTGGCCATCGGCCTGATCATCGTCGCCTCGATCGGCACCACGCTGACGGTGCGCCGACGCGATACCTTCGAGACCCCAGCCCCGGACTGAGGCGCCTCGGGAGCTGGCTCGAAGGTTTAGCCGCACGAACGTTCCAGACAAGCGTCGCTCGTGCTGGCATGCTGACGGATCGAGACGGCATACCGCATCGACCGTGGGGCGGGAGGCAGCATGACATCGACGAACTGGATCGACCTGCAACAGGATGGCGATACGGGCATCGAGACGATCCGCGCCCATTTCGAGGGCCATGCCTACGATCCGCACTGGCACGACAGCTACCTGGTCGGCTTCACCGAACAGGGCGTGCAGCAGTTCCACTGCCGACACTCGCGACACGACAGCACGCCGGGCCGCCTCTTCTTTGTCGAGCCGGGGGAGATCCATGATGGACACGCACCGGCCAGCGGCGGCTTCACCTACTCCATGCTCTACATCGATGCGGCCTGGCTGCAACGCGAACTGCGCCAGTTCGGTACGCCGGGCCTCGCCTCGGGGGAGCCGGGCTTTACCACGACCCTGGTCGACGACGCGCCATTGATCGCCGCCGTCGCCCACGCTTTTACCACACTGCGCGAGCCGGGCACGCGACTGCAGCGCGACGCTGCACTCGACACCCTGCTGCAGGGCATGCTTCCGCATCTGGGCTGGCGCCGGCGACGCCGGGACGACGACCCGCGCCTGCCCCGCGTGGCGCGACGTGCCCAGGCATACCTGCACGCCCATTGTGACAGCGATATCGGTCTGCAGACGCTCGCCGAAGAGTGCGGCGTCGACCGTTTCCGCCTGACCCGCGCCTTCAAGGCTGCCTTCGGCCTGGCGCCCCATGCCTATCTGATCCAGCTGCGCTTGAGTCTCGCCCGCCAGCGTCTCGCCACCGGCGAGTCACCCGCCATCGTGGCCAGCCAACTGGGGTTCGCCGACCAGAGCCATCTGGGCCGCTGGTTTCGCCGCGCCTACGGTTTGACGCCGGCCGACTATCGCCGTCGTTGCCGGCCATCGCGCTGACAATGGCTCACGGGGTCGAGTCGTTCAGCCCGCTCGTGCCGCACGGCTGCTCAAACCTTCCAGACGCCAACGCCCGCCGACGTCATAGTGACGCTCCCGACTTTCGAGGAGTTGTCCATGTCGTCCTGGCTGCCCTTCACGCTTTTCGCCTTCGTCGCCTCGATCACGCCGGGGCCAACCAACCTGCTGATCCTGACGCAGGGCGCGCGGCAGGGCTGGAAACGCGCGCTACCCGCGGTCTTCGGGGCCAGTCTGGCGGCCGCCCTGATCGTGCTGATCATCGGTGGGGGCCTGGCACAGACCCTGCTGGCCCATCCGCTCGTGCGCCACGTCATGGCGGTAGTCGGCGTCGCCTGGCTGAGCTGGCTGGCCTTGAAGCTCTATCGCAGCCCGCCGCCGACGCTGGAGAGCGAGGCATCTGGCCGGGCACCGCATTTCGGCGCCCTGCAGGCCGCCGGCCTGCAACTGGTCAATCCCAAGACCTGGATGATGGCGTTCTCGGTCGTCGGCGTGTTCACCGATGGCACCACCAGCACGATACATATTGCCGTGTTGGCGCTCATCTTCGGCGGCATCGCCGTGCCTTGTCTGGCGTGCTGGGCGCTGATGGGCAGCGGCGTCGGCCGGCTGTTTCGCACATCGCATCAATGGCAATGGTTCAACCGGGGGCTGGCTTTTCTATTGCTGGGCGTAGCGTGGTGGAGCGTGCTGATACCGGGCTGAAACAGATCGCCGACAGCGCAACGCCACGATCAGGCGTCCAGGCCCAGCCGCCGACAGTGGGCGCGAGCGTCGGCACGAAGCGCACCACAGCGCGTCTCCAGCTCCCGGCGCGACGCCTGGTCGGCCAGTGCTTCCAGGTTGGCCTCTACGCCGATCAACAACGCCTCCAGGGCTGCCCTGAGCATCGTGGCACCGGCCAGGGTATCGCTGCGCATCGCCTCGGATGTCATAGCCAACGCCTCGACCGCCAACGCCAGCCCTTCACGACACCGCTCGGCAGCGGCCAGCGGAATCCGGATCGAGGCGTCGCGGGCCTCGCGCAGCGCCGAATCACGCCGGTTCGCCTCGGCATCGGTGTCATGTGGCAGATGCTGCGCGTCGAGATAGTCGGCAAACGCCGCGGCATCGTCATCCACGGCGCTGGCCAACGCGTCATGGAGCGCATCACCCTCGGCAACCAGCCGGCGGTGAAGATCGCGATCGGATTCGCCGCGATGCAACCGCACCCCCTTGAGAATCAACGATAATCCCAGGCATCCATTCAGCGCGGCGGCGGCACCACAGCCCGGGGTGGAGCGCGTTTCGACGGCGTGCTGAAAATCGGCAAGCGAGCTCTGCCAGAGCGAAGACGAGGTCGACATGGGGACTCCCGGAGATGATCGATGTCTCAGCATAGACGCCGCCACGCGAAGCATGGCAAATCAAGAGGAGGTGAATGCGAGCCGGGAGAGAGCGGGCGGTGCGATAGCAGATGACGAGGAAGCGGATGGAGAGATAGCAGCAGGAAAAGAGAGAGGGGAAGGCACCATGGCGAAACAGCCCGAGACCGAAATTGCCTCAAGCCGCTTGGCGATAGTGCCCTCCCCGAGGCGCACGCCCCTTGCGCGAATAGCTGCCTTTGCCTTTCTTGGGCTTCTGTTGCTGCTGACGGAATTGAGGCGAGCGCAACGCCGCCTTGAGCGCGTTGTCCCGGATGGGATGCGGTTTCATATCGGCTCCTGAATAGCGGGAGAATGTCGAAGTATCAGACACGACACGACCGCATGGTCATGCGGCCGTGGCAGGAAGGTATGGGCCGGGAAGCGGCGCTTCAACCCACTTGGACGAACAGATGCTCGTAGACGACCGTGATGCCGATGGCGATCAGCACCACGCCACCCGCGATTTCGGCGCGCTTGCCGATCAGCGAGCCGATCGCACGGCCAAGCATGATGCCGATGGTGACCATCAGCGTCGTCGCCAGCCCGATCGCCACCGCCGCCACCACGATATTCACGTCGGCGAACGCCAGCGTCACCCCCACCGCCATGGCATCGATACTGGTCGCCAGGGCCGTGACGGCGAGCAGCCAGACCGACTTTCGCTCCGGCGCCTTCTCGTCGTTCGCCTCTGGCTCGACGGGCTTGAACCCCTCCCAGATCATGTGGGTACCGAGCGCGCCCAGCAGCACGAACGCGATCCAGTGATCCCACTCGGAGACGAAGCGAGTCGCCGCCAGCCCGATGGCCCAGCCAATGACCGGTGTGATCGCTTCGACCGTGCCGAAGATGACGCCGATACGAAGCGCTTCGGGGAAGCGAGTACGTCTGAGAGCAGCACCCTTGCCGATCGACGCGGCAAACGCATCGGTCGACATGGCAAAGGCGAGTATGACGAGAGAAGCAGGGTTCATGATTTTATCCAGCCGGTGGTATCACCACGACATCCACCGTGCCCGACTCTGCACCGCGAATGTCCATGGTCTCGCCAACCGGATCCGGCGTTCGTGCCACGGCATCGCCGAGCATGTTGACACGAACATCACCGCCGAGGTCTGGTCGGCGGTGATCGGCTACTCCCCAAGGAGGGTTCAGACTATAGACGCCTGCCCGCCAGATATCAATAAATGATTGAATTTAAAGAAAAAATTCACCCTGGTTAATTCGTGTCGTTGACGTTAATCAAGTTAACGCGGGTTGGACTTTGATCGCCGGGTTGCCAACTCGACAGTTCTGGCTCGCCGATGCGCAACCGGACGACCGCGAGCCATGGTCTTGGGATGCTGCGATGGCCGTCTCGGTGCCGACTCACTCCTCGTTCGTCAACGTGCCGGCGATCCATCGCTGCAGGTTGTCGGTCGTGGCCGCTTCCGGATCGTAAAGCAGCCGATAAGTCATCGGCGCGATGATGCCGTCGATGAGCCGTGCCACCGAGGGCGCGCCTTCACCGCGCACCAGGGCCCGCTCTCGCAGCGTGCCCATGAGCGACTCGCCGTAGCGATAGCAACGCTCCCGGCGCCCGCCGTCGGCGCTGGCCATGACGTCGTTGAGCGCGCGCTGCCCCGGCACCGAGGTCATCTCCTCGAGATACTGCTCGCCCCAGGCCTGCAGGTCGCCGGCCAGCGTACCGGTATCCACGGGGTCGTCGTCGGGGCGCATCCGCTCCAGCGAGACATCGGCAACCAGCTCCGAAAGGTTGCCCCAGCGGCGATAGATCGTCGATGGCGTGACACCGGCTCGCTCCGCGATTCGGGGCACCGTCAGTTCGTCGCGTGGCGTCACGGCCTGCAGTTCGCGAACGGCCTGGTGAACGGCTTCCTGCACCCGGGCGCTGCGGCCGCCCGGTCTGACGGCTTCTTTGATCGGCATGACTATCCACTACACGAAAGAACTATACGAAAGGACTATACAAAAGAACTATGCGAAAGATACAAACGCAAAATATTTGCTTTATGAGCCTGCTAAGCTCAAACTCCGCTAACGCAAAATTTTAGCATTAATGGATTCCTCGATGTCACCGCCCGCGTCTGCGCCCAAGACCAATGTCTATCCGTCTCCTCGTCTCGGTTCACTGGTTTACTACGCGATTTTGATGGTGACGTTTCTTGCGGCCTCCAGCGCACCCACGCCGCTGTATCAGCTCTACCAGACGACCTGGCATTTCTCGACCACCTGGTTGACGCTGGTGTTCGCCAGTTACGTGTTCGCGCTGCTGCTGGCGTTGCTGACCACCGGCTCGCTGTCCGACTACATCGGCCGGCGGCCGGTCGTCGCCATGGCGATCGTGGGCGAGCTCCTGTCGCTGGTGCTGTTCCTGGTTGCCGACGGGCTGGCATGGGTGCTGGCGGCCCGGATCCTGCAAGGCGTGGCCACCGGGATCGTGACCAGCGCGCTGGCAGCGGCGATGCTCGACAGCGACCATACTCGCGGCCCGGTGCTGGCAAGCATCGCGCCGTTATCGGGCATGGGAATCGGGGCGCTGTTTGCCGGCGTGCTGGTGGCTTACGCACCGGCGCCGATGCGTCTGGTCTATCTGATATTGATGGTGTTGCTCGTCGTGATGGGGCTATGGCTCACGCGGATTCCGGAGAGCGTGACACCGCGGCCCGGTGCGCTGGCGGCGTTGCGTCCGCGCGCGCATATTCCACCGGCAGTGCGCGGCCCGCTGTTTCGCGTCATCCCGGCGGTGGTTTCCTCCTGGGCGCTGGGCGGCTTTTCGCTGTCGCTGGGGCCGACGCTGGTGGAGAGAATCAGCGGCGTTCACAATCCGCTGGTCGGTTGCCTGATTACCTTCCTGCTGCCTTTCATCGGCGGTATCAGCGTGCTGACGCTTCGCGCCAGACCGCCAAGGCTGGCCGTATTGCTCGGCACCGCCTGCCTGATCGTCGGCATGCTGGGGCTGCTGCTGGGTGTCCATCAGCAGTCGGGCGCGATCCTGCTGGCGGGACGGCGATCGCTGGTATCGGCTTCGGCGCCGCGTTCATGGGCGCCATGCGCGTCGTCATGCCCCTGGCGCCACCCACCGAGCGTTCGGCGTTGATGGCGGCGTTCTACGTGATCTGCTATCTCTCCGCGAGCACGCTGGCGTTGTGCGGCGGTATCGCGACCCAGCATCTGGGGCTGATCCCCACCACCTACGTCTACGGCAGCCTGGTGGCCCTGCTCTCTCTCGCCGCCTTCGTCGGCACGTTGACGCAGCGCCAGCCCGAGTCCCGGCCCCGGGCTTGCAGCCGCACCCCCGCCTAACTAGCATCTGCAAATCTCTTCCGCTGGCGTTGCGGCACACGACGAAAATCATCGATCAGTCGCCGTGCCGTGACATTTCGTCGCCCCGGATGCGCCGCAAAATCGCGACGAATCCTCTTTTTCAGTGCCGATATCCTGCCAAAATCGTCGAAAATACCGCTCTCACCCTCTCCCTCCAGGCGGTCGAAGCTGCCGGTCTCGCCAGACTCGTTGCAAGTCTTCACGGGCAATGCCGATAATTCGGCAGGTAACCAGCGTGTAACGATCGTGCCGGCAGGCTACGCATAGCCTGGCAGGCTTTCCACTCATTGGGATGTTATCGCATGAAACGACTCGACGACCTGACGGTTAAAACCAGTTGGCTACTGGTGATATTGGCTTTTACCTTCCTGGTGCTCAGCGTTGCCGGGCTTGCCGCCTATGCGGCCAACGCTGGCCGCACGGTGTCGACGGGCTGGTTGAACCTCGCCATCGGCACCGCCGTCGTGTTCACGCTGGTTCTGGTCGCGATCATTCTCTGGGGCGTAGCCGTCAACGTCATTCGACCGCTGAAACGTCTGGTCGAGCATTTCGAGCGCTTGGCCGAGGGCGACCTTTCCGGCGAGATCGAAAGCCGGGGCAACAACGAGATCGGCCGCCTGTTCGCCGCACTGGAGCGCACCCAGGCGCATCTACTGCACACCGTCGGCAATACTCGGGATGCCAGCGACAACGTTCATCAGGGAGCCATAGAAATCGCCCAGGGCAATACCGACCTGTCGGCGCGCACCGAACAGCAGGCGGCGGCGCTGGAAGAGACCGCGGCAAGCATGGAGCAGCTGACCTCGACGGTACGCCAGAATACCGATAACGCCCGCCAGGCCAGTCAGTTGGCCGACGATGCCTCGGCCGTCGCTCGCGAGGGCGGCGATGTGGTGGGCAAGGTGGTCACCACCATGCATGACATCAGCGACCAGTCGCGCCAGGTGGTGGAAATCCTCGATACGATCGACTCGATTGCATTCCAGACCAACATTCTGGCGCTCAACGCCTCGGTGGAAGCCGCCCGGGCCGGAGCGCAGGGGCGCGGCTTCGCCGTCGTGGCCCATGAAGTCCAGACGCTGGCGACCCGCTCCGCCGATGCGGCGAAGAAGATTCGCGAACTGATCCAGCGTTCAGCGGAGCGCGTCGAGGATGGCGCCCGGCTGGTGGACAAGGCGGGGGCGACGATGAAGGAGATCGTCACGGCCATTGGCAATGTCGACGCCATCATGCATGAAATCGCCACGGCTTCGGAGGAGCAGAGCCATGGCATCGACCAGGTGAACCAGGCGATCACGCAGATGGACCAGGTCACGCAACAGAATGCGGCGCTGGTACAGCAGGCAGCCGACAACGCCCGCGCGCTGGAGCGGGAGTCGGAGGCGTTGCAGGCCGCCGTGGCGGTCTTCCGGCTCAGCGCCAGCGAAAGCGCCAGCAAAGGCGCCGCCATTCCGGCGATGCCGCAGCCGACACGACCCCAGCCCGGCAACCAATCCGGCAACCAACCCCTGCCGGCCAGCGCGCGTCAGGAAGAAGACGAGTGGGAGACGTTCTAGCCTCCGCCTTTCCCGCCCAGGTTCAGGAAGCGTCTGCTGCCTGGCGCTCCAGCGTACGGCAGAGATCGCCATCGAGATTGAGCGCCGCCGCCAATTGATCGAGCCAGGCCCGCTCCATCGGGTTCTGCTCGTCGATGATCGCCACGCTGGCCAGATAGACTTCCCGCGCAGCCTGCGGCGACTCGGTATCGCGGGCGATCGCCTCGGCGTCCAGCGGCGCGGACATCTGCTGCTCGACCCAGGCATGCAGCTCGGCGTCCGCGCCCAGCGCGTCGATCTGTTCGGCCAGTGCGGCCCGCTCGGCGGCGTCGATATGGCCATCGGCCCGCGCGGCGGCGATCATCGCACGCAGGATGACCAGGCTGCGGTTCTCCTGCCGATCGCCGGAGAGCTGCTCCAGTGGCTGATCGGCTCCGGTCGTCGGCGCGTGGGCCGGCGCTGCAGACGACTTCTCTTGATGGGCCTGCCAGGCTTTCCAGGCTAGTGCCCCCAGCCCGGCCAGCGCGCCGTACTTGATCGCCTTGCCGCCCATGCTGCGCCCCCGCTTGCTGCCAACCAGCATGCCCAGCGCGCCACCTCCCAGCAGCGACTTGGCATCGAAACCGCCACCGCTCGACGACGTTTTCCGGCTGCTACCGGCCTGCTTCATGATCTGCGAAAGGATTTTCTGCGCGTTCATCGATCCTCCATTACCCCGTTGCCTGAATGTTCCGCAATGCTATAGACCGTCTCGAGGCGAGGAGGTTTAACGCTGGCGTCGATTCGCTCAATCGATCAGCGCCGGACGCCGAGGATCGGCGTGAAACGCGAAGGCATCGACGATATCCCGGGCGATGACTCGGGGCTCGGAGAGCGGCGGCAGATCGTCCGGCGAGAAATAGGCGGCATCGAAGACTTCGTGACCGGGATCGAGCGGCTTGGTATCGAGCCGCTCGCAGAGGAAGAACAGCTTGTAGAAGTCGAGCACGTCTGCCGGGTAGGCGTGCTTGGCCTTGTGGCGAATGGCATAGAGCCGCTTGGCCTCGACCGTGACGCCAGCTTCTTCCCACACCTCCTTGACCGTGTTTTCGGCCGCCGACAGCCCGATCTCGGCATAGCCGCCGGGCATCGTCCAGCGTCCGTCCATCTTCTCCTTGACCAGCAGGATCCTGCCGTCGTCGATGATCGCCGCGCGCACGTCGATCTTGGGCGTGACGTGTCCTTCGCCGGCACCCAGCGCCAGATTCACGCGGCCGATGGGGATATCGCCCAGCATCGCCATCATCGACGTCGAAATCTCGGCGACCTCTTCATAGCGCTCGCGGTCGAACTTGTCGCGGCAATAGTGCAGCCCGGTGTCGGCCAGGGCCGAGAGCCGTTTGGCCCAGGCGAGCCATTGATCTTCCATGAGGCGGTTTCCGATTCAGGGGTAGGTAACGTTCACCTGAAGACTAACAACTGCGGCCGACAACGTCAGGCAGTGGCGGCATCAGGCACGAAAAAGCCCTTCCGGAGAAGGGCTCGTGTGGTGCGCGTCGATACAGTGTGATCGACGCAAGAGGCATTCGACCGTATCAGCCCGCCGTGGGCGCTTCGCCTTCCGGCTGCGGACCGTGGCGAGGCCCCTTGTGCATGCCGCGAGGCGGTTTCGTCAGCGCTTCGAAGGCGGCGAGCTGCTCGTCGTCGAGCACCTCGGAGAGTGCGCTGTGACGTTGCTCCAGCAGCTGCTTGAACTGCGCGCCTCGTGAATCCTTCATCGCTTCGTCCGCCTTGCCATCGGGACGCTTCAGCTGATGCAGCCCGTCGAAGAAGGTGCGCTCGGCATTCAGCACGGCGGCACTCTGCTCCTGGCTCAGGTCCCAGGTGGCGAACAACGGCGCGTAGCGATCCTCCAACCCGGCCGTCATCCGCTCGGGGTCCATCTTCGGGCCACTGCGATGGTGCATCATCGGCGGGCGCGGACGCTCCAGCATCTGGTAGGCGTGCAGCTGCTCGTCGGTCAGTACGTCGGCCAGTTGCTCGCGCTGCTGCTCGAGCAGCGACTCCATCGCGGCGCGACGTTGTTCGGGCGCTGCCTTGTCGTCACTGTCATGACGCAATTGCTGGAGGCCGGTACGGAAATCGCTGTCGGCCTGCGCCAGGCTGGCCAGTTGGTCTTTATCGAGATTCCAGCTGGCGACCACGGCATCCTTGAGCGGATTGCCGTGCGGCTTGTACTCACCATGGGCAGCTGGCGGTCGGGGTTGTTCGGTCTGCGCGGCCTGAGCGAGCGGTGACAGGATGGAGGCAGCAACGGCCAGCGCCAACAGGTTCTTTTTCGAAAAATTCATGACTTCACGCTCCTGGTTGCGCACCGAGACGCGGTGCAGGAACACTATCGCGTTGTTTCTTGCAGACAGTGTGCAGCGAACAAGGAAGCCTGAATCACGAAATCGTCAAAAGATGGGTAACGGAACCGCCTGCGCAGAACGCCACAGACGGCGGAACCCTGAACGTCAATCGCCCGCGCTCGGGTCGGCGCGAAAGGGCATCCTGCCCAACGCGCCTCTTGCGTCATCCATGACGCAAGATCCGGCACGGGTGACCGTCGTCCAGCACCATCTGGCAGGCGTCATTAGGGTGGCAAAACCAACCTGATCGACCTCGCCAGTATTTTCGGTTCGTCCAGGTGTCTCAGAACGCCCAGTCTTCGTCCTCGGTACTGACGGTCTTGCCGATCACGTAGGAGGAGCCGGAGCCGGAGAAGAAGTCGTGGTTCTCGTCGGAACCGGGCGAGAGCGCGGCGAGGATCGCCGGGCTGACGTCGGTGACGCTGGCCGGGAACAGCGCTTCGAAGCCCAGATTCATCAACGCCTTGTTGGCGTTGTAGTGCAGGAACTTCTTGACGTCTTCGGTCAGGCCGACATCGTCGTAGAGCGCCTCGGTGTACTTGACCTCGTTGTCGTAGAGCTCGTGGAGCAGCTCGTAGGCGTAGATCTTGATCTCTTCCTGACGCTCCGTCGGCAGCTGGGCCAGCTGACGCTGGAACTTGTAGCCGATGTAGTAGCCGTGGATCGCTTCGTCACGAATGATCAGGCGGATCAGGTCGGCGGTGTTGGTCAGCTTGGCGCGGCTGGACCAGTACATCGGCAGGTAGAAGCCGGAGTAGAACAGGAACGACTCCAGGAACACGCTGGCGATCTTGCGCATCAGCGGGTCCTCGGCGCGGTAACGCTCGAGAATCAGCTCCGCCTTCTTCTGCAGGAACGGGTTCTCCTCGCTCCAGCGGTAGGCGTCGTCGACATCGCGAGTCGCGCACAGCGTCGAGAAGATCGAGCTGTAGGAGCGGGCGTGAACCGACTCCATGAAGCTGATATTGGTGAACACCGCCTCTTCGTGTGGCGTGACCGCATCTTCGATCAGTGTCGGCGCGCCCACCGTGCCCTGGATCGTGTCGAGCAGCGTCAGGCCGGTGAAGACGCGAATGGTGAGCTGCTGTTCGTGCTCGGTCAGCGTGTTCCAGGCCGGGATGTCGTTGGAAAGCGGGATCTTCTCCGGCAGCCAGAAGTTGCCGGTGAGCCGGTTCCAGACTTCCAGATCCTTGTCGTCCTGCAGGCGGTTCCAGTTGATCGCATCGACCCGGCTCAGACGGCGGGCGGCGGCGGTAGCGGGCATATCCATGAGAGTGTTCTCGTTCGGTTGGCGCCGGGGCGGGTGATGCCTCATGAGACATCAGGCCCCGGCGCGTTCACGCAAAGTCGGTCGTTATCGAGAGGCAGGCGTCACAAGGTGCAGGAAACGCAACCTTCCACCTCGGTGCCTTCCAGCGCGGCCTGCCGCAGACGAATGTAATAGATCGTCTTGATGCCCTTGCGCCAGGCGTAGATCTGCGCCTTGTTGACGTCGCGAGTCGTCGCCGTGTCGCGGAAGAACAGCGTCAGCGACAGCCCCTGGTCGACGTGCTGGGTCGCCTCGGCGTAGGTGTCGATGATCTTCTCGGGGCCGAGCTCGTAGGCGTCCTGGTAGTACTCCTGGTTCTCGTCGGTCAGGTATGGCGCCGGGTAGTAGACGCGCCCCAGCTTGCCTTCCTTGCGGATCTCGACCTTGGCCGTCACCGGATGGATGCTCGAGGTGGAGTTGTTGATATACGAGATCGAGCCGGTCGGCGGGATCGCCTGCAGGTTACGGTTGAACAGGCCGTGAGCCATGACCGAGGCCTTCAGCTCGCGCCAGTCGTCCTGGGTCGGGATCTCGATGCCGCTCTTCTCGAACAGGCCGCGCACTTTCTCGGTCTTCGGCTCCCACGCCTTTTCGGTGTACTTGTCGAAGTACTCGCCGCTGGCATAGGTCGACTTCTCGAAGCCGGCGAAGCGCTGGTTGCGCTCGATGGCGATGCGGTTGGACGCCCGGATGGCATGGAACGCGATGGTATAGAAGTAGATGTTGGTGAAATCCAACCCTTCTTCGCTACCGTAGAGAATGTGCTCACGCGCCAGATAGCCGTGCAGGTTCATCTGCCCCAGGCCGATGGCGTGGGACTTGGCGTTGCCTTCGGCGATCGACGGCACCGAGGTGATGTTGCTCATCTCGGAGACCGCGGTCAGACCGCGAATGGCCGCTTCCACCGTGGTGCCGAAGTCCGGCGAGTCCATGGTCTTGGCAATGTTGAGCGAGCCCAGGTTGCAGGAGATGTCCTCGCCGATGTGACGATAGCCGAGGTCGTCGTCGTATTCGGTGGGCGTGTTGACCTGCAGGATCTCCGAGCAGAGATTCGACATGTTGATCCGGCCATGGATCGGGTTGGCACGATTGACCGTGTCCTCGAACATCAGGTACGGATAGCCGGATTCGAACTGCAGCTCGGCGATGGTCTGGAACAGCTCGCGGGCGTTGATCTTCTTCTTGCGAATGCGCCCGTCGGCGACCATCTCTTCGTACTTCTCGGTCACGCTGATGTCGCCGAACGGCACGCCGTAGATGCGCTCCACGTCGTAGGGCGAGAACAGATACATGTCCTCGTTGCGCTTGGCCAGTTCGAAGGTAATGTCCGGCATCACGATGCCCAGCGACAGCGTCTTGATACGGATCTTCTCATCGGCGTTTTCGCGCTTGGTATCGAGGAACCGCAGGATGTCCGGATGGTGGGCGTTGAGATAGACCGCGCCCGCGCCCTGCCGCGCTCCCAGCTGATTGGCGTAGGAGAAGGCGTCTTCCAGCATCTTCATGATCGGGATGATGCCGGAGGACTGGTTCTCGATGCGCTTGATCGGGGCACCGGATTCGCGCACGTTGGAGAGCGAGAACGCCACGCCGCCGCCGCGCTTGGAGAGCTGCAGCGCCGAGTTGATGGAGCGCCCGATGGACTCCATGTTGTCTTCGATGCGCAGCAGGAAGCACGACACCAGCTCACCGCGCTGACGCTTGCCGCAGTTGAGGAAGGTCGGCGTCGCCGGCTGGAAACGGCCGTGGATGATCTCGTCGACCAGCTGTCTGGCCAGCATCTCGTCGCCTCGCGCCAGGCTCAGCGCGACCATGCAGACACGATCCTCGAAGCGCTCGAGGTAGCGCTTGCCGTCGAAGGTCTTGAGCGTATAGCTGGTGTAGTACTTGAACGCCCCCAGAAAACTCTGGAAGCGAAACTTCGCCGCGTAGGCCTGATCGAACAGCGCCGAGACGAAGCCGAAGTCGTACTGATCGAGCACCTGCTGCTCGTAGTAGCCCTCTTCCACCAGGTAATCGAGCTTTTCCTTCAGCGAGTGGAAGAACACCGTATTCTGGTTCACGTGCTGCAGGAAATATTGACGCGCCGCTTCGCGATCCTTGTCGAGCTGCAGACGGCCATTGGCGTCGTACAGGTTCAACATGGCGTTGAGCGCGTGATAGTCGAGCGTCTTGGCGTTGTGTTCAGCGCCGGCAGCAGGGCGTGCTGACGTCTCTGACTCTAGGCTGAGCGTTTCCAAAATTCGTTCACCCCTGAAAGGACTCGGTGGACATCGTCTACGGTGCCCATCAGTTCAAAACGGTAGAGAAGCGGTACCTGACATTTTTCCGCGACGACCCGTCCGGCCAGCCCGAAGGAGGCACCGAAGTTGGTGTTGCCGCCAGCGATGACGCCGCGAATCAGGGACCGGTTATGTTCGTCATTCAAAAAGCGAATGACCGGTGACGGCACCGCAGAACGCGGGTCGCCATCACCGTAGGTCGGTACAACGAGAATATAGGGTGTTTCAACCCGCAGCGGTGGGTCGCTCCGGTTCAATGGAATCCGGCTGGCCGGCAAACCCAGCTTTTCGACGAAGCGACGCGTATTGCCTGATTTGGTCGAAAAGTAGACCAGCCCGGCCATGACGAGTCTCCTGCGCCCTGCGCGGTTCTCGGCAGCGCGATTCGAATGCCGCGCCAGCCGGAAAGATTCGAGTCAAAAAATTCGAAATCGTCGGATCAGGCAACCAGCGTGCTGATCTTGTCCGGGCGGAACCCGGCCCAGTGATCTTCACCCGCGACCACGACCGGCACCTGGCGATAGCCCAGGTTCTGGACGCGCTGCATCGCATCGGCGTCTTGCGTCAGGTCGACCACGGTATAGTCGATTCCTTGCTTGTCCAGAGCGCGATAGGTGGCGTTGCACTGGACGCAGGCAGGTTTGCTATAGATCGTGATGCTCATGATAACCATCCTTGACTGGGAAAGACGCCATCGAGATCGATGGTGCTGGCTTGGGGGGCGACGTGGGAATCACGCGTTTCTGCGCGTGGCCGCCGCTTCTGCAAAATACTATATATGGTAGCCGCGTCTTTTTCCAAGCATAGATGTGCTGTTTTTCTGTTAATTTCCTGTAGACAACTTTTCACCCTCGCGGAGCCCGCATGGTAGCCCGCTTCCCGTCATGTCAAGGATAAAAACGTCCTGCCCCGTAACCGGAAACGCGCCGGTGGCTTGTGCCAAACCGGCGCGTCGAAACACACTATGTGGTAGCAGGAAAGGAGAGATCCGGTATCGACAGCAGAGCCCAGATCACCCCTTCTTGATCGCGTGTCCGCCAAATTCGTTACGCATGGCAGACAACAGCTTGTCGCCATAGGAATCCTGCTCGCGGGAGCGCAGGCGCTCGAGCAGCGACAGGGTAATCACCGGCGCGCTGACGTCAAGCTCGATGGCTTCCGCCACGGTCCAGCGTCCTTCGCCGGAGTCCGACACGAAGGGCGCGATGCCCTCCAGCGACGGGTTCTTCTCCAGCGCGTTGGCAGTCAGATCCAGCAGCCAGGAGCGCACTACGCTGCCATGACGCCAGATCTCGGCGACCTGATGCAGATCGAGATCGAAATCCTTGCGCTCCATGATCGCGAAACCTTCGGCATAGGCCTGCATCATGCCGTACTCGATACCGTTGTGGACCATCTTGGTGAAGTGGCCCGCGCCGCTGGGACCGACATGGCCCCAGCCCTTGTCGGCGGCCGGCGCCAGACGCTCGAACAGCGGCCTGAGCGATTCGACGATCGGCGTCTCGCCGCCGACCATCATGCTGTAGCCCTCCTGCAGGCCCCAGACACCGCCGCTGGTACCGACGTCGACATAATGAAGGTGGCGCTCGCGCAGTGTCTCGGCCCGGCGCACCGTGTCCTTGTACATCGAGTTGCCGCCGTCGATGACGATGTCGTCCTTCGACAGCAGCGGTTCGAGCTCCCCGATGAGCGTATCGACCAGGGGGCCGGCCGGCACCATCAGCCACACGATTCTGGGCGACGGCAGGGCGTCGATCGCCGCCGTCAGCGAGTCCGACGGCTCGATCCCTTTCTCCGCCGCCTTCGCCATCGCTTCCGCGCTGGGGTCGTGCCCCACCACTCGGTGCCCGCCGCGCACCAGGCGCTCCGCCATGTTGGCGCCCATGCGCCCGAGTCCCACCATTGCAAGATCCATACGAACTCCTCCTGAGTCGAGAAAGGCGTCGTCGGCCGAGATGCTCCTCGCGCTCGGCGCCTACGGTTGGCGTGTGAGGCTAGCCGATCGAGCGTGTCAGATGACTCGCGATCAGGCGCCTGGCCGGCCAGGCCGCTTCACCGGCGCGCAGTACCGCCTTGCGCAGCCATCTGGCCGGGGTGCGGTCATCGGTGTAGAGGCCGACGATCGCCAGCGTGGCGGCGAACAGCGGCGCCGTCGCCAGACGCTGCTCGCGCTGATAGCGTGCCAGCAGCGTTGGCGAGGCGATATCCTGCCCTCGCGTTCGCGCCTCGCCGATCAGGTCTGCCAGTCGCGACAGCCCCTGCAGCCCGAGGTTGAAGCCATGTGCGGTTACCGGATGCATGCCCACGGCGGCATCGCCGATCAGCGCCTGGCGGTGCCCGACGAAGCGTTCGGCATAGACACTGACCAGCGGATAGCGATGAGGCGCCGCGACCCGGCGCATGGCGCCCAGCCGGCCACCGAAGCGCCGCGTGATATCGGCGCCGAAGTCCTCGTCGCTCAATGACAGCTGCTTCTCCATCTCTGCCGGCGACAGCGTCAGCACCAGCGACGAGCAGTGCGTATCCACCGGCAACAGCGCCAGCGTCTGGCCGTAGCCGAACCACTCCCAGGCCGTCTGGTCGTGCGGTTCTTCATGCTGCATCCGGCAGACCAGCATATGCTGACCGTGCTGGTAGGTATGGGCGGGGATGCCCATGGCACGGCGGGTGGTGGAAAAGCGGCTGTCCGCCGCCACCAGCAGCGAGGCCTGCAGCCGCTCGCCGCCGGCGAGAGTGATATCGACCTCGTCGTCCCGGGCCTCGAACCGCTCGATCTGCCGTTCATCCCGCCACAGGATCTCTCCCGCGCCCGCCGAGCCGGCCGGCAACGCCGCATAGGCGGCACGTCGAATCACCTGGTTGGGCACCAGGCAGCCGAGGGGCTCGTTGCGAGAAGCGCCAGGCGCAATTTCCATCGCGAACAGCGACTGACCATCGAAGACCTTGGCGGCACGCATCCGGGCGCGTTCGTCCGGCTCGACTCGCGACCATACGCCGAGCTTGTCGAGAATCTGTTGGGAAGCCCGGGTCAGCGCGATCTCTCGCCCGTCGCTGGCCGGCTCCACCATCGCCGACCGCGGCTGACGATCGATCAGCACCGAACTCACGCCATGACGCGACAGCGCGTTGGCAAAACACAGGCCGATCGGCCCTGCACCGACAATGGCGACGTCGACCTGCGTCACAGGGGTTGAATCATCCATTCGTGCCGCTCCCTAGCGTCAATGGGGCGTAACGGTAACGGAAAAAGGTGCCACGGCGAAGCCTCACCCGTCGCATCCCGGGTCAACGCCGCCATCGTCCCGCCGGTTCGGCATAGGATGGCCCATATTGCCTCTACCGGCGTTCGAACTGGCAGTGTTCACGCCAGCGGTGTTCGAGCCGATGCGATTTCCAAGGCCGACAGGCGCGTTCACTGCTTTTCGCTGTGAACCTTGACGTGGCCCAACTTGTCCTTGAAAACCTTCTCCTCGAACTCGACCTCCAGATGCTTTTCGCCCTTGGCTCGGAGGCGGTGGTACTCCAGACCGCTGAAGCTCAGTTCCAGCTGGTCATCGTACTCTTCGAGCAGTTTCCTGAATTCGCCAACGGTAATGATCATGACCTCTCCTTTTTTCGAGGGAACGGTTCGAGGAAACGTTCGAGGGAACGCCGAACGCCTCCCGATACCCCAAGACTAGACCATGAGGCCGGGCGGCGTTTCGCCATCGTGTCATTCGGTCACAGAATGACCGTTGCTACCCATCCCCGAACCACCGACCATGGTCACCCTAGCGCAGGATGGCGCTAGCGCGGCGCCTCATCGCCCTGTCGTCACCATTCGCGGATCGCTTCATCGAACCCTCGCTTGCAGGGTGTCTTTTCCGCCAGGAGTGTTAACTCATGAATCTTCGTTTCCTTTCCGCCGCCTTGATGGCCGCTTCCGTCGTCGCCTCCCCGATGGCCGCGGCCGTGAGCTTCGATAGCGTCAAGAAGAGCGCCGGCGAAATGCTGTCCGGCCAGTCCTCTCAGGACACCGAGTCCGCCGGTGGCGCCTCGCTGCTCGGCGCGCTGAGTTCCGGCTCCCTGAACCTGGGCAGCATGCAGAACGTGGCCGGCGTGCTCGGCTACTGCCAGGAACAGGGCTATACCGAAAGCACCACCGACAAGGTCAAGAACCGCCTGCTCGAGCAGATCGGCGGCCAGAGCCAGGCCGAGAAGAGCGACGGCTACCAAAAGGGGCTGGGCGGGCTGCTCGATAGCGGCAACGGCCAGACCTTCAGCCTGACCAACCTCAAGGATCAGGTCGGCGAGCGCGCCTGCGGCATGATTGCCGACAAGGCCATGTCCTCCTTCCTCGGCGGCTGATGCCCGCCGGCGCACGTACGCTGCTGCAATCCGGCGCCACGGCCCTGGCGTCATGGAAGAACGCCACGGCATGCGCCAGACTGGACGCATGCCGATACTGCCCTCGTTTCGATTCCCGACCGTCGCTGCCCGTTCCCGCGGGCGGCGTTTCGCCGTTGTCCTGTTGCTGGCGTCGCCGGCCCTGGCCGCCCCGCTGCCCGAGGCCGCTCGCGACAGCATCGCCGAGCAGGCGGGCACTCTGCCGCGCAGTCACTCCCTGCTGGTCGCCGTCGATGGCGACACCGTGATCGACGAAGGCTTTCGCGGCCACGAAACGAACGAGACGGCCAACATCAAGTCGCTTTCCAAGACGCTGATCTCGGCACTGGTCGGCGCGGCCATCGACCGCGGCGTGATCGAGAGCGTCGATCAGCCGGTGGTCGAACTGCTGGGCGACCGGGTACCCGCGGATATCGACCCGCGAGTGAGCGATATCACCGTCGGCAACCTGCTCTCGATGCAGGCGGGGCTCGAACGCACCTCCGGCGGCAACTATGGCGCCTGGGTGGCGAGTTCGAACTGGGTCGCCGATGCGCTGGAACGCCCCTTCGTCGCCGAACCCGGCGGGCGCATGCTCTACTCTACCGGTAACAGCCACCTGCTCTCGGCGGCACTCACCGAAGCGACCGGCCGCAGCACCCTGGCACTGACACGCGACTGGCTGGGCGATCCGCTGGGGATCGCGATTCCTCCCTGGACACGGGACCCGCAGGGCATCTATTTCGGCGGCAACGAGATGGGCCTGACACCGCAGGCGCTACTGCGTTTCGGCGAGATGATCCGCCAGCATGGTACCCGCGACGACCGCACGGTACTCTCGGCCGACTGGATCGAACGCTCCTGGCAGCCGCGCACCCGCTCGTTCTTCAACGGCGACGACTACGGCTACGGCTGGTTCATCACCCGCATCGCCGGCCAGCCCGTCTACTATGGCTGGGGCTACGGCGGCCAGCTGCTCTACGTGGTGCCGTCTCGCGCCATGACCGTGGTGATGACTTCGGATCCGACGCCGCCTTCCAGCGGCAGCGACTATCTGGACAACGTCGAAGCGCTGGTTGCCGAGTTGATCGAGGCGACCAATCGTCCCCATCAGGAATCCTCCCCGTGAAACATCCCCACCGAGACCGCGACAATTGGCACCTCACCACACCCGCCGCACGATCGACACGCGGCGCGGTGGCCTCGCAACATCGTGTGGCGGCGCAGGCGGGTGCGGCGCAACTGGACGCCGGCGGCAACGCCGTCGACGCCATCGTCGCCACCGCCTATGCGCTCAATGCCGTCGAGCCATGGATGTGCGGTCTCGGCGGCGCCGGCTTCATGGTGATCTGGCTGGCGAAGGAGCAGCGCGCCGTGGCGCTCGATTTCCAGGGCGTGCTCGCCGGCGATACGCGATTCGAGGACTATCCGGTCGATCCGGCTCTGCCGGCGACGCCGATGGGTTTTCCTGGGGTGGTCGACAACGCCAATATCGAAGGCTACCGCTCGATCACCATCCCCGGTGCCGTGGCCGGGCTCGAGCATGCGCTCGCCCGTTTCGGCTCGAAGCCGCGCGCCGAGGTCATGGCACCGGCGATCCAGTTGGCCGAGCGGGGCCTGCACGTCGACTGGTTCACCAGCCTGCAGATCGGCGTCTGCGCCAGAACGCTGGACCGGGATCCAGTATCGCGTTCGACCTATCTGCCCGGCGGGCACCCGGCGACACCGGAGAGCCGGCTGCGCATTCCGCAACTGGCCGACACCCTGCGCGAGATCGCCGAGAGCGGCGCCGACACCTTCTATCGCGGCGCCCTGGCCGAGAAGATCGTTGGCGATCTGCAAGCGGGCGGCTCGCGCATCTCGCGGGAGGATCTTGCCGCCTACGAGGTATTCGAATACGCCCCCATGGCCGCCGCGCATCGCGGCTACACGCTCTATACGCCGGGCGAGGTTTCCGGCGGCCTGCGCCAGCGCGAGATGCTGGCGTACGCGCTGGAGGCGATGCCGACCCCGCCGGAAACGCCGACACCGGAGACCTGGCTCGTCTATGCCGAAGCGCTGGAGCACTGCTGGAAGCGGCACAAGATTCGCAACGGCGTGCTGTCGCCCACGGATGGCGGTTTCGGTGGCATTGATATCGAGAATGGCGCCTGTACCTCGTCGATGTCCTCAGTGGACGCCGAAGGCAACATGGTGGCGCTCACCTATACCTTGCTCAACCGCTTCGGCTCCGGCGTCACGCTGCCCTCCACCGGCATGCTGATGAACGACAGCGTCAGCTACTTCGATCCGCGCCCCGGCTATCCCACCACCATGGCCGGCGGCAAGCGCATCAACTCCTCGAACATGTGTCCGACGGTAGCGGTGAAGGGCGGCGAGGCACGTTTCTCGGCGGGCGCCTCCGGCGGCAATCTGATCATGCCGGCGGTGACCCAGGTGGCCGCGCTGATGATGGACTTCGACATGAACCTGGAAGATGCCGTGCATCATCCGCGCCTGGACGCCAGCTATCGCGGTTCGGTACGTGTCGATCCGCGCTTCGATCCCGAGACGCTGGCAAAGCTGGGCGAGCGCTTCGAGCTGGAAATCGCCCAGCAACTGGTTTTTCCCAAGCTCTACGCCTGCGTCTCGGCGGTTTCGCGAGATCCTGAAAGCGGCGAGTGCATCGGCATCAACGACCCGACCCAGCCGATCGGCGGCGGTGCCACACCGGCGCCGTTTCAGATTGAACCGCTCGACGACGAGCCGGTCGTGCGGCCCTGATTCACTACCAGGATTCCGAGATGTCTATCGTTGTATCAATACCGGGTGTGGATAAAACGAACTGGTGGATCGAGCAGCTTCAGGCCCTGCTCTCTAACTGGACGATCCGCCCCATTCACGACCCGGGTGATGTCGAGGCCGTCACCTACGCCGTGGTGTGGAAGCCGGCGACGGGTGCTTTCCTGCCCTTCCCCAATCTCAAGGCGATCGTGTCGCTGGGCGCTGGTATCGACCACGTGCTGGCCGATGCCGAACTGCCGCGCCAGGTGCCGATCATCCGCACCGTGGGCACGGACCTGACCCAGCGCATGCGCGAATACGTGGCGCTGCACGTGCTGCGTCACCACCGCGACATGCCGGCCATCAGCGCCAATCAGCGCGAGCGGCGCTGGGCACAGCTGGTGGTGCCGCCAGCGACGCAGCGCAGCGTGGGCGTCATGGGTCTGGGCAATCTCGGCGGCACTGCGGCGCGCACGCTGGCCTCCCTCGGCTTCGAGACGCTAGGCTGGTCGCGCACGAAGCGCGAGATTGACGGGGTCACCACCTATGCCGGTCAAGCCGAGTTCGCCGACTTCCTCGCGCGCTGCGAGATCCTGGTCTGCCTGCTGCCGTTGACCGAGGCGACGATGGGGATTCTCGACGCCGACCTTTTCGCCAGACTGCCGCGTGGCGCCAGCGTGATCAACGCCGGTCGCGGGCCTCACCTGGTCGAAGACGACCTGCTCGACGCGCTGGAAAGCGGCCAGTTGAGCCACGCCACGCTGGACGTCTTCCACGTCGAGCCGCTGCCGAGCGAACATCCCTTCTGGGCGCATCCCGCCATCACGGTCACGCCGCACATCGCCTCGCTGATCGACGCGCCGACCGGCAGTCGCATCGTCGCCGCCAATATCGAACGCTTCGAGACGACCGGGCACGTCGAGGATCTGGCCAACGCCGAACGTGGATATTGATGGCGCCATCGATCAGCGGTGGCCGGCAGTAACCTCGGCCGCACGCCGAGGCGACAACTTGCTAAACTGGCGCCACAGATGAGCGGGATATCGACCAACCTTTCACGCGCATGCTAAGGGGACATATGGCTAGCAAAAAGGACAACACCACGAGTCGTCACAACATCAAATCGTGGCTGACCGATATGGATGGCGTGCTGGTGCACGAGAACAAGGCCATCCCCGGCGCGGCGGACCTGATCAACCAATGGCGGGAGCGGGAGATTCCGTTCCTGGTACTGACCAACAATTCGATCTTCACGCCGCGGGATCTCAGCGCGCGCCTGCGGCACAGCGGCCTCGAAGTCCCGGAGGAGAAGATCTGGACCTCGGCGCTGGCCACGGCGGCGTTCCTGCGCGACCAGGCACCGGGCGGCTCGGCCTTCGTCGTCGGCGAGGCCGGGTTGACCACGGCGATCCATGAAGCCGGCTTCATCATGACCGATGCCAAGCCGGACTACGTGGTGATCGGCGAAACCCGCTCCTACTCGTTCGAGGCGATCACCAAGGCGATCCGCCTGATCAATCAGGGTGCGCGCTTCATCTGCACCAATCCGGACGCCACCGGGCCCAGCCAGGAAGGCGTGCTGCCGGCCACCGGGGCGGTCGCCGCGCTGATCACCGAAGCGACGGGGCGCAAGCCGTATATCGTCGGCAAGCCCAATCCGATGATGTTCCGTTCGGCGCTCAACAAGCTGGGCGTGCACTCCGATGGCACCGGCATGATCGGCGACCGCATGGATACCGATATCGTCGCTGGTATCGAGGCAGGCATGCACACGGTGCTGGTGCTGAGCGGCATCGCCGACAAGGCCGATATCGAGCGCTATCCGTTCCGGCCCAAGGAGATCCTGTCGTCGGTGGCGGAGCTGGTGGACAAGTAACGCTAGCTGTCTAGTCGAGGCGGCGTTTCCCGCGCCGCCTCGGCTCAAGCCTCCGACAGCAGACGCTCACCCAGCAGTCGGCCATTCTCCAGGCAGTCCCCCACCGCGATACCGCCGCGCCAGTTGCCCGCCAGATGCAAGCCGGGATGCGCCCGCAGCGCATCGTCCAAGGCCTCGATTCGGGCCAGATGGCCGACCTCGTACTGCGGAATCGCCTGCGGCCAGCGCGTCACCTTCTGCCATACCGGTTCGCCGCGAATGCCCAGCAGATCGCGCAGCTCATCGAGCACTCGCGCGACCTGCGTGTCGTCGTCGCCGTCCGCCGCCGGCGGATCCTGCCGTCCGCCGATGAAGACGTTGAGCAGCTTGTGTCCGGCCGGCGCGCGGTTCGGAAACAGCGTCGACGAGAATAGCGCACCCAGCGTGCGCCGCTTTTCGGCGCGAGGGATCAGCACGCCGAAGCCGTCCAGCGGATGGGCGATGTCCTGCTCGCGAAAGCCCAGCGCGATGGCGTTGACCGGCGGATAGACGATGCGCTGGAGCGGCTCCGCCAACGCCGGGTCCAGCGGCTGCAGGAGCCGGGCCGCGACCGGTGCGGGCACCGCCAGCACCAGTGATCTGGCTCGCCACTCGCCACCCTGACCATCCGTGACGATCCACTGCTCGTCGTCGCGACGAATGCTCTGCACGGAGCAGCCGGTATGAATGGCGGCCGTCGGCTGCGCGGCGATGCGCTCCGCCAACCTATCGGCCAGATGCTGCAGCCCCTGCGGGAAGCTCACCAGCTTGCCGCGCCATTCGGCGGGAACGCCCGCGGGGTCGCGACGCGCCTGGCGCAGGCGCTTCACCCCGCCGAGGATCAGCGAGCGATCTTCCCTCTCGATGGCGGCCAGGCGCGGCATGGCGGCCTGAACGGACAGTCTGCGCGGATCGCCCGCGTAGACGCCGGAGACGAAGGGATCGACCATCCGCGCGAGAATCCGTGGACCGAGCCGCCGCTCGACGAAGGCGGCCAGGGTTTCCTCCGGCGCGCTCGAACGGCCGATGAACGGCTCGCGAGCCAGCCGTGCCCAGCCACGCCAGCCGATGAGCGGGCTGGTCAGGGCGTCGAGCGGTTTCATCGGCAGCGCCACCGGCTCGCCGTTCATCACGACGTAACGCTTGTTGGCAACGGCATTGGCGGGTTGCGCCTCGTCGAGCAGATCTAGCTCGTCCAGCAGCGCGTAGAGCGGTGGCTTCATGATGACGGTGTTGGGCCCGTGTTCGATCTGCCACTCGCCGTCGCGCTCGGTGCGAAGGTTACCGCCGACCTGGGAGTTGCCCTCCAGCAGGATGACACGCCGGCCACGGCTGGCCAGCGCCCAGGCCGCCGCCAGCCCGGTAGCGCCAGCGCCGACAATCAAGGTATCGGAAAGGGCCTCGCTGGGGGAACGAGGCGTCGCGGTCGAAACGTCTGCAGCCTGACTGTCCATGATGACTCGCACGAGAAAATGTCATTGGCAGTCTACGCAGACACCACGCAACCTGCATCCGGCCGGCATGCGACGACTTGCCGCCACGCCGGCCGATCGCGCGGCTCAGCCGTGGGACGAATCGTCGGACTCGCCCGGATGGCAGCCCGGCGCCGCCGGATAGAGGCTGCAGTCCGCCTTCACCGCGGTTTCCTCGTGTGGCGTGCCGTCCGGCGCCCAGTCGTAATCGACCAGCTGCGCACGGTAGACCTGGTTGGTGACGTAGTCGTCGCTCGGCATCGACTTGCCGAAGAACGGGCTCACGTACTCCCACACGATCTCGCCTTCCGGGGTGACCTGGAACAGGCGGCCGTTCTGGCCCTCGTCGATCAGCGTATTGCCGTTGGGCAGTCGCCGCGCGCTCGAGATGAACGAGCTATAGAAGGTATACGGCGAACCTCCCGACATGTTGCCGGTGTATTGCCAGACGATCTTGCCGCTGCTCGGGTCGACCTCGATCACGCGGGAGGACGAGAAGAAACCCTGCTTGGCAGGCGGAAAGCCGGCATTGCCCTGATTGTCGAAGATCAGCATGTTGCCCGCGCCCGGCAACCCTTCGGGAATCAGATGAACATCGTGGGAGCCCACGGTCTGGTCCACGGGGCGTCCGAGCTTGCCGTTGAGCTGTAGTGCCGGCAGGTCGGGGCCGATGCGCCAGACGATCTCGCCGCTCTGCCGGTCGACGATGAACGTGACGTTGGCGTTGCGGGAGTTGACCAGGATATTGTCCGGCGCGAAACGCTCGTCGCCGGCGTCGTACCAGTGATTGGGCCCGACGGGCACCGCCGTGTTCAGATGCAGGAAGTCGGGATCCTCGGAGTCCTTGAGCGACCGCAGGCCGGCGTCGGAAAACCCCATCTCGCCGAGATGGTCGCCCGCCTTCCATTCCCACACTACCCGGCCGTCGTCGTCGACCTCCTCGATACCGTTTTCGATGATCGGATAGTCGAACCCGTTGAGTTCGCGCATCTCGGCGGTCATCACCAGGTTGTTGCCGTTGGGCAGGCGACGCATGTCGTGGTGCTGATAGACCGGGTTCTGCTGGCTGCCCCACTGCCACTGCACTTCGCCGTCCCAATCCACCTCGGCGACCGTGGCATTGGTCAGCCCGTTGCCGGGGCTGGCGTGTTCCGGAAGTTCTTTCGCCCGTGCCAGTTGCACCAGCAGGTGGCCTTTCTCGCCGTTGGCCTGGTCGGCACTCAAGGCCACCGGCGGGAAGCTTTCGTAGTCCCAGCGGTGGACCTCGTTGCCGTTCATGTCGATCAGGTGGGTCTTGCCGTCGCCGCCGGGGAACAGCACGAAGCCGTTGTAGGCCCGCTCGGGATCATAGTAGGTCGTTCCGGTGGGAAAGCTGCTGGGCAAGGCGACCGCTGCGGTTGCCGTTGCCGTCAACAGGGCACCCAGTAACATCGAAACGGATCCTGTCCGTGACATCATCGCTCGTCGCTCCTTCGTCGAGTCCCGCCATGCGCGGGTTTGGCCGACACTTCGGTGTGTCGGCAATCTTGGTCAAGCCGATGACGGCGATTCATCGTCATCGGCTTTTCGATAGACCCTCGCAATGGCATTTCGATCCCTGATCCGGAACGTTTCGTGGCTAGACTGCGCTCGGTAACGCCTCGGCGAACTGGGCGATCGTCATTGGCCTGGAGAACATCGGGTAGTCGTAGGCGATCGCCGCATCGTGCTCGGCCTCGCTGGTAGCCGCCACACCGTCGGTCAGTGTCAGCACCTCGAAGCCTTTCTCGTAGCCCGAGCGCATGGTCGATTCCACGCAGCAGTTGGTCAGGAAGCCGGCCAGAGCGATCGTTTCGATACCCTTGCTGCGCAGGATGAAATCGAGATTGGTCGAGGCGAAGGTGTCCAGGCCACGCTTGCCTTCGATGACGATGTCACCGGCCTGCGGCGTAAGGGCCTCGCAGATCTCGGCACCCCATTCGCCTTTGACGAACGCCTTGCCGTTCACTACGCCGGCAAGAATACCGTAGGGCTGAGCGGTGATCTCGCCATAGCCCGGCGCGAAGTGGATAGGCGCGTGGAGAATGCTGACACCCGCGGCACGCGCCCTGGCGACGAGATCCTGCGTCTTGGCCAGCATGTCTTCACGGGCCATGACGCCTTTCACGGCGTCGTGCAGCACGCCGCCCGGCGTGGTGAAATCGTTCTGGAATTCGATCAGGACCAGGGCCGTTCTGGCGGGGTCGATCGTCTGGACGGAGTTGGCGGTCATGGCGGGGCGCTCCTTCACGGAAATGGACTCGCTGTCGTGCAGCATAGTCCATCTCCGGCCGGCGCGGTGACGGAGCGGGCGCTAGTCGTACACGCCCTGGCTGCGCAGATAGTCGTCGTAGCTGCCGCTGAAGTCGACGATACCATCCTCTTTCATTTCGATGATGCGTGTGGCCAGCGAGCCGACGAATTCCCGGTCGTGACTGACGAAGATCAACGTGCCCGGGTAGTTGTCCAGCGCCAGGTTGAGCGCCTCGATCGACTCCATGTCGAGGTGGTTGGTGGGTTCGTCCATCACCAGCACGTTGGGCTTCTGCAGGATCAGCTTGCCGAACAGCATCCGCCCCTGCTCGCCACCGGAGATCACCTTCACCGACTTGCCGATATCGTCGTTGGAGAACAGCATCCGCCCCAGCGCGCCGCGCACGGTCTGCTCGCCTTCGGTGGTCCACTGGCGCATCCAGTCGAACAGCGTCTCGCCGCCCTCGAAGTCGGCCGCGTGATCCTGGGCGAAGTAGCCCACTTCCGCCGCATCGGTCCACTTCACCTCGCCTGCATCCGGCGTCATCGTGCCGACCAGACAGTTGAGCAGCGTGGTCTTGCCGATGCCGTTGGGGCCGATGATCGCCACCCGTTCCCCGGCTTCGACCTGTAGGCCGAAACGCTCGAACAGCACGTTGTCGCCCCACGCCTTGGAGAGCTTGTCCGCCGTCAGCGCGTGACGGTGGATCTTCTTGCTCTGCTCGAAGCGGATGAACGGGCTGACACGCGAGGAGGGCTTGACCTCCTCGAGCTGGATCTTGTCGATCTTGCGCTGGCGCGAGGTGGCCTGCTTGGCCTTGGACGCATTGGCCGAGAAGCGGCTGACGAACTGCTGCAGCTCGGCGATCTCCGCCTTCTTCTTGGCGTTGTCGGCGTGCAGGCGCTCGCGGGCCTGGGTCGCGGCGATCATGTACTCGTCGTAGTTGCCCGGGAACAGCCGCAGCTCGCCGTAGTCGAGATCCGCCATGTGGGTGCAGACGCTGTTCAGGAAGTGGCGATCGTGGGAGATGATGATCATCGTCGAGCTGCGCGCCCGCAGGATCTCTTCCAGCCAGCGGATGGTGTTGATATCCAGGTGGTTGGTGGGCTCGTCGAGCAGCAGCACGTCGGGGTCCGAGAACAGCGCCTGGGCCAGCAGCACACGCAGTTTCCAGCCCGGCGCCACCACGCTCATCGGCTCATAATGCTGCTCCAGCGGAATGCCCAGCCCCAGCAGCAACTCGCCGGCGCGGGATTCGGCGGTGTAGCCCTCGAGCTCGGCGAAGCGCACTTCCAGGTCGGCGACCTTCATGCCGTCCTCGTCGCTCATCTCCGCCTGGGAATAGATGCGCTCACGCTCCGCCGTGACTTCCCACAGCTCCTCGTGGCCCATGATCACGGTATCGATCACGCGCTCGTTCTCGAACGCGAACTGATCCTGGCGCAGCTTGCCCAGCCGCGTGGTGACGTCCTTCATCACCTGACCGCCGGTCGGCTCCAGGTCACCGCCCAGAATCTTCATGAAGGTGGACTTGCCACAGCCGTTGGCGCCGATCAGGCCGTAGCGATGGCCATCGCCGAATTTGACGGATACGTTCTCGAACAGCGGCTTGGGGCCAAACTGCATGGTGATGTTGGCAGTAGAGAGCACAGCGGGGAATCTCGCGGGAAACGGCGTGAATGGAGCGACGACAGTATCGATACAACGACGAAAGCCGAGGCGAACTCGACTTCCGTCTTAGACGTTCGTATTAGCTGGATTATACGCGGATGCGGTGGCCGCTCATACGCCGCGAGCGAAATGATTCACGCCGCGGCACCCAGCGGCCACGATGTCACTCGCCACGCGGGAAGCGCTGGGACGCCTCGACGATATTGAGATCCATATGGTTGCGCATGTAGCGCTGGGAGGCGTCCTGCAACGGCTGGTGATCCCACGGATAGTAGTGACCATTACGCAGCGCCTGGTAGACGATCAGCCGCTGCGCCTGGCTTTCGCGGACCTCGGCATCGAAGCGCTGCATGTCCCAGCGCTCGCGAACCTTGGCCTGGAATTCCGCCAGTGTCTCGGCGTAGTCCGGGTCCTCGGCCAGATTGCGGGTCTCGTGAGGATCGGTCTCGAGATCGAACAGCTGCGGCGGGTCGATCTCGCAGTGATTGAACTTCCACTTGCCTTCGCGAATCGTCACCAGCGGTGCCTGCGTGCCTTCGGCGGCGTACTCCATGTAGACCGGCGCCTCGCGCGTGCCGCCGCGAGCCAGGGGCAGTAGCGACTCGCCGTCGGTCCAGGGTTCGATCTCGGAGAGATCGATGCCCACCAGGTCGGCCAGCGTCGCGTTGATGTCGATGGTCGACACCGGCGTCTCCACCGAGCGTGGCTCCAGCCCCGGCGCGGCGATCATCAGCGGTACGCGCGACGAGCCTTCGAACGGGCTCATCTTGAACCACAGCCCCTTCTCGCCAATCATGTCGCCGTGATCGGACGTCACCACGATGATGGTGTCGTCGAGCATCCGGGTGCGTTCGAGCACGTCCAGAATCGAGCCGACCTTGTCGTCGATGTAGGAGATGTTGGCGAAATACCCCCGCCGCGCCCGGCGTACGTCTTCCGGCTGGATGTCGAACTTGGTGTAGTCGTTGGCCTCGAAGATCCGCTGGCTGTGCGGATCGAGCTCGCCGAACGGCACCACGCCCTGCTCCGGCTCGAGGTGTTCGCAATCCTCGTAGAGATCCCAGAACTTGCGCCGCGCCACATACGGGTCGTGCGGGTGGGTGAAGCTCACGCACATCGCCCACGGCCGCGAATCGTGCCCGCGGGAGAGGTCGAACAGTTTCTGCTCGGCATGAAAGGCGACTTCGTCATCGTACTCCATCTGGTTGGAGATCTCGGCCACGCCGGCGCCGGTGACCGAGCCCAGATTGTGATACCACCAGTCGATGCGCTCGCCGGGTTTGCGATAGTCCGGCGTCCAGCCGAAGTCGGCAGGATAGACGTCGGTGGTCAGCCGGGTCTCGAAACCGTGCAACTGGTCCGGCCCCACGAAGTGCATCTTGCCCGAGAGGCAGGTGGAGTAGCCGGCGCGACGCAGATGATGGGCCCAGGTCGGCACGGCGGAGCGGAATTCGGCAGCGTTGTCGTAGACGCCGGTACGCGAGGGCAACTGGCCCGACATGAAAGCCGCACGTCCCGGCGCGCACAGGTAGCTCGGCGTGTAGGTGTTGTTGAAATTGACCGCGCGCTTGGCCAGCTTCTTCAGGTTGGGCGCGTGCAGAAAGTCCGCCGGCCCATTCTCGAACAGCGTGCCATTCATCTGATCGGCCATCAGCACCAGAATATTCGGTCGCGTCATGCTTCCCCCCCCTGCGTCGTTGTATTGGACATTCGAGATACGCCCAGCTTGCGCGCCACGCATGGATTAGCACAAACGATCAATTCGACGCCTGAGGCCAAGGCAGGCTTGGGCTGAACGTGGGCCAAGTCTAGGGCGGCAGCAGGAAGTTGCCCTGCCGGCCATCGCCGAGGTGGGAGTCGACTTCGCTGTCATCCTTCAATGCAACGCCGGAGGCGCCCAGCACCTGTGCCTCGCGCATCAGATAAGCCAGCAGCCTGGCGGCATTGGCGTAACTCAGACCGCGCGGGCGAATGTTGGAGATGCAGTTCCGCTCGCTGTCGCGCCGGCCCGACCGGGGTGCCCAGGTAAAATAGAGCCCGAGACTGTCCGGCGAGCTGAGTCCGGGACGCTCGCCGATCAGCACCACGCTCATGCGGGCGCCCAACGCCTCGCCGATGGGGTCGCCGATCGCGACCCGGCCCTGCTCCACCAGCGCGACCGGCCCCAGCGACAGCTCCAGCCGTTCGATCTCCGGTAGCGCGGCGTCGAGAAACGGGATGGCCTGCTCGTGAATCGCCCGCGCGGAAAGGCCGTCGACTATGCAGATCGAGACATCGCAGGGTTCGAGCGAGAGCTGGGCAAGCTCCTGCTTCGCTTGTTCGGACAGCTGCCGGCCGAGATCCGGCCGGCGCAGGTACTCGTCGCGGTCAATGGCGCGGCTGTGCAGACGCAGCGCCAGCGGGAAGCGCGCGTCCAGCTCCGGCATCAGGCGTTCGGTATCCAGCGCCATGTGCACGGCATCGCGTGCGCGGGCATGGTCGAGCTGAAAGGCCAGCTGCGCCGCCGTGGGCAGGCTGCCGCCGGCTCGACCCAGGCCGATCCGGGCGTCGGTGAGTTCACGCAGCCGCTGCCAGGGGTTGGTGACGGTGATACCCCCATCGCCATCGTGGAAATCCTCGTCGTTCATCGTGCCGTTCCCGTATCAACCGTGCCCGAGCCCATTGCCCCCAACACGTGCTGGAAGCGTGACGGCAAGTCTCGATCGAAGGCGATGCCTTGGCCGTGACGGTAGATGCCGCTGGCCTCGAGCCAGGCCTCGAACTCCGGCGCCGGGCGCAGACCGAGTACCTGGCGCAGGTAGAGCGCGTCGTGGAACGACGTGGTCTGGTAGTTGAGCATGATGTCGTCGGAGCCGGGAATGCCCATGATGTAGTTGCAGCCCGCCGCCCCCAGCAAGGTGAGCAGCATGTCCATGTCGTCCTGGTCGGCCTCGGCATGATTGGTGTAGCAGATATCGCAGCCCATCGGCACGCCGAGCAGCTTGCCGCAGAAGTGATCTTCCAGCCCGGCGCGGATGATCTGCTTGCCATCGAACAGATACTCGGGGCCGATGAAGCCGACCACGGTGTTGACCAGCAGCGGCTCGAACTCCCGCGCGACCGCGTAGGCGCGCGCCTCCAGCGTCTGCTGGTCGAGACCGTGGTGGGCATTGGCGGAGAGCGCGCTGCCCTGGCCGGTCTCGAAGTACATCACGTTATTGCTCAGGCCGTTGCTGTCCAGACCTCCGCGACCGAGCGACAGTGCCGCCTCGCGCCCCTCCCGCAGCAGGGCCAGGTCGATGCCGAAACCCCGGTTGGCAGCCTCGGTGCCGGCGATCGACTGGAATACCAGATCGGTGGGTGCGCCGCGCTCGATCGCCTCGATGGCGGTGGTGACATGGGTCAACACGCAGCTCTGGGTGGGGATTTCGTAGCGGGAGATGATCTCGTCGAGCATCTTCAACAGCGTCACCACCGTGGAGGTATTGTCGGTGGCGGGGTTGATGCCGATCACGGCGTCGCCGCTGGCGTAAAGCAGGCCATCGAGGATGCTGGCCGCGATGCCGGAAGCGTCGTCGGTGGGATGATTGGGCTGCAGCCGCGTCGACAGCCGTCCGGGCAGGCCGATGGTGTTGCGAAAGCGCGTGATGACCTCGCACTTTCGGCCTACCAGCACCAGATCCTGCACGCGCATCAGCTTGGAGACCGCTGCGACCATCTCCGGCGTCAGGCCGGGTGCCAGCGCCTTCAGCGATTCACCATCGGCCTGCTCGGAAAGCAGCCAGTTGCGGAATTCGCCGACGCTCAGCGAGGCAACCGGCGCGAACGCGGCACGATCATGACGATCGAGAATCAGCCGCGTGACCTCGTCTTCCTCGTAGGGAATCAGCGGCTCTTCCAGAAAGGTGGTCAATGGCAGTTCCGCCAGCGCCATCTGGGCGGCGACCCGCTCTTCCGCGCTGCTGGCAGCGATGCCGGCCAACTCGTCACCGGAACGGCGCGGCGAAGCGGCGGCCATCAACGTGCCCAGGCTGTCGAAGCGGTAGCGACGACCGCCGATGTCGATTGCATGTTCGGCCATGGAGAAACCCCGTGATCGTTGTCTTTATACGGTCGTCTCAGTTTATGCCATGAGCAAGACTTCGCTCGAGACAGGAAATGCGGAGTTCCAGACAAAGAAAAAGCCCTACCGAACGGGGTCGGTAGGGCTTTTGTCACCGATGGCACGAGGCCATCGGTTGTCGCGGATGCATGAGCCGCCGGATTCGACGGCCGAGCGATTTAGCGACGCAGGCCGAGCTTCTTGATCAGCGACTGATAGCGATCGAAGTCCTTGCCCTTGAGGTAGTCCAGCAGCTTACGGCGCTGGTTGACCATGCGGATCAGGCCACGACGAGAGTGGTGATCCTGCTTGTGATCCTTGAAGTGGCTCTGCAGACCGTCGATGTTGGCGCTCAGCAGTGCAACCTGGACTTCCGGGGAACCGGTGTCGCTTTCGCCCTGACCAAACTCTTTGACGATCTCGGCTTTCTTTTCAGCAGTCAATGCCATGAAAAACTCTCCAGCAAGCAATATGCCTGAATGATGAATGTCGGAGACCACGCATATTTGCAGCCTCCCGGTTGACCGTCACGGGGACGGGGTGCATCGAACCGATGCTGACAGATCGATCGGCTTCACCTGTCGGGTTTCGATCCCGGCTCAGGCTTGAACCGCATTCAATGCTGTCGTGTCGACCAGACGCCGGGGAGTGACTTCCCCCGGCGCGGTCAGTTCGACCAATCCCAGAAAGGATTCGTCGCGATACAATCTTGCCGTCGTGCCCGGCGTCAGCTCGGTATCCGCTAGCGATGCCCGCTGACCCAGCAGCAAGCGCTGGGCCACCGTCTCCGCCACGCTGAGCGTCGGCAGATGCTCGAGCATGACATCGACCGGCAACAGCTGCGCCAGCCGCTCTTCGTCGCTCATCGCCTCGAGCGTCTCGAAAGAGAGCCGCGCTGCACTGTCGAAGGGACCCGTTTCCAGGCGCTCCAATGCCGTGATATGCGCGCCGAAGCCGAGTGCTGCGCCGATATCTTCGGCCAGCGTCCGTATATAGGTGCCCTTGCTGCAGCGAACCTGCAACCAGACACCATCGGACTCCCACTCGAGCGGGCGCATATCATATATCGTCACGCGCCTAGACGCACGCGTTACCGTTTCACCCTGGCGCGCGAGCTCGTAGAGCTTCCGGCCCTGATGCTTGAGCGCCGAGTACATCGGCGGCACCTGCTCGATCTCGCCGCGAAAGCGTTCGAGCACGGCTTCGACGGCGTCACGATCCAGCGTCTCGGGCAACGGACGACGCTCCACCACTTCGCCTTCGGCGTCTCCGGTATCGGTCACTGCACCAAACTGGATCCGGGTGCGGTAGACCTTGTCGGCTTCGAGCAGATGGGCGGAGAACTTGGTCGCCTCACCCAGGCAGACCGGCAACAGCCCGGTCGCCATCGGGTCCAGCGTCCCGGTATGGCCCGCCTTGCGCGCCTGAAACAGCCGCCGGGCACGCTGGAGCGCATGATTGCTCGACACGCCCTTGGGCTTGTCGAGCAGCAGCACGCCGTTGATGGGCAACCCCTTGCGACGGCGTGCCATCAGCGTGGCTCTCCATCCTCTTTTCGAGGATCGCTTTCCCGCGCTTCATCCTGCGGCGCCGCTTCGTCACTCTCCTGCGGGCGGTTGCTGGCGACGGCCTCGTCGATCAGTGCCGACAGCTTGTGCCCGCGTACCACGCTTTCATCGTAGTGAAAACGCAGCTCGGGTACGTGACGAAGCTTGATGCGGCGCGCGATCTGCGAACGCAGAAAGCCGGCAGCCCGCTTGAGCACGGCCAGGTTTTCCTTGACCCGAGCCGGATCGTTCTCGCCCAGCAGCGTCACGTAGATATCGGCGTAGCCGAGATCCCGACTGACCGTGACCGAGCTGACCGTGACCATCCCCAGACGCGGATCCTTGATCTCGCGCTGGATCAGCACGGCCAGTTCCTGCTGCAGCTGGTCGGCGACCCGATCGGTTCGTTTGAATTCGCGCATCGTTGCCTCTCGAGATCCCGCAGGCGCCTATTTCGTGAAAACCTAGACGCCGGCGGGATCCTGTCGCTTACAGGGTACGCTCGACCTTGACCTGGTCGAAGACCTCGATCTTGTCGCCGACCTGAACGTCGTTGTAGTTCTTGACGCCGATACCGCACTCCATGCCGTTGCGGACTTCGTTGACGTCATCCTTGAAGCGGCGCAGGGATTCCAGCTCGCCTTCGTAGATGACCACGTTGTCGCGCAGGACGCGGATCTTCTTGTTGCGGTGGACGGAGCCCTCGATGACCATACAGCCAGCGATGGCACCGATCTTCGGCGCCTTGAACACGTCGCGCACTTCGGCGACACCGACGATCTCTTCCTTCCACTCCGGCGCCAGCATGCCGCTCATGGCCTGCTTGACCTCGTCGATCAGCTGGTAGATGACGCTGTAGTAGCGCAGATCCAGCCCTTCACGCTCGACGATCTCACGGGCGGAAGCATCGGCACGGACGTTGAAGCCGACCAGAATCGCTTCACTGGCCAGCGCCAGGTTGGCGTCGGTACCGGTGATACCGCCGACCCCGGAAGAGACGACCGCCACCTGCACTTCATCGGTGGAAAGTTCTTCCAGCGCACCGCGAATCGCCTCGAGCGAGCCCTGGACGTCGGCCTTGAGGACGACATTGACCTTGGCCACTTCGTCCTGGCCCATCTGGCTGAACATGTTCTCCAGCTTGGCCTTCTGCTGACGCGCCAGGCGAACTTCACGGTATTTGCCCTGACGGAAGTTGGCGATTTCACGCGCCTTCTTCTCGTCGGCCAGGACCATGAAGTCTTCACCGGCTTCCGGCGTGCCGTCGAGACCCTGGATCTCGACCGGCATGGACGGGCCGACCGACTCGACCTGCTTGCCGAGTTCGTTGGTCAGCGCCCGCACACGGCCGTAGTGCAGGCCGGCAAGGACGATGTCGCCACGCTTGAGCGTGCCGTTCTGGACCAGCACGGTAGCAACCGGACCGCGACCCTTGTCGAGGCGAGACTCGACCACCACGCCTTTACCCGGCGCTTCCGGCACCGCCTTGAGCTCGAGCACTTCGGAGACCAGCAGCACCGACTCCAGCAGTTGATCGATGCCTTCGCCGGTCTTCGCCGAGACCGGAACGAACTGGGTATCGCCGCCCCACTCTTCGGAGATCACGCCGTGCTGTGACAGCTCGTTGCGAATCCGGTCGAGGTCGGCACCTTCCTTGTCGATCTTGTTGATCGCGACGACCAGCTGTACGCCGGCAGCCTTGGCATGCTCGATCGCCTCGATCGTCTGCGGCATGACACCGTCGTCGGCGGCCACCACCAGGATGACGACATCGGTCGCCTGGGCACCACGAGCACGCATGGCGGTAAACGCTGCGTGACCCGGCGTATCCAGGAAGGTGACGCCACCATGTTCGCCTTCGACGTGGTAGGCACCGATATGCTGGGTGATGCCACCGGCTTCGCCAGTCGCGACCTTGGTGCGACGGATGAAGTCGAGCAGCGAGGTCTTGCCGTGGTCGACGTGACCCATGACAGTGACGACCGGCGAGCGGGTGATTTCGTCACCTTCGTAGGAGATGCCTTCGAGCACTTCGGTCTCGAGCGCATCTTCCTTGACCAGCTTTGGCTTGTGACCCATCTCCTCGACCACGATCGCTGCAGTATCCTGATCGATGGTCTGGTTGATGGTCACCGCCGCACCCATGCTGAACATGGCCTTGATCACTTCGTTGGCCTTGATCGACATCTTGTCGGCCAGTTCGGCAACGCTGATCGATTCCGGCAGCGCGACTTCGCGCACGATCGGCTGGGTCGGCTTCTGGAAGCCGTGCTGGTTGTCGCCACGACCACGACGGCTACCGCGACGCTCGGCACGCTTGACCTTCTTGGCCCCGCCGCCACGGCGACGCTCGGAACGGTCGTCGTCGTCATCACGGCGCCCACGGCGACCCTGATCACGCTCCTTGTCCTTCTTCGGATGGGCGCGACGATTTTCGGTGCGCGGCTCCTTGGGCGGCGGCTCGACGAACGGCTGACTGTTGGAAGTCGGCTCGTCATCCTCGACCTGCGGCTCATCGGGAATGTCATCCCCGGGTGCCTGGGGCTGAGGCGCCGGCGCGGCAGCCTTGTTGGAGCTTTCCTGACCTGCGGTCTGATTCTGAGCCGCTTCGCTCGCCGCCGCCTGGGCACTGGCCTGCTCGGCGGCCTGCTGTTGCGCCTGATCGGCCATGTCGCCAACCAACTGACGCGGACCAGTCTCTTCGACCGGCGCTTCTTCGGCCGGTTCTTCCCGCTTGACATAGGTACGCTTCTTGCGCACCTGCACTTCAATGGTCTTGCCGCGATCGCCCGAGCGGATCTTGCTGCGGGTGTTGCGCGTCAATGTGATGCGGTTACGCGGACCGCGTCCCCCACCGTGACTCTTGGTCAGGTGATCGAGCAGACGCTGCTTGTCCTCTTCGGAGACGGCGTCGCTTTCCTTCTGATGCGGCAGACCCGCATCCTTCATCTGTTCAAGCAGGCGGGACACATCGCGTCCCACCTTGCCGGCAAACTCTTTTACGGTCATGTCTGACATTACGACCCTCCTGAACCCGTGACCACGTTACTCTTCGCTCTGAAACCAAGGCGCACGGGCAGTCATGATCAGTGCCGCTGCGCGCTCCTCGTCCACGTCGTCGATATCCTTCAGATCCTCGATGGACTGTTCTGCGAGGTCCTCCATGGTGACGATGCCACGGCTGGCAAGAATGAAAGCCAGGTGGCGGTCCATGCCGTCCATCGTGAGAAGGTCTTCGGCGGGCTGAGCGCCATCCAATTGCTCTTCCGTCGCGATGGCCAAGTTGAGAAGCTCATCCTTGGCTCTTGCACGAAGTTCCTCGACCAGATCCTCATCGAACTCTTCGATCTCCAGCATCTCTTCGAGCGGCACGTAGGCCAGCTCTTCGATCGTCGTGAACCCTTCCTCGACCAGGATACGGGCGACGTCTTCGTCGATCTCGAGATGGTTGATGAAATATTCGACCAGGCTGTCGACTTCCTGCTCGCGTTTGCCCTCGGCTTCGTCAACGGTCATCACGTTGAGCGTCCACCCCGTCAACTCGCTGGCGAGTCTGACGTTCTGGCCGCTACGACCGATGGCCTGAGCGAGGTTGTCTTCGCCGACGGCGACGTCCATCGAATGGGCATCTTCATCGACGAGAATAGAAGCGACTTCCGCCGGCGCCATGGCGTTGATCACCAACTGCGCAGGGTTGTCGTCCCATAAAATGATATCCACGCGCTCGTTACGCAGCTCGTTGGATACCGCCTGCACGCGTGAACCACGCATGCCGACACAGGCACCGACCGGGTCGATGCGCCTGTCATTGGTCTTGACCGCGATCTTGGCGCGCGCCCCCGGATCGCGGGCGGCCCCCTTGATCTCGATCAGCTGTTCGGCGATTTCCGGCACTTCGATCTTGAAAAGCTCGACCAGCATGCCCGGTTTGGTCCGGGACAGGATGAGCTGGGAACCGCGCGCTTCCGCATCGACTTTCCACAACAGGGCCCGTACCCGCTCGTTCATGCGGTAGCGCTCGCCGGGGATCATCTCGCCCCGCGGCAAGAAGCCCTCTGCGTTCTCGCCGAGGTCGATGATCAGGCCGTCACGTGTCGTTTTCTTGACGATACCCGCGACCAGTTCGCCTTCTCGCTCGGCGTAATGCCTGACGATCTGGGCACGCTCGGCTTCGCGCACCTTCTGCACGATGACCTGCTTGGCGGTCTGCGCCGCGATGCGCCCGAAAGCCACCGATTCGATCTGTTCTTCGACGACATCGCCCACCGCCAGCGGCGGCTCGCGCTTTTCTGCCTCGGAGAGCGGAATTTCACGATCTTCGCTGAGGTACTCTTCGTCCTCGACCACGACCCAGCGACGGAAAGTATCGTACTCGCCGGTGCGGCGATCAATCTGGACGCGAATACTGACGTCCTGACCTTCGAAACGCTTGCGCGACGCGCTGGCCAACGCCGCTTCGACAGCCTCGAAAATGACGTCTCGGGGCACGCTCTTCTCGTTGGAGATGGCGTCAACGACCAGCAGTATCTCTTTGCTCATGCCTATGCCTCGCCGAAAAACCGGTTCTTGATCTCGAATAACTGAATCGGTGTCGAATCCTGAGTCAGCCACGAATAACTGGGTCACCAAATGATAGGTGGTCGAATCAATCGTCGAACTGCGGGACGACACGAGCCTGATCGATGCTTTCTATCGGAAAGCAGTACTCTTCCGAGTCGATATGCAGCAGCACTTCGTCGCCGTCGATGCCGGCCAGGCGCCCCTGGAACTTGCGTCGACCGTCAAACGCCGTGCGCAACTTGAGCTGCACCACGTGACCGCTGAAGCGCGAAAAATGATCGAGCGTATAGAGTGGGCGATCGAGTCCCGGAGAAGACACCTCCAGGTTGTAGTTGCCCGAGATCGGATCTTCGACATCCATGACACTACTGACCTGGCGGCTGACGTCGGCGCAATCGTCAACCGAGATCCCGTTGGGGCTGTCGATATAGATCATCAGCTTGGAATGCTTGCCCTGAGCCAGATAGTCGAGGCCCCACAACTCAAAGCCCATGGCAGTTACCACCGGCTCGATGATCGCATACAGTGCTGCGTCCTTGGTGACCACAAACGACTCCTACAGCAGTTGCATCAGGCACCTGACCGGGAGTTGAGAGAAATGCAAGGTGCTAGGTGGCTGACTGGCAATGACGTCAGCAGCGCCGTTAACAACGACAATGCGCTGACAATGACAAAGCTGCTAACAAAAAGCCCCTTCTCAGGAAGGGGCCTTTCATAAAAACTTGGTAGCGGGGGCCGGATTTGAACCGACGACCTTCGGGTTATGAGCCCGACGAGCTACCAGACTGCTCCACCCCGCAACATCAGGTTGGCGATTATAGGAACGACCTTGGGATGGGTCAAGGAAGGCCGCGATATCGCCTGATTCTTTTCACAAGAATCGTCTTGCGTATCGTTAAGAGGTCCGAATCAGCTCGACCGGAAGACTTGACGATGGTGCCGAAGGCGGGACTTGAACCCGCACGACCGTAAGGTCACTACCCCCTCAAGATAGCGTGTCTACCAATTCCACCACTTCGGCATCAGGGGTGTGCAGCGCCTAGGCGCCACACCAATTCACTGCTTTCAACCGTTTCATCGAAGGCTGTGAATTTCCTTTCCACTCAAGGATTTGACGATTTCTGACCGCCATCTTCCTCGAGTGCTGGCGCAGCATTATTCCCGCTTTGGTCGCCGTCGTCAAGGGTCGGCGCACCATTATGTTGCTGTTCGATCACTTGCGCATCGGGAATACCGCTCTGCGGCGCGCTGCTGGCGCTGGTCGCGAAATAGGCCAACCCCAGAGAGGTGACGAAAAAGAGCGCCGCCAGGCCGCCGGTCAGCTTGGACAGGAACCCGCCACTGCCGCGTGAGCCGAAGACGGTCTGCGAAGATCCGCCACCAAAAGCTGCACCGGCCTCGGCACCCTTGCCCTGCTGCAACAGGACCAGCACCACCAGTGCAATGGCGGCCAGAACATGAACCAACAAAATCGCTATCTGCATGAAATCAACCTGCTGACTGACAAATCGCTATGAAATCGTCGACCTTGAGCGACGCACCGCCGATCAGGCCGCCGTCGATATCCTGCTGCGCGAGCAACTCCTGGGCGTTACCCGCATTCATGCTGCCGCCATAGAGCAGACGCAATGCATCGGCCAGTTCACGATCGAAACCGGCCTGATAGCCGCGAATCGCAGCCATCATCTGCTGAGCCTGCTCTGGCGTCGCCGTACGCCCGGTGCCGATGGCCCAGACGGGCTCGTAGGCGATCGTCATTTGCTGGCGCTGCCCCGGCTCGAGCCGGGCCATGACGTATCCCACCTGGCGCAGCACGACATCCTCGGATCGGCCGGCATCACGTTCTTCAAGGGTTTCACCCACGCAGAGAATCGGCTTGAGCCCTGCGCCGAGCGCCGCTATCACGCGCTCGTAAACCTGTTCATCACTTTCATGATAGAGCTGACGACGCTCGGAATGGCCGACCAATACGTACTCGACCCCGAACTCGCTGAGCATCTGCCCGCTGACTTCCCCGGTCCGGGCACCGGAATGCAACGGATTGAGCGTCTGCGCTCCCAGGCCGACGAACGTATCCGCAAAGGCGCGGCGTGCAGCATCGAGATAGGGAAACGGAGGATGGATCACGACATCGACCGACGACGCCAGATCCGTCTCTGCAAATGCTCGACCAAACGTCTCGATCAATTCCGCCGAGCCATTCATCTTCCAGTTACCCGCGATCAGCGGCTTGCGCATGCAACCTCCTGTCGGTGGTGCGACATGGTATAAGAGCCTTGACAGCAAGACAACAAGTGCTCTTGGCTATCTGGTCGGCTCAGGCAATCAGAGTTTCGACACTATCGGCAATTCGCTGCGCCATGGCCTGGACGTCGAAGCGCGGCCGCCCCTCTACCATGACTCGGATCAGCGGCTCGGTGCCCGAAGGACGCAACAGCACTCGACCACTGCCGCCAAGCTCATCCTCGACCGAGCTCACCGTCTGGCGCAGCGCCTCGCTGTCCAGCAAGGTCCTGGCATCATAGTTGCTCGGCAGGCGCACGTTGACCAGCGACTGCGGTGCCTTTTCGAAGCCTTCCAGCAACTGCTCCAGCGGCACCTCTTCCCGCACCATCACTGCCAGCACCTGCAGCGCGGAAACGATGCCGTCGCCAGTGGTCTGCACGTTGCGGCAGACGATATGACCGGAGGCCTCGCCTCCCAGCAGCCAGTCGTTGGCGAGCAGACGTTCGACGACATAACGATCCCCCACCTTGGCCCGCTCGAAGGGAATCCCCTGCTTCTCGAAGGCTGCCGCCAGGCCGAAATTGGTCATGAGCGTGCCCACGACGCCGCCATTCAATTTACCGCGAGCGTGCAGGTCACGAGCGATGATATAGAGGATCTCGTCGCCGTCTACCAGCTTTCCGTGCCGATCGATCATCAGGACGCGATCGCCATCGCCGTCGAACGCGATACCCAGGTCGGCCTGGCGCGCCAGAACCGCCTCGCTCAAGCGTTCTGTATGCGTCGAGCCCACGTTCTGATTGATATTGAGACCGTCGGGCTCGCCGCCGATCACGCTGACATCGGCACCGAGCTCGCGAAAGACGTTGGGTGCGATGTGATAGGTCGCGCCATGGGCGCAGTCCAGCACGATTCGCAAACCGTGCAGCTCGAGGCGATTGTGAACCGTGGACTTGCAGAACTCGATGTAGCGTCCGGCGGCGTCATTGATACGGACCGCCTTGCCGAGCTGGTTCGGCGCCATGGTCTCCAGCGGCTTGTCGAGCTCGTTCTCGATCTCGGTCTCGACCTCGTCGGCGAGCTTCAGCCCTTCCGCCGAGAAAAACTTGATGCCGTTATCCTGATAGGGATTATGCGATGCCGAAATCACGATCCCGGCATCGGCTCGGAACGTGCGTGTCAGATAGGCAATGCCCGGTGTCGGCATCGGCCCCAGCAACGAGACATCGGCCCCGGCAGCCGAAAGCCCCGCTTCCAGCGCCGATTCGAACATGTACCCGGAAATGCGCGTGTCCTTACCGATAATCACCTTGGGCCGCGTCGACTGGGCGGACTTCTGCCGAGCCTGATGGCTGCTCAGTTTGCGCGCCAGCACTCGGCCCATGGCCCAGCCCAGCTTCAGCATGAAGTCGGCGGTGATGGGATACTCTCCAACGGTGCCGCGAATCCCGTCGGTACCGAAATAACGTCTACTCATGATCGCCTCGCTCCTGAAGCTGGTCGTTCCTGAAGTACTGCCCAAGCCATATTGATGGCATCGACCGTGGGCGCAACATCATGCACTCTGATGATTCTAGCGCCCCGCTCGACCGCCATCACGCTCAACGCCAGCCCGCCAGGCAAGCGCTGATCGACGGGGCGCTCCAGTACCTGTCCGATCATGCTCTTGCGCGACATTCCCACGAGCAACGGCAGTCCCAGCGCTTCCAGCGCATCCATGCGATTGAGCAACCGCAGGTTGTGCTCCAGAGTCTTGGCAAAGCCGAAACCCGGGTCCAGCAGCAGCCGCTCCCGCGCGATGCCCGCCGCCTCGCAAACCGCGATACGCTCGCGCAGGAAATCGGCGACGGCCGCTTCGACGGGGCGATCGTAGTGCGGCGCCTGCTGCATCGTCTGCGGCTCTCCCAGCATGTGCATCAGACACACGGGCAGACCAGTGTCCGCCGCCGCCTCGAGCGCGCCTGGGCGCGTCAGCGAGCGCACGTCATTGATCATGCCGGCACCGGCTTCGGCGACTTCCCGCATCAGTTCGGGCGCACTGGTGTCGACCGAGACCAGCGCATCGAACTCCGACACCAGCATCTCGACCACGGGCAACACGCGCTCCCGTTCGGTTTCCAGCGTCACCGGCTCGGCCCCCGGCCGTGTCGACTCGCCGCCCACGTCGATGATGGCCGCACCTTCCTGCAGCAGACGCTCGGCATGACGGCGAGCAGCATCCAGCCGGTCGTGTCGACCGCCATCCGAAAAAGAATCCGGCGTCACATTGAGAATGCCCATGACGCGGGGGCGTGAAAGGTCGAGATGATGATGACCACAGCGTAATTGGACGCCAGTGGATACCGAATCTGTCATGGGAGTCGTCGCTCAAAAAGCGTTCACTCTAGGCAGACCGAGAGTGTTGTGCAACCGTCCGAAATACAGCGGGGCGCCATCTCTGACGCCCCGCTGCAAGTCTGTCATTTCATTTCGTCAATGGGCCACATCAGAGCCCCGATGACCCGCCCAGCGGATCCGAAGGCCGTCGATTTCCCGACTCGTCATCCGGCGAACCTTCACCGCTCGGCTGCGGCTCCGGGTCATCGACAGGACGGCCGGAACCCGAAGTCGGCCCGTCGTCGCCCCAATCCTTCGGCGGACGCGGCTTGCGGCCTTCCATGATGTCCTTGAGCTGCGCGGCATCGATGGTCTCGTACTGCATCAGCGCCTCGGCCATCAGATCGAGCTTGTCGCGGTTGTCCTCGAGGATCTTGCGCGCCATCGCGTAGCACTCGTCGATGATGCGACGCACTTCCTTGTCGAGACGGGTCGATGTCTCGCCGGAGGTCAGCTTGCCGCCACCCTGGCCCGGCCCGCCGAGGAACTGATGGGACTCGTCCTCGTCGTACATCAACGGCCCCATCTCTTCGGACAGCCCCCACTTGGCGACCATGCTGTGCGCCAGCTCGGTAGCACGCTTGATGTCGTTGGAAGCGCCGGTGGTCACGCCATTCGGCCCCAGCGTCATCTCTTCCGCGATACGACCGCCGAACAGGGAGCAGAGCTGGCTGATGATCTGCTGGCGCGAGTAGCTGTAACGATCTTCCTCGGGAAGGAACATGGTCACGCCCAGCGCTCGGCCACGGGGAATGATGGTGACCTTATAGACCGGATCATGCTCCGGCATGATCAGGCCAATGATGGCATGCCCTGACTCGTGATAAGCGGTGTTCAGCTTATCCTTCTCCGACATAACCATGGAGCGACGTTCGGCGCCCATCATGATCTTGTCCTTGGCCAGCTCCAGCTCCTCCATGCCGACGGTGCGGCGATTGCGGCGAGCCGCGAACAGCGCTGCCTCGTTGACCAGATTGGCCAGGTCGGCGCCGGAGAAGCCCGGCGTACCGCGGGCGATGATGCTCGCCTGCACGCCATCGGCCATCGGCACCTTGCGCAGATGAACGTTGAGAATATGCTCACGCCCCCGAATGTCGGGAAGCGGCACGGTGACCTGACGGTCGAAACGACCGGGACGCAGCAGCGCCGGATCCAGAACGTCCGGACGGTTGGTGGCGGCAATGACGATGATGCCGTCGTTGGCCTCGAAGCCGTCCATTTCGACCAGCAACTGGTTCAGCGTCTGCTCGCGCTCGTCGTGACCGCCGCCCATGCCGGAACCACGATGGCGACCGACGGCATCGATCTCGTCGATGAAGATGATGCACGGAGCCTGCTTCTTGGCCTGCTCGAACATGTCACGAACGCGGGAAGCGCCCACGCCAACAAACATCTCGACGAAATCCGAGCCGGAGATGCTGAAGAACGGCACCTTGGCCTCGCCGGCGATCGCCTTGGCCAGCAATGTCTTGCCGGTACCCGGCGGCCCCACCATCAGCACGCCGCGGGGAATCTGGCCGCCCAGGCGCTGGAATTTCGACGGATCCTTGAGGAAGTCGACCAGCTCGACGACCTCTTCCTTGGCTTCGTCACAGCCCGCGACGTCGGCGAAGGTAGACTTGATCTGATCCTGGCTCAGCAGCTTGGCTTTCGACTTGCCGAAGCTCATCGGGCCGCCTCGGCCACTGCCGCCACCCTGCATCTGGCGCATGAAGAAGATGAAGATGCCCAGAATCAGCAGGATCGGGAAGCTGGCGATCAGCAAGCGCGTCCACAGGCTCTGCTCTTCGGGCTTCTGGCCGACCACGGTGACGTCATGCGCCAGCAGATCGTCCATCAGCTTGGGATCCTGCGCCGCCGGTCTGATCGTCTGGAACTGCGTGCCGTCCTTGCGCTCGCCATTGATGGTGTAGCCATCGATGGTCACGCTGCGCACCTGGTCGTTCTGGACCTGCTGCACGAACTGTGAATAGCTCGTCGTCTGCGGCGAGCTATCGACGCTAAAGTTGTTGAACACCGTCAGCAGCACAGCCGCGATGACCAACCAGAGAATTAAATTCTTCGCCATGTCGTTCAAGACACCACCCTCGTAGTACGAATCTTGCTGCCTGCGCTTGCCGTGATCTGACACTACACCAGATGGGGGCGTTCAACCACGCTTGCAAGCCTAGCCCTGAAATCCTTGCGCCAGCAGATAGACTTCGCGAGAACGGGCCCGTGATGCCTCCGGCTTGCGCGTTACCACCTTGCGGAAGCTGCCTCGCAGATCACGCAGGTAGTCATCGAATCCTTCGCCCTGAAATACCTTGGCCAGAAAATGGCCACCGGGCGACAATGTCTGTTTCGCGAGATCGAGCGCCAGCTCGACCAGATACATCGCCTGTGGCTGGTCGATCGCCGCCATGCCGCTCATGTTCGGCGCCATGTCGGAAAGCACCAGATCGACGGGGCGTCCGCCAAGCTCTGCCAGAATCGATTCCAGCACGCTTTCTTCGGTGAAATCGCCGTGGATGAAGCTGACGCCCGCCAGCGCATCCATTTCCAGGATGTCGGAGGCGATCACCAGACCTTCGCTGCCGACCTTCTCCGCGGCAATCTGGCTCCAGCCGCCAGGAGCAGCACCCAGATCGATCACCGTCATGCCTGTGCGCAATAACTTGTCACGCTCGTCCAGTTCCAGCAACTTATAGCTTGCACGCGAACGATAACCGTCTTTCCATGACTGCTGCACGTAGCGATCGTCGAAATGCTCCTTCAACCAGCCAGCGCTGCTTTTGCTCTGCCGGGTAGAAGAACCGGTCTTGTCGGGACTGGATTTGGGGCCTGAGCTTGAAGAGCGCACCACTGATGATCACCTGAAAGAATAGCCAAAGAACGTATAGCGGAGATGCGAGGCTCGAAGCCCGAAGCGAAAGAACCAGAGGCGCTGCCTTCATAAGTCCCGGGACATTTCTGCCGGTTTCGGGACACGCCTTCTGAACCGACGACATCTTTCCTGTTGCGGTCGAAACCCGTACCATGAGGCGTTTCGACAGTGCGGTGGTGAGACCGATGGCAGCACCGCTGACAATTATCGCGAAGTTCAACGGTCAGACTATCATGAGCCTATCATCCGCACAAAAGAAAGCCTTCCGCAGCATCGGCCACCACCTGCAGCCGATCGTCACCGTCAGTGAAAACGGTTTGAGCGAAGGTGCCCAGCAGGAACTCGAGCGCGCGCTACGCGATCATGAACTGATCAAGGTCAAGCTGGCGATCCCCGAGCGCGATGAGCGCCAGGCCATGGTCGAGGAACTGGTCGAGCTTTCCGGCGCGGAACTGGTCCAGACACTGGGCAAAGTGGCACTGCTCTATCGCCA
>NZ_PZJT01000009.1:0-59336 GCF_003206135.1 Salinicola salarius | reverse complement strand
CAGCGCTCGCGCAATGGGCGAGGTAACCGAGATCTTGCCAGCCTTGATATCGGCTTCATCCTCGCCGACGATCCGGTAGCGCACTTCTTCGTCGGTCTCGAGATTGAGCAGCTCGACGGTCACGCCGAAGATCACCTTGCCCGTCTTCGGCATCTTGGTCACGTCGATGACCTGTGCCGACGACAGCTTGCCTTCGATCTCCTGAATGCGCCCTTCGATGAACCCCTGCTGCTCACGGGCAGCGTGATACTCGGCGTTCTCCTTGAGATCGCCGTGTTCCCGGGCTTCCGCGATGTCACTGATCACCCGCGGGCGTTCGACGCCTTTCAGCTGTTCCAATTCCTGGCGCAAGGCCTGCTCGCCATGGACGGTCATCGGGACCTTATTCATGAACTACTCCTGCGTGCTGTTCCTGCAGCCGCCGCACCGTGATCTCGTTACCGTATTCCAGCGCCATGCACACGGCCCGCGCCCCCGCCAGCGTCGTGGCATAGGGCACCTTGCGGGCCAGCGCAGTGCGCCGGATGACCGAGGAATCGTTGATCGCCTGGCGGCCTTCCGTGGTATTCACGATATAGGCGATTTCGTCGTTCTTGAGCAGATCGACGATATGCGGACGGCCTTCAAAAACCTTGTTTACGACAGCAACGGACAGACCAGCCTCTTCCAGAGCCCTGGCCGTGCCACGCGTTGCAACCAAACTGAAGCCCAAGGCTAGCAGAGATTGCGCCACCTCGATAACACCTTGCTTGTCCGGCTCGCGTACGGAGAGGAACGCCTGACGCTCGCCGGTCAGCTTCGGAATCGCTTCGCCTGCGCCCAACTGGGCCTTGTAGAAGGCTTCGGCGAAGGTCGTGCCGCTGCCCATCACCTCGCCAGTCGACTTCATCTCCGGCGACAGGATCGGATCGACACCCGGGAACTTGTTGAACGGGAACACCGCTTCCTTGACGCTGAAATAACCCGGAATGATCTCGCGGGTGAATTGCTGCTCGGCCAGCGTCTTGCCAGCCATGCAGCGCGCCGCGACCTGGGCCAGCGAGGTACCGATGCACTTGGAGACGAACGGTACGGTACGCGAGGCGCGCGGGTTGACCTCGATGATGTAGATCTCGCCATCCTGCCAGGCCAGCTGCACGTTCATCAGCCCGACCACGCCCAGCTCGACCGCCATGCGCTTGACCTGCTCGCGCATCTCGTCCTGCACCTCGGCAGGCAGCGAATATGGCGGCAGCGAACAGGCGGAGTCACCGGAGTGGACGCCGGCCTGCTCGATATGTTGCATGATGCCGCCGATCACCACCTGCTCGCCGTCGCTGACCGCGTCGATGTCGATCTCGATCGCCGCATTGAGGAAGTGATCCAGCAGCACCGGCGAATCGTTGGAGACCTTGACCGCGTGAGTCATGTAGCGCTCGAGCTCTTCGGCGGTGTAGACGATCTCCATGGCGCGACCGCCAAGCACGTAGCTCGGGCGCACGACCAGCGGATAGCCGATCTTCTCGGCCTTGGCGAAGGCATCCTCGAAGCTGCGCGCAGTGGCGTTGGGCGGCTGCTTGAGACCCAGCTTGTCGATCATCTTCTGGAAACGCTCACGGTCTTCGGCGCGGTCGATGGCGTCCGGCGTGGTGCCGATGATCGGCACACCGGCTGCCTCCAGCGCTCGTGCCAGCTTCAGCGGGGTCTGGCCGCCGAACTGCACGATCACCCCGACCGGCTTCTCCTTGTCGGCGATTTCCAGCACGTCTTCCAGCGTGACCGGCTCGAAGTAGAGGCGATCCGAGGTGTCGTAGTCGGTGGAGACGGTCTCCGGGTTGCAGTTGACCATGATGGTCTCGTAGCCGTCTTCGCGCATGGCCAGCGCCGCATGCACGCAGCAGTAGTCGAACTCGATCCCCTGGCCGATACGGTTGGGACCGCCGCCGAGCACCATGATCTTCTGACGATCGCTGACTTCCGCCTCGCACTCCTCCTCGTAGGTGGAGTACATGTAGGCGGTATCGGAGGCGAACTCCGCCGCGCAGGTGTCGACCCGCTTGTAGACCGGGCGAATGTCGAGCTGCTGACGCCGCTGGCGGAACTCGCTCTCGGAGACGCCCAGCAGCGATGCCAAACGCGCGTCGGAAAAGCCCTTGCGCTTGAGACGGTAGAGATCGTCGGCGCTCAAGTCGTGCAGCGAGCGCTTGGCGACGGCCGCCTCGGCCAGCACCAGATCCTCGAGCTGGACCAGGAACCAGCGATCGATATTGGTGAGCGCGAAGACCTCGTCGACGCTCATGCCGCTGCGCATGGCGTCGGCGATATAGAAGATCCGGTCGGCACCGGCAGCCTGCAGCTCGCCCTTGATCAGCGCCATGTTCTCGGCGTTGAAGTCGGTAACCTTCGGATCGAGCCCGTCGACACCGATTTCCAGGCCACGCAGCGCCTTGTGCATCGACTCCTGGAAGGTCCGCCCGATCGCCATCACCTCGCCGACCGACTTCATCTGCGTGGTCAGGCGGTCGTTGGCCTGAGGGAACTTCTCGAAGGTGAAGCGCGGGATCTTGGTGACGACGTAGTCGATCGACGGCTCGAAGGAGGCCGGCGTGGCGCCGCCGGTGATGTCGTTCTGAAGTTCGTCCAGGGTATAGCCCACCGCCAGCTTGGCGGCGATCTTGGCGATCGGAAAGCCGGTCGCCTTGGAAGCCAGTGCCGAGGAGCGCGACACGCGCGGGTTCATCTCGATCACGACCATGCGCCCGGTGTCCGGATCGACGCCAAACTGGACATTGGAGCCACCGGTCTCGACGCCGATCTCGCGCAGCACCGCAAGGGATGCGTTGCGCATGATCTGGTACTCCTTGTCGGTCAGCGTCTGCGCTGGCGCGACAGTGATGGAGTCTCCGGTATGCACGCCCATCGGGTCGAAGTTCTCGATCGCACAGACGATGATGCAGTTGTCGTTCCTGTCGCGAACGACCTCCATCTCGTACTCTTTCCAACCCAGCAGCGACTCGTCGATCAGCAGCTCATGGTTGTTGGAAAGCTCGAAGCCGCGACCGCAGATTTCCTCGAACTCTTCCTTGTTGTAGGCCACGCCACCACCGGAACCGCCCATGGTATACGAGGGGCGAATGATCACCGGGAAGCCGAGCGAAGCCTGGATTTCCCACGCCTCGTCCATGGTATGGGCGACCTTGGCCTTGGGACACTCGAGGCCGATGTTCTTCATCGCCTTGTCGAACAGATCGCGATCTTCGGCCTTGTTGATGGCATCGGCATTGGCGCCGATCATCTCCACGCCGTACTTCTCGAGCACGCCATGCTTGTCGAGCTCCAGCGCACAGTTGAGCGCGGTCTGCCCGCCCATGGTCGGCAGAATCGCCGACGGGCGTTCCTTCTCGATGATCTGCTCCACCGCCTGCCAGGTGATCGGCTCGATGTAGGTGGCATCGGCCATCACCGGATCGGTCATGATGGTCGCCGGATTGGAGTTGACCAGGATGACGCGGTAGCCCTCTTCACGCAGTGCCTTGCAGGCCTGGGCCCCGGAGTAGTCGAATTCGCACGCCTGCCCGATAACGATGGGGCCGGCGCCGATGATCAGAATGCTGTCGAGATCCGTACGTTTTGGCATGCGCTAACACTCGTCGAAAATGAGGGTGTCGGCGGCTGGCGCCGACCCGATAAACTGAATTCCAAACCGCTGCTGGTGACTCAAGCGGCTTGCTGACGACGCTGCATCATCGTCACGAAACGATCGAACAGCGGCGAGACATCCTGAGGCCCCGGGCTTGCTTCCGGATGGCCCTGGAAGCTGAACGCCGGACGATCGGTCAGTTCGATGCCCTGCAGCGTGCCGTCGAACAGCGAACGATGAATGGCGCGCACGTTGTCGGGCAGACTGGTCTCGTCCACCGCGAAACCATGGTTCTGACTGGTGATCATCACGTGCCCGCTATCGAGATCCTGGACCGGATGGTTGGCGCCATGGTGACCGTGGTTCATCTTCACCGTCCTGGCGCCGGCAGCCAGCGCCAGCAGCTGATGGCCCAGGCAGATACCGAAGACCGGGATATCCGTCTCGAGCACTTCCCGGATCGCGCTGATCGCGTAGTCGCAGGGCTCGGGGTCGCCCGGGCCGTTGGCCAGGAAGACGCCATCCGGGTTCATCGCCAGCACCTCGCTGGCCGGCGTCTGGGCCGGCACCACCGTCAGGCGGCAGCCGCGAGAGGCGAGCATGCGCAGGATGTTGTGCTTGATCCCGTAGTCATAGGCGACCACGTGATAAGGCCGCTCACCGTTGGCGGTGTCGGCGTAACCCTGGCCCAGCGTCCATTCGCCTTCGGTCCATTCATAGGTGGACTCGCACGAGACTTCCTTGGCCAGGTCCATCCCCTTGAGACCCGGGAAGTCGTGGGCCGCCGCCAGCGCCCGCTCGACGGCATCATCGCCCCGGGCGGCATCACCGGCCAGAATCGCACCATTCAGCGACCCCTTGTTGCGCAGAATGCGCGTCAGGCGGCGGGTATCGATGTCGGCGATGCCGATGACGTTCTGCGCGGTCAGATACTCGGAAAGCGACGTCGTGCTGCGGAAATTGCTGGCGATCAGCGGCAGGTCCCGGATCACCAAACCGGCCGCACAGATGCGATCCGATTCGACGTCCTCGAGATTGACGCCAGTATTACCGATATGCGGGTAGGTCAACGTAACGATCTGGCGGGTGTAGGAGGGATCGGTGAGGATTTCCTGATAACCGGTCATGGCGGTATTGAAGACCACCTCCCCGCTGGTTTGCCCATCAGCTCCGATCGCAGTACCGTAAAACACACTGCCGTCTTCGAGAGCCAGTATCGCGGGTCTGTTCAAGGCAACATCCTCCTTAACTGGTCATCAACACATTACGTCGAGGTCTAGCATCACGCCCCTGCTTCGTGCATTGGCCGAGCGAGCCGCCGCAAGGTCGTAAAAAAGCGGGACGAAATCCGGAAAAACCGGTTTCATCCCGCTTATTGTCCGACTGCTGCATCATCTGCGGCGAATCTCTATTGCCTACGGCTCTGGCCCGGCCAAATTGATGAAATGATACCGGAAACCAACGCCCGGCTCCAGTACCGAGCGCAATTCGACCCAATGATGCCTTGAACGGCGCTTCCCGGCGCCCGCATGTCCGCGTTCAGCATTTAGACAACGCTACGCTTTCAACCCCAGCACGTCCTGCATGTCGTAACGACCAGCGCTTCGCTCGGCCAACCAGACCGCCGCCCGCACGGCGCCCTTGCCAAAGGTCAGACGGCTCGAGGCCTTGTGGGTAATTTCGATGCGCTCACCTTCTGCGGCAAACAGCACCGTGTGCTCGCCGACAATATCGCCACCGCGCACCGTGGCAAAGCCGATCTCCTTGGGATCTCGCGCCCCTACCTGTCCGACGCGCTGGAACACGCCGTGGGTCTTCAGGTCCCGGCCCAGCGGCTCGGCCACCGCCTCGCCCAGCATCAGCGCCGTGCCCGAAGGCGCATCCACCTTGTGACGATGGTGCGCCTCGATGACTTCGATATCGTAGCCGGCATCCCCAAGCGCCCTGGCAGCGGTCTTGAGCAGGTTCACCGTCAGGTTGATGCCCGTACTCATGTTGGCCGCGAACACCACCGGGAGACGGTCGGCATAGCTGTCCAGCGTCTTCAGTTGCGCTTCGTCGAGCCCCGTCGTACCGATCACGATCGCCTTGCCGTTGTCGGCGCACCAGGCTAGGTTGGCTAGGGTCAACTGGGGAGTCGAGAAATCGATCAGCACATCGAAATCGTCGCGCACCTCGTCGAGCGAGCCATGCAGCGTCACGTCGAGCTTGCCCAGCCCGGCCATTTCACCGGCATCGCACCCGAGGAGCGAACTATCGGGGCGTACGATCGCCGCTCCCAGCTCGGCGGTTTCGTCCTTGTGCGTCGCCTCGAGCAAAATCCGGCCCATGCGACCGGCCGCTCCCATGATGGCTATCCGCGTCATGCTTCCTCCCGTTACCTTCATTTGGCGCAGCCTGGCTACGCTGGTGATCGTCAGTGGCAACAGTATATCAGCCGACGTCTTACCGCCGGCACGGGCTACACTGGGTGACGTCGACGACCTCGGGGGAGCCACCAGCCCATGCCGCCTCGCTTCTTTTCTGTTCTGCTACCCATCACCGTGGCGTGGCTCACCGGCTGCAGTGCCACGCCCCATCGCACGGCCATCGCCCCGGCGGACCTGCTGGCGAGTACGCCGAACATCGAGTGGTGCGGCACGCTATCCTTGCCCGGCGAATGGCAGGATGGCACACCGGTGGGCGGGCTTTCCGGTCTCGGCTGGGACGAAGACGAGGCGATGCTGTTCCTGATCTCGGACCGTGGCTGGCTGCATCGCGCCCGGCTGACGTTCGATGGCAGTGGCGAGCTCCGTGATTACGAACCGCTGGATACCTACCCGCTGCGCGGCGAGGACGGCGCCATTCTGGCAAGCGCCGAGAGCGACGCCGAGGCACTGACGCTGGAAAACGCGAACGACGGCGTCCGCGGCAACACCCAACTGGTGATCGGTTTCGAGGGCGTCATGACGGACAATGGCGAAGGCGGCGCCCGCTGGCAACGCTTCCTGCCTTCGGGTATCGCCAGCGCACCGGCGAATCGTCCCGAGGGGTTGTCGGGAATCCAAGCCAATGGCGGACTGGAGGCAATTGCGTTGCTGCCCGGGCATGGGTTAGTGGGCGGCATCGAAAATCCACCCGACGACTGGCCCGAGAAGGTAACCCGGCTCTTTACCCTCGACGACCGGCAGGCGTGGCGCTATCCGTTGGCAGATAACGCCAACAGCGCCTTGACCGCAATGGAAAGCCTGGGTGGTGACTTGCTGACTCTGGAGCGCGCCTATACGCCGCCGGCATCGATCGTGATCCGGCTGCGGCGCGCCCATCTCGATGACGATGGCGGCGTCGAGGTCAGCGAACTGGCCAGACTCTCCAGCAGCAACGGCTGGTCGGTGGACAACTTCGAAGGCCTGACCCATATCGGCGAACATCGCTATCTGATGGTCAGCGATGATAACTTCAGCCTGAGGCAGCGCACCCTGCTGACCTGCTTTGCCGTGAAAGACATCGACCCCAAGCTCAATGATTCTCGAGCCGGATAGACAGCCTTCGCCGCAGACCTGGCGTTACCGCGCCAGAACGCACTAGTAGAGCAACCTCGTAAAATCGTGACTTACGCCGGCAGGCAGCGAAAGCTTCCGATAAGCAAAAAGCCTCACCCGATTGGTCGGATGAGGCCTTTCAGGCTAGCTAGCGCGCACGCTTTTTTACGGTTTCATATCCTCGAAGAAGCGCTTCACGCCGTCGAACCAGCCCTCTTTCTTGGGCGAGTGGCGGCTGGCGCTACCCAGGCTGTCCTGGAACTTGCGCAGCAGATCTTTCTGCTCTTCGTTGAGATTGACCGGAGTCTCGGTCACCACCTTGCAGAGCAGATCGCCGGCCGGGCCGCCGCGCACGGGCTTGACGCCCTTGCCGCGTAGCCGGAACAGCTTGCCGGTCTGGGTTTCGGGCGGGATCTTGAGTTTGACCCGGCCTTCCAGCGTCGGCACTTCCAGTTCGCCACCCAGCGCCGCGTCGACGAAGTTGATCGGCACTTCGCAGTGCAGGTGTCGGCCGTCGCGCTCGAAGATCGGGTGCGCCTTGATCTCGACCTGGACGTAGAGATCGCCCGCAGGTCCACCGTTGAGCCCGGATTCGCCCTCGGCGTTGAGCCGAATGCGGTCGCCGGTATCGACCCCCGCCGGAATCTTCACCGACAGCGTGCGCGTCTCGCGGACGCGGCCTTCGCCATGACACTTGCGGCACGGCACCTTGATGCTCTGGCCGCTGCCATGACAGGTCGGACAGGTCTGCTGCACGGCAAAGAAACCCTGCTGCATCCGTACCTGGCCCTGGCCGTGGCAGGTCGGGCAGGTCTCCTTGCTGGAACCCGGTTCGGCGCCGCTGCCGTCGCAGTGCCCGCACTCGACGTGGCGCGGCACACGGATATCGACAGTCGTGCCGAACACCGCGTTCTCGAGATCGAGTTCGAGGTTGTAGCGAAGGTCGCTGCCGCGCTGCGGCGCGTTCGGATTGCGACGCCCACCGCCGCCACCGAAGATATCGCCGAACACGTCGCCGAAGATATCGCTGAAGCCACCAGCGCCGGCACCGCCGAAGCCTCCGCCGAACCCGCCGCCTTGGCCGTCGACGCCGGCATGACCGAACTGATCATAGGCCGCGCGCTTCTGGTCATCGGAGAGCACTTCGTAGGCATCGGAGACCTCGCGAAACTTCTCCGCTGCCTGCTGGTCGTCCGGATTGCGGTCCGGGTGGTACTTCTGCGCCAGCCGACGATAGGCCTTCTTGATGTCCTTGCCGTCGGCGCTCTTGTCGACGCCCAATACTTCGTAATAGTCACGTTGGGACATTACTGAGTCCGCCTCCGTGTCGGCGCCGTGCAAACAGCAACGCGGGAGTTCTGGCTCCCGCGCTACTGCCGATCACACGGCGTCAGACGTCGTGGTTATTGCTTTTTCTGATCGTCGTTGACTTCTTCGAACTCGGCGTCAACCACGTCATCCTCTTTCTTGCCGCTGGACTGGGCATCGTCGCCAGGCTGTCCGGCCTGCGCGCCAGCACCTTCGCCCTGCTCGGCGTACATCTTCTGAGCCAGATTGCCGGAGGCTTCGGTCAAGGCATCCAGCTTGGCCTGGATGGCATCCTTGTCGTCGCCCTTGAGCGCTTCCTCGAGCTCGCTGATTGCGGTCTCGATCTTGCTCTTCTCCTCGGCATCGACCTTGTCACCGGCTTCTTCGAGCGTCTTGCGCGACGCATGGATCATGCCGTCGGCCTGGTTGCGCAGTTGGACCAGCTCTTCGAACTTCTTGTCCTCGGCTTCGTGCGCTTCGGCATCCTTGACCATCTGGTCGATCTCTTCGTCCGAGAGACCGCCGGAGGACTTGATCACGATCGACTGTTCCTTGCCGGTCGCCTTGTCCTTGGCCGTGATGTGGAGGATACCGTTGGCGTCCAGGTCGAACGCGACCTCGATCTGCGGCACGCCGCGCGGCGCCGGCGGAATGTCGGCCAGATCGAAACGACCCAGCGACTTGTTCTGCGCCGCCTGCTTGCGCTCGCCCTGCAGCGCGTGAATGGTCACGGCCGTCTGGTTGTCCTCGGCGGTCGAGAACGTTTGCGTCTTCTTGGTCGGGATCGTGGTGTTCTTCTCGATCAGCGGGGTCATCACGCCGCCCAGCGTCTCGATACCCAGCGTCAACGGCGTGACGTCGAGCAGCAGCACGTCCTTCACGTCACCGCCGAGCACGCCACCCTGAATCGCGGCGCCCATGGCCACGGCTTCGTCCGGGTTGACGTCCTTGCGCGCTTCCTTGCCGAAGAATTCCGCGACTTTCTGCTGAACCAGCGGCATGCGGGTCTGACCACCGACCAGGATCACGTCGTGGATCTCGCTGTTGGAGAGACCAGCGTCTTCCATGGCGGTCTTACAGGGCCCGAGCGAACGCTGAACCAGATCTTCGACCAGCGATTCCAGCTTGGCACGCGTCACCTTGATCGCCAGGTGCTTGGGACCGGTGTTGTCAGCCGTGATGTACGGCAGGTTGACTTCGGTCTGCTGTGCAGAGGAGAGCTCGATCTTGGCCTTCTCGGCAGCTTCCTTCAGGCGCTGCATGGCCAGGCTGTCGCCGGACAGATCGATACCGGAGTCGCTCTTGAACTGCTGCACCAGATAGTCGATCAGCTTGAGGTCGAAGTCTTCGCCGCCGAGGAAGGTGTCGCCGTTGGTCGCCAGTACTTCGAACTGCTTCTCGCCGTCGACATCGGCCACCTCGATGATCGAGATATCGAAAGTACCGCCACCCAGGTCGTAGACCGCGATGGTACGATCACCGGTGGAGCGATCCATGCCGTAGGCCAGCGCGGCAGCCGTCGGCTCGTTGATGATGCGCTTGACCTCGAGACCGGCGATACGGCCCGCGTCCTTGGTCGCCTGGCGCTGAGAATCGTTGAAGTAGGCCGGAACGGTGATGACCGCCTCGGTCACTTCCTCGCCGAGATAGTCTTCGGCGGTCTTCTTCATCTTCTTCAGCACTTCGGCGCTGACCTGCGGCGGCGCCAGCTTGTTGTCGTTGACCTTGACCCAGGCATCGCCGTTATCGGCTTCGACGATCTCGTAAGGCACCATCTTGATGTCTTTCTGGACGACGTCGTCCTTGAACTTGCGGCCAACCAGACGCTTGATGGCGTAGAGCGTATTTTTGGGGTTAGTGACCGCCTGACGCTTGGCCGCCTGACCGACCAGCGTTTCGCCGTCTTCGGTGTAAGCGATGATGGAAGGCGTCGTGCGGCCGCCTTCGGCGTTTTCGATCACGCGGGTCTTGTCACCATCGAGTACGGCGACACAGGAGTTGGTCGTACCCAGGTCAATGCCAATGATGCGTCCCATAATTCCTCACCTCATAACTATTCGTTGACGACTGAATTCGTTTTGATGACGGCGCTTTGCTGCGCGATTGACTGCTATGTGGGGGCTGCTAAGCGCCTTTCAAGTCCTTGCTCGGCGATTCCGATATGGCATCGCCTCGCACCGATGGCAGCTCTCCGACCTGTTGTCTCAGCCTGCTGCTTTGCTGACCACCACCATCGCCGGCCGGATCAATCGACCGTTCAGGGTGTATCCCTTCTGCATGACGTCCATCACGGTATTGGGTTCCAGTTCCGGATTGGGAACCATGGTCATGGCTTCGTGGAACTGCGGATCGAACGGCTCGCCCTGGGGATCGAGCTGCTCGACACCGAACTTGCTCAGCGCATCGAGCTGCATCCTGAGCGTCATGGAGACGCCTTCGCGGTGCGTTTCGTCGACCTCCTGCATGCTTTCCAGCCCTTTCTCCAGGCTGTCGACGACCGGGAGCAGTTCCTTGACGAACTTCTCAAGCGCGAACTTCTTTGCCTTGTCGGCGTCCTGCTCTGCTCGACGGCGAGCGTTCTGGGCCTCGGCAGCGGCGCGCATCGACTGATCCTTGGCCTCCGCCAGCGCCTGCTCGAGCTCCTCGACTCTGGCCGCCAGCACTTCGGCTTCGGGATTGGCCTGGCCTTCGATGTCATCCGCCTCGTGCTCGAGCGATTCCGCGAACTGCTCCAGGTCACCGTCCAATGCCTCATTGGTGGTCTGCTGTTGCGGTTCACCGTCGCGTTCGGCGCGCTCGAGTTCTTCGTCTACGGGATTCTGCGGATCTCTAGCCATGAGTCTCTCCTGGCAAGGTGTTGTGACAATTGTTCGACAAGCGTGATTCGGCAAGCGTCGGAGTTGTCTGCCTATATGGGGCTATCGATTCAGATCTCAAGCGCCGACCGCATAGCGGATCACAGGAGCCATTGAAGGGGTTTTTGGACTACTGTATAAACAACCAGACCGTCAGTGATCACACCTCAACAACCAGACACCGTATGGCCGCCATCGACCTTGGGAGGCAGCATGCTGATCCAACTCGCCATTCGTGACTTCGCTATCGTCGACGCTCTGGACCTGGAGTTTCAGGCCGGCATGACCGCCATCACCGGCGAGACTGGCGCCGGCAAATCGATCCTGCTCGGGGCGCTGGGGCTTTGCCTGGGAGAGCGCGCCGACGCCGGCGGCGTTCGCCATGGTGCCGACCGTGCCGATCTGAGCGCCCGCTTCGATATCACCGCGCGGGAAGACGCCAAGGCCTGGCTGGCGGCGCGGGAGCTCGCCACGGACGACTGCCTGCTGCGACGCGTCGTCACCGCCAGCGGACGCTCCAAGGCGTGGATCAACGGCCAGCCCTGTACCATCGCGGATCTGCGCGAACTCGGCGAATGCCTGATCGACGTGCATAGCCAGCATGCGCACCAAGCGCTGCTCAATGAGGACACTCACCGCCGCCTGCTCGACGATGCGGCAGGTCACAACAAGGCGGTGGCCGAGCTCGGCGAGCTGCACCGTCAATGGCACGCATTGCGCCGACAGTATCGCGAGCGTAGCGAGAACGACGAGGAACGTCAGGCCAAGCGCCAGTTGCTGCGCTATCAGGTCGAGGAGCTCGATCAGCTCGATCTGCAGGCCGACGAGCTGGGGAGCCTGGAACAGGAGCAGGAGACGCTGGCGCATCTCGAGGAGAGCCTGCGCGAGGCGCAGTTCGCCGCCGACAGCTGCGATCACGACGAGAGCGGCGCGTTGACTCTCTTGTCCCAGGCGACCCAGCGGCTATCCCGGGTGCCTGGCAGCGACCGTGGCAGCCTGTCCGAGGCCCTGGTGATGCTGAACGATGCACAGATCCAGCTCGAGGAGGCCGCTCGCGAGCTCCATCATTATGTCGAGTCGACCGAGCTCGACCCGCAGCGCCTGGCCTGGGTCGACGAACGGCTCAGCGAGATTCATCGTATCGCCCGCAAGCATCACGTCATGCCGGAAGAGCTGCACGACCTGCACCGCCGGCTGAGCGGCGAGCTGGAAGCGCTCGATAGCGGCGGCGACGATCTCGAAAAGCTGAGAGCCAGGCTCGACGACCTGCGCCAGCAGTACCGCGACGCCGCCAAGCAGATCAGCGAAACACGCCAGCGCACCGCCACGGCTTTCGCCCGGCAGGTTCAGGAGCAACTGGCGTTCCTGGGCATGGACAAGGCTCGCTTCGCCGTCGATGTCACGCCGCTGGAAACACCCCAGCCCCACGGCCTGGATCGGGTCAGTCTGCAGATCAGCGCCAACCCGGGGCAGCCCCCGCGCCCGCTGGCCAAGGTGGCGTCCGGCGGCGAGCTCTCGCGCGTCAGCCTGGCGATCCAGGTCGTGGCCGCGAGTCACAGCACGCTGGCAACGCTGGTCTTCGATGAGGTCGATGTCGGCATCTCCGGCGCGACCGCCGAAATCGTCGGCCAGTTGCTGCGCCGGCTGGGGAGCGATGCCCAGGTCATGACCGTGACTCACCTGCCGCAGGTCGCCGCGCAGGCGCATCAGCACCTGCATATCGAAAAGCGCTCCAGCGACAACGAGACCCGGACTCAAATGTTCCAGCTCGACGATGCCGGGCGGGTCCGCGAACTGGCGCGAATGCTGGGCGGAGTGAAGCTTTCCAACCAGACCTTGGCTCACGCGCGCGAAATGCTGGCGGCCAGCCAAGGCTCGACGCATTGACTCGCACGTTGCGAGTCACACACCGCTCCGTCAGGCACTGATTCGACCCGGTATCGGCGGCAGCCGGACACCAACCCGAACATGGGCTTGTACAGACACCCAAATGAAAAACGCCGACCCTCGGGTCGGCGTCTTGCAATACGGTCTGCCAGTCTTACTTCTTGATGCCATCCTGGCGCGTGGCCTTGGAGCCGCGGGGGCGAACATAAAGCACCAGCGCGTGCTCGACCAGTTCGTACCCGTGTTCCTCGACGATCTCGCGCTGACGACGCTCGATCTCTTCGTCATAGAACTCGACGATCTCTCCCGACTCCAGATCCACCATATGATCATGGTGCTCTTCCTGGGACATCTCGAAAACCGCATGACCGCCGTCGAAGTTATGTCGCACGACCAGCCCAGCCGCCTCGAATTGCGTCAAGACACGGTATACCGTGGCCAGTCCGACATCTTCACCCGACTCCAGCAGCGCCTTGTAGACGTCCTCTGCACTCATATGGAGTTCTTCTTCCATGCGAGTCGCTTCGAGGATTTGCAGAATCTTGACGCGCGGCAGCGTGACCTTCAGGCCTGCCTTACGCAATTCTTGGTTTTCGTCGGCCATGGTCGCTCTTCGCAGTAGCGTCTCGTGTCGGGTATGATCAATCCACGCAACGATAGTGAAAGACGGACTCAAATGCAAAAACTGATCAGCACGGTCGTACTCCTCCTCGCAGTCTCTCTCGTCGCAGGCTGCAGCTACTTGGGCGTCTACAAGAGGGACATCCCGCAAGGCAATCTCATCACCCAGGATATGGTGTCGCAACTGCACACCGGCATGAGCCGTGAACAGGTCGCCTACATCATGGGTACGCCTCTGATGGAAGCCCCGTTCTCGTCGGATCAGTGGGACTACGTCTTCTACCTCGACGAAGCCTACGGCGGCACCGTGCAGAAACGCCTGACGCTGACGTTCCAGAACGACCAACTGACCGATATCGCCAAGTCCGGCGATATGGATTCGGACGTCGAACTGAACCAGGACGGCGGCCCCGGGCCGGCAGTCGAGGGAGCCGGCGAAGGCGCACCGGTACCGCAGATCGGCCCTAGCGGCATCTGAAGCGCTGACGATTCCCGGCAATGAATGGGCGGCTAGCGTGAAGTCACGCTGGCTGCCCGTTCGCGTCTTGCCTGCTTGGGATCGATCTCGAGCGGCCGGTAGACTTCGATCCGTTCTCCCTCGAGCGGCGAATAGTCTTCCGGTGCTCGCAGGCGCTCGCCAAATATGCCCAGCGGTGCCGTCGCGAAGTCGAAGCCTGCCCATGCCGGGTGTCTGGTCGGCAAGTCGGCGAGCATGACTGCTTGCCTGGCGGACATATCGGGCTCGAGCGAGAGCCGCACGATGACCTGATGTTCCGGCGTCGCGAACGCGACTTCGACATTCGTCATCAGATTGCCTCCTAACGCCCGTAGATCTGATCGGCACGCCGCGTGAAGGCGTCGACGAGCTGGCCCGCCACCTGCTGGAACAACCGGCCAAACGCCATGCCCAGCAGACGATTGCTGAACTCGAAACTCATTTCGAGCTCTATCTTGCAGGCATCCTCTCCCATCGCACGGAAGTACCAGCAGCCGCTCAGCCGCTTGAAGGGGCCATCGACGAGCGACAGATCGATGCGTTCGGGACGCTCGAGATCGTTGCGGGTCGTCACGCTCTGCTCCACACCGCCTTTGGCCAGGGTCATTCGACCGACCAGGTAGTCCTCTCCCTGGTCGACGACGCTGGCTCGCCGGCATCCGGGCAGAAACTCGGGATAGCGTTCGAAGTCATTGACCAGTTCAAACATCTGTTCCGGTGTATGCCGAACGAATGCAGACCGATTCACATTGGGCATAGAGGTCTCCACTGATTTATCGCCCCGACATGCGTATCATGGGGCACCGTTTTCGATGCTTGAATGGTATCACGGCTGCCCTCATAACCAGGCTTCACACGATACTCGCCAATGCCGCTCTCTGGCGTCTGGCGTCATGAAGCGCAGAACGCGGCGTGCCAGAGTGCAGCCATTCATCATACCGCCCGAGGGCATACCGGATATCGCCGTAAAGAGGTGTCATGGGTAAGAAAAAAGGCAACGCGCCAAGCAGCAACACGATCGCCCAGAACAAGAAGGCTCGGTTCGAGTATCACATCGACGAAACCTTCGAAGCCGGCCTGGCACTGGCAGGCTGGGAGGTCAAGAGTCTGCGCGCCGGCAAGGCTCAACTGACCGACACCTACATTCTGGTCAAGAATGGGGAGGCCTGGTTGCTGGGTAGCCATATCATGCCGCTTAATACGGCGAGCACGCACGTTCTGGCAGACCCGACCAGGACACGCAAGCTGCTCCTGCATCGCAAGGAGATTGCCAAGATCTTCTCGAAGACGCAGGAAAAGGGCCACACCTGCGTGCCGCTCAAGCTCTACTGGAAGCAGAACCTGGTCAAATGCGAACTGGCCCTCGTACGCGGCAAGCAACTTCACGACAAGCGTGCCACCGAGAAAGAGCGCGACTGGAATCGCGAAAAGGCACGGGTCATGCGAGATCACGCTTGAGCATGATATTTACCCTGAATGTTCGAGATTGCACTTGATATGGCGTGGGCTCGCCACCATCTGGTAGAATGAAAGAGTTGTACGGGGGCGACATGGCTTCGACGCCGGTGACAATCCCTGAGGTGCATGCCGAGAGCGTAACGTATCTCGTAAATCCAACGTTGCAATTGAATAGTCGCAAACGACGAAAACTACGCTCAGGGCGCACTGGCAGCGTAAAAACTGCTAGTTGTTAGCCTGGCCCCAAAGCGATGTGCCCATTCATCGCGGCGGGGATACGAGCTAAAGCTGATGGGACCGCGGATGTCAGCGCTCTCCTGACATTCGTTAAACCTTAGAGAGATCGCAAGGTGCCATCCTGCCCGTCGGAGTGCACTGCGTTAAATCAAAAGACGGAACTAAGCATGTAGAGCTGATGGGCGAGTGCCGGCGGACGGGGGTTCAATTCCCCCCGCCTCCACCAAACATGAAAAAGCACCCGATCGGGTGCTTTTTTTGTGCTTGTGTTTCCAGATGCCAGCTGACGACGTTTCTCAGGCAACCGACGCCATGGCGGCCTTCTGCCGTTGCACGGCAGACATGGCGCGCTCCAGATCATCGTTCTTGCACTTGAACGCGGAACAGTCAGCGCAACGGACATCTTCGGACGCCTCATGTAGCGTCGGCAGCAAAAACCGTTCCCCACCACAAACGTTGCAACGTAGACCCAACGTGACTTTTAGCATTGTCGTTCCTTGGTATGGGCCCCTTGATGGATGGCCTTGTTGTCATGTCACGAGCTGATGCTTGAGACTCCAGGTGAACTTCAAAGAAATGGGTACGTCCAATGCGCCGCTCGACAGCGATGCCCAGCGCGGCTCATCCTGCCAGTAGCGTAGTCATGAAATCGTGGTACGGCTCACAGCTCGCGTAGCGACTCATCCTCTGCAGCAGCTTGACTCTCTCGGCCGCCGGCACGGCTTGCACGGCATGGTCGAGATTGGCCTCGGCCAATGTCTTGATGACCCGTCCGGGCGTGGCCAGGTAGCGTTCGTTGGTCTGCAGGATCACATGATCCGCAGCTTCATGCTCGACGACTTCATGAACATAGCTGCCAGGCAGATTGACCACGACGACCCGTTGGAAGACGTTGGCGAACAGCAGCGCAAATCCCCCGGCGCCGGCCGAAGAGCCACCGAAGATGACCAATGTCCGGGCATGGATGGGCTTGGAATTCTCGAAGATCGTGATGTTGCCGGTGCCCGGGAGATAATTGGAAAAACGGCAGTACACGCCGCTCTCCTCCCGAAAAACGGCGACGGTCGACAAGGATTTGGCGGGAGGATCCATCTTGGATCCCAGGTCACCCACGACTTCCCGCTGTTCGAAGGCGTACAGCGAAGCGAAGTCGTCATCGAAGCCGAAATGCCGCATGCAGGCAAGAAACGCAAGATAGGCACCGCGGCCACTCCAGTGCGTGTCCGTAGGGTAATAGCTATCCGGCTCCGCCTGCATCGCCGCCACGGGATTGCAGTAGTCGATCTTTTCTGCCTGGAGGAACTTTTCGACCTGCTCGGTAGGCGTGATGCTGGCTTTCTCGTAAGGATAATATTCCGGCCTGACCTTTTCCTTGGAATTGGCGATCAACAGCAATAGAGAGCGCTGCCGCTGAAGCGGTCCGATCCCGTCAACGAAATGCTGCCATTGCTGCTTCTGCTCTGCATCCAGACGCTTCTTGCCGGTGAACTGATCGATACTGGCGTTGGTATCGTTGGCGAGGAAGAGCCACCCTTCGCGCCCTTCGAGGACTTCCATGACTGGCGCCAACGAAAAGCGCAAGCATTCGTAGACTCTGCCGTTCTTCAACCGGACGCCAAGTGTCAGGTCCCGAGAGAAATCGAAACCGTACTCGAAAGTCCAGCCAGCCTCCTGGGAGGGCGTACTCGGTTCGAGCGTGGTGAGCGCAAGGCTGACCGCTCCATCGGGAGCCGAGACGAGCAATTCCGGCCGTTGATCCTGACGGGCATCGATCCAGCCGCGAATTCGATAATGGCGAAAGGATTCGAGCGTCGCGATCCGCTTCTCGCCTTCATCGACCTCCCAGCGAATCGTGATGGGTGCCGCCAGTTGCTGCGCCGTCAACTGGAATTTCTTTGCTTTCCGGCTGGCAATGACGTCCTTGAGATCACTAAGGACAGGGTTTCCCGGCTGTTTTTCCAGCCCCAGGTTGACTGTATGGAGCGCAGCACTGAATTGTTGCGCCGCGAGCCAGGCACGCGCTTGACGAACATAGACCTGATGCGGGAAACCCTCGCAATGATCGATGATGAACTGCCATCTCTCGGCAGCCACCGGCCATTCTTTCCGCGTCATTGCCAATTCGGCATAGGAAATTGCCAGTTTGAGAGAAGGCTGGGAGGATGCCTGCAGGGCAACGGCCATCATCTCTTCGCGCTTGGCAGTCTCGCCGGCACCGTCATAGGCACGCATCAACGCCTCGACGATATCGGAGCTATCGTCTCCTGCCTTGAAAGCGGGCTCCAGCAAGGCAATGGCACCCGAAAAATCGCCTTTTTCCAACCGAGCAGAAGCCTCGGCCAGCGGCTCGGACGTCCCCTCGATGCGTTCGGCAACGGACAATGAATTCATAACGGCTCCCTGATGGCTGCAACGGTAGACCCCGGGCGCGAGGCTGACGATACGGCGTCGTGGTTCGGCCATCGGTGAGCTGGTATTCGCCATCGCATGCCCGCGTAATCCACGAGAGCGTCGGCTAGGGAGACCCTCCTTCCCATGCCTCGGCGCTTACGTCGTCAATGTATCGCTCCGCACCGTCCCAATGCCGGCCATGTGTTCTTGGTTATCGATTCATCCTCACTATATCCCAGCGCTGACCTGACTCGACATCGCCCGCCAGGCATGAACTTTTTCAGCATCTGGGGCCTGTAATCTCATCGTTTGTCGCTACAGGCCTAGTGGCGTTTTCACTGGAACCGGGTGAAAAAGGCACACAGCCAGACGTCCAGTGCCGGACTCCTGCTCTGGAAAACCCGCCCATATCGGCTAGCCTCACGAGATAGCGCCGCCTTGGTAGGCACGCGAATTTGCCATTAACGATAAAGTGTTATCCTGAAAATGATTAGGCTGGCAGAGTGTCGCCAAATCGGACCGCCCACAAGACAAGGAGATTGGAGCTTGACAGCCCTTCGCCCCGATCGCTGGCTCAGTCGCTGGCTACTGCTACTACTTTTGATATTCGCTATTCCTGCACTGGCTCAGGAAAGTGGCACCGAAGGGCAGTCTGCTCAGGATGGCCCTGCCTATTCCACAATGGCGGATCTGCTGGAAAATCCGGAATCGCGGCAAGCCTTGATCGACCAGCTACGACAGCTGGCTTCTCGACAGGATTCCTCCGGCGATTCGCAAGCCGACGCGGCTCAGAGAGGGGGTGCGGCCGACAACGCGGCCGCGAACAATGACGGTAGCGACACCGCCTCCGGGCAAGCTACCCAAGCAACTGGCAGCGCCGCCAACGAAAGCGGCGAGAGTGCCGAGACAGTCACCTCCTTCCCTCGGCGGATGGCACAGATCACCAGCGATTTCGCAGGCGATATCGGCGGTCAGCTCACCAGCCTGGCGGCTTTGATCGGCGGCTTTTTCACCAGTGACAGCGCCGCCGCGAGCACCGGCCCGGCGTTCAGCATGAGCGATTTCCTGAATGCGGCGATCGAACTTGCCCTGGTGATCATCGCCACGGTCGCCGCCTTCCTGATTCTGCGGGCCATCGCCAGACCGCTGTTTTCCCGCCTCAGCCACTGGGCTCTACAAGGCGAAGGGCGTAGCCATCTGTTACACCTCATCGTGGCCGTGGTGCTGGCGGCCATCGTCGATGTCGTCGTCGTCGTTCTCGCCTATGTGGCAGGCAATCTGGTGGCGACCTTTCTGGTCGGCGAAAGCGGCAGTCTCGACACGCGGCTCTCGCTGTTCCTCAATGCGTTCCTGATGATCGAGCTGTTCAAGTGCGCCTTGCGGGTAATCTTTTCATCGCGCCATGAAGGGCTGCGCCTGGTATCCATCGAGGCCGATCAGGCAAGGTACTGCAACCGATTCCTGGCGACACTGGCCAGCTTCATCGGCTACGGCATGCTGGTGGTCGTGCCGATCCTCAACGCCAACCTCTCGTCCGCCTTCGGCAAGGCGGTGGGCGTGCTGATCATGCTCGTTGCGCTGATCTGGTCGCTAGGCGTCGTGTTCAAGAATCGTATCGGCGTGCGCGACCTGATCATCGCCAAGGCGGATTCGGCACAGATGTCCGCATCGCGCGTGGCGCTTCGCCTGTTCGCGCGGATCTGGCACGTCATCGCGGTGATCTACGCCGTCATGGTGTTCGCCGTTACGCTGCTGCATCCCGAAACCGCGCTGCCGTTCGTCCTGATCGCGACATTGAAGACGATCATCTACGTCGGTATCGGCACGCTCGTCTCCGGCCTGCTGACCCAGCTCATCGGCCGACGCATCGACCTCGGCGACAACATGCGCAAGCGACTGCCGTTGCTCGAGCCGCGCTTGAACTCCTACATCCCGACGCTGCTGAAGATCGTCCGCGCCATCATTCTGATCGCGGTAGTGATGTACACCCTGGATGCCTGGGGCGCGTTCGACCTCGCCGCCTGGTACACCAGCGACGCAGGATCGCACACCGTGGCGACCGTGATTCAGGTCATCCTGATCCTGATCATCGCTGCCATCGTGTGGATCGGCCTGGCCAGCCTGATCGAGAACTACCTCAATCCCGAAACGGGAGGCGGCGCGCCCACCGCCCGCGCGCAGACGTTGATGAGCCTGTTCCGCAACGCCCTGGCCATCACCCTGATCATCATGACCGTGATGATCGTGCTGTCGCAGATCGGCATCAATATCGGGCCGCTCATCGCTGGCGCCGGGGTGCTGGGTCTGGCCATCGGCTTCGGTGCCCAGAAACTGGTCCAGGATGTCATCACCGGGGTGTTCATCCAGCTGGAAAACGCCATGAACACCGGAGACGTCGTCACCGCCGGCGGCATCACCGGCACCGCCGAGCGCATCAGCATCCGTTCCGTGGCGATCCGCGATCTGTCCGGCACCTATCACATCGTGCCGTTCTCTTCCGTGGATACCGTCTCCAACTTCATGCGCGAGTTCGGCAACCATGTCGGCGAATACGGTATCGCCTATCGCGAGAACATCGATTACGCCATCGAACAGCTGGAAGCCGCCTTCGAGGAGCTCAAGGCGAGCGAGGAGCATGGTCACAAACTGCTGGCACCAATGACAGTGGCAGGGGTCATCGCGCTGGCCGACAGCTCGGTCAACATCCGCGTGGTGATCAAGACCACGCCGGGGGATCAGTGGGGTGTCGGGCGCGCCTACAACCGCCTCGTCAAGCTCTACTTCGACAAGGCCGGTATCGAGATTCCGTTCCCGCATACCACGCTCTACTTCGGACAGGATCGTACCGGTTCGGCGCCGCCCGCCAACCTGCGCATCATGCAGGAGGACTTCACCATCGACGGCAGTCCCGCCGGTCAGCCGAAGGCTCACCAGACCGACGCGCCCACGGCGATCGAGGGCGAGAGCCGGTCCGAATCGACGCTGAATCAGCGAGCGCAGGACGAGACGCATCGAAAACCCACCGACGACGATGTCGATGGCGACGAGACGGACGAACCGCGCTAATCGTCGGGAGAATTCTCCCGTCTCTTGGGGCCGCCTTCGGGCGGCCCTTTTCGTTGCGTCCTGGCGTCAGGCGGTCGTCGTTATCCCGGCGCCCAGCATGGCGGCGCCGCGTACGCCGCTGGCATCGCCCAGGCGAGAGCGCACCACGTCGGGTACTTCGACACCCGGGAACAGGTGCTCGGCCATGGCCGCCGGCAGTGCCGCCACGAGGTCATCCATGGCCGACAGACCACCACCGATGATGATTACTCGAGGCGATAGCAGCTTGACCACATTGGCCAGGGCGTCGCCCAGCAGCGCCAGATGGCACTCGCGTGCGCGCCGCGCCGCGCCTTCCCCCGCCAGCCAGGCCTGATGCCACTGCTCGGCGGATGTCGACCGGCCGCCAAAATGGCGGTGCAGTCTCACCAGCCCGGGCCCGGCAATATAGCCTTCCAGGCACGCCTCGAGACCGCAGCCGCAGGGCAACAGCGGCAGGTCATAGCGCCGGGCGGCCGTTGCAGGCAACGGCAGATGCCCCCACTCTCCGGCGAATCGTCCGGCGCCCTTGAGCAGCCGGCCGTCCACCAGCGCGCCGCCGCCCGCGCCGGTTCCCAGGATCGCGCCGAAGGCGTGCATCACGCCTTCGGCCGCGCCGCCGGGCCCGGTTTCCGACACCACGAAGCAGCGGCTGTCGTTCTCGATGATGAAATCGCGATCGAGATGCGCCGCCAGCGCCGTCTCCAGGACGAAGGAGCGAAGCCCCGGCAGGTTCGCTGCCACCAGGCGGCCATGCTCATCGATGACACCGGGAAAACCCAGCCCCAGCGAACCGCGTCCGCCATGACGGCGATCCGCCTTTCGTACCATCCCGGCCAGCAGCGCCAGCAAGGCCTCGCCATCGTCCGCCGGCGTCGGCTCGCGCCAGCGATCGAGACACTGCCAAGTCGGATCGTAGATCGCGATCTCGGTCTTGGTCCCGCCGACATCGATACCGTAATGCATGCAAGGCCTCCTCGAGCCGGCCATGGTGCTGTTCTATTGCACGAGAAGTCGCCCGAAAAGCGCCCGCGCACGAAAAAAAGGCGCCCGCAGGCGCCCAGGAGAGCAATCGATCGTCAGCCGGGATTAGCGCGTCATGTCGCTGGGTTGCGGCAATGCCGGCAGCGACTTGTCGAGCAGCGTCACGCTCTGACGGTAGTAGAGCTGGCTCTTGCTGTGATCGCCGAGGTTGGCATACAACCGTGCCAGCTCGGCGCAGACGACCCCGCTCGGACGCTGACGCTGGCTCGCCTCGAAGTACTCCTGTGCCTTGCCCCAGTAGGCGTTACGCAGCGACAGGCGGCCCAGGGTGAGCAGCAGATCCGGATCGTTAGGGCGCTCCTGCAGCCACTTCTCGGCATAGACCAGCTGGCGAGCGGCATCGACATTGAGCAGACCGTAGCGCAGCACCAGCCGCGTATCCCAGTGCTCCTTCAGCGCATTGCGCAGCAGACGCTCGGCATCGCCCTCTTCTCCGCCCTTGATCAGCGCTTCGGCATAAAGCCCGACCAGTTCCACGTCGCCACGCAGATTGTCCGGCATGTCCGCCCACAGCGAACGGACGCGCGGCAGATTGCCTTCCTGCTGCGCGGCCTGCACCAGCAGCTCGCGATAGACCCGCTGGTCGAGCTCGCGACGCTCGTCTTCGGTGATCAGGCGATGCTTGTCGAGACGCGGCAGCAGTCGACGCATGCCATCCCAGTCATTGACGCTGAGATAGGCCTGCTTGAGCAGCTTGAGCACCTGCGGGTGCTCCGGCAGTTGCTGCTCCAGACGCGTCAGCGTGGCCAGGGCTTCCTCGAACTGCTGGCGATCCAGCATCAGCTGGGCCTGCACCAGCCCCACCGCCGTATCGGCGCCCTCGGTGCTGTGATGCGCCCGCTTGAGCAGCACGTCGGCCTGCTCGTAACGGCCCTGGTAATGGGCCGCCAGCGCTGCGGAAAGATAGTTGACCAGCGGCGTGCCGGAATCGTCGGCCGCCTTGGTAAGAGACTTCTCGGCACGCTTCCAGCGGCCTTCCGCCAGCGCCACCAGCCCGCGAACGGTGCGCTTCATCGCGGTGCGGTGACGCGTACGGCTGTTCCAGACCTTGAGCCGGCTCACCGGGCGACGCAGACGGGTCAACGCACGCAGCAGGAAGTGCAGTATCAGGAAAGCGGCCAGCAGCAGGACACAGCCGAACCAGAAAGAGGTCTGGATGGAGGTGTCGCCAACGCGAATGAACCAGTAGCCCGGCAGCGACTGCATCAACTGCCCAAACAGCGCGCCGACCGCCAGACCGAAGACGATCAGCAGGATCAGCTTTCTCATGCGCCCTCTCCCTGTGCCGATCCGCTGGTACCACCCTGTGCGCCGCCGTTCTGTGAACCGCCGTTCTGCGAGCCGTTTCCGCCCTGGTTACCGCTGCCGTTGCCGAAGCGCTGTTCGATGAAGCGCTTGAGCAACTGCGAGGATTCGCTGATATCGGGCAGCTCCGGTCGGACCTCGTTGTCACGCAGGCTCTTGAGCTTGTCGATCGAGTTGGTCACACCGTCGTTGTCGGTCGCGTAGTAGCCTTCGACCAGCTCGATCGCCTTGTCGAGACTCGCCTGGTAAAGCTTGGGCTCCGATTTCAGCAACGCCAGTTGCGCCTGTTCGAGAAGCAGCCGGACGTTCTGGCGCAGGTAGGATTCCTGCTGCGGCGTGATCAGCGCTTCCAGCGGCTGGTCATGACGCCGCACGGTCACCAGATCCTTGAGTTCGCTGCCCAGCGTCGCCAGCTGTTGCCGCCAGCCGCCGGTCGGCTTGACGTCACCCTCGCCGGCGGCGATCTCCTCAATGTCCTGCTTCAGCGGCAGACGCGCCAGCTGCTCCTGCTGCGCCATCAGCGCCAGATAGAGGCCTGTGCGATCGATGACCGGCACGGAATCGAGCGAAGCCAGCTCGGACTGGATGGCTCGACGGATCGGCACCAGCGCCGGATTGTCCGCCTCGCGCAGACGCGCGTCGGCGGCGTTCAACAGCGCCTTGGCGCCCTCGACGTCACGCTCGAGCTGCAGCCGCTGGTTGGCCAGGCGCAGCAGATATTCGGCCTCGGCGTGCAGCCACTCCCGCGGGTCGGCCTGCTGCTGCTGGGCCAGCTCCTTGAGTACCTTGTCCAGGGTGTTGTCGAGATTCTGACGGTACTGATCGAACTCGCCACGCATCATTCTCAGATTCTGCTGACGATTCTGGTCGAGCTCGCCGACTTTCGACTCGAGCTGGTCGAGCGTGGTGCTATTGGAACCGACCTGACTCAACTGCGTCTGCTGTTGCTGGATTTTCTGCCAGCCGAGATATCCGACGATTGCCACGGCAATCGCCAGCAGGATGACCAGAACCAAGGCCAGCAGCCCCAGTTTGGCACCATTGCCTCGTTTGCCAGCCGTTGGCGGCGTACCGCCCGGCGGAGTGGCCGCGCCTCCCGAGGATGGCGTTGCCGGACCCGACTTGCCGCTTTTCTTGCCGGCTGTGGCGCCGTTTTTGCCACCCGCGGAGCCGGATTGAGCAGAGGCGCCGGATGCAGCGGCCGCCTGAGCCGTGTTCGATGCGGAAGCGCCGGATTTACCCGACTTGCTGGTGGCATCCGGTTTGCTGGTGACGTTCGTGTCGCCAGTCGTATCACCCGTAGTGGCCGGCTGCGCGACATCCGGCTTGATCGGGTCGGCCTTGGCCGAGCCGCTTTTGGCAGAGGGATCGGCAGGTGATGACGGCTGGCTATTGTCCGCATTCGACGCCGCGGCCGCCTTCGGGTCATGTCCGGTCGGTTTGGCCGTGCCGTCCGATGTCTGCTCGCTACCGGATGTCGGTGCCGACGGCGGTTGCTGATCTTTGCTTTGCTTGCTCATCTACGCTTGCCTTTTTCGTGATCACCCTGATCGAAGGTGGCGCCCCGCGGATCGAGCACCGCGCGGACCTCGGCGCTCAATGCCACCGGGGAAGCGCCCGACGCCACATGAGGCGAGCCGAACCCCAACGTTTCCGCCAGTGTAGCCAACCGCGGACTCGACACGATTAGCGGTTGGTTCAACGCAACCGGGCCACACCATGTGACCAAATGTTGCAATATTTCCCCGCTGGTCACCACCAACGCGGCAAAATCTCCGCTTTCCAGACACGTGTCCAGGGGGGGAGAAGGCGGATGATAACAACGCCGGTAAAGCGAAACCGCTTCGACCTCGGCGCCGCGTTCACGCAGCCGTTCCGCCAGCAGTTCCCGACCCGATTCGCCGCGAGCCAGCAGCAGGCGCTTGCCGGCTATCGCCTTGAGCGATGCCACTTCCAGCAGCCCTTCGCTGTCCTCGCCGTTCGCTCCGGAGGGAATGACCGCCGGCACGCCCAGCTCCGCGTGGAGCGTCTGCGCGGTGGCTCTGCCAATGGCATAGAAACGCAGGCCCAGAGGCAACTGGGGCCAGTATGACGCAATGGCCTCGGCAAGACACGTCGCGGCCTGCGGGCTGACTACGATGATGCCCTGAAACAGATCGAGATCCAGCAGCGCAGTGCGAGCCGAGTCCGACAGCGCTACAGGCTCGAAACGCAGCACGTCGAGCGCGGCCGTGGCGTAGCCGGATTCGCCCAGTGCCCGCGCCAGCACCTCGCCGCGAGCCCCGGGGCGCGTCAACAGCACGCGGTCAGGCATCACTCGTTACCGGCGCTTCCGTAAACCTCGGCAAGAATCTCGCCGGCCCCCTGATCCAGCAGGTCTTCCGCCACGCGAATCCCCAGCGATTCGGGCTCCATGGCCGATCCCCGGCTCTCGGCACGCAGCACGACCGAACCGTCGGGATGCCCCACGAGGCCGCGCAGCCACAGCGTATCGCCACCGTTCTCGAGCACGGCATAGCCGCCGATCGGCACTTGGCATCCGCCATCGAGGCGCGTGTTCAGGGCGCGTTCGGCGCGCACCCGCGTCGCCGTCGCGGCGTGATCCAGCGGCGCCAACAGCGAAATCAGTTCAGCGTCGTCGTAGCGACATTCGATCCCCAGCGCCCCCTGGCCACAGGCCGGCAGGCTCTCTTCCGGCGTCAGTTCCGCGGTGATGCGATCCGCCAGCTGGAGCCGCTGGAGCCCGGCCGTGGCCAGGATGATCGCCTCGAAGTCGCCCGCATCGAGTTTGCCCAGACGGGTCTGGACGTTACCGCGCAGCGGCAGCACTTCGAGATCCGGACGCCGCGCGCTGACCTGCAGACCGCGCCGCAGGCTGGAGGTGCCGACGCGCGCCCCCTCGGGCAATGCATCGACACTCGCGTAATGATTGGACACGAACGCATCCGTGGGCGCGCCGCTTTCCAGAATCACCGACAGTCCCAGGCCTTCCGGGAACTGCATCGGCACATCCTTCATCGAATGCACCGCCAGATCCGCGCGGCCGTCGAGCATCGCTTCCTCGAGCTCCTTGACGAACAGTGCCTTGCCGCCGATCTTCGCCAGCGGCGTGTCGAGGATCTGATCGCCGCGGGTAGACAGCGGCACCAGTTCGACATTCAGGTGCGGGTGAAACCTTTCCAGCAACCCCTTGACGTGTTCAGCCTGCCATAGCGCCAACGCGCTCTTGCGGGTTGCGATTCTCAATCTGTTTGCGTCGAGCACGCCGTTCTCCGAGTCTGATGGAGAGTACCGTCGGCACCGTTGATGGGTGCATTCGGTTCGTCACCAAGTGGGCGTTCGCGTTCACGAACCTTGTCTTACATGATAGAGCAGTCGCTGGATGAGGAAAAATCGACCGCATCGTCGAATGACCGGCCAAATTCGTCAGTTTCCCGGGGCACCGTTTCGGTAGTGCTTTTTTACCGCTTTCCCTGCACCTCCCTTTGCGGTTTTCCTTGCATTTTTTTACGGCTTTCTTCGTACCTTGGCGGCACGCTTCACACCGCCTTACACCGTCCTATGCCGACGTCGTCTCTGATACACTCCGATCAGCGCTTCATAAACCCGTTATTCGCAGACCACGCAGAGCTCGATTTCGATGACGCAGGCAACCAACCAATCCTGGGGCGGACGTTTCAGCGAACCTACCGACGCATTCGTCGCCGCCTTTACCGCTTCGATCCCGTTCGACAAGCGTCTCTATCACCACGACATCCGCGGTTCGATCGCCCATGCCACCATGCTGGCCCGGGTCGGCGTACTGACCGACGACGAACGGGATAGCATCATCGACGGCCTGAAAGCCATCGAGACCGAGATCGAACGCGGCGAGGTCGAATGGTCGATCGCGCTCGAAGACATCCACATGAACATCGAAGCGCGGCTGACCGACAAGATCGGCATTACCGGCAAGAAACTGCATACCGGGCGCTCGCGCAACGACCAGATCGCCACCGATATCCGGCTCTATCTGCGCGACGAGATCGATGCCGTCGCCGCCGAGCTCTCACGCCTGCGCAGCGGTCTGATCGAGCTGGCCGACCGCGAAGCGGATACCATCATGCCCGGCTTCACCCACCTGCAGACGGCGCAACCGGTGACCTTCGGCCACCACCTGCTGGCCTGGCAGGAGATGCTGACCCGGGATCACGAGCGTCTGCTCGATTGTCGCAAGCGGGTCAACGTGCTGCCGCTGGGCGCAGCGGCGCTGGCCGGCACGACCTACCCCATCGATCGCCACGTCACTGCCGAGCTGCTGGGCTTCGATCGTCCGGCGGAAAATTCGCTGGATGCGGTCAGTGACCGCGACTTCGCCATCGAATTCACCGCCTTCGCCAGCATTCTGCTGATGCACCTCTCCCGCATGAGCGAGGAAATGGTGCTGTGGGCCAGCGCCCAGTTCGACTTCGTCGACCTGCCCGACCGCTTCTGCACCGGCTCCTCGATCATGCCGCAGAAGAAGAATCCGGACGTACCGGAGCTGGTGCGCGGCAAGACCGGGCGTGTCTACGGCCATCTGATGAGCCTGCTGACGCTGATGAAATCCCAGCCGCTGGCCTACAATAAGGACAACCAGGAAGACAAGGAACCGCTGTTCGATACCCTCGACACGGTCAAGGGCTGCCTGCGCGCCTTCGCCGACATGGCGCCGGCGCTGGTGGCCAAGCCGGAAAACATGCTCGAAGCGGCACGCAGGGGCTTCTCCACCGCCACCGATCTGGCCGACTATCTGGTCCGTGCCGGTGTCGCCTTCCGTGACGCCCACGAGATCGTCGGCAAGGCGGTCGCCTACGGCATCGAGCAGCGCAAGGATCTCTCCGAAATGTCGCTTGCAGAGCTCCAGCGCTTCTCCGATGCCATTGGTGAAGACGTCTTCGAGGTGCTGACGCTGGAAGGGTCGGTCGCCGCGCGCAATCACATCGGCGGCACCGCGCCGGATCAGGTTCGCGCCGCCGCCCAGCGCGCGCGCGACGCCCTCGGCACGCTGCAGGAGAGCCATCATGTCGCGTAACGTTTCGGCCATCTTTCCGCAGCTATCGAAGCCGCTGGTGCTGACGCTGCTGACCCTGTCGCTGGTGGCACTGTCTGGCTGCGGCCAGAAAGGGCCGCTCTACATGCCCGGCGACGAGGAAGCGGCAAAGACCTACGACCCGCAAGGCGTCTACGAAGAGGGCGCTCGGCCGTCAGGCTCGGCGGCACAGTCTCCCGGCGAGGAAGACGCCGATACCGCAGACCAGGCACCGGCCGCGCCACAGGCAAGCCCGGCGCCGGCCGCCACGCAACCGAACGCCGAGGAGTTACCGTGACGTTCGAGGCTTTTCCCATTCGTGATGGCGTGCTGCACGCCGAAGACATCGCCCTGGACCGGCTCGCCGAACAGTACGGCACGCCCTGCTACGTCTATTCGCGCGCAGCGCTGACCCGCCACTTCAAGGCCTACAGCGAGGCGCTCGGCGACATGCCGCACCTCGTCTGCTACGCGCTCAAGGCCAACTCCAACCTCGCCGTTCTCGACGTGCTGGCGCGTCTCGGCGCCGGTTTCGATATCGTGTCGGTCGGCGAACTCGAGCGGGTCATTGCCGCGGGCGGCGACCCGGCCAAGGTCGTATTCTCCGGCGTCGGCAAGCAGGCCGACGAGATGGCCCGCGCGCTGGAAGTCGGCATCAAGTGTTTCAACATCGAATCGCGGCCGGAGCTGGAACGTCTCGATCGCGTGGCCACCGAGCGCGGCCAGGTGGCGAACATTTCCATTCGCGTCAATCCGGACGTCGACGCCAGGACCCATCCGTACATCTCCACCGGGCTCAAGGCCAACAAGTTCGGCGTGGCCGCGGAAGAGGTGTTCGATCTCTACGCCTGGGCGGCCGAACGGCCCAACCTCAAGGTCGTGGGACTGGATTGCCATATCGGCTCTCAGCTTACCGAGCTCTCGCCCTATCTCGATGCGCTGGATCGCCTGCTCGCCCTGGTCGACCGCCTCGCCGATCACGGTATCGTCATCGAACATCTGGACATCGGCGGCGGCCTGGGCGTGACCTATCAGGACGAACGCCCGCCGGCAGCCGAGGATTTCGTCGCCGCCGTGCGCGAGCGCCTGCGCGGTCGGGAACTGACGCTGCTGCTCGAGCCCGGGCGCTCCATCGCGGCCAACGCCGGGGTCATGCTGACCCGGATCGAGTACCTCAAGCCTGGCGAAACCAAGAACTTCGCCATCGTCGACGCCGGCATGAACGATCTGATCCGCCCGTCGCTGTATCAGGCGTGGCAGGGCATCGAACGCGTCGACACTCGCCAGCCCCGCGACAGCGCCCTCTACGACGTGGTCGGCCCGATCTGCGAGAGCGGCGACTTCCTCGGTCAGGCCCGCGAGCTGGCCGTCGCCGAAGGCGACCTGCTAGCCGTACGCTCGGCAGGCGCCTACGGCTTCGCCATGGCCTCCAACTACAACAGCCGCGGCCGCCCCGCCGAAGTCCTCGTCGACGGCGACAAGAGCTATCTGGTACGCCGTCGCGAAAGCCTCGACTCCCTGTGGGCGCTCGAGTCACGGCTGCCGGAGGAGCGCTGATGCTGCTGAACTTCACCAAGATGCACGGCCTGGGCAACGACTTCATGGTAGTCGACCTGATCACCCAGCGCGCCTACCTGCGGGACGAGCAGATCCGCCAGCTGGCCGACCGCCATTTCGGGGTCGGCTTCGATCAACTGTTGCTGGTGGAACCACCGCGCAAGCCGGACATGGACTTTCGCTACCGGATCTTCAACGCCGACGGCAGCGAGGTGGAGAACTGCGGCAACGGCGCGCGCTGCTTTGCCCGCTTCGTCATCGATCAGCGCCTGACCCACAAGCGTGAATTCAAGGTCGAGACGCTGGGCGGCCCCTTGACGCTGAAGGTGGATGACGATGGCCGCGTGCGGGTCGACATGGGCACGCCACGCTTCGCACCGGCGGACGTGCCGTTCGTGGCCGACAGCGACGAGCCGCTGCACCATCTCGAGATCGATGGCCGCCCCGTCGCGTTCAGCGTCGCCTCGATGGGTAACCCGCACGCCGTGTTGCAGGTCGACGATATCGACGACGCGCCGGTCGAAGCGCTGGGACCGAAGCTGCAGCAGCACCCCAGCTTTCCGCGCCAGGCCAACATCGGCTTCATGCAGGTCGACTCCCCGCACGCCGTTCGACTGCGCGTCTTCGAACGCGGCGTCGGGGAAACCCTGGCCTGCGGCACCGGCGCCTGCGCGGCGGTGGCCTGCGGCATTCGCCGGGGCCTGCTGCAAAGCCCTGTCGATGTCGAGCTGCGCGGCGGCAGGCTGACTCTGGAATGGGAAGGCGGCGAAGCTCCGATCATCATGACCGGCCCGGCCGAGCGCGTCTTCGAGGGACGCATTGCCCTGAACTCATAAATTGCCCTGAACCAACAAACAACCTGAATCAATAAATAAGAAGACGCGGCGGCGAGACTCCGCCAAGTCGCGAGGGATTCACAGGAGAACCAACGCATGTCACGCGCTCAGGCCCCCGAGCCCCGCCAGACCCTGGACCCCGATCGGGTCGCCGAGTGGCTGGCGCAGCATACCGACTTCTTCGTTGGCCGGGAGGGGCTGCTGCAACAGCTCAAGGTGCCGCATCCCCATATTCCCGGTGCTGTCTCGCTGCTCGAGCGGCTGGTTCACGACCTTCGCCGCCGGGCCGAGGATGCGGAATGGCGGCTCGAGAACCTGCTCGAATCGGCCCGCTACAACGAAGCTCAGTATCGCGGGACCCGCGAGCTGGTCCTCGGCCTGATCGAGGCCGAAAGCGCCGACGCGCTGGCCGAAGCGCTATCGACGCAACTGGCGGAGCGCTTCCGTACCCACGGCATCGGCCTGTGGCTGAACGCACCGCCGGCCTGCCACGCCACGCCTCGCGACACCAATGCCTGGCAACCGCCCCGCTTCGCCTTGACCGACGAGGCGCGCCAGCGCCTGGAACTACTGCTCAACGAGCAGACCAGCCGCTGTACCACGCTGAACCGGGAAGACTGGGAAATCCTGCTGCCACACTGCAATCCGCCGCAGGGATCCGGCTCCTGCGCCATCACGCGACTGACCCAGGGCGAGCCCATGGGATTTCTGCTGTTGGCCAGCCATGACAGCGAGCACTTCCGAGCTACCCTGGATACGCTGTTCACCGAGTACCTGGGCGAGGTGGTCAGCCGGCTGTTGCGGCGTACCGAGGTCGCCAGTGCAAGCCGCGCTTGATGCCTTCCTGAAGCGACTGGCGCAGCGCGCCAGCCCGGCGACGGTGGATGCCTATCGTCGCGATATCACCGCCCTGATCGGCTATCTCGAGTCGCAGGATGTGAACAGCTGGCGCCAGCTCGACGTCACGCTGCTGCGGCGCTATCTGGCTCATGAACGGACTCGCGGCATGGCGCCGAGAACGCTGGCGAGACGCCGCGCCGCGCTATCGCGTTTCGCCGATGAACTGGTCCATCGGGGCGAGCTGGATCATAACCCGGTGCAATTGACGCAGGCGCCACGGCAGCCGCGCCACCTGCCCAGCCCGGTGGATGTCGACCTGCTCGGCCAGTTTCTGGACACCCCTCACGATGGCGAGCCGCTGGACTGTCGCGATCAGGCCATGCTGGAGCTCTTCTACTCCTGCGGCCTGCGCCTGGCCGAGCTGGCGGCGCTCGACCTTGCCAGCCTCGACGACCGCCACGTGCGGGTCGTAGGCAAGGGCGGCAAGCCACGCCAGGTGCCGCTGGGCAAGCGTGCCGGCCAAGCCATCCAGGACTGGCTCGGATTCCGCAGCGCGTTGGCGAGAGAAGGTGAAACGGCCCTGTTCGTCGCCCAGCACGGCGGCCGGCTCGGTCATCGGTCGATCCAGAGCCGGCTGGCCGATACCGCCCGCAAGCGTGGCCTGCCGGAGCATCTGCATCCGCACCGGCTGCGTCACTCCTTCGCCAGTCACCTGCTGGAGTCCAGCCAGGATCTGCGCGCGGTGCAGGAACTGCTGGGCCATGCCAATCTCTCGACGACGCAGATCTACACGCGCCTGGACTGGCAGCAGCTCGCCGAGGTCTACGATAAGGCCCACCCTCGGGCGCGGCGCAAGTCGGCCTCAGTCAACGACGAGAGTTCAGACAAACCCTAGGAATTCCCCGATATGCCGCTGGACGCCATCACCTTCGATCTCGACGACACGCTGTGGCACAACGGCCCGGTCATGGCCCACGCCGAGCCGGCGCACTATCAGTGGCTCGCCGAACGGATCGACGCCCACCGAGGGCCCACGGCGACACCGCTGGTCGAAGCCTTCCCGCTGGAAGCCTATCAGTCCATCCGCGCCTCGCTGATGCAGCGCTTCCCGTTGAGCCGAGGCGATCACAGCTGGATTCGCGAGCGCGCCATGCGCGAACTGCTGATCGAGCATGGCCTGTCTCCCGACGAGGCGGCGCAGTGGGCGGCAGCCGGCTTCGAGCACTTCATGACGTTGCGCCACGAGGTCGCGCTCTATCCCGAGGTGGTACCGATGTTCGACGCCTGGGCACGGCGCTACCGGCTCGGCATCATCACCAACGGCAACGTCGATGTACGCCGGCTGTCGCTGGATCACCATTTCGACGTGATCATTCTCGCCGGTGAAATGCACGCCTCGAAGCCGGACCCCCGCCCGTTCCTGTCGGCCGTGGCCCAGCTCGGCACGCAGCCCTATCGCACGCTGCACGTCGGCGACAACTGGGAAGAAGACGTGCTCGCCGCGCAGCGCCTCGGCATGCACGCGGTCTGGATCGACGCCAAGAACGAAGGCGAGCGGGAGCTGCCGCCCCGGGTGCATCGCGTGACGCACGTAAGGGAGTTGCCGGGTATCGTGGCGCAGTTGGACCAGCCGTCGTCGTAGCGACACGACATATCATCTGGAGAAAGCGGAGGTTTGGAGCATAATCGCTTGGAGATCGTTTCAAGCCCGAGCAGGTCACTACTGAACGGGCATCAACCTCCGTTCCGCTCGTTATTGTGAGGGGCAAGCCCCTCACGCTCCCCTTTTTGACGCCACAGGGCAGCTATGCCTGCACGCCGTATCGCTTCACTCGGGTCGGCGCGAAAGGACATCCTGTCCAACGCGCCTCTTGCGACATCCCTGTCGCAAGACCCGGTTCAGCGATGCGTCGTGCAGCGCTGCCCTGAATAGGCGTCATTGGGGTGGCGAATTCAACGTAAGCTGGGACAACTCGAATGAGTCGATAGTCCAAGTGGATCAATCTGCCAACCATCGATCCATCACGCCATACGCCTGATCCAGCCCTTGGCGCTTCAGCGAGGAGAAGAGCTGCACGCTGACCAGGTCCTCCCACTCGGCCAGCCGTTTCCTGACCTGCTGCAGCGAGGCCTTGGCCGGCCCCTGTTTCAGCTTGTCCGCCTTGGTCAGCAGGATATGCACCGGCAGTTCGCGATCGTCCGCCATCTCGAGCAGCTGGATATCGAAATCGCTGAGCGGATGACGAACGTCCATCAACAGAATCAACCCGCCCAGCGAGCGGCGGCGTTGCAGGTAATCGGCGAGATGCGCCTGCCACTCCTTCTTCATCGCCTCCGGCACCTTGGCGTAGCCGTAACCCGGCAGGTCGACGAGCCTGAGCTGGTCGTCGTTCTGCAGCGTGAAGAAGTTGATCAACTGCGTGCGTCCCGGTGTCTTCGAGGTGCGCGCCAGCGCCCGCTGCTGAGTCAGCGCGTTGATGGCACTGGACTTGCCGGCGTTGGAGCGCCCCGCGAACGCGACCTCGACGCCTCGATCCGGCGGGCATTTGGCCAGCGTCGGGGCACTGATCAGAAAGGTCGCCGTCTGATAGTTGCGGCGCTCGGGAGTGGCAGTCATGGCAGGCTCGATTATCTTGAGACGGTAACGTCGCGCAGTGTACCACGCGTATTCCGCCCAGGATGAGGCGTGACGTTCGGCGCTCCCGACGTCGGGGCTGCTGTTCAACGCTCCCGCAGACGAGATTTCGGTTCGACGCTCCCCGGACGAACGTTTGGTGCCCTACGCTTTTGCGCCCATTTCTGTCAGGCTAAGAGAAACCGGTCGGTAGCAGGCTAGCAAGGGAACCTCGCGGTCCTTCGGGGCTCCAATACCCGTGGCGTGCCACCGCCGACAACGGTTTCATGGAACACGACCTCATCGACAATGATTTTCGATATTCAGGAGCAGTAACGCATGATCAAGTCTTTTATGGCGCTATTGGCCGGACTGACATTCTCGGGCGCAGTGATGGCGGCGGATATCGTCGAAGGTCAGGACTATCAGGTCGTCGACGAGCCGATGAAAACGGACGTGCCGGCGGACCAGATCGCGGTCACCGAAGTGTTCTGGTATGGCTGCCCCCACTGTTACGCGCTGGAAGAGCCGCTCAACGAGTGGGTCGCCCAGCTTCCCGACGACGTCACTTTCGATCGCATGGCAGCGCCGCTGGGCAAGGTATGGGAACAGCACGCCACGGCCTTCTACGCGGCCGAACAGCTCGGCATCGAAGAGAAACTGCGCCAGGACTTTTTCGACGCCATCCACAAGGACGGCCAGCGCCTGACCGACAAGGACGACATTGCCGAGTTCTTCACCAACTACGGTGTCAGCAAGGATGAAGCGCTCAAGGCGCTCGACTCCTTCGGCGTGAAAAGCGAGATCCAGCAGGCTTCCGCCAAGATGCGCGGTTACAAGCTGATGGGCGTTCCCGACCTGATCGTCGACGGCCGCTATGTCGTCACGCCAGACTCCGCCGGCTCGCTGGAAAACATGCCCAAGATCGCCAGCGCGCTGATCGAGAAGGTTCGCGAGGAACGCACCGAGAGCGAGTGACGCCATGTCCCTAGCCGCCTCGACACCCGCCAGCGAGGTCGCGCCGACACTGAAACTGCTGACCTGCAATCTGCAGGTCGGCATTCATACCTCGGCCTACCACCACTATTTCACGCGAAGCTGGCAACATCTGCTGCCTCATCCCAAGCGCAGTTCGCGCCTCGATGTCGTGGCCAGCACGTTATCGGCCTACGATATCGTCGGGCTACAGGAGGTCGACGGCGGCAGCTTCCGCTCCAGCCACGTCAATCAGGTGGAATACCTCGCCAAACGCTCGGCGTTCGATTTCCACTTCCAGCAGCTCAACCGCAACCTGGGGCATGTCGCCCAGCACAGCAACGGGTTGCTGTCGCGTCTGACACCCAACCGGGTCGATGAGCACCGTCTGCCCGGCATGCGCGGGCGCGGGGCGATCCATGCCCGCTACGGTGAAGGACCGGATGCCCTGCATGTCTTCGTCGCTCACCTGGCGCTCAGCCAGCGCGGCCGCCTGCGGCAGCTCGACTACCTCGGCGAGATCATCGAGCCGCTGCATCACGTGGTGGTCATGGGCGATCTCAACTGCACGCCGGAGCAGCTGCTGGCGCATCCGCGCTTCTGTCGCGCTCTGGACCTCAACCCGCTCAAGCCGCAGCTCAGTTATCCGGCCTGGCAACCCCGCCGGGCGCTGGACCATATCCTGCTGTCGTCATCGCTGAAGGCCGAACAGCCTCGGGTGCTGGAGGCGATGTTCTCGGACCACCTCCCCATTGCCGTGGACATCCACCTGCCGGTCGCCTGCCGGCGAAGCATCGGCCTCGGCGCCGATCGCAGCACGGACACCTGAGATACGATTGAGATACGAAAAAGCGCCTCCGAGGAGACGCTTTTCATGCCGGATCGAGATGGCCAGCGATCATCCGCCGGTCATCATCCCGCCACCCAGTTTACCCAGTTGATCATCGGCGTCGGATAGAGCCCCAGCAGGATCACCAGCGTGGCCACGCCCAGCACCACCATGCCACCGGCGCGTTCGGCCCAGTCGTGGGTCGCATCGCGACGCTGCATGCCGGGCTCGTGCAGGAACAGCGTGACCATCACCCGCAGGTAGTAATAGAGCCCGATGGCGCTTCCCAGCACTACGCTGCCGACCAGCCACCAGCGATGCGCTTCGACACCCACGGCGATGATGTAGAACTTGCCGATGAAGCCCGCCGTGAACGGAATCCCCGCCAGCGACAGCATCGATACCGTCATCACCGCGGTGAGATAGGGCCGGCGCCAGAACAGGCCGCGATAGTGGTGCAGCGGGCTGGCGTCCGCTGTACCGCCGGTGGCCACGTAGGGGCTCGACACCAGCGTGACGACGCCGAAGGCGCCGAGCGTGGTGAGCACGTAGGTGACGAGGTAGATCCCCACGGTCTCCACGGCCAGCCCCTGGTTGACCACCAGCGCCACCAGCAGATAGCCGAAATGGGCGATCGACGAGTAGCCCAGCAGGCGTTTGAGGTCGTTCTGGGTCAGCGCCAGCAGGTTGCCGACCAGCATGGTGACGACGGCGATGAAGCCGAGCAGGTCGTGCCACCAGTTCTCGTGAAACGCCAGCGTCGACTGGAAGAGCCGCAACAGCACCAGGAACACCGCCACCTTGCTGGCCGTGGCCAGGAACGTCGTTGCCGGCCCGGGCCCGCCCTGATAGACGTCCGGCGTCCACAGATGAAACGGCACGATGGAGAGCTTGAACGCCAGTCCTACCAGCAGCATGCCGGCACCGGCGAGCAGCCAGGGGTCGCTACCATAGGCCGACAGCGCCTCGCCCAGTTCGGCGAAATCCAGCGTACCGGTCACCGCGTAGAGCAGCGCCATGCCGAAGAGCAGAAAGGCGGTGGCTGCCGCCGACAGCACCATGTACTTGATACCGCTTTCCAGCGCGCCACGATCGCGGAAGGTATAGGCAAGCATCCCGAACAGCGGCATCGACAAAAGCTCGATGCCGAAGAATAGCGTCGTCATGTGGCGTGCCGACACTAGTACCATTCCGCCGGCCGCGGCACTCAGCAACAGCAGGTAGAACTCGTCCCGCGGACCTTCGTAACCTTCCAGATAGTGGTGAGCCAGCGTGACGCAGGCCAGCGTCGACATCAACACCAGCACGCCGCCGAAGCGTGACAGATCGTCGACCACCAGTACCGACGTGACGTCGACCGTGCCCAAGCTCCAGCCGAACAGCAACGCCAGCAGCGCCACGTTGAGCCCGACGGCGGTCAGGATCGCGCTCAGCGTGTGATTACGCTGCCAGGCGATCGATAGCATCACCACGATCACGGTCAGGCAGACCAGAATCAGCGGAGAAATGGCCAGCAATGCCATCATGGTAGCGTGGCTCATTGGGCACCTCCCATCATCGCCCCGGCTTGCTGAACGCTCTGTTGCACGATCTGCATGGCGCCGGCAGAGGTATCCAGCAGCGGCTGGGGATAGATGCCGAAGAACACCACCAGGGCGACGATACCGAACAGCAGTACCGTCTCGCGTCGATCCAGCCCCGCCAGCGGCGTCTCCTCCCTCGGCGGCCCGTAGTAGACCCGCTGCATGATGAACAGCGAATAGACGGCAGCCAGGATCAAGCCGGCACTGGCAATGACCACGATCCAGGGCGCGACGCCGAATGAACCGAACATCACCATGAATTCACCAACGAAATTGGCGGTACCGGGCAGACCCAGCGATGCCGCCACGAACACCAGCGCGAACCCCGGCAGACCGCGGATACGCCCCCACAGACCACCCATCTGGCGCATGTCGCGGGTATGCAGACGCTCGTAGAGCTGGCCGGAAAGAATGAACAGCCCGGCGGCAGAAAACGCATGCGCCACCATCAGCGCCACCACGCCCTGCAGCGCCAGTTCGGTACCGGCGTAGATGCCGATCAGCACGAAGCCCATGTGGGAAATACTGGTGTAGGCGATCAGGCGTTTCAGGTCCTGCTGGCCGCAGGCGAGAATCGCGCCGTAGAAGATGCCGATCAGTCCCAGCGTCATCGCCACCGGCGCGAAAGCCTGGGAGGCTTCCGGGAACAGCGGCAGCGCAAAGCGCAGCATGCCGTAGGCCGCCGTCTTGAGCAGAATGCCGGCGAGATCCACGCTGCCCGCAGTCGGTGCCTGGGCGTGAGCATCCGGTAGCCAGCCGTGCAGCGGCACCACCGGTAGCTTGACCGCGAAGGCGACGAAGAAGCCGAGCATCAGCCACCAGGCGGTGGTTTCGGACAGCGGCGTATCGAGCAGATCCGCATAGGCGAAGGTGTATTCACCGGTGGCGCCATGGTGAGCGAACACCAGCCCAAGAATGGCAATCAGCATCAGCAGGCCGCTGGCCTGGGTATAGATGAAGAACTTGGTGGCCGCGCCGATCCGCGAACTGCCCCGGGAGCCGCTGTGGCCCCACAGCGCGATCAGGAAATACATCGGCACCAGCATCATTTCCCAGAACAGGAAGAACAGGAACAGGTCGATAGCGAGAAAGACCCCGACCACGCCACCGAGAATCCACAGCAGGTTGAGGTGGAAGAATCCGACCCGCTGCACGATCTCCTTCCACGAGCAGATCACGGCCATGGCGCCGAGCAGCCCGGTCAGCGCGATCATCAACAGCGACAATCCGTCGATCGCCAGATGTACCTGAATGCCGAAACGTGGAATCCAGTCGGCCTGCCACTCCAGTGTCCAGGCGTTGGCGGCACCTTCCGCCGGCAGGCTGAAGTCGCTACCGACCCACAGCCCCAGCACCATCGCCAGCTCGAGCAGCATGGTGCCAAGCGCGATCCAGCGTGGCGCCTGGTCGCCGAAGCGTTCGGCCTGCCAGCACAGCAGGCCGCCAATGAAGGGGATCAGTATCAGCCAGACCAGAGTCATGAATCAGCCATCCGAGATAGAGTGAATTCCGTGTGCTCCCGACACGATGTCGCCGAGCCGCCAGCACTGTGCATCGTTCCTGCGCTCATGTGTCAGCCCACCAGCAGGAAGGCAAGCAGCAGCGTCGCCCCCAGCACCATCGACACGGCGTAATGGCGCATCAGCCCCGTCTGGGTCATGCGCAGCCCGTGGTGCGAGGCTCGCGCCAGCCACGGCAGGATATTGCACAGCGAGTTGATCCAGTCGTCTCGATTGACCCTGACCAACCCTTGATAAGGGCGCACGAACAGCCAGTCGTAGAGCGCATCGAAACCCCAGGCGTTGTGCCAGAACGTCCACAGCCGAGCGCCGCGTGGATCCGCCATCCCGCGGCGAATCAGGTCGCGACGACGCTTGAACAGCCAGCCGGCGAACAGCACGCCGCCGACGGCCACGATCATCGCGACGACTTCGAGGACATGAGTTCCCAGCCCCTCTCCCGCCGGCCCGGGAGGCAACACCTCGTCCAGCGGCGGCGTCAGTTGTGCCCCGATCGCGGTCGACATCACGATCAGCACGACCAGCGGTATGCCATGCACCAGACCCTTGCCGGCATGGGCGTCGCGGGCGTGATCGCTCTTCGGCGCACCATGGAAGGTGCCGAGAATCAGGCGCACGGTGTAGATCGAGGTCAGCAGCGCGCCAAGCAGGCCGGCGAGCATCAGCACACCGTGGCCGGAAGCGAGCGCCGACACCAGGATGGCGTCCTTGCTGTAGAAACCCGCCGTGACCAGCGGCAGGGCCGCCAGTGCCGCGCCCCCGACGATGAACCCGGCGTAGGTCAGCGGCAGCTTGCGCCACAGGCCACCGAGACGGCGCATGTCCTGCTCGTGATGGGTACAGACGATCACCGAGCCGGCGGAGAGGAACAGCAACGCCTTGAAGAAGGCATGGATCATCAGGTGGAAGATCGCCGCATCGAACGCGCCGACGCCCAGCGCCAGGAACATGTAGCCGATCTGGCTCATGGTCGAATACGCCAGCACGCGCTTGATGTCGGTCTGCGCCAGTGCCGCGAACCCCGCTACCAGCAGCGTCAGCGCGCCGATTACCCCGACCAGCAGCAGCACGTCCGGTGCCAGCAGGAAGATCCCGTTCATGCGTGCAATCAGATAGACGCCCGCCGTGACCATGGTCGCCGCATGGATCAGCGCCGACACTGGCGTGGGGCCGGCCATGGCGTCCGCCAGCCAGGTGTGAAGCGGCAGCTGTGCCGATTTGCCGATCGCCCCGCCGAGCAGCATCAGCGCCGCGAGCTGCGGCATCAGGCTGCCCTCGCTCCAGATCTCCGGCGCGCGCGCCAGCAGCGTCTGGATATTGAGCGAGCCGAGCTCAACATAGAGCAGGAACATGCCGATTGCCAGGAACACGTCGCCGGTACGCGTGATGACGAACGCCTTAAAGGCCGCCCAACCGTTGGCTGACGTACGGTAGTAGTAGCCAATCAGCAGATAACTGCAGAGCCCCACCCCTTCCCAGCCGAAGTAGAGCAGCAGCAGGTTATCACCCAGCACCAGCAGGATCATGCTGAACACGAACAGGTTCATGTGGCAGAAGAAGCGGGTCACGCCCTCTTCGCCGCGCATGTACCAGGCCGCGAACAGGTGGATGAAGAAACCGACGCCGGTGATGACGCCAAGCAGCGTCAGCGACAGGCCATCGAGCATCAGCCCCATGGTGGGCTGGAAATCCCCCACCGTGATCCAGTGCCAGAGCGTCAGCGTCTGCGCCGACTGGCCGTGGTCGTAGAAATCGATCCCGACCCACAGCGTGCATAGCGCCGCCAGGCCGATCGAAGCGACACCGATGGTGGCGCTGGCCCGCTCGGAGAGCCGGCCGAACGAGAGCGCCAGGATCAACGATCCCAGCAGCGGGAAGACGAAGGTGAGGGTAAGTAGATTCATCCGCGCAACCTGCTAGCCGCATCGATGTCGAGAGTCTTGAAGCGCCGATAGAGCTGCATCAACAGCGCCAGCCCCACGCTCGCCTCCGCCGCTGCCAGCGTGATGATCATCAAGAACATCACCTGGCCGTCGGGCTGGTGCCAATGGGTACCGCCGACGATGAAGGCCAGACCGGCGGCGTTCATCATGATCTCCAGGCTCATCAGCACGAACAGCATGTTGCGTCGCGTCATCAGCCCGGCCAGCCCCAGCACGAACAGGATTGCCGCCAGCCACAGGCCGTGTTCTACCGGAATGCCCGTCATGCCTTGCCCTCCTGCGTGCGGTTCTGTTCGCGTGTATTGACCGGGGTTTCACGAACCGGCGCCACATCTGCCCGGGCCTGCTCGTTGAGCTCGCGCTGGCGCTCGCGGGCCAGGTCGGCTTCATCGTGCGCTTCGCTGCGACCCAGATGCGACGCCGCCACCAGCGCCGCCAGCAGCAGCATGGCCGCCAGCTCGACGATGACCAGATAAGGGCCGAACAACGAGATCCCCACCATCTTGGCCGTCAGCGTTTCGCCGCTGATGCTGCCTTCGTAGTCGCCGCTGACCAGCGTGACGATCATCACGATCAGCAAGACCGCCGTCAGTACCGCAGGCCCCACCCACGCCTTGGGCTGGAGCCAGGCACGCTCCTGCTCCACCGCCGACTCGCCGAGATTGAGCATCATCACCACGAACACGAACAGCACCATGATCGCCCCGGCGTAGACGATGATCTCGAGCGCCCCGGCAAACGGCGCACCGAGGGCGAAGAACACCATCGCCACGGCGATCAGCGACACGATCAGATAGAGCAATGCGTGTACCGGATGGGTGCCGGTCACGACGCGAAGGGTGGCGAGAATCGCGACCAGCCCACTCAAGTAAAACGCGATTTGCATGCTTCTCTCCCAGCAAACGGCTTCGAACCGCAACCTGCACGTTGGCGCCACAGTTCCGGCGCAGCGATGCCATGACTCATGGCATCAACGACTTGACGTCGATCGGCTCGGCCTCGTTCTGCGCCTCGCCCTTGTCCTTGCCCGCGATCGACAGGCCCGCCACGCGATAGAAATTGGTGCTGTGATCCTTGCCCGGACCATCGATCAGCAGGTCCTGCTTTTCGTAGACCAGCTCCTGACGCCGAAACTCGCTCATCTCGAAATCCGGGGTCAACTGAATCGCCGAGGTCGGGCAGGCCTCCTCGCACATGCCGCAGAAGATGCAGCGCGAGAAGTTGATGCGAAAGAACTCTGGGTACCAGCGCCCGTCCTCTTTCTCGCCCTTCTGCAGCGAGATGCAGGCCACCGGACACGCCACCGCACACAGGTTGCAGGCGACACAACGCTCCTCGCCGTCCGGGTCGCGGGTCAGTACGATGCGTCCGCGATAGCGCGGCGGCAGATAGACCTGCTCTTCCGGATACTGCAGCGTCTCGCGCTTGCGCCAGGCATGCGAAAACACCATCCACAGCGTGCGCAGCTGCGTGCCGGTGCCGGATACGATCTTCCGGATCTGACTCAGCATGGTCGCTCTCCCTTATACACCCGGGTCGATGAGCAGAATCATCGCCCCGGTGATCAATAGATTGACGAGTGTCAGCGGCAGGCAAACCTTCCAGCCGAAGCTCATCACCTTGTCGTAGCGCGGTCTCGGCAATGCCGCCCGCAACAGCACGAACAGGATGACGAAGAACACCGTCTTGAGCAGGAACCAGACGATCGGCGGCAGCAATGGCCCGTGCCAGCCGCCGAAGAACAGCGTCACCAGCAGCGCCGAGATCAGCACGATGCCGATGTACTCGCCGACGAAGAACATGCCCCACTTCATGCCGGAATATTCGATGTGATAGCCGTCGGCGAGCTCCTGTTCGGCTTCGGGCTGATCGAACGGGTGACGGTGCGTCACCGCGATGCCGGCGATGACGAAGGTACAGAAGCCGAAGAACTGCGGAATGATGAACCAGACGTTCTCCTGCGCGTTGACGATGTCGCGCATGTTGAACGAGCCGGTCATGGCGACGATGCCCATCACCGCCAGGCCCATGAACACTTCGTAGGAAAGGGTCTGGGCAGAGGCGCGCAGCGCACCGAGCAGCGCGTACTTGTTGCCGCTGGCCCAGCCGGCGAACAGCACGGCGTAGACGTTGATGCCCGCCATCGCGAAGAAGAACAGGATACCGATGTTGAGATCCGCCACGCCCCAGCCGGGGGTGATCGGAATGACCATGAACGACAGCAGCAGCGAAGCCATGGCGATCGCCGGCGCCAGCACGAAGAAGGTGCGGTCGGCGAACGGCGGGATCCAGTCTTCCTTGAAGAAGATCTTGAGCATGTCCGCCGCGATCTGCAAAAGGCCGAACGGCCCCACGCGATTGGGGCCGTAGCGGTCCTGCCACAGGGCCAGCAGGCGGCGCTCGATCATGCTCAGCAGCGCACCGGAAACGACCACGACCAGCAGAATCACCACGGCCTGCAGCATCGCGATCAATGTCGCTTCGACTTGCGGTGTCCACCAGCTCATGGACGCACCTCCTCGGCCGAAGCCTGACGCTCCCCACCGGCCCGGGTGATGCGCCCCCACCGCGTGACACCCGGCGTCAGCGCGCCGGTGACCTCCTGAATCGTGCCGCCTGGCAACCCGATCATGCCTTTCGGCATTCCCGCACTGAGCCGCGCCGGCAGCTCGAAGGCGGCACCGTCCAGCGAAATCGAGATCACGTCGCCCGCGGCAACGCCGAGTCGCGCCGCATCGGCTTTGCTCAACGCCACCTGCGGAGCCGCCATCCGCTCGCGGATCGGTTCGGCACGACGCGACATCTCGTCGCCGCCGAACAGCTGCGGCAGATCGATCACCTGCCATTCATCCGCGCGCGGCGTGAAGGCGGCGGGAATCTCGGTGCAGTAGTCGCCATCGGCCACTGGCGCCGTGAACAGCCGCTTGCCCGGATCGCCGGCGCGCAGGTGGCCACCGACCTCGTCCTGGAACTTGTTCCAGGCCTGAGGCGAGTTCCAGCCAGGCGCCCAGGCAAAGGCGACATCGCGGCGCGGTTCCTGATAGCCGGCATAGCCCTCCATCGAGAAGGCGAAGGGTGTGTCGAGATCCACCGGCGCGCGCGGTTCGTTGACGTTGAGGTTGGCACGCATCGCGGTACGGCCGCTGTAGCGGTGCGGCTCACGGGCGAGCTTCAGGCCGTGGATACGGAACATCGCTTCCGGCGTGTTCTGGTGCAACGGCGCCAACGCCGGCGCGTCCTCGGCGACGGCCTGGGTCAGGTCGTCGAGCAGAACCGTCTCCACCGGCTGACGATCCAGCGTCGCATGCAGGGCATGCAACCAGCGCCAGCTTTCGCGGATGCGGGTATCGGGGCGCATGTAGCTGGGATCGAAGACCTGATAGAAGCGCTGCGCGCGTCCTTCCAGGCTGACCAGCGTACCGTCGCTTTCGGCGAAGGTCCCGGCCGGCAGACCGATATCGGCGCGCTCCCAGGTCGGCGTACGCTGATGATCGATCGTAATGACCGCTGCCGCCCGCGCGAGTGCGCTGTCCACGCGCGTCGCCGGCAGCCGGGTATAGAGATCGTTCTCGAGGATCACCACACCGTCGGCGCTGCCCGTGTCGAGCTGCTCCAGCGCCCAATCGAGAGACTCGCCGCCGAGCAGCCCGAGCCCGACGCTATTGGCTTCGCGACGAACGAGGGTCAGGCCGGCGTCCGCCTTCTGACGCCGTGCCAGGGCGCGGGCGACATTGCCGGCCGCTTCGAGAATCGCCATCGAGCCCAGCGATTCGCCGGCGATGACCAACGGCTTCTTCGCCGCCATCAGCGCATCGGCGATACCTTCGGCCAGTTTCGATGTCGCGTCGTCGAGCCCGTCGACGACCGGCGCGGTGGGGTCGAGCGCATGCGCCACGGCGAACCCGAGACGGGCGATGTCGTCGGGTCCGGCGCGCTCGGCGCGGGTCGCGATGCCGTCGAGCTTGGTGACATCGGGCGTCGCCAGAAACAGCGGGTGACCGGCGTCCTGAGCAATGGTCTTCACCGCTTCGGCGTTCCATTCGGGAATGCCCCGGGCCGCACCCAGCTCGGCGCCCTTGCCGCGTACCGCCTGGCGGACCGAGAGCGCGACGCGGGCGGCGCTCTGGATCAGATCCTCGCCGAGTACCAGAATCGCATCGCACTGTTCGATCTCGCGCAGGCTGGGCGTCGCCAGCCCCGTCTCGCGATTGAGCGCTTCCATCCGGCGGATTCGAGCCAGCTCGCCGGCTTCGATACCGGTGGAGAAGTTGTCCGCGCCAACCAGTTGGCGCAGGCGATGATTGCTCTCGAGGCTGGCCCGGGGCGAACCGATGCCGATGATCCGCTTGGCGCCGCGCAGCGCGTCGGCGGCACGGTCCAGCGCCTCGTCGACTTCCATGGAGCGCGCTTCACCATCGGTCTCCCGGTATTCGGGGCGTGTCGGTCGATCCTTGCGGTTGACGTAGCCATAGCCGAAGCGGCCGCGATCACAGAGGAAGTAGCCGTTGACGTCGCCGTTGTAGCGATTCTCGATCCGGCGAATGTCGCCGTAGCGCTCGCCGGGGCTGATGTTGCAGCCGCTGGCGCACTGGTGGCAGACGCTCGGCGCGAACTGCAGGTCCCATTTGCGGGTGTAGTGGTCGGAGTGCGTCTGATCGGTGAACACGCCGGTAGGGCAGACCTCGGTCAGGTTGCCGGAGAACTCGCTCTCCAGCGTGCCGTCGGTGACGCGGCCGAAGTAGACGTTGTCGTGCGCGCCGAAAGCGCCCAGATCCTCGCCACCGGCATAATCCTGGTAGAAGCGCGTGCAGCGATAGCAGGTGATGCAGCGATTCATCTCGTGGGCGATGAACGGCCCCAGATTCTGGTTGCGATGGGTCCGCTTGCGGAAGCGATAACGACGGCGATCGTGGCCCGTCATCACCGTCATGTCCTGCAGATGGCAGTGGCCGCCCTCTTCACACACCGGGCAGTCGTGCGGATGATTGACCATCAGCCACTCGATCACTGTCTGGCGGAAGGCCTTGGCCTCCTCGTCGGCAATGGAGATGTAGGCATCGTCCTTGACCGGTGCCATGCAGGACATCACCAGCATGCCGCGGTCGTCGTCGGCGTCCTTGTACTGCTTCACCGCGCACTGGCGGCAGGCGCCGACGCTGCCCATCGCCGGATGCCAGCAGAAATAGGGGATGTCCAGCCCCAGCGAAAGGCAGGCGTGGAGCAGGTTGTCGCTGTCTTCGACTTCGTAGTCGTTGCCGTCGACGTGAATGGTGGCCATGGCGTCGAACTCCTCCTACACGCTGCCGACCGGGATCGGGTCCGCGTGCGCTTCACCCTTGGGTCGGGTGATGCCACGCTCGAACTCGTCACGGAAATAATGAATCGCGGATGCCAGCGGCATCGCCGCCCCCGGCGCGTGGGCGCAGAAGGTCTTGCCGGGCCCAAGATCGCGGGCCATCTGCTCCAGCAGCTCGATGTCGCCGGCCTCGCCCTCGCCGGCCTCCAGCGCCCGCAGCAGCTTGACGCTCCACGGCAGGCCGTCGCGGCATGGCGTACACCAGCCGCAGGACTCGCGGGCGAAGAACTCTTCGAGATTGCGGGTCAACGACACCATGCTCTGGTTGTCGGCGACGACGGTCAAAAGCCCGGTGCCCATGCGGCTGCCGGTCTTGCCGATGGTATCGAAATCGAGCGCCAGCTCGAGGTGTTCCGGCAGCAGGAAGCCGGTACTGCCCCCGCCGGGCAGCCAGCTCTTGAGCGTCAGCCCATCGCGCATGCCCCCGGCGAGCTCGAGGATCCGGTTGCCGGTGGTGCCCATCGGCAACTCCCACAGGCCAGGAGTCTTGACCTTGCCGGAGACCCCGTAGAGCTTGGTGCCGCCATCGCTGCTGAGATCGCCGGAAAGCGCCTGGAACCAGTCGGCGCCGTGATTGACGATGCCCGGCACGTTGCACAGCGTTTCGACGTTATTGACCACCGTCGGCAGCCCCCAAGCGCCGGACTGACCGGGAAACGGTGGCTTGGCCCGCGGATTGGCGCGCTTGCCTTCGAGCGAGTTGATCAGGGCGGTCTCTTCACCGCAGATATAGCGGCCGGCCCCGGTATGGAGGGCGATGTCGAAATCCCAGCCACTGCCGCGCACGTCCGCACCCAGCCAGCCGTCGGCGCGGGCCTCACGCAGGGCGCGCTGAATCGAGGCGGCGGCGCGGTGGTATTCGCCGCGCAGGAAGATGTAGCCCTGCTTCGAACGGTTGGCGAAGCCGGCCAGGATCATGCCCTCGATCAGCAGGTGGGGCTGCTGCTCCATCAGCAGGCGATCCTTGAACGTGCCCGGCTCCATCTCGTCGGCGTTGCAGACGATGTAGCCGCGCGGAACGTCCTCGCCTTTCATCGTCAGGCTCCACTTGAAGCCCGCCGAGAAGCCGGCGCCGCCGCGACCGCGCAGATTGGCAGTCTTGACCTCTTCGGTCAGCGTCTCGTAGGTGTGCTGCTCTAGCGCCTTGGTGACCGCCTCGTAGCCCTGTGTGCTGCGGTACTCGTCGAGCAGCACGGGTGACTGGTCGTCGTGCAGGCGCCAGGTCAGCGGGTGGGTCTCGGCGCGACGCTCGCTGGCGGATTGCAGAATGCGGCTCATGTCTCTGTCTCCTGCGTCGTGCGCATCAAGGTCATGAGTAGGCCTCCAGCAGTCGGGGGATCTGGTCCGGCGTCACCGGGCCATGCAGATCCTCGCCGATCAGAATCGTGGGGCCACGATCGCAGGCGCCGAGACAGCACACCGGCAGCAGCGTGAAGCGTCCGTCCGCCGTGGTCTGGCCCATCTGGATGCCCAGATGCGCGACAAAGGCGTCACGCAGCTCCTCGTAATCGGTCAGGAAGCAGGAGCTGCTGTCGCAGATCAGGATGACGTGACGGCCGACCGGCTGGCGGAAGATCAGGCTGTAGAAGGTCGCCACGCCCTCGACGTCGGCGATACGGATTCCCAGCGTCTCGGCAATGGCCGGAATTGCGCCGTCCGGCACGTAGCCATGACGCTTCTGCACGATCTTGAGTGCTTCGATACTCGCCGCCTGCGGATAGGGATAATGTGCCCGCTCCTCCAGAATGGCCTCGCGATCGGCGGGATCGAGCGCAAACGCATCGCTGGCGATCGTCGCGGCGGTGGAACTGGCGGTTGTCTGGTTCATGTTCGTCTCCAACGGCCTCATTCAACGATCCACGTCAGCCATGACGAAATCGATACTGCCCAGATGAGCGATCAGGTCCGGCACGAAGCCGCCGCGCATCACGGCAGGAATCTGCTGCAGATGCGGGAAGCTGGGCGTACGAATACGCGTGCGATAGCTCATGGTGCTGCCGTCGCTGGTCAGGTAATAACTGTTGATGCCCTTGGTCGCCTCGATCATCTGCAGCGACTCGGCGGCCGGCAGCACCGGCCCCCAGGAGACCTGCAGGAAGTGCGTGATCAGCGTCTCGATGTGCTGGAGCATCTTTTCCCGCGGCGGCGGCGTGGTCAGCGGATGATCGGCCTTGTAGTCGCCCGCCGGCATATGGTCGATGCACTGCTGAAGAATGCGCACGCTCTGACGCATCTCCTCGATACGCAGCATGCCGCGATCGAAGGCGTCGCCATTGACGGCCGTCGGCACCTCGAAGTCGAAGTTCTCGTAGCCGGAGTAAGGGCGCTTCTTGCGCAGGTCGAAATCGAGCCCGGTGGCGCGCAGGTTGGGGCCGGTAACGCCCCAGTCGAGCGCCTGCTGAGTATCGAAGGCGGCGACGTGCTTGGTGCGGTCCCGCACGATGGCGTTTTCCATCATCGCCTTCTCGTATTCGGCCAGACGCTTGGGCATCCAGTTGACGAAACCCTGGACCAGCTTGTCCCAGCCATTGGGCAGGTCATGGGCGGTGCCGCCGATGCGATACCACGCCGGGTGCATGCGGAAACCGGTAATCGCCTCGATCACCTCGTAGGCTTTCTGGCGGTCGGTGAAAGTGAAGAAAACCGGCGTCATCGCCCCCAGATCCTGCAGGTAGGTACCCAGGAACAGCAGGTGGCTGTTGATACGGAACATCTCGGCCATCATGACCCGGATCGTCCTGGCCCGGTCCGTCACGGTGATGCCGGCCAGCTTCTCCACCGCCAGCACGTAGGGCAGGTTGTTCATCACCCCGCCGGTGTAGTCGATGCGATCCGTGTAAGGAATGAAGCTGTGCCAGGACTGGCGCTCGGCCATCTTCTCGGCGCCACGGTGGTGATAGCCGATGTCCGGCACGCAATCGACGACCTCTTCGCCGTCGAGCTGCAGCACGATGCGGAAAGCGCCATGCGCCGAGGGGTGGTTGGGACCGAGGTTGAGGAACATGAACTCGGTCTCTTCGCCTTCGCGCTTCATGCCCCACTGAGCCGGGTCGAAGCGCAGCGCCTCCTGCTCGACCTCCTGCCCTTTCACCGTCAGCGTATAGGGGTCGAACTCGGTGGCGCGGGCGGAATAGTCCTTGCGCAGCGGGTGGCCGGTCCAGGTCGGCGGCATCATGATCCGGGTCAGGTGCGGGTGGCCGGCAAAGTCGATCCCGAACAGGTCGAACACCTCGCGCTCGTACCAGTTGGCATTGATGAAGATGTCACTGATCGAGGGCAGCGTCAGATCTCGCTCGTGCAGCGCGACCTTGATCATCAGGTCAGCGTTCCGCTCGACCGAGAGCAACTGGTAGAAGACGGTGAAGTCCGAAGGCGGCAGACCGCGGCGATGGGTCCGCAGGCGCTCGTCGACCGCGCTCAGGTCAAACAGCATCGAGAAGGGCCCGGTCACGCGACGCAGATACGCGAGAACATCGCGCAGCTGCTCTCGCGCCACCCAGATTACCGGCATTCCGGTCAGGGTATCCTGCGGGGTAAAGGCGGCTTGCCCGAAATGTTGCGTCAGTTCGGCCACGACATCGGCCGAGCCGGCGTCGCGGGAAGCGCTGGTAGTCATCGTGCTCTCGTTTTGAAAAGCGCCGTTTTGAGAATCATCGGCTGCAGTCATGGCTGGCGGCCCCCGGTGCGAAAATCGATGGTCGAGAACGACCACAAGAACCTATGGCAAGGACGATCGATACGGTCGACCGCCCTAGATGCCATCCGGGGTGCGCAGCTCCTTGACCGCAATACGACGATCGCGGTGCTTTTCACGCTGAGACGGCATTTCGGCGCGATAGACACCCTGATCCCCGACCACCCATGAAAGCGGACGCCGCTCTTCCTGGATGGAATCCTGCAGTAGCTGAAGGCCTTGCAGGAACGCTTCCGGACGCGGTGGACAACCGGGCACATAGACGTCCACCGGCAGGAACTTGTCGACGCCCTGAACGACGGAATAGATATCGTACATGCCGCCGGAATTGGCACACGAACCCATCGAGATCACCCATTTGGGCTCGAGCATCTGGTCGTAGAGCTGCTGGATGACGGGCGCCATCTTGATGAAGCAGGTACCGGCGATGACCATGAAGTCGGCCTGGCGCGGGGAGGCACGAATCACTTCCGCCCCGAAACGGGCAACGTCATGAGGCGCGGTAAACGCCGTGGTCATTTCCACGTAGCAGCAGGAAAGGCCGAAGTTGTAGGGCCACAATGAATTCTTGCGCCCCCAGTTCACTGCCGAATGAAGCACGTCCTCGAGCTTGCCCATGAACACGTTGCGATGAACCTGCTGCTTCATCGGATCGTCGACAAGCTCGCGTTGGCCGAGAGGATAACGATCAGCCGCGGAATCGCCTCCCTCCGCACGGGTCAGGGTGTACTGCATAGTGAGCCTCAACAAACCAGATAGAAAAACGGTCGAGGAAGCACTGGTCAGTCACGGAGGCCAGACTTCCATCATTATCTTTTTGGCGATCGCCATCGCGATCCCATATGCCGGAGGCGAAGCGCCCTTGTTCTTCAGCGTGCATGGCGGTCGACGCCCGGCACGGCGGCCAGCTCACGCGCTCTCGACGCGTCTTCGCGTCCTCGCTTGCGTGGCGCCCAGTCGAGAGCGCCGACGCGGGCGTCATATACCAGACCGGCCAGTAGAATGAGGATGAATACTGCTGCTGCCAGAAACCCTGTCCAGCCCACTTCACGCACGGAGACGGCCCAACCGAACAGGTAGACGGCTTCGATGTCGAAGATGACGAACAGCATCGCAACGAGGTAGAACTTGACCGAGAACCGTTGGCGCGCCGAGCCGGTGCCAACGATGCCGGATTCGAAAGGGAGGGATTTACTGCGTCCTTGGCTGCGGCCACCCAGCAGGCTGGCAGCGCCGATCATCAATCCACAGAGCCCAACGACGGCCACCACGAACAACCCGGTAGCCCAGTAGTTGGCAATCCATGCTGACACCGGATCGGACATGCCTTCCCTCGCAGACGTTATGAAACCTGAGGTAGTAAAACTGCGAACCGAAACTGACAGGTTCGTAAGTTTACGAGTCTACACGACTAATAGCTGATAGCAAGCCTGCTAATTAGTCCTATTGCAGCTTGTAGCCAAATCTGGCGGGCTTGTCGAAGATCACCCTACCCCGCGAAAATTACTGCCCCGTGAAAGGGCTTTGCCATTAGCCATTAGGCAATGGCGGTAACTTGTCTTAGGCTAGACGCTTTCCCGTCGCTTGCAATATCCGCCCATGGTTTCTCGCTCGATTCCCAACGCCCTGACGATCGCCGGCTCCGACCCTTCTGGCGGCGCTGGCCTGCAGGCCGACATCAAGACGTTTTCGGCGCTCGGCGTGTACGCCACCAACGTGATCACGGCAGTGATCGCGCAGAACACGCGTGGCGTGGCAGCCGTCGAGCCGGTATCGGTGACGCTGATTCGCACCCAGTTGGACAATCTGCTCGACGACGTCGAGATCGACGCGGTCAAGATCGGCATGGTCGCCAGCCGCGAGGTAGCGGGAACGATTGCCGAAGCGCTGACGCGACGCCGGCCGCGCTGGATCGTGCTCGATCCGGTAATGATCGCCAAGAGCGGCGACCGCCTGGTAGACGACGAAGGGCTACGCGCCGTGCGGGATATTCTGGTCCCCCTGGCCGACGTGATCACCCCCAACCTGCCGGAAGCCGCCGCGCTGCTCGGCACCGAGACCCCCCGCACCCTGGCCGGCATGGAGTCGATGGTCGGCGATCTCGCCGCGCTGGGAGCACCCTATGGCCTGCTGAAAGGCGGTCATCTGCCGCTGGAAAGCTGCCCTGACCTGTTGTGGATGCCGAATGACAAACGCTGGCTGGATGCGCCACGCCTGCCGACACGCAACCTCCATGGGGCCGGTTGTGCCCTCTCCTCGGCGATTGCCGCCAGCCTTGCCCACCTGCCACCCGAGAAGGCCGATGTCGCCGGCGCCATCGAAGCGGCCAAGCAATGGCTGCATCAGGCCTTGATAGCCAGCGAGCGCCTCGATGTCGGACAGGGCAAAGGGCCACCGCACCATTTCCATGCCTGGTGGTGATCTGCATTAAACGCGAGCTTTCGTCATCTCCTGCGGCAGTCGTGAACTTGTCGTTTGTGGTCCATAGTATGTGACTGCTTCACCATCTGCCGGGAAGGATCCCGGCTCTCGCATAGTGAGATGGAGAGATAGGGAGATCGAGTCTGGATGGACCCCCATATCATTGTTCTGGGTGGCCTGGGTACATTGATACTGCTGGTCGCCTGGGTGCCGACGTTGACACCGAAACTGCCGCTGTCGCTGCCGATCATCTGCATCGGTATCGGGTTCGCCCTGTTTTCGCAGCTCGGCGCGGAGGAATTGCAGCCCACGGCACACGTCAGGACGCTCGAGATACTCACGGAACTGACAGTGATCATTTCGCTGGCCGGCGCCGGGCTGAAGATCGACGACCCGCTGAAATGGCGCCATTGGACGGACACGCAGCGTCTTCTGGGCATCACCATGCCGCTGACCATTGGCGGCATTGCCGCGCTGGGCGCCTACTACCTGGGCCTGCCGTGGGAGACCGCGCTGCTGATCGGCGCCGTGATCGCACCGACCGACCCGGTGCTGGCCGCCGATGTTCAGGTCGGCCCGCCGAGCTCCGGGCCCGGCGACAAGGTGCGCGCCAGCCTGACCTCGGAAGCCGGCCTCAACGACGGCCTGGCGTTTCCGTTCACCTATCTGGCGATTGCCGTGGCCATCAACGGCACCTCGCCCGGCGCGTGGACGTGGGACTGGTTCACCATGGATGTATTGTGGCGGATCACGGCAGGCGTCGCGGCAGGCTGGTTCTTTGGCTGGCTGCTGGGGCTGCTGATGTTTCGATCGGGTCGAATGTCTCTCGCCAGCACCGGACAGGGCTTCGTCGCCCTGGGCGGCACTTTCGTCACCTATGCCGGCGCCGAAGCGATCCACGGCTACGGCTTCATCGCCGTGTTCGTCGGCGCGCTGGCCCTGCGCAGTACCCAGGAGGAAGCCCACGACTATCACGTGCGCCTGCACGATTTCACCGAAGAGATCGAACGGCTGCTGATGATGTTCCTGCTGGTGCTGTTCGGCGGCAGCCTGGCCGGGCCGCTGCTCGATGGCCTGACCTGGCCAATGGCGGTGGCAGGGCTGGTGATCCTGTTCGTCATCCGGCCATTGGCCGGCATGATCGGGCTGATCGGTTCCAAGATGAAACCGAGGGAAAAGGCGGTGGTCAGCCTGTTCGGGATCCGTGGCGTCGGCTCGTTCTACTATCTCGCCTACGCCAGCAGCAAGGCGGAATTCGGCGAGCTCGACAGCGCATGGACGCTGGTCAGCTTCCTGGTACTGGCCTCCATCCTCTTCCACGGCATGACCGCCGGACCGATCATGCTCTGGCTGGACCGGCGGCGAGAGGCGGCACGACAGCGCTCGTAGCCCGTCGCTCACATCAATCGTCCGGATCGAGAACCGCCTTCAGGAACGCCTTGGTCCGCTCTTCCTTCGGCGCGGTGAAGATATCCTCCGGCTTGCCCTGCTCCTTGATCCGCCCCTGGTCGAAGAAGCAGATACGGTCGGAGACCTGGCGCGCGAAGTGCATCTCGTGGGTCACCAGCAGCATGGTCAGATCATGCTCGTCCGCCAGGGTACGAATGACGTTCAGCACTTCTCCCACCAGTTCAGGATCCAGCGCCGAGGTCGGCTCGTCGAAGAGCATGACCTTGGGCCGCATCGCCAGCGCACGAGCAATGCCCACCCGCTGCTGCTGGCCGCCGGAGAGTTGATGTGGGTACTTGTCGGCCTGATCGGCGAGCCCCACCATCTCCAGCAGTTCCAGACCTCGCTGTCGGGCTTCGGCCTTCTTGACACCCAGCACCTGCACCGGTGCTTCGGTGAGATTGCGCAGCACCGTCATGTGCGGGAACAGGTTGAACTGCTGGAAGACCATGCCCAGTTGGCTGCGCATCTGGCGTAGATGCTGCTCGCTGGCCGGAATCAACCGATCTCCCCGCCATTGGTGCCACAGCGGCTGACCGCCGACGTAGACGACACCGTCGTTGATCTCTTCCAGCGTCATCAGAATGCGCAGCACCGTCGACTTGCCGGAGCCGGAAGGACCGATGATGGTGACCTTCTCGCCGCGCTGGACTTCGAAGTCGAGCTCGTCGAGTACCACGTGGTCGCCGAAGCGTTTGACGACCTTGTCGAACTTGATGATCGGATCGCGAGTTTTCGTGGCGTCGTTCATTTGAGAGAAAGGCCTCGCTTGGGCAGATGGGTATCCAGGTAGCGCACACCAAAGGACGCGATGATCGTCATGACCAGATAGAGGCCACCCACCATGGAAAGCGGAATCAGATAGCCACCGGTGCGGTCGCCGATGATCTTTGCCACGCCGAGCATTTCCAGCACGGTCACGACCGACAGCACGGGCACGTCCTTCATGATCGAGACCAGGTAGTTACCCAGCGCGGGGATGATGCGCGGAATCGCCTGCGGCAGGATGATGTGGGTAAAGGTTCGCGAAGACGCCAGATTGAGCGCTCGTGCCGCTTCGCGCTGCCCCTTGGCCACGGCTTCCAGGCCCGCGCGATAGACTTCCGAGGTATAGGCGCTGTACTGCACACCCAGCGCCAGCGCACCGGTCAGGAACGCCGGCAGCGTCAGTCCGAACTCGGGCAGGACGTAGAACAGAAAGAACAGCTGGATCAGCAGCGGCGTATCGCGGATGAATTCCGTGATCAGCTTGGCCGGCCAGCGGATGAAGCGGGTCGGCGCGCTCTTCAGCGCTGCCAGCACCAGCCCCAGGATCAGGGCGATGAAGAAGCCGACCACGGTGGCTTGCAGCGTCACCACCAGGCCATGCAGCAGAATCGGAAAGATCGAGACCGCAAAGGCCCACTGGCTACTGGTATCCCATTCGATGCCGAAAAACATGCGTTATCTCCCCACCGCGCGCCAGCGGCCAACGTAGCGTTCCAGCAGTTTCATGCACGCGGTCAATACCAGCGCCATGCCGAAATACATGAACAGCACCAGGGTGTAGACGGTCACGCTGTCCTGGGTGAAGTTGCGGATCTGTTCGGCGCGGAAAGCCATGTCGCCCAGCGAGATCAGCGATACCAGCGCGGTGTCCTTGAGATTCTGAACCGCGAGATTGCCGAAGGTCGGCATCATCTCCGGGATCGCCTGGGGCAGCGTGATTCGCCAAAGCCGCTTGCGCGAGGTGAAATTGAGCGCCGTCGCCGCCTCGTACTGCTCCTTGGGCACGGCCTGCACGGCGCCACGCACGACCTCGGCCCCGTAGGCACCGATATTCAGCGCCAGCGCAACGACCCCTGCCACCACCGGTGGAAAGCGCAGGTCGAGACCGATCGCCTGTCCCATGATGGGCAGCGCGAAGTAGATCCAGAACAGCTGCACCAGCAGCGACGTACCGCGAAAGATTTCGATATAGGCAACGCTGATTCCCTTGAGCAGGGGATTGTGAGACAGCTTGCCGAGACCGAAGAGGAAGGCAAAGATGCCGCCCAGAATCGTCGAGTAGACCGTGAGTTGCACGGTCACCCACGCACCCTGGGACAAGGGGGCGAGATAGCTCGTCCATTCCATCGGGGAGACTCCGCATTCGCTAACGAACGGTCCCGGCAGTACCGGCACCGTTCAAGGACGAACCGAACGCTCGTCCGAGAACCGTCGTCTCGAGCGAGCGCTCACCGTCACATCGGGTTCAGAAGTTCGATTGCAAAACTCAGGAATCCGCGGTGCAGAGTTCTTCCGTGGTGTGATGGCTGGAGCCGTCGACATCGGCCTGACTGAAGCCATAGCCCATCAGCGTCTCGCTCCAGTCGTCGGTCTGCTTGTACTTCGCCAGCGCCTCGTTGACCGCATCACGCAGCTCGGTGTTGTCGCTGTTGAAGGCAAAAGCGCCCCAGCTACGCACTTCTTCGCCATCGATGACCGGGTCCACGAATTCCGCTGCCGACTCGACGTCATCGCTCTTGCCCGCCAGCTCGCTGACCGTCAGGCTGGTCGCGGCATAGGCATCGGCGCGGCCGGTCGAAACTGTGGAGATCGCATCGGCATTGCTGGAGATGGTGACCATGTTCTCCTGCGGTACGCCGAGCGCCTGCAGCATGTCCAACTGATCCGCGCCCGCCATGATGGCGATCTTGGCGTCGCCCTCGACGAAGTCGCTGAACGCATGCAGATCCTTGGGATTGCCTTCCTTGACCAGCAGCCCTTCACCGTAGGAGGAGTTGGGCTCGGAGTAGATCACCTGCTGGCAGCGATCCGGCAACACGGCCATCTCGGCCGCGGCGATATCGAAACGGTTCGCCTGCAAGCCCGGAATCAGCGAGCTGAAGTTGGTAGTGACCCACTCGATGTCGTCGACGCCCATCTCGTTCATGATATGGCGGATGACATCGGGCCCAGCGCCCTTGGCCTCACCGCTCATGTCCATGTAGCCGTAGGGAATTTCGTTGGCGACGGCGATCTTGATCGAACCGGAATCCTTGATTTCCTGGAGTGACGCGGCCTGCGCGATGCCTACGGCCAGGCAGGAAAGTACGGAACCGGCAATCAGTGTCGTGACGCCTTTATTGATAACGTCTTTATTGATGTTGTATCGCATCGTTCAAATCTCCGTCTGCAAGGTTCGGATCCGCAGCGGCGGATCGCGATTAACTCAAGTTTTCGGTGACGGGCGCATTATCGTTTTCATCTCGCCCAGCTTGGCGTGGCCTCGTCAAAATTGTCATGATCCATTCTCGACAAACCAGGACAATTCGTTGCAGCTCGATCCGTCTGGATAGTAGCACCACCCAAGCAGCGGGCGTCAAAGCCTTTATTGACCCATGACAATTGCGCCCCGGCGCCGTCAAAACCCGCTATTCGAAGGCGATTCAATCATCGCGACGTGAGCAGGCAGCGTGTGGCGCCAGTCCAGCAGTCACCCAACCCTCGAGGCATGGGTAACATAAACATACGTTCTAGTACCGCCTGTTTTCAATAACGCTTTGCTTGCTACGAATCTCGATCATTTCCTCGGGGGCTCAGCGTGCTAACCTTTCGCTCATTGTCCATTCCAATCGAGAGAGAAGCCAAACCGCCATGCGAGCTCTGATCCAGCGAGTCAGCCGGGCCTCGGTCGACATCGACGGCGAGACCGTCGGGCGTATCGATCAAGGATTGCTGGCGCTCGTCGGCGTCGCCGCGGAAGACGACCGGACCAACGCCGACCGCTTGCTGCACAAGCTGCTGCACTACCGGGTGTTCGCGGATGGCGAGGGACGCATGAATTGCAACCTGCAACAGATCGAGGGCGGGTTGCTGCTGGTCTCCCAGTTCACGCTGGTGGCATCGACCGACAAGGGGCTGCGCCCCAGTTTTTCCAGCGCCGCGCCGCCAGCCCACGGCCAGGTCATGTTCGACTATCTGGTGGAACAGGCTCAGAAGGCATGGCCCAGCGTGGCAACCGGCCGGTTCGGCGCGGACATGCAGGTCGAGCTGATCAACGACGGGCCGGTGACTTTCATGTTGGAAACTTGAGCTGACCGACGGCTCGGATAATAACGATGCCCGCCGGATTCGGCGGCGCATAAATAGGGAACAGCGGCCATTCGAGCTGCGATGAAAGGAATCTCGATCATGACTCACCCCCTCGCCATCATTACCGGCGGCGCCCAGGGCATCGGGCGCGCCACGGTGGAACTCCTGCTGGACGAAGGCTGGCGTGTCGCCGCGCTGGATCGCGATCCGGAAGCAGTGGCCGAACTCGACGCCGACTACCCCGAGGCAACGCTGCTGGCCGTGGCCGTCGACGTCAGCGACGAACTACAGGTCAAGGAAGCCTTCCAGCATCTGACGGATTGGCAGCAGGAAAACGATCAGTCCACGGGCGTGGACCTGCTGGTCAACAACGCCGGCCTCGCCGACCCGGTGTGTGGCCCGATCGAGGATCTGGCGCTGGCGGACTGGAGACGATGGCAGGAGAGCCACCTGACCGGTGCCTTCCTGTGCACCCGCGCCGCCGTGCCCGGCCTGCGCCACCGTGGCGGCGCCATCGTCAACATCGCCTCCACGCGCGCCCTGCAATCGGAACCCCACTGCGAATCTTATGCGGCGGCCAAGGGCGGGCTGCTCTCCATGACCCATGCACTCGCCGTCAGCCTGGGACCGGAGATTCGGGTCAACGCCATCTGTCCGGGCTGGATCGAAACCGGCCCCTGGCAGAAGGCCAGCCGACGCAGCGAAGCCGATCATCGCGATATCGATCGCGACCAGCATCCAGTAGGCCGCGTCGGCCAGCCCGCCGATGTCGCCGCGACGATAGCCT
>NZ_PZJT01000008.1 GCF_003206135.1 Salinicola salarius | reverse complement strand
CCCGTAGCCCGTAGCGGGTTTTATCGCGTACGCGTGCCGACATCCAGCCCCAGCGAGAGCGAGAGGCCGAGTACCGCGTCGCGGGGTAGCTGGCCGACGCCGGAGGGCGTGCCGGTCAGGATCACGTCGCCCGGCTCGAGGGTGAAGGTGCGGGTCATCTCCTCGATCAGCGACGGCATGTCGAACAGCATGTCGCTGGTCTTGCCGCTCTGCTGGCGCTTGCCGTCGATATCGAGATGGAACGTGATCGCGCTCCAGTCGACATCGCCTTCCACCGGCACGAAACGCGAGATCGGGCAGGCACCGTCGAACGCCTTGGCCCGCTCCCACGGGTGGCCCTTCTCCTTGAGCGCGGACTGCACGTCTCGCAGCGTCAGATCCAGCGCCAGGCCGACCCCGACCACGCCCTTCATCGCCTCTTTCGCACTGACATGACTCATGCGCTCGCCGATCAGCAGCGCCAGCTCGGTCTCGAAATGCACCTCGCCATGGGCGAACTGCTGCTCGATCGGCTCTTCCAGCTCGACGGCACTGGTCGCAGGCTTGATGAACAGGATCGGCGACTGCGGCACCGGGTTGTTGAGTTCCTTGGCGTGTTCGGCGTAGTTGCGCCCCACGCAGAGAATCTTGCCCAGCGGCAGGCCGGTCTCGAGACCGTCGGTGAATCGGGTGATGAAAGGCATGGCGAGCTCCAAAGCAAAAGCGATGACCGTTGAGAATCTCTAGAGATAGAGAGATCGATCTTCCAGGCGAAAATCGAGCCTCTAGACGCAAGAAGCCGCCGCTGGCGGCAACTCATCGAGTCTACCTCCAACGGCGGCTTATGGCACCACGCCGGCTTTTCGGTCAATTCCAAGCGCCTGCGGGCGGTCCGATACCGGCCGGCGCGATCAGGGCCTCAGTGCGTGCCCTGCTGGGGCGTCCACACTTCGTCCGGCTGATGCGCCAGGAACGACGGACGCTGCTTCCGGGCGCCGAACGGCTGCACGCAGGCATTGTCGCGACGGTTGTAGACGAAGAACGCATTGCTGCGCGGGTCCGGCGACATGTTGGCGTTGGAGCCATGCAGCGTGTTGCAGTCGAACAGCAACAGCCCGCCCGCGGCGCCGGTGGGCGCTTCGATACCGCGCTGATTGATCAGCTCGCGCAGCGCTTCGTTGCTCGGCACGCCAAGTTCCTGCTGCTTCAGCGACTGCTTGTGGTTGTCGTCCGGCGTCTCGCCCAGGCAGTGCACGAACACCTTGTGCGAGCCGGGGATCAGCATCAACGGGCCATTGAAGTGATGGTTGTCCGTCAACACGATCGAGGCGCTGACGGCGTGCATCTCGGGCATGCCGTCTTCGGCGTGCCAGGTCTCGAAGTCCGAGTGCCAGTTGAAGCCCTTGCCGTGGAAGCCGGGCTTGTAGTTGATGCGAGACTGATGCACGTAGACATCGCCGCCGACGATCTGACGGGCGCGGCCCATCAGGCGCTGATCCTGCGCCAATTCGTTGTAACGCGGGGACAGGTGATGAATCGCGAACAGCGAGCGGATCTCGTGGCTCTGCGGCTCGGTAATCGAGAAGTCCCGGTCACGGAAATCGTCGCGATCGAGCATCACGGCCAGTTCTGCCCGTAACGCCTCGAGTTCCGTCTGGCCCAGGAAGTTGGGCTCGAAGAGAAAACCATCGCGTTCGAAGCGATCCAGTTGCTCGCCGCTCAACGGGCCATCCAGATGGCGCCCCTTGACGACCTCCTCCTGACGCGGCTGCCAGAGCGCTTCCTGCGGCTGGCGTAGGCGTGTCGGATAGCGATCCTGCTTCGTCCACGTGGCATTCTGGGTTTTGGGGGATGCGGTCTGTACTGACATCCAATCACCTCCAAGTTTGTGATCAGGGTTCAGATCCAGTCCTAGGTGCGATGAAGCATCGAACAGTGCGTCGCACTAAACTTGATTAGGAAAGGGTCAAAGGATCCTCGGTTATCTTTCAAAGGGATACTCATCCTAGAAAAACGGACGGAAATTTCAAATCCTGCAACGGTGGAAGCCGCCGCCGCTTCTCCAGTGGCGCTCACGGTGACATCCGCCGACCGCGGCAACGATAACGTGAATCAATTAATGCTGAATCGCCTCTGACCCGCTTACACGACGACACAATGCCGGATACGGCTTTCATCATGGCGTCATACCACCACGCCACACTACGCCCCCAGAACGACGAGCCCAGACCACGCTCGCCTCTTCCCAATCTCTGGAGGTACGCCATGATTCGCGTCACGCTGGATCTCACCTGCTCGATCTGCGATCACGATCAGTTCTATCTCCCCGTGCGGGCCGAGGAGAGGCAGCAGATTCGCTGCGCGAACTGCACCGCCTTCAAGTGCTACTCGGCAGACCTGGAAAACGCGATGATCGCCCTGAGTCGTGACAGAATGCGTGACAAAAAGAAACACTCCAGCCAGGGCCGGCCGGGGCAGGATCGCGCCAACGCCGCATGATCGTCGGCGATGGCGACATCGACGGCATGACGATCAGTCCATCGGCGTCGTGCCGGCCTTGTCTGACGTCTTGGCAGCGCGAGGATTCGGCAGTCGCCAGGCGGTGGGTTCCCAGTCATGGTAGGGCCGCATCGGCTTGACCACCGCATCCCGATAGAAAGAGACGAACGGCTCGGCAATCAAGGGCGGGTCGGCCTTGGGGACATCGCCAAAGTGGCAACGGAAGTTGGCACAATTCAGCGGTTCTTCTGCATGGGCACTGGCGCCCCCGCCGGCGCTCGAACCCGCGCTCCAACTCATCACGCAGACGACGGTCATGAAACAGCTGAGGGTTTTCATGGCATTCCCGTTTCTGATGGCCCGCTCGCCGGGCCGGAATCGCGACGAAAACCCTGAGTGTAAGGAGGCGCACGACCTGGCGCCGCCTGAAAGCTGTAGTACCCGAGGCGCGAGAAACATCAGGTGTCAGTCGTGGCTTACCACCAGTGCAGCGGATAACGGCGATGCCGCGCCAGATTGTTGATCAGCACCGCGATGAGCAGCATCAGCAGGCACCCGGTCGCTACCGGGAAAAACGCATAGGACCAGCCAAGCGAGTGCAGCTCCCCGGACCCGATCACCGCGATCAACGCCGTCGCGCCGCCCGGCGGATGGAGCGTGTGGGTCAACTGCATCAGCAGGATGGAGGTCGATACCGCTACCGCCGCCGCGATCCAGCTATCGCCAAGCAGCTTCCAGACCAGTACGCCGCACAGCGCCGAGAGCAGATTGCCGAACAGCACGTTGCGCGGCTGGGCGAGCGGGCTTTCCGGCGCGGCATAAAGAAGCACCGAGGTCGCGCCGAAGGATCCCACCATCAGCAGCGAATGCGTCTGAAGCGACTGCGCGCTCAGCCATCCCACACCGGCCATGCCCAGAAACGCGCCCAGCCATGACCAGACCGCGTCACGCCAGCAGGGAGTCTTGCGGCTCACTGGCGAGCCTTTCATCTTGCCGAGATACGTCTTGACCATCTTGACCCAGGAAGCCGATAAAAAAGGAGCGCTATATTGCCATCGGGCAACGAGCCCGCCAAATAGCGCTTGGCTATGGTTTTAGAGTGCGACGCGAGGAAAAACGGCTGGACTTCGATTCCTGAACGGAAAAGGCCACAGCAACTGCTTGGATCTCTGCTACGTGGCGAAGGCAGGAAAATCTATGTCTTCGAATAAGGGAGGAGACCGGCAAATGCTCTAGAAAAACCTGGTGCCGGTAAGTGGACTCGAACCACCGACCTACGCATTACGAATGCAAGAGCAATGCACCACACCATGCGACTTACAGTCTACAACTCCCGTAATCACGGGCCTCTAGCGCCAACCTGACAAGTCACCGATGGTCGCTTTTTGGCACACCAACTGTACCAAGAATGGAACGCAGGTAAAGAAGCGGCCAACGGCCTCGGCGAAGGCATCAAGAATGGTGCGGCATCGGTTGCCGATCGCGCCGGTGACATGGCCAACGGCGCCATTCAGAAAGCGCGCGATCTGCTGCGCATCAACTCGCCGTCTCGCGTATTCCGGGAGATCGGCGGTTACACCGTCGAGGGATTCAACCAGGGGCTCGATCAGAAGCGCGATGAGCCGGCCCAGCGCGTCGCCGCAATCGCCAAGCGCGTCACCCAGGCCGGCGCCGGCATCGCCTTCGGCGCTGCTACCCTACCCGTGGCGGCCATGCCAGCCATCGACGCCGGGCGCGGCATCCCCCTGGATACCCGACCACCGATGGCCGCGTCGGGCGGCGGCACGGTCCAGGTAACTATTGGCGACATCAACGTCCACGCTGCCCCCAGCATGGACGAACAAGCGCTCGCTCGTTACGTCGCCGCCGAGGTACAGCGTGCCCTGGCCGCCGCCGAGCGCGACGCCGCTGCGCGTACCCGACGCAACCTCTACGACAACGACTGATCAGTGATAGCGCGGTGGCTTGGTGCGAATAAAGTGAGGGGGTTTTGCGGACTGGATTCGATCAGCCCGAGCCCGCGCCCGTAGCGCGAAAAACAGATATGCAACGCTGCTGATAAGCGCGCTTAAGAATCCCGACATCAGCGCAACACCCAGCAACCATGCAGGGTCATTTTCAAGGCTAGATAGCGCCGCGAGAAGCATCGAGAAAAATACTGCGAATAGCGCAAACACCAACGCGCCCTGCGCATGCTCGTCTGATGGCTCGCGAAGCAGGAAGCCAAGCATGGTACCGATAAGGAGGTAGAGAGGCTCGCTGTTACTGGACTGGGCGAGCCGCAGAACATACCCACGGTCACCGCTGAGATCAGCAATGGAAACGATGATCAGGCAAAGGACGAAAAGCGCCACTTCAGCCTTGAGGTTAAAGATACGTTTCAGTTTGAGTTTTAAACCCAGCATTCAAGGTTCCCAATATGATGATGGTCTACGGCATGTTCGTTTTCTCGTTATCGACCGCCGCCTACCAGGACTTCAGGCGCCAGACGCAGTGGCGAAACTCCAGCCTCTCGCGCATCGGCAAGCGCCCGGCGATTCAGTTTCTCGGCCCCGGCACGGACAAGATCACTCTCGCCGGCGAGCTATATCCCGAATTCACCGGTGGCCAGTCCAACCTCGACCAGCTACGCGCCATGGGTGACCAAGGCGCAGCATGGCCGCTGATCGAGGGAACCGGGCGCATGTACGGGCTGTACACTATCGATTCAATGGACGAGGGCAGCGACCGCCATTTCCGCGACGGCGCGGCGTCTCACATCACGTTCTCACTCTCGCTCTCGCGCATCGATGACGAGCGCCGGGAGCTTCTCGGCACCATCAGCGGAACCGCATTGCGAGCCGCCACGCAGGCACTGGCATGAGCCGCGTGGGACGCCCGGCTCGCACGCCGGACTATCGCCTAGCCATCGGCGGCGAGCAGATCACCCCGCGCGTTCGCGGTCGCCTGCAGCGTCTCACGCTGACGGATCGCCGGGGCCTCGAAGCGGATCAACTGGATCTCACGTTGACCGACGACGATGGCCAGCTCGCCCTCCCCCGCCGCGGCGTCGAGATCCATGTCGCCATCGGCTGGGCCGGTGAGCCGCTCACCGACCGGGGCACGTTCATCGTCGACGAAGTGGAGCACGCCGGCGCGCCGGATATCCTCTCGATCCGCGCCAGTAGCGCCGACTTTCGTGGGCAGTTCCCCGTCAAGCGGACGCAGAGCTGGCACCGCACCACCATCGACGACATCGTGACCACCATCGCCAAGCGCCACTACCTCACACCACGCATCGGAAACCAACTGTCGGTCATCGGTATCAAGCACATCGACCAGACAGAAGAGTCCGATATCAACTTCCTCACGCGGCTTGCCGAGCGCTATGATGCCATCGCCACCGTAAAGGCGGGGAATCTGCTGTTTATTCCCGCCGGGCAGGCCACCACTGCCAATGGGCTCGAGATTCCCCCGATCGTCATTCGCCGACAAGACGGCTACCAGCATCGCTACAGCGTGACCGATCGCGACAGTTATTCCGGCGTAATCGTTGCCTGGCACGACACCAACGGCGCCCAGCGCCGCGACGTCATCGCAGGTGCCGACGACAACGCCAAGCGCCTGCGATCCATCTATGCCAACGAGGCGGACGCCCTCGCCGCCGCACGGGCCGAGTGGCAACGCCTGCAGCGCGGCCTCGCTGAATTCAGCCTAACGCTCGCCGAAGGCCGGCCGGACATCTACCCGGAAACTCCGGCGCGCTGTTACGGCTGGAAGCGAGAGATCGAGGAAACCGAGTGGCTGCTGACAGAGGTGCGTCATGAATTGATGATTCAGGCTATACCAATGTCCTACATCTCGAGCTCGTAACCATTCAGTAGACATCTGTAACATCCTAGATGCAGAATCACAAAAACAGCTTGGGGGACGTAATGTGGCAGCACAACGAGAAGTGATACCAACGGTTGAAGCCTCGAACGAGAGTCATGAGCTAGGAGAACTCGACAGCCAAGCTGCAATCGCAAAAACAGCAACCCCTGAGATTGTCATAGCTTTGTGTGGTCCGCTTGGCACACCGCTTCACGAGGTGGCGAAAGAGTTCAAAAGCCTCTTGTCAAGCTCCGACTACGGTTATGAAAGTGTAAACGTTATAAGACTCAGTTCGGAGATAAGAAAGCAGGCTGGTATTCCAGAGACCGAGCATTCAATTAACCAGCTAATTGAGGCGGGAAACACCTTACGTAAAAGTAAAGGTAACCGAATACTCGCCTCACTCGCCGTGAGGCAAATTGCTCTACATAGAGAAAATATACAGCAAGAATCGAACAAAGATATTCCAAAAACTGTAGGTGGTGAGACGATACCCACCGTAACCCCTAAAACCTGTCACATTATTGACTCTATCAAACATATAGAAGAACTGGAGCTCTTGCGATCAATCTATGGGAATATGTTGCACGTGATCGGTGTATACTCCCCTATTGAAGTGAGGGTGCAAAAGCTTGAAAGAATAAAAGGGCCAAAAGACCAAATACATGAGCTCATTGATCGAGATTCAGGAGAGGAATTAGGGCATGGTCAACAGGTGGGTGACACTTTCCCTCAAGCAGATTTCTTTATGCGTATTGACTCTGGCACTGATAGTCAAAGGAAGGACAGAGCCAGAAGATTTTTAGACCTTATGCTTGGCACGAAAATTATAACTCCTACTATCGCTGAACGGGCAATGTATACTGCTTTCTCAGCTGCTCGAAATTCAGCTTGTCTTTCACGCCAAGTGGGTGCTTCAATTACAAATCAATCGGGTGAAATTTTAGCAACTGGTTGGAACGACGTTCCGCGACCATTTGGTGGGCTCTACGAGTCGATTGATATTGGCACTACCACTGACAATGACCACAGGTGTTGGAACAAAGACGGCGGCCACTGCTTTAATGATAGTGAGAAAAACAAGATAGCAGACGCAGTTGTAGATAAGCTCATTGAAAAGAGGATAATTGCCGAAGAGAAAAAAACGGAGGCATTTGCTGTCATCAGAAAAGATTCACAGCTCAAAACTTTAATAGAGTTTTCTCGAGCAGTGCATGCTGAAATGCACGCTTTGCTCAGCGCGGGCTCGACTAAAGGCGACCAAATCAAAGGTGGGAAGCTTTTTGTTACAACATATCCTTGCCATTCCTGTGCGAGACATATCGTTGCGGCAGGCGTGTCTGAAGTTTACTTTTTGGAACCTTATCGTAAAAGCCTAGCTACTAAGCTTCACGACGATGCCTTGACGGAACAAGAGAGCGATGGCAAAAAAGTCAGAATCATACCCTTCGACGGTGTAGCACCCTCTCGCTATCTGAGCTTCTTCTCAACAGGCGTCAATGGGAGAAAAAATAAAGAAGGAAAAATGCAGCTATCTCCTGCATTTCCAGTCACAGCACCTACTATTGAGGCGGTGGCGACGCTTGAGGGTATCGTCGTCAAGCGGCTACAATCGCTTGATCAGTAGAACTGCTCAACATCAGCGGTCTAGGCGGCCTCCCATGGCCGCATTGGGAGAACCAGGAGAAAAGTTCATGACTCAAGAGCATCAGTTGGATCTCTTCAACCCGAGCGCTCTTCCCTTTTCATCAATTGCCGAGGAGCCTCATTCCGTCAAACCCGAAGAATGGGCGCAGGCTGACTCGCAAGTCATTGAAATTAAAAATTTTTTATCGAAAAGAAATTATGTGCAAGATAGTCATGAACGTACACTTCTGGACCTGATTGCAAACCGCGCAAAATTATTCTGACGCTACGCTGCGGGATCACGTAAGCCCGCAGCGTTGCCTCCTCAGTCCCCTAAGCACTCAGTAGCGGCAGCCATTCGACTTGGAACTGCCACTGTATTTGCACCTCGCGTCTCAACGATGACCCACTCCTACCAACATAACCATGAAGCGCTTGTTAGCGAGCTGACAGATAAAGAACTCTCCGCTCTGCTAGTGGTAGCGTCAGAAGAATGGCGCCGGCGTCGGAAAGCCAGCGAGGAAAACCAGGCAGAAGAAAAGGTGCTCCCCACGGCAAGCGAGGCCGATGCACCGGATAAAGAAACGATCGCCGAGCTCCGGCTCATCCGTGACGATCTGATCGACGGCAAGGCCATTCCAAGATCTCACCGGCAATTCGTGAGAAGCGTGGAGTTACGCTATCCCGATTGGGTCAAGGGTTTTGGCCTACCCGCACGCACCAGCCCCGACGACTGGGTCTACGCGCGGATGCTTTTACAGCGCGCCCCTAGCAACTCGAATGGCTAAGCCTACGTCACATACCGCCGTGCCTGGCTGACCACCACACCCAGCATATCCTCACGCACGAACAGCGAATCCCGTCCCTGCAGCGGTATCAGTCGCACGCGTCCACCGATACACCAGGTTTCTGGCCAGCAGATGCTCTCCTTCGACCTTTGCGATCGCCAGGTCGTCATTTGTCGCCAGCCGATCCTCGTCGGCAATCAACACATCGCCTTCGATCAGTGGCCCGTTGAATCCCGCGCCCTTTTTCAGCTCCACCGCGAAACAGCTCGGCGGGAAGCTTCCCAGGTCATAGCCAGTCAATGCTGGATGCCCTAACCCCATCATCAGCGGCCCCAAATACTGAACCTGCATCGTTTCCCCACGCATGCAATTTTTTCATGTTTGTCAGAAGCCGCGCCGTTGCCAGCCCCGTTCCGTTTTCGTCCACCGGGTCATCAAAGAAACGATTGCCCGGGGATCGCTTTTCGTTAAATACTGTATATCTATACACTATCTCTAGGGAAGGCAGATGCATTATGAGGTCGGGCTTTATCTTCGCCACTGCGGCACCGGCACCACTCCGGGTTGAGATTCCGTTTCCGCTGACGCTCACGCGGGGCGGGTTATCTGGCTTTCCCAGTCCGGCAGAGGACTACGCTGGCCGCACGCTCGATCTCAACCAGCGCTTCATCAAGCGCAAGTCCTCGACCTTCTTCCTGACGGTCACCGGCGATTCAATGACTGAATATGGTATCTCCGATGGCTGCCTGCGCCTTCGTATCGAATGTGGCGCTGATCTGGGGGTAGCCTTTCTTACGAATGATCGCTCGCCAGGAACCGGAGCGTTTTTGGAACGTAGCCATAGCGTTACCTGCGGAGATGTACCGCAAGTGTGCCAAATACTGGATAAAAAGGAAGTGATACTAGGCAGGATCGGGCGCAAACCCTTGATATGCCTGGTGCCGGTAAGTGGACTCGAACCACCGACCTACGCATTACGAATGCGTTGCTCTGCCAGCTGAGCTATACCGGCCAGGCGGCGCCTATCATAATCATCAAATTCGCGGCGGACAACTGGGAAACCGCACGCCTGGCTGCGCCCAGCGTCTGCCGGGTCAGCGCTCCCGGTTCTCCGAGGCGATCTCGTCCGAGGGCGCCACGTCTGGCGACAATTCCGCTTCCGCCTGTTCCTGGCGATACAGCGACCAGACGACGATGAACAGCGCGGCGATCAGCGGGCCGAGCACGAAGCCGTTGATGCCCATCAGCGTCATTCCGCCTACCGTGGAGATCAGCACCACGTAATCGGGCAGCTTGGTCTCCTTGCCGACCAGCGGCGGACGCAGGAAGTTATCGACGAGCCCGATCACCACCACGCCGACGAAGATCAGTATCGCCCCTTTGACGTAGGCTCCGGTGATCAGAAGGTAGGCCGCCACCGGCACCCAGACGATCGCGGAGCCGATCGCCGGCAGCAGCGACAGGAACGCCATCATCACGCCCCACAGCAGCGCGGCTTCGATCCCCAGCGCCCAGAAGGCGACGCCGCCGATCGCGCCCTGCACCATGGCGATGATCACGTTGCCCTTGACGGTGGATCGCACCACGGCGGTGAACTTGTCGATGAGCTGGTAGGTGTATTCGTCGCTCAGCGGGATCGTGATGCGGATTTGCTGTCCCAGGGATCGGCCATCCCGAAACAGGAAGAACAGCAGGTAGAGCATGATCCCGGCGCTGACCAGAAACTGGAGCGTGTTCTGACCGATGCTCAGCATGTGGGTGGCGATCAGTTGGCTGCCCTGTTCCAGGGCGGATGCCAGACGATTGCTGATATCGGAAAGGCTGCCGAAGCCGGCGTCGCCCAGCCAGGTCTGCGCCGAAGCCGGCAGCGAACTCTGGAACTGCTGGATGTAGTCATTGAAGTCGATATCGCCGCTGCCTACACGCTGGTAGACGCTGGCGCCCTCCCGCACCAGAGCCCCGAAGATCAGTGACATCGGGATGATGACGATGAACACGCAGGCCATCACGCTGACCAGCGCTGCCACGTTGCGGTGCCCTTGCAGCCGGGCCTCCAGCCGCCGATGCATGGGCTGGAACAGGATCGCCAGTATCACCGCCCAGAGCACGGCACCGTAGAACGGCAACAGCAACCAAACGAAGGCGATGGACACTAGCGTCAGCAATAAGATGAACGCCTTGTGCTGGCTCAGAGAACTCATGAAGATTCCGACTCGAAAGGAGATGTGCACTAAGCATAGCGGCCCTGACGCACGGACGTTCAGTAGAGAATGTGGCAATCGCCTCTTTCCCGGCACTCGCGGCGAGACGATCGAGCGAAAGCGGAGTTCCGCTCGGTGAACTCGAGCCAGCGGAAAGCGCCGCCCGAGACATAAAAAAGCGCCAAGCCTCACGGCTGAGCGCTGGTCCGACGCGTCGTCCCTGATGCTGAACCGAGCTTCCCGCTCTGCGCGTCCCTGTCGTGACGACGCCTTCCTGGCATCGCACCTGCAGTATGAGGCCGGTAGATGACAGAAAGTTAACAGCCGCCGACACCCTTGCAGAGAGGGCCTTCGGTCAGGGCTACAGACGGCATAATTGCAGCACGCAAATTAAAGTTACAAAAGTTTTCAAAATAATGATTATCATTTTATACAATAAATTCAGATACTTATCTATTAATACTTAACCTGGGATAGGGTTGTCCAAATCTCCGATTCGTACAACACTTGTACAGCACTGGGGGCTATGCCAGCATGAATTCGTCAGCCGGCAAGGAGAGCCGGTCAGTACCGGGCAAGGATGCCCCAGCAGTATGCGGCAAGGATTGCCACAAATTTCTGGTGAGCCAGAAACCAACTTAAAGCCAAGGAGGGCTGATCGTGAAAGACGCCATTTCATGCACCCGCTGCGGTAACGCTCAATCGGTTCCCCTCGAGATTCATGAAGAGTGGGACGAGATCAGCTGTACGGAATGCGGAGAGTTTCTCGACACCGTAGGTCATTGGGCGGATTCCCAGTCGCCCAACTATTCAGTGCAGATTCTCAACCAGTGTCGCAGCCTGACGCTCAAGATGGCACGCGAGAGCCGCCCCCTCAACGATCATTACCTGAGGGCTACGGCATGATCAGAGTGACGCTGGACCTCAGCTGTTCGATTTGCGGCCATGAGCAGTTCTATCTGCCAATCAATAGTCAGGAAGGCACCAACGTGCGCTGCGCCAATTGCAGTGCATTCAAGTGCAAGACATTGGATCTGGAGAAGGCGCTGAGCGCGATACAGAGAACGCGGTCGATCGATCGCCCAGTCGCAGCCTGATCTGCATCACCGTTTCTCAAAACCGCCTGCATTCAGGCGGTTTTTTGTTTCTGGCGAACTATCATGAATCGAAACCGCATGAGCTTGAGGTGAGGGGGCGCCATGGTCGACATCACGCAGCTGAAGCACCATATCAACGAGGAAATCCGCCACTGTCAGCAGCGATTGGCGGATTTCGAGCAGCAACTGGATACCTGCAAGGAACAGCTACGCGCGCTGCAGAGCCATATCGAGGGCTGGGTAGCCGCGCTGGAGATCGACGGCGTCAATATTCATTATGATGATACCGCGCATACGCTCGAGAAATTCGACGAGACGTTCCAGATAACGCTTCAGGAGCAGACCGTTTCGTTCGGCAGCTGCAAGCTGCATGTCGAGCCGGAAGAGCAGTACCTCCATGGCAACCGGATACTCCTGTTCGCCTCCTCGGACGAGGACGACATCAAGGAGATCATCGAATCCGAGGGCGAGTACTACTTCGCCGACCTGCAGTTCGGTCAGAAGCGCGATCTATCCAAGTATGAGCCGCTGACCGAAGAAACCTTCTACAAGCTGCTCTACGGCTGGCTCCGGGCATGAGTCCCGCGGCTGCCCCGTCCCGCCTGGCTTCCAAAAACAGGCTTCCAAAAACAGGCTTCCAAAAACAGGCTTCCAAAAAAAAGGCCCCGAACAGTGTCGGGGCCAAGTGTGTTTCGCAGGAATCGAAACCGGGCACAGTCTAGCCTGTTGCCTGCCCGATAAAGTGACGACAAAAGCGTGGTTTAGCCTTTAATTCGTTGTTGCTAAAGTCCTATCTCGGTATGGATAAAACCCCGACTCGTCGCTGCGATCACGCCTCGTTTTTGCGCGTCCGGCGCCTTGACCGACTCGCACGGCGTCAGAACGCGCTCCACTCTTCGACGGCGTCTTCCCGATCACGTGCGCTGGAGGCCGACCGTTGCCGCGTAACCGGTCGTTTAGCGCCTCGATCGACCACGGCCGGCGATGATGCCGATGCCACCGGGGCGATCCGTACAGTGGTAGCAGCGGCGCCCTTGAAGAACGACACCTCCTTCAACAGGGCCGCGGCCTGGCTCTGCAACGAACGTCCCGCCGCGCTGGATTCTTCCACCAGGTTCGCGTTCTGCTGGGTCACGCTGTCCATCTGCGAAACCGCGGTATTGATCTGCTCGATACCCTGCGACTGCTCGCGACTGGCTACCGCGATCTCCCCGACCAAAACGGTCACACGCTTGACGCCCCCGACGATTTCCTCCAGCGCCTGACCCGCCCGGTTCACCAGTTCGCTGCCGGCATCCACCTGGCCGATGCTCTCTTCCACCAGTTGCTTGATCTCCCTGGCGGCCTCGGCGCTGCGCCCGGCAAGGTTGCGCACTTCGCTGGCCACCACGGCGAAGCCACGGCCCTGCTCACCGGCGCGCGCCGCTTCCACCGCCGCATTCAGCGCCAGCAGATTGGTCTGGAAGGCGATCTCGTCGATCAAGCCGACGATACCGGCGATCTTGCGGCTCGACGTATTGATCCCTTCCATCGCCTTGATCGCCCGCCCGGCGACCTCGCCCCCGACATTGGCGCGGTGGCTGACATCATGCACGAGCCTATCGGCTTCGGCGGCGTTCTCCGCGTTCAGGCGCACGGTCGAGGTAATCTCGTCCATCGAGGCCGCCGTCTGCTCGAGGCTGGCCGCCTGCTCCTGGGTGCGACGGCTGAGATCGTCGGTGCCCTGGGCAATTTCGTCCGCCGCGCTGCTGACGGATTCGGCGTTGTCACGCACGCTCATGACGATCCTGGAGAACTGGCTCTCCATGGCCTGGAGCGAGCGCAGCATCACGCCGAATTCATCCTTGCTGGTGATCTCGATGTCGTTGTCGAGCCTGCCGCGAGCCATGGCATTGGCGAGTGCCTGCGCCTTGCCCAGCGGCGCCATGATGCCGCGGATCAGCCCCAGGGCCATCGCCACGCTCAGCACGAGCGACCCGAGCATGGTGCCGATGATGATATTGCGCCCCCATTCGTATTCGACAACCGCGCTCTCGAACGCCTCGGCCGCCTGCGCGCTGTTGCGGTCGATCAGCGTCTGGATGGCGTCCAGCGCCGCGGGGTACTGCTGGCGCAGCGTCGTCGTCGCGATGAGGCGGGCTCGATCGAAGTCGTTGCCGATCATCGCCGCGTTGAGCTCGGCGATGGTGGCCCGCAAGCGGGTCAGCGCGGCGATGAAGGCGTCCGCCATCTCCCGCTCCTGCGGGCCACTGAGACGTTGCGGATAGTAGTCTTCCCAGGCGGCATCGATGACGGCATCGTTATCCGCGACCTCCTGCTGCGTCACGCGGGCGGACTCCGGGTTTCGGTCACGCTGCTCCGCGGTGATCTTGACCCGATTGCTGAGCAGGGCTCGATCGATTCGGCTGAGGTCCGTCAGGGTCATCACGTTCCCTTCATAGGTCCGTTCGAGAGCGGCATTGTTGTCGCTCAGACAGAGCAGCCCGACGACTCCGATAATGAACAGCATGACGATACAGGCGCCCAGGCTCGCGGCCAGGCGGAGTTTGACGCTTCGATTCAGTAGCAGCATGGTAAAAAGCCCCGATAGATGCCCTTGGCTCAAGCCTCAGGGCAAGTGAAACTGGTCTCGGCAGGCGAGGATTCTCCATGGAGAATTCGTTTCATGCCGCGAGACGCTCTATCGGCGCTGCACAAATAAACTTAATTTTATTTAGTGTTTTAAGGCAGGGTTCGCCACCGAGACTCCCACCGGTTAAGTCACATCAACCCATCTTTTTATTTTCTAAAAATCCATTTAAAAACAATAGCTTAAAAATAAGAAAACTTTCTTTTTCATTGATTAACCACCCAATTCACCATGACCGTTATCGGCCCAGGATAAGTATGGAATTTCTGGTACTTTTATCCTACAAAACCGAGCGCCGTATAATTACCGGCCTTCGGCGATATCCCTGCCTTCGCCGAGTCGCGCTGGCTGAAGAGCTGAATGGCTGAAGAGCCGAACTGCTGAATGGATGGATATCCGAATAGCCGGATGGAAAAGCAATGTCAGGTAGTGCCACCGCCTCGCTTCAGCGCTGGCGGCCTATCGCGTCGATCAATTCCGCCTTGCTCATGCCGCTTCGCCCGGCGATGTCGCGCTGCTGCGCCAGCTCGTAGAGCGCTTCACGGGTGAGCGAGGAGAGTTCGGCTTTCGTCGATTTCTTGTTGCGGTTGCCGGATGGCTTCGCCCGCTCGCCTCCTGACTTGCGAGGCTTCTCGGTCCGGCCTTTCGTTTTCCGAGACCTGTCTTCGCTTGTCGACGAGTCCTCGTCCCGCGACTTGCCCTTGCGGCCACTCGTCTCCTTGCGGCCATTCGTCTGCTGGCGTGAGGGCTCGACCCGGCCGCGCTTGAGGCTGCGCTTGAGCACCTGCATCAGATCGATGACCTCGGCGCCTTCCTGCTCGTCGTCATCGTCCGCCGCCGCGCGGGAGGATTCGACCGGCACGATATCCTCGTGGCGACGGCGCTTTTGACGGACCCGCTTCTTGAGCGCCTCGATATGCGGATCGATCAGTTCATCGGGATCGAAGCGCTTCGCCTCGAGCTTGTCCATGGCGCGCTGCATCTGCCGCTGGCGTGTCGCATCCGGCTCGCCCGGCGCGTCCAGGCCGAGGCTCTGCGGCGTGCGCAATTCGTCATGAAAGCGCAGCGCCTCCGCTCGCAGGATGCCGTTCTCGGCCACAATCGCCACCAGCACCTCCCGCCCACGCATCACCAGCGTGGCAATGCCCGCCCGGTTGGCGTTTTCCATCGCCGCGGCCAGCAGCCGATAGGGCTTGAGCGCCCCACTGCCGTTGCCCGAACGAGAGTCCGGCACCAGGAAGTAGGCGCGCCGGAAGTAGAGCGGATCGAGCTCGTCCAGCGAGACAAACCGGCTCAGTTCGATCTCGCGCCGATGTTCGAGCGTGGCATCCTCGATCTCCTGGTCTTCGACGACCACGTAACGGTCCTCGTCGACCTCGACGCCCCGCGCCAGCTCGCTCGACTTGAGCGGCTTGCGCCCGGTCTCGCTGAAGAAACGCCGGGACAGCGGCCTGCCTTTGTCATCGACCTCTTTCAGTATGACGTCCCGGGCATGCTGGGCGGGATAGAGACCGACCGGGAGATTGACCAGCCCGAAGGCGATGGTGCCGGACCAGAACGGCCGCGGCCCACGAAAGCCGCTGTCGTGGTGCTGCTGCTTGTCCGACTTCGATGTTTTCGGCTTCGTTGTTTTCGACTTCGACGTTTCCGACTTAGGCACGCTTGCGCTCCCGGGCCAGACTGGCCTTGAGTGACGAGGCGATATCGTCGGTGGGTTCCTGCCGACGGCGTCGCTTGACCTTGACTCGCTTGCCGCTGCGCTTGGTCTCCACCAGCGCCTCCAGCCGCTGGCGGTATTCGTCCTGATAGGTTTCCGGCTCGAAATCGGCGGCATACATCTCGACTAGGTCGGTCGCCATCTTCACTTCGCTGTCGTTCAGCTTGCCGCCGCCGGGCGGATCCAGCGCATCGGCATCGACGACCTCGTCGAGATGACGCAAGGTGATCAACACCGGATGGCCGTCGTGGTCGCGCAGCGCGCCGACGTAAGCCTTGTGCCGCATCACCCAGTGGACCAGCCCTTCCCGACCGCTATCGGCAAGTGCGGCGGCGAAGGCGTCGAACGTGTCTTCGTCGCCATCCGGCCCGAGAAAATAGGGGCGCTGGTACCACTGGTTGTCGATGACCCCCTCGGGGAGAAAGTGCATCACCTCGATCTCCCGCGAGGGCGCCGGCGCCAGCTCGTCCAGCTCCTCCTCGTCGAACAGGATGCGATCCTGCTTGTCGATGACCGCCTTGTGCCGGTCGTCCCGCGATACCATCCTGCCGCTCTGCGGCTCGATCATCGCCTGATGCACGGGGCGATGCCGACGCCGGTCGAGCAGCCGAAAATGGACGTTGCGGTCGCTGACCGCCGTATAGAGCTTCACCGGCACCCGCTCTCCGCCGAAACCGATGACACCTTTCCAGACTGCGCGAGCGCTCATCGTTCTGTTTCCTCACTCATTCCGACCATCCTCCCGTCAGACATTCAGACCTCCATTCCGGCATCGCGGCAGCGCTGCTTGGTCAGCCGTTGGCGGGCGTCATCGAACCCGGCCCAGGGGTCCTGCTCGAGCGAGGCCAGCCGACGCGGCAGGTTGGTCAGCGTGTATCGATCGGCCTTGAGTTTCGGCCCGAGCTCATCCCAGCGGATCGGCGTGGCGACCGGCGCGCCGGGCCTGGCGCGGACCGAATAGGAAGCCACCGCCGTGGCGCCCCGGCCGTTGCGCAAGTAGTCGAGGAATACCTTGCCGCGCCGGGCCTGCTTGGACATGTTGAGCGTCAATTGATCGGGATGGCGATCGGCGCAGCGCTCGCAGACCGCCTCGGCGAACGCCTTGGCGGTGTCCCAATCGGCGTGCGGCTTGAGCGGGACCACCAGATGCAGCCCCTTGCCGCCGGTGGTGCGCAGGAACGCGACGAGATCGAGCTCGGCCAGGGCCTGACGCAGCTCGCCGGCGACATCGATGACCGCCTGCCACTTGCAGTCCGGCGCGGGATCGAGATCGAACACCAGCTGGTCGGGGCGTTCGAGGTCGTCGACGCGACTGTTCCAGAGGTGGAATTCGATGGTTCCCATCTGGACCAGCGCCACCAGATCGGCCGCGCTGCGGACATAGAGATAGTCATGCTTGCCGGACTTCTCGGCGATGGCCACGCTCGGCAGGTCGTCCGGCATGGTCTCGCTGGGGTGCTTCTGGACGAAACACTCCTTGCCAACACCGCCGGGGCAGCGCAGCAGCGTCAACGGCCGCTGGGCGAGACCGGGCAGGATCCAGCCGGCCTGCTCGGCATAGAATTCGGCGAGCGCCCGCTTGGTGATCCCTTCCTCTTCGAACAGCACCCGATCCGGATGCGTCAGCCGAATGCCTTCGATCCTGACGTCACCGCTGCCGCTCGCCTTTGCGGAGCCGTCCGTCTTTGCGGCGCTGCCGCTCGTCTTTGCGGATGAACGATTGTCGTTGGCCTGTTTCGTCATGGTCGCCCCCGAGGCTTGCTGCTGGCTCAATCGAATGTCCCTGGGATCGCGGTCCTCGCGCACGCCACGAAAGCGCGGGTGGCGCAGGCGCCCGTCGTTGGTCCATTCGCTGAAGTTGACATCGATCACGCGCTTCGGCGTGACCCAGTGGCTGCTGGCCAGATCGGGAATGTCACGCTCGACGAAGGGCGAGGTCTTGCGCGGCGAGCGGGCCAGGTCGCGCTGCCACTCGGCGAGCTGGGCGTGGGAAAACCCCGCCCCGACCCGCCCGCAGTAGCGCAGTTTGCCCGCGTCGTCGTAGGCGCCGATCAGCAGCGAACCGAAGCCGCTGCGCGATCCCTGGGGATCGGTATAGCCGCCGACCACGAACTCCGCCTGACGCTCGGTCTTGGTCTTCAGCCAGTCCCGATTGCGGCGGCCGCGATAAGGGGCGTCGGCGCGCTTGGAGACGATCCCCTCCAGACCCTGGCGGCTCGCCTGTTCGTAGAACGCCTCGCCCTGCCCTTCGATGTGATCGGTATAGCGCAGCATGCCGCCGTTGCCGATCCCCACAGCTTCGCAGACCTGAGTCAGCACCGCCTTGCGATCTCGCAGGGCCGCGTCGTCGAGTGTCACGCCCTCGAACCCGAGGCCGTCGAGATAGCGCAGATCGAATATCTGATAGACCAGTCCGGCGGTCTTCTCTTCGCTCAGCGCGCCCTGCAGACGCCGGAAGTCGCTGACGCCGTCGCGTCGCAGCGCCACGACCTCGCCATCGAACAGCGCCTTGTCCAGCGGCAGGGCTTCGATCGCCTCGGCAATCTCGGGAAAGCGGTCGCGCCAGTCATGGCCGTTGCGGGTCAGCAGGCGCACCTTGCCGCCGTCGAGCCGCGCCAGAATGCGGTAGCCATCGAACTTGATCTCGTGGAACCAGTCGTCACCGGCCGGCGCCTCGTCGACCAGCGTGGCCAGCTGCGCCTTGGGCTGGGCCGGAAAGCTCGCCTGGCGTGCACCGTCGATCTGATCGGGATCGATCTTGATGGCACTGGCCTTGCGGCTACTGCTCGAGTGTTTGCCGCCGCTTTTCGATGAGGTTGTTGATGATGAGGATTGGGACGACGAGGACTTCGTCGACGAGGATTTCGAAGCCGAGCTTGTTGATGACGAGGTTGCTGATGACGAGGATTCGGACTTCGCAGAGGCGGATTCGGGCTTCCCTTCGGCGATCTCCGCCATGCGCCGATTCGAGGCGACGCTGACGTCATCCAGGCTGTCGGGCACGTGGGCATCGCCGTCGTCGTGGCGCTTGATCATCAGCCACTGCCTGCCGCTTCCCTGCTGGCCGTCGCCACTTCGACCGCGCATGCGCTTGAGCGTCCAGGCGCCCTTGAGCTTGTCGCCGTCGAGTTCGAAATCGATCTGGCCGTCGTCGTGCTTGCCATTGACGCGCCACTCGCCGCGATCCCAGATCATCACCGTGCCGGCGCCGTAACCCTCGGGGATCACGCCTTCGAAATCGCCGTAGTCGAGCGGATGATCCTCGACCTGCACCGCCAGATGCTTCTCTCCCGGCTCGAGGCTCGGCCCCTTGGGCAGCGCCCAGCTGCGCAGCACGCCATCCTCTTCCAGTCGCAGGTCGTAGTGCAGCCGGCTGGCGTCGTGCTTGTGGATCACGAAACTCGACCGCGACCGCTTCCTGCCGCGTTTGCCGCGAGGTTCCGGCGAGCGCGAGAAGTCTCGCTTGTTGCGATAGGTCTCGAGGTCAGCCATCCGTTGCTCCCTCACGATAGCCTGGCGAATGGAACGATAGCCTGGCGAATGGAAACGATAATCTGCCGATGGAGACTTCAGCGTAGTCGACGCCAATCGGCACGTCAGATCATTGATTCAGGTCATCCAGCGCTGATCCCTGGCCACCACGCGGCTCCTGATCGTTAATCCAGTTGGTCGTGCGACTAGTTAGTCGTTCATCTCGCGAATCCATTGACGCACCTTGTGTCGGCGCCAATGGGACGCGTAGCGGCGGGTATCGTGGGAGGTCGGGGTCAGGTAACACCCGTTTTCGTCCTCGCTCAGTTCGAACGTTCTGAGCGCACCGACCGGCGCGTCCTCACTGCCGTATACGGCGATGAAACGCAGCTCGATCGCTTGGAGGACGATCTCGTCGTCGGCGATGCCGTGGTAGGTCTGCACTTTCTGGATGATGCCTTCGAAGGTGCCGATATCGTTGAAACTGCCGGGCATCATCGGCCCCTGTCGTGTCGTCTCCGCCAGCTGGGACGACTTCGGTTTTTCGGCATCTTCCATATCGATCATGCTGATAGCGTAATTGCCCTTGTCCGTGTGCAGGATGGCGAAGATATGTTCGATGAAGATCGCTTCCGGACTCATGTTGCTGACGACACAACGGGCCTGCAGCGTCTTTCCGCCGCCGCGATTGATGATGATCTTGGGTTGCCGCTGCCTTCTGAAATTCAGATAGAGCAGTTGCGCGTAAAACAGCCATACCAGAAGCGTGAAAAAGCCAGTCACCGCATTGATAGCGGAACTATGGTTCGATAACCATTCCATGATTCATTGCTACCTTTGACGTGCCATATCGATGATTATCCGACTCAGAGTGGCGCTAACGGTTGCACTCATGAAAAGTAAAAGCATCAACAATTATCGCCAGTTAAAAGCCATGCCGTTATTAACCGAAGGTAATTATTGCTTTACAAAAAATGGGGAAAAAGATCTCGAGAGGAGAAACTGGAAACGCGGCTTCGGATGACATTCTGGCCTGATGGCCGATAGAGGATACAAATAAAAACCTAATAAACAGGCCTTTTTAACCTGGATCAGTAGCGCTGTTATTCATGGCAACTAGCTTCTGATAGGCATCGGCTATTTTTGATGGCAACCGCTTCCTGAACCCATCGGATAGCTTCGCTACCTCGTTCCCGGAGAAAAACCATGTTCCATCATTCATCCAAACTTCAGTACCCGGTCAAGGTCGATCAGCCCGACCCCCAGTTTGCCATGCTGCTGCAGCAGGCAATCGGCGGTGTCGAAGGTGAGATTCGGGTCGCCATGCAGTACTTCTTTCAAGCCATGGGGGCCCGCGGTGACGATCGCATTCGCGATCTGCTGATGTCCACGGCCACCGAAGAGCTGGCTCACATCGAAATGCTCGGCCATGCCGTCGCCCTGAACCTGGAAGGCGCGCCCGTCTCCTATCAGGAGGAATCGGCCAAGGATCCGATCATCAATGCCATCCTCGGCGGCGCCAATCCTCGCCACCTGCTTTCTTCCGGCCTTTCCGCCATGCCGGTCAATGCCAACGGCGTGCCGTTCGACATGAGCCATATCTATGCGACCGGCAACGTAGCGGCGGACATGATGGCCAACGTGGCCGCGGAATCCAGCGGTCGCGTGCTGGCCTCGCGGCTGTACAACTGGACCAGCGATAAAGGCATGAAGGATTTCCTGTCGTTCCTGATCGCTCGCGATACCTACCACCAGCAGCAGTGGCTCGCGGTAGTCGAGGAACTGGGCGGATTCGAGAAGCAGTTGCCGATTCCCAACTCGACGCCGGAGGCTCACGAGGCAATGGAACATTCGTACTACTACCTCAATACGCTGATGGACAAGGAAGCGCCGATGGGCCGCTGGAATCAGGGGCCGTCGCTGGATGGCAGGGCCGAGTACACGACGCGCCAGGCGCCCGAACCCGAAGGCCAGGCGCCGTCGCTGGGCAAGGCCAGGAAGAATTCCGGCGCTCAGAAAGAGCAGCTGTAACCCGGCGAGGCGAGCGTGACGCGTGTCGCGACCGACACGCCTCGCTGAGGCATGCCGCATTCATCGACGTGTCGGTCCCTGAACGAGACTGGTCCCGAATTCATCGGGGCCAGTCGTCATTTGAAGGGGCGGCCCGGGTCGACCACCTTGATATCGGTGCGTCGTGGCTCGCTCGCGCCCTCCGTTCTCCACTATCGTCGGTGAGTCGCTATGGCCCGCTCGCCGCTATAGTCAGCAAGTCGCAATAGCCAGCCAGTCGCCATAGTCAGCAACAGGACAAGACCTCATGGCCGCGTCATCCGCCTATATCATCGCCCTCAATGCCGGTTCCTCCAGTATCAAGCTTTCGCTCTATCGCACCGACGATACGACCTCGCCCGAACTCATCGCCAAGGCCCAGGTTGAGGAGATCGGCGATTCGCCGCATCTGTTCGGAAAGCTGGCCGATGGCAGCGTTTTCCTCGACGAGACGCCAAATGATCACGAGCTGCCGGATCATGACAGCGCCTACGCGCGATTGCGCGAAGCGCTGGATGCACGATTCGGCAAGCTGGAACTGGCCGCGGTCGGCCATCGCATCGTCCATGGCGGCGACCTCTTTTCCATGCCGACGGCCATCGACGACGCCACCCGCGAAAGTATCGCGTCACTGGTCCCGATGGCGCCGCTGCATCAGCCGCATCATCTGGAAGGTATCGATGCCGTCAGCCGTTTCGCCCCCGAGACGTTGCAGGTCGCCTGCTTCGATACCAGCTTCCATCTCGGGATGCCCTGCGTCGCCCGGTTGACCGGACTCCCCTATCGCTTCTTCGAGCAGGGCATCCGCCGCTTCGGCTTTCACGGGCTCTCCTACGAATACATCGCGGGCCGATTGCCCGATGTCGACCGACGTCTGGCCGAGGGCCGTACCATCGTCGCCCACCTGGGCAACGGTGCCAGTCTCTGCGCACTGCAGGCCGGCAGGAGCGTCGATACCACGATGAGCTTCACGGCGCTGGACGGGCTGCCGATGGGGACGCGCTCGGGCGCCCTCGATCCGGGGCTGGTGCTCTATCTCGAGCATGAACTCGGCTATTCGAGCGAGAAGCTGCAGACGCTGCTCTATCACGATGCCGGGCTGCTCGGGCTTTCCGGTATTGACAGCGACATGCAGACACTGCTGGAGAGCGATTCGCCCCGGGCACGGTTGGCGGTGGACTTCTTCGTCTATCGCGTCGCCCAGGAGATGGGGCGCATGGCGGTGAGCCTGGGCGGTGTCGATGGGATCGTCTTTACCGCCGGCATCGGCGAACACGCGGCGCCGATTCGCCAGGCCGTCATCGAGCGGCTGGCCCCGCTGTGGTCGGTGGCGCTGGACGACACCGCAAACCGGGCCGCCGAGCCAGGGCGCATTTCGACGCCGGATAGCGCAGTCGCCGCTCACGTCATCCCCACCGACGAGGAGACGATGATCGCCCGGCACACCTGGCAGCTTTACCGGTTACGCACGCGGGGCGACGCCAGCGAGTCGGCCCCGAAGCCGGATCAGGATCAGGACCATCGCGCCTAGAAATCTGCCCGAACCATCAAGCCACCAGCCATTGGCATCCGACCTCTTTCGTTCACGCCACCATTATCCAGGAGTGCCTTCATGTCCCCTTCCATGAGCCAATCCACGACGACGCCCCGGCTTCCGGTCGACAAGGACGAGGAGTTGCTTAAGCGGATCGATCACTGGTGGCGGGCGGCCAACTATCTCGCCGTCGGCCAGATCTATCTCACCGGCAACCCGCTGCTCGAAACGCCGCTGACGCTCGATCACATCAAGCCGCGCCTGCTCGGCCACTGGGGCACGGTGCCGGGGCTCAATCTGATCTACGCCCATCTCAACGCACAGATCCAGCGCCGCGATCTCGACGTGATCTATCTGACGGGCCCCGGCCACGGCGGCCCGGCGCTGCTCGCCAACCTGTGGCTGGAGAACAGCTACAGCGAGCATTTCGGTCATGTGCCGCGCAACGCGGAAGGCATGCAGCGCCTGTTCCGCCAGTTCTCGACGCCCGGCGGCGTGCCCAGCCATGTCAGCGTGCCCACGCCGGGCTCGATCCACGAAGGCGGCGAGCTGGGCTACGTGCTGACCCACGCCTTCGGTGCCGTGTTCGACAACCCCGATCTCGTCGCGGCCGCGGTGGTGGGTGACGGCGAGGCGGAAACCGGCCCGCTGGAAGGCTCCTGGAAAGGCGTCAACTATCTCAACCCGACCCGGGACGGCGCGGTGCTGCCGATCCTGCACCTCAACGGCTACAAGATCGGCTCGGCGACGGTGCTGGCGCGCAAGAGCGACGAGGAGCTGGAGCACTACTTCCGCGGCCACGGCTACGCGCCGCTCTTCGTCGCGGGCGACGAGCCCGATGCCGTCCATCGCGACTTCGCGGCGGCACTGACCAGCGCCCTCGACCGGATCCACGAGATTCAGCAGCATGCGCGACAGGAAGGTATCGACCGCCGGCCGGTCTGGCCGATGATCGTGCTGCGCACCCCAAAAGGCTGGACCGGGCCGAAGTCCGTCGACGAACTGCCGGTGGAAGGGACGTTTCGCGCCCACCAGGTGCCGATGAGCGGCCTGAAGGACCATCCCGAGCGACTGCAGCAGCTCGAAAGCTGGATGCAGTCCTATCAGCCGGCGGAGCTGTTCGACGAGCAGGGCGCGCCCCGGGAATCCATCACCGCCTTGTGCCCTGTCGGCGAACGGCGCATGGGCGCCAACCCGCACGCCAACGGCGGCAAGCTGCGCCAGCCGCTCGCGTACCGGCCGCTCGAGAGCTACGCCGTCGAGTTCGACGAGGCGCAGCGCGGCCGCGAGCTCCACGGCTCCACCGAGCGCCTTGGCCAGTTCATGCGCGATATCTACGTCGACAACCCGCACAACTTCCGGCTGTTCTGCCCCGACGAGATCAAGTCCAACCGGCTCGGCGCGGTGCTGGACGTCACCGATCGCTGTTTCATGGGGCCATTCGAGGAATACGACGAACAGCTCTCCATGGACGGTCGCATGCTCGAGGTGTTGAGCGAACACAACTGCAACGGTTGGCTGGAAGGCTACGTGCTGACCGGCCGCCACGGCCTGTTCGCCAGTTACGAGGCTTTCGTCTCGATCATCGATTCCATGGCGATCCAGCATGCCAAATGGCTGGAGCACGCCCGCAACGTCGACTGGCGCGCCTCGATCCCGTCGATGAACTATCTGCTGACCTCTACCTGCTGGCGCAACGACCATAACGGCTTCAGCCATCAGGGGCCGGGATTCATCGACACGCTGCTGAGCAAACAGCCGCAGGTGGTAAGGATCTATCTGCCGCCGGATGCCAACACGCTGCTGGCGACCGCCCAGCACTGCTTCGACAGCGTCGATCATCTCAACGCCATCGTGATCGACAAGCATCCCCAGCTGCAGTACCTGACGATGGACGAAGCCCGCGAGCACTGCCGCGAAGGTCTCGGCATCTGGGAGTGGGCCAGCAACAGCGGAGACGAAGCACCGGATATCGTGATGGCCTGCGCCGGCGACACCGCCACGCAGGAGACCCTGGCAGCGGCGGATATCCTGCGTACCTACCTGCCCGCGCTGAAAGTTCGCGTGGTCAACGTGGTCGATATCATGACGCTGCGGGTGGATCACCCGCACGGGATCAGCCAGGACCGTTTCGTCGAACTGTTCACGGCGGACCGGCCGGTGGTCTTCGCCTTCCACGGCTTTCGCGGCGTGGTGCACCAGCTGATCCACAATCGCCCCGAGACCGAGCGTTTCCACGTTCGCGGCTATCAGGAGGAAGGCACCACCACGACGCCGTTCGACATGACGGTACTCAACCAGATGAGCCGCATGCATCTGGCGCTCGATGCCCTGCGCTACCTGCCGGACCAGTGGGAAGGCGCCGCCGAGCTCATCGAGGATCTGCAGGCGCTACTGCAGAAGCACCACGCCTATATCCGCGAGCATCTCGACGACATCCCGGAGATCACCCAGTGGGTCTGGTCGGCGGGCAACGTTCGACTGCCCGTGGACAAGGACGTTTGAGGAGGAAGTCTCGCGAAGGAAGCCTCGCGAAGGAAGCCTCGCGAAGGAAGCCTCGCGAAGAGAGTCTCGATAAGGGAGCCTTGATAAGGAAACCGCAGGGACGCCACGCAGGCGGCAGCTAGCGCGCCTATCGTGGCGTCGTCGATGTCCTGGGCGCGACCGTCGCCGTTTCACGATAGCGTGACCGCACCCATTGGCGGGCCAGCAGATAGACCAGCAGCGCTTCCGGCAGCTCTCCGGCATAGAACATCAGCTCCGCGCCCTGCTGGACCTGATCGAGCGGCATCGATGCGGGAAGATGGAACCGGTACATCCACTTGGACAGCATGGCGTGCGCCGCCATCGATACCACCAGCACGCCGAAGCGCCATTCGAGGGCGGGGCGCTTCGGCGCCGGATCCGGCCCGGCGATGGCCCAGGTGAAGAGACAGCCGGCAATGATGAAATGCCAGTGCAGCCACAGCGCGAATCCGGGCGAATGGAGCATCGTGGCGTAGAGGTCGGTCAGGTAGAGCACCATCATGCCGCCGACATTGAGCAACGCCGCCGTGACGGGGTGGCTCAGCACGCGAACGGGTGCCAGCGACACAAAACCGACCCAGCGCCGGCCCCAGTGCGCGGGCACGTTCTTTAGCGCCAGGCTTATCGGCGCCGCCATCACCAGCCCCAGCGGCGCGATCATTCCCGCGACGAGATGCACCGCCATATGGCCGCGAAAATCCCGGTGCGCCCACTGCATCGACAGTGGCGACATCACCGCGATGATCGCCAGCGCGCCGCCCACGAAGATGACCAGCCGCCATAGCGGCCAGCCCCGACCATGCCGCTTCGACCGCCACCAGCCCCAGGCGTAGAGTGCGGCCAGTGCGCCGAAGACCAGCGTGAAGGCGTTCACCGCTGGCTCAGCGCCTCACCCCGCCGGGCCCGGCGCAGCAGCCAGTAACCGATGGCGAGCAGCAGCAGGCCGGCCAGGTTCCAGCCGAGGTCATACATCAGCAGATTGTCGACGTAGCGAACCTGGTGAAGCCCCAGTATCTTGTGGTCGACGATGCCGTCGAACAGCTGAAAGCCGCCCATCCCCAGCAGGAATCCCGCGCCGCGATAGCCGGCGGCGTGGCGGCCGGTCTCGTGCAGACGCAGCATCAGCACCGCACCGATGACCAGCACCACCAGCTCCAGCGTGTGCAGCAGCCCGTCGGAGGCCAGCGCCAGCGCCGAGTTATCGGTTTCGACGAAATGGTGCCAGGCCAGCACCTGGTGAAAGACGATCTCGTCGAGCGCCGCCATCATGCCAATGCCCAACAGGATCGCGGCCAGCAGCGTCGCGCCGACTCGTCGTTGAACAAGATCGTTCATGACGATCTCCTCTTGCCGATATGCATACCAGTAGACAGGAAACCCGCTTCATCGAATGAAAACTCAGCGACACCGAACGAAAAACCCCGACCGCTAGGGGCCGGGGTTAGATCGTAGCGGTTCCTTGCTAACTTGCCATGGCATCCTGCCATGCGTCCTTGTGAATATTGCTTCCTGCAATTTCCATCCTTGGCACCACGTCTTCCTGACGTTGTCCCTACACCGTACGCGCTAATTCCATCAGATAAGTTTATGTGAGTTAACTAATAGCATTTGGTGTGTTTATTTCTGTAACGCACATTCCTGCTGACCAATCCGCTGTCATGAAAATGACATGCACATATGCGTATATGGCAATATCTTCCCATCGGCGGCAGGAATCGACTCGGCAACGAGCCGGCGCCCAACCCGAGCGCCGAGAAGCATTGAAAACGTATGAGGACGTGTTGATGGAAAAGCAGCGTGTGCTATTTCTCTGCAATGCCAATTCGGCAAGATCGCTGATGGGCGAAGCCCTGCTCCGGCACATGGCGGGAGATCGTTTCGAGGCCTTCAGCGCCGGTGTCGAGCCCAGCGAACCCCATCGTGCCGCGCTGAAGGCGCTGGAGTCGATCAACGTCAGTACCCGGGGGCTGGCGAGCAAGTCGCTGGAGACCTACGCCGGCCAGACGTTCGATACCGTCATCATTCTCTGCGAGAAAGCCCGGCAGCACTGCCGCGACTGGGAAGGCCGCACCAGGGAGCTCATCTACTGGGACATCCAGGATCCCCGGCTCCACGACGATCCCAGGAACTACCAGCATACGCTGCAGGAGATCCAGACACGCCTGAAGCTCTGGCTCGGCGTCAAGTCCAGAGCCCATCCCTGAGGATCGATCGTGTCCGCACTCTCTCCCGTTCAGCTCTTCAAATGCCTCGGCGACGAAACGCGTCTCGCCCTGACGCTGCTCATCCACACCGAGGGTGAGCTCTGCGTCTGCGAAATGACCTATGCGCTGCAGGAGTCCCAGCCCAAGGTCTCGCGTCATCTCGCGCAGTTGCGATCGTGCGATCTGCTGCAGGATCGGCGCCACGGGCAGTGGGTCCACTATCGTTTGATGCCGGGTCTGCCGAGCTGGGTACTCGCGACCCTCGACGAAGCGACCGCGGGCGCCTCCTCGCTGATGGACGAAGCCCGCGACCGGCTGGCGGCGATGGGCAACCGCCCCGCGCGCCAGACCGAACACTGTTAATGAAATACGGTTAATGAAATACGGTTAGTGGCATACGGCCAATCGAACACGCTCAACCGAACCTTGCCAAAGGAGTTGCCATGTCTCTTCGAATCGGGATCAACGGCCTCGGTAGAATCGGGCGCCTCGCCCTGCGCAGCCTGTGGGATCGCCGCGCGGTGGAGACGCTGGAGATCGTGCGGATCAACGACCCGGCGGGAACGGCGGAAACCTTCGCCCACCTGCTCGAGTTCGACTCCGTGCATGGACACTGGTCCCCGGGCAGCGGCATCGCGGCCGGCGAGCGGTCGATCACGGTGGATGGCGTCGAGATCCCGTTCAGCAGCCATCGCGAACTCGCGGACAGCGACTGGTCGCAGTGCGACGTCGTGATCGAGGCATCCGGCGTCATGAAGAGCCCCGACAAGCTGAAGGCCTATCTCGACCAAGGCGTCGGACGGGTCGTGGTCACGGCGCCGGTCAAGGCAGAGGGCGTGCTCAACGTGGTCATGGGCGTCAACGACCATCAATACGACCCCGGCCAGCATCGCATCGTTACCGCCGCGAGCTGCACCACCAACTGCATGGCGCCAGTGGTCAAGGTGATTCACGAGACGTTCGGCATTCACCACGGCTCGATGACCACGATCCACGACATCACCAACACCCAGTCGATTCTCGACAGCCCGCACAAGGACCTGCGTCGCGCCCGGGCCAGCGGCATGAGCCTGATCCCCACCACGACCGGGTCCGCCAAGGCGATCACCGAGATCTTTCCCGAGCTGACGGGCAAGCTCAACGGCCATGCCGTTCGCGTGCCGCTGGCCAATGCTTCGCTCACCGACATGGTGTTCGAGGTGGAACGCGAGACCACGGCCGAAGCAGTGAACGATGCGCTGAGAGACGCCTCGACGGGCGCACTGGCAGGCATTCTGGGCTTCGAGACCCGCCCGCTGGTGTCGGTGGACTACCGCACGGACCCGCGCAGCGCCATCGTCGATGCGCTTTCGACCCTGGTGGTCGACGGCAGCCAGGTGAAGATCTACGCCTGGTACGACAACGAGTGGGGCTACACCAACCGCACCGTCGAGCTGGCGCTCAAGGTCGGGCGAGCGTAGACGAGGTCGATCATGTCATCTGTCGAGCGGCTGAGATCGCTACCCTTCGAAGTCCGCCAGTATCTGCTGGTGACCGGCAACTACTGGGCGTTCACGTTGACCGACGGCGCACTGCGCATGCTGGTGGTGCTGCATTTCCACCAGCTCGGCTACTCGCCGCTCGACGTGGCGATGCTGTTTCTCTTCTACGAGGCCTTCGGCGTCGCGACCAATTTCGTCGGCGGCTGGCTCGGTGCCAGGCTCGGGCTCAACCGGACGATGAACGTGGGCCTCGGCCTGCAGATCGTCGCCCTGGGCATGCTGCTGGTGCCCTCGTCGATGTTGACCGTGGTGTGGGTGATGGCCGCCCAGGCGCTCTCCGGGATCGCCAAGGATCTCAACAAGATGAGCGCCAAGAGCGCGGTCAAAGTGCTGGTGCCCAGCAACAGCCAGTCGGCGCAAAGCGCCCTTTACCGCTGGATAGCGCTGCTGACCGGCTCGAAGAACGCCCTCAAGGGCATCGGCTTCTTCCTGGGCGGCCTGCTACTGACGCTGATCGGTTTCCAGGGCGCCATCGCGCTGATGCTGGCGATGCTGGCCGGGGTGTTGCTGCTCTCGCTGTGGCGGCTGCGCGCCGACCTGGGCAGGACGAAATCCAAACCCAGGTTTCGCGAGGTCTTTTCCACCTCCCGGGCGGTGAACGTGCTTTCCGCGGCCAGGCTGTGCCTGTTCGCGTCCCGTGACGTCTGGTTCGTGGTGGCGCTGCCGGTGTATCTCTACGATCAGCATGGCTGGGGCTACTGGGCCGTCGGCGCCATGCTCGCCGGTTGGGTGGTCGGCTATGGCGGCGTGCAGACACAGGCGCCGAAGATCACCCGGCTCGTGCAAGGGGGTGCCAGGGGTATCACCGCCGGCTGGGCGCTCGCACTGGCCTCGCTGCCTGCCCTGCTGGCATTGCTGCCGCTCGAGGCCGACATCTTCTGGCTGGTGGCCGGACTGCTGCTGTTCGGCGTGGTGTTCGCCATCAACTCCAGCTGGCACAGCTATCTGATCGTGCGCTTCGCACGCGCCGAAGGCGTGTCGATGGACGTGGGCTTCTACTACATGGCCAATGCCATGGGCCGACTGATCGGCACGGTGCTCTCCGGCTGGCTGTATCAGGCGTACGGACTCCAGGCCTGTCTCTGGGTTTCTGCCGGCCTGGTACTGGCGAGCGCCGTCATCGCCCTGGGCCTGCCCGCGGAGTCGACCGAGTCGGACGACGCCGAGCCGATTCACTGAACGGCAACGCAAGGCGGGAATCATGACCGCTCCCGCTGGGGCGCGCTGTCGAGTCTGTCGGGATTTCGTCGACTCAGCCGGGCGCGTCGCGCTGCCGGGGCTCGCGGGTGAAATCGCCGATCAGCGTGTGCGGATCGGCCTCCTCGCACTGCCTGCGAGCGGCCTCGGCCCACCAGCGCAGTTGGGTGGAGCCGCGCTGCAGGTAGGTCCGCCAGCGCTCGGCGCCCTCGTCGTCGCGATACCGCCCTTCGTCATCCAGCACTTCCGCCGCGTGCGGCACGTGGACCATCGCCGACACCGGCAGGCAGCCCAGCTCGGAAAGGAAGGTACGCATGCCCACGGCGGCACGGACGCCGCCCCACTGCCCCGCCGAGTAGGTCACGATCAGGCTCGGCTTGTAAGCGTAGCGTGAACTGCCGAAGTGGTTGAGCAGGTGCGCCAGCGCCGGGCTGAGGCTGTGATTGTATTCGGGGCTCACCATCACGTAGGCGCCGGCCTCGCGGATCCTGTCGGCCAGCGCGTCCAGCGGCTCGGGCGCCCGGCCGGAAGCGTAGGCGAAGTGCGGCTTGAACACCTCGCCGAGGTCGTAATCCAGCGGATCGATCAGCTCGATCTCGTCGTCCGGATACGATTCCCGGAAGTGTGCAACCAGCGCCGCCGCCACCCGGCTTCCCAGGCGCGGCGGTTTCGGTGGCTGGCTCTGTCTCGTCGAGCCCAGAAATACCAGAATGTTCATGCAGTGCCTCTCGACCGGTTGTCGGTTCTCGTACGGCTGCCGGCGCTCGTGGGCTGCTGGCGCTCGTGGGATTGCCGAGCTCAGGCCGCCGGCAGGGCAGGCAGCCACAGCGCCAGCGCCACCAGGGTCGCCAGCAACACAGGCGGAGTGATCAGCAGGCCGACCTTCATGTATTGCCCCCAGCCGATCCTGTAGCCCTTGCCGGCCAGCACGTGCAGCCACAACAGCGTCGCCAGGCTGCCGATGGGGGTGAACTTCGGCCCCAGGTCGTTGCCGATCACGTTGGCGTAGACCATCAGTTCCTGGGTGACCGCCGGCACCTGCGCCTGATCGATCGCCAGCGCCCCCACCAGCGTCGACGGCAGATTGTTCATGATTGATGCGACGATGGCGGAGAGGAACCCGGTGCCGATGGTAGCGACGAAGTCGCCCTGCCCGGCCAGCCACTGCAGCGCCCGGGCGCCGTAATCGGTCAGGCCGGCGTTGCCCAGCCCGTAGACCACCAGGTACATACCGATCGAGAACAGCACGATCTGCCACGGCGCGCCCTTGAGCGCCGCAGTCACCGAGACGGCGGCCCCCTTGCCGCCCTGCCACCAGCGACCGGCGATCGCCATCAGCAGAATCGCCGCCGCGCCGGTCACGAAGGCGATGGGAATGCCCAGCGGCGCGGTGACGAAATAGGCGACGAGCAGCACCGCCAGCAGCGGAAAAGCGGCCCGGAAGATCAGCGGATCCTTGATCGCCGAGCGCGGCGCGTCTAGCTCCTCGACCGAATAGCGCTTGGGAATCCGCCGGCCGAAGGCGATCCAGAGCACGGCCAGCGTCGCCGCCAGCGACACCAGATTGACCGGCACCATGACCGCCGCGTAGCGGTCGAAGCCGATATCGAAGTAGTTGGCGCTGACGATATTGACCAGGTTGGAGATCACCAGCGGCAGGCTGGTGGTGTCGGCGACGAAGCCGGTGGCGATGATGAACGCCAGCGCCGCCGGCGGCGAGAAGTCCAGCCGCAGCAGGATCGCGATCACGATCGGCGTCAGCAGCAGTGCCGCGCCGTCGTTGGCGAAGAACGCCGCGATGACCGCGCCGAGCACCACGACCAGCGGAAACAGCAGATGCCCCCGGCCGTTGCCCCAGCGCGCCACGTGCAGCGCCGCCCAGGCGAAGAATCCGGCCTCGTCGAGGATCAGCGAGATGACGATCAGCGCGACGAAGGTGAACGTCGCGTCCCAGACGATATCCCATACCACGCCGACGTCGGACAGCTGCACCACGCCTGCGAGCAGCGCCACCAGCGCGCCGCCGAGCGCGCTCCAGCCGATGCCCAGCCCCTTGGGCTGCCAGATCACCAGGATCAGGGTGACGACGAAAATAGCCAGTGCCAGCATCGAATGACCTTGAGTTCAGTGAGTGCTTTGATTGACGCGGCGAGAGAGCTCTTCGGCACTCTCGACCCGCTCGGAATAGCGATCGGTGAGATAGGCCGAGCGGCCCCGCGTCAGCCAGGTGAACTTCACGAGCTCCTCGCAGACATCGACGATGCGCATGTAGAGCGGCGACGGCTTCATGCGGCCGGCCTCGTCGAACTCGTTGAACGCCTTGGGCACGGAGGACTGGTTGGGGATGGTGATCATCCGCATCCAGCGCCCCAGGATCCGCAGCTGGTTGACGGCGTTGAAGCTCTGGCTGCCGCCGGAGACTTCCATCACCGCCAGCGTCTTGCCCTGGGTGGGGCGAACGCCGCCCAGCGACAGCGGAATCCAGTCGATCTGCGCCTTCATGATGCCGGTCATGGCACCGTGGCGCTCCGGGCTGACCCACAGCATGCCGTCGGACCATTCGGCGAGTTCGCGCAGTTCCTGCACCTTGGGATGCTCCGCCTCGGCATCGTCCGGCAGCGGCAGGCCCGAAGGATTGAAGGTTCGCACCTCGCAGCCGTACCAGCGCAGCAGCCGGCCGGCCTCCTCGGAGGCCAGCCGCGAGAAGGAGCGCTCGCGCAGCGAACCGTAGAGCACCAGAATCTTTGGCGGATGACGCGGCGCATCGCTACCGACCAGCGCCTCGATATCGATCGGCTGCAATTTCGCCGGATCGATATTGGGCAGGTCGTCGAAATCAACGGACTCGTCCACCTCGCCGCCACTCCTTTCTCTGCCGATCATTTGCCCGCTCCCTCGGCACGCACGACGTCGCCGTCTTCCTTGGTGAACGTGGCGACCGGGTTGGCCAGCAGCCCCAGCACGCGCTCCGAAGGCCGGCACAGCCGGGCGCCCTTGTCGGTGACCACGATCGGGCGATTGATCAGGATCGGGTGCACCATCATCGCGTCGATCAACCGGTCATCGCTCAGGGCCGGATCGTCGAGGCCAAGCTCCTCGAACGGCGTTCCCTTGCGGCGCAGCAGTTCTCGCGGCGTGATGCCCATCATCGAGATCAGTTCGACCAGCCGCTCGCGGGTGGGCGGCGTCTTCAGGTATTCGATCACGTCCGGCGTCTCGCCGGAGGCCTCGATCATCGCCAGCGTGTTGCGGGACGTGCCGCAGTCGGGGTTGTGGTAGATCAACGGCTTCATGACGATCTCATGTCTCCTTGCTTTCGGGGTGGCATTGCCCCAGCGCGTCCATCAGCGGCTCGCAGACCTCCGGACGCCCGGCACAGCAGTCGCGCACCAGGAACTGGATCGTCTCCTTCATGTGCGAGAGATCGGCGCGATAGATGATCGAACGGCTCTGGCGTCGCGAGACGACCCAACCGGCCCGCGCCAGCACCGAGAGATGGGCCGACATCGTGTTGTGGGGCACCGAGAGCTGACGCGCGATCTCGCCAGCCGGAAGCCCCTCGGGCTCATGGCGGACGAGCAGCCGAAATGCCTCGAGGCGCGTCTGCTGGGACAAGGCGGCAAAACTGGCAATGATAGCGGTAGTTTCCATATGTCCAGAATATAGGACATGTCAGAATACGGCAAAGCCGCCGGAGGGATGCCGAACGGTAGTGGCTCCTTCGGGAGCCACTCGCTGCATCGGATTCAGCCGTTGCTGTCGTTCGACTTATCGTTCAACTGGCCGAAGTAGACGGGCCGGCAGATACAGAAGACCGGGGCGCCGGTCTCCTCGACGGCGGCGACGAAGCGTTCCGCCTTTTCCTCGTCCATCGCGTACATCAGCTCGACGGGCTGATCCGCCAGATCGAAGAAATGGGCAGAGTGCAGCTTGCCGTCCTCCCCGGTTCCCTCGACATCGCTGCGCCTGGTCATCCGGTTGATATCCAGGCTTTTCGCCGTCTCGGTGACCCAGTCGTAGACCCGCTTCCCCTCGTGACGACGAGACTCGGGCACGATGAATATCACCTCGTAGCCGCTTTTCAGACGATTCATTGCTGCGATCCTCCCAGTACGTTCTGAATGACGCTGAAGGTCAGAAAGCCCAGCCCGGTCATGGCGAGCGACCCCAACACGTGAATGCCGATCCCCATCAACGCCATGCCGTAACGCTCCGCCTGGATATTGCCGAACATCTCGGCCGAGAAGGTGGAGAACGTGGTCAGCGCGCCCAGGAAGCCGGTGATCACGAACAGGCGGAGTTCCGGCGACAGGGAGGGAAGATGCGCGAAGAACGCGACGCCGATACCGATCAGCCACGCCCCCAGCAGGTTCGCCACCAGCGTCCCGGGCGGAATCGCCGGAAACAGGGCGTTGAGCCAGACACCCAACAGCCATCGCAGATTCGCACCGATCGCGGCGCCGGCCCCGATCGACAATACGGACAACCACATACCTAGCGTCCTCGATACATCAAGGTTTCATCAATGATCCGATCGAGGAGCCGCGCCAGCGAGGAAGGAAAGACAGACACCTGCCGACACGCCTCGACCGAAGCGCCCGCAGGCATCATTAACCGATAGACGGTGGTTCGAGCGAACGAGAAGGCCGCTCGGGAGGAATGCCATCTCCCACGGCAAGACCTTAGCACCGAACCCGGCGGCCGCGCTACTGAACCGCCCGGCGACGCTCTCCCGGCTCTTTCTATCTAGGCGCCGGGGCCGCACTCCATGCATTGATTCTCCATCGCCGGTTTCAGCAGCAGCCGGGCGCTCAGCTCGCGCAACGCGGTCTGAAGCCCTTCTTCCAGCGTCGGGTGATAAAACGGCATCCCCAGCATTTCCGGTACGGATAGCGCCTGCTGATGCGCCCAGGCGAGCAGATGCGCCAGATGTTCGCCCGCGGGCGCACAGAGCTCGGCGCCGAGAAAGCGGCCACTGCCGTATTCGCCGTAGAGACGCAGATAGCCCCGGTTGGCCGCCATGATGCGAGCCCGGCCCTGGTTCTCGTAGGAAAATTCGCTGACGCTCAACCTGTCGCCATACTGCTCCGCCAGCGCGGCATGCCCGGGTCCGACGCGGGCCATCTGCGGTTCGCAGAAGGCGATGCTCAGCGGGGAACGGCGCGGCGCGGCGTAGACGCCTTTCCCGCGGCCGGCGTTGTCGCCGGCGATATTGCCTTCGTCGGTCGCCTCGTGCAGGACCGGCGTATCGTTGTCCACATCGCCAGCCATGTAGATATGGCCGAACTCCCCGTTCCCGTTGCGACAGCGCAGCGTATGGCGATCGACTTCCGGCATGCCCCGCTCGTCCAGCGCCAGCCCGGCGCGAGGCAGCTCGAGCCTATCGACATTGGGCTGGCGCCCCGTCGCGATCAGCGCGTGATCGAAAGATTCGGTCATGGATTCGCTGGAGCGGCGATCGGTAAAGCGCACCCTCACCTGATCGCCGTGGCGCTCGACGATTTCCGCATCGCCGCGCGTATCGAGATAGAACTCCTCGTTGAACAAGCGCTCGCACTGAGCGATCACCTTGTCATCGGTCAGCACGCCCAGACTGCCGTGCTGGCCGAACAGCCGTACTCGCACGCCGAGTCTCGCTAGCGCCTGGGCCAGCTCCAGCCCGGTGGTCCCCGGGCCGAACACTGCCACCGATTCGGGCAGCGTCCGCCATTCGAACACGGTATCGCTAGTCACCAGCCGATCTCCCGCGATCTCGAACGGCTCGGGAATGACCGGCCGCGATCCGGTGGCGATGACGATTCTTCCGGCCGTGAGCCGAATGTCGTCACCGATGAGCAGCGTATGCGCATCTTCGAAACGGGCCATGCCCTGATAACGGCAAGAATCGGGAATGGAAGCCATCGACTCCAGCACGTGGCCCACGAACCGATCCCGCTCCTGGCGCACGCGCGTCATCACCGCTTCACCATCCACGCGCACCTCGCCGTCGAGCCGAACGCCAAACGGCGCGGCATGACGAGCCTGATGCGCCGCGCTGGCTGCCGCAATCAGCAGCTTGCTGGGCATGCAACCGACTCGGGCGCAGGTCGTGCCGGGGGTTCCGCCTTCGATCAGCGCCACGCTATCGGTGTGGTTGCTGGCTGCCTGCCAAGCTGCCAGCCCCGCGCTGCCGGCACCGATGACCGCGACCTCGAACCGATGCTCCTGCATGCTTCCTCCCTATGGGCGCGCCCAGATCGAATGACAACCGTCCGCGAACGGCACCTGCCGGTGAGCGTCAATTCGCCTGCGGCTCGAGCTCGACTTTGATCCAGCCTTCCTCGCGACGATCGAATGCCTCGTAGGCTTCGAGCACGTCGGAGATCGGCGTGGCCTGGCTGAGGATCTCCGCCGGGTCGATCAGCCCCGTCCGGGTCATGTCGACCAGCTTGGGGATGTACTTGCTGTGGTTGCAGTTGCCCATCTTCAGCGTCAGGTTGCGGTTCATCGCCATGCCGATCGGGAACTGGCGGAAATCCGGCGGGTAGACGCCGATGATCGACAGCGTGCCGGCCTTGGCCAGACTTCGAACCGCCCACTGCAGCGCCTGGCTTGGAGCATCGCCGGGGTGCCAGTTGTCGCCGTCGGGATTCGTTTCCGGGGCGTTGGTACGCGATTCCTGCTCCTCGGTCTCGATGTCGCTCTTGTCGCCGGCGTGGGCATCGTGGGCGTGCTCGGCATCGATCCCCACCGCATCGATGGCACGATCCGGACCGATTCCGCCAGTCAGGCGCTGCAGCGTCTCGACCGGATCCTCCCGATCGAAGTTGATGCACTCTGCACCCAGCTTGCGTGCCTTGTCGAGACGATCCGGCTTGGAGTCGATGGCGAAGACCCGGCCGGCACCGAACAGCTTGGCGCTGACGATGGCGCACAGCCCCACCGGGCCGCAGCCGAATACCGCAACACTGTCGCCATCCTTGATCTCGGCGAGATCGGCGCCGAAGTAGGCGGTCGGCAGAATGTCCGATATCACGATCGCCTGTTCGTCGCTGACTTCGTCGGGCAGCTTGGTCAGCACGGTAGTGGCGAACGGAATGCGCGCCTTCTCGGCCTGCAGGCCGTTGAAGGGTCCGGTCGGCGCCGGCCCGCCGAAGAACGAGGTGCCGGCCTGCTTGCCGTTGGGGTTGGCAACGTCGCATTGGGCGTAGTAACCGGCGCGGCAGTAGGAGCAATTGCCGCAGCCGATGGTCGAGGAGACGACGACCCGGTCGCCGATAGCGAGATTGCGCACGTCGTCGCCGAGCTGCTCGACGATACCGACGCCTTCGTGTCCGAGAATGGTGCCAGCCTGCATCGGCGTGAAGGAGCCGCGAACGAAGTGCAGGTCGGTGCCGCACAGTGCAGAGGTGGTCAGCCGGATGATGGCATCGGTCGGTTCCTGAAGTTGCGGCTCGGGAACGTCATCGACGCGAATATCACCGATAGCGTGAAAGACGACGGCTTTCATCATGCCTCCTGATATTTTCAGAGTCGGGTGTCGAAACAGTACGAGTCATACACGCAGGCATCCTGCATGAATGAACGAATGAGTGGACTCGTACGCGACAAATCTCCTTGAGCGTAGATGGCGCCGAATGACTCGCCACGTGCCTTCGGAATAACGGATTAACGTGGGTCAAGTGCGGCAACGGGCGCTCATGAAACGACCCGATATCCGGGTGGATATCGGGTCGTTCACAGGGAGGTACTTTTCGCCTTGCTTCCTGCTGGTTACGCCATGGCTTCACACGCTTCGGCGCAGCGGTGACAAGCCTTGGCACACTCCTGGCAATGCTCGGCATCATGCTTGGCGCACTCGTCGCCACACGCCTTGCAGATATCCGCACAGAGTCTGCAGATCTGGCTGGCATATTCGCTACCCTGCGCCATGAAGGAGGCCGCCAAACGGCAGATCTGCGCACACTGCCTGTCCAGACGGATACATTCCGCCATCATTTTCACGTCGTCTTCTTTCAGGCAGGCAACAGAGCAGGCATCGCAGTAAGCCGCACAGACATGGCAACTCTCGATGCAGGATTGATACTTTCCGAAGTCCATCTCGTCTCCTTTGGCGCTTTTACCAACGCCCATTTATTGGCAATAGGTATCGAAACTGCTTAACAGTCCATCCAAAGGTGTAGCGACTTCCAGGGCCTCGGACAAGTTCTCGCAATATATAACTACCGTATTCTTATATCCTTTTGATACTACAACACAAAGGTTTGGATAAATGGGATTGGCCTGCCGAAAAGGGACTAATAAAAAACATCCCCGCTATTTAAATTGGATAAATCCTTGGCAGTATTTTTGCTCGCACAATACAACACTAGGTCTACTGGCAGGCTGATGATGTCAGGATGAGTTCGCCCCCTCAGTGAGCGGGCGAGAACCGACGGGCCAGCCACCACCCCGCCACCATGGCGACCAGAAACAGCGCCAGCGGCCAGCTCAGCCCCGGCAGCGAGGCGACCGCCGGCCCCGGGCAGTAACCGGTCAGCCCCCAGCCGATGCCGAACAGCGCCGCACCGCCCAGCAGCCGGCCGTCGAGATCGCGGCGCGTGGGTAGCTGGAAGCGCGCGTCCAGCACCGGCGCCTGCCGCCGCCAGGCCAATCGATAACCGGTGAACGTGGTGATGACGGCACCGCCCAGCACGAAGATCAGGGTCGGGTCCCAGGCGCCGGCCACGTCGAGGAAGCCGATGACCCGTGCCGGATCGGTCATGCCGCTGATTGCCAAACCAAGCCCGAACAGCAGTCCGGCCAGATACCCTGCCAGCGCTTTCATACCGAGCCCCCCAGCATGTGCCGCGAGACGAACACCGTCAGCATGGCGACCAGCACGAAGACGAGCGTCGCGGCCATCGAGCGTGGCGAAAGCCGCGCCAGCCCGCAGACCCCGTGCCCGCTGGTGCAACCACTGCCAAGCCCCGTGCCCAGCCCGACCAGCAGTCCTCCCGCCAGCATCAGCAGTGGTCCGGCCACCGGCAGGCCGACCACACCGGCGCCGGCAGCCGTATTGCCCAGATCGCTTTCCGTCAGCATCAACAGGGCCGGCCCCGACACCAGCCCGAGCAGAAAGGCCAGACGCCAGGGTCTGTCCCCGCCGCGATCGAAAATCAGCCCGGAGAGGATGCCGCTGATCCCGGCGATGCGTCCCAGCAGCCCCATCAGGAGAGTGGCGGAAAGACCGATCAGGACGCCGCCCAATGCCCCTTGCAACCAACCCATCGTTTCCATCTCATGTCCTCTTGGCATTGTCGCCACCACGGTTGTCTCAACCGGCTGTCGTCGAAGACCCGGAGGCGGCACGTCGATACCGGGATGGCTCGGCAACGACCGCGGCCATGCAGCGCGCACCGGTATCGAAGGTGCTCATAAAGACGCGACTGATGCATGACAGGCCAGCCTCGTTATCCGCGTCGTGCCATGCTTTGAGATTCATCTCACTCCCACGCGGCGCCTTCCAGCGCATTGAGCGGAATCTTCAGATAGCGCTTGCCGTTGCTCTCCGGCTCGGGAAGCCGCCCGCCGAGGATGTTGACCTGCAACGCGTGCAGGATCAGCTTCGGCATCGGCAATTCGCTATCGCGGCGGTTGCGCAGCTCGACGTACTCGGCCTCGCTGCTGTCGCCGAGCCGGTGCTTGTTGTGCTCGCGCTGCTCGCGCACGGTGCTTTCCCACTGCGGCTCGCGGCCGTCGGGCATGTAGTCGTGACCGGTGAACAGGCGCGTCTCGTCGGGCAGCGCCAGGATCGCCTGGATCGAGTGCCACAGCTGATGCGCGCTCCCGCCGGGAAAGTCGGCGCGGGCAGTGCCGAAATCGGGCTGGAACAGGGTGTCGTGAACGAAGGCGGCATCGCCGATCACGTAGGTGATCGAGGCCAGCGTATGACCCGGCGAGTGCATCACGCGGCAATCGATCTCGCCCAGCGTGAAGGTATCCTCGTCGTCGAACAGATAATCCCACTGGCTGCCGTCATCCTTCAGGTCCGGCCAGTTGTAGATCGCCTTCCACAGCGTTTGCACCTGGGTTACCGGCCGGCCGATGGCGGTAGGCGCACCGGTTTTCTCGTGCAGATAGCGCGCGGCGGAGAAGTGATCCGCGTGCGGGTGGGTATCCAGAATCCACTCGACCACGAGCCCTTCCCGCTCGACATACGCCAGCAACTCGTCGGCCTGATGGGTCGCGGTGGCGCCGGACTTCTCGTCGAAGTCGAGCACCGGATCGATGATCGCGCAACGACGCGTGGCGGGGTCGCTGACGATGTACTGAATGCTGAAAGTGCGAGGATCGAAGAAGCCGGCAACATCGGGTCGGCCTTTACCCCTGTCACCTTGGGAGAGAGCGAAAGTGTTCATGGCGACTCCTTGGGAAGACATGCCCCTAGAGTAACGCCATATTGGTTCTAAAGTTATATCTTTTAGAGATATAAAAATCGACGCAAAATTCTCTTTATGCCATCGGGATATAACCGTGGCACCTGTTATCCATGGCCGCCAGACAGCACTGGCTGCCGAGCCGCCAACGAAGATCAGAAGCATGGTGGAATCATGCAGGAGTGCGCGGAATGAAGGCGAGCGGCGAAACGGAAGAGCAACGAAAAATGAAAGAGGGCCCAAGCGCAAGCGCCGGACCCTCAGTAAGCACTACCATAGGTGCTTGGCTATCACGGCCTCGCAAATCCGTGAATCCTTGGCATCAGGACATTCCTGTCTGAATTCCTGGCGAGCATCCATCCAATGGAAGACGACAGGATATAGCCAAACTATGATTAGGGATAATGATCTGGCCTAAGTATCCGTAGGATTTTGTTACTCATTGTAACTCAGACGACATCTCATGCGTCCTCGGGCTGCCCTGTCTCGCCAGCAGTACTACTTCAGCAGCGCTCCAGATAGTGGACGCTAAACAGGTCCTCGTCGTCGGTCCAGCAGGCGCGCGCCTTGAATCCGGCGCGCTCCGTCAGGGCCTGAAAGCCTTCGACCGTGTACTTGTAGGAGTTTTCGGTATGGATCGTCTCGCCCTTCAGAAAATGGAAGCGTTCGCCTTCGATCGCGACGACCTGGGGTAACTGGCTGACCAGGTGCATCTCGATGCGGGATTGCGCCTCGTTGAAGAAGGCCCGGTGGGCAAAATGCCCGGCGTCGATTTCGGTGTTCAGCTCCTCGCGTAGGCGATCCAGCAAGTTCAGGTTGAACGCTGCCGTCACGCCTGCTGCATCGTTGTAGGCGGCTTCGAGTGTCGTCTTGTCCTTGATCAGGTCGACACCGATCAGCAACCCGCTGCCGACGGGCAGCAGGGAATGCAAGCCGCGCAGGAAATCTTCGGCGGCCTGCGGGTCGAAGTTGCCGATGCTCGACCCCGGGAAGAAGCCGACCGGCCGTTCGCAGCACAGCCCCTCCGGCAAGGCCATGTTGCAGGAGAAGTCGGCACAGGCGGCGTGCACCTCGAGCCATGGATAGTCGGCAGCCAGACGGCGCGTGCTTTCGAGCAGGAAGTCCCGGGAGATATCGATGCCGAGATAGCTCGACGGTCGCATGGCTTCCAGCAGCAGCCGTACCTTGCGACTTGCCCCGCTGCCGAGCTCGATCAACGTCGCCTCATCCCCGGCGATGTCCGCGATGTCCTCGGCGGCGTTGGCCAGGATCCGTTCTTCGGTTCGTGTCGGGTAGTACTCCGGCTGTTGGCAGATCCGGTCGAACAGCTCGGAACCCCGCTGATCGTAGAAGAACTTTGGCGAGGCAAACTTCTGCTCGGCGCTGAATCCCGTCAAGATCTCGTCGCGAAGCGACGTCTTGGCAGGGGTCGTATGCATGTCATGGAATCGTACGGCCAGGGTCATGATCAGCTCTCCTTGGAATCTCTGATTGATTATTCCGCTGGGTAATACGGCGTTACTCAGAGGCTCCCTTGGCAAGACGGAAACCGGAAAATGCCCAGCGGGCATGAGGCGGGAAGAAGTTGCGATAGGTGGCGCGGATATGATCGGCCGGCGTCGCACAGCAGCCGCCTCGCAACACCATCTGGCCGGACATGAACTTGCCGTTGTATTCCCCCAGGCTGCCCGGCAACTTGCGAAACCCCGGATAGGGGCGATAGGCGCTGCCGGTCCACTCCCAGACATCGCCGAACATCTGGCTCGGCGCGCCGGTGGTCCCGGCGGCGACCGGCTGCAGATGGTCCTGCTCGACGAAGTTCCCCTGCTCGACTAAGTTCCCCTGCCCGACTAAGTTCCCCTGCCCGAAGTCGTCCTGAATGACGGCATCATGGGCCACCGTCTCCCACTCGGCCTCGGTGGGCAGGCGGGCGCCGGCCCACTGCGCATAGGCATCGGCCTCGAAGAAGCTGACATGGCACACCGGCGCGTTCATGTCGACCGGTACCAGGCCGCCCAGGGTGTAGTGATGCCAGACACCGTCGCGTTCGACCCAGTAGAGCGGCGCCTGCCAGTCTTCGGCCTTGACCGTGGCCCAGCCGTCCGACAGCCAGTGCTCGGGCTTGTCGTATCCCCCCGCCTGCATGAACGCGAGGAACTCGCCGTTGGTCACCGGACGGTCGGCGATCTGGAAAGCCTCGACGAACTGGCGGTGGCGCCCCATCTCGTTGTCATAGGCAAAGCCTCCCACGGTGTCGTCGTGGCCGATGTAGCGAATACCGGCCGGGTAGGCATGCCAGCCGAGCGCAGCGACGTCATGCGCGGGCGTCGGCGCCAGGTCGTCCCGGTAGGCCGGGCACAACGGGTTCTGGGCCAGGATGTGCTTGATATCCATCAGCAGCAGCTCCTGATGCTGCTGCTCGTGCGGCAGGCCCAGCTCGAGACGTCGGAGAATCTCCTGGAGATGTTCCTGAGGTGGATCGCTGAGCAGCGCTTCCATGGCCCGGTCGATGTGCGCGCGATAGCGATAGACATCGTCCACGGTCGGCCGCGAGATCATGCCGCGTTCGGGCCGGGGGAACGGCGTGCCGTGGGTCACGTAATAGGAATTGAAGAGATGATCGTACGCGGGGTCGAGGGTCTGGTAGGCGGGCAGGAACGGTTTCAGGATGAAGGCTTCGAAAAACCAGCTGACATGGGCGATGTGCCATTTCGGCGGGCTGACATCCGGCATGCTCTGCACCATGTAGTCTTCCTTGTGCAGAGGCGCACAGATGGCCTCGGTCGCGGCACGAACCCGCTGGTACGCGCGCAGCCACTCCTTGGCGTGAAGGCTATCGGGTCTGTCGATGACCAAATCATGAACGGATGCCATGAATGATTCCCTCCTGAGTCTGACTCCATGAAACTCGATCGGCAGGCTTGGCCTGCCGGGACTTACCGTGCAAAGCGTATCGAGTCCGTAAACACCATGAGTGCTTCTGCACCAAGCCCCCCGACGATTAACAGTAGACCAGCCACGATCATTGTGAAGCTTGCCCAGGGACCTGAAAGCACATGCACGGTAGATCGGGCGCTGCCGAACATCATCGGCGCGACGATGCGCAGGTAGTAGAACAGCGAGACGACGGTGTTGATCACCGCCACGAGCGCCAGCCAGGCGTAACCGCCCTCGATCGTGACGCGAAACAGCATCAGCTTGCCGAAGAAACCCACCAGCGGCGGGATACCCACCAGGGACAACAGCGACACGATCAGTATCGTGGCCGCGATCGGTGCGTGTCGGGCCAGCCCCCGGTAATCGTCCAGCACGGTACGCCCCCGCAGGTGCGTGACCACGGCGAAGGCAGCCAGGTTGGCCGTGGCATAGGTCGCCAGGAAGAACACCAGTGCCGGCAGGGCCTGATCGCTGACACCCAGCACCACGATGGCCATCAGGGCATACCCAGACTGGGAAACCGATGACCAGCCCAGCAGGCGGCGCACGTCCGCCTGTCGCAGCGCCGCCACGTTGCCCAGCGTCATGGTGGCGACGGAGATCGATGCCACGATCGCCCGCCAGGCGACATCCGGCGGCAGCAGGGAAACGAAGCGGGCCAGCGCTACCGCGGCGCCAACCTTGGGGATGACGGTCAGGAAGGCTGCCGCCGGTACCGGTGAGCCCTGCGCCACGTCCGGCATCCAGGCGTGAGCCGGAAACGCCGCCAGCTTGAAGGTCAGCCCCAGCACCACGCAGGCCGTGGCGATGGTCAGTGCCAAGCGGTCGCTGTCCGTGGCAAGCGCCTGGGCGATGTCCGGATACCCGGTACTGCCGGTCAGGCCGAACAGCACCACCACCCCGATCGTCAGCAACGCATTGGTCAAAGCGCCGATCAGGAAATACTTCATCCCGGCCTCCAGCGCGGGCGCCCAGCCACGGTGATAGGCGGCCAGCGGGTAACTCGCCACCGAGGACAGCAGCACGCCCAGCACCAACTCCATGGTATCGCTGGCCGAGGCCATCATGATGACGCCCAGCAGCGCGAACAGCACCAGTGCGTAGTACTCGCCATGGCGGCGATCGGTCCGCATCCATTCCGGCGACATCGCGACGACCAGCGCACCGGCGACCAGCACGACCAGCTTGCTGGCGAGCGCCACGCCATCCAGGGCCCAGACACCGGAAAACGTCAGCCGCGGCGCCCCGCCCCATTGCGCGACGGTCAGCCCCGCACCGAGACCGATCGCGAGCAGGGCCAGCACGGCTGCCCAGTGATGCTGCCGCTGACGGAGGAAGCTGGCGAACAGGACGATCGCCACGGCACCCAGCGTCAGGCTGATTTCCGGCAGTACGTCACCGATAGGCATCAGCGGCCCCCCACCAGCAGCGTCGCCGATGCCTCGACCAGGGTCAGCAGAAACGCCGGTGCCACGCCGATGATCATGAAGCCTGCCGACAGCACCGCGAGCACGCCCCACTCGACGGGACGCAGATCCTCGAACTGCGCCCAGCGCTCCGGCATCGCCCCGAAGAACACCTTCTGCAGCATCTGCAGAAACAGCACCGCTGTCACCAGGATGCCCAGCACGCCAATGACGGCGAGCCATGGATAGACGCCGAAGGTGCCGGCAAAGATATGGAACTCCGCCACGAAACCGGCCAGGCCGGGCAGGCCCAGGCTGGCAAAGGACGCGAGCACGGCGAAGGCGGTCAGCCATGGGGCCTGACGAAACAGGCCACCGTAGCTGTCCAGGTCATATTCCTCGGTACGCTGCCAGAACGAGCCACATATGAGGAACAGCGCCCCGGTAATCAGGCCGTGCGCCACCATTTCCACCGTGGCCCCCACCAGGGCCAGTTCGCGGGCATACCCGGCGTCCTGAATCAGGGCACCGGCCACCGCGATACCCAGCACCGTATAGCCCATGTGATTGACCGACGTGTAGGCAATGCGCCGCTTCAGGTTGCGCTGGCCGAGCGCCACGAAGGCCCCGTAGAGAATTGATACGACCGCAAACAGCGCAATGACCAGGGCATAGCGAGAGAACGTCTCCGCCATCATGGCGAACGGAATGCGGATGATTCCGTAGGTGCCCATCTTGAGCAGCACCCCGGCGAGAATCGCCGAGACCGGCCCCGGGGCATCGACATGCGCCTGGGGCAGCCAGGTATGAACGGGCACCACCGGTGTCTTGATGGCGAAGCCGAGCATGAGGGCGAGGAACACCAGGCCCGCAGTCATGCCCGCGCCCGCCAGCGGTTGCTGCTCGATGAGCACGCGCATGTCGAAGGTATGCGGTTCGACCGACAGATAAAGCCCGATGATCGCCAGCAGCAGCAACAGCGAGCCGCAGAAGGTGTATAGAAAGAACTTGAACGCGGCGGGCTGCGCCTGACCATGCCCCCAGCGGCCGATCAGGAAGAACATCCCCACCAGACTCAGGTCGAAAAAGACATAGAAGAGCAGCAGGTCCAGCGCCAGGAAGACACCCAGTGACACGGACTGCAGAAAGAGCATCCAGGCGTAGTACTGGCGAGGCTGATGCTTCGTGTCCACGGGGTAGGCGATGCTGGCCGAGAAGACCAGGGCGCTCATCGTCGCAACAGCCAGGGCAATGCCGTCCACGCCCAGCCTGTAGCCCATGCCCAGGCTGGGCACCCAGGGCACCTCCTCGACGAACTGGAACAGCGCACCTTGCGGATCGAACTGTCGCCACGCCCAGGCCAGCAACAGCACCGGCAATACCGAAACCACAATGGCACACCGGCGAGCCGTGGTCTCGGTCCAGCGGCTTGAAACGGCGAGTGCGAGGGCACCCAGCATGGGAAGCCCCAGGGCTGCAGTCAAAATCAAAGGAGCGCTCCTATGCTCAGGATGATCAGGATCGCGGCGAGTCCTGCCGCGATACCGGTGTAGTAGTGATGCATCTGCCCGGTATGCGCCCGGCGTACCACTTGCCCCGCCCAGTCGACGCCCTTCGCGAGCTGGATCGTGGCGCCATCGAACGCGCCTTCGCCACGCCGCTCTCCCAGCCTGGCCAGCCACGCACCAAAGCGGGCACTGCCACGGATTCCGGCATCCACGGCGCGATCGTCGAAGCGTGCCAGGCCATGGCTGAACATCATCACGGCATTCGCGCCACGTGCTGACAACGCTGGCAGGCCAAACCAGTCCGCCATGGCGGTACGCGTTTCGCTCTGCTGGCTCGACACCTCACGACGCACCGCCAAAATGCCCAGGCCCACGCCCAGCGCCACCAGCAATAGCGATACGATCAGTTCCCACGGCCTGGTCTTGGGAAAGTGCACAGCCAGCAAATCAGCGAGGCTATTCCCGACGCCGGGCCACCAGAGTAGCGACAGCGCCAATGTGCCTGCCGCCAGCAGGTAGAACGCGACGGCCTCCGCCCGGGAGTGTCCGGGCCGGGAGGCAGCCTCGCTCATGCGGTCATGCCGCCCCCGCCCGAACGCCAGCAGTTGAAAGCGCGTGCCGTACAGCGCACTGAGGCCTCCCGCCACGGCGGCGATCACGGCCAGCCAGGACACCTGATGGCCGGCGGCCGCGACGATCTTCTCCTTGCTCCACGCTGCACTTAGCGGAACGACGCCTGCCAGCGCCAGGCTGGCTACCATGGCGGCTGCCGCGACGCCAGGAAGCAGGCGACCCAGGCGCATCGCAGTCAGCGAATAGCTGTCGACATGGCGTTCGGCGATGCCGGCGGCCAGGAACAGCGCCGCTTTGGTGAATGCATGCGTGACGAAGTGCACCAGGGCGACGCCGGGAAAGCCCGCCCCTGCCGCCAGCCACATCAGGCCATACTGGGCCGATGTCGAGGCGGCCAGCAGCTTCTTGGCATGGCCCTGAAGACAGGCCACCAGTCCCCCTGCCAGGGCAGTGGTCAGCCCCAGCGTGATGGCGACCGGCGCAAACCAGGCGACGGCGGAGAGTTCCGCATGCAGCCGGACCACCAGGTAGATCCCCGCCGCGACCATGGTCGCCGCATGGAGCAATGCCGACACCGGTGTCGGCCCGGACATGGCGGCAAACAGCCAGGGAGAGAACGGCACCTGGGCGGATTTCGCGGCGGCGGCCAGCACGACGCCGGCAACGAACACGTCCAGCCGCCACCCATCGAGTTGGGCCAGGTCTGCAAAGGCAAACGAGCCCGTGCCGGCGAACGCTGCCGCCGCGGCGATGTACAGCCCCAGATCCCCGAAGCGAGTGACCAGGAACGCCCAGGCGGCATCCCGCAGGTTGCCGGCCTTCTGCCATTCATGGGCGATGAGCGCCCACGAGCATGCCCCGACCAGTTCCCAGGCGATCAGCAGGGTGACGAAATCCTCGGCCAGGACGAGCAGTTCCATCGCGCCGACGAACGCCGTCAGCAGCGCCACCAGTCCGACGGGGGGGCGCACCGTCTCTCTGCCACTGATCGTCGATGCCTCATGGTAGGCGCTGTAGACGATGATCGGCGCGGCGATCAGTGGCACGACGATGGCGAACACGGCGCTGGTGGACGTCATCCCGAGTGACAGAACGATTCGGGAGCTCCAGCGATAGGTGCCGCCCCAGTCCGCCGTGACCGCGATGCTCACGAGCAGCAAGGTAGCGACCGTGATCGCCACCCCCGCCAGGGTCAGCACGGCACGGCCCCTGTCGTCGCTCGGCCAGCGCTTGCCGACCCCATGGATGACGAGGGCGGCCAGCAGCGGCAAGAGAGGAACGAACCACAGCATCAGTGCTTCAGCCCGGTCAGCGATTCGGTCATGTCGGCCTGTTTACCGCGGAAGACCGCGACCACCAGGGCGAACCCCATCGCCATCTCGATGGCCATCACCGCCATGACGATGATCGTCAGCAGTTGGCCTTCCGGTGCTCCGGCCCCGCTGAAGGCCCAGAAAGCCACCGCCGCCAGCATGACACCGTTGAGGATCAGCTCCAGACCCATCATCAGCATCACGAACGACTGCTGGGAAAGCGCGCCATAGATCCCGATACCGATCAGTGCCGCTGCCAATAGCAAAAGTGTGGTGAGTGTCATGCAAGCCTCCCTGCCTGTCTGTCCTGCTCAATGGTGATGATGGTGATGCCCACCTTCGCCCTCTTCGTCCTCCTCGGGCTTGCCTGCCGGGTCGCCGCCCGGTTCCAGCCCCGGCGGCATCGAGCCCTCCGCCGCCGCGCCATAGCGCCCGCGATGGCTCGACAGCACCACCACGCCGATCATGGTGGTCAGCAGCACGAGACCCGCCGATTCGAAAATCAGCATCGAATCACCGAGCATTTCGTTGCCCAGTGATCTGACGGGTTCGAGGCCTGCCGGCACCGGCTGATCGGGAAAGATCGCCAACAGGGCCATGGCGCCCAGTATCAGAAAACCGGCGACGCCGGCCCCGATGGCGATACGTTCCTGATGGACCATGTTCATGGGATTCAGGCCGGCCGGGTTCATCATGAACATGACCATGAACAGCGCCATGACCGTCATTTCCACGGCCATCATGAAGAACATGGCAACGCCCAGGTATTCCGCCGCCAACAGGATCATGATCACGCCCACGGCGATGAACGACACCAGCAGAAAGAAGGAGGCCCGTACCATCGAATCGGTGCGAAACACGCGCCATCCGGTAACCACCGCCAGCGTGGCCAGCAGCAGAAACGCGATATCGACACCGAGGCCGTGATTCATGCTCTCCATCACAATAACGCTCCGTTCATTCCCATAACGCCACAGCGCCGGCCCATACCAGATCGATGAACGACAGCGGCAGCAACACGACCCACATCAAGGTGACGCAGCGCTCCGGCGCCAGTCGCGGCAGTAGCCGCCCGAGCAACAGCAGCACGCTCAGTACCGCCAGCATCTTGAGGGACATCCATAACGGGCCGGGCAGCCAGGGGCCCAGCCAGCCCCCCAGGAAGGCAGTCGCCGCCACGCCGCTGAACGCGACCAGCATGGCCGCCCGGGCCATGTCCCAGACCAGCCGTGGCGGCCCCGAGATCTCCGAGGCCGTGCCGCCGGCAAGATCCGTCGAATCGGCCAGGTTCAGTGGCCCCCAGAAGGTCATGCCCAGGCCGACGATGAGAAACAGCGGCAGGCCCAGCGGCTGGCGGATGACATTCCACAGGCCTTCCTGCGAAGCCACCACCTGGGTGAACTGCAGCGATTCGGCCGGCAATGCCACGCCGATCAGCACGAACATGCTGATCAGGATGTAGGAGAGCCCCAGCGCCACGTACCGGTACCCGCCGATCAAGGCCAGTAACGAATTCGCCGACCAGCCATGCAAGAAGATGACGACGGTCGCCAGCGCTTCCACGCTGCCCCACAGCACCACGCTGGTGACCAGATCCGTGGCGACCAGCGATGCCGACCATGGCACCACCGCCAGCCCGCCCGCCGCCAATGCCAGATACAGGGCCGGTGCCAGCCGCCAGGCTCGCCAATCCGGCGCTTCGGTGGCATTGGCATGCTGGGTCAGCAACCAGGCTCCGCGCGCCATCGGCGCCAGCCAGATACCTCCGGCCTGAGGAGTGCCAAGCACGCTGGCAACCAGGCGATCGAGCACGGCAACGGCATAACCGCCGACAACCAGCATGAAGATCTCCATGAGAACCGGCAGAAACAGCTCGCTAAACATCGTTCCCGGTACCTCCCCGTACCGCCCGGGACTCGCCGGATGGCCGTGTGCCGACAGGTTGATCGGCCAACCCCGCGACATCCAGACTGGCGACCGTCGCCAGGGCACCGCCCCACTCCAGCCCGGGTAACAGCTCGTCGAAGAGCGTGCTCGCATCCGCCGGCCGCCGCGCCGACCAGGGGCCACGCGGTGTCTCGATGCTGCCTGTCTGCTCCGTGTGTACCCTGTCGCGTTCGGCCAGACGGGCCAGATGAAGAGATTGGTCGATTTCGTCCAGAAGCTGCCGCCAGCGAGCATGGGTATCGCCCGCGGTCTGACAGACGGGGGAGAATCCCAGTCGTCGATAGCCGGCATCCTCCGCACGCAGATCATCATCCAGTCCGGCGGCTCGGGCGGCGGGCCCGCCGATCATGCGTGCCTGCTCGGAGCCGAGCACGCCGCCGCCCGCCGTCAGACGAAAGAAGCCGCTACGTGATAGTGCGCGCCGCAACCCGTCGAGGGTGCTCGACGTCGACAACTCATGCGCCAGGCGCAAGGCCCTCAGGCTCACGCCCTCCAGGCCCGCCAGATGCAATGCATGAAACAGCCGGTGAAGGTGATGGCGGACCCGGGCAAGCTCGACCTCCGCAATGGGGACGGGGCGCTCGCGAGCGTCGAAAAAAACCTCGTCGAGAGGTTGTGGATACGGCGCCAACTGCGTTTGCCATGTCTGCACGAGATCCCCCTGCAGGGTGATCTCAGCCGCCATGCCGGGCGGAAATGCGAAGAAGAACGGCCCCAACCGGAAAGTCAGTGAATCCAGCGTCAACCCGTCGCGAATGTCGTCCTCCATGTTCATGGCCATGGGCCGCCCGTAGGGCACCCCGCCCATCATGCCTTCACCGCCCTGGCCGAAATCGCCCTTGCCTTCCCAGGGGTTGGGCGGCTTATCCGGCAGGAGACGATGGGCACTGCCGCGGCGGCCTTCCATCAGTTCGCGATGCGCCGTGACCAGTGCGCCGGGCAGGTCGTCGAGATCGTCGATACGGGCCACGCGTTCCAGATGAGGCCAGGGTTCGCTGCGAAACCACAGCGTCGTGAAAGGGTATGGCAATTGGTCGCGCACCCGGCGCAGGGGCTCGAAACGGTCGGCCGGAACCTCCCCCGCCACCAGCAACACACTGGCGTGGCGCGGCGAGTCGACCAGTTCGATTTGCGGCGATAACGCGAGGTGCCGCAGCACACCATCCCCCTGCTTGCCCAACACGGGAAACACGGGAACGCGGCCACGCGCGGCGAGTTTGTGCAGCCAGCTCACTGCCACTTGAACACCCCCTCACGCCAGGCATAGACGATGCCCACCGACAGGATGGCGAGAAACATGCCCATCTCCATCATGGCCTTCATGCCCGTCTCGACGAACACGACCGCCCACGGGTACATGAACATCATCTCCATCTCGAAGGCGATCAACAGCAGCGTCATGGCGTAGTAGCGAACGTGGTAGCGGCTCCAGGCGTGGCTGTCGGGCGTCCCCCCGCCCAGAAACGGCACGCGCTGGGACCAGCTGGGCCGAGGCTGATGACGCATGGGCAGCCACTGCACCAGCAGCCCGGCGCCAAGTACCACGATCAGAATGACGAGAAGAGCGAACAGCTCCATGCGGATCCCTCGCGTCGCTGATTCAAACGAACCTGGGCCAAAGACAATGACCGCGGGTTCCAGTCCTTCGCTGATAACCAGCCCTTTATCAAAGGGTAGGCGGCTCACCTGAACGCAAACTGAATAAGCGTCCTCATTTAGCTCCCTGGATAAAGTAGGTTAACAATAGCCAAGGTGCGAGGCAGAGCCGGCCGTCACGCAGCCAGCAGCCATCGAGTTCACGGGGGCGCCACGGTCGAATGTCGCGGCTGGAGCGGCAAGGTAGGAACGACAGGAATAGGCATGCCAGGCAGAGCTGACAGAACTTTCTGACAAAACTGGCAGGCACAAAAAAACCGCCTTGAAGGGCGGTCTCTTGTAAGGCTTAAAAAGCCTTATGAATCAATCTCTAAGCTCTGGTGCCGACACCAGGAGTCGAACCCGGGACCTACTGATTACAAGTCAGTTGCTCTACCAACTGAGCTATGTCGGCGAGCATAGAGACGTTAGCGATGGCTGGGGTAGCAGGATTCGAACCTGCGCATGCCGATACCAAAAACCGGTGCCTTACCACTTGGCGATACCCCAGCATTGATGGTGGCCAGAGACGGAATCGAACCGCCGACACGGGGATTTTCAATCCCCTGCTCTACCAACTGAGCTATCTGGCCCTCGCCAACGGGGACGCATTTAACCAGCAAGCCGTTTTGGGGTCAACCCTTTTATTTCAAAAAGATGAGTTCTTTTTTCACCGCCCGGAATTCACTGGCTGGGCGGCACGTATCCTTCGGCGTGATCGGTTTCCTGATTGTCGAAAAACCGGTTCATCTGCGTCATCAGATACTCCCGAGCTTGCGGCTCCAGCATGTTGAGGTGCTTCTCGTTGATCAGCCGAGTCTGCAGCGCCTGCCACTCCTCCCAGGCGCGTTTGGAGACGGTCTGCTGGATCTCCTGGCCCTTGGCGCCGGGCAGCGGCGGGAAAGCCAGAGCTTCGAGTTCCTGCTGATACTTGCGGCAGAATACGGTCTGCGCCATGAAAACCTCCTGTCATGCGTTGAGTGCGTGCGTCTGGGCCAGTGTCGCCAGCAGCGCCTTGACCGGTGCCGCCAGGCCAATGCTGGCGGGCTCGGCGGGATCGACCCACTGCCGATTCGATTCGGCCACCGCCGTGGCGGCGTTCCGGTGCGGAAGCCGCGCCGGTCGCGGCGTGATCTCCAGTCGGAAGTGGGTAAAAGTGTGGGTGAACGGCTGCCAGGCGCTTTCCAGATGAACGCCTCGACAGTGCCGCTCCAGCCACTCGTGCAGTTCGCTGTCGCCATCGAACTGGGGGAAGCCCCACAGGCCGCCCCACAGACCGCTGGGCGGGCGCTGCTCCAGCAGCACCCGGCCAGCCTCGTCCTGCAACAGTAACATCTGTGTCTGCCGCGTCGGCAATTCGCGCCTGGGCTTGGAACCGGGATAGAGGCGCTCCTCGCCCCGGGCATGCGCCACGCAGACATCCTCGAACGGGCACAGCAGGCAGCTCGGCTTGCCACGCGTGCAGATCATGGCCCCCAGATCCATCATTGCCTGAGTGTAGTCCGGCAACTGCTCCGAGGGCGTGTAGCGCTCCGCCAGCTCCCATAGCCGGGCGAGAACGTCGTTCTTGCCGGGCCAGCCTTCCACCGCATGCAGCCGGGCCAGCACGCGCTTGACGTTGCCGTCCAGAATCGCGGCACGCCGGCCGGTGCTGATGCTGACGATCGCGCCAGCGGTCGAGCGGCCAATCCCCGGCAAGGCGGTCATCGCCTCGAGATCGTGGGTCGGGAATTCGCCGTCGTACTCATCGACGACGACCTTGGCGGCCTTGTGCAGATTGCGGGCGCGGGCGTAGTAGCCCAGCCCGGTCCACAGGTGCAGCACCTCATCCTGGGGCGCTCGCGCCAGTGCGTGGACATCCGGGAAGCGCGCCATGAAGCGCTCGAAGTAGGGAATGACGGTGGCGACCTGGGTCTGCTGGAGCATGATCTCCGAGACCCAGACCCGGTAGGGCGTCTTGTCGTACTGCCACGGCAACGACTTGCGGCCGTGCGCGTCGAACCAGTCGAACACGCGCTCGCGGAAGGCTTCGGCCGACAGGGCTATTTCTGCCAAACGGCACCTCTTCGGAATGATGGAAACGATCCGGCCCGCCATGCGACGGGACCGGGTCGAGGTGATGAACAGGATGGGAAGACGGAAGCGAAGCGACAATCCGCCAGCAGAATGACAAGGCGCCGACATGACGTCGGCGCCCAGGCTGAGTGCTGACCAGGCTTACTGGAAGATATCCCGAATCTTGTTGCCCAGCTTCTCGGCCGCGCCGTCTCCGAGCTTTTCGTCGATCTTCTGGCGAGTCTCGTCGTCGAGCTGCTTGTCCAGTTCTTCGTCGATCCGTTCGCCGGCCTTTCGCTTGGCCTCGTCCCTGGCCAGTTCGGCAAGGGAGCTCTGGAACGCCTCGCGATCGAATCCGCACCACTGCCCTGGCGCCTCGTCGAGGCTGCCCTGGCAGCGGATCGGGAAGTCGATCCGGGCCAGTCTCGGATTGACGCCACAGGCAGCCTCGTCGGCAGTATCGGTAAAGCGCGCCGCGGCGCGATAGTCGAGACGGTTGGTCACCAGATTGACGTCACCCTTGCCGGTCACCTCGATGCCCGGGATGGCGATGACGAGATCGTCGTTGTGCGCCACGCCGTTGTCGACCGTCACGCTGGCCTGCAGGCGATCGAAGGCGGTGTCCTCGCTCCATTCGCGGGTCGATTCACGCCCTTCCAGCGTCGCGACCGCCGTGCACAGCTGACGCGAGACATTGACGTCGAGCATGGCGCCGTCGTCGACACGCAGCGCAGCCTGGCCGTCGAGATTCTGCTTGAGCCCTTCGACCGTGTTGGTCCGCGAATCGAAATCGCCCTGCAGGTTGAGCTTGCCGCGTAGCGGTGACGTCTTGCCGCTGAAACCCTGATACAGCGGCGCGATATCGACGCCGTTCATGCGCTCGGTGAAGGAGAGCCGGATCGGCGACTGACTCAGGTCCAGCGCGCTGGAGGCCTGCAACGCGCCGTCGTAGAGGTTGGCGCTGAGGGAATCGAGGCGCTGACGCCCGCCGCTGCCACTGGTGGCCAGTTCGACGTCGCTCAGATCGATACCCTTGACCTTGAGGGAATCCAGCGTCAGATGCCCTTCCTGCTCGAGCCCGGCGAGCCAGTCGACGGGAAGCAGCTCGGCGCCTTCGGCCGCGGCCAGCGCCGGCGCGACACCGAGCGCCGAGAGCCAGGCGGTGTCCTTGGCGTCGTCGCCCGTCGCGTCGCCGCCTGCGTCCTGCGATCGCGGTGCCAGATAGCGGTCCAGATCGAGCCGATCGCCGGCAAGATCGAAATTCAGCGCCTGACCGTCGAACGCGGCACCCAGCGAGCCACGCAGTTGGGTTTCATCCAGCGTCATCTGCAGATCGTCGAAGTCGATCTGTTGCGCATCGCCTGAGAACGGTCCTCTCAGCGACAGCGCTGTGAGCGCCTCGTCGTCGGCGCTGTTCACCTCGATACCGAAGCGCGTCAGCCAGTCCCGCACCGACAGCGGCGCCAGTTCCATCCGGCCCTGATAGCGTGGCGCGTCGCTCAGTTGCGTGACGTTCACGCTGCCTTTCAGGTCCAGGCCATCGTCGCCGGTCAAAACGAGGTCACCGAGCGTGGCGGTCTGGGCCTCGAGATCGGCCGCCGCATCGCCCTGAAGGTCCAGCGACAGCGGTGTTTCCTGCATGGCGGAATGGTAGAGCGAGGCAGCAAGCTGAATGTCGTCGGCCCGGTACTGTTTCGCCCGGGTATCGGCGACCAGCGTGGCAATTTTCAGATTGAGCGTCTGGGCCTGCTCGGCCAGTGTCGGCAGTTGCGCCTTGCCGTTGAGCGTCACGCCCTCGAAGGTGTAGCGCCCGGCACCGAGATCCATCCGCATCTGGCTCTTCAACTGCAGATTGCCGTTCACATCCGGCTGGCGACCTTCGACATCGAAGGAGAGCTGGATCGGGAACGAGGATTGCGGGCTGACGTTGCTGCTTTGCAGACTGAGGTTGGCCAGCGTGATGTCCAGCGGTTTCTGCCGATCGACGTAATTCACCTGACTGTTGGAGACCTTGATGCTGGCGATGTCGAACGCCACCGCCTGATCGGCGCCCGGCTTCAGGCCGGGGCCCTTTTTCTCCGATTTCTCTGGCTGAGCCTGTTTCGACGACTCGGCCCCCTTCTGGCCATCGTTCTCGGCCAGGCGATCCAGCAGCACCTGCCAGTTGCCCTGGCCCTGCGCATCGCGGGCGAGATTGAGGCGCATGCCATCGAGGATCAGGCCGTCGACCGAGACATCGCCGGTCAGCAGCGGCGTAAAGGCCACGCTGACCTCGGCGTTATCGAAGCCGACGAAGGGGGCATCGTCCCGGGACTGCTCGGGGAGCCAGGCTTCGGCGTCCTTGACGCTGACGCCGATGCGCGGATAGAAGGACCACGACAGTGGGCCATCGAGACGCAGCTCGAGGCCGCTCTGGTCGCGAACCGCCTCGATCAGGCGCGGTTTGAGATCGTTCGGATCGAAGAACGTGGTGATATAGACAACCGCCACCACGACCAGAATCCCCAGGACACCGACTGCCGCCAGCAGCGTTCTGAACAGCCCCTTCATTCCCATCCTCCCTGTGCGTGATCGACAGATGCCAGCGGTCGATGAACGGTACATCGCCGCCACGCCTTGCGACCGGGAATCGCCCTACCGGGAACGACTGAATGATGCGACTCGACGTGCTGTGTGGCTTCCGGCATGCCCCCTGTATCTCCTTGTCGGCAGAACGGCCTGACTGATCGGTGGGCGGCGCGAAGATCGCCGCCTGATAAACACCGCCATTGTAGCGGATGCAGGGCTCGATTCACTATAATGGCCGATTCTCGCCAACCGTACCGGGAGATTCCCCACGCATGTCCGAGCGCATCGCCACGGTGTCGCGCGACACCAACGAGACGCAGATCACGGTCACGGTCAACCTGGACGGCAGCGGCCGCCTGGATTGCCGGACCGGGGTTCCTTTCCTCGACCACATGCTGGATCAGGTGGCTCGCCACGGCATGATCGACCTGACGATCGATGCCAAGGGCGATCTCGAGATCGACGAGCACCACACCGTCGAGGATCTCGGCATCACCCTGGGTCAGGCCTTCGCCCAGGCGATCGGCGACAAGCGGGGCATTCGTCGCTACGGCCATGCCTACGTGCCGCTCGACGAGGCGCTGTCCCGCGTGGTGATCGATTTTTCCGGCCGTTCGGGCCTGTTCATGGATGTCGAATTCACCCGCGCGACCATCGGCCGGCTGGACACGCAGCTGTTCTGGGAGTTCTTCCAGGGCTTCGTCAATCACGCCCAGGTCACGCTGCACATCGACAATCTCAAGGGCTTCAACGCCCACCATCAGGCGGAAACCATCTTCAAGGCGTTCGGCCGGGCGCTGCGTGCCGCGGTCGAGGAAGACCCCCGCATGGCCGGCCAGATGCCGTCGACCAAAGGCAGCCTGTGATACCGTCCATCGCCACCACCGAATCAGCGAGGAAACCGCAATGACGATCGCCGTGATCGATTACGGAATGGGGAACCTGCACTCCGTGGCCAAGGCGCTCGAGCACGTCACCCATGAAAACGTCATGGTGACCCGCGATCCGCGCTCGATTCGCGGTGCCTCGCGCCTGGTGCTGCCCGGCCAGGGCGCGATCCGCGACTGCATGGGCGAGTTGCAGCGCACCGAGCTCGAAGGCCTGGTCAAGGATCTGCTCGAGGAGCAGGCCAAGCCGCTGCTGGGTATCTGCGTCGGCCAGCAGATGCTGTTCGATCGCAGTGAGGAGAACGGCGGCGTCGACTGCCTGGGCTTCCTCCCCGGTCGCGTGCGTCACTTCGGCCACAAGCTGACCACGCCCGAAGGCGAGCGCCTGAAAGTGCCGCACATGGGCTGGAACCGCGTGGCGCAGCATCACCCGCATCCGCTGTGGAACGGCATCGAGGACGGCGCGAGGTTCTACTTCGTGCACAGCTATTACGTCGAGGCCGCCAGCGATGCCGATATCTTCGGCACCACCGATTACGCCGGCGTCGATGCCCACGTGGTCACCGGTCGCGGTACCGTCTTCGCGGTCCAGTTCCATCCGGAGAAGAGCGCCGGGGACGGTCTGCGGTTGCTGGAAAATTTCGTCAACTGGGCGCCCTAGCCACCATCCGAAAAGTGGCTGCGCTCATCCATATGGCGTTAAAAAATCGGCTCAAGATACTCATTTACCCTCCGTAAACTCCGTTCTTTCGCCGATTTTTGCCTTATCTGGTCATCGCTCGCCGACTTTCGGACAGCACCTAACCGACTCACAGTCAAAGGATTCGAAGCCATGCTGGTGATTCCCGCCATCGATCTCAAGGACGGCCAGTGCGTGCGCCTCAAACAGGGCCGCATGGATGATGCGACCTCCTACGGGGACGATCCGGTCGCGATGGCCGCACGCTGGGTCGAGGCCGGCGCGCGGCGGCTGCACCTGGTTGATCTCAACGGCGCCTTCGAGGGCAAGCCGGTCAACGGTGACGCCGTCACGGCCATTGCCCGCGCCTATCCGGATCTGCCGATCCAGATCGGCGGCGGCATCCGTAGTGCCGAGACCATCGAGCACTATCTCGCTGCCGGGGTCAGCTACGTGATCATCGGCACCAAGGCGGTCAAGGAACCCGACTTCGTCGGCGAGATGTGTCGCCGGTTCCCGGGCCACGTGATCGTCGGCCTGGACGCCCGCGACGGCTTCGTCGCCACCGACGGCTGGGCCGAGGTGTCCACGGTCAAGGCGGTGGATCTGGCCAGGCGATTCGCCGATGACGGCGTCTCCTCGATCGTCTACACCGACATCGCCCGCGACGGCATGATGCAGGGCGTCAACGTCGAGGCCACCGCGCAGCTGGCTCGCGACGGCGGCCTGCCGGTGATCGCCTCCGGTGGCGTGACCGATCTGGAAGACATTCGTGCGCTGGCCAAGGTCGCTGACAGCGGCATCATCGGCGCCATTACCGGCCGCGCCATCTACGAGGGCTCGCTCGACGTCGCCGAGGCACAAGCGCTGAGCGATTCGATTCAAGGCGATTCGATTCAGGGCGATTCGATGCGTGGTGACGGGATCGACGCCGCCAAGGGAGACATCTCATGACGCTGGCCAAACGCATCATTCCCTGTCTCGACGTCGACGCCGGCCGCGTGGTCAAGGGCGTCAATTTCGTGGGGATTCGCGACGCCGGCGATCCGGTCGAGATCGCCAAGCGCTACAACCAGCAGGGCGCCGACGAGATCACCTTTCTCGACATCACTGCCAGTCATGAAGATCGCGGCACCACCGTCGAGATGGTCGAGCGTATCGCCGGCGAGGTGTTCATTCCGCTAACCGTGGGCGGCGGCATTCGTCGCTGCGAGGATATTCGCACCATGCTCAATGCCGGTGCGGACAAAGTCTCGATCAACACCGCCGCCGTCACCAACCCGGATTTCGTGCGCGAGGCCGCCGAACGCTTCGGCAGCCAGTGCATCGTGGTGGCGATCGATGCCAAGAAGGTCAGTGCCGAGGGCGAGCCGCCGCGCTGGGAAATATTCACTCACGGCGGGCGCCGCCCGACCGGGCTGGACGCCGTGGACTGGGCACGCAAGATGGTCGAGTACGGCGCCGGTGAACTGCTGCTGACCAGCATGGACCGTGACGGTACCAAGGTGGGCTTCGATCTCGGCGTGACCCGCGCGATCAGCGACGCCGTCGAGGTACCGGTGATCGCTTCCGGCGGCGTCGGCAATCTCGATCACCTGGTAGCCGGCGTCAAGGAAGGCGGCGCCGATGCGGTGCTCGCCGCCAGCATCTTCCATTTCGGCGAGTACACGATTCCGGACGCCAAGCGCTACATGGCCGAGCACGGGATCGAAATGCGCCTCTGAGCGCTGTGAGCCTGAGCCGCGAGAGCGGATCGACGAAAGCGCCGCGGCCCGATAGGGTCGCGGCGCTTTCGCATCGTCAACGCGGACGCTTTTAAGGCAGGTAGCGTGACCGGAAGATACCGTCGAGCTCGGCGTAGGGAATCATCAACTGCGGCTGCCCCGCCGCGTACGGCGCCAGGTCGTAGACCTGGTACTTCACCGCCAGCCCGTCCGCCAACGGCGCCACGTTGTCGGATAGCGCGAACGGCCACTGCATCTCCGATAATCCTCTGGCCTGGTCGGTCTTCAGCCAGCGCTGATGCGCCCGCTTCAACGCCGCCTCGTAAGCCGGCCGCTGCCCCGGCAGCAGCATGTCGTCGAGATCCACCACCTGCTGCGTGTCGCGACTGATCACCATGTAGGAGGTCAGCGGCAAGCCGTGGGCACCACCGCTATACAGATAACCGTCGAGCTCGATCACCAGCAGGTCGTCGCGATCCGCCACGATGTCCGCCCTGAGATCGGCCTCGAAGCCGGGCAGTTCCGGCACGTCCTGGCGGGCGCTGCGGGCAGCCGCGAACACTTGATCGGCGAAGGCATCGAAAGAACGGGACTGCCCCATGGCGTTGCCGTCGGGGCTATCGCTGAGCCCGCTCGCCAGGCCGAACAGCCGCCGTTCGAGTTCGTCGGAGAGTTGCGGCGATTCGGGGAAGCGCAGGTAGGCGGCGTTGACGTTGGCGCAGCCGTCACCCTCGCAGTCGGGCTCGTGTACGCTTTTCACTACCGGCTCGGTGCGCAGCGCATCACCGCTCCATCCCAGACTCTGGCAACCCGCCAGCATCACTGTCGCCAATGCCAGACCACCGACCAACCAGCGTTTCTGCATGATGTTCCTCCTTGAACGTTATTCTCGCGCGTCGGCCGCTATTGCTGTTATCGGCCTCCAATCGCCTTGCTCCTGTCTTTCCGTCGACAAGCCGTTATCAACAGTCTCTGGCATGACCAGCTTATCCACAACCGGTCGACGCCGATCAATCGAGGCTCAGCCCCAGATTGCTGATCCCCTGGTTCCGCCCCAGGATACGCAGCGCCCGTAGATCTTCGAGCCGGGGATCGGCCTCGAGCGCTTCGAGCACCGCGTCCTGAAAATCGCGCTCGTCCTGCATCAATTCGTGCTCGCGGAACAGTGCGTCGAGCCGCTCGGCGTCCTCGCTGCCCTCGGTCATTTCGATATAGGCGCGTACGCCGTTGCGGGAAACCCGGCTCACCTCCAGTGCGGCCTCCGGGGCTTCGCCGCGCAGGGCATCCAGCAACGTGGTCAACGCCATGACGCTCTCCGTTGCCCGTCGCGCACCGAAGCTGTCGTCGTCCTCCGGCGGCTCGATCTCGGCCAGTTTCTCGGCCTGCTTGTCGAAGTCGATCCGGGCCGAGGCGACCTTGAGCCGCTCCCACACCAGATCCAGCACATTGTTCATCACGCTCGGATTGCCGTGGCCGCTCATGCCGGCATAGAGCGCATAGTTGGGCACCAGGCGTTCGCTCAGCGCCGCCATGAAAGCGATCTGCTGGCGCGCGTCGAGCCGGCGAAGCCTGGCGTTGAAGCTACCCGTGGGCTTTGTCATGAATTCCTCGTCATTCTGGCCACATCAAATGCATCGGCACGCGACCACCGGCATCGAAAACGACCCCTTCGGCGCGCAATTTCTCGTGCTGGCGCTGGGCGCCGCCATGCTCCGCGATTCGTCGGCTGGCACCAATGACCCGGTGCCAGGGCAGGTCGTGCCCCGCGGGCAACTGCCGCATGGCCGTCCCGACCAGGCGCGCGGTGGCGCCTTCGGTCATCCGGGCGATCCGGCCGTAGGTGGTGACACGCCCCGCGGGTATCTGCGCCACGATGGTGTAGATCTGTTCCAGGAGCTGGGCACGAATGGCCATCGCTAAAACCCTATTCCTCGCTTGTGGAGTGGTCCGGTCGTCCCCATCATTGGACCTATCATGCATATCTACTTTCTTCAGCATAGCCCGCTGTTCGGCCCCGCCCGCATGGCGGATTGGCTCACCGGCATGGGCCACAGCTACAACCACTGCCGGCTGGACGAGGGCGAACTGCCACCGCCACTGGCCAACTGCGACGCGCTGGTGCTGCTCGATGCGCTGCAACCGCCCGATGCCATGCTGCTCAAGCGCGAGCGCAAGCTGGTGGATCGCGCCCTGAAGAGCAACAAGCCCGTGCTGGGCATCGGCTTCGGCGCCGGCCTGATCGCCGAGGCGCTCGGCGCCATCGTGTCGCCCGCCGTGCAGCCGGAAATCGGCTGGCAGCCGCTGGCCCTGGCGGACGAAAGCCCCTTCGACCTGCCGGAAACCTTCGACGCCCTGCTCTGGCACCGCGACATCTTCGGCCTGCCGGATGGCTGCCTGCCGCTGGGTAGTACGCCGGCCGGTCCGGTCCAGGGGTTCGCCTGGGATCTGGGTCGCGTCGTCGCGCTTCAGTGTCACCTGGAGCTGACGGCCCAGGGTACGGCGGCGCTGTGCGATCACGATCTGCCGGCCACCAACGCCGCGCCCTACGTGCAGACTCGCGACGATATCCTTGACGACCCGCGACGCTTCGATCGGCAGGCGGCGCTACTGGACCGGATCATGACCCAGTGGCTGAGCGCGCTGAGCTAGATATTCTCTCTATCTAACCGGCCTGCTCGCGCTCCCACTGCCGGGCGACCGCCAGGCAGCTGTCCCAATCCCCGACGTGCAGTGTCGGCCGGGGCTGATGCTCGATCTGGTGGCGATACATCGGGTCGTAGTACTCCCGCAGCAGCGGTGCCAGCCAGGCATCGTGGGCCTGCACGTTGCCGTGGCGCTGGGCCACGAAGGCCCGCTGCTGCGCCTCGGTCAATCGCGCCAGACGCTCGCCCCCCAGGCGCTTGCCGAGGCGTTTCAGAGCGCCGGAGAGCTGCTTGCGAAACAGCACTTCGCCCAGATGCGGGCCGTAGTCGCGATGATAGATCGCGCTCAGGTCCTCGATGTAATCCTTGCGGATCTGCTCCAGGCGCCACTCCAGCGGCATCTCCACCCGGATACAGGGCGCGGCTTTCATTATCTGCCAGAAGGTAGCCGGAATCGCCAGCCGCCCGATACGCTGGGACTCGTCCTCGACCACCCGCGCATGGGGCAGACGCATCAGGTCCAGCGTCAGGCCATGTTCGAAGTCGATCTGCGACGGCCCGGCCAACGGATGCTGGCCGAAGGCCGACCCCTTGTGACGCGCGTGGCCTTCCAGGTCGACGCCAGAATCGAGCGAATTGACCAGCGCCGTCTTGGCGCAGCCGGTCAGACCGGCGACCAGCAGCAAGGGTGCCTGACTGTGGGCTTCCAGCGTTTCGATGAACCGGGTGCGCATCGCCTTCCAGCCACCGCGAATCCGTGGCAACGGATAGCCGCGCTCGGCAAGCCACTGCTGCGAGATCTTCGAGCGCATGCCCCCGCGGAAGCAGTAGATGACGCTATCCGGCGCTGCCTTTATGGCTTGTTCCCAAGCGGCCAAACGCGCTTCGCGACTCTCGCCGGAGACCAGGCGGTTACCCAGCTCGACCGCGGAGTCCTGGCCGGCGTGCTTGTAGCGAATGCCGACCTCGCGGCGCTCGTCGTCGTCCATCAACGGCAGATTGATCGCCCCCGGCAAGGCGCCAGCGGCAAATTCGATCGGCGCCCGGACATCAATCAACGGTCGTTGGAGCAGCGCCAGATCGGCATCGATCAACTCATGACTCGTTGCACGGCTCTTGTCGTCGTCCTTCAACCGCGCACCTCGATCAGGCTGGCACCGCCGCGCTTGCTGACGCATTCGCCGAACGCTTCCAGTTTGAGTTGATGCTGACGCCCGATTCGCTCGACATCGTCGGCCCAGGCCGGATCCACGGCCAGCAGCAGGCCGCCGGAGGTCTGCGGATCGCACAGCCACTGCCAGTGAGCGGCGTCCATGTCCGGCAGCGCCTTGCCGATCGCTTCACGGTTCCGCCCGGTGCCCCCTGGCACCGCACCCTTGCGACGATAGGCCTCGGCTTCGGCGAGACGCGGCAGCTTGGCGAAATCGATCCGCGCCTCGACGCCACTCGCCGCACAGACTTCGCTCAGGTGCCCGGCCAGCCCGAATCCGGTGACATCGGTCATGGCATGCACGCCTTCGACCTTGGCCAGTTCCTTGCCGATATCGTTGGCGATCAGCATCGTCTCGCGAGCCAGGCCGTGGTGACCGGCTTCCAGCAAGCCCTGCTTTTCCGCCGTGGTCAGCAGGCCGACGCCCAGCGGCTTGGTCAGATAGAGTAGGTCGCCCGGCTTGGCGCCGCTATTGAGCTTGAGGTTGTCAAGATCGACCAGGCCGTTGACCGAGAGCCCGAAGATCGGCTCCGGCGCGTCGATAGAGTGGCCGCCTGCCAGGGCGACGCCCAGTTCGCGACAGACGGCCTGGGCCCCGGCCATGACGTCCCCGGCAATCTCCGCCGGCAGCTTGTCCAGCGGCCAGCCGAGAATGCCCAGCGCCATGATCGGCTCGCCGCCCATGGCGTAGACATCGCTGATGGCGTTGGTCGCGGCGATGCGGCCGAAGTCGAACGGATCGTCGACGATCGGCATGAAGAAATCGGTAGTCGAGATCAGGCCGCGGCCGTCGCCCAGGTCATAGACGGCGGCATCTTCACGCCCCTGGTTGCCGACGATCAAATGCTTGCTGTTGGCACCCGGCCCGGCCTTGGCAATGATGCGGTCGAGCACGTCGGGGGCGATCTTGCAGCCGCAGCCGGCCCCGTGGCTGTACTGCGTCAGGCGAATGGCACTCATGGTCTGCTCCTCGTCTCTTTCCTGGAGATATCGATCCTGGCTGGCAGTTTACCCGACACGGCGACGAGACTCAGCGCCGAACGACGAGATCCGCGCCGGCGACGGAGGAGGCGGCCCCGTGGGCCGCCATGTTCACAGCGCTTCCAGCGCCTCGGCCAGCTTGTCGACCGCCACCACCTGCATGCCGGCAGGCGCCTTCTTGGGCGCATTGCCGCGTGGCACGATGGCTCGCGTGAAACCATGCTTGGCGGCTTCGATGATACGTTCCTGCCCGCTGGGTACCGGACGGATCTCGCCGGACAGCCCCACTTCGCCGAACACCACCAGCTCCCGTGGCAAGGGCCGATTCTGAAGACTGGAGACCACGGCCAGCAGGACCGCCAGGTCGGCGCTGGTCTCGAGCACCTTGACCCCGCCGACGACGTTGAGGAAGACATCCTGATCGCCGGTAAACAGCCCGCCGTGCTTGTGCAGCACGGCCAGCAGCATTGCCAGGCGGTTGTGGTCGAGCCCTACCGCGACGCGACGCGGGTTGCCCAGCGCAGACTCGTCGAGCAGTGCCTGCACTTCGACCAGAATCGGCCGCGTGCCTTCCCACACCACCATCACCAGACTGCCGGAGGCCAGCTCCTCGCTTCGCGACAGGAAGATCGCGCTGGGATTCTTGACCTCCTTGAGGCCGAGCTCGACCATCGCGAACACGCCGAGTTCGTTGATCGCGCCGAAGCGATTCTTCTGCCCGCGCAGGGTGCGGAAGCGGGAGTCGCTGCCGCCTTCGAGCAGCAGCGAGGCGTCGATCATGTGTTCGAGCACCTTGGGGCCGGCCAGCGTGCCGTCCTTGGTGACATGACCGACCAGCATCAGCACGGTGTTGCTCTGCTTGGCGAAGCGCGTGAGTGCCGCCGCCGATTCCCGCACCTGGGCGACGCCACCGGGCGCGGAGCCGATATCCTCCAGATGCATGGTCTGGATGGAGTCGATGATCAGCACCTCGGGGCGCTCCCGCTCGGCCACGGCCAGCAGCGTCTCGATGCTGGTCTCGGCGAGCATCTTGAGTCCCTGGGTCGGCAGTTGCAGGCGGTGGGCGCGCATCGCCACCTGGGACAACGACTCCTCGCCGGTGACATAGAGTACGCGTTTGCTCTGGGCCAGGCGGCAGGCGGTCTGCAACAGCAGCGTCGACTTGCCGGCGCCGGGATGGCCGCCCAGTAGCACGGCCGAACCGGGCACCAGGCCGCCGCCGAGAACGCGATCGAACTCTTCGAACGTCGAACTGAAGCGCGGCACCTCGGTGAGATCGACGCCGGAAAGATCGACGACCTCTCGCGACAGCGCGCCGGCATAACCGCCCCGAGCACCACTACCGCTCGCGGGTGCGCCGGGCCGGGCGCCGCCGACCCTGACCTCGCTCAGCGTGTTCCATTCGCGGCAGTTGCTGCACTGGCCCTGCCATTTGCTGTAGTCCGCACCGCATTCGGTGCAGACGAAGGCGCTTTTCGCTTTTGCCACGCGCGGCGGTCTCCATCAAGCAGGTGGGGATGACAGACGTGCATGGCGCCATAGATGGCGTTTCCACACCGACTGCCCGTTGACGGCTGTCCTTCAACGACAAGAGGCGGCCAATGGCCGCCTCGATGTGCTCGTCAGCGTAACGATTACTGACGGGTCAGACGCAGCATCTCGCCGTTTTCGAAACGACGGCGCTGGGGATCGATCAACTCCAGCGTGCTATCGTCGATCTTCTGGAAGTAGTAGATCTGGCCTTCGCCGTTCGGCGTCAGCTCATAGACCGTTGCCTGCGGATCGACCGCCGTTCCGGTCATCGTTTCCCACTGGCCTTCGTACTGCTCCGGATCCGGGTTCTGCGGATGATTCCGGTAGTCGGCCTCGAGGGTGAAGGTACGCTCGGCAGCGGGCGATGACTCGGTGCCGTTGAGGTCGACGGTCAGGTCGATACCATCACAGCTGCGACAAGGCAGCGTGCCTTCGTAGGTGGTCGTGGTCGACGACATTCCGGCAGATGAATCGGCGGTGCCGGTCTGCGTTTGGGTGCCACCGCTGGCACAACCGGCCAATACGGCAACCGTGGCGGCGCTGGCCAGCAACGTCCTGATCTGCATATCGGTTCTCCTTCACTTCTGGGCCATATAGGCCGCCTCGGCGGCCACATGATGACAGGATAGCGGTAAGTTTCCCGCGTGACACCCCATTCAGCCACCACGGCTCAGGCTGTCACGCGCAAACGGCTCAATCCAGCGCCGGATAGTCGGTGTATCCCTCGGCCCCGCCACCATAGAAGGTTTCCGGATTCGGCTCGTTGAGCGCGGCATCCCGACGGAAGCGCTCGACCAGATCCGGGTTGGCGATGTAGGGACGCCCGAAGGCAGCGGCATCTCCCAACCCGTTTTCGATCAGCGCTTGTGCACGTTGGGCGGTGTAGTGCCCGCAGTAGATCAGCGTACCGGAGAAACGCTCGCGCAGATCGCGGCGGAAATCGTCGCTCAATTGCGGGCCTTCGCCAGTCCAGTCGGGCTCGTTGATGTGCAGATAGGCGATCTGGCGACGGCTCAATTCGCTGGCCAGATAACGCATCATCGCTTCGGGCTCGTCATCCGAGAGACCGAAGATTTCGATGAAGGGCGACAGCCGCACACCAACGCGCCCGGCCCCCATGACCTCGTTCACGGCGTCGACGACTTCCAGCAGCAGACGGGCTCGGTTGACCACGTTGCCGCCGTAGCGGTCGTTGCGCCGGTTGCTGCCGGTAGCGAGGAATTGCTGCAGCAGATAGGCATTGGCGGCGTGCACCTCGACCAGATCGAACCCTGCACGCTTGGCGCGCTTGGCAGCCTGACGGTAGTCGTCGATCAGGCCGGGGATCTCGTCCAGCGCCAGCGCCCGTGGTGTGCTGGTCGGGTGCTGGCCGGAGCTGCCGTCCTCGAACTCGACGAAACAGTTGGCGCCCTCGGCGCGCAAGGCGCTGGGCGCGACGGGGGCCTGACCACCCGGCTGTACCATCTCGTGAGAGATGCGGCCCACGTGCCACAGCTGCAGGGCGATCCGCCCGCCGGCACCGTGCACGGCGTCGACGACCTGGCGCCAACCCGCTTCCTGAGCGTCGGCCCAGATGCCCGGCGTGTAGACATAGCCCTGTGCCGTGGGCGAAATGTTGGTCGCTTCGCTGATGATCAGGCCCGCGCCGGCCCGTTGGGCGTAATATTCGGCCTGCAGTGCGCCGGGAATGCTATCCGGCGTGCGGGCACGAGTCAGTGGCGCCATCATGACGCGATTGTCGAGTTCGACGTCACCGACGGTAATGGGCGAAAGCAACTTGTCGTAAGCCATGGAATCCCTTCGAAGATAAGAGTGTAAATCGTGAGTCGGATATTCCTTAGATGAGGCCGTTAGAGCACTAATCAACCCTACCGTTCATATTCCCGGGGTTGGCTTGCACCGATTCGAGCCTGACGTCACTATGAGTGCTGCCCTGCCGCACTTGTCTGCATCGTATCCATCACGTGCCCGCGAGAGATCATGAGTCGATTCTGGAGCCCCGCCGTTCGCGCCCTGACCCCCTACGTACCGGGTGAGCAGCCACGCGAGAAACTGATCAAGCTCAATACCAACGAAAATCCCTATCCGCCTTCCCCGGCCGTCGAGGCGGTATTGCAACGATTCGCGGTGGATCATCTGCGTCTCTACCCGGATCCGGAATCTTCGGCATTGCGTCAGACGCTGGCGAAGACCTATGGCGTCGAGCCGGAACAGGTCTTCGTCGGCAACGGCTCCGATGAGGTATTGGCGCTGGCGTTCCAGACCTTCTTCTGCCAGCCGAAGCCGCTGCTGATGCCGGCGATCAGCTACAGTTTCTACCCGGTCTACTGCAAGCTGTACGACATTGCCTATCGAACCGTGGCGCTGAACGACCACTGGCAGATCGCCCTGGAAGCTTTCGATACCGACAATGGCGGGGTCGTGTTCGCCAACCCCAACGCACCGACCGGCCACGGTCATCCGCGCCAGGCTATCGCCCGCCTGCTCGAGCGTATCACCGAGAGCGTCGTGCTGGTCGACGAGGCCTATGTGGATTTTGGCGGCGAAAGCGCCATCCCACTGATCGACAATCACCCCAATCTGCTGGTCACCGGGACGTTGTCCAAATCGCGCAGCCTGGCGGGGCTGCGCGTAGGTTATGCCATCGGCTCGCGTGAGCTCATCGACGGGCTGGAGCGGGTCAAGAACTCGTTCAATTCCTATCCGATCGATATGCTGGCCAGCGAAGTCGCCATCGCTTCACTGGAGGATGACGAACACTTCCAGGCTTGCTGCGAGCGGGTCGTCGCGACACGCGAGTGGACGCGTCAGCAGCTCGAAGCCCTGGGTTTCGAAGTCCTGCCGTCACAGACCAATTTCCTGTTCGTGCGTCATTCGGAACGCAATGGCGCGACAATTTTCAGCGAACTGCGTGAACGCGGCATTCTGGTGCGTCATTTCGACAAGGATGGACTACGCGACTTCCTGCGTATCTCGATCGGCACCGATGACGAGATGCGCAGCCTGATCGAAGCACTCCAAGCCACGCGCCAGGCTTAGTGGCAGCGCGATATCCGTCAGAACGGTATCGGCTTTCCCACGCATTCCCAGAAACTGCCGCTCTCTTCAGGGCGGCAGTCATACATGACGGCCAGCAAGCGCTCCGTCAAGAAATACGGGCACAGTTTTCCTTCCGAAACACGGCGCTGAAACGGCCGGGAAAGAGAGGTGTCGATCGTGTCACCAGCGACTCGGCGTTCAGGTCTTCGAATCGCTTTCCCGGCGCCCCCCTGTCGCAGCTAAAAAAGCGCTTGAATGATCAGTTATCTAGTATCCCTTGTGCGAAATAGCCGGTAGCAAAAGCTAATCCGGCTGCTGCGGTACCCATCAACAATGTACGCAGTCCCGATCGCCACACTGGCACACCATATATCGCGCTCTTAAGCATGCCGATACCTAAAAACACCAGTCCTGCGAGACCAAGACTGGCCAGGAATCGAGTTGTAATACCGAGTCCGGGCAGAGCATAGGGCAATAGAGGCAAAGTGCCGACCAAAAGAAATGCAGAGAAGGTAGTCAGAGCCGATCGCAAAGGGCTGATTCCAGCAGCAGAAAGCCCATATTCTTCCCGTAACATGGTTGAGATCCATACCTCTGGATCGTGACATAGCGCTTCGACTACCCGTTCAAGCAGCTCCCCCTCAAACCCCTTCGCTTGGAACAGCTGACGAATCTCTTCTCGCTCGCCTTCTGGCACCAAGGCGATGTGTTGGTGTTCGACCTGTTCAGCGTTAGCAATCTGAGCCAATTGTGCTTGGCCAGCCTCATAGTTGCTCACCGCCATACTGAAACCATCAGCAGCCAAGTTGGCGAATCCCAGTACTAATGCTACTTGTGGCGAGAAGCCCGCACCGAAAGCACCAGATACCACAGCAAAGGTAGTGACACAGCCATCAATACCTCCGAGTACAGCATCAGGTAGCGTTGATGCTCTCATTGGCCTTGCCAGCCGGTCGCGCACCGCATCGGGCTGGTGCTCGCCCAGAAGCTCCTCGCGGCTGGGAGTCGGCATGATGAAACCTCCTGTGGTCCGGATGGCTAATCAGGAGTATATGCACAACAAGGATATCGAGCTGATCAAAAGCGCCATTCTA
>NZ_PZJT01000007.1 GCF_003206135.1 Salinicola salarius | reverse complement strand
CTTACAGCTTAGAGCTTATGGCTTAAAGCTGTTTCCACTTACAGCGTCAGGCGCGAAGCGCCGAACTCAGCGCATCGCGCCAACGGGAGTCACGCTGCCCACAGACGATAAAAAACGGGTTGAGGGTGCTTTCCTGCTGGTTGCAGCGAAGCGGCTCGAGCGTTTCGGCGTTCAGCACTTCGCCTCCGGCGGCGGTGACGACGGCCTGGGCGGCGGCGGTGTCCCATTCGCAGGTGGGGGCCAGGCGCGGGTAGAGATCGGCGGCGCCTTCGGCAACCAGGCATAGCTTGAGCGAGCTGCCCATGGAAACGCGTTCGTGAGCCGGCAACTGGGCGCAGAAGGCTTCGAACGATTCCGCGCCATGGGAACGGCTGCCGACGATCAGCCAGGGCTGGTCGCCCGCAGCGGGCAGTTCCCGCACCCCGATCTGCCGCTCCCCTTCGGCGGTGATCTTGAATGCCCCCAGATCGGCATCGCCCCACCAGGTCGTTTCCAGTACCGGCGCATGGACGATCCCCAGCACGGGAACACCGTTCTCGACCAGGGCCACGTTGAGCGTGAACTCGCCGTTTTTCTTGATGAACTCCTTGGTGCCATCCAGCGGATCGATGAGCCAATAACTCGACCACTGCCGGCGCGTCTCGTAGGTGATCTCTTCGCTCTCTTCGGAGAGTATCGGGATCTCTGGCGTCAAGCGTTGGAGCAGCTCGGTCAGCGCTCGATGGGAGGCCATGTCCGCCTGGGTGAGCGGACTGTCGTCGGCCTTGGTTTCGACGCTGAAATCCTGCGCGTAGATGTCCAGCATGCGCTTTCCCGCCTCAACTACGCCTGACAACAATTCAAGCCTAACGGCTTCATCGATTTTCATTTCATTCCTTTGTCGTTCTGGTGCTCGAGCCTATCTGCCAAGGAGCCACTCGATGAAAACTTTACGGCCGGCGCCCCAAGCGACCATGGCACATGCCGAAACGCCCCACTCAGCCAAACCTGATCGCAGCAAGAAAGCATTAAAAAGGCCATATCAGCGGTATGAGCAGAATAGTGACCGCGCCCACAATCAAGCTCAGCGGCATACCCAGCTTGAGATAGTCATGCATCTGGTAGCCGCCCGGCCCCATCACCATCAGGTTGGTCTGGTAGCCCAGTGCGGTCATGAAACTGGCGGAGGCCGCGATGGTGATAGCGATCACGAACGGCATGAAGTCCACGCCCAGTTGCTGCGACACCGCCAGCCCGATGGGAAACATCAGTACCGCCGCGGCGTTGTTGGTGATCATCTCGGTGAACAGCACCGTCATCAGGTAGACGAACGCCAGCGCCAGCCAGGGCGAATCGATATGCCCGACCACCAGTTCGGCGATGGTCTGTGCAGCGCCGGATTGGGTCATCGCCGCGCCCAGGGAAAACGACGCAGCAATCACGATGAGAACGGATAGGTCGATGTAACGCCGTGCCTTGCCCATGGTCAGGCAGCCGGTCATCAGCAGTGCTCCGGCGGCCAAGAAGGCGGCTTCCAGAATCGAGACCAGGTTGGTCGCGCTGAGCATGACCATCACGCCGAGAATGCCCAGCGAGAGCGGCGCTTTCTGAAAGTTCGGCGGTGTCGAGTCGTTGAGCTGGCTGACCAGCAGGAAATCCTTCCGGTAGCGATACTGTTCGACGAACTCCTGCCCCGTCTCCAGCAGCAGGGTATCGCCAACCTGGAGCTCGATATCCCCGACCTTGCCGTTCAGGCGCCGGCCATGGCGAGAGATCGAGAGAATGACGGCCTGAAACCGGGAGCGGAATCGCGACTCACGCACCGACCGCCCGATGCCGGTGAAATCCGGGCTGACCACCGCTTCGACCAGGCAGCGCCGATGCTGTGCCACCGGCAGCTTCTGCACATTACCGTTGGCGGGGCTCAGCCCGCGGACCTCACGCAGTTCCCGAGCGCACTCCGGCGCGCCGATGAAGACCAGCGTATCGCCATCCTGCAATCGGGTATCCGGCGGCACGGCCGTCAGCAGTTGATCGTCTCGCTCGATATCGGCCAGATAGCCAAACTGCAGGTTACGCAGCCCGGCGTCCGCGATGGTCTTGCCTACCAACGGCCCCTTGGGCTCGACGATTACTTCGACGCTGTATTCGCGGATCTGGTCCAGTTGGGCGCTGGTGCCATCGCGCTGGGGCAGCAGCCACTTGCCGAAGAGCAGGATGAACCCGCCGCCCACAAGAAGAATCGGGAGGCCGATCCAGGTCAGTTCGAACATGCCCAGCGAGATCCCCTGGCGGCTCTGCAGCAGGCCATCGACGACCAGGTTGGTGCTGGTGCCGATCAGGGTGCAGGTGCCGCCGAGGATGGAGATATAGCTCAGTGGCAGCAGGAGTTTGGAAGGTGACAGACGCAGGCGGTTCGACCAATCCTGAATGGCGGGGATGAACATCGCCACGACGGTGGTGTTGTTCATGAATGCGCTCAGGATCGAAGCGGGCAGCATCACCCGCCACTGCGCCCGGCGCAACGTGGAGGGCTGACCGAGAAGCAGCCCGGCGATCCACTTGATCGCGCCGGTTTCCTTCAATGCGGCAGCGACCACGTAAAGCGCCGCGATGGTCATCACACCGGTGTTGGCGAAGCCGGCCAGGGCCTCTTGCGGCGAGAGCACATCAGTAAAGATCAGAAACGCCATTGCGCCGACCAGAATGGCGTCCGGCGCGATTCGTGTAAAAACGAGCGTGCCCAATACGGCCACGACCGTCGCGATGCTCAACCAGGCATCCATACCCATATCGATTTTCTACCCTAAATGCTCTGATTGGCCTGCTTGTAGATGCAAAATTACCACTCTGGAAATCGGCCCAACGGGCAAAACTGGATGCGACCAGCTCTAGGCATATTGTATGCCGTTCGCAATAGAGACCAGCGGGCTTTTTCTACGAAACGTAAGGGGCTGTAATGCACGGGTGCGAGGAAGCCCGCGCCACATTGAAAGCCTAGCGATTACGAAACGTTACTTTTATGCAAAAAGTAACATTTCTTATGGCTGATTCGCTATGGCAAATCTCTGACAAAGTAATCATCGATTAGCGAAAGGTAGTCATGGTGCGTACGATATCGACCCCGCTTGCTGACAAGCCCCGGACAGACCGATAAAGCGCTGGCGCAGATAGGCGGCTTCTTCGGAGGCATGAAAATCAGGGTTGCGTTGGGAATGGGCGAAGTAGGTCATGATCAGCCACCCCAGCCGGCACGCCCGGGAAGCTTGAGTCCCTCGGCCCATGCCGGCTTCCGGCGATTCATCGATCCAGCGCTCCGCCAGGACCGGGGGGACGCTCATCAGCAGGCGGGAAAGGTCGAATCCGACCGGCAGCCTGTCGGCGTGATCCCAGTCGATGAACACTGGCCGACCCGTCCGCGATTCGATCAGTACGTTCTGGGGGTGAAGGTCGCCGTGGGAGAATACCCGCGGCAGCCGGTGAACGGCGCGGGCCATGCCCAGCAGTAGCCGTAGCTCCCGCCAGTGCTGCCGTTTCAGCGCGGCCAGGCAGACGCCGCTGATCAGCTTTCCGAACGCCCTTCTCCCGCGCCGGTCGCCTCCCATGCCGGTGACCCAGCGAACGGACGGCAACCGCAGGGCCGCGGCGAGCGTGTCGCGAAACGCCTGCTCGTTGTCACCGGTGAAGCCATCCAGTGCCTGGCCTTCGATATGCTCGACGACCAGGCTGGCGGTCTCTCCGTGGACGAGCACCGCTTCCAGCGACGGCGCGGCAATGCCGCTGGGTTCGAGCACCCGGCGGTGAAGACGTTCGAGCCAGAGCGCATTTCGAACCGGGCGCTGGGCATGAACCACGCGACGCCCCGCCGGCGTATCGATACAGAGTGCCGAAAGCTTGCCCCGGTGGCCGAACAAGGGCCGAAACGCGTTGATGATCAGATGGGGCCGTAGCGGCTGCAGAAGAGGCCGAAAGGCGGGGAGTTCGGCGCTGGCCCGGGCAGTCAGAAAGCCATCCTCGCCACCGGGTGGCATCACGACGGCCAGGCCGCCTCCCAATAGCTGGCCGCTTTCCAGCGTTCTGACGCGAACGAGATCCCCGACCTGCAACGCGAGCGGCGCCAGGAAACCAACGTTACCTTCACGCGTGATGCCCGCCTCGACCACATCGGGTCGCGCGTCCTGACACAACGCGCAGAACCGTTCTTCGCCGTTGACGGAGATGACCACGCTCTGGCAAGCGCGCGGCTGCCGACCATCGGCAACATACCATCCCCTGACGACACCCTGGCCGACTTCATCCACGAAACCTGGCATGCACGCTCCTTTGGCCGCGTGGCGACGCGAAGGCCTTGTTGTCGTTCAGCGTTGTCGTTCAGCGCCGCTCCCTGATCCTGCCGTCGTTCGAACGCCGCTATTCACGAGCGACCGTTCGAAGGCGATACGCTGGTCAAAACGATACGCTGGCCAAAACGATGGTACGACAACCGCCCCGCTGGCTTCGTAACGTGTTACTGCGGAAGGAAAACGACTCGGCAACATTTCGAAGGCGAGGGAGCCTCTCGAGAGCGGGTCATAACTTCGACGAGAAATGGGTCATGCCTTCAACGAGAAGCGGGCCACGCCTCTACCGAGGAATGGCCCGCCCTGGTTCTCGAGTTTCCGCTCGATCGCCGATAGCGCTCAACCGAACTGATTCATGGTGTTGAGCCCGCCGCCGGCCTTGAGCGCGGCTGCGCCGGAGAAGTACTCCTTGTGGTCGTCGCCGATGTTGGAGCCGGCCATGTCCTGGTGCTTGACCGTGGCCAACCCGCGCCGAATTTCGCGGCGCTGCACGCCGGCAACGTAGGCCAGCATGCCGGCGTCACCGAAGTAGCCCTCGGCGAGCTCGTCGGTGGAGAGCGCCGCCGTGTGGTAGGTCGGCAGCGTGATCAGGTGGTGGAATACCCCGGCTTCTCGGGCGGCGTCGCGCTGGAATGACTGGATCCGGCGGTCTGCTTCCTGCGCCAGCTCGGAGTCGTCGTACGCCGCGCTCATCAACTGGCTGCGTTCGATACCGGAGAGATCCCGCCCTTCCTCTATCCAGCGATCGTAGACCTGCTGACGGAAGTTGAGCGTCCAGTTGAACGAGGGCGAGTTGTTGTAGACCAGCTTGGCGTTCGGCACGACTTCGCGAATACGCTCGACCATGCCGGCGATCTGGCCGATGTGGGGCTTCTCGGTCTCGATCCACAGCAGGTCCGCGCCATTCTGCAGGGCATTGACGCAGTCCAGCACGACCCGGTCCTCGCCGGTGTCCGGGCGGAAGCGGTAGAGACCGTTGGCGAGCCGTAGCGGTTTGCGCAAGTCGTCATCGAGCTTGATGAGGGTGTCGCCCTCGTTGATGTCCTTAACCGCGCAGATCGGCACGGTACAGAGGAAGCTGTTGTACCGGGAGGCGAGATCGCCCGGCTCCTTGCTGACCGGCAGCTTCTGCGTCAGACCGGCGCCCAGCGAATCGGTACGCGCGACGATCACCCCCCCGTCCACCCCGAGTTCCAGGAATGCGTGACGAACGGCGTTGATCTTCGCCACGAAATCCTCGTGGGGAACGGTGACCTTGCCATCCTGGTGACCGCACTGCTTGGCGTCCGATACCTGGTTCTCCAACTGGATACAGCAGGCGCCGGCCTCGATCATCTTCTTCGCCAGCAGGTAGGTGGCTTCTTCGTTGCCGAATCCGGCATCGATGTCGGCAATGATCGGCACGATGTGCGTTTCGAAGTTGTCGATTCTGTCGATCACGCTGCGTGCCATCACTTCGTTGCCCTGCTTTCTGGCGCTATCCAGTTCCCGAAACAGGGTCGTCAGCTCCCTGGCATCTGCCTGGCGCAGAAAGGTGTAGAGCTCTTCGATCAGGGCCGGAACGGAGGTCTTTTCATGCATCGACTGATCGGGAAGCGGGCCGAACTCGGAGCGCATGGCAGCGATCATCCAGCCGGAAAGGTACAGATATCGCCCCTGAGTCGTGCCGTGGTGCTTCTTGATCGAGATCAGCTTCTGCTGGCCGATGAAGCCATGCCAGCAGCCGAGCGACTGGGTGTAGCGTGACGGGTCTTCATCGTAAGCCTGCATGTCGCGACGCATGATGGATGCCGTGTAACGGGCAATATCGAGTCCGGTTCGGAAGCGATTCTGCGCTCGCATCCGGGCCACGTTCTCCGGGTTGATATTGCTCCATCTGCCGTTCTGCTCCAGGCACAATCGGTTTATCGAATCGATATCGCGCTGATAAAGAGACATGACGATCTCCACAGGTCGGGATTGAGGAATGTCCGGAAGCCACGGTGTCTCGTGTTTCGATTTCACGGGTCAAAACGAGCGTTTTAACGCCATCTACGAGAAGATATGACCTCCTTGGCGAATCCACTATGTGAGAAATCGAGGCATGGCAACAATCAGCACTTAGCCGCCAGCACGGTAAGGCTTCTACCCGGAATCGTGCTTTTCGACGCGTCCTGTAGTCATGTATGACGTATGACGGTAACGGTTCCAGCGCGCGTTAATCGTTCGCCGGAAAATCAGTCATCCTGCAGCGTAATCGACCGGACCACGAAAACACTTACCAATTCATCATCTTGAGAATGACGGAGTCTGGTACTGGCATCGATGCGAGGCTGGCCGGACACCGACTGGCAGCCCTTCCTCTATTCGACTTTCGTCGACAGGAAGATAGCGGAATTTCACATTTTTAATCGGCCGTTGCCCGTTCCAGCCCTTCCCGCGTCACCGTTGCGACCCGTTCCAGTTCTCCCGGGGTGATCACGTAAGGCGGCATCCAGTAGATCACGTTGCCCAGCGGCCGCAGCATCACGCCGCGTGACAGCGCGTGCCGATAGACGCGCAACCCGCGACGCTCGCGAAAGTCGTAGGGCGTCAGGCTGGCCTTGTCCGCCACCATCTCGATCGCGAGCACCATGCCGGTCTGGCGCACGTCACCAACGTGAGGGTGCTCTCGCAGCGGCTCGGCGAGGCGTCCCATCAGCGCCGCCTTGTCGCGGTTGGCGGCGATCACGTCGTCCTGCTCGAAGATATCCAGCGTCGCCAGGGCGGCGGCGCAGGCCAGCGGATTGCCGGTGTAGCTGTGGGAGTGCAGGAAGGCTCTCAGCGTCGAGTAGTCGTCGTAGAACGCGGCGTAGACCTCGTCGGTCGTCATCACCACCGACAGCGGCAGGTAGCCGCCGGTCAGCGCCTTGGAGAGGCACAGGAAATCCGGGCGCACGCCGGCCTGCTCGCTGGCGAACAGCGTCCCGGTGCGGCCGAATCCGACGGCAATCTCGTCGAAGATCAACTGGACGCCGTGACGATCGCAGGCCTCGCGCAGCCAGGTCAGGTATTCCGGCGGGTACATGCGCATGCCGCCGGCACACTGGATCAGGGGTTCGACGATGACCGCCGCCAGCTCGTGGGCATGACGCGCCAGCGCCGCTTCCATGTGCGCGAAGGCTCCCCTCGCCTGCTCGGCCCACTGCTCTCGCGGCAGGCCGAAGCCGTCCGGTGCCGGCACCTTGATCACGTCCAGCAGCAACGAGCGGTAGGTGTCGGTATAAAGCGCCACGTCGCCGACCGATAGCGCGCCCAGCGTCTCGCCGTGGTAGCCGTTGGTGATGGTCAGGAATCGCCGCTTTTCGGGACGACCGACGTTGCGCCAGTAGTGGTAGCTCATCTTGAGCGCGATCTCGACGGCGGAGGAGCCGTTGTCGGCGTAGAAGCAGTGCCCCAGCCCGGCGGGCGCCAGTTGACCCAGCCGTTCGGAGAGCTCGATCACCGGCTGGTGGGTGAATCCCGACAGGATCACGTGCTCGAGTTCGTCGAGCTGCTGCTTGATGCGCGCGTTGATGCGCTCGTTGGCGTGCCCGAACACGTTGACCCACCAGGAGCTGACGATATCGAGATAGCGCTGGCCTTCGAAATCCTCCAGCCACACGCCCTTGCCGCGGCGGATCGGTACGACGGGAAGCGTTTCGTGGTCCTTCATCTGGGTACACGGGTGCCACAGGCTGGCCAGGTCACGCTGCATCCATTGACTATTGCGGGTCATTCGACGGGTTCCCTTGGAGGGTGTTTATAACGGCTTTTGCAAAGGCGTTTACAACGGCTTTTGGCGTTTACAAAAGAGGATCGATATCTAGAAAGTCCGCCACGCGTTCGGCGGATGGCGACGGCAGCCAGGGCACGACGCCGAGGCATGGAACGCCGCCCTGCTCGCCCAGCCATCCGGCGAGGGCATCCAGGTTCTGCCGGCGGCGTGGTAGCTCGGGGTCGATGCCGTTGGCGACCCACCCCGCCACCGTCAGGCCGTCGCCACGAATCGCCTCCAGCGTCAGCCGGGCATGATTGATGGCGCCGAGCTGCACGCCGACCACCAGCACCACGGGCAGGGCGAGCGCGATCGCGAGGTCCGACAACGACTCCCGCTCGTTGAGCGGTACGCGCCAGCCGCCGGCCCCCTCGATCAGGGTAAGATCGGCATCCCGCGCCAGCAGCCTCTGCATGGAGCGCTCGAGAGATGCCAGCGTCAGCGGGATGCCCGCCTCGCCAGCGGCGATGTGCGGGGCGATGGCCGGCTCGAAGGCGAACGGGTTGATCGCATCGTAGGGCAACGCGGGATGGCACTGGGCCTGAATGGCGAGCGCATCGGCGTTGCGCAACCCGAGCGGGGTTCGCTCGCAGCCGGAGGCCACCGGCTTGCCGCCCGCCACGGTCAGTCCGCGGCGCCTGGCCGCGAGCAGCAGCCCTGCGGTAATCACGGTCTTGCCGGCATCGGTGTCGGTGCCGGTCACGAAGCAGGCCGTCATCTCCCCTCCCTCTCACTGCGCTGCAGCAATACCGTGGCGACCCGATAGCGGGTCGGAATGCCCTCGGCTTCCCGCCAGGTTTCCAGCCTCCGACCCAGCTCGACGATACGGCGTCGCCCCGCCAGCCCGCCATGATCGGCAGCCGGATCGGTCAGCGTGCTGGCGCCGATCCGCTTCAATGCCCGCAGCGCGTCGATCGGTGTGGCGTGATGCGTCTTGCGCGTCGCCAGATCCAGCTCGTGCAGCTGCCAGTCAGGCGCCTCGAGGAGCTCCGTCAGGCGCGCTTCGGGCAGGAAGGCGTTGCCGAGGGGTGTGCCATCGAGTCGCTGCCCCGCCGCACGCAGTTCCGCCAGCGTTCCTTCGCACAGCGTGGTGAAGGCGAGCCAGCCGCCGGGGCGCAGCACGCGGCCGGCCTCGGCCAGGAATGCTTCCAGCGACTCGCACCACTGCACCGCCAGACTGGAAACCAGCAGGCCGGCGCTGTCATCGGCCAATGGCAGTCGCTCCGCGCTGCCGACGAGCCACTGGATTGGCCGCGCGGCGTGGCGACGGCGCGCTGCCTGCAACATGCCGGGCGCGATATCCAGCCCGATCGCGAGCCCGGCGTGACGTCCGTCCAGGCGAGAGATCAGATACCCCGTACCGCAACCGATATCGACGACGGTCCGCAAGCGCCCGAGCGCCGGCAGCCGCACCAACAGACGGTCGGCCACCTCGCGCTGCAACTCGGCGCCGTCGTCGTAGGCGTGCGCGGCACGGGAAAAGCCGTCGGCGATCCTTCGCAGCCGGCACCGCGACGCTGGTGTCTCCGCGACCACGCCGGCTGGCGCGGCGTGCCGTTCGACGCGATCCAGGCCGTTCATGGCGCCGCCTCTTGTCGCGAGCCATCGGACGAGAGCAGGAAGTCCGCCATGAGCGCAGCGGTCCGTTCGGCCTGCTCCAGCGGGAAGGCGTGGCCGGCATGCGCGATCGACGCCGTACGTCCTCCCTCGGGCAGCCGTTCGGCGATGGCCTGGCATGCCGCCGCCGGCACCAGGGCATCGCTATCGCCGAAGAGATGCAGTTGCGGGATCTTCAGCGTGCCCGGCACGTCGCGCAGATCCAGCGCGGATAACACTTCCAACCCGGCCAGGGCGTGATCCAGCGGCGTCGACGCCAGCGCCGCCACCAGCTCGCGCCCCAGCCGGCGGGTATCCTGTCCGCCCTGCGCGCTCAACTGCGCGAATCGCCGAAGCGTACGCGTGGGGGAAGCCTGCAACCCACGCTGGAAGTCCTTCAGGGCTCCCCCGCTCAGCGCCGTCGGCCAGCCCGGACGGGCAACGAAACTGGCGTTGGCCCCCAGCGTGATCAACCCCCGTGCGCGACGCCCGCGCCACTGCGCCAGCGACGTGGCGAGCATGCCGCCAAGTGACCAACCGGCCAGCCAGGCATCCTGGGGCAGTTCATGATCGAGCGCCGCGACCCAGCTTTCGGGCCGGTGACTGGTCAATGCGGGATAGTTGATGCACTCGACCCGGTAGCACGGGGGCAGCCGCCGACGCAGGGCGTCGGCCAACGGCGCCAGCGGTGCGGGCCCGAGCGCCCAGCCCGGCAGCAACAGCAGTGTCTGCTCGTTCATGTCGATGCCTCTCTGGTCGACGTTCCCTCCGTCAATGTCTCCCTTGCCGACCACAGCCGACGGGCGGTATCGAACAGCACGCTGATCAACCGGTCGACTTCCTCGAGTGTATGAGCCGCCGAGAGCGTGAAGCGCAGTCGCGACGTGCCGGCCGGTACGGTGGGCGGGCGGATGGCGCTGCACCAGATGCCGGCGCTGTCGAGTGCCGCCGCCAGGGCGAGCGCCGCGGCTTCGTTGCCGCCCTGCCCGCCGCTGCCCGGCACACTCCAGCTCGGCCCGACGATCAGTGGCTGAATGGGCGTGATGGAAGGCGCCAGATGCAGATCCAGTTCGGCGAGGCCGGCCGCCTCGTGACGGAAGCGCTCGATCAACGTGGAAAGATGAGCCCGCCGCTCCGGCTCGTCGCGGACGATGTCCAGACTGGTCAGCGTGGCCCACGCTAGCGCCGGGGAGAGACTGGTGGTGTAGATGTAGGGGCGGGCGAACTGGATCAGCGCCTCGATCAAGGTCTCGCTGCCGGCGACGAACGCGCCCTGGGTGCCGAGCGCCTTGCCCAGCGTTCCGACGCTGGCGGCAATCCTGCCCGGCTCGAGGCTCTGTGCCTGCCACGTGCCGCCGCCATCCGTGCCCAGCACGCCGAGGCCGTGGGCATCGTCGACCATCAACCAGGCGCGGTGGCGCTCGCACCGAGCCGCCAGAGCGGGCAGATCGGCGACATCGCCATCCATGCTGAAGACGCCATCGGTGACGACCAGAGTTCGCCGCGCAGTATCGAGAGAGGACAGCCGCTCGCCGCAATCGACGGCATCCCGATGGGCGAATCGCACCAGACTGGCGCCGGCCAGCCGGGTCGCGTCCAGCAACGAGGCGTGATTGAGCCGGTCGTGGAGTGCCACATCGCCCCGTCCGAGCAGCGTCGAGATGACGCCCAGGTTGGCCTGGTAGCCGCTGGAGAACAGCAGCGCCCGAGGCTGCCCTGTCAGCGCGGCCAGTCTCGCTTCCAGAGATTCATGAGCCTCGCTGTGGCCGCAGACCAGGTGCGATGCCCCGCCGCCGGTGCCGAAACGCCGGGCGCCTTCGGCCAGCGCCTCCGCCAGCCGGGGATCGCCGGCCAGCCCCAGATAGTCGTTGCTGCAGAACGTCAGGTAGCGCTGTCCTTGGCGCAGGAAGTGCGGCCCCTTCCCGGCCGTCGTGCTTCTGCGGCGATAACGCTGGAGCGCATGCTGACGTGCCAGGCGCGCCGCCAGCACGCGCTTCAGCGAATCGTCCCGTGCATCGCCCTGCTCAACGTACTGTGACGCTGCCGTCATGCGCGGACCCGGGCCGTGGACGAGGCGTTAGCATCCGTGACCATCGCATCCAGCCGAGCCCTTGTCATGCGCTCCTGAATGGCCGCTTCGTGGGCGGCGTCATCGGCGTCTTCGCGCTGCTCGGGGTGCAGGCCGAGGCGCTCGAAAAGCCGTTGATCACGGGTCGCCTGGGGGTTCTGCGCGGTCAGCAGGCGCTCGCCGTAGAAGATCGAGTTGGCCCCGGCGAAGAATGCCAGCGCCTGGGTCTCGTCGCTCATCAGCTCGCGCCCGGCGGCCAGACGCACGTGGGAGCGCGGCATCAGGATGCGCGCCACGGCAATGGTGCGAATGAACTCGATGGGGTCGAGATCCTCGACATGCTCGAGCGGCGTGCCCTGGATCCGGATCAACATGTTGATCGGCACGCTCTCGGGGTGTTCAGGCAGGTTGGCCAGTTGCTGCAGCAGCCCCGCCCGGTCGTTGACGCTCTCGCCCATGCCGAGGATGCCGCCACTGCAGATCTTCATGCCGGACTGACGGACGTGGTCCAGGGTCTCCAGACGATTGGCGTAGGTGCGGGTGGTGATGATCTCGCCGTAGTACTCCGGCGAGGTATCCAGGTTGTGGTTGTAGTAATCGAGCCCGGCTTCCTTCAGTTGCTCGGCCTGCTCCCGACTCAGCATGCCCAGTGTCATGCAGGTTTCGAGCCCCATCGCCCGCACGCCGCGCACCATTTCCAGCACCAGCGGCATGTCTTTCGCGCTCGGATGCTTCCACGCCGCGCCCATGCAGAAACGGCTGGCGCCGACTGCCCTGGCCTTGCGCGCCTCTTCCAGCACCGCTTCGACCTGCAACAGCTTCTCGCGCTCCAGCCCGGTGTTGTAGTGGCCGGATTGCGGACAGTACTTGCAGTCTTCCGGGCAGGCGCCGGTCTTGATCGAGAGCAGCGTGGAGATCTGTACCGCGTTGGGATCGAAATGCTGGCGATGCACGCCTTGCGCCTGGAACAGCAGATCGTTGAACGGGCGTTCCAGCAGCGCCTGGATCTCTTCGCGCTGCCAGTCATGACGCAGGGAGACATTCCCGGTTCGAGAGGAGGTCATTGCCATGACAGTGGTCAACCTTTTCTATTAATAAAGTTGACTGAATGGTGCCACGGCAACCTGTTAACTTCAAACAATCAGAGAGGTTAACTAAAGCCGCCATGCCGATGACGACATGGCGGCGGGAACGTCTCAATCTTCCGGATTGCGAGACAGCGAGTATTCAGAACGCCCTCCGGCTAGGGGGCGGTAGTTCGAGTCGTGGAAGCGTTACCGCCGTCCTCGAGGCTGTCGGGTGAATCGGATGAATCAGGCGAATCGGGTTGATCCGTGTCATCGAGATCGAGGGATTGCCTGAAACCGTCATAGAACTGACCGGGATCGAGCCGCTGCGACCAGCCGATGATCGGAATCATGTCGTCATTGGGCCCGCCACGCGTCGGTACGAGATACTCCCAGACGATATCCCCCTCGCGCGTCACTTCGACCAGGCGACCGCCGTCCGATTCGCTGATCAAGGTATTGCCGTTGTCCAGCCGGTGCTGGTCGCCGCGGATCTCGCTCTCCAGCGGGTGCTCCGCGGTGCCGGCATATTGCCAGGTGATCTGCAGGGTACGCGGATCGAATTCCAGAATCCGGGATTCGCCTTCCGGCGTGTGGTAATGGCCGCGATTGTCGAACATCACGATATCGCCGCTGGGCAGCACGTCCGGATCGTGCTGCCGAATCCACGGCCCCCGCGTCGCCCAGGTAATCTTGCCTGAGCGCGGGTCGAAGACCGCGATCGAGCTGGTCTCGCGGAAGGAGAGCAGCAGATCGCCCTCGTTACCGAACGGGAAGTTGCGGGCCTTGTCGGCCGTCAGGTAGTCGACGGCATTGGCGTGGATGGGATCGTTGAGCATGATGCCCGGAACGTTGTCCAGCAGCTCGCTGAACGGCGAGTCATGCAGGGCCGGCAACAGCCGGGTGCGCTGGAGCTCCTCGCCCTCCGGCGACAGCACCACGAGCGAGTCCTCGAGCCGCGGCGGTTCGAGATAGTCCAGCCCTTCGATCTCGTCGTCGAAGATGCCATGGATCAGCGCATAGATTTTGCCATCCGGCGCAACGGCAAACTGATGGTGAGCGCGGCCGGCATAGCGCCAGATCACGTTGGAATCCTTGTCCAGCTTGACCAGCCCGTAGCCGTAAGGCGTGTCGCCGTTGCCTTCGTAGAGCGCGATCAGGTCGCCGTTGGGCTGCACCTGGGCGTTGCGGAAGTGAATGAACTCGTCGGGACGCGGATTGGGCACGCCCTCTCCGTCCGGCCACGCCTCGCTGTATGGCTTGCGCCATTCGTGAACCACCTTGCCGTTCATGTCGATGAGATAGGCGGCCGGCTCGGTGCCGGTGGTGTAGAGCGTCAATCCGTTGCGGGCGAGCCGGGGGTCATACTGCGTAACGCCCTTGGCGTCGGTGCGCTGCGTGCGCCAGATATCGCCCTTGTAGACATCGCTGTAATCGGTAGCCTGATGGTAGAGCGCCTGCCCGGCCTGATAGGCATGCTGTATCTGCGGCCCGGGGAAGATTTCGGTGACAACCGAAAAGGCGCCGATCACGAACACCAGCACCAGTGCGGCGAGTATCGACAGCGTCTTGAAGACCTTGTCGGTAACAGAATCGGCATCCTGCCGGTCAGGTCGTTGCCTGGGCGTCTTCGACGGCTCCATGTTTCCACCATTCCATGCGGCTTGCGAACAAGGGACAGCAACCCACCGTCTCGCGGCCGGGTCACGATGTCGGTTAGAGCGACATTCTGGAATGGGGGTTCAGCGAGGTGTGTTGTCTTAATGTTGTCTATTGGCGCCGTTTACGTAACGCGCTCCAGGACATTGGGAATCATCGCCGGGAAATGAGATAGGGCTCCGTCAAGTCGTGCCCGTCTCTCACCGGGGTCGGTGGGATCGAACCAGGGTGGCCGCCATCGGCCAGCTGTAATGACTCAGTAAACTCAGTGAATTCCTGCTCAGGGTATTATCCAGAAAGGAGATACCCGTGAGCATAGAGATGAACGACAAGATCGAGCGTTGACCGCCAAGCGGAAATCGGCCTCGGCGATGAGATCATCCAGGAGGAGCAGTGAGCGCATTGCCATCGCTTCGAGACGTTGCAGCATGCAATGCGCATGATCGGGGACTGTGTCCAGTTTTACAAATACCCAGCGCCCTCATCGGGCGCTGGGCATGAAGACACCCGAGGCTCATGCAAGCGCATGCGCTTTAGCAGCCTGACCTGTGTAGAAACCGCCGGTCATTACAGGTCTCTTGACATGTCTCGTGAACATCCCTGGTTAGAGGAAGAATGGCGCCAGGGCCGATAGTGTCAACACCACGAGGCCGCCGCCGATTCGCGATGAGATGGAGAGAAATGGCAGCAGTTCGATTCGGTTGGCTGCACTGAGGACGGCGAGGTCGCCGCTGGAGCCGATATCAGCGAGCCCAAGACCGGCGGAGATCGATGATTCGATGAAGTTCAATCGCACGAGCCAGCCGATGAATCCTGCCGCGAGAAGGGCCACGATGACCACGGCAATGGTCGAGATCATGTAGATGGGATCGTTGATCAGGGTAAGGATCTGGTCGATGTCGATGGCCACGAAGCTGACTGCCACGATGACTGCCGGGATGAATGCACTTGCCACGAGGCGGAACCACATGTCGACACTCTGAACGAGGAACTCGGGCATGGGAAGAAAGATCTTCCATAGTGCGCAGATCAGGATGAGGAAGACGTAGCCGTGAACGGCTGGCATCAGGCTCGAGAGCGTATTCGCGAGCATGAGCAGAAAGCCGGCGAGGAAGAGTCCGATGACGGTGCTGCGCACAGCATCCGAGGGATCGACCTTCTGGCCCACAGGGATCTTGGCAAAGCCGGCCTTGACGTTCGTGAGATTGCCTTCACCATTGAAATTGCGGAACAGGTTCGGGCGTTTGCGGCCCACCCAGGCGAGAGTTCCGGCGGCGCCGATACAGACCAGGTTGGCGACGACGACGGCGGGCACGAGTTGAGTGAGAGCGGCTTCGGCCGTCTGGTCGGTGTTGGCCGCGATCAGCTCGGAGATCGGCATCGCGCCCGCGGCGATCCCCCCGCCGAGGACAGGACCGACGACATAGAACATCATGCGACCGACGCCGTAGCCGGTGAGCTGGCCGATGACGCCGAAGATCGCGAAACACAGGACGATGGTGCCGATGATCGGCAGGATGATCCGGGATCCGGCGGCCATCAGAAGTGACCGGTCCATACCCAGGATGCTGCCCACGATCAGTGCCGCAACGATGAACTCGCCGAAGGAGGAAAGGCGATAGAAATCGCCGACGACCGTTGCCACGTGTTCAGGGATGAGACCGTATTTGAAAAGCACTGCGGGCATGAGGATGGCAAGGATGACGCCACCGCCGATACGGTTGAGCCCGGGAATGGTATTTCCCAGCAGCATGAGCACGCCGCCGATCGCCATTGTGATGGCGAAGCCACTCATCATTCCTTGTGGCGGTGCGACCCAGAAGGATAGAGCGATGATGGCCAGGGCGATGGGCAGGAACCACCTTAACGACATTCCCAATGTCTCTGTCCTGTTCGTACTGAGTTTGGGCGTCTGTTCTCCCGGGACGGATCCCTTATTTGACATTGTCTTCATTTGATATCCTCAATCTTGTAAGCAAGCGTTGTTTTGGGTACTCACTATCTAGCTCCCACACACCTTAAAAACCCATCGGAGAGTCGGAGTGAGAGAAAGAGCTTAACCCTATTTTTTTGGCGATTTTCCTTGCTAATAATTTGACTCTGGCGTTCGACATTGTAGTCATCGTTGTATCTTCTATTTTGATTATTGATACAGGAAAATCACATGGAGTGGCGTCATATCCGCTAGCGGATAAGATTTTGGCGTGTGTACGGTATCGGCTCTAGGTGCGTGGCTGACATCTCCTTGTGCGAGACTCACGTTGCCATCTGAAGTCATGTAATGCTTCACCGCTTCAGGTCTTGCACTTCTATGGGATCACTGCATAAATGCCTACCCGAGAGAATCGCTGCGTTGCGCGGTACTCGAAGATTCGCCTAACCCCTCATTATGGGTCGCCTTCTGCGCACCGGACGCCTTGCGCTTCATTTTGCTCGGCAACTTATTCAGCAATTCTCTGGGCGCAAGCTGTGTGTTCTATGCGGTACTGTAAATCCTGTACCGCATAGAATATTATTCAGTATAGCCTTGAGCATTACTCAGCATGCTTGCGATCGAATTCCCATACTTCAGGGAAGCCCATCAGCTCGCACATCTCTGAAAATGGATACATGGATGAAGCTTGTGTTCCTTGTGGCGATTTAATTTGCTGGAAGGTGTCATATAGTGCCTGGGTGGCAGCCAGAAAGCCCGAGGCTGGAAATATTGCGAGGGAAAAACCCAGCTTCTGCAATTCGGAAGGCGGCAATTGTGGTGTCCTGCCACCTTCGACAACATTCGCGAGCAACGGTACATCAAAGCTGCGACCAATCTTTTCGAGCTCTTCGACACTCTCGGGGGACTCGATGAACAGAATATCTGCCCCGGCTTTCACATACTCCTCACCGCGGCGCAAGGCTTCATCGATACCCAGAGCTGTTCGTGAATCGGTACGCGCAACGATTTGAAAGTTGCTATCGCTGCGAGTTTCCAGGGCAACTTTTATTTTACGCACCATGTCTTCTGTCGGAATGACGCGTCGCCCGGGCGTGTGCCCGCACTTCTTGGGAAATTCCTGATCCTCAAGCTGGATACCGGCTGCACCGGCCTGCTCGTATCCACGTACTGTATGCGCGACATTAAGCAGCCCACCGTAGCCGGAGTCGGCATCGCAAATCAGCGGCGTTTGAGTACCTGAGCAAAATGCGGCAACGCGATTGACCATGTCCGTGTAGGTTGCCAGGCCTGCATCGGGCAGGCCGAGGTAGGAGGCAACCGTGCCGAAGCCTGTCATGTAAAGACAGTCGAAAGACATCGAGTCTGCGAGCTTCGCGGAAATCATGTCGTAGATGCCGGGCGCAGAGAGGATATCCTGCTGAGTTAGGCGAGCTTTGAGTGCCAGGCGCTTGCTTTGCGGTGTACTGTTCATGAGTCCCCTTTTGCTGGATACCGTAGAGGGCTATGGGTGGAGGGCCAGGAGATGCCTGCCCCCATCTTTGACCTGTCTGAAGTACTGATATCTGAGGTACATTACCCATGCCGAATCTAGTCTCAAAATACTTTTTAGGCATGCATCGCGTGCCAATAGGGCATGGCACATGCATATCGATCTTGTCACGCTAAGAGTCTTTATTGCCGTATGCGAGGAAGGCAGTATTGCCCGCGCGGCAGCCCGGCAGGCTATCGCGGCGTCAGCGGTCAGCCGGCGCATTGCTGCCATAGAAGACGATATTGGCGTCGAGTTGTTCGTGCGCGGGAGGCGGGGGATCGCGCTGACAGCCGCTGGAGATATGATGCTTCGACAGGCGCGTGAAGTCCTGCGTGCAACCGACCGTCTCACGGCGGAGCTAAGTTATTTTGCAACAGGCATACAGTCTCAGATCAGAGTCGTTGCATCTCCTGCCGTACTTGCGGGGAATCTGGCAGAAGATATTGGAAAGTTTCTGGAAATATCTCCTCGGGTGGGGGTGTCAACAGATGAGCGTTCTAGCCCTGAGGTGATACGTGCTGTTCGTGAAGGTGCGGCAGAGATCGGTATTTTATGGGCCCCTGATGACCTGAGTGATAGCTTCGACGTGGAGGTATACCGAAAAGATCACTTATGTCTGGCGGTTCGGCATGATCATCCGCTCGCCGAGCAAAGCGAGGTATGTTTTTCCCAGGTCATTGATCATGTGAGTATCAGCATTGCTCCCGGAGGCATGCTGGATACCATGCTACGGCGCGAAGCAGCATTGCAATCGCGTACGTTGATCCATCGTGCCGAGGTATCCAGCGTGGATGTCGCATTGCGCTTCATTGCTGCCGGACTCGGTGCTGCCGTGGTTCCCCATAGCGGAGCAATGGGCGGGGGGGCGATGAAGGGAAACAGGTCTGCAGAGCTCGTACTGCTACCTTTATCTGATTCCTGGGCTCGCCGCCTCTATGTGGTCATCACGCGAAAGGATGCGTCACTATCTCAAGCGGCACGTTCTTTGGTTCGTCATCTCTGCAATACAGACATCGAAAGTAAATAGCGCACGTCTGGACTCCACCTAGTTTGCAAGCATAGAGGGAGATCGCGACCGAATATTCGAGATCTCGTCAAGGACGCCTGACGGAGCACTGGATTCTAATGGGCTATTAGCCCGTTGGAAGACTTTAGGCCGGAGAATCGACGTTTTGAAGGCCAAGCTGAAGCGTGTAATGGGACAAGTGATGATCTATCAGGAGACCATCAAGGTTGGCCGCCGTGGTCGTCTTGCCGACACCACCTCGGAGCAAACGTTGCAGAAACACGCATGACTGCCCTCTCCCATTGACAAGTGGAATGAGTGCAGAAGCAGCATATCTAGAGGGAGGTCCTATCGATGACTTCCGCTGGCTCCCCGAACAGGACTCGAACCTGTGACCCAATGATTAACAGTCAGTTGGACTATTTGAGTCGGAAAACTACCTTAATTTCAGCCGCTTAAGAAAAACATGCCTAATATGATGTGCTGGCTTGTTGCCTACCGCACCTGCACTACATTGGCATGCATGATCTTGGATTCCGAGGTCATCATTGTCAAGCTGGCCGTAACGAGAATGAGCGGCCGCCTTTTGGCCGCCCATCGCTCGCCTAAAATTTAGGGGCATCGACGTTGATTCAGCGCTTTCCTCATGGAGTCAACGCTAGGATGAACGTATTCCATGGTTGTGCGCATACTTGAGTGGTCGAGGATCATTTGTGTGACTCGGATGTTACGATCAGGATCTTCCATGAGATCGGTCCCGAGAGTGTGCCTGAATCGATGAGGTGTGACCCGCGTGCCACAAAACCCTGACAGCCTCTTAAAGAAATGCTCGACCTGATTTATGTCCATTTCCTTGCGTCGATGCCTACGTGAAAAGCGGTTTACATTAAACAGCTGATCTTCACGTTTGAAACCTTCACGATGAGCCGCAAGCATCAGCTTTGCAATGTAAGGGTACAGCCCATCAGCGATTGGCACTACAGACTCAGAATAGGTTTTGGATCCTTCAAATGAAGTCACCAGGATCATTTTTTTAAGGTCGACGTCCTTAGCCTTAATATGAAGCAACTGACTTAGCCTAACACCTGTAAAGTAGAAGGTCTCAATTACGGCCTCCCAAAACCAAGCGGGGTAGAGCTTCGACGGATCATCTTGGGCGGTTTCGAATCTACGGCATACATCCATGACCTCACGCACATACCTGATAGTAAGCGGCTGCAAAGTTTTCTTCGGCTTCCGGGGTTCCCTGACACGCACTTGATTGAATGGATTCTCTTCAACCATTATGAGTCTATGCTTAATACCAAAATTGTATAGCGCAGCCAGATGCCTCACATAATTATTCCAGCTAACTTCAACAATGCCACGTGGATTTTCCTTCGACCGTAATGCCACTTTACGCCAAGCGCATACTTTTTCTCTAGAGAGCATGCTTGGATACGTTTCCTTTCCAAAGTGGCGGCGAGCCGCTCTGACTGCTGCAGCATAGCTATCAACGGATTTAGGCTTGAGATGCGTGTCGGCGCAGTACCTGCTCAGCAACTCCATAAACGACACATCATTCATTCGTTTCGTCCTTATCGATTTGGTGTGGAATTAGAGTCAATACCCAATTGTCAGGTGGTATCCGTTGACTCACTTCTCGCGGATCTTTGATCAAGTACCCCTTCAGCAGTCGGGTCTTGTTCGGTCCCTCGACGGAAACGTTATGAATGTTTTGTCCCTGGGTTCTGAGATGCATACCCAGCTTTTGGAAGCGTTTTTGAACTAACTTCCACTGTTCTTCGTCTCCAAGCTCTTTGGTGCTAAAGCGCTTGAATATGCCAGGGCTGACCAGGAAATAGGTGCCTTCCACCGTATGGATGGGCGCCTTGGTGTCATTGATGAGGATAGAGTGATCCGCAACCCCCATCTTCAACCATTGCCAGAACCGCTCACCGAGATCCAAATTATTATTAACTTCCTGAGCACTCGACTTTGGTCGAGAACCGACATTTTTAGCAGATTTAGATGAATTTGGCTCGGCCGAGCTTTCTTGCCCAGCAGCATTAGCGCTCTGAACCTGGTCCAAGACTCTCTCCGGCTCAGGACTCACCTCTGGAAAAAGTGCCATAATGTCGGCGTCCAGAGTGTCATTGACGGAGCCAGCCTGAGAAGAAGGCTGTGTGTCGATGCTCTGCGGCGGCGGTATTTCGCCACCCTGTGTTTTGGTTTCTGTGACAGATTCAGACTTGGTTACTACCACTTCATTCGAGGACGGCTTATCTGCTGTGACTGCGCCTTCACCTTTAATCGTGATCCTTCCTCGGAAAGGCTCAGGCTTATCCTCTACCCCCCAGATCAAGGTCGGGGGCACCTTGATCATGTTGAAGGACTGCTTCCAGTCACCCTCCACAATCTCGCACTTCCATACCGATTTCCCCTCGGTGACTTCCTCAATCAGCCCATGTGACTGCAGCTCACCGTACAGCCTGTTAAGATCTCCCGGGATACTTTTGACACCCTGCGCATACAGGTGGGCTTTGAGCTCATTGACTGCACGCGGCGAAACCAGCCAGAGAGCCTCTTCAGTCAACCAAGCGACTTCGCCCTTCTTATTGAGCTTGAACTGCTCCTTGACCATATAACGCAGTCCTTCTGCTAGCTTTCTCTGGATGGACTCCACCGGAGCTGAAAGAGCCTGGACCGGATCGCCTCCCAATGCCTTGGCGACACTTGCGCGATCCGCCTGGTGAATCAGCTCCGCAACGATTCCGCCTCGCTCGTTGTGCCCTGCGATGGTGTACATGAACAGCGCAAACAGCTTGGGCTGAGTCATCATCCAGTCGAGCACCCTCGCCCCAAGAACTCGCTCGCACAACAATGGATTGACCGCCGCGTGAAGGTGATACTCCCGTCCCGCTCGGTACCTGACGCGGTAAGGCGCAGGAATGGGACCGTGCCACAGCCTCCACTCCCGCCCATCCTCGAGATGAATTTCAACGTCGACCAGCGTCTTGGCTACGTCGTGCATGAGCGCTCCGTGGATTACGGCGGCACTCCAAAGCTCACCTGCTGAACTTTGGTCTTCGGGCTTTGCGCCTGGAGGCAGGAGATGACGTTGACGTAGACGCAGTCCGTAGCAGGCCATCTCTAGGGCATGATCCAGCATGCCCCCTGGATAGGCATGGTGATGTGATTCCGATGCAGGGAGCAGTTGTACCATCTCGGCATAGCGGCAGATCGGTGCAAGGAGGTACTCGTCAAAGACGCTCTGGGTCAAAGACGTCGTGTCCCACAGCATCTTGATCATCTGCTGGCGACGCGGAGTATCGAGTAGCTCCTTACCAGGTTGGGGCTGCGTGAAGCCTGCTCGGTGCCTGATCTTCTGACTGCTGACTCGCGGGAATAGGCGTCGTAGCATTGATGATTCCTGTCGTGCTGCGAGAGCAATAGATGTGACAGGGAGCAGGTGATGGGGGAAAGCGGAAACGTTAAGCCGGGTTCGAAACAGTTCGGATATGCAGTGGTTTCGAAAGTCGCGCTACTAGAGAACGCACGGGGCGTGCGGGCAAAATAGCAACTGATCGGGTGTTGTAGGCGATTGCTTTTTACTCAGGATTGCGTTCAAAGGCACTTGAATACGCCATGACTCATGGTCTTATTCATTGGCAACGCTCACCGGCTAACTACCACTCGATATTACTTGCGTCAAGGATCTTCGCCTATTTTTTCTCGAGGTCAATGACCAAATTGCCAGAGTCATGAGCAACAATGATGACTAGGTCACAGGCAAGCAACGAGCTGAAGATTCAATTCTTATAGCCGGCCTGTATCAATCAACGAACAGTTTGATAATTGATGTTAAAAGCATAATGGGGAAATTCTATCTTTCATCATCTAGGCCACAATAGATGGTGACGATCAATGACAAAAGCATGACTATGCCTGCCTCCGGGGTGGTAATGGCGATGGCGGTGGGGCTCCGGGCCCTCCCAGCCCTCATGTCCGTGCTGGTGGTGCTCATCGTGATAATGCAGGTGATCGTGGACTTCGAAAACGTGATCATGCTCAAGGACTTTTGAATCTCCAGATGGCCAGAAACGTGTGGCTAACGCCGTCGAGGCTAGCGCGATCGCCCCTAGCAGGGCGAAGGTCTCGATCAGGCCCACCTCGGCCCCGACCCAGCCGGCCAACGGATAGGCTACCAGCCAGCAGCCATGAGACAGCGAGAACTGCGCGGCGAACAGCGCCGGACGGTCCTCTGGCTGGCACGACTGTTTGAGCAGGCGTCCGGTGGGCGTCATGACCAGCGAGGCGCCAACGCCCAGCAGAAACCACAGCCCCATTAGACCGACGAACCCCGGAGAGAGCAGGCCGAGGAACAGGCTCACCGTCATCAGCGCGCCGCCCGCGAGCATGACCGGGCGCTCACGCACGCGCTCCAGCATTTTCGGCAGCAGCAGGGCCACCAGCATCGAACCGCCACCGACCGCCGCGAAGGCCTGGGCGACCGCCTGCTCGCCCAGGCCAAGAGTGGAGCGGACGTAGACCACGGTATTGACGATCTGCATGGCCCCGGCGGCCGAAACCGCCATGTTCAGGGCAAGCAACCCTCGCAGCCGGGGTGTTTTCAAGTAGATTCGCATGCCGTGGGAGATCCTGCGCCAGACACCTGGCGCTTCGTCATCCGCAGTTTGGGGCGACGGCAGGACCACCGAGACGACCAGGCCTGCCGAGACTAGAAAGGCGAGGCCATTGAGCAGGAACAGCACATCGAAGCTCATCACCATCAGCAGTGCCGCAGCGGCCATGGGGCTGAGCAGGTTCTCCAGGTCATAGGCGAGCCGCGACAGCGATAGCGCCCGAGTATACTGCTCCTCGTCCTCGAGGAGATCCGGGATCGTCGCCTGAAAGAGCGGGGTGAAGCATGCCGAGGCGGCATTGACCAGAAAAATCAGCACATAGATCTGCCAGACCTCGGTGACGAAAGGCAACGCGCAGACCACGGAGGCCCGCAGTAGGTCCAGGCCAACCAGCAGCGTGCGGCGCGGCAGACGCGAGGCGTAGGCCCCGGCTAGTGGCGCGATGCCCACATAGGCCACCATCTTGATGGCAAGCGCCGTACCCAGCACGATCCCCGCCTGCCAGGCCGCCAGGTCATGAGCCAGCAATGCCAGGGCGACCGTTGTCAGCCCGGTGCCGATGAGGGCGGTGACCTGGGCCAGGAATAAGTGGCGGTAACGACGGAGACTCAGCACTTGGAGCATGGGCCCTCCTCAAGGCGTTGCAGTCGATTATAGGCGGCATGCCGGAATAGAACGGTTCACATAGCTTTACCTTTCTTGCAAGCCAGCATACTACCCCCTAGTATCTATATACTACCTCCCTGTATAGTTTTTCTCCTCAAAGAGATGGCCAGATGCACACGATTAAAGACAAAGCGAAGCTGCTAACGCGTGTTCGACGCATTCAGGGCCAGGCGGCCGCGCTGGAAAAGCAACTTGCCGAGGAAGGTGACTGCATTGCCGTCCTGCAACAGATCGCAGCGATTCGAGGAGCCGTCAACGGCTTGATGGCCGCCGTGATTGAAGGCCACTTGACCGATCACGTTGTCAAGGAGCCGGCGCTGGAGCAGCGACAGATAGACCTAGAGGTCGTGCTTCAGGTCATTAATTCCTACCTCAAGTAGAACATGGAGTAGCCGGGCACACAGAAGGGTCAAAGAGTGGAAGAAAGTAAGGATAAGAACGAAGCCGCATTGGTGGCTGCAACCGCTACCCAGTCGAAAGGCTGGCTGAACCGCACCGTCGCCGGCGCCGGGGTCACCAGCGCCCTGGGTGACTTCTGCTATGAGACGACAACTGTCATCCTGCCCGGCTTCCTTGCCGTGCTGGGACTGCCGGCCAGCGTACTCGGCGCTATCGAAGGTATCGCTGATGCGGTGGCTAGCTTCACCAAGATGGCGTCAGGCTACGTCGCAGACAAACTGGGCCACCGCAAGCTGTTGGTCCTCGTGGGCTATAGCCTGACGCCGCTCGGGCAGGCGCTGGTTGCACTGGCGGCCGGGTGGCCGCTGATCTTGCTTGGTCGCATGGCTTCCTGGTTCGGCAAGGGGCTGCGCGGGCCGCTGCGCGATGCCATCGTGATTCAGGCGGTGACGCCGGAAACCAAGGGCCGAGCCTTCGGATTCCACCGGGCTGCCGACACCATCGGCGCTGTCCTCGGCCCGCTATTGGGTGTCGCTTTGTTGGGATGGGCGCAAGAACTGCATTGGGACGGCGCGGCCGGCCCGTTCCGGCTTGTGCTGTGGCTATCTGTCATTCCTGGCGTGCTGGCCGTGCTGGCCTTCCTGACGCTGGTCCGGGATCCACAACACTCGCCCAATCCGGCGCTCAAGTTCTTCAGCTCGTTGCGCACTCTGCCGGCGCGCTTCAAGCGCTATCTCGGCGCGGTCGGCCTGTTCGGCATCGGCGATTTCTCGCACTCGCTGCTGATCCTGGCCGCGACCACCCTGCTCACACCCTCGATGGGCGTGGTGAAGGCCGCTCAGGTCGCCGGCCTGCTCTATGTCTGGCGCAACGTGGTGCAGGTCGTGCTGTCCTACCCGGTTGGCGCTATGGCGGATCGTGTCGGCCATCTACGCATGTTGGTCGGCGGATACGTGCTGGGTGCCCTCACGGCTGTCCTGACGGCGTTTGCCTTCTGGCTTTCGGTGGACAGCGTGCCGCTGCTCGCCGCCATCTTCTTCGTCGCAGGCTTATACGTGACCGTCGAGGAAGCGCTGGAATCCACGGTGACGGCGGAAATGGTGCAGGCCGACACCCTGGTGATGAGCTACGGCGCGCTGGGTACGGTCAACGGCACGGCCAAGTTCATCTCCAGCGCCACGGTCGGTGTGGTGTGGACTGCTGTCTCGCCGACTCTCGGTTTTGGCTTGGCGGCTTTGCTGATGATGGCTGGGACGCTGGCCTTGCTCCGCGTCGGGAACGAGTAGCGGCGGAGACAACCATTATGACAAAACGACTAATCTCGAACTCCAAACAATGGGCTCGAACGATCAAACGGGATGTACACGCCGTCTGGCTTGCCGCTCGCGATCCACGTACCCCATGGTTCGCAAAGGTGTTAGCAGTGGTTATCGCGGCCTACGCCGTCTCACCCATCGACTTGGTCCCAGACTTCATCCCCGTACTCGGCTACGTGGACGACATCATCATTGTGCCACTCGGGATATTGTTGGTGGTGAAGCTTATACCACCCGAGATCATGAACGAGCATCGAGAAACCGCTGATGAAGCCTCTGAACGCCCGACAAGCCGAATAGCTGCTGGCGTATTTATCGCTATCTGGATCGCTTTCGCCACCTTCTTGGCAAGAATGCTCCTGTGAATATATCCAGCTGTAATGTGGCGGGTACGCTCTGCCTTAAATCAGCGTGGAAAAACGTATCGACCGAATGGCTTGATAGAGAGAGCAGCCTGCCGGGAGTCTCAAGGCACAATAAGGAAGGAGGCAACAATGTCAGAACACAATCATAGCCACAGTGGCGGCAAGACCTTGCTGTTCGCATTGGTATTCACAACAGGTTTTGCAGCTGTCGAAGTGTTTGGCGGCCTGATAGCTGATTCGCTCGCCCTGTTGTCGGACGCAGGCCACATGCTTACCGATTCATTGTCGTTAGGGGTTGGTGCCTTCGCCGCTTGGCTGGCCAAAAAACCGGCATCGCGTCGACACTCCTTCGGCCTCAAGCGCGCGGAAATTCTCGGCGCCCTGTTCAACGTGCTGTTTATGTTCGGGGTGATTGTATTCATCGCCTACGAGGCGATCCGCCGCATGGCACATCCACCAGCCGTTGCCGGTGGCATGGTTTTGGTGATCGGCGGGCTCGGCTTGCTGGTGAATATCGTAGTGGCGTGGGTACTGATGCGTGGAGAGCAAACCATCAACGTTCGCGGAGCGCTCCTGCACGTGATGGGAGACTTGTTGGGCTCGGTCGCTGCGCTGGTTGCCGGGGCGATCATTTATCTAGGCGGGCCGCCCGTTGCGGACCCGATCCTGTCTCTTTTCGTTAGCCTATTGATTCTGTTCTCCGCCATTCGCCTACTGCGTGAGGTGACGCACGTGTTGATGGAAGGCGTGCCAAAAGGAATCAATGCGCATGAAGTCGGCTGCGCTCTAGTCGGGGTCGACGGTGTCTGCGCTATCCATGACATGCATATCTGGAGCCTGTCATCAAACAGCCAGGCTCTAGCGGCGCATATCGATGTGGGAACGATGGAGCGATGGGAAGAGGTACTGCCAAAGCTGCAAACGATATTGCGGGAGCGCTTCGATATTCAACACAGTACCCTACAACCCGAGGATGCCGCTATTCGCCAAGCCTGTGATGCCGATCCCGATTGCGGGGCGGGTGATGTGAAATAGGTAGACAACCAGCACCGGGATCCGCCAGGGCTGCGCTGAGCAGCCCTGCTAACAGTGCGCCGCTTGATTCGCCTTATCTCAATCTGAGATCCCCTCAGGATTTCGTTGCGAAGCGATGTCTTGGCAAGGATCGGATGTATGTCATGGAATTGTACGGTCAGGGTCAGCTCTCCTTGACAAGACGGAAGCCGGAAAACGCCCAGCGGGCATGAGGCGGGAAGAAGTTGCGATAGGTGGCGCGGATGTGTTCTGCCAGCGTCGCATAACAGCCGTCTCGCAACACCACCTGGCCCTACCTAAACCGGGGGGGGGAAGGCCATCAAATAACATGTATTATAAATATTCAGGCTTTTCAGACTCTAAACAGACGCTTGGCTTTGGCCACACTATTTTAATGAAACATTGATTTTAACGGCCAAGTTCAGAGCCCCTCGTTACAACGAGGTTGCGCATAAATTACCAAACAACAGTATGCGATCTATAAACACTAGAAAAACTCAACCCATCACCACTATAGCGAGCCTACTTGCGACTAAAAACCCAAACTCAAAAGCTCATTTTTAATCAACACAGTCGACCACCACTTAACACTTAAAAATTCTGCAGAAAAATGAAAATCATTTTCATTAACCAAGCAAGAAAACCTCTTAAAGTGCATGACCATCTCAAAACCTACAAAACAGCATTCGTCTATTAAGCATATGCTGTCGCCTCGCCCAACCCAGCTGAATAAGTGGGCTTTGCGTCAAAGTGGAAATCACTTCTTCCACTCTTGGTCGAAAAATAATTTTATCGGCGATTCCCTTAGGACAGAATTTACACGACTTCTCGGTATTAAGTAGGGCGATCACAGGCACTCCTAGAGCCGTGGCCATGTGCATAGGCCCCGTGTCCGGCGTGATTAATGTGATTACATGAGATAGCACAGCCGCAAATTCTCGAATAGGCATCAAGGGCAATATTTGGCCCTGGGGGCCACAACACTGTTCCAAGTGCTGACGATAATGTTCCTCTTCAGGACCCACCATTACCACATAATTTTCTCCTATCGTATTGAGCTCTCGAATCTGCGCCTGCCAGAAATTCAGTGGCAATCGTTTATCGAGATGACCGCCGACGAATACTCCGACAACGCCGCCCTCAGGCGAATGCTTAAAAAGCTCTTTGGCCCTAGCATGTTCTTTTTCACTAACGACCATCCATGGCAATGATTCGCAATGTAAACCTAGAGAGTGTGCAATAGCGCTAGGTAGTTCATATGCGTGACAGGTTTTTCCTTCGATAAGCCAATCATAGGTATTCTGCAAGCGCCCTTTTTGACCCAATGTTTTCTTTGCGCCACAAAGGTGCGTAAAGGTCCAGCTGGTTAAAGATCCTTCTCCAACCTGGATTGCCAAGTCGTAGTTCTCTTTACGTAGCTCCCAAATCATGCGCAAAAAAAGCCAAGGCCGATACGAGAAAGTTCGACTGTAGGCATGATAACTTGAGATGCCCATTCCTGAAAACAGCTGAGCTGTCGTATCGGTACCCAGATAGTCTATTCGGATTTCCGGCCTATTTTTCGAAAACGCCTCAGCCAGCCGTGCCCCTATAACAGCGTTTCCAAGTCGAAAATTCGGTCTCACGAGAAGAACCCGTTTTACATCGACTAATGCCAATGAGGACGCACGACGAGGCGTACGAGACATAACACCAAGCAAACGATACAACCCAGTTTTAGCCATTTTTTCTAAGCATTTTCCCAGCCGGCGCATGCCATCATGACGACGAATTTTAGTTAGCACGTTGCTCATACTGCACTCCCGACAAACTAATTTTCACACAGAATAAACAACGAAGCTTAAGAGAATATTTACTCTGATGTTTTCTTCATAAGGGTATTACGTGTATATGCGTTGTAGAGAAATCGAGGCTTGATAAGGATCCCTTCATAATTGATCGATTAGAGTCACGTTACGAAAATGTGACGGATTTCAGAAATGTCGATCGATTCCAACTTGACTTCTCTAATCAATGGGTTATCTGGGCATATATCTTTCATCGACTCGCTAATGGTCGCTGTTACCCATTGGGGATTGCCTTTGATGATCCTATGCGTCGTGCCCCTGTGGTGGCTCCGGCTCAACAGATGCGAAATGAGGTATTTGGCTGTTTCCTCGGCCCTGACGTTCATCTCTGGCCTGTTAATCAACCAATTTGTATTGTTGTTCATATCGCGCGCACGCCCCTATACGGAAGGGCTCACGCATCTTTTGATTGAACCCTCCACAGATCCCTCGTTCCCTTCTGACCACGCTACCGGTGCTGTCGCGATAGCCGTTACATTTTTCTTCCATGGCCGCAACAAAATGGGAGCGCTCTTCTCTTTGGGAGCTCTCCTAGTGATGTTTTCTCGAGTCTACGTAGGCACACATTACGTGACGGATGTTTTGGGAGGACTTGTGACTGCGTCTATAGCGGGGTTGTTCGTCAGACGCTTTCATTACAGAGAGAGCTTTCTCAACCGCTGTCTCACAAGAATTCTCTAACTTGGCCTCGACTCTGGAGTGTCCCGATGCTTGAGCACGCCCTAGACCACGTTCCCGACCTTGCCTCCCGCCATGCATTGCTCACCTATCTGGTGGTGGGTCTATCCGCATTGCTGGAAGCGATACCTGTCGTCGGGACAGTTTTTCCTGGGTCGATGCTGATTGTTGGTTTGAGCGCATTGGCCAGCTCCGGTACGTTAGACCCGCTTTCACTTGTCATCTCAGCTTTCGTAGGCGCAATAGCCGGCGACGGCCTCTCTTTCTGGATTGGCTGTCACTACCAGTCACGTATAGCGCGAATCTGGCCAATTAGCCGTTACCCAGACTGGTTGAATCGTGCCGAGTCGTTGTTTAGTCGTCATGGCGGAAAGAGCGTCTTCACGGCGAGATTTGTGCAGGGTCCTCGTGCTTTTGTACCGTTAGTCGCCGGCATGAGCCAGATGCCAGCGGGCCGTTTTTATTTAGCGAATATTGCATCTGCGTTGATCTGGGCCCCCAGTCACGTCCTTGTCGGTGTCTTCGTCGGCACGTCACTACAGGTACTCGAACAGATCGGAGGACGCTTGGCCCTGCTGGCTGGGCTAGTCGCCGCCTTGGCATGGGCGATTCTGTGGATCAGCCGGAGAATTCTGCTGCCCTATGGAAAGTACGCCTTATCGAGCGCCCAGAAAAGCGTGATGCATCGCACAACAATGCCGACAACATGGGCAGGTCAATGCCTGGCTCGGGTAGTGCATTCAATCAGCGGCATGCAAACGCTGACTATGTTGGCATTGATGGTAGTGATTGGATGTCTTTGGCTATTTTCAGATTTGCTTGAAGATCTCGTGACGGACGACTCGCTGGTTCAAGCCAACCACGCTGTTTTCCATGCGCTACAGGCCTTGCGTTCCCAATGGGGTGATAGTGCGATGCTGGTTATCACGGAAATGGGTGATGGCTTCGTGACGACCTCACTGACGCTGGCAGTAACGGCGTGGTTACTGATCAAGCGGTCATGGTATAGCGCCGTTTACTGGGTGGCTGCTATGGGAGGAGTTGCATTATTCACTCCCGGCATCAAGGCTTGGGTGCAATGGCCGCGTCCGACGGCAAACCTATACAGCGGATGGGAGCTTTTTTCTTTCCCTAGTGGCCATGCCACGATCAATACGGTTCTTTACGGGTTTCTTGCCTATCTTATCGCTCGAAGCTCACCTGCTCGCTGGCATCGATGGATCATCGGAACCGCCTGCCTGATCATCTTTATGATTGCCTTCTCAAGACTCTATCTAGGCGCCCACTGGTTTGCCGATGTTGTGGCTGGCATGTCTCTGGGCACTGTTTGGGTCATTTTATTGGCCTTGCTTCATCATCGAAGCGAGATCAAAAAGCCGGGTGTGAAGGGTTTGATTCTTGTATTTTTGATAACTCTGGCGATCGCGTGGCCCTATCATGTTTCTCAACAACTGGACCAGGATCGCAGTCGATACACGCCTGAGTTGTCGGTTCAACAGTCCACCTGGTCCGATTGGTTGAATGGAAAAACACTCGATATTCCCGCCAAACGTATCGATCTGGCTGGAGAAACCGAGGAGCCGCTGGTGCTTCAATGGGCCGGGGATTTGTCGTTGCTCAGCAACGCGCTTAAGCGTGGTGGATGGCAGGTCGATACACCTTGGTCTCTTCACAACACGCTAGCATGGTTAGATCCCAACACAAGCGAAGCTCTATTCCCGATTTTGCCTCGTCTCAATGACGGGCGCCCCGCTGCGCTGAGCGCATCGGCCAACGTTGCCGGAGAGCCGGCACGACGTGTTGTCCTACAAGTGTGGCCCACATTATTCAGGCTCGTGGGCGCGTGTGGATCCGCCAAAGTGCCGTTATGGACCGGATCACTACGGTTACAGGAGCGCACATCAATTCTAGGGTTGATAGCCTTGGAGAAAGACCGGGAAGATGCCTCGTACTCACAGCCGGCACTATTCAAAGCCATTAAGAACGATCCAGACCTAGAGGTGCGCCAGCTGATTCGGAACAACAGTTTCGATATCCTGGCTGGCTACCCCCGTGGACTTCAGCCATGTGGGGACGCTTAATGAGTCAGCGAAGCAGTCGAACCGGGGGCTAGATATCCCGGTTGACTACTCAACGATTTCTAGACAAACCTCTTATTAATCAAACCCAAGCTTATACCCAATACCTCGGACCGTGAGAATGGCATTGGGACTCATCCTTTTACGGAGGGTGTGAATAAAAGCCTCAATCGTATTTGATTCAGCTACATGACCATAACCATAGAGCAGAATTTCTAAATGTTGCTTGGTAAATATACGCTGGGGGTTAGATATCAACTCATTCAAAATCAGTAGCTCTCGCGAAGAAGGGTATATTTTTCGCCCCTGCCATCGCACTTCATGAGCCTCCATATCAATACTGATCCCGCTTTTATAAATTATATTAGCCCCACTCACGGTTGCAACTCTACATTTTCATCGAACCCTGGCGAACAACTCACGAACGTCAACAGAAGATGGCAAAAAATCATCAGCGCCGGCGTCAAGCACCTCAAATGCACTGTGTTTTTGTTGTCCGTTTATCACTACCAAAATTGGTAAATTTAGCCCCTCCCGAAGCCGACGCAACATTTCGAGATTATGAGAGCAGTTCTCATCAAATATATGGACAATTGCATCATGGGTGGCCATAGCGAGTGTCTCTCTCGCCTCTTCCATACTGACGACCAAATCTGCCTGGACTGGTTGCGCTTGGAGCTTCTGTTGCCAGAATCTCCCACTCGCGACAATTGTCGAATAAATCAGCACACGCATAACATGACCCTGCTATTTTTCACTTAACCTTTTCAGAAAAGGCGTTGCAGCGTAAATACGGACCGCGGTCGTTACCCATTAGCCAAATCTTAGTAAAGCTCAATATTATTGCAACCAAAATATGTTGCTGGCATAAAATCAACGTATTCGATAATAATACTTACCTCACCATGGCCTCAATTTTCAGAAGAGCCCAACCATTTCTATCGCAGTCTTGTAAGCCAAAGACTCCACGAAAGTCATATTGCGTTTCTCCTTAAGGGTCTTTTAAGACTAGCTCGTGAAGATAGGTAACTGCTTTGCAGAGCGCTGGCTCCAGAATCATCGAAATCAGATAGCATTTATTGAACTTGCACTGTTCAGAACGGATGTCCACTGCGTCCTGTGCTGAGCAGTCTTATACTCCGAGCGAGGAAATTCGACGCAATGCACTCCCCTTTGCTTTCGATACTCATTCCCGCCAAGGATGAAGCCGGTAACCTCGCCACATTGCTGGACGAAATTGCTGCCGCCCTGACATCCATCGAATACGAAATCATTGTCGTTGACGATGCTTCCACCGACGATACCTGGCGGCTTCTAGCACAAAGAGCCGCTACAGATGACCGCATACGTCCACTGCGCCATGCGAAAAGTGCTGGCCAGAGCACCTCTGTTTGGCAGGCAGCCTGGGCAGCGCGCGGTATTTGGTTAGGGACGCTCGATGGTGACGGCCAAAACGATCCGGCCGATCTGCCTAGCATGTTCGAGCGAGCGCAACTCGAAGGGGTCACCCTTGTAGCAGGACACCGAACCAATCGTCGCGATGACTGGATCAAACGGCTGTCTTCGAGGATCGCCAATAAAGTGCGCTCGGCAATGCTCAACGATTCAACACCGGATACAGGCTGTGGCTTAAAGGTTATCCGCCGTGATGCTTTCTTATCACTCCCCTATTTCAATCACATGCATCGGTTCCTACCTGCCTTGATTCTGGCCCAAGGGGGCACCTGTATTTCGCTTCCCGTGAATCACCGTCAGCGGGGGACGGGTAAGTCACATTACGGGCTGAATAATCGACTCTGGGTCGGGCTAGTCGATATGATTGGCGTGATGTGGTTATGCCGAAGGAGCCGGCTGCCAATAGCGAGTGCGGATTCCCATCTCGCTGCCAATATCGCCACACAAAAGCCCGAGAAAACGCCAGCTGAGCCAAATCGATGAATAACGAATGGGTATGGGTTGCCATTGGCTTTGCCGGCCAAACACTATTTTCAGCACGATTCATCGTGCAATGGCTGGCGAGTGAGCGCGCCAAACGTAGCGTTGTTCCGATCGCGTTCTGGTTTTTCAGTTTAGGTGGAGGCGCGACGCTCCTGGCCTACGCCATTTATCGCCATGACCCCGTATTCATCGCTGGACAGGGGGCCGGGTTAGTCATTTATGCCCGCAATCTCATGTTAATCCGCGGTGAACGGAAGCACTCCAAGCCGACCGACGACAATCAGATCCTCTGAACGGAATACCATTGCCGATGAAAGAATTCTGGAATGACCCCTCCCAGGCACACTATCGCCGTGCCTGGCTGCTTCTGATGCTATTCGCCGTCATTCTCCTCGGTATCGGTATTGGTCTACGAGACCCGTGGCCCGCCGATGAGCCGCGTTTTGCCCTCAATGCGCTGGAAATGCTGCGCACCGGGCAATTCTGGTTCCCGCATCGGGGAGGAGAGCTCTATCCAGACAAACCCCCAGTCTTCATGTGGGCATCGGCACTATCCATTGCCCTCACCGGATCTGTCCGGCTTGGCTTTCTGATTCCTACCACCTTGGCCGCCCTGGGATGCCTAGTGTTGGTCGTTGATCTCAGTCGACGGCTTTACGGGCGCCGCCTGGCCATCATATCGGGCCTCACGTTGCTGGCCGCATTGCAGTTCGTGCTGCAAGCCAAGACCGCTCAGATCGACATGATGCTGACCTTCTTCACTACGTTGGGCGCTTATGGGCTCCTACGCCACGCGCTACTAGGTCCAGCCAAGCGCTGGTGGTTGATAGGTTGGGCCGCCATGGGCCTTGGAATTATTACCAAAGGTGTCGGTATCCTGCCCCTAGCCCTGCTACCTGCCTGGTTATGGTTAGCTTATCGCGGCAGCGTGACACGCATCGGCATAAAGGATCTGCTTCAGGGAATCAGTGTGTTGGTGCTATGCATCGCTGCCTGGGGCGTACCGATGATCATCATGGCGACAACGAGCGGAGATCCTGCGCTCGCGGCCTATCGCGACAATATTATGTTCAAGCAGACCGGTCAGCGCTACGCGGAATCCTGGGCCCATCTTGCGCCCTGGTATTACTATTTATTGGAAGTACTCCCGTGGGCGTGGATGCCGCTCGTACTCGCATTCCCCTGGGCCATACCAGCCTGGTGGCGGCGCCTGCGTCGTGGCGATGCCAGAATCATATTGCCTCTGACCGCCGTCGTGCTAATCGTGATTTTCTTTTCGCTGTCGCCGGGCAAGCGCGGTGTCTACATGTTGCCGACTCTGCCACTGCTGGTGATGGCGCTAGTCCCGCTGGTGCCAGGTCTCCTTGGCAAACGCCAGTTGCATTGGCTGGGCTTCGCGCTATTGGCCATCCTGGGGAGTGTATTCCTTCTGACAGGCATTCTGGGGGCGTCAGGCCTGAACGCATTGCAACGCGTAGCCGAACGTCATGATGTGGTCCCCTGGGCATGGTGGATCACCATTGGCACGATCGCCATGGGATTGCTGCTTGGCTTTCGTCCACGCCGTGGCCTTTGGGCACTCGGTGCGTGGCTAGTCGTTTTCTGGGTGAGCTGGTCTACATGGGGCTACGCATTACAGGACCCGGCTCGTTCTCCCCGAGACATGATGGCGAAGGTCGTTCAGATGACTGGCAAGGGCGCCTGGCTCGCCATGCCGGACTATGACGAAGAGTTTCTGCTCCAGTCACGTCAGCCCAGTGTTCATTTTGGCGATGGGACGCGTAACCGCGATCAATTCAGTCGTGCTTTTGCCTGGCTTCAGGCCGACTCAAGTCGCTGGATGCTGGCGATCCAGCGTGAGGCCGAGGATTACGCCTGCATCGATCGATCGCAGATGCATGACTTGGGGGTCCAAAATGGCGACACGTGGTGGCTGATACCGGCAGGCGCCGTCAGCACCTGCCGAAGTGATGCTGACGCGGCGCCGCTATTCGTGGCACCCACCACACTGCCAGACAAACAGCATGGCCCTAGCGTCTAGTTGCCAAGGATTCAAATACTGGGATCATGCCAATCCAACCTGGCAGAAAGTCCCACTACAGGACGATTCTCGAGTGTCAGCGTTATTCGCTGACGCTCGGCGATCTCCATCACAATCGCCAACCCAAGGCCACTCCCGCTGATATGCTGATTGGCGTTGCGCTGAAAACGCTGTTTAACTAAATCAAGCATGTCGTCGGGGATCCCGGGACCCGAGTCTTCGATGACCATCCAGGCAAGCCCGGATTCGCCTCCCCAATTTACCGCCACCTCGCCACTAACCGGGGTATAACGCAGCGCATTATCCAACAAGTTACGAATCAGTATCCCCAATTCCGTCCGGTTGCTCAGAACCCATACTGAACCGCCATCTCCGACGTCTATCACTTGATGACTGGCTTCCGCCTGGGACCAGGCGTCAGCAACCAATTCGAGAATCAGCCCGGAGAGATTTACCTTCTCTCCCGCGGGCTCTTCATCGCTAATATCCAGGCGCGCCAACAGCAGTAACTGCTCCACCACTCGCTGTAGCCGCTCAACACCCTGATACGCTTTGTCTAGGGAGCTTGTATCACCGTGACGTGCGTTATCCAGGTGAATCTTCATAGCGGCCAACGGCGTGCGCATTTCATGGGCCGCGTCTGCCGTGAAGCGTCGCTCACGTTCCAATGTGCTTGCCAATCGAGAGATGAAATCATTGAGCGCCCGATGTAGCGCTTCCAGTTCCCGAGGTACCCACATATGGATAGTACTGAGATCTTTCTCGTCGCGAGCCTCTACCTGACGAGAAAGCTGGTCTATCGGCTTTAGCCCTCGGCGAACGAAGTGAGCGATCAGCCAAAACAGAATCGGTAAGGCAAAGATGAGTGGGGCGAGGTTGCCCATCGCGATCTTATTGGACAGCTCACTTTGGAAGGTCTCCCTCAAGCCAATACTGACCCAGCGACCATCCTTCAGTTGCAAACTGAAGACGCGCCACAAATTGCCGCCGTAGGATTGCGAACGATGTCCTGTTTTATCGGGCGCGGGGAAAGCACGATCCGGCTCATTCCAACGCGCGCCCATTAGAATAGGTCGACCCATGGAATCCCAGAACCCCATCGACAGCACCCGCTCTTCATCATCGTAAAGATTCGAGTTACCGGAATTGAGCGTAAAGCGATTAGACGGGTCAAACCACCGAGCGAAGTGTCCCGGCTGGGACAGCTGTCTGGCGATCATTGCATATTCATCGCTTGAGGTATGAACGCCCACCAGCGATGCAACGATTCGAGCCTGCACGCTCAGTTGGGCATCAAAAATTTCTTCCATTTCATGGCGCGTTATATAATAGGCAGCGGTGACTGCCAAGCCAATGACCACCAAAAGGACGACTGCTAGAGTTATATTCAGATAACGTCGAATGGATTTCATGTTGCATGGCTATCAAGACGATAGCCAACCCCTCGAATAGTCATTATAAGCTGCTTATCAAGTTTGCGTCTCAAGTGATGTATATGAACTTCAAGGGCATTGGAACCGATTTCTTCGCCTCTATTATAGAGCTGATTTTCAAGTTCGAGACGTGACATCACCTCGTCCCGGTGACGGGCAAGCTCGAGCAACAACGAAAATTCTCGCCGCCCGAGGTTGATGGGAGTTCCGTCCCAACTGACCTGATGCCCAAGTTCGTTAATTGACAGGCGCCCCAAGGATAGTGGCTGGGCGAATTCTCCCCCTGCGCGCTGGGTCAATACACGAATACGGGCAAGAAGCGGCTGAGAACCAAAGGGTTCGAGCATGTAATCATCTGCTCCCGCATTGAGCCCCAGGATATACCTTTCAACATCATCCCCTCGCGCGAAGATCAAGATGGGTAGCTGAGAATGAGACCTCACCTTCCTCAACACGCCCAATCCATCGACATCAGATAATCCCAGATCAAGAATGAGCAGTAAGAAAGGTTCAGAACGAACTCTCTGTGCAACCTGCTCGCCTTCGGTCAACCAGGTGACACGATATCCTTCGCGAGCGAGCATCGCTTTAATTTTCCTGCCCAGAAGAAGGTCGCTTTCCGCCAACAATACGTTCATTGTATTCATGTCCTCCCTAGTCATGCTGACATTCTCCCGAAATGTCATAGACTGGATTGAGGCACAGGCAGCTTAACGCTGTCTTATCGCAGGGGCGGTGTCAGAACTAAGTTAGGTCGAAAACGTTAATTTTAACTTTAGGTCACTCAATAATTTTTCGTTAAGACTCGTCCCTCAAGGTAGGGCTGAAATCAAGGTTCCATCTGATGACCTGGGTACCAATTTGGCAAGTTCAAGACGCTTCTATGTCCGGCTCTGGGAAGCCAAGCATCGCGATACGCTTATCATCGCTTTCTTGTGGTTGATAGCAGTCGCTGGAGCCCTGACACGTCCTTTTTTACCCATTGACGAGACACGTTACGTCTCTGTTGCCTGGGAAATGTGGCACTCGCATTCCTGGTGGGTGCCATTGATGAATGGCGAGGCGTACGCCGATAAGCCCCCTTTGCTGTTCTGGTTGATTCATATTGGCTGGGGGGCGTTTGGCGTCAACGACTGGTGGCCTAAGCTCATAGGCCCCCTTGCGTCTCTAGTGGCGATGATCCACCTCTATCGAGTCGCCCGCCGCCTGGGCTACGCTGGCAGTCGAGCACGGCTCGCGCCTATGTTGATGATGGCGATGTTGATGTGGAGCCTTTACAGCAGTGCCTTGATGTTCGACATCCTATTGACCGCCTGCCTGCTGGGCGCTATCAGCCCCCTGATCCAAGGACAATTGACCACGCGAAAAAGTCTCGTCAGCGGAGTCTGGCTAGGGCTGGCACTGCTGGCAAAGGGACCTGCCGTTTTTATTACTCTCGTGCCAATCCTTCTCGCTATGCCCTGGTGGCGCGAGACGCAACTGGGACGCGAGGGACGTATGCGGCTAGGACTATCGCTCTTGATCGGCACGAGCATTCTGTTGTGCTGGGCCCTCTCTGCGTCCTGGCTGGGTGGCAGTAGCTATGGCCGGGAACTGCTTTGGGGCCAGAGTGTCGATCGGCTTCATGACGCCATGGCCCACGCACGCCCATTGTGGTGGTATATACCATGGCTGCCGCTGATTACGTTCCCCTGGATGGTGTGGCCGGCTACATGGCCACGTTTGCCACGTTTTCGATATCAACGTCTTGCATGGGTGTGGCTTGTCATTCCTTTGATAGTGTTCTCGCTAATCAGTGGTAAACAAATCCACTATTTGATGCCGTTAATACCCGCGCTAGCGCTGGTGATAATGGACCGTATCGGTCAAAGCGAATTGGACTCCAATGTTCTCAGCAGAACCCGAGCGCCAGCACTTGCCATCGGTCTACTTGGGGTGGTCGGACTATTGCTGATGATATGGGGTAAAGGAGCCATGGGGCCCTCAACCATCTCTCCGCTCGGCGCATTCGCTCTGATCGCGTGGGCCTGCTTACTCTGGCGCTGGCGCTGGACTTCCGGCCGAGCGGCCGTGCGAGGAATAGCGTTAGGCACCAGTCTCGCCGTGTTGATCGCCACGCAATTCATGCTGGGCCCCTTTTGGAATCGCTTCGATGTCAGACCACCGAGTGCGCTGCTGGCGCAACTGGAATCACAAGACATACCGGTGGCATTCAATGGCGATGGATATCAAGCGACATTCCAGTTTGCGGGGCGACTAAAGCGCCCTCTTATGACCCTGGACGGTTCAACCACAGGAATGTGCGAATTTAAAAAACAGTTCCCGTCAGGCTGGATCGTCGCCCGGAATCGAGATGTCAATCATCTCATTGTCGATGACAATGCCGCCCACACTTTCAAGTACCGTGGGGGGCAGCTGGTCATCGTTCCCGTTCATGCCCTTTTTCCAAGCGGATACGAAGCCGACTGTTCCGGACACAGCTAATCGGACAGCGAAGCACATCCGTGTGATTTAACGTTAGGACCTATAATGAAAATTCTCGTCACCGGCGCGGCTGGTTTCATCGGCTTTCACCTTACGCTTCGGCTCGTCAATGACGGCCCCGCCGTCGTCGCGCTTGATAACCTGAACGACTACTATGCGGTGTCGCTTAAGGGGGCTCGCCTTGAACGGCTTGGAGACGTGCCTTTCCATACCATCGACATCGCCGATCTGAAAGCGCTGGATGCGCTATTCGCCCAGGAAAGATTTACCCATGTCGTTCACCTGGCGGCCCAGGCCGGCGTGCGTTACTCCGTCGACCATCCTCATGAATACGGTCTCAGTAATCTAACCGGCTTTCTCAACATCCTCGATGTCTGCAACCGCTACCAGGTTGAGCATTTGCTCTACGCGTCGTCCAGCTCGGTATACGGTCGACAAGAAACATTGCCCTTTCGGGAGACCGACGCAGCCAACCAACCGGCTTCGATCTACGCTGCGAGCAAACGTGCTAATGAAATGATGGCATACAGCTATGCAGATCTGCATCGCCTACCGGCCACAGGTATGCGTTTTTTCACGGTTTACGGTCCTTGGGGCCGTCCGGACATGGCACCCTGCATGTTTGCCGCGAGCCTGCTTCGGGACGAGCCCATCGACGTATTCAATCATGGCCGGATGGCGCGAGATTTCACCTACATCGACGACGTGGTGGAATGCATTGTGCGCCTTCTGCCTCTTCCTCCCAGGGGGCAGGATTCCGCGCCACATGAGATCTATAACCTGGGTCGGGGTGAACCGGTCGCACTGCTCGATTTCGTTGAAACTCTGGAATGCGCGATGGGTGCCACGGCAACCAAGCATTTTAAACAAATGCAACTCGGCGATATTGAGAAGACCTGGGCGGACACCGAGAAACTTAGATCCGTCATTCACTACACCCCCCAGATATCACTGGAGGTCGGTATCGAGCGTTTCGTGGCATGGCTCGAGAACCATCGCGAACTGCTATTGGAATCGGTAGGCGCTTGAGCGAAAGTCCATGTGGCATATTTGCATCGCAGTCGTAGATATGGCTATGTCCTTTCCTGACCTAACTACAACATACGCGAAAAACATACTTCTCCAGCTTCGCCATTCCTTACAATAGCCGATTCTGAGCGGGCGCATCATAGAATTTGCTTTGCAGAAAATCTGTAACTGTATCCGTACCGCTCGAATTAAAGCTGCCGTGTCTCATAGTCATCAGGTTTAGATAAGCCTTGCACCCCATCCTGCTGGTCACACCACTAACGGTGTCGAAACGGGAGTATGGAGGGATGATGACCGATAACACCCAAGGCTTCAAAGAGCCGCTGATCAACAAAGTGCCGCAGGTGACGCTACTGTTCTGGATCATCAAAATGATGTCAACAACAGTGGGAGAAACCGGTGCTGACTTTCTTAATTTCAATCTAGGCTTCGGGCTAACGGCAACGTCTATTATAACGGGCATTTTGCTGGCAGTCTTCTTGGTCACGCAAATCAGGTCGAGTCGATACACTCCATGGCTCTACTGGAGCACTGTATTACTGATTAGTGTTTTTGGCACGTTGATTACTGACAACTTGACAGACCAATTCAACGTGCCTTTGGCAACATCTACAGAGACATTCAGCGCGCTACTAGTGGCGACCTTTGCCGCTTGGTACAAAGTAGAAAAGACGCTATCCATTCACTCAATATTTACACCCCGTAGAGAGATATTTTATTGGTCTGCGATTCTCGTTACCTTCGCGCTAGGCACAGCGGCCGGTGATTTCATTGCTGAAGGCATGGGTGTCGGATATGACCATGCAGTGCTGTTATTCGGCGTATTGATTGCCGCCATCGCGTTCTCACATTTTATTCTAAAAGCTAACGCTATTCTGACATTCTGGATCGCATATGTCCTGACACGCCCGCTAGGCGCCTCTTTGGGAGACCTCCTGTCACAACCCACATCGAATGGAGGCCTGGGTTTGGGGACGACCTTAATCAACGCCTTATTTTTGCTGACCATAGTAATGCTAGTGGGATACCTCACCATTTGCCAAAACCGCAAATTACGAACACCAGCCTAACCAACGGTCATCGCCACACCGATCAATGAACAGAGGGCGAACAATGTCATTTATCACCGCAATCCATGAGTTCACCAGCAGTAGTGGATTGATAGACCTCTTCCAGAACAACTGGCTATTGGGTTTATCACTGATTTTCGTCATCATTTTCTGCGAGACAGGCTTTGTCATACTCCCTTTCTTGCCGGGGGACTCCTTGCTTTTCTCGACAGGGGCATTTCTCTCGGCGACCGGACATTCGCTTTGGTGGGCCGGAATTTCCACCATATTGGCCGCCGTTCTTGGCGACATGACAAACTATACAATAGGGGCATCCCGTGTCGGACAATATCTCAGGCAGCGTAAGTGGATCAATCCACGACACATTGAGAAAACAGAACAATGGTACCAACGCTATGGCGGTGCTACCGTTTCAATTGCTCGATTCATTCCCATCGTGCGAACAATAGCGCCTTTCCTGGCAGGAATGTCGAAAATGGAAATAAAGCGGTTTGCCGTGTACAACATATTAGGCGCTTCCTGCTGGTGTATGCTGCTAATCGCTGCAGGATATTGGTTAGGCAAGATAGATTGGGTACAAAAGCACTTTCAGTGGATGACCTTAGGGATTATCGTCATCTCTTTAGTCCCAGTGGCAATACACTTCTATCCGAAAAGCAAAACTGCTTCTTGACCATATTTGACGATTATTCTATTAACTAAAATAGGCATGGGCCCTCTCGGGGCCCATGCCGCATCTCATGAGGATTGGCAGGAGGCTGCCATATCCAGCTTGGCGTCGTAAACATCCGTTTTGACTTGCGCCAAGCCCAAGATGGTGTGGAATAGATTGGCGTGACTGTGATGAGATCCGGCAGCTGACTGAATGCAGGCGTAATCGATACCCTCGTCGCGTCGAATGTTCTTGGAGAGCCACCAAATCATTGGAACGTGTGTCTGCTCGTCCGGCGCAATCAGATAGGGTAAACCGTGAAGGTAAACACCGTTTTCCCCTAGAGACTCTCCGTGATCAGAGGCATACAGCATCGTCGAATCGTAGTTATCCTGTGTTTCCAGGTAGTCGATGATGCCGGATAACACATGGTCATTGTACAATATTGCATTGTCGTAAGCGTTCTTGATGCTTTGACCGGCACATTGGCTCAGATCGTCTTGCTGGCACACCGGAGTAAATTTTTCATAGGCTTTGGGATAACGCTTGTAATAGCTGGGTCCATGATTGCCCATCTCGTGCAGGACGATAACAGTATTTTTCTTGAGATCCTTCGTTTTCGCCTGTAATTCCTCCCTCAGTGCGTCATCAAAGCATTCCTTCTGATCACAGCCCGGCGTATGGGTCGATGAATCCAGCTTGATATTAGGTACTCGATCACAAACACCTTTGCAGCCGGATTGATTGTCTACCCACAGCACGTCATAGCCTGCCAGCTTCAGAACATCCAACAGTGACTCATGCTGGTTGATAGCACTTTCGTCGTAATTTTCTTTTCCCCAAGGCGAGAACATGCACGGAACCGAAACGGCTGTACTCGTGCCACAAGAGGTCACGTTGGGGTAGTTAATAAGATCACGCTTGGCAAGCTCTGGAGTCGTCTGCCGAGCATAGCCGTTAAGGCCCCAGTTGGCGGCACGGGTGGTTTCTCCGACAACCATGACAATCAGCTTGAGCTTATCACCGCCCTCGTAGGTCGCTTCACCGGTCAAGGCGATTTTCGTCTCGATCTTATTTTTCTGGCTAGCTGTTAACACCCTGGCTAATGAGACAACATAGTTGCCGGGCGTCAGAAGATACCTCATCTCCGGATTGTTACGCATTTCTGAGGCCAAACTTTGATAAATAAACAGTGCGCTGCCGATCAGCAAAATAACACCGGCAAAAAAATAACCGACCTTCCTCAAAATCGTGACTTTCCAATCGCTCCTGGAAACCTTGAATCTCAGCAGAATTAGAATAGGCAATCCCGCAAATATCAGCAGGTGCTTGAATAGTCCAGCCGTGAGAAGTTCGCCTGCCTCACGAGAGTCAGTCTGAAGCGTATTCACCACCATCGTCGTATCGAAATAAGTATGATAGACAGATGTGAAATAGCTCACACTGGCGGCCACCATTATCAACACTCCCAAAACAGGCTTGGCCGTGTATCGAGTCGCAAACAACATATAAACGATGTACTGAACAAGAGTCATCAGTACACCGTATCCTATTAAGGTCAGCCACGACCCGGGCAATGCCGGAGAATGCAAATCCAGCACCTTCTGCCAGAAGGCATTGTTATAAAATAAGGTAAATGCTATCGAGACGATCAACGTCAATAGTTCTGGACTTGCCGTGGGGCGACGGCTCAGTAAACCAATGAACTTGTTCATTCCCCCTCCTTTTTGACGTAATGAGTGGGGGCCGAGGCTTGTCGAACGATTTCTGGCGTCCGCGTCACGGATTCAGCCTGGGGGCTGACCTTTCTTAATATCAGCCAACCCAAAATGGCGCTGCATGACCAACAAATCATGAGCGTAGACATATCGTGCGATAAGAAATGCGCCCCCCTGAGCTGCTGGTCGATCCCGAAAGCCAATCCCATGCCCAGGCCTATCGCCAAGCCAACATACTTCCAACCCGGCGCCATCACGGTGAAGAAAAAATACAACGCAACCCAGGCATAGCCGGCGCTCGCGTGCCCCGCAGGAAAACACGCCGAGTCAGGCATGCTGGCCGGACGACTTTCAAACAGACCGATAAAAGGGAAATCTCCACCATAACGGGCAAGATCCCAAGGGCATTCCATGCTGATGGAGTTCTTGATGAGGCTCACAATCACCGTCGACGAAGCGACGGAAGCAACAAGGTACAGCAAAGGTCGACGCCAATGGCTGAGACTGCTTTTCACGCACGCCGTCACGGCAAACCCAATCAGCCCGACTCCCATCAATTCGCTTAAAAGTCGCCCATCGTCATGCAAGATCGATTTAGTGATGATGTTGTCTTTCAACAGCCACTGGCCACCCTCCCATTGGTAGAGATAATCAGCGATATAAAAATCGATTCCATAGAGCTGGAACAGCAGCATTAGCGCAATAAAAAAAAGCCATCCATAAAACAATCGCAACAGATGGCTTTCGAAACCTACAGAAGTATGCATAGCCATACCCCTGCCATCAGCAGCAGGCTTACCAAGACCGCTGCCGATCCCATATCTTTCGCGCTACCGCTCAGAGGGTGAAACTCCAAGCCAATTCGGTCCACCACGGCTTCTAAAGCGGAATTTAATAATTCAACGATGATGACCAGCACTGCGGTACCAAAGAGCATGGCTCGCTCCAAACCTGAAACATTAGCCATCAAGACCACAGGTAAAAGCAGAACACATAATATGATTTCTTGCCGAAACGCCGCCTCCTGCTTCCAAGCATGCCTGAGCCCGAATAACGAATATCTCGTTGCGAACAGGATCCTCATCAGCCCTTTGCGTGAAGGAGCTACAGGATGATCAGTCGTTGTCTTCATTTAAACATGCCCCCTCGGATGCCATAGGGTCGGCGCCCAAAACTCGGCCCGACTCCAGTTGGGGCATATTGGTAGTCGTGTCTTAAGAGAAAATTATTGTCACTTTTATATTTTTTTCCTTAGCTAAGACTTTTTTAAGAATTACCCTATATGTCAATGTCGACTGTCCCGGCAGCATTCCAAGAGAGCGATGGGCGAGGGTTTAAGACTACTTTGGTATGTTCCCCGGTCCTACCAACCACGCTTGCTTTATCATGAATCTGCTACCGGCTCATATCCCCAATATATAACCAATAAAAACCCCTCCGAAGAGGGGTCGGGTTGAGGTCAATATGAGCATCACGCGACCAGTTGCCTGGCCAGTTCCATCTCGACCGACTCGCCATCGCTGTTGAGCGCATCGAGCCCGGACTCAGGGATGTCTCCGGACGTGCTCTGCGCCACGGCGATCTTACTGGCCATCAGCCGCAGACAGGCGATTTGTGAGGTCTCGGCGTAGCCGAAGAACACCACACGCACCGCCCGGTGCTGACCGATACGCCAGGAGCGCCTTGCCGCCTGCTGCAGCGTGTAGACGTTCCAGCCGGTCTGCATGAACGCGATCGTCGGGAAGTCGAGAAGGTCCAAGCCGGTCTTTACCAGTTCCGGGTTGGTGATCAGTACATCGATCCCCTTCTCGACCTGATCCGCGATCCAGTCCTCGCGCCGACTGGTATCGACGCTCGAGCGCAGCACAGCTACCTTCAGCCCCGCCTGCTCGAGCACCCACTTCAGGCGACTCGTCGTGTCGCGCTTGCCAGTGTACGTGGAGTAGACCAGCACCTTGCGGCCCTCGGCCTTCTCCGACCGGCATAGCTCGACCAGCTCGTCCTCCTTGGGCATCGTCGACGTCTCGTCAAAGATCGACTTCGCGAAGCTGATCAGCTCCCGCGAGCGCGGGTGCTTGACCGCCTCCGGCCGAAAACAGCAGTCAGGCCACGCCAGTAGCACGTTGAGCACCACGCCCAGCAGTGTGGTGTCCTTGCGTACCAGCGCTTCCTTCAACGCCTGTGTCAGCTCTCCAGAGAGCCTCTCATAGGCGCTGGCCTGGCCGGACGACATCGGTACTTCCACGAACTCCTCGTCATACGGTGGCAGCACATCGCCACCGATGTCCTTGAGCTTGAGAAAGACGGTGAAGGGCAACACGTAGCGCAGTATGCCCTTGGGACCGAAACCCGGTGCCTTAACCGTGCGCACCGAGGTTTTCCGTCCCTTCGCCGTTTTGTGTCCAGCCCCCTCTCGCTCCGAGTAGATGTCCTTGAGAACACCGTGCTCGCGCATGAAGGCCATGGAGGCCGCTCCCAGAGAGTTACGCTGGGGACGGTAGCCGTCCTCGATCATCACCGGCGTCAGGATCCGGAAGAGCAGATAGAACAGGTCGTCGGCGTAGCCGCCCATCAGCGTGCCGGTGAGCAAGAGCGTCTTACATGCTTTCGCTGCCAGTACGCCCATGGCCTGGCCCTGGGCCGACCCCGCGTTTTTGTACTCATGCCCCTCGTCGACGATCAGCAGGTCAAAGAACTGATCGGGCAGATAGCGCTTTATGAACTCGCTTGGCTGGAAACCACCCTCGCCGAAGCCGAACTCAATATTCGCCATCGCCCGTTCCATCCTCGTCGCCTGTCGATCGTTGAACACCAGGTCGCCGTTCTCGTCCATCAGGTTGATGAACTCGTGCACATTGTCGGCCAGCATCGACGAGAGAAACGCCTCGCCGAACTGGTCGATCAGCTTCTCCGATGTCACCTTACCGATCGTCGGAATGCGCTGCAGCGCCTTGAGCACCGAACGACGGCGGGCATCCCCTTTGGGCTGCCGTTGGCGTATGAGTGTCCAGAGCTGGCCACCACATCCGGGGCACGCTTGCTGACGCTCGGTCTGCTGAAACAACTCGAACCGAATCGGCTCATTGTCGTTGTCGAGGATCATGCGGCCGCAATCCGGACACGCGGCGAGGCGACCGGCAATGGTACGCTTCGGGGTGACCACCGGTACCCAGTGGAACCCCATCCGCATCCGCACGCGACCCAGTACGAAGAACTCCGGCCGGCCATCGTCTGGCTGCCCCAGCTGTTCGCGCAGTTTGAGCAGCTTCGCCAGCGTATCCGGTCCGTTGAGTACCCAGACCCGAGCTTCGGGCACCGTCTCAAGGATCTCGCGCCGCCACTTGTAGACCAGGTGCGGCGGCGAGACGATCAACGATCGACGATAGCCTTCGGTCGCCATCACGGCGGCGACGGCGATCGCCATCATCGTCTTGCCGGTTCCCATCTCGGCGTTAATCACACCGGCACGCTCGTTCTGATCCAGCAGCAGCGCGCAGATCGCGTGAACGACATCCGCCTGTGCCGGAAACGGCTGGCGTGCCAGCGCGTTCATCACCGCCTGTCGCGCCAGGTTCCCTCGGCCGTCGTAGACCGGGGGGTGGGTGTGGTTGAGCGTATCCAGAAGACCGTCGCCGAACTCGTCGATGAAATCATTTAGCGCGATGACGTTATCCGGTGCTGTGCATTGCATGTTCATGTCCATCTCCATAGAAAACGGACAGAACACGCCCCTACGGGCGGTATTCTGCCCGTAGGGGTTGGCTCGCCCTGGGCGAGCTTGGTTGGTTATGCCGTCTCGGCGTCCGTGTCGGCAGGTTCAGGTTGTGCCGGTGCTTCCTGCGCCGGCGTCGAAGTGATCGTGAACAGTCGACCCTTGTCGGGAGAGTCCGGCGTCACGTCCCAGGCCATGATGGCCGGCACGAAACGATCGGTCAGAATCCGACGCTCGCTGATGTTGCCATCGGCGTCTTCGTCGAACTCGACCTTCGAGGACTTCTCCTTGAAGGTGTCGCCCTTCACGACCAGTTGACGTCCCGACCGCGAGGTCACGATGCCCGATATGCCTCCCGCTGCCAGCGACAGCGCCAGGTGCCAGCTCGAAAGCCGGCGCAGCGGACGTCGTTGTGTAATCCCAGGTGTCCAGAACGCGAGGTTGAAATCGGGCCATAGCCCGCCCAGTTGATCGATCTCCTGCTCCAGTTGCTCAGGTTCCAACGACACGCGGTAGCAGTGTGGCGTGCTACCGATCGCCGGCGGCACATCATAGAGACCATCACACCAGATCGAAGGCAGCGGCTCGGGCTTGAACTCTCCCAGCCCGATTTGCTGCAACATCTTCCTGATCGTTTTGGCCCTATCATTGGCCAGTAGTGCATTGCGCTTCGTGCGAACGCCAAAGATGACGACCTGCTTGAAGGTATCGACCGCGGCCTCGAACGCAGTGACGCGATCGAAGTGCTGGCTGACCCAGCTCGACAGCTCATCGTCGAAGACGTAGTGCGGCACGATCATTACCAAGATCCCGCCGTACTGCAGCAGGTGAACACAGCGCTGGTAGAACAGCTTTTCCAGCCGCTGCCGGCCCTTGCCGGCGTACCCCTTGCTGCCGCCGGTCTCGCTGACGAGATCGCCGTAGGGTGGGTTGAAGAACATCATGCCGAACGAGCGAGGCGAGATAACGGTATCCATCAGATCCGACTGGATGCCGACATCGACCAGGCCCTGCATGTGGCGTGCTCGCTCGAGATCGTACTCGATGCCGTAGGCGTCGGTTCGTTCTCGGCCCAGCCGGTGAGCGCTTTCCAGAATCGCGTGCCCTTCGCCAGCGCACGGATCCAGAATGCGCATACGCTGGTCATGCGAGGTGCCCAGTGCCTGGAGGATACGATCAATCGTGTCCTCGTCGGTCGGGTAGTAGCCGTTCTTGGCGAAGTTGCGCGCCAGGCGTGGAAACATCAGAGCCATGATGGCCTCCCGGGTTCATTGCGTGGCGAGATCGCCGGAGTGAATGAGCTGACCGATAGCGTCCTGAACGCTGGCCAGCGAGAGATCGATCCAGACACCGGATAGGCGCTCGGACGTCTGATCGAGCATGCGTATCGCGCCATGCTCGAGGAGCAGCTGGACGACCGTGGGCCGCCAGTGATCCAGCAACGGAAACGCAGCGAGATCCCGCAGACGCGACCAGAGCATTGCGCTTTTGTCCTGACGTGGGTCTCGTTCGTTGAAGATGGCGTAGCACTGACGATTCGCGCGATCCGGATCCTGACAGCGTTGATCGAACAGCCAGAGATTCAACAGGCTGCCGAACCGCGTCTGCCGATAGGTCCGCGTCGTGCGCTTCGCCAGGCGCTCACGGTCCAGTTGTAGAGCGACCGACTGGCCATCTCGCTGGAGCGTGATCCCCGTCCAGCCGCCTTCGGCGATGGGCAGGGTCAGCTTGGCCATTAGTTCGTGAATGGCGGTATCCCGCCCCCACAGGGACAGAAAAACCGCGCGGTCGCCATCGGCGACGTAGCTGTCCAGAAAAAGCTCTGGCGCCTCAGATAGACGCCAGAGCGGTATTGCAGTCGACATGCTGCCTCCATCGAAAAGCATGGGGACGAGCTGCCCCCAGGGGTAGTCATCGCCCCCGGGGGTTGAATGTCAGATTCAAGCCGCTTCCACAGCCGAATAGGTCCAGGTTTGTGACGTGGCATCGAATGCGTAGCCCATCTGCTTCAGGCGAGTGACCTGGGCACGGAAAGTGCCCCGATCGACCGTGGGGTCCAGCTTGACGCTGTCGCCCAGCGGCCATTGGTGCCCGAATAGCTCGATGTCCTGATCATCCGCCTGCGGTCGGCGCTTCGGCGTGGCCGTGGCGCTCTCCTCTTGCGGTTGATCCGGCGATGCCGGCGTGCGGTTTTCCTGATGCGTCTGCTTCAGGAATTCCGCTGCCAGACGTGCCGCACCGGTGGCGCGAAAAATGGCCTTCTTGTCCGCCTGCAGCACGCTGATCCAGCTGGCGATGTAGGCAGCGTCAAATGCCTCGTTACGAATGCCGAAGTGCCCGCACAGAAAGGCAGAGCCCAGCTGCGCGACCAGCTCCTCGAGCGCGTAGCGGTCGGAGCCGAACGGCTCGGGATCGGTAATCCCGATGCGTGCCAGGCGCGATTCGTGCCCAGTCGCATGAGTCAGTTCATGCAGTGCGACGCTGTAGTAACTATCCGCGTCGTGGAACCGCTCCTTCGCTGGCATCAACACCCTGTCCTGCCGGGGGTAATAACCTGCGATCTCGCGATCCAGTGAGTGCGTCACTTTGATGCCACAGCCGTCAATGAAGTCGTCCAGCGCATCCACGCTGTCGAATCCCTCGACCGACGTCGCCGGCGGATTCGTGACCTCCTCGGGCAGCCCGTCACACTGATCCACATTGAAGAGATTGAAGCCCCGCAGGATGGCGAAATGCTTCTCCCTGGGGTTGCCCTCCTCGTCCAGCACGGGTTCGCCGGCGTCATCGACGATCTCGCGCTTCATGGGTTTGTAGAAGCACGCCAGGGTGCTCTTCTCTCCCTTGCGTACCGTCCCCCCGGCCTCTTTCGCCTGGCGAAACGTGAGCCAACGGTCTTGGGAAAACCCTCGGCCCTCGGCCTCGCCCCAGAGCAGTGGCACATTGATGCCGCTGTACTGTCGACCGGAGACGGCGTTGCAGGGTATGAGTGGCGTTCGGCTGGCTGGATCCCAGGGCTGTCCGATACCGGGCATATGCCCTTGCTCGAGACTGTCCAGAATCCGATCGGTGATCGCCTGATAGATGTCGGCCATCGTCGAAACCTCATGATAACGACCGGAACGCCCCACCGGGAGCGAATCCCGGTCGGGGTGGAATAGGAAAAGCCCGTCGCAACGGGCTTATGGATGTGGAATAGCGTGTGCTCAGGCAGCCAGACGATCACGTCCGGACAGCGAGAACACCAGCGTCTGCTTGCCAAGCTGATGCTCCAGCTCGACATGGACGCCGACGAACAGCGGTAGCAATAAGCCCCCGGTGCGATGCGGTGCCGCTATGTCGAGATCGAGCGATCGACTGCCTGCAGGTGCTTTCGATAACTCCTCTCGAGCCTGCTCCAAGAACGCATCGAGGCGCTCCATCCAGTGCAGCCCCTCGAGAGCCGTGTGCGATGTGCCAGCCGTTTCGAAGAGCGCAACCACCTCGTTGATGAGGGGCTGCTCCATCTGCACCATCACGTCGCGACGATCGGGGCAAAGCCCCAGACGTTGCGCCTTGGCGGTGAGATCGATACGGACGTTGGCGTTGTGCGTGTTGCGATTCATGGGTGCTTCTCCTCGGGAACAAAAAAGGGGAAGCACCTCGCCCCATAGGGAAGGAAACTTCCCCATGGGGTGGATACCGCTTGGTTTATGCCGACAGAACGTGTGCCTTCCAGGTATGGCGATGCGTGTTCACCTGACGGTGATCCACGACCTTGCCCTGGTCATTGCGAACCGGCTCCTTGACGACAACCGCTTCACGCCCTAGGAACTCGAGCGCGACGGCATCGCCAACGGCCAGCGGGGTCTCATGCGCCACGCGCTTGAGATCGATCCCCCACACGGTCTTGTCGTCACCACGCTCGGGCCGCAGCGTGATGTAGTAGCTGAGGCGGTTGGCCTCGTCGAACTGATAGGGCGCGCTGCCATGGGCAACGATCTCTCCCTGGTGTGTCGCGCCACGGCGATGAGAGACCGATCCCGTCTTCACGGAATTGGACGTTTCATCGTCATTGCCAGAGGCGCTACCACCGAAGCCGAAGCTGATGAAGCCAAGGCGCTTTAGCACCACCAAGGCGACCAGCGTCAGCCAGATCCACCGGAGTGGGTCAGGAATGACCTGTGGCAGCATGAGCGGAATCAGAACGGAGAACAGCAGGGCTCGAGAGCCTTGGAAAGGATTCATAGTGCAGCTCCAGTGGATCGGGTCCGGGAGATACACCATCCCCATCCGAGGGAGTGTGTTCCCCCGGATGGGTGGGTCGGCGCAAGGCCGAAAATTCGGAAGTGGCATCCAGCTCAGGTGAGCGCCGTCTCTCGGGATGCGTTAACGGCTTCGGGAATTGCCCGAAGGCAAAAGGCGTCACTGATGACCGTCAGTGACCAGCGGCTTGCATCTTGAGGATAGCTGGACCGGATCCAAGGCTGCAAGAGCCAGTAATCGAACCAGCACTGCCCTGCCTTGGCTTGATACCTAGGACGGCCTTGGACTGATGCGATGGTCTAAGTGACTGGTACTTCAGAGAACATTAATTTACATTCTTAACATTAGGCAAAGAATATAGGCTGGTTGGCCATCAGATGCTATGGGCTGACGATCTGCATCAGCTGAGGCCGCTTTCGACCCAAAGCTGACATGGCGGCAAAAGTAGCGGGCACGTTCTTCGATGTTATTCAGCTGTCGCGATGATCAGTGTTATACTGCGAACCTATGCTTAATATTTAAGTGTCTTAGTCGGTTAGGTGACTCGCGGCGTGCTGTATAATATTTTTGAATGTGCGTGTGCTTCCATCCAATATCAGAGTGTACTGTCTAAGCACTGTTTACACAGCCACGGGAGAAAATGTGTCAAAAATAAATCCTTTTCAGCCAAATAGTCCGGTAGCTCCAGGTATGTTTGCTGGAAGGCTTGATGAGATTCAGGCCTTAGAGAAAGGTCTCGAGCAGACAAAATATAGTAATCCAATGCATTTTCTGGTTACCGGAGAGAGGGGTATTGGGAAATCATCCTTGTTAAACTATCTGAAGCCACTGGCTGATGGCAGTATAAAGAGCCCTGATTTTGAACGTTTCAATTACATCCTAATAAGCATAGCCATCTCTGAGAGAATGAGCTTGGTTACTCTTATTAAGTTGATTGAAAGAAATATAAAAAGACAAGTTGGGAAAGTAGAAAAAGTCCGTAATTTTTTAGATGATACATGGGAGTTTATACAGCGAATAAAAGTTATGGACTCTGGTGTTGATAAAGAGCAGAGCTCAGAAGATCCGGACTTGATTATAGACGATTTGGCTTACTCTTTGTCCCGGACGTGCTCAAGGCTAACCGCGCCTGAGAAGGATGAAGAAAGAAAAGATGGAATAGTTTTTTTCATAGATGAGGCGGACAACGCCTCACCTGAGCTTCGAATTGGTTATTTTTTTAAGGTTTTAACTGAGCTTTTGCAACAAAATGGTTGTAATAACATCATGTTTTTGGCTGCAGGGCTACCGGATGTGACGGAGAAGTTATACAGTTCTCATGAGTCATCTCTTCGCATTTTTTCGCAGCTTAAGATAAAAGAGCTATCACCTGAAGATCGTTACTACGTTATTGATCGAGGTGTCGAAGAAGGTAATAGAGTAAATGATGAGAAGACAACCATAACAAGGGAAGGGAAAGAGCATATTTCAACCCTTTCAGAGGGCTATCCTCATTTTATTCAGCAATTTTCCTATTCCGCGTTTGAATTCAATAATGACGGTGAGATTTCAGCTGAAGACGTATTGTCGGGAGCATTTAATCCGGGGGGCGCCCTTGACGCCATTGGTTCCCGTTATTACGCTTCTCGCTATCATGAGCAAATAAAGTCCGATGAATATCGTGAGGTTTTAAGCATTATGGCTGAAAACATGAATGCTTGGACTACAAAAAAATATATAAAGGAAAAATTTTCAGGTAGTGAGCAAACACTAAATAATGCATTGCAAGCTTTAACTAGCAGAAAAATAATCCTTCGCAATCAGTCGAAGCGTGGGGAGTACAGGCTGCAGCAAAAGGGGTTTGCGCTGTGGATAAAGCTATTTGGTGAACGCAAAAAATAGTGTAACCATGGGCTGCAGCCGACCGGTTTGCGCTAGCGCGTCAACCGGCGGCTGAGCCCAGGAGCTATATCAGCATGGTCTGAAAGTCCGCTTCTGGCCGAAACCCGACGCTGAAGGTGAGTCTCTGAACTGGAAGACACTCAGTAGCGACTACCCATGGAGCCGCCCTTTGGCCCTTTCCCTCGCCCGGCCCTTTGGGGTTGCCCTGTCCAAACAACTGGATAACCCCCTTCCCCTTACTCACCCTTCCCTTCCATCCCTTTGCTTGAAGCCCTTTATCCTTTCCTCGGGGGGTACTGCCTCAGGGCTGACTTACGATATTGACCGCTGTGACTCCCTGGTTCCAGATCATCTCAAGATGGGAGGACTGCACGATCGAGCGAACATAGCGCGGGGTCATGAGGCCCCAGCACCGTGCGCCCTCTTGCCTAACGGAGGGGTACCTGATGCCAGGGACCTTATGCGCGCTGGCTGCGGCGCCAAGCGCACGACTGGCGGTGTAGTCGTTCGGAGCAAAAATGGGATCGCCCAACGGTAATTGACAGAGGTCTAGAAGTTCAGCCTCAGAGAACTCGCAAACCAGTTCACGGAATACGAAGCGGTCAAAGTCTAGATCAGGCACGTTGTGCCAGTAGACCTCCTGGTGATGGCGAACCTCGGCGATGGCCGTATCCAGGCAGTCAGCCAGGTACAGCACTCCGAAGCTCCCGTCGCTGAATCGCGAACCGCTGGTATTGAGGTGGGTGAACGGAGCAACCGCGTAGGAGCAGCCCGCTATGCCGAAAGGAATGTCTTCTCGGTCGATGAGTCCGAGATCGCCTGTCTCAGCCTGCAGCCGAGGGTTGGTGAGCGCCTGGAGCTGATGCAGCGCGTCGAACTCTTTCTCGTCGGCCACGTCATCGAACAGGCTGATCGGTGGAAACTTGGAGTTGACCAGTCGATGCGCTCGGCGAGTCTCTGCAGGCAGTCGTGGTATCTCTTCAAGTCTTACCACTGGGCGCCCCGCAGGCCGTCGATGCGCTTGAAGGTCTCGTAAAGCCCCGGAAGACCGGCGCGAGTCATCGACTCCAAGGGGGTGAGGCCGTTGAAGCCAGGGTTGTGGTTGGGCATGTTCACAAAGCCATACACGTTGGCTGGGTTCTCGAATAACGTCCTCAGCGCAGCGTGGATATTCAGCACCAGACTGACCCGCGTCAGCTGATCAGGATCGATGTTCACCTGCCAATCCTGGCCGGCGCGTTTTGCGCGGTTGTAGGTGCTGCGAGAAATACGCAGGACCTCAGAACCCTGGTCCTGGGTGGCACCCCATTTTTCCAGTATCTTCACCGCAGCGCGTAGTCCTGAAGTGTTGCGCGCCTTGTCGTTGGCCAGATTCTCTACGGCTATCATGTTTGCCTCCTGATCTACAGACACAAATATAAACTTTGAGTATCCCAGGATCAAGATCCTATAGTTGTCGAGGTGGACAACAAACCCTAATCTCTGGAGTCTTGGCCGATGCCTAAGGGCCGTCGGGACGGATCTGGTGCCTGCCACAGCAGTCTCGGTTGACATTGCGGTCGAGGCCGATTAGGCCTTGCCGTTCATTATCACCCGGGGTAGTCTGAATCCATACTCCGCATCAGTGCATGGGAGATGGCCCATGAAGCTCACAGAACTCGTCACTACCGCCAAAGGCCGCAAGGCTACCGCGAAGCTCGCGTGGGACCTCGGCAAGATCACAGGCAAGGTGGCGGTAGCGGGAACAGCCGGACTGGCAGCGACATTTATTGGCAAAGCTGCGGTCGATAACGTGTCGGGACACGACAAAGACCACGTTTGGAGTGGCCCACTGGACGTTGAAGATGGCTTTCACACTTTCGGTCCAGATGGTCCTGGCTACTATCAGGGCGGTTACAACTTGGATAATGAATAAGGGCCATACTGTACCAGCCCTTATTCAAGCTGTGTCAGAGAGCCGTAACCTCAACGGCCTTTAGTAGCAACTTTCTCAGCAGTGCTACTCGCTTTGTCTCCAGCGCCTTTCGCACCAGCGGTTCCAGTGGTTAGTGACTTACCAACTCCCTCACCAACTTTCATCCCCGCCCAACCAAGCGCTGCAACCCAGATCCCCGGCAAGATCAAGAACGTCGCCCACTCAACGAAGATCAGCACCAGCTTGTCATAGCCGTTCTGCGCCGCTGCGACGAACGACATCTTGGCGGCGTCCGAGCTGTAGAGCAGATTGATCAGGTTTGCGTTGATCCAGCGTGCCAGCTCCCACCAGAAGGTCAGGAACCATAGCGCAAACAGCCCGAAACTCGCAGTGCCAGCCACCTTGAACGAGTAGCCGGAGATCGTCATCACGAACGGCAGACAGATCACCACCGCCATGATCAGAATGTACTGCACCATAGGCAGCGCGCGCTTGAGCATGTCCATGCCGGCCTTGCCCAGCACTGCGCCCATAGCGCCGCCCACACCACCGGCGACCATGGACAGCCCATCCTCGATGCTCGTGCCATCCAGATTGCCATAGCCGGTGACAGCGATGTCCTGATTGCCATTGGCGGATCCGGCGCGCTGACTGATCAGACGCCGAATGACCTCTCCCTCGGCATCCGTGGACGAAAAGATCGAGCGGACGCCATCCCAGATACCCGGATCGACCTGATCATGCAGACGGGCGTAAAGGCCGCTCTCGCCGTTCTCCCACCACTGCCGGCAGCTCGGATACCCGGGGCGCCCAGGGCCAGTGCCAGGACGTGCCTGGTCGCGATTGGCATCGTAGGGGAAGCCCGCGATCGGCCGGCCGGCATAGAACGAGTCGTAGTAGCCGGGGGTATCGAGGAAGTACTCGCTGCCGAGCCAATCGACGTCTTGGGCTTCGAGCGCCTCGATCGAGCCACCTTGCTGGAACAGCAAATTTCGCGCCGCTCCATAGCACTGTTGCTGGAACTCGCCCAGTTCCCGCTTGAGTCCGGGGTCGGTGATCTCCTGCGCATCGATCTCGGAGGTAATGGCCTGTAGATCCGGGCTGCAGGGAATGCTCGAGACGGCAACGTTGGTGACACCCTTCGAAACGGCATGCACGAGTGCCCACCAGAGAGGGATCTCGGCGGACTGGCCGTCGATCGAGTTGAGAGTGTTGCTCCCCCACTGTCCCTGACCAATGACAGCGACACTGCAGGACTGACCACTGCCGTTGGTCCGCTCGACGGCGTTCACCGGGTTGAACGACAGACTCATCATCGGCACGCACGTGAAGACATAACAGATGACCATGGCGTAGAGCCGGGTCTCGATGCGCGCGATCAACAGCACGCCCTTGTTACCCTCGTCCTCCCCTTCCTGACGCACCTTGAACCACTCTGATACGATCAGTGCAACAAACGGAACCAGCGCCAGGCCGGTCTGCATCAGCGATGACCACAGGGCGTTGTTCACGACCCAGCCGATCATCAGCATGACCATCTCGAAGTAGTCGCTGACGTTCAGCTCCGCGCTCATGATCTACCTCCCAGCCAGTCGAGCACGTTGAACAGCTCGATGCCGACCATGACGACCAACGTCAGGCTCTCGAGACGCTTGAGACGCTCACGCGCCGCCTCCCCTCCATCCCGATCCTCACCGAGACGAGCCAGGACACGCGGCTTCCAGAGTTTCAACCAGGCCAGGATGAGTGCGGCATAGCACGCCCAGCGCCATAGAAAGAGCCATGGCAGCGCGGCCTGCTTGGCCGCGGCAAAAGCTTCACGACTCCCCATCAACTGAATGGCCAGCGACACGACCACGCCGCTGAGCAGGAATACACCGATCAAGGCGACCACGAACACCACGGGGGATGGCCACCGACGAGGGTCGATCAGTTTTGTCGGGCGCATCACTCACCTCCCTGCAGCGGCTGGCCGCGCTCATCGAGCACCGGGGACGGGAGAGTGGTCTCGTCCGGACTGGATCCCATGGATCGATTGGCCGCGCGACGCAGTGCCTGCATAGCCGCGTTGCTCGACAGCGATTTGCGGATCTCCATCTCGCTCTGTAGCAGTTCGATGTCGCGGTTGAAGGCATCGACCTTGCGGTCCAGCGCGGTCATGCCCTCGGGATTACCTTCGATGCCGGGATCACTGGAGCCCGCGATCAGCGCGCGTCGTGCCCACATGGCCTTGGTCAGGGTGCGAGCCAGCGCCATCTCGCTTGAGAGGCGTTGGGCCAGCAGCGGCCCCTGGGGATCGCTACGCATGGCCTCGATCACGCCGCGCGATACGGCCAGGCCATTGCCGGCGGAGACGTCGTTGAGCTTCGACTGGGTGATCTCGCCACCGTTGAGCATGCCGACCAGCGTCTCGTGAATATCGCTCTGCTCGTCCTCGAGTTCTCGGATCAGCCCGGTACCGGCGATGGTCTCGGATTTCTCGCAGCCGTCGCAGGAGCGCAGCTCGGTATCGCCGACGATCTTCCTGGTCCACTCGGCGGCGGCGGAGGGCGATCCCCAAACGGTACACATGCCGCCCTGACAGTCGTTACCGCTACCACCTGAACCGCCATTGCCGCCGGCGATGCCACCACCGCCGACCCAATCCCCGCTCGAGGTCGCCACCGATCCCCAGCCGTCGCCCCCACCGGATACTGACTCGTCACTCGTGGGATCGGTGCGACCGTACAGCAGGTTGTACCCGGCCTTGGCCGTGTCCTCGACCACCCTCATCGGCTGCTGACCACTGCCGCCACGCTTCTGCCCGCCGACCCAAGTCCGGCCAGCGTTGCCAGCCTGGGCTTCGGCTTGCTCCTGGGCTGAGACGGCATCCGTGTTGCCGGCCGCAATGTCCTGCCAATTCTCTGCCATCGCCGCTTGCTGCATCTGGCCACCGATCGTGGCATCGGCCAGCTGCTCGGACATGCGCTGGCAGGAGAGCTTCGACTTGTCGAAATCGAGCCGCCCCTGCATGACGCCGTTGGTCAGCAGGTCGTAAAGCGCAGGATTGGAGCGCTGGATGATCATCGCGGGCAGGCTGGCCACCGCGCCAGTCGCATTGGAGACCACGCTGCCCATCATGTTCTGGAAGCCGTTGGTGACGCCGTTGAGCTGGTTACTCACCGTCGATCCCACGTCAAAATTGCCGCAGGTGGCATTGACGTCCCAGCTGACACCGAGTCCCTGCACTCTGGGGCCATGTCCCAGCCCTGCAGAGGCACCAAACGGGGCGGCACCCCCGATGTCGTAATAGAGGCTGTCCGCGGACTGCGCCTGAGCCAGCAGCGGTGTCGCGAGAGCTACCGAGAGGGTCAGCGGAATTAGGGTTCGTTTCATGGCTTACTCTCCGGTGAAGTACAGCAATTCCTGGCCGCGTTTCTTGCAACAGCGATAGGGCCGCCACAGCGCCCAGGCGTAGTCGCCCGGTTCCTGCAGCTGATCGTTCTCGCCACCGTCGGGAAAGGTCGAGCAGGACATGCGCATGTTGGGTGCCAGCTCCTGCCACTCGTGGGTCTCGGCATCACCCTCCTTGACCGGATCCGGCCCCCAAATGCCGTTGCTCTCGGAATCCCGGGCGATGAGGGGCTGATAGACGTGAGGCTGTCCGCTGCGCGTCACGACGTCGGCAGCACGCTGTGCCGCCGTCGCCGCAACCTTGTAGTCGTGGGTCTGGGAGACGAAGCCACTGCGCGGATAGATCGGGCTCCACAGATCGCCCATGCTGCCCATCTCTCGCATCCCCGGTGTCAGCGCTTCGGGGTAGGCCATCTCCGGCACGCCAGAGCGCCAGGCCAGCGCATCGAGGGTTGAGATGAAGTACGGCATCAGCGGTTGCGAGTTGCTCTCACAGAACCAGCCGAAGCCGCTGGCGAAACGATAGAACAGCTCCGAGGGATGGCCGATCGCGTCGACGTTCTTGAAATGCGTGTTCGAATGCTGCTGCGCGACGGACTCGCGCGCGGATCCACCGCCCAGGGCGTCACCCGTCGGGGGAGACAGCATCGCGATCTCGGCCCAGGGATTCTCACCGGTGTTCTCGTAGGCGCTGACGACCAGTTCGGGGATGTAGTGCTTCACCCGGATCGAGGTTCGTACTGTGCAACCCCAGGCCGAACAGTAGAGCCAGGCGCACATGCCGATGACCTGGTAGTCAAGGCACTGGGTACTCATCGACGACTGGAGGATCTCCGGCGTCGTGATCGCCTGCGCTCGGGGGGCGCTCGTCATGCTGGCCAGCCCGACAATCAGCGCGAAGGCAACGGCAACAGGCAATGTCGTGAGAGAACGCTTCATGGTTGCTCTCCCCTCGCCTGTTCGATCTCCTCGAGCGCGCGTGAGATGTCCGGCTCGCCGTACACCACGTACTGGCTGTCGACCACCACGGCTGGTACTCTCTCGATGCCCAGCATCCAGGCACGAGCCACCCCCTGATAGAGCTGGCCATAGTCCTGCAGCGTCCGCTGCCACTCAGGGTCGTTCATGCGCGATTGCAGCATCTGCTTGGCACGTGACGGATCAGCGGGAAGATCCTGTGACAGCCGAGCGTCGAGACGCGCCGGCGCATCCAGTTCGACCACGGCGGCAGCGCTGGGCACGTTGACGACTGGCTCACCCGCAATCGTAAACACCTCGACGCCGGCGACAGCGGCCTGACCCCAAGCCAGCAGGCAGAGCGATGACAGCACGGCAAGTGGCCGCAACTGAGGGAAGATGGACATGGACGGGCTCCCACGGCGGTATCAGCACACAGGTGTACCGGGTGGGAGGCCATGGGGCAGTAGAGAATGTTAAGCCGATCGGATAGGGTTTTGGCTGAACCCTCATCGGCAAAAGACAGCAGTGACAACCATCACCCATGCCTTCTGTTTAGAGCTTGCCCGCATCGTCACCGTCGACGAGGCGCGGTTCGAATATCTGTCATTGAGTGGGGAAAACCGCGAGCGCTTCCACTACCTCTGCACGAACCCAGATTGTCGTCGATCCGGTGTCCGGGTTTTTGGAGTAAATGATTACCGGCCTCTGGAAGACACCGAGGTTTTCAAGGATCCACACTTCCGTAAATCAAGGGATGTGCATGTTCAAGGGTGCCCTTGGGAAGCTGAGGACGTCGCGCCTATTCAGGGTGATGGCGAGTCAGACGATGATTTTCGTCAACGTGTCGCCAAAGCCAAGGTAAGTGATTTTATCGAGCGGTTTACGCCACCCGGTTCGGAAGCGGGGAAAGATGTAGCGGGTAACAGCAGAAGTACTGATCCTTCAACGGACGAATCAAGGCGAAACACCCACCGGGCGCCATCTCAACGACACCACGAGCCAGGGATGCGCTCGACCACCGTTCTGGATCGACTAGTTACCTCTTATCGACAGGCTCGAAAGCGTCTTACATCCGACGAACTACGGTCCATACAACTTCATGTCGTCGGCATGGGCCAAATTCGGTTGGTGGATTACTTCAAGCCCCTCCGCTTCTGCTCGCTGGAAACTCGCCAGAGAGTGATATTTGGTGGAGCACGGTTCATTCGCCGCTGGGGAAAAGGTGTCGAGTTTCGCTTTTATGACAAGCTGGTTCATCGCAGAGAAGGCATAGAGCGCGAACATTATCCAGTAACACTCTACGTTTCTCCACGCCTTGTTGAGGAAGCACGGCACAGCAACTACTTCGAGGAGATCCTGAAGGAGCCAGAGAAACGGCGCTATTTCACAATTTATGCATTAGGCCATCTGACTTTTAGTGCCGAGCACGAATCTTTTTCGCTGGTAGTCGACGACCTCAAAAGCCTGTCTCTGCTCAGAGGGCCCGACAAAGAGCAGTAACTCAGTGTGATATCCAATTCATGTGCGATCAGTGAGGCCAAGTAATGAGCATCGACTGCGTCAGACACCTCAATTAAAGGATCGCATCGAATGGACTTGGGTAGCTTCAGGCGACCGGTGATCGCTATCGTGACATTCAGCTCCTGATCGCTTCCAATTAGGTCGAGAGCCAGATACTGCTCGCTGGCTCGATATGGCCATAGAACACCAGCATGAAAAGTACCCGCGTCATTGATGATCCCGCGCTGATTGTCCAACCATTTATCCAGAGGCTCGGAGCTGCTCACGACTCCGCTCGAACAGGCATTGATACTTTGATGGTAAGGCTGATGACCTTGTCTCAGCTCAAGAGGTATCGAATAACCAGGCCACTCGCGCTCAAGCGAATCCCAGTCACCCTCGAGCCACAACCTTAGAAACGTGGCCGGCTCATCATCATCGATGGCAAACTGCATGGCTTCAGTAAAAATCTGCCGCTGTCGCATCGGGTTCATGAGTTGGATCTCCTGATCGCCTCGATCAACTGCTGCGCGGGCACGTAGCCCTCCCCCATCTCACCATTGGGCAAGATGATCGTCGGAGTACCCTGCACCCCAAAACGATGTCCCAGCGCAACCCCGTCATCGACGGCTGACTGACAACTCTTCGACGGTCTGGACGTAAGAGCTTGGCCATGAAATGCCTGTGTCATGGCATCGGTAGATGATTCTGAACAAAGTACCTGAGCCAGTTGATTGGCCGCCGGAGAGTGGCTGCCGGCACGAGGAAACGGCACGTAGCGCACGGTGACGCCGGCTTGTGTCAGCTGATCGATCTCCTGATGCAGCTTCTGGCAGTAGGGGCAGGTCGTATCGGTGAAGACGGTGATGCGTCCGATCTCCTCGCCCTGGGCGGGATAATCCACCGTGCCCCCCTCCGGAATGGCACTCAGCTGGTCCAGCCGATCCTGACGGTCGTGCTGCTCTGTGACGTTGATGAGTCCATCGGGACCGTTGTCGTAAAGACTCCCCACGACCATGTGACGTCCCTGAGCGTCGCTGTAGAACGTGTCACCGTTTCGCAGCCGCACCTCGTAGATTGGTCCATCCAGATCGACCCGCCGGACGGAGTCCGTCGTCACGGGCTGGCCGTTGATTGTCAGGTCTTGCAGCGCAGCGGGAGGGGGCGTGTCCGGCACATCAGGAACCGGAATACCGGTGGCCTGCGCCGATACGGGCATCATCAGGGTCAGACCGACAGCGTAAAGCAAGTTGTGAGCTTTCATCTCAGCGCCTCCAGGCATTCATGAACGGTGTCTCCGCCGTAGGTATCAATGGTCCAGCAATCCCCCAGGGTGATCGCCGGCAGTTCGAGTGACTCGTGGATATCCAGGTAGCGACAGCCATCCCGCAATGCTTCGCTGACGTGGGCACGTCGGCTCGGCGAAAAGCCCTGTCGCTTGAGACGAGAAAACCGATTACGCCCGATCTCGGGCGTGGCGTGCCCCTCAGTGGCGAATTCGCTCTGCGCCCACCAGTTGGCGACGTCCATCGACCAGGTGTTTCCACTCCCCTCCTCGAACACCAGGCCGAGCCGGTGCGTGATCTGGAAGTGACCGGGCGGCAACGCTGAGACGTCTACGCTCCAGTGAAAGGTGACTTCGCCAGCCTTCTGCCCCCCTTGCAGCGTGATGAAGTGACCCAGGTGGCAGTCGTCGGAGCCCCCCACGAAATACAGTCGATTGGGATACGGCTGACGAAGTGTCCAGCCCGTCGCAGGAATGACGGGAGTGTCGAGCCAGCTCGCCGATACCGACAGGGTGATGTCCTCGAGCGCGACACCATCGAAGGGATCGACCTGCAGGACCGGGAGTAGATGCAGCGTGCGCGCTCTCGCGTCGAGGTTCATCGTGCTCACCGCGTCGTCGATCTGGAGTTGTGGCATGTAACCGATCCTTCTTTCGGGGTCGTGAGGTAAGGCATCAGACGCTCCTGAATATCCCGCGCGTCATAACGACCGCTGGCCGGGAAACGCAACAGCGGCACGCCCGCCGACGCGAAGGCGTCGTCAACGAAACGATCACGCCGCTTACGATCGCGACGGCGATGACTGCGGTCATCGAGTTCGATCGCGGCGAGAATTCGCCCACCGCGTGGCTCGCACACCACGAGATCGACATGCTTGGCGCTGATCAGCCGGAAGTAGCGCCACCACCGCTGATCGCGGCGATGCCGCTTGCGAAAGCGCACCTGCAGCACGTCAGCGATCCGGACTTTGCAGGCAATCAGGGCCGACGAGCCGGCGGCCCGCTGGACGGCGGCATAGAAAGCCTGCTCGGTTGGGGTGTTGAGCCGTTCCTTAGGGATGTAGGGGTAACGACGCACCCCGGATACCAGCCGTTTGAGCTGCCACAGCGTGAAGACGACGATCACCAGCACCGCCGTGATGAGGACCAACATCTCAGCCATGCGTGGACTCTCCCGAAGCCGCCGTCTCCAGGCCACGAAGCCGATCCAGTTTCTCGGCAACCATGATGGCCGCATCGAGTTCGGTGCAGCCATGCTCGCGCATGATCGCTGCCCGCTCCGCTTTCTCCTCCGGCTCGGTGCCGGCCAGCGATAGATAGAGACTGGGCGGCACGACACGGAACAGCGACTGCAGTCGGCCGCCCAGCACCACGCCTTCGGTGTACTTGCCCGACGCCTTGGTCGCCGACTCGACCAGCAGACGTTGATCGTCGGTCAGGGTCTTGAATCGGCCAACCTCAGCGATCTCGTTGGGCGGCATGTTGAGCAGCAACCACCACTCCATCATGTTGAGCATCTTGGCCGAGACGTCGGGAAAGTCCTTGACGTTCTGAGTCGCCAGCCAGAGCCAGTGGTTGAGCTTGCGCCCCATCTTGGCCACGCCGACCAGAAACGGCGCGAGAAGGGGGTTCGCCGTCAATAGGTGGCACTCGTCAATGACCTGGATGATGGGACGGCCGCTGTACTGATCGCGTTCCGCCATGGTGGTGATCATGTTGGTGATCGACATCACCGACAGGGCCAGCTGTGCCTCATAGCCGGGGTTGGCGTAGTGCGCCAGATCGATGATGGTGACGTCGCACTCCGGCCAGGCTTCACCGGGCTGGTTGAAGACCTGTCCGTCGAATCCATCACAGAACATGCCGATCCCCTCGCCCATCATGTAGGCGCGGTTACGGCGACCCTCGGGTAGATTTTCGTCCCGAGAAAGCGTGTAGAACGCCTGGCGAACGTCCTCGGAGAGGCACTGACGCCCCTCCTCGAAAGACTTCTCGGCGGCGATCATCACGGCATCGCGCACCATCCGATTATCGGCGCGCCGGTAGTCGGCTTCCTCCTTGGGATCACCGCCGGTGATCATCAGGCGCGCCATCATCTCCATCTCGCCCAGCAGGTCGCGCTCGACGTCCTCCTCGTCGGACTCGTCCGTGCCAATCGCCTCGAGCAGATCATCTGGCGTTGCGGCCGGGTCGTCCGGAGACTCCCCATAGTCCTGGCGATCGCGCACCACACGGCGCTCGCGCATTTCAGGATCCAGCAAGCGATGGGCGTCCGCGAAGGGAGGGAGCTTGGCATTCGCTCCCGGGGCGAGCTTGACCTTGTTCACCGACAGCCCCATGCGCTCGAAATAGTCGGCGAGCAGTCCGAAGCTATTGCCCTTCTCGATGATGAACAGGCGCGGCCGGCGCATCGCCACCACCTGCCCCAGCATCGAGTTAAGAGTTGCCGACTTGCCGGCGCCGGTCGGGCCGAACACGAACATGTGAGCGTTCTGCTTACGATCCAGCTTATTGAGCGGGTCGAACGTCAGTGACTCGCCCCCGCGATTGAATAAGCTGATGCCGGGATGTCCCGTGCCCCGGGCACGTCCGTAGAGGGGTGCCAGGTTGGCCAGGTGCTGCACGAAGTTGAATCGGGTGTACCACCGGTTATTGCGATCGATCTCGGGGTCGAAGTTCATCGGCAGCCAGCGCAGATAGGTATTGAGCGCGGCCACCTCGTTTTCGGGTTCGACGGGCTTGAGGTCGGCGGTGCTGAGCTGGGTCGTCAGATCCATGACACGGCGATCCAGATCCGCCTCATCGTGGCCGCTGACGAAGAACGCCAGCGCCGACTGGTACATCTTGTGATCCTTGCCAAGATACTTCCGAGCCTGTTGGCAATCCTCACGGACGTTCACCGCCAGTACGCTGTCGCCGACCGCCTTCTTAGCCAGCTGATCAATGTGGCTTTCCAGGGGCTCCTGAGGGATGGCCACGATCGTCATGCAGGCCTCGACGCCCAGTGGTAGCACGTCGAACGTGGCGTTGCGGATCGAGGTCTGGCCGCGCGAAATCTCGGCGGTCAGGTGGCCCACCTTGGGGACCTTGCGCAGTTCCTCGACCGGAATGACGCGCTGGGGCTCACCGTCGAAATACCAGAGTCCGGATCCCGCGTCCGCGCGTGGGGAGCTTGCCAGCATTCCCTCGGCCAGGTCGTAGGACCAAAGCTGGATGTCGGGATCGTCACCCGGATAGTCGAACACGTCGTAGAAACGCTGGGGGTCGTCCGGTGAGAACGCCGGGCGCGGGTTGAAGCGCGGCATCATCCACCGGTGGAAATCACGACCGTCATAGCGCCGCACTGGCAGTCCGGCGCTGGCCAGCTTTGACTCCAGCTTGCCGTAGACATGGTTGAGCAGTGCCTCCGGCGAGAGCCGCGATCGCTGCTCACCGAGTTTTGCCTTGTTCTTCCGGCTGGCCCAGCGATACAGCACCAGCCGCGTACGCCGCGTCTGACCGCGCCAGGCGGTCTGGGTGATGATGTCATCTTCGAACAGACCGTCCGGACGAGAGATCGCCTTGAAATGAGCCTCCATGCTGGCCAGCCACGCTTTCGTGTATTCGGTGTCCCGAAGATCCTCCGGGATCGCGTCACGAATGCGCTGCAGGTCTTCCCGAGGGTCGGTGTCGTCCTTGGTGTAGAGCTGGACCACCCATTGATTGGCATCCAGCTCCGGAAGGCTGTCCTGCAGCGCCGCTTCGATCTGATCGCGCACGGCCTCCAGCGCCTCGAGCGAACGGCCTTCCGAGGGTGCGGGGGTGATTTCGGCAACAATCCCCAGCGAGACGCCATCCTCGAGCAGGAAACAGCCCGATTCGGGCAGGTACTCCGACCAGGGCAGCCGACTGGCGAAGGATGGCGCGCGCTCATACTGACGCCGAATGTCGCCGAGGCTGGGCATCTTGCCGCGCGGCAACGGCATGGGCCGACCGGTTTCATCGGTCAGGAGCGCCCGTTCGTTAAGGGTTTCCTGACGACCCTCTGGAGCCTCTTCCAGCTCTTCTTCCGGGTTTACCTGGTTTACCTGGTTTCCCTTGGGTGGGAACAGGCGATTCATGAAAGCATTGAACGAGGACATCAACGCGTCCTCCCTGCCGGTCGCGCACCCTCGCCAGGCATCGCATATTGCGGCTTCTGGTACAGCGGAAAGACCGTCGAATAACCGGGCACCGGCACGCTCTTGTCGCCGGCGAGGTGCGGGTAGATGTAGATCACGAGATCCGGGTTGGGCAGGCGCGAAAACTGGCTATGAATCTCGTTGGCCGCCTCTCGGGTGTAGCGTGTGCGCTCGTCCACCATCTCGCCCGACGTGATCGGACGGCGCAACGATCCTCTTGCCGCCTCGACCGCCTGCTGACCGGTGCTGCCGGTGGCCGTTGGGCCACTCTGCTCGCTGGACCCCTGCTCCCATAACTCCTGCATGGTCATGCCGTTGGTCGGCATCAACTCATCCTTGGAAGTCGCACAGCCCGATATCAGCCCCAGGCCGACCAGGGCAAGGGCGGCGATCGAGACGCGCGCGACCGCGCGCTCTTCAGTCGAGCCCGACTGTGGTTGCGGTTGACGTGTCATAGCGCACCTTCCTCCCTTCGGTCTCGTAATCGATCGGCAGCTGCTTGTTGATGTGGATGGCCACGTTTTGACCCGGCGGCACGTAAACCGCCGCGAAGGCCTCGCCATAGAGCTTATTGACCCACTCGCTCATATCGTTGACCCCCTGACTCAGGATCTGCCCCACGGCCTGATTGCCGCTCATGGCCTGCGAGATCGAACCGTCGCTGCCGAATGAAGTGATCGAGGTTGAATCATCATCGGAGAGCATCGTCGCCGCGCTGGCGCCGGCGGCCGTCAGCAGGCCCTGGGTGCCGAGATACTGCTGCGCGTTACTGCGCCGCATGCCGCTGATACAGGGCAGACCTGCCTGGTCGCTGATCCAGCCGATGGCATTGCCACCACCAATGGACTGGTTCTGGTTGCTGCCGCCGTTACTGTCACCACCGTTCTGGTTGACGTCGTCAGGCGACGGCACGGTGCGGATCGTGCCGTCCTCGAAAACGAAGGTGAGACTGGTGATGTTTCCGCGCACACAGGAGAGGGTCCAATCCCCAGTTGCGGTACCGCTGGCGACGGCAGCTCGAACTTCAGGCAGCTCGATGCCGTTGGCCGTGAGGTTGTCCTTGCCGATCATCACCTTGAACGGGTAGGGATCGCTGACCGTGCCGTCGACCGGCACTCGACCCAGCAGCGCCGTCATCGCGAGCGAGCCCATAAGCGTCGAGTTCTCCGGGATCGTATAGACCGGCTCCACTGTCGATGCATCCGGCTCACCGGTCACTCGCGATTCAGCGGCGCTCGATGCCCGGGAAGCCAGGTCTCCTGCCGTGTCAGCGGCAGCCTTGAAAGAGGTTGGGAACGCCGGGCCATCATCGCGACTGCTACGACTCGAGCGCCCCTCCTCCTGACGGCGATCCATCGGCTCGACCCAGGCGAGATTGCCACCGCCCGAGTAGCTCCCAGATGGACCACCGCCGCCCTCGAGCCCCAGGCCGATCGGCATGTCGTCGTTGCCGGACTGGCCATCATTGCCGCTGCTGTCCTTGTCTGCCGGCACCAGACGGTCCAGGCGATTCTCGAAGCGTGACAGCAAGGACTGTTCGCTCTGCTCGCGCGCCCGTTGTTGACGCTCACGCTCCTGCTGAATCGCCTCATTCACCGATCGGTTGACGTTGGAAGCACGCTCGGCGAGACGATTGTTCTCCTCGACCAGGCTCTCCATTCTTTCCTGGTCACGTTGTCGCTGACGCTCCCAGGCATTCATCTTGCCCACCAGAGTGGCTACGGTGTCCTGTGACGAGTCACCACTGATGCCGAGGGCATCCATCTCGTCCTGTGACAGCGTGCGGGTATCGTCCTGCGCAGCCTGCTGTTGATTTTGCCCTGCCTCCTCGCCGCCACTGCTACAGCTCTTGATGACGATCAGGATCATCCCGACGACCAGAACGGGGACACCAACCTTGAGAAGCGCGTTGCCCTGCAGTTTCATGAGTCACCCCCCTGCGACAGCGGCAGTGCCTTTGCCAGGGACAGGCCATTGGTCACAATGAAGACGGTGGTGGTATCCGCCACGCTGCCTCTAGGGCCCAGCGTGGGATGCATGAAAGTGGCGCTATAGAGATCGCCCTGCAGCCAGCGCGGATCCAGCTCGAAGGTCCGGGCGGGATCTCGGTTGGTGAGTTTCACCGCCGTCACGGTCCAGCCATCGAGTTTCCATGCGGCCACCGGAGTCGCTGAGACAGGTAGCGAGGGCAACAGTGACGGCATGCTGTCCGGCAGTTGCATCGCGACCCGGTTGAGGCCCCTCACAGGCTCGATCGTTCGCGTGGGCGCGTAGAGTGACTGGGCGGCGAAACGGGTCAACACGACCGGCACGGGCGTCCCACCGGCAGACGATTCGGTGCGATCACGCCCGCCACCCTCGTTATCGGGTTCAGCCTCAGCGCTACTCGTGGCAGCCCCGGCGTTGTCATCCGGGAAAACCACCTTGATGTCCTCGTCGCTTGCCCCGCTCTCCTTGGCGGTGAGATCGAACAGCACGACTTCATTGGTCTCGACGTCCTGAATCCGCACACGCTGAGTATCGAACGCCTGACCGGCCTTGAGGTAGATCGCCCCACCCGCGCTCTGCACACGCAGCGTGTCGGGATCGGCGATTTCACGCGGAAGACCCACACGCACGTTGCGATCGAGCACGATGACTCTCTCGGTACCGACCGGCAGGTCGACGTCGAGGGGCTTGCGGTCCCAGTGCAGAATCTCCACGGCATGGGCCTGGAGCGCCGCACTCAACAGCGAGGCGCACAGGCCGCCTCTCAACAATGACGCCTTGAGGCGATTCATGACTCACCCTCCTGCTGTGGAATTTCCAGCCGCTGGGCCGGGCGGGCAAGGCAGTCGATCTGCATGCCCCACTTGTTGTTCTGTGGATCGCCCTCGGCACGTACGACTCTGATGGGAAAGCGCATGTAGACGTCGCGCACGGGCGTGCCGGCGTAGGTTTCCTTGACGGCGAGATCCAGGTTCACGATCCATTGATCCCGAGAGACGACTTCCACTGAGCCAGGTCCTGACTGCTCGTTACTGAAACCACGACCGGGAATTTCGAAGACGCTCCGCTCCCGTTGATCCAGCTCGTTGCGCTGCTTGCGATAGCGATAGTCTTCTTCGAGCTCGGCCTGGCAGGAGGGCGTCAAGAACGGTGAGTAGGCGTAGAGGTTGCGCTTGTAATCCGCCTCACCATTGGACGGCCAGCGGTTGATCTGCTGCCAGACGTAAGTGGTGAAGGCATAGACGGCGGAGGGGGGCTTTTCCCACCACTTCTGAGTCGAGCCCGTGCGCAAATCCGGTGGAATCGAGATGGTCAGATCCTTCGGGGCGCTGTACCACCCGAAGCCCAGCCCGGCGGAAAGCAAGACCAGGACGATGATGATGCCGCGCAGCGTGGTGATGTGGGCGTCACGTGCCCCCAGTGCGTTACGTAGGCGACTCATCGCAGTTCTCCTTGACTCCGGGGCTCACGCCCAAGGCGATAGGGGCTTGAGCGAGTGATGAGCGTTTCACCGCCGAGGTTGATGCCGTAGACGGCGAATCGATAGAGGATCTGGCGATAGAGCAGTGAGGGAGGACGGCCACGTCGTAGCCGACGCATGACAGTGCCGCCGACGACCAGGGCGAGTGCCATGACCGCCACGGCAACGGTAGGTGCCATGGCAGGCATCCCGAACACGAACGCCAGGACGATGCCCGGAAGCATGCCGCCGACGAAGCCCGCCACCGCCATGATGCAGACTTCCCGTAACGTCATGCCCCGAAAAACCACCGGGGCGTCGTTGATCCGTTTCGGCAGGAAATCGATGCTTGCCATGACGCCCCCTCACTGAGCCAGGATCGGTGCGGCTTCAGTGCTCAGCCAGATGATGACCAGGATCAGCACGACGCCGATGAAGGCGGTCACACCGAATTTGGTCCACTCGCCGCGCTGTCGCCCTTCGTTGAACGACGCCAGGCAGCCGATGCCGACCCAGATGAAAGCGGCGGTGCATAGCAGCAAACCAGCGAGCACGAAGCCGTCGTACATGTATCCCTGGGCGGTGGAACGAATCCCTCCACCGCCCTGCGTCGGCTCCTCGAGTGTCGGGAGATCGGCCAGGGCGAGACCCGGTACCGCCGTGCTGGCCAACACGACGAATTTTTGGCAGGTGCGGTTGAACCCACCGCCAAACCGTTGGAACAGTGATTGCAGCGACATGATGGCTTCCTCTTGAGATGGTTTGCCGACTTGGCTTTTACCCCAGTTGGGGCTTCTGCATGCCCTCATGACGAGGGTCAGGTTTGGCAATTTCCGTCAGGACAGAAACAGCCAGAAAAAAAGCAGGATCAGCAGCACTGACTTGACTGCAACGGTGGCCACGACGTCTCCGTCTACACGTCCCTTGACCCAACCGCGGTAGGCCGACATGAGAATCCACCCCGCACACAGCAAAATGGCCACACATCCCACACCGGCGATGAGCCAGGACAACTCCTGATCGCCCATGCCGGACCCCGCCTCGAACGCTTCCACTACTGCCCCCGGTCGTCGAGATAATCACCGTCGAGCGGCTGGGGTTGTCGCGGCAGCAGGCGATCCGGTGCGAGGTAGGCATCGATACCGCTGGTGATGGACTGCAGGTCACTGCGTAGTCGAGGGATGTCGAAGTAGATCCGCGTGGATTCGGGATCCGCGTTCTGCTGCCTAGCGTCGATGCGATCGACCACGACCTTGATCTGCTCGATTTGGGTCTGGATCAGTGCCAGGTCCCGGCGCTGGATCTCATCGATATCACTCGCTTGCGCAGGACATACGAAGCTGTAGCTGCTGGCGAACAGGAGGCTCGTGAACAGCGTGGGAAAGGAAAAGCGTTGGCGCACCGTCATGGTTGAGTCCCGTCGTGAGTGGTGACGACATGGGTTCATGGTCGAGGCAACGCACTCGGGGATCAGCTCAAAACGTTAAGCGAAACAGCGGGGTATTCTTGAAGGCGCAAGAGGCGCCCGATCCACCAGGTGGCGTCGGGCGATGAACGAGGGCTATTGGTTCAGAGGTACTTTTTGAAGCTCGAGGTCGCGATGGCAATCATCAGCCCAAACAGCAGGGCGCAGGGGAGCAAAAACAGGTTTGGGTGGATCGAAAACGGCAGCGACAGGTAGATCAACCAACCGGTCAGGAAAATCGGTGTCACCATGCGCTTGGCGTGGTGATAGATGAACGCCGACTCGCGCCCTGCCCCGAAGCGGCGCAGATCGCGACTCACCAGCCCATCGATGAAACCCACCAACGCGGCCATGATGAACAACGGCGATGTCAGAATCAGAATGACGCAGCGCGTGAGGGTCATCAGAGTCACGAACATGGCCGCCTGCAGGTAAGTTTTCAGCGTCCCCGCCCAACCCACGACATCGGCTCCCTGCTCAACCCAGCCTGCGATGCCAGATTTCACGAATATCCATTCATAGCAGGTGTCTACGATCATCGTGGCAAACTCGACAGGGGACGACACCAGCAGCGACTGGGAGAACTGGCTATCCAGATAGCCCATCTCGGCGAGCATGGTCTGGTGTGCGTGGTCGGAGCCTGACTGACTGAACCATTCGAAATAGATGCCGACCCACTCGATCAGCACGCTGCAGATGATCGAGATCAACACGATCCATATCAGCGTGAACGGCAGCTTGAACAACGTACCAACGAGCCCGCTGCGCTTCTTCTCGGCCCGCTGAGCCGGTGCCTCATCCCTCGCCATGACTCACCTCCCCGGCTCCGCCATCCACCACGGCGGCATCACGCTCGACCGGCTCATGCAGACTCGGCGGATTGCTGAAATCCATATGGATCGGCGGCGGCATGACGCCCGTCCACCACTGATCGCCCGTGGCGTATTTGGCGCGCATGCGACCCGCGATGTCAGCCACGTCCTTCGGCACGTCCTCGGTCTTGTCCGGCAACGGTAGCGGCATGCGGATCTTCCAGAGCTGGCCGCCCTCGAGCAGTGCGAAGGCCTGCCCCTTGGGGAGATTGATGACATCGTTGGGCGTCAGCATCTCAACGGACTCGGTGCCGATGCGGTCACCTGCCGAGGAGCTGAAGTCCTGGTCGCTATTCACGTCGGCATTGTCACTGGCCATCGACACCATCAGCCGGGTCGAGACGTTCACCTTGGCCAGCTGGTCGGTCAGCAATCGCGCGGTGCGCTCCTCGCGCACCCTCAACATGATCAGATTGTTGAAGTTGCCCACCACCTGGCCGGCCTTCGCCGTGGAGCCGATCCGCGCTTCGATGTCCGAGAGCGTCTGGGTATAGGCCGTCACCTGGATGCCGGCGCCGCCCCCTTTGTTGATCAAGGGGATGAACTCATCGCCCATCAATTCATTGAACTCGTCGCAGTGCAGGTTGATCGGCAGCTTCTGGCTCCCACCCTCCCCGGGCAGGCCATCCTCAGACCCGAATTTGTAAATGTGACCAGCGACCGACACGATGTCGGCGAACATCGAATTGCCCACCGCCTGAGCGACCTCAAAATCACTCAGCGCGTCGAGCCCAACGTAGACCACTCCCTTCTTGCGAATGATCTGCTGCCAATCGATGATCGGACGCTCGTCCTCGATGTCGTCGTAGTCCGGCGAGAGCAGCTCGGCGATCTTGCCGCTAGTCAGCTTCTCGAGCAGCGGTAGAAGCGACGCCACGATCTTGTCGAAGTAGGTCTTGTCATAGCGCACTGCAGAGAGCAAGCCATCGAGCACGGGGTCGCTCAACGATTCGATGACATCGGGCTGTTGAAGGTACTGAACGATCGCGACCACCCGCTTGTGGCGACCCTGCAGGTTACGCGGCGTGTTCTTGTCGTTGGTCTTCCCCTCGATGTCGGTGATCTGTTGGTTCGACCCTGGAAGCTGCTGCTCCAGCATCTGCTGGACGTACTGCATCAACAGCGCATCGATGTTCACCACATCAGCCAGGATCTGGCCGTAGCTAGGCCGCTCACCCAGGGCATGCCGGGCGCGTGCCACGATGTTGACGAAACGCCAGGCGAACTGGCGAAACGCGGCAGAGTTGCCCTCGCCGGAGAGCTGACCGGTCACGCGGGTCGATACTTCGGATAGGCGCGAAAAGCGCCCCACGGCGTTGTAGCGGCACGAGACTTCCGGCCAGCCCAGATGGAAGATGTAAAACTCGTCACCCCGTCCAGCCTTCTGGGCCTCGGCGTACATGCGCATCATCAGATCCGCGTCCCCCTTGGGATCGAAGCAGATCGTGATGTCGCCGCGCCGGATGTCCTGGGTAATCAGAATCTCGGCTAGACGCGTCTTGCCCACGCGGGTCGTTCCCTCCACAAGGGTGTGCCCCACCCGCTCACCGAGCGGCATCCAGACGTCGTGCTCTCGCCACTCGACGGCATGCAGCGCCGGACGCCCGCCGACCGGTGGTAGCGGCCGCACCGGATTGAGCATCGAGTCCCAGCGCAGCAGCGCGGCGATATGTTGGCCGACCGCTCCGCCCTCCATCGACTGCTCGAGACGGCGGGCGCGCTGATACCAGGGGCTCGGCTGGACGTAGCTCTTGGCAGCCGGCTGAGCCGCTTCATGCAACCGCTGGGTGTGCTGGGCATCCCATTTGAAGCCCTTGCCCAGCCACAAACTCCGGCGGCTCAAGGGCACCTTGCGCGCCGGCAACGCGAAGCGCGGCAGACGGCGCATGTTGCGGCGATAGCGCAGCACGACCCATGCCTGACGAAAGCGCCAGGCGCCGAACGCGGCAAAGCCCGCTGCCGTGGTGATGCCAACACTGGGCGCCAGTGCCAGCGACCAGGGTGCCCAGATGCACAGGACGACGCAGCCGGCGCAGATCCAGACGGTGTACAGCTCGACGGCGGGTCGCAGGAGGGATTCGAGGGGGTGATTGCTGCTCATGAAGCGGCTCCTTCCCACCAGGGCTCAAGCGGAATGCGTTCCCCACGATCAAGCCGGGATTCATGCTCATCGAAATGGGCCTGATAATGCTCGATATGCACCTCGCAGAAGCGCTCGAGTTCGGCCCTAGGGAGTCGCGGAGAGCAGATGTGTCCTGGCCCCGCTTCCAGATCGAGCAGCTGCACGTCGCCATTGTCATATTCACGCAAACCTGACCCCGTCATATCCATAGCCATGCAGACATGATCGAGCCCCTCGGCAAACTCCCCCACCATCAAGCGGATTGGTTCCTGTTCCAGCCGTCTGGCCGGCAAGTGCGGCTTCCCCTTCTCGACATAGGCGGGAGCAATGATCTGAAAAAGCTCTCCCGCACGATGAATGATATCCCCCGAACGTAACGCATCCGTCTCGACCTCTTTCCATCGATCCCAGACAAAGCAGTGAACGGTAGCCATGGATCGCTCCCCTTGTTGTGTCATTGCTCGATGCCCCGCTGGCTGATCAGTGCAGGGTAGTGTCGTAGACCGAGTCGCTCGGCCAGTCCGTCGCCCGAGACAGGACGAATCTCGAGCCCTCGGGCCGCGTCGCGCAGTGCTTGCAGAGACGGCTCATCGGTTACCTGGACGACTAGCCCCACCGCATTCATCTCGCGCAGGATGTCGCCACGCTGAGCCAGCCACTGTCGAGACAAGTCGTCGTCACCAATCAAAAAGACGGGCGTGAACCCGCCTGGCAGGTCCAGTTGACGCGGCGTCACGGTGCCGGGCGTCAACTGCTCGCTCTCGAGCGGCAGCATGTCCTGTTCCCCAAAGGGGCGGGCAGGACGCGCGTCACCCCTCAGCTGCGGTGAGTAGCCCTCTTCCTCACCGACCCCGGCGCCCTTGATTGCCACGTAGTAAGGTCGGGCCGGCTCGCCCCCGTGATCGGCGATCACGGTCAGCTGAGGCAGCCCAGGGGGGCGCTCGGCAGAAGTCTGAGCCCATGTAGATGTCGACAGCAGCGCTATCGCACCCACTGACAGCAGGCTGAGGCAGCGTGATTGTTTCATCGGGATCTCCTATCGGATTGCGATTTCGGCCATCCATGGCCGCTGCTCTGGCGTTACCCAGGTGACGTCGGTATCGGGGGTACGCGGGCCTGGGGTCACCCAGGTCAGCGCCTCATCCGACGCAGTTGAGTGGTCACTTTCCACTGACGCTAGTGCTGGTCGATGGGATCGCTTCGAGACCGGCGTCTGGCGTGCCGCCATGAGCGCCGGCGAGTCAATTTCTAGAGAGGGGGATGTGCCGAGCCGAGCCAGCTCCTGACTCACTACGGCGCGGTAGCGCTCGGCGGGACGGCCACCTGCTGGACGGTGATAGCGACCGGCAGCGATCAACCAGTCACCGGCATCATCGAAGTGAGCGCGTATGAGTGCCGCCGCTTCATCGAGATTGGCGTAGGGATTCAGCCCCTCGCAGGGATCCGCGAAACGCTGGCCAGCGCCGAACAATTGCGGCTGCCAGCGCACGTTGAGCTGCGCGATCCCCACGTCGACGATCTGCGTCGTCTCGAGCGCGTCGGTCAACGCCCGGCACGCGGAGGTTCTATCGCCGAAGCGCATCGACTTGCCGGCGACATTTAACGTCCAAGGCCAGGGGCGACGCCCCGCGTCGAGACTCACGACCGACTCGGCGCTAGCCACGGCGTAGAGCACCGCCGGCGGTACACCATGATCCTCGGCGGCGACCACATAGGCTGATGGGATGTCGGGTTGCTCGGCATGAGCCAGGCCGGCAACTACCGCCGTCACCAGGCCAGTCATTGCAGCTTTCAACGCGCGCGAGATCATTGCTTAGCCCCTCGGCGCGACACGCGGCAGTTCACTGCTGTCGACGTTCAGCGAGCCACCATGGTTGAGCGTCACCGTGCCGGCACGCACTTTCGCCGGTGGGATGCCGACCTGAGCCGCCCAGCTGCGAATGCGATCGTCGTCTCCGTTGGAGTCCAGGACCCAGATGTCCATGGCCGCACCACTGTTCAGCAGACGCTTCACGGTCGCATCGCATTGGTCACACCCCTCGGTGGCCACCACCACATTCAGGCGCTGGCTGGATGCCGATGGGTTGCTGCCGAACACCGATCGGGTCGCGTCTTCACCATCTCTTGTGGAGAATGAATTGACCGGCATGTCGTTGGGATAAAGCCGCTGCCAGGCGTCGTCGTAGGCGCGTTGAAACGCGAGTTCCGCCTCGACGCGGGCGCGCTCGGTTTCAACCAGCTTCTCGGCGTACTTCTGACGCTCGGCCTGACTGCGAGCTTCCAATCCCAAGGCGGTCAGCGGATCCAGATCGGGAGACCAGGTGCCACGGGGCCCCTCCATGATCGACTCATAGCGTCGATACTCTTGCTGGTTCAGGCCCCAGGCCTCGGCAGCCCGTTGGCTGCTCTGCTCCAGGCGCGTCTGATCGATACGCGTCGACTCGCTCTCCTGCCCTTCCTGAGCCCACACGGGCAAGGCCGTAAACAGCAGCAGCGCGGTAGCCAGGCGTCGATTGCGATTCAGCGTCATGGGGCTCTCCTCAAGGAACCGGGACGACCACGGTCTGGCCGTTGATGGTGAACGCCGCCGAGTGACCCTCGATCGACGACAGATGCCACTGCCCGATGTTCTGCCCCTCACCGACCAGACGCAGATCGCTCAAGCGCCCGGCAGCCCCGGATGCCACAGCGAGATAGCTGCGCCCGCCGCGCAGCTCGACGCCCGACACCGAGAACGGCGGTGACGGCGGCTCGGGTTGACGTCGTGTCTGACGTTGAGAGCTTGGCTGGCTTTGCTGGGCACTGGTCTTCTGGCTGGCTCGGAGCTTGCGCACCTCCTCGATCGACGACTCGAGCGACTGCTCTTTTTCCTGCGCCGCACTGAATCGCACGTCCACGGAGCTGGAAAGCTCATCGAGGCGATGGGAGAGCGCCTGGACGCGCTCGGGCAATGCCTGCAGCGGCGAATCCTGTCGGCTCGTCTCGAGATCGTCGAGGCGTGACGCGATTTCGCCAAGGCGGTTGCTGGTGCCCTCGGCCTGACTACGCCGCTCGTCCTGTCCGCTCTGCAGCTCTTCGACTCGCACGCGCAGTTGGTCGATGACCTGCTGCTGAGACTGCAACCGAGACTCCAGTGTCGGTCCCTCCGGCTCCGAACCGGCAAATAGAACGAAATAGATGAGCCCCAAAACAGCGAGAATCCCGAGCCCCAGGAACGTCAGTCGCAGCGGGCTCCAACGTCTGCGACTCTCTGCGTAGGGGCTATAATTTGGCGCCTCGTGACCGGTTTCCTCGCGGTTGGCGTCACTGAAGTCCTGTCTGTCGTCATCATCGTGATGAGAGAACGAGGGTTCGCGACGACCGACGCTTCCCGTATCCGCATCGACTGGCGCTTCCGATCGAGGCTCCTGCTCCGGATCACCGGAATCGACGGGCCGCTGGCGATCATCCGTCATGACCGGTCTCCTCGATCAGTCGCTGATCGCGTACCTGGTAGCAGATGGTTCGCGCGATGGGGTCGGCCTGAACCTCGAAAGCACTACCGGCGAGAACCTGCAGGGCCTCGCGAAGTGGCATCGGCCCCAGACGGAAATGCGCCGCCGGCAAGGGTCGGCTGTAAAGCAGCTGCTGCGGTTCACCCTGGGGAGCACAAAGGCTGTAACCGGTGTGCTGCAGGGTGTAGCGCAAGCCATCCTCCACCGATGGGCTCATGGAGGCAGGGATCGAGACATTGACGGTCTGCTCGAGGAGGTTGCGCTGCTGCAACGTCGCGTTGGCCGTGACCAGGGCATAGCGCCCGCCTCGCATCACCTCGACTCGTGACGCATCTCGATCACGGTAGACGTCAGGCTCGACCTCGTGGGTGGGCTGATCCAGACCGGTGGCCACGACGCGGGCATGATGCCCTTCCTTGTTTCCCGCAAGGGCCATCTTCTCGGCGTTGGGATAGTCGGCGGCCAGGCGCTCGCTCTCGCTTGGCTGCTGGGATGGTGGCTGATGCGCGCAACCGGCGAGCAGCGCAATCAAGAATGCTAAGGGGACGACACGGGTTTTCTGGAAGGGATACATCGAGTTTGGCCTCGCGCGGGGGAACCTGAATGATCGTGATCGGGTTCACCGTGCCGAAGGCCGAGGGTACTCGCGACGGGAAATGTTAATTGCACCAGCAGGGCTTTTGGGATCGGTCGGCGATATCACCCACAAGGGATCATCGAAGCCTTGAGCTATTTCTTTCAAGGGCTCTATCTATTGGCCCCATGATGCGCGCCAGGGACGATACGACCCCAGGAACACCGGCGAGGATGCCGTCGGGCAAGGACGCCACCTCACCGTCGGTCCGGAGCACTTTCCATCCTGGCTGACAGCCAAAAAAAACGCCCCGGAGGGCGTTTAGAGGTGAATCATTGGAAGTAGGTGGAAAACGACTTTAGGATCTCGTCGTTGAGTGACGCGCCCAGCCTGCCAGCGCAGTAGATCAGCGCACTCTGCTGATCAGGCCGGTCGGCGATCCACCTTGCCTCGCCAGACCCTTTATCGCGTCGAAAGATCGACCAGCTGGCCGACTCGAAGGGATGCGGGCGATAGCCGATCTCGAAACAGTCGTCCGGCCGGAACTCGTTACAGACCACGACATCGACTGCATTGGGGCCATAGCCCAGGATCCGCATCAGCGGAAGCCCATGACCGCATGCGGTCATTCCGATCGTGTCGAGCACATGACCATGCCATCGACTCCCCCTGGCAAACCGTTGCGCAATCGATGCCACGGCCTCGGCATCCGATCGAAACGGGCCATTGGCGCGGGCCACGACGGCATAGGCGCCATCCACGACATCCAGATACCATCCCTCGTGTTGAGGAAAGAATATCGGCCAGCCAGCATCGGCCAAGGATGTCGCCAGGCTTGCCGCCGTGTCCGAGTCCCACTCGGGTCGTGACAACTCGGCACGAAAGCGCCGAATCAGAACGTCTCGAGCATCCTGGTGGTCAGCGGTACCGCCGAGGTTGAGTTCCTCGCAAAGCTTGTCGATGTTGACCACATCCAGACCCTCGCCCCCGATATCCTGAATCGCATCGGGTATGTCCCATCCGGACGTGCGCTGTAACAGCCTCAGCGCGGCCAGAATGACATCGACGTCTTCTTGGGCCAGCTGATAGGAGAAAGTGTCGCTCATGGGATTGCTCCTTCGTGTATCGATTGGAAAGGAGCCACCCCCTCGGGGCCTGGCCCCGAATGGGTGAGTGGTCTCGGTAGAGACTTAGATCAGCGTGACCCGCGTCATCGGACGAGTGGCGAAAGCGTCAAGCGCCTTCTCGGGTGAGTCACCGGAGAAGGGCCGACCCAACGTATCGAATACGATCCAGGGACCGTGGCCATGATCACGCTCCATGTCGTATGCCAGGCGCAGATACCCGATCGGGCAAGCTGGCCAGGCAGAAGCGCCCTCGTAGACACTGTGTGAATCACCGGCCGAACCGGGTTGCAGGCAGTAGGGTTGCATGTGGATGGCTCCTTGAGAGAATGGAGCCATCCCACCGGGAAATGGCCCCGGGTGGGAGAAGAAACGTTAAGTCCGTCTGGCGACGGCGCTATCTGGAAGCGTTTTGGCAGGTCTGTGCTGCCGAAACGAAAACAGCCTCCCGAAGGAGGCTGTCATGACGTGTAAGAATCTGTCTGGATCAGCGTTTTCGTCACGCTTCCAACTTGCGATGCACGTAGTAGGCATAACCGCCGGCAATCGACATCGAAACGGTCAGAACGACAAAAATCGTGCCAAGCAGCAGAGTCGCAGAATTCATCAGGCATCAGCTCGCATCAGTGATGCCGATGTTTCTGGCGTTTTTGCAAATCCTTGAGTACCAGCCAGGCATAACCCAAACCACCGACCGAGAGGATCAGGAAGGGGGCCATCACGGCTGCAAACCGCAGGAATTCATCGTTCATTGGCCATCAGCCTCCTTGGCTGCGTCAATGGTTTGATTGATTCTAACCCTCAATACGACAGCGACCAATACCACGACAGTGGCAATACCCCCACCCAACACCGCATAGGCGAGTTGAATCTGGTGGGCAATGACACCGCCAAGTATGCAGGCCGCTACGATGGTTGAGGCGATGCGCTCGATTGCCTCGGCGATGGCAAGGCCTAGCGCGTGGTTTTTCTGCTTCATAGGCGTATCTCCAGAATATCGCACCGAGATACACCGCCCGATCGGGGAGTGAATCCCCGGCCGGGTGGAATGAAAACAGTCACTGACGGGAAGCGAGCTTCCCGATCAGTGAGGTAAGTGAGGTGAAATCAGATGACCGCTTCGGCGGCGCCGACTGATCCGCTGACAACGGGTTGGGCAGGCGCATCGGTTCCCTGCGACGCTGTTTCGCCAGCCTGGGCACTGGTGGGGGTCCACGCGGTTTCGTCACGCCGTGGCGCTTCATAAACTTGGTCGCCGTCCACTTTGGCCCAATTGACGAACAGAAGACGCGCCTTGAGGCTCACGGCTGTTTCACCAGCGCGATCGCCCCTGGTCCGCGTGAACAGATCGGGATAGAGATCGCCGAGTTTGAAACCGATCAGGATCTTAGGCTCGTTGGCCCCTTTCTCCTTGCGATCGGCCACGGTTGCGGCGAATTTCTTGACCAGTTTCTCCGCTTCGGCTCCACTGACGCGGCAGTCGAAACGGCGATACTCGACATCATTGGCAGGACCATTCAACGCGGATATGTCGCAAGCCCAGAAGGCATCACCACGCTTGGGCGTGATCTTGCGGATCCGATTGACGTAGCCAACGCCAGTGATATGGAGATCGAAGAACTGGTTATCGGTCGAGTTGGACATGGTGTTACTCCTTGGATCGAGGCACAGGAATCCAGGAGACACACCATCCGCATCGGGGAAAGTGTTCCCCCGGATGGGTGGTTCGGCGCGAGGCCGAGTATTCGGAAGTGGCATCCAGCTCAGATGAGCGCCGTCTTTCAGGATGCGTTAACGGCTTCGGGAATTGCCCGAAGGCAAAAGGCATCACTGATGACCGTCAGTGACCAGCGGCTTACATCGACAGGATTACGCCACTTCTTCACGGCGTCAACCCCAAATCTCGATCGTCAATCGCAAGCCGGGGCAGCGAACACTCGCCGCCTCGCCTTGGGATTGAGGACCAGCACTGCGCGTCCAGTCGGCTACCGATACCGGCTCGGGTAGCAAGTATGAATCAGCCATTATGCCGGCCATCGGCCATGCCCCTCGTAGTCATGGTGACGATTGCCGCTGCATCCGGTCCCGAATCATGGCGATGGACCGATACGGTTGTGCGCGGATCCCCGCACAAAGGGAGCCCAAGGGTCAGGCGGTGGGCGCCGCCACGGTGAAGCAAAGTCCAACCGGCCAGCGAGGCACCTGTGACGAGATGCCTGGCTGGCCGGTCGAAATGGGCTTGAAGAAATGGTCGACGACCGGTCGACCTGAAACATAGGGAACCTGGAACCCGCATACACGCCAATGTAGTGCAAGCGGAGCCTGCGAGGGGGTGCGCTCTTTCGCCAGGTGATAGCGCTTTGGGTTCGGACTCAAGGAGAGTCCAAAGGGACCAACTGATGACCGTCAGTTGGCAACGGGGTGCAAGAGCAATTATCGAGGAGTATTAGCGATCTGGCAAGATGGCAAGCTTCTCCAGCCCCTCATCCATGAGGCAGATGTGAACATCAACTATCTGCGACCGGAAGCGTTCTAAGACACTCACTGAAGCGCTTCGTGGCTGTGGACGCTAGCAGATCATCCGCATTAGAAGCAGGTGACGCCGTCACTAGCTCCCGATAAGTTTCCTTTGCGATCTCAGAGAGGCGATTGAAATCCGCAAAAGAGACTTTCAAGCCACTGTTCTCGAGATTATCTGACAACGCTTTAAGAACCGCGCCTGCTGCTTGGTCCCAAGTTCTGAATCGCTCTCCCGATGCATTACTGACGGCTTCACCCGCATAGACCGCAGCCTTACATGCTGTTTTGACATCACTATCACCCAGCGTTGAAGCGTTTGCACTGTTCCACGTCAATAAAATTGACAATAAGGTAACTGCCGTATAACCCCGTTGCATAAATATCCCCTGAGATTAAGCCTATCAGCGCTTGCGATGAGTTTTTCTTTTTACACCATATTGCGCTAAGGATTTTACTCCATCGCAGTCGGGATAGCGGGAGCAGGACCAGAAGGGACCATTGCTACTCTTGCGCTTGCGCATCTTCGCCTGGCACTTGGGACAGGTCTCGCTCGGTGCTTCGGGGAGATTCAACTGGGGACGCTGAAGCGCGATACCAATGAGCTTGTCGAGCAAGGTGCTTTGACGCTCCATGAAATCCTCCAGCGTCATCGCCCCCTCGGCGACCTGATCCAGCGCCTGTTCCCAGAGGGCTGTCATCCCCGGGTTGCTGATCTGAGGCGGCAATGCCGCGATGAGCCCCTGGCCGACCGGTGTCGAGACGATCGTGCGCCCTTCTTTCCGGATGAAACCACGCTTGAGCATCGTCTCGATGATGCCGGCGCGTGTCGCCTCGGTACCGATGCCGGCACTCTCGCGCAGTCGCGCTCTTAGCCGCTCATCTGTGACGAAGCGAGCCGCGTTCTTCATCGCCGAGATCAGTGTGCCCTCGGCGAAGGGCTTCGGCGGCTGGGTCTGACGATCCCTCACCAGTAGATCCTGTACCGAACAGCTCTCCCCCTGACGGAGAGGCGGGAGCACCTGCGCGCCGGAACCTTCTTGCTCCTCGTCGTCACCGTCCTGCCCTTTGCCCTTCTCTCGGGGGAAGAGCACCTTCCAACCCTCGACCTGTACCTGTCGGCCAGACGCGACGAACGTCTCGCCGGCGAGATCCAGCCTCGCATCGGTCTGATCGTACTCGTGCGCCGGCAGGAACTGCGCCAGATAGTGCCGACGGATGAGATCGTAAACCCGGAACTCCTCATCGCTCATCCGATCGATACGGCAAGGCGCCGTGGTGGGGATGATGCCGTGGTGAGCCGTGATCTTGCTGTCGTTCCAGACGCGACTCTTGAGCGTCTGGTCCAGTCGACCGATTACCGGGGAGAGCTTCTCATCCGAATGCAGGAGCGCCGTCACGACGGCCCCGACCTCGGACAGCATCGATGTCGGCAGATAACGGCAATCGGTACGCGGGTAGCTCGTGGCCTTGTGTGTTTCGTAGAGGGACTGAGCGATGTCGAGCACCTGCTGGGCACCGAAGCCGTATCGCTTCGAGCACTCCTGCTGCAGCGTGCCGAGATCCATCACTAGCGGCGCCGACTCTTTTTTTCGTGACGTATCGATGGCCGCGACAGCCGCCGCCGCACCCTGGCATCGGGATGCGACCGTTCGCGCTGCTTCAGAATTGACGCATCGCCCCTCCTCGTCGAGCCAGTCAGCGTTGGCCGGCAGCCACTTTGCCTGGAACGAACCTCCTTGCGCCTGCAGGTTTGCCGCCACCTCCCAGAACGGTTTGGGAACGAAGTTCGCGATTTCCTGGTCGCGTCGGACGACCAGCGCCAGCGTGGGGGTTTGCACCCGGCCGACCGACAGGACGCCCTGATGACCCTGCTGCTGAGCCAGCACCGAGAAAGCGCGGGTCAAATTCATCCCAACCAGCCAGTCCGCGCGGGATCGGCCCAGTCCCGCCTGATACAGCGGATACGTCGCCTCGCCCGGCCGGATATTGGCCAGCGCCTTGCGAATGGATGCCTGATCGAGCGCAGACAGCCAGAGGCGAGAGACGCGCCCCTGATAGCGGCAGGCGTCGAGAATCTCGCGACCGATAGTTTCGCCCTCCCGGTCGGCATCGGTGGACACCACCACTTCACTGCACTGCTTCAGCAGTCCCTGAATCACCTTGAACTGCTTACTGGCATCCTTGCGCACCGTGTTTTTCCACTGCGCTGGACGGATCGGTAATGACTCCAGCGACCAGCGCTTCAGCTCGGGATCGTAGGCTTCAGGAGGGGCTTGCTCGAGGAGGTGGCCGAAGGCCCAGGTCACGACGACTCCATCGCCCTGGAGACAACCATCGGCTTTACGGGTCGCCCCCAGAACCGCGCCAATATCACGCGCCTGAGAGGGTTTTTCGCAGAGAAACAAACGGGACATGACACCGGGCCTCACAGAATGGGTATGGCCTCAGCGTGACGGGCTGGATCAGGGGATTCAGCGGGGAATGTTAATCGAGCTGGAGCAGGTAATGCGTATCATCGATGATCCAGGCTTCCGCGTTGCCATGGGCTGCACCGCGCGTGTTGTCCTCGGCTACGCAGGCCACCTCGGGGTGCCGTGTCAGTGTCAGAGCCAATCGCCGAGCCAGCGATCCACTGAATGGAATGTCAGCATCAAGCCAGAACCACTGCGCCGTGGACGCATCGTCGATCGTGATGATCTCACCGCTGAACCAGCGCATCGGGATGAGGTAATTCCCCTGACCGGGCTTGAGAATCGTCGGCTTGAGCAACGTGCCGTCGGGAGCAAAACGGCAATCGACCGCGTGATCGATGACAGCCTGAATGTCCGATTCGATCCGCGGGCGACGTCCCGGGATGGGCCGAATGAAGAACCGCTGATAGACCGCTGCCTCAGTCTCTTTCATCCTTGAGTATCCCTAGGTCGATCCACTCGACGACCGTCTCGTCGCTGATTCCATACTCTCGCATCAATGCCTTGAGCTGAAGACGAAACTCGACGACCCGGCCGGTCTCTTGCGTGTCGTCGAGTTCCCGCAGCATGTTGCCCAGCTGTTCGTCCAGACTCCAACCATCCTTGATGGTGAAGAAGTTGGGCATGAGCGATCAGTCCAGCGCAGCGTTCAGGCGCTGTGTCAGCGCAGACTCCATGGCATCCCCGTCATACAGAGTTCGCTTGTCAGCAGGTGCCCAGCTGTAGTGGATGCGCGAGCCCGCGCCGCTCTTCTCAATCTGAACCCGCTGCAGAATCGAATAGCGTGTTCCACCAAGGGTCTGCCGACCGTAATCGCCGAGATTGTAATAGGCCCCCGGTGTGCGGTCGTGCTTCCAGGCCACATCACCCATCTGCATTTTGGCCGCCGTGCTCTCCGGGCTCTCGAAGTCGTTAGGGGAGCGGAATCCCATCGCCGACTTGATCCGAGCATAGGCGGTATCCACATCGATGCGGGAATCGATGTCGACGGAACCACTCTGGCTACCCAAGCTGTTCGCATCGACTGTCTGCCCCTCGGCATTGGTCGCCACCTTCTGCGGCGTCTCGCTGGGATCGTAGTTCAGCGGTTCACCCGTGACCGGATTGTCGAAACAGGTGACACAAACACCGTTCGAGTAATAGTGATCCTGCGCCGCGCAGCCGGCCAACGCCACCATCCCCACTGCCACCACCCAATGCCTCATCCCACCACTCCTTGTTTGCCTCATGTTGAATCGCCCCTGATGCCGTAGATCCGCTCACCCCAGACCGTCCGAACCCGTGCTCACCGGATTGTCCCATTCGCCATCTGGTCCAGCGGACTTGGAATACGCCCCCTGTTGCGAAGGCGGCTGACGAGGTGTCTGCTGTCCCTGCGCTGGCTCGAGCACGACCTGGGCGATGCGGAACGGCAGGATGCCGATGCGAACGGCCTGCACCTTGAACTGCGACCGGCTGTTGCCCTCATTGTCCTGCCACTCGTCCAGCACCATGCGGCCCGACACCATGACCCGCATGCCCTTTTGGTAAAGCTGCGCCCACTGCTCGACATCGCGATGCCAGATTTCGACGTTCGCCCAAAAGCCACCCTTGTCGACATTGCCGGTATCGGTGGGCACCGGATTGTCGAAGCGGACATTCAGCCGCATGACACCACGCGGTGGCTGATTGCCGTTGGGGGAGAACATTTTCACTTCCGGATCGGAGCCGATGTTCCCCTCTCCCATGAAATGCGTGCTCATACGAACCTCCTGAATCGAATGGATGCCCGACTACAGTGGCGGCGAGCGGCAAAGGTCGTCAGCGGGAAACGTTAAGGCCGGCGGCGTACCATTTCCGTCAAGAGGAGCGTCAGACCATGGCCTCGACTTCATCGAGATCGTTGAGCAAGCGATTCAGGCGATCGACCTGGCGTGTGGCCGCCGCGATTTTGGCGTTGAAGATTGCGCGCTCGGTCTCGATCTCGACCAGTTGACGTTTCATCCCTACCGACACGTCGCCGTACTGGAGCACGGCTTCGAGAAGGCGTCGCCCCATCTGGGTCTGCGCCTTGTCGCGCCATTGCACTGCGCGAACTCGTCCCCCGCTGTTGTTGTGCGGTTTGAGCCAAAGCCCCGCCTGAACCACCGTGCGGTTGTAGTGGTTGGCAAAGTCCGCCGCCTCTTGCCACAACCGACGACACTCCGCATCCAACTCATCCCGAAATCGAAGAATCTCCCCTTTACCCTTAAAGGGTTTTAAAAGGCCCTTTGCGTACTGATTCAGTGCAAAGTCCTGACGCTGTTCCAGTGCAGTCATCGCGTTCACGGTCCTTTCCTGTTCTCGTTGCAGATACTTGGTTGGCCCACCGATCCTGCGGGAAGTGATTCCCCCGGAATCACCCCGGCCTGGTCTCGCTGAAGTGATGGCAGTGCCATCACCCTGGCCTGATCTCGTTGGAGTGATTCCAGTGGAATCACCC
>NZ_PZJT01000006.1:383251-518234 GCF_003206135.1 Salinicola salarius | reverse complement strand
TCGTCAGGCATCTATCCCAAACCCCAGCCCAACAAGGCTGGGGTTTTTTTATGCCAGACTTTTTTGAAAAGATCACCAGGTTTTTGAAACGAGTACCAGCTTAGCGAGGCGATTGTGAATCGAGTGCCCAACGAATGGCTGTTGTATTGTCGGGCCGGTTTCGAGCCCGACCTGACGGCTGAAATAACAGCTCGTGCACACGAACTCGATGAGCCGGGGCAGGTCGTGGCGGCCGAAAGCAACAGCGGTTTCGTTCGTTGGCAGAGTCGTGATTCCCGGCCAGCCAACGGTATCCATCGTGGGTTGCCGTTGATGTCTTTGGTATTCGCCAGGCAGTCACTGGTTGCTTTCGAGCCGTTGTCACTTTCCCGCGATGACCGGATCTCGCCCGTCGTGGAGCTGATCAAGGAAAGCGGCTGGAATTTCGAGTCCATCTGGCACGAGACGCCTGATACCAATGAAGGCAAGAGCCTGTCACGTTTGGCCAAATCCTTGAGTCGCCCTCTGGAAAGCGCTTTGAAGCGAGGTGGCGGTTTGCGGCGGAAAGCTGGTGGGCGTCGACTGCATCTGTTCTGGCTGGCAGGCGACGCCGTGCAGATAGGGATGAGCTTCCCCGGCAATCGCAGTGAACATCCGGGGGGCGTCCTGCGTCTTCGTCATCCGGCGGATGCCCCGAGTCGTTCGACGCTGAAGCTCGAGGAGGCCTGGCATACCTTCGTGCCGAAAGAGGCCTGGGAGTCACGGCTGCATGAAGGCATGCAGGCCGTGGATCTCGGCGCGGCGCCGGGTGGCTGGACGTACCAGCTGGTTCGTCGAGGCATGTTCGTCTATGCCATCGATAACGGGCCCATGGCGCCTGGTCTGATGGCCACGGGGCAGGTCGAGCATCTGCGTGAAGACGGATTCGTGTGGGAGCCCCCGTACCGGCTCGATTGGCTGGTCTGCGATATCGTCGACAAGCCGATGCGCGTCATCGACATGGTCGAGCGATGGCTGATCAAGCGTTGGTGTCGCGAGGCGATATTCAACCTGAAATTGCCGATGAAAAAGCGCTGGGAAGAGGTTCAGCGCTGCCTGACACGGCTCGAGGTAACGCTGAAGGCGGAGGGCATAGAAGCTGATATCGCCTGTCGCCATCTGTATCATGATCGTGAAGAGGTCACCGTTCACGTTCGGCTGAAAGGAGAGCGATGATGATTGCGCGAGGGAGCCATGAGTAACGCTGAATCGATGCGAAGTGAAACGCTGGATACGAGCGGACTCTACTGTCCGGAGCCGATCATGCTGATGCATAACAAGGTACGTGACATGTCGGCGGGCGACATTCTCGATGTCATCGCTACCGATCCCGCCACGACCCGCGATATCCCCAAATTCTGCAGCTTTCTTGGGCACGAGCTTATCGAGCAATCCGAGGTCGAAGGAGAGTACCGCTATCGCATTCTGCTGGGATGAAATAGCGGTTCGTTCGATCGATACACTTCAAGCCGGGCCGATCAGTTGTCCGGCATGACCATCAAGGCCAACGCTTCCAGCGTGTCTGGATCTTCGTTTCGAATGCGATTGGCGATATTGCGCTGGAAAAAATAGAGCGTCTGATGACGGCTCTTGCCCGGGTAGAGACACTCATCACCCATCAGCACGGGAAGCGATGTCGCCTGGCCCTCATCGACCAGCATCGCATCGACGGTTCCATCGCTGTAGAGATGCCATCCAAAAATCTGCTTGAGCTGCCAAGGTTTGCCGTCTTCGTCCATGCATAGCGCATGGGTACCCTGGGTTTCCGGAAGTTGCTGAGTCAGAGAGACTTCCGGTGTCTCTTCGTAATCGAAGTAGGCTGCCGCGTGCGCCAACTCGACGATCTTGTGTTCGGGCGCGTCGTGAAATATCTCGTGAGTCTCGGGATCCCGGTAGCCAACGAAGTGACCATACTCGGGATCATCCAGTTCATGGCACGACGCCAACGACTCCATCCAAGGTATCAGGCCGACGACTTCGTCGTCTTCACGCAGGCCCCATGCCAGCAGCGGCATCCCGTACAGCGTATCGGGGTCTGAGGCGAGGTAGTAAAGCATTTCCAGACCATCGAGCTCGGGCGACAACCGGACCAACCGCTTCCTGGCTCTCAGCCGATGCCTCATGGTTTCCAGATCAATGATCTGCGCAGATCGAGGGGAAAGTGGGACACCCATGGCTACCCTCCTGGTCGGCAATGTCTCGGCTTGAGGCATGGTGCCAGTATTAGCATAGCCATGAAGGGCCTGTTAAGCCCCGGGTTAAACACGATGGGGATTATTTCAGGTTTCCATCCGTTGACGTCGGCTGACGCGCCATAGTCGCCAGGCCAGCAGCAGCGCTGCCGAGGTCAGCCCGGCATTGAGGCCGATCCAGTAACCATAGACCCCCAGCGAATCGAACGCACCCTCCAGCCCTCGCCCCAGTAGGTGGCCGCAACCCAGGCCGACGAACCAGTAGGAAAACAGCGTGATGCCCATGACCACCCGAGTATCCTTGTACCCGCGCAAGGCGCCAGCCAGATTGACCTGAAGCGAATCCGAAATCTGGAACATCATGGCCAGCAGGATCAGCGACATGGCCAAGGTCCGCACTTCGGGATTGGCGGTATAGAGCGATACCACAGGCGCCGCCAGCAACCAGATCAGCAGACTGTTGAACAGCGCCAGAGCAAAGCCGACACCAATACCGTTCCAGGCAACGAAGCGGGCTTCTGCATTGTTGCCGGCGCCCAGTCGGTTACTGACCCTGACGGTCAACGCCATGCTCAGCGACAGCGGCAGCATGAACAGAATCGACGTCACATTGAGGGCGATCTGGTGCGCGGCTACCGTGATCTCGCCGAGATAGGCGACCAGTAGCGTGATCACGGTGAACAGGGTGACCTCGAAAAAAATCGCCAGACCAATCGGCAGGCCGATATACAGGAGTTCGGCGATGTCTCTCCAGCATGGCAGAGTCGGAGATACCCAGAGCATCACTGGTGCGTAGGCACGGCTTCGTGCCGTATACCAGATCATGCCCAGGCACATGGCCCACATGGAGATGGCTGTCGCGATACCGCAGCCGAACGCGCCCAGAGCAGGCAGTTGCTGTAGAAAGAGCGGAATGTCGTCGCCCAGCAGCTCGGTCAGGCCGGGGCCGCCGTAGATCAACACGAAGTTGCCGGGAATATTCACGGCCAGCCCGAGAAGGCTCATCCACAATGCCGGACGAGTATGGTGCATGCCGTCGGAGAAGGCGCGCAGCGCCTGATAGAGCGCCACGGCCGGGATACCGAAAGCCACCGCTTTCAGGTATTCGACCGCCAGGCTGGCGACATCGGTGGGTATTTCCATCAATTGGAAGATGGCTTTGCCGCCGAAGGTCATGATCAGCGCGCTGAAACATCCGAGTACCAAGGCTACCCAAAGCGCCTGGTGAACCTTCCCGCGCACCTGGTCGAAACGTTCCGCGCCTGCGCGATGGGCGACGATCGGAGTGACGCCCATTAACGTCCCGGTCATCAACAGCATCAAGGGCACCCACAGACTCGCGCCCACCGAGACGGCTGCCAGGTCGGTGGCACTGGCCCGCCCCGACATGATCACATCCGACGCACTCATGCCGGCCTGTGCCAGCTGCGCGCCACAGATCGGCAGGCCCAGGCGTACCAGGCTCGCAGTCTCTTTTCGACAGCGATAAAAACGATGGGCGGTCGACGACACGAAGCGCTCCTTGACCGAACGGGCAGGGCGGCGATTCTAGCAGGAGTCGATCGCCAGCGCTCGGCGACCGAGGTGAACTTACGTATACTCCGGCGCAGTTCTGGAGGCGTTCATGATTCATGACATCGACGATCTGATTCATCTGTTCGACGGCGTATTCGCCGACCGCTATCGCACGCGGCTGGTTCGCGGAGAGGATGAACCCATTTACCTGCCTGCGGATGCCCGGCACGATCATCATCGGATCGTGTTCGCCCATGGTTTCTTTGCCAGCGCGCTGCATGAAATCAGCCACTGGTGTATCGCCGGCGAGAAGCGTCGCCAGCTCGAGGACTATGGCTACTGGTATGAACCGGATGGACGCGACGCCCGCCGGCAGAAAGATTTCGAGCGGGTGGAGGTCGCGCCCCAGGCATTGGAGTTGCTGTTCAGCGAAGCGTGCGGAAAACTATTTCAGGTCAGCGTCGACAATCTCGATGGCGTCGAGGTCGATCGACAGGCTTTCAGCAGGAAAGTCTCTGCGCGAGCAGCCCGTTATCGTAGTGAAGGCATGCCGCTACGCGCCCAGGCCTTGATCGACACGCTCGGTATCTTCTATGCCGGAACGGGCGGGATCCAGGAAGCCGTCGCCGCCGGGCGGCGACGGCTCGACGCGAGCGATACTACTCGTCCCGCTGGATCAGCCGCTGATGCAGGTAGAGCATGACCTGTACCTCGTGCTCCGGACGCAACGGCTCGAGGCCCATTTCCCCGAAGAGCTCGTTGCGGGCGCGGGCCCATTCGCCGGGCTCGAGGTCGGGGTAGAGCATCGAGGCGGGCGCCAGCTCGACGAAGGGATCGACGCCGAAGTCATCGAACATCATCGATAGCGCCGCTTCGTCATCCTGAACGCCAGCGGTATAGAGCGTCTCGCTGAAATGATCGTTCTCCAGCTCCCTGAGGACGTCGAGAGGACTGATGCCCAGGTGGCGGAGTTCGTCGAGATCATAGCCGCCGAGCGACAGCAGTTCGTCTTCCAGCCATTCGTCGTCAGGCTGGATCAGGGTATTCTTGACCTGGCCGTTGGGCAGTGCCCAGGCGATAGCCAGTGGCAGCGAGTTGTCGCCACCTGTCTCGACAGCGATGAATCCGGGATAGTTCGTCATTCGCCAGCGACCTCCTCGATCCGAAAGAAACGCTTGGCCGTCAGCGTGGTCTGTCGTGCCAGCTCGGCCTCGGTCGTGCCGCGCCAGTGAGCCAGCTCTCTCACTATCCAAGGTAGCAGAGCCGGCTCGTGGCGGCGTCCTTTTATCTTTGCCGGCAGATTGCGGGGCAGCAGGTAAGGGCAATCGGTTTCCACCATCAGGCGGTCGTCGGGAATATCGGCGACGAATTCGCGAAGATGATGGCCCCGACGCTCGTCGCTCAGCCAGCCGGTCTGCCCGATGTGCAGATCGAGATCGAGATAGCCGTGGAGTGTTTCCCTGTCGCCGGTGAAGCAGTGGACGACGGCGTCGCTGAGCCGGTCTCGCCATTCCCGCAGCATTTCCAGCATCCGGCGGCCGGCGTCACGTTCATGGAGAAACACGGGTAACCCCGTCTCCGCCGCCAGGGCCAGTTGCGCTTCCAGTGCGCGTTCCTGATCCGTATGCGATGAAAAATTGCGATGGAAATCGAGACCGCATTCGCCCACGGCGACCACGGTTTTCTGGCGATGGAGCTCGCGCATCGCCTGTTCCAGCTCGGAGGTCCAATCGGCGGCGTGATGAGGATGCAGCCCCGCCGTGGCATGGAGACCCGCGAAGCGAGTTGCCAGCTTTGCTGCCTGGGTAGCGCCCTCGAGATCGGCGCCAGTGATCACGAGCGTCGTGACATTGGCCTCGGTCGCCCGAGTCAGCGTGGCCTCGAGATCTCGGTCGAAGCTTTCGTGCGTCAGGTTGGCCCCGATATCGACCAGTGGCACCGGGGAAGTGATGCGTAACGCTTCCGGCAGCGGAGTACCGCCGTTCGTGGATTCATGCGGGGACGTGTCGCTCACGCGGCACTCCTCTTGGTCAGTGAATGATGAGTCGATGAAATGTCAGTCGATGCAGGTATCGACGGGCATTGTAAAGCGCCGGACGCCAACGGCGAAGCGTGGGCCAATCCATTTCGGCGAGTTTGGTCGAGCAAGGTACAATGCCAGCCAGACGACACGTTTCTTCAGAAGCACGTTTGGCAAGACACGCTCGGCAAGACATGACCGTCACCATTTCGAAGTTTCACGATCGCGAGGTCCTACGTGGCTCTGCTACGCCTTGAACAACTGCAACTCGCCTACGGGCACCATACGCTGCTCGATGGCGCCGACCTGGTCATCGAGAAGGGAGAGCGCATCGCGCTGGTCGGGCGTAACGGCACCGGCAAGTCGACGCTGCTGAAACTGATCGCGGGCGATAATCAGGCCGACGATGGCCATATCTGGCGCGCGCCGGGTCTCAAGATCGGCGTTCTCGAACAGGCGCTGCCGGACGCCGACGAGGCGACGATCTTCGAAGTCGTCGCCCAGGGGCTGCCCGAAACCGGAGACTTGCTGGCCGAGTATCACCGTCTCGTGGCGATGGCCGAGCCGGACATGCGACGGCTGGAGACGCTGCAGACGCGTCTGGAAGCGCAGGATGGCTGGTCCTTCCATCAGCGTATCGATACCGTGCTGACCCGGCTGGGCCTGCCGGCCGATGCCCTGATGAGCGGCCTCTCGGGTGGCTGGCGCCGGCGGGTGGCGCTGGCGCGCGCCATGGTGGCCGGGCCCGACCTGCTGCTCCTCGATGAGCCGACCAACCATCTCGACATCGATACCATTACCTGGCTCGAAGAGCAGCTTCTGGCATTCGACGGCGCCGTCCTGTTCATTACCCACGACCGCGCCTTTCTTTCGAAGCTGGCGACCACGATTCTGGAACTCGACCGCGGACGCCTGGGTCGTTATCCCGGCGATTACGCCACCTACCAGGCACAAAAGACGCACGAGCTGGAAGTCGAGGCGCGCGAACGTGCCGAGTTCGACAAGAAACTGGCGCAGGAAGAAACCTGGATTCGCCAGGGCATCAAGGCGCGCCGAACCCGCAACGAAGGCCGGGTCCGGGCGCTGGAAAAGATGCGCAACGAACGCTCCCAGCGGCGCGAGCGCCAGGGCAAAGCATCGTTCCAGGTGGATAGCGGCGAACGCAGCGGCAAGCGCGTCGTCGAGCTGCAGGGGGTGACGCACTACTACGCGGAGGCCTGCATCATTCGCGACCTGTCGCTGGAGATTCAGCGCGGCGATCGCATTGGTCTGATCGGGCGAAACGGCGCCGGCAAGACCACGCTGCTCAAGATTCTGCTGGGCGAGCTCGAGCCCAGCGAAGGCAGTGTGCGCATGGGCACCAACCTGTCGGTCGCCTATTTCGATCAGCTGCGCGCGGGGCTCGAGCTGGACAAGAGCGTCTACGACAACGTTGCTCAGGGCAGCGACAAGGTGACGGTCGCGGGCAAGGACAAGCACGTCATCAGCTACCTGCAGGACTTCCTGTTCACGCCGGAGCGCGCGAGACAACCGGTCAAGGCGCTGTCCGGCGGCGAGTCCAACCGTCTGCTGCTGGCCAAGCTCTTCACCCAGCCGGCCAACGTGCTGGTGCTGGACGAGCCGACCAACGATCTTGACGTGGAAACCCTGGAGCTGCTGGAAGAGCTTTTGCTCGACTTCGAAGGCACGCTGCTGCTGGTCTCGCATGACCGCGCGTTCATGGACAACGTGGTCACCGACGTGCTGGCGTTCGAGGGCGATGGCATCGTGCGCAGTTATGTGGGCGGATATACCGACTGGGTCCGACAGGGTGGGCGGCTACCGCCGGCACCGTGGGAGTTGGCCGAGGCACGCAAGGCGCAGGAAAAGCTGGCCGAGCGGCAGGCGGCATCCGCGCAACCGACGAAGAGCGAAAGCGACAAGCGTCGCCAGAAGCTCTCCTACAAGCTGCAGCGGGAGCTGGACTCGTTACCGGCAACGATCGAAACTCTGGAGGGCAAGATCGCGACGTTCGAGGCCCAGATGGGCGAGCCGGACTTCTACCAGCAGGAAAGCGAGACCGTCACCGCGGCCATCGAGGCGCTTTCGGCAACCCAGGCCGAGCTGGATCGGGCAATGGAGCGCTGGATGGAGCTGGAGGCGATGGCGGAAGGAGAGGGCTAGTCGCCGCTCGCGGCGGCAGGATGCGCCTTGCCCATCGCGGGCAAGGCGCATGATTCAGCGGGAGACGAGACCGGTCGCCATTACTCTTCCGTTTCGCCATCCTTGCCGACGCGAACCGCCAAAACGTCACACTCTGCGCCATGCAGAACGCCGGTCGATGTCGACCCCAGCAACAGCGCGAAGCCGTGGCGACCATGGGAGCCCACGACGATCAGGTCCACGTCGTGCTCCTTGGCAAAGCGCTGAATTTCGGTATCCGGCATGCCGACCACGATATGCTGGTCTTCACGAGGAATGTCGTAAGGATCGGAGATATCGGCCAGTCGCTGCGTGGCGTGTTCGTCGAGCTGATCCTGGATGCTCGTCAGGTCCATCGGGATATCGCCGCCGTAGGCGAATCCCAGGGGCTCCAGCGTATGGATGATCGAGAGCTTGGCTTGGTTCCGGCGTGCGATGGGAATCGCGCGTTCCAGGACTTTATGCGAATCCTTGGTCAGATCCACGGCAACCAGCACGTGATGGTATTCGTTGCTCATCGGGTAACCCCCCGTTCGGCGAATGAACATGGATAACTGTAAGCGCGCCTCATGAGCGGCACAACGCAATTTTCGATAATGACCTGCGGTCAGGCGCCGCAGGCGATCATCAACCATGCGCTTTCGCGACGCAACGTGATGTAACCGATAGAGTGCACGGTGATGCCTCATACCTTGGTCGTATCAAACGAAACTGGGTCGTGGAAGAGTCGGCCGAAACAGGAGTAAAGACGTTATGGCAGTGCTGGGTTTTCTATTGGTTGCCGTACTGCTGATTCTGTCGCCAATGGTATGGCTGCGGCCGAGCCGAGGCGAGTCCAACCGCGGGCAAATGCGTCGGCACGTCAAGGCCAACGGCGGGGAGTTGAACTTTACCAAGGCGCCACTGGCGATGCCGAACGTGGCGCTGACCGGTTATCGGCTGCGATACCCGGGAACGAAGCCGGGCAGCGATTTCACACTGATTCGTAACGATGTCGCCAGCGAAGCACTGGAAGCGGCAACGGATCAGTGGCGCTGGCGCCAGGCGCCGCTGCCATCGCTGGATGCCGAGCGTCTGCGGGCACTCAAGCAGTGCCTGGACGGATTGCCGACGGACGCCCTGATCGTCGAATCCGGCCAGCATACGATGTGCATCTGGTGGCAGGAGGCGATGAACTTCGAACGGTTCCCGCAGGAGTGGACGAGCTGGCTGGCAATGCGGGATACCCTGGCTGGCAGCGGCAGAAACGTCGAGGTGCCGAACAAGCCTCGGTAGTGGTTCATCGCTTGAGTGATGCGTTGCTTGAGTGGCGCACCGCTTGCGGCGCGGTGCGTTTGGTCGTGATCGTGGCGGAGTGTTCAGGCCGGTGCCTGCTCCCGCCTCAGTTGGACTTGGTCTGCTCGGACTGGCGCTGTAGTTCCAACCCGTTTTTCTCGATGCGATCCAGCATGCTTTCGAAAGCATCGATCTCTTCCGGCGTGAACCCGCCGAGCATTTCATCGCGTACCTCGGTGACGATCTCCTCGATCTTTTCCAGTAGCGGTGTTGCCTCTTCCGTCAGATGAAGGCGCTTGGTACGGCGATCTTCGGCGCAAGGGCGGCGCTCGATCAGATTCTGCTCGGCCAGCTGGTCCAGCGTGCGCACCAGCGAGGGCGCTTCCACGCCGATGGCTCGCGCCAGATCGCATTGCGCCTGACCTCCGCCCATATTGCGCAAGTTCCAAAGCGTCACCCAGCGTGTCTGGGTCAAGCCCAGTGGCGCCAAGCGTTCATCGATGACAGCGCGCCAGAGTCGCGGCAGGCGTGCCAGTTTAAAGCCGATATGCTGTGCCATAGCGGATTACCTGAATCGTGAACGTCCTAACATTCTCCAAAGCGCCACAGGATAATGCAAGCCACAATGATTGGCGATTAGTCGGCTTGCTCATCGTGGCTTCCCAAGGCATGGCGGATGTTCCAGCCGGGGATGCCCAACGGGCGCTGGATGTTACCATCGGCCGTCGAGGCTTCGTCACCTTCGGCCACCGTGAACCGTACGCTACCGATGCGCTGGCCGGTCTGCGTGATCACGTCCACTTGCCAGCGGCCTTTCAGGTCAGCGGAGAAATTCTGCTTGTGGGTCCAGGCTCGATAGCCCTGGTCGCGCCCGCCGTGAATGACCAGCGCGATGCGTTCGACGACATCGCCCTCATGACGCCAGACGTGATAGACCTTCTCGCGCAGCCCGCGGGGGGCTCGTATCGCCGTGTAGACATAGAGGCCGCGCGAGCGCAGTGCCTGCGGCGTCAGCGTCATGCTGCCGCTGGGCTCGCGGGCGGCCGTGTCGAATCCGGGAGAGAGGGCGCTGCCGGACAGCCACAGCGTCGCTGGCGGTATCCAGGTCCGTCCTGTCCAGGCAATGCCACCCAGCACGATCAGCAGCCCCGCCATGGCGAGCCAGCGGACGACGCCGCCGGGTTTGAGCAGGCCCATGACGCTAGGCAGGCTGAAGAACATCATCGCCAGAATCGACAGTATCAGGCTCTCTCCCGTGGTCAGGCTCAGCATGATGGGCAGCGTGACCAGCATCACCACGAACACGCACAGCGCATGGAGCAGGAAGTAGAGCCAGCGATGACGGTTGGACAAGCCGAAATACAGAGGGTCCAGAATGGCGAGAATCGAGCAGACGATCAGGAGTCCGGTGAATACAGCCTGGCCGCTGGTCCAGATCGTCGTGGCGAGAAAGAACGGTAGACAGAAGAACAGTGTCTCCTGATGCACCATCTGTGCGATGAACGTCGCCGCCGCGCGGGGCAGTGCGGCATTGCGTCCTCGTCGCGACAGCCATTTGCTGGCAATACCTTCGACGATCAACAGGGCCCAGGTCAGCACCAGCCCCAGGGCAAGCACGGCCCCCAGCCACTGTTGCCGATCGACCAGGAAAAACCCCAGCAAACCCAGTACGAAAGCGATAGGTGGCCAGACCCAGTGATAGCGGCGTAAACGAGCGACAAGCGGTTCCAGACGAGCCGCTGTCGAAGGTATCGTGGGGTCTTTCATGGCCACGGGCCAGGCTCCTGCGAGTGATTGTCAAGGCGCCAGCCTGTCTGTTTCTCGAAACGAGGAGAGGCCGACAGGCAGGCGGGGGACATTCTAGCGGGTGAGGCATCACTTTGCGCGAAGACGCCGGCAGACGGAGCCGGGCCGCCGGTAGTCTACGCTGGGATGAGAGCCGGTGCGGTAGGCCGAGACTTTGGTTGAGCTTGACGAGCCCACTCGCGCGCCTCAAGCTCCCGGTATTCAAACAGTCGTATGATTCGCCTCGTAGATGCCAGCACGGGGCGCTTTCGCAGCCATGGCACGGAGATTTCTCATGCTCTATCAAGGCGATGCCATCCGGGTCGAGCGTCAGGACGGCGATCTCGCGCTCCTGACGTTCGATCTCAAGGATGAGGCGATCAACAAGCTCTCATCCTCGGTCATCGGTGAGTTGTCGCAAGCCGTCGAGGCATTGGAAAGTGAGGCCGGCCTCAAGGGGCTCGTCATCGCCAGCGCCAAGGACGTGTTCATCGTCGGTGCCGATATCACCGAATTTCATGCCATGTTCGCCAAGGACGAAGCGTTTCTGGTCGACATGAACACACGGATTCATGCGCTGTTCAATCGCATCGAGGATCTGCCGTTCCCGACCGTCACCGCACTCAACGGTCTGGCACTGGGCGGTGGCTGCGAACTCGGACTGACCACCGATTTCCGCATCATGGCGGAAACGGCACAGATCGGATTGCCCGAAACCAAACTGGGCATCGTGCCGGGGTGGGGTGGCTGTGTCCGGTTGCCGCGACTGATCGGTGCCGACAATGCCATCGAGTGGATTGCCGGGGGCTCGCAGAACGATGCCGTCACGGCCTTCAAGGTGGGCGCCGTCGATGCCGTTGTGCCGCAATCCCAGTTGCTGGCGGCGGCCCGAGACATGATCGACAAGGCCAATGCCGGGGATTTCGATTACCGTGCCCGACGTGTCGAGAAGGGTTCGCCACTGAAGCTCAATGCGGTCGAGCAGATGATGGCGTTCGAAACCGCAAAGGGTTACGTGGCCGGGAAGGCCGGGCCGCATTATCCGGCACCGATCGAGGCCATCCGCGTCATCCAGAAGGGCGCAGGCGAAGAGCGCGAACGCGCCCAGGCGATCGAAGCGCAAGCCTTCGCCAAGCTGGCCAAGACCGATGTCTGCTACAACCTGGTCGGTCTGTTCATGAACGACCAGGCCGTCAAGAAAAAGGCCAAGCAGTACGAGAAGGATGCCAAGGCGGTCGAGCAGACCGCAGTGCTCGGGGCGGGCATCATGGGCGGCGGCATCGCCTACCAGAGCGCCTACAAGGGCACGCCGATCCTGATGAAGGACATCAAGACCGAGGCGATCGAACTCGGCCTGAAGGAAGCCCGCAAACTGCTGACCAAGCAGCTCGAGCGCGGCAAGCTCAGCCAGACGCGAATGGCCGAAGTGCTGGGCAACATTCGTCCGACGCTCTCCTACGGCGATTTCGGTGCGGTCGATCTCGTGGTCGAAGCCGTGGTCGAGAATCCCCGGATCAAGGAAGCGGTACTTGCCGAAGTAGAGGCCCAGGTCGCGGACGACACCATCCTGGCATCCAACACCTCGACCATCTCCATCGACCGGCTGGCGGCCAATCTCAAGCGGCCCGAGAACTTCTGCGGCATGCACTTCTTCAACCCGGTGCACCGGATGCCGCTGGTCGAAGTCATTCGTGGCGCCAAGACCTCCGACGCCGCGGTCGCCGCGACAGTGGCCTACGCCCGCCAGATGGGCAAGACGCCGATCGTCGTCAACGACTGCCCGGGATTCCTGGTCAATCGCGTCCTGTTTCCCTACTTCGGTGGTTTCAGCGGCCTGGTCGAGCATGGTGTCGACTTCGAGCGTGCAGACAAGGTCATGGAACGCTTCGGTTGGCCGATGGGGCCTGCCTATCTGCTCGATGTCGTCGGCATCGATACCGCCGTGCACGCCAGCGAGGTGATGGCCGAAGGCTTCCCCGATCGCATGGCCCACGACGGCAAGTCCGCGATTCAGGTGATGCTGGACAACCAGCGGCTCGGCCAGAAGAACGGCAAGGGCTTCTACGTCTACGAGGAAGACAAGAAGGGCAAGCCGAAGAAAACCCATGACGACGAGGCTCACCGGCTGGTCGCCGGGGTCGTCCGCGAAGCACGGGAACTGTCCGACGACGAGATCATTGCGCGAATGATGGTGCCGCTGTGCATGGAGACGGTGCGCTGTCTCGAGGACGGCATCGTCGGGTCGCCGGCCGAGGCCGACATGGCGCTGATCTACGGCATCGGCTTCCCGCCGTTCCGCGGTGGTGCGCTGCGTTACATCGATGCCATGGGCGTGGCCGAGTTCGTGGCGGTAGCGAAACGGCTCGCCGGCGAACTGGGCGCGCTGTATGCGCCGACGGCGCGACTCGAGGAAATGGCCGCCAACGGCGAGCGCTTTTACCCTGACGCCAGCGACCGCTGAGCCCACCACCAACCGGAGTCACAGTCATGAGTTTGAAAGCAAGAGATGCCGTGGTGGTCGATGCCGTGCGCTCCCCCATGGCCAAGGCCAAGAACGGTGCCTTTCGTCACGTCCGCGCCGAGAATCTCTCCGCAGCGGTAATGCAGGCGCTGTTCACTCGCAACGCGAAGCTCGACCCGGCCGGCGTCGACGACATCCTCTGGGGTTGCGTCAACCAGACCCTGGAGCAGTCGATGAATATCGCACGCAACGCCGCCATTCTGACCGGCATCCCGCGTTCGGTACCGGCGCAGACCATCAATCGCCTGTGCGGATCGTCAATGAGCGCGCTGCATATCGCAGTGGCCAACATTCGCGCCGACATGGGCGACTGCTATCTGATCGGCGGCGTCGAGCACATGGAGCACGTGCCGATGGATCACGGAGTCGATGTCAATCCGGCGGCCAGCAAGAGCACTGCCAAGGCGGCGATGATGATGGGCTTGACGGCGGAACTGCTGGGCAAGATGCACGGGGTGACTCGCGAACAGCAGGACCAGTTCGGGCTGCGTTCTCATCGACGCGCCAGCGAGGCCAACCGTCAAGGCTATTTCGACAACGAGATCGTGCCGATCGAGGGACACGATCAGCAGGGCTACCGCAGTCTGATCAAGCACGACGAGGTGGTACGCGAAGACGCCAGTCTCGAACAGATGGCATCGCTCAAGCCGGTGTTCGATCCCAAGAACGGCACGGTGACCGCGGCGACCTCGTCGGCGCTCTCCGTTGGCGCTTCGGCGCTGATGGTGATGAGCTACGAGCGGGCGAAATCTCTGGGACTGGAGCCTCTGGCGAAAGTCGTCTCGACCGGCGTGGCCGGCTGTGATGCCTCGATCATGGGGTATGGCCCGGTTCCGGCGACGCAGAAGGCGCTGGCAGCCGCCGGTCTCAAGATCGGTGATATCCAGACGGTCGAGCTCAACGAAGCCTTCGCGGCACAGTCGATCCCGGTGCTGAAGGATCTCGAACTGCTCGATCGCCTGGATGAGGCGGTCAACCTGCATGGTGGCGCCATCGCGCTCGGTCACCCGCTGGGCTGTTCCGGAGCGCGTATCTGCACTACCTTGCTCAACGTCATGCGTCAACAGAACACTACGCTCGGCCTGGCGACGATGTGTATCGGCATGGGGCAGGGTGTGGCGACGGTGTTCGAGCGCGTATAGGGTTCGAATCCGCGTGCAAGGTGCCAGTCGAAGTCGGTATCCAGTCGAAGTTGGTATCCAGTCAAAGTTGGTAGCCAATCGATCGCCGCCTCGTCTATGCGAGGCGGCGTTTTTCGTGGATTCGAATGAACGTAACTGGGTCTTGGTGACAAGCTCAGTCAAGGAACTGCAGCCGATCGCTGGCGATACGCGCCTTCGACCCGTAGCGCCAAGGGAGGTTGTCACGTCCATGGCCGACCGGAAGCCCTGCGTAGAGCGGCAGGCCGCGAGGGGCGATCCAGGTCTCGAACAGCGTCTCGATCTCGAGATCCCCGTAGGGGACGCAATTCTCGAAAGTGCCGATGCAGACGGCAGCGGCGGTGTCCAGCGCGCCGGAATGGACCAGCTGCCACAGGTCGCGCTCGAGCCGGTAGTAGGGCTCGCCAACATCTTCCAGAATCACGATCGCCCCGGGCGGTGCGCGAAACGCCAGCGAGGTGCCGGCAACGCTGGCCAGGGTCGCAAGATTGCCGCCGACGAGCGGCCCTTCGATCGCCGCCGCTGAAACTGTCGAAACAGGCGTCAACGCCACGCTCTCCGGCGACCGACCCTCGAGCAGTCCGAGCAGGGCGCTGAAATCGCGGTGGCTCGCGGTGCGCAGGTCGGCATCATCGCTGGCGAGCTTCACGCCCTCTTTCATCACCGGGCCATGGATGGCCGGCAAGCCGTGGCGATGGCACTGATCCAGTAACACGCTGAGATCGGAGTAACCGATCAGCGGTTTGCGAGAGAGCCGGCTCCAGTCGATTTCGGTCGCCAGATGGGCGCAGCCATAGCCGCCGCGAACGGCCCAGACGGCATCGGTGTCGGGATCGGCGTAGGCATCGTAGAGCGTCTGGAGGCGATGCTCGACGCTCCCGGCCAGGTAGTGTCGTTGATCCTGCAGCCGGTCGGGAAAGCGAACGGCGATACCGAACGACTGCAACGCCCGGGCGGCTTGTTCCAGTACATCGGGCCGGGTGAAGGAGGCGGGAGCGATCAGGCTGAACGTCGGGGACATGGGCAACGGCTTCACGAAGCGGGCGAATGAATGAAAGTTTTGCACGTTACGCCAGCACGGCGCCCGACGCTACCGGCCGTTTTCTTTCCCCGGCGTGACGCGTCATGCGACTGGCAGAAAGGTTTCGCTGGGAGATGCGATCAGAGCTCTCCCTTCAATCGCTCCAATAGCTGTTCCACCGGCATGGGGCGACCCAGATAAAACCCCTGGTACTGCTTGACGCCCAGCGTCTGCAGCAGTTGCCACTGTTCTTCGGTCTCGACGCCTTCGGCAACGGTTTCCATGCCGAGCAGATTGCAAAGTTCGACGATGCCTGCCAGCAGGTCGCGTGAACGCCGGTCCGCTTCCAGGCCGTGCATGAAACTGCGATCGATCTTGATGGTGTCGAAAGGCAGTCGCTTGAGATAACCCAGCGATGAGTAACCGGCGCCAAAGTCATCCATCGCGACACGGAAACCTTGGCTTCTGAGATGCTTGATCCGGGCTTCCGGTAATCGTGTGTCTTCCAGGAACACGGACTCCGTCACCTCCAGTTCGATCTGGTCGGCCGTGATGTGATGGCGATGGCAGGCACTGCGTAGCGTATTCGCCAGCTTGTCGTCCATGACATGCAGCGCGGAGATGTTCACCGATACCGGCAACGGATTACCCGTGGCGGCCAGGCGGGCGGCATATTGGGCGGCGCGGTCGATGGCCAGGTTGCCCAGTGCCGACGCCATTCCGTTGTTTTCGGTCAGTGGCACGAAGACGGCAGGGGGCACTTCGCCATGGTCTTCGGTCATCCAGCGCGCGAGCAGTTCGGCGCCGATCATCCGATTGTTGCCGTCGAACTTGGGCTGGACCACGAAGTCGAGAGCGTCCTTGGCGATGGCTTCCCGCAGGTGGGCGAGCATCGACATCTGTTCCAGGCTGTGATGCTTCAGCTGCTCGTGATAGACGACGATGGCGTTCTTGCCCCGGTTCTTCGCCGCATACATGGCGACATCGGCATGCTTGAGCAGAGTCTCTCCGTCGCGCCCGTTCTGCGGTGCGTGAACGATGCCGATACTGGCGGTGACGCTGATCTGATGCCCGCCGATCACCATGGGGTGGGACAGCGCTTCGAGCAGGCGTTGGGCGATCCTGTCGGCGAGTTCCGTGTCGCTGCCCACCTCGATGACCACGACGAATTCGTCGCCGCCCCAGCGCGCGACCAGATCCTTGCTACGCACCGTGGCGCGTAGCCGCTTGACGATGATTTTCAGCAGGATGTCGCCCGACTGGTGCCCCAGCGAGTCATTGATGTGCTTGAAACCATCCAGATCGATGAAGAGGACCGCGAGCCCGTGTCCAGGCAGGAGCCTGAGCAGCCGCCCGTTCAGCGTCTGCTGCAGCGTCGCACGATTGGGCAGTTGAGTCAGCGTGTCGATCCTGGCGAGATGCTCCAGCTCCCGCTCGGAGCGCTTGCGTGCCGAGATGTCCCGTAGCGCGGCGATATAGTGAGTCTCGCCAGTTTCGTCCAGCGTAAAGTGGCTGAGGGTCAATTCCACGGGAACGGGTGCTGCCCCTTCGACATGGAAGAGTCCTTCGTAGTGCTGGATGCGATCGTTACGCGCGACCGTCGCCGGGTCGGAGCGCAGCACATCGGCATCTATGTACTGCTGCAGTGCGCGGCCGAGTATCGCGCTCGGTGGTAACCCCCCGAGCGCGGTGAACGCGTCGTTGATTTCCAGAATGCGCCAGCGATTGTCGACGACCAGCATCGAATCGCGCGAGGCGGCGAACGCATGCGCCCGGACGCTGCCATGAGGTCGCTGGTCACGCGGATCGTCGAGGACTTCCCAGGTGCCGGTTGCCGCGAGAGGGGAGGCGTCATCGTCGCGCAAGATGATCGCGCCGCGGATGCGCCACCAGATCGATGGCTTGGTGGCGTCGGGTTGTATCAGCACGTCGACGCGGTCCTGCTGACCGTCGTTCATTCGCCGCCATAGGGTGATCAGCCGCCGACGCTCGGCCGACGGCATCGTCTTCAATAGCGTCCACCAGTCAAGACGCAGAAGGTCGCTATCGCTTCGTTCGGCTATCGTGCCGCAGAGAAAGCTGCGTTCGGGGGCAGACCATCGCCAGTAGGAGGTCCGGGCTGCGGCCATGGCTTCCAGCGCCCATTGCTGGTGTGTGTCGAGATCACCGGCCATCGCGTTTTCGAAAGGCGGGGCAGGCAGCACTGATTCTCCGAGGCTATCTTCTCCGAGACTATCGTCGGTGTCTTGTGGCGAACCGCGTTGGAATTCATTGTCGGTGGACATGGGACGGGATCTCGATCGCACTCGAATGGCAAAAAGCGAATCATGGAAGGTGATTCGAACTCTATCGGCTCATTTCGCTAAAACTTGATGGTCCTGAACGCTATGGGTCCTTGCCGTGGCGCTCTTTTCGAAAGATCGCACCTTGATGCCATGTAGCCTATAGCAGAGCCGTCATGAAGAGTGACAGTACGGCCAGAAAGCTGACGACGAAAAGAGAAGACCTCAGTGTCGCCAGATCCAGGGCGTAACAGAGACCATGGCCGATCCGAGCCAGCACGAAGACGACGCAGGCGATATCCGCAAGCCTGCCGCCACCCGAGGTCTGCATGGCAACGATACCCGCGGTGAACAGCGCCAGCGCCTCCCAGGCGTTGCTCTGCGCTGCCCAGAGACGCGCGCCTTTACCTGTCATCTGCGCATATTGCTGGCGTGGATGATGATTATCCAGGTGACCGAATTCCCGGCGCCTGACGCTGCTGCCCCAGAATGCCAGCCAGAAGGGCAATAGCGCGGTTATCAGCAGGCACCATAGTGGCAGGCTCATTGCATTCCCTCTTGCATTCTCTCGGTCGATCCCGCCGAACACGTTATCCGGCGATTTTTAGTCAAGATAGCAGATCGTTCTTCGATCGTACGGTTGTCGAATACGGTCGATCGTGACCTGAAAATATTGGCGCTTCGACCGCTTCGACCGCTTCGACCGCTTCGACCGCTTCGACCGCCTAGTCATCGGAGCATTGTCCGATATTTCTTTTCCCAACCTGGTCCGGTTCAGACATCGTCGCTCGGCGCTGCCCGTTCTACACGCTCCAGAATGCTTGCCACCTCCGCCAGTGTCGATGTGTCGAGTTGATCGGTAGTGGCCTGCAAATAGGTGCGATCCTCGAGATAGAGGCAGAGCGTTTCGATGAAGCGAATGCGCAGATCATAGAGCGAGGAGCGGGCGTCGAGGACATCTACCAAGTCTCTCAGGCCGAGAGATTCGCCGCGAATCGCCGCCTGCAGGAACAGACTGCCGGATTCCACCGAGCGCTGCAGGGCCTCCAGCTGGCGCAGGTCGCCCTGCATGCTGAGCAGGCGCTTGCGAACCTCCTGCTGGGCCAGTCGGCGTTCGTTCTCCGTGCTGGCCGTGCTGGCTCGTGCCGTCAGCTCTCCCTGGCGGATACTGGCGGTGGTATAGCCACCCTGGTAGATCGGCAGGTTCATTTCCACGCTGGCCGAAAGATCGTTGCTGGTTCTCAAGGCATCGCTACTGTCGACATCACTGTAGCCGACCACCAGGTTGAGTTCGGGATAGCGTGACGCGCGTCGCACGTCGGTATCCCTGTCGGCGACGCGCTGGCGCTCGGCGGCCAGGCGCACCTGCACATTATTTCGGCTCAATGCCAGCCAGCTCTCCAGCGGGCGAGATTCCGGTGAGATGTTCAGATTCTCCGGCGTATCGACCAGTACCGGATCAAAGGGAAGCGCAACGCCGGTCAGCCTTTCGAGGTCGCTCAGAGCGTTGGTCAGGTCGTTTTCCGCCGATGTCTGGTCGGCGACCGCCTGATCCAGCCGCGACTGGGACTCCAGCAGGTTGATACGATCGCCGATACCCAGGTCGTAGGCGCGCTGGGCCTGGCGCTGCTGCAAGACCAGCGACTCGCGCTGCGCGATCAGCAAGCCCAGCTTGCGCGAGGCCTGGTAGGCATCGAGATAGGTTTCCACCACCTTGACCGCGAGGTCACGCTCGGCGACGGCCACCTGCAGCGCCGCCGCATCCATCTGCGCACGAGCCTTGCCGACCCGGCGCCAGCGCTCGAGGCTGAACAGCGGCTGTGTCAGCCGCAGTTCCCAACTGGTGTCCCGCGTCCTGCCGGAAACGCGATCGTCATAGACCTCGTCCGGATAGTCATCGGGATTGTCGGTGTAGATATTGTCGGCGTCCGTGTAGCGATAGGCAGCGGTGGCATCGAGCCGGGGGCGCAACCCTGCCTGCGCCATCGGCACTTCCTGCGCCATCGATTGGCTATCCAGGCGCTGGCTCTGCAAGCCGCTGTCGTAGGTCAGCGCCAGGGCGACCAGTTGTGGAAGGGACGGTAGCGGTGCTTCGATCTTGAGTGGCTGGGCATGCGCCGTGGCGATCAGCGTCGCCAGACAACCGGTCAACGCCCATTGACGAATGGATGGCATCACTCTTCTCGCATCGCGCGTGCCAGCATGTCGCTGAACGGTTTGAACATGTAGCTGGCAAAGGTGCGGTCGCCGGTCTTCAGCATGACTTCGGCAGGCATGCCGGCCAGCAGCTGCATCGACGAAGTCATTTCGGAATGACCCACGTCGGTGACGCGGATGCGGGCCTTGTAGTAATGGTTGCGTGTTGCCTCGTCTTCGAAACTGTCTGCTGAAACGTGGGCGACTTCACCTTCGATCACATTGGATAGCCGCTGGTTGAAGGCACTGAAGCGGATCTCGGCAGGTTGTCCGATGTGGACATTGTCGATGTCGCGATCCGGGATTCGCGCTTCGACGATAAAGGCTTCGTTGGCCGGGACGATTTCCATCACCGTATCGCCGGAGCGAATGACGGCGCCCTGGGTGTGGACCTGGAGGCCGACGACGGTTCCCGAGACCGGCGCGACGATAGCGGTACGCTGAACCTGATCGCGCAGCGCGGTGACCCGCTCCTCGGCGTCCGTCACCTGGGACTGGACATCCTTGAGATGTTCGCCAACTTCCTGGTGATACTCCTGTCGACGAATTTCCTTCTGGAACCCGTTCTCGCTGATCTGCGAACGTAGCTGCGCCACTTCCGCGCTATGCTGGGCGTTTTCCCCCTGATACTCGAGCACCTGGCGTTCGAGCTCGCGCAGGCGCTGGTTGTCTCCAAGCCCCTCCTTGAACAGCGTGCGATAGTCGCCGGCTTCTCCGGAAAGCGAGTTGATCTTGGACCGATTGACCTGCTGCAACCGTTCGAGACCGGCGATCTGCTCCTGCATCTGGCGAGCCTTCTCGTCCAGTGCGGACAGTGCATCCTTCAACGACTGCCGGCGGACCTGGAACAGACGCTGCTGCACGTCGACCACGGCCTGCACCCGCGGCGACACGTCATCGAGCAGGATATCGGGAAACGTCAGCGTGTCGCGGTCGCTCTGCTCGGCCAGCAGGCGGACCTCGCTCGCCAAGGCAATACGGTATTCCGACTCGGCAATCGAGAGCTTGGCCAGCGGCTGGGTGTCGTCGAGCACGATCAGCGAATCTCCGGCGCTGACCTGATCGCCATCCTCGACCAGGATGCGTTTGACGATGCCGCCCTCGAAGTGTTGAACCTTCTTGGTCGAGGTCTCGACGGCCACCGATCCCGGCGCCACCACCGCGACCGCGAGATCGGCCGTGACCGACCAGAGCACGAAACCGCCCAGGGCGAATACCAGAATGGCCAGACCCCAGCGTCGGCTGGTGCGATCGCTGGTGGGCAACTGAGGGGCAGGAGCCCCGAGCGCTATCGGCGCGGCAGATGAAATCGTCATGACGTCGGCGGTTCCGGGGGGAGAGGAAGAGATGATCGCGAGTCGTCCGGCTTGCCGCGGGCACGCATCCGGATGGAGTGAACGGGTGTGCCGCTCTCCCGCGAGGATTGCGCCATCTTCGGCGCAGGCTGGCGGGCGGGAGCGCAGGACACCATACGTCCTTCCTGCAGTGTCAGGACACGGTCGACATGCTCGAGGATGGTCGATGAATGGCTGATGATGAACACCGTGGTGCCTTGAGTCTTGAGCTGGCGCAGGCAGTGCAGCAGCGCGCGTTCGCCGCTGGCATCGAGATTGGCGTCCGGCTCGTCGAGCACCACCAGGACCGGGTTGCCGTAAAGCGCCCGGGCCAGGCCGAGTCGCTGGCGCTGCCCGCCGGAAAGGATGCCGCCGGCCCCGCTGATCTGGGTGTCGTAACCCGAGGGTTGCCGCAGAATGATGTCGTGCACGCCCGCCTTCTGGGCGGCCTCGATGACCCGCGCCGGGTCCAGATCACCGAAACGGGCGATATTTTCGCTGATGCTGCCGTCGAACAACTCGACATCCTGAGGCAGATAGCCGATGAAAGGCCCCAGCCGTTCCCGCGGCCACTGGCCGATATCGGTGCCCCCTATCCGGACACAGCCACTTTGCACCGGCCAGACGCCCAGCATGACGCGAGCGAGCGTCGATTTGCCCGCGGCACTGGGGCCGACGATAGCGATGTGCTCGCCGGGATTGCACAGCAGGTCGAGTTCCCACAGGGTCGGCCGGCTTTCGCCGGGAGGGCCCGCGGTCACCGATTCGAGTGCCAGGCGCCCGGTCGGCGGCGGCAGAGGCATGCGCTGAGGCTCGGCAGGTACCGCCGACAGCAGGGCGTTGAGCCGTCCGTGCGCGGTACGTGCGGCGATGAAACCCTTCCAGCCGCCGATCATCTGGTCGATCGGCGCCAGTGCGCGGCCCATCAGGATGGAGCCGGCGATCATCATGCCGCCGGTCAGGCTACCTTCGATGACCAGAAAGGCACCCAGCCCCAGGATCAACGACTGGAACAGGATTCGCAGGGTTTTCGACACGTTGCTGAGGGTACCGGCCCGATCGCTGGCATGGGATTGATGCAGCAAATAGTCGTGATGCTTTCCTCGCCAGCGGGCGAGCAGATTCGGCAGCATCCCCATGGCCTGGAGCACTTCGGCATTGCGCAGGTTGCTCTGGGCCAGTTCCTGGGACTGGATGTGCTCCCGGTTGGCTTCGCTCAGCAGCGACTGGGTGCTCTTTTCGTTGATCCATGCCAGCGCCAGCAGCACGCTGGCGGCGACGGCGGCGAAGATCCCGAACCAGGGATGGAACAGCGTCAATATGGCGATGTAGACCGGAATCCAGGGCGCATCGAAGAAGGCGAACAACCCATTGCCGCTGAGAAACTGACGTAGCGTGGTCAGATCATTGAATGGCTGGGCCGACGGCCTGCCTGGCACCAGCAGCGCACGCTTGAACGTGGCCTGGTAGAGCCGTTCGTTGATCTGCATGTCGAGTCGGTTGCCGACGCGAACCAGAATGCGCGAACGCACCAGATCCAGGGCGCCCATCACGACAAACAGGAACACCACTACCAGCGTCAGCATGAGCAAGGTTTCAGGGCTACGGGTGGTGATTACACGGTCGTATACCTGCAACATGTAAATCGACGGCGCCAGCATGAGCAAGTTGATGAACAGGCTGAACAACAAGATAAACAGGAAAGCCTGACGACTGGCCGATATAGCCTGTTGCAGGTCGGTTTTGTCCTGGGGGTTTGCCACAGCATTTTCTCTTCTGAGGTTGTTGTGGAAAGTGGCGTTGATGCATCGCTGTTCCCATCAGGATGCGTAAATTGTGAACAAGTTTACAAGCGGGGTTTTAAGGGCGGATTCCTGGTCGAGAGAGGAGTATGGTTCTTGGGTTGTTGTTTTAACCTTTTTAAATCAATGATTTGTTGTGTTTTTGTCGCGATTGATTCGATATGTGGCAAAAGTCGTGCGAATAAAAACAAAGGATTTCATGGTGATAAGGTTACGAATTTGTACTGAAATGCCAGACCGATTTTTGGTACTTGAGTTTGATATTTATCATCCTTGAAATTTTATGTAAACGCGCTTTTTATAAGGGGGCGAGAAAGAAGCTAAATCAATGATTATGCGTTGGAAGTGAGGCGTTCGAGTGCTACATTCCATGCGCTTCTCGTTAAACTCGTTTTGATGGTTTTAGAAGTTTCAACTTTGCGCTGGCAGTGAGAAGCGCTAGGTTGCCATCGGTAAGACTCCATCGATAAGACTTTAGTCATGAGTCAGTCCGAGTCTTTGGCCCATAAACGATCAGCGATAGGGAACTTCCGTCAGTCAATGCTCGGGAGCTCGGCATCGTGTCGGTTAGCGCCGAACGGGCGACGGTCATTCTCGCTCGTTTCATAACCACCATATAACGCGTAGGGGCTCTATTCATGTTCACGCTATCCATCATCGATGCTCAGACCGGGGACACCGTCGAGACATTGACGCAGGGCGCTGCCATCACTCGTGACTTTCTTGGTGAGGACTACTGGCTGGAAGTCGCGCCCATCGACAGCAGCGGCTTTTCCGCCAGCGACGTTGCCGCTGTCACCCTGACGGTAACCGACTCCGCGGGCAACCCGAGCGAGCAGGTGGCTTCGGAAAGCCCTTATCGGTTCACCTTGTCCGCGGATCTGGATCGAGGTCTGACCAATCTGATGCTGGATGCGCTGAATGCAAACGGTCAGCTGTTGACGGGTAGCGAGCAGTCGGTCGATATCGAAGTCGTCAACGTCGAAGGCTGGTCGGGCGATGTCTTCACTCTCCAGGGAGAATCACTGACGACCGATGACGGTAGCTCGGCTGCCGATACGGTCGTTCGCGATGCCGATAACCCGGAGACCAGCGCCGCCGCGGGTAGCGATGGCTTGTGGAACGGATCGAGCGGTACCGGGTACGTGGACATGGGGGGGCAGATCGGGGACGCGGCCTATTTCGAGGTGGATGTCGCAGCCGCCGGCACCTATCAGCTCGATGTGCGATATGCCGGCAGCAGCGCGAGTGGCGCCTCCCGCCCGATGGCCGTACTGGTCGATGGCAACGATCAGGGCACCCTGACATTTCCCTCGACCGGTACCGGGACGGCGGGGTGGGAGACCTGGCAGCACGCGACACTGACCCTGACGCTCGACAGCGGCACCAATGTCATCCGGCTGGAGAATATCGTGGGAGGCGGCCCGAACATCGACAGCCTGACGCTGACCGCGATCGCTGTGGATGACGTGCCGGCGCCGCTGGTCATTCAGGCCGAAGACTCAGCGCTGGTTTCCATCGCCGACAGCGGGGCGACGAGCAGCGCTGGCCTGACGCGAGTCGTCGACAGCGAACATCCCGACGCGCAGGGCGTCGTCCGAGCGGGCGCGATCGACGGTGGCTACGTCGATTTCGGCACGGATGCCGGCGATGCGGTCACCTTCCAGGTCTCTCCCGAGGAGACCGGGGTCTATACCGCGACGATTCGCTACGTCAATGGCGGGACCGGCGATCGCCCGCTGCTGCTCTCCGTCAACGGCGCGGAGCCCACCCTGGTTTCGTTTCCGCCGACCGGATCCTGGACCAACTGGAGCGAGATCAGCGTTTCGGTACCGCTCTCCGAAAACGACAACAGCTTGACGTTGACTCTGCCGTCGACGGCGCAGGGCGGCGTACCCAACGGTCCCAATATCGACCAGATCTCCTTCGATTATGTCGAGGCATTGCCGGCGGATCCCACGCTGGTATTCTCGATCGAGGGGGAAGCGCTGGCGATCGACGACGGCTCCTCCGCCGCCGATACCGTGGTTCGCGATGCCAGCAACCCGGAGCCGAGCGGTGGCGGCGCTGATGGTTTGTGGGGCGATTTCAGCGGTACGGGATATCTGGATATGGGATCCCAGACCGGGGATGCGGGAGCTTTCACGGTCAATGTCGCGGAAGCGGGAACCTACCTGCTGACGATTCGCTACGCCGCCAGCGGCACGAACGATCGCCCGATGGCGCTTTCGGTAGACGGTGATACGCAGGGCACGATCGATTTCCCATCAACAGGGGTGAGCAGCGCGGGCTGGGAGAACTGGACGGAAACCACCGTCGAGATCGAGCTCGGTGCCGGCGACAACGTGGTTCGGCTCGCCAACATCGGCAATATCGGCCCCAACATCGACAGCCTGTCGATCCACACGCTGCCTGACGACGGCGGCGATCCCGTCGTCGAGCCCGGTGATCGCTTCGAGGTCAAGATCAACTTCCAGCCGAACGGCGCGACCACGCCGGATGGCTATGTTGCCGATACCGGCCTGGCGTTCGGGCAGCAGTCGCTGCAGGTGGATGGCCAGACTTACCAGTATGGATGGGTGACGGAGGGTTCGATCGCCGACGGCACCGCCAACGGCACGACGCCGATGGCGATCGCCGGCCAGGATGCCAACGCGCTCGGTGACCGCAGCAGTGCGTTGCCCGATGTCGATCCGTTGCAGGCGACCTATGCCGGCTTCGACAAGCCGGGCTATAGCCAAAGCGCCGGCTGGGAAATCGAGCTGGAGGATGGCTATTACGAAGTCACGATCTCCATCGGCGACAGCGGCGGCGCGTATGACAGTGTCAACGTCATCAATGCCGAAGGGGAGGCTTTCAATACGCCGTTTGTCTCGGCGCGACCGGACGACTTCCCGGCGGACGGCAATCCGGCCGATGACAGCGATGGCTACCGTTCGACACTGGTGACGCGAATCGTCCAGGTGACCGACGGCCGACTGACGCTCGACTCGATCGGTGTCGACAGCGCCAACACCGAAATCCAGTACATCGAGATCCAGTCGCTGCCGGACCTGACGCCCAACGATGACCGCGAGGCGCCTGCGGATTACGCCTATTTCACCGATCCGCGGGCCGTGGCCGGCGTCGGCGAGCAGCAGGTGGAGGTCCATCTCCAGTCGGACGACGGTACGCTACCGGTGGGTATCGATCCCACGTCCGATATCTTCATCGGTATCTCCGTGGTCGATGGCCGCGGCGGTGCGTTGCTGGAGAGTCTCAACGACGGGTCGGTCAAGCTCTTCAACACCGTTACCGGTGAAGAGGTCGCGTTCAACATCAATACCACCGGCGGGTTCGATTCGCTGACCATATCGCCGGTGGGTGAGCTGGATGAGTACACCAGTTACACGCTGGTGATCGACGGCTTCCAGGACCGCGGCGACAACGACGATCCCAGCGCGCCCACCCGCGAGTTTCAGAAATTCACCACTACCTTCGTGACCGGCGCCGAACCGGAAGTCCAGGACAGCGAAGTGGCCTTCGACACGACGGTGGAGCTGAACGGTGCCGAAGATGGAGCGTACCTGTTTACTTCCATCACCATGTCGCCGGACTACAGCAAGATCTACGTCTCGACCATGAACGGCGAGATCAAGCGCTTCGATGTCGATCCGGTCACCGGGGCGCTGTCCAACGAGCAGACGCTGGCGCTGGACTACTTCCAGAGCGAGGAGGGCGCTCGGGGCATCATGGGGCTCGCTTTCGATCCGACCGACCCCAACGTGCTATGGGTGACCGACAACTATCCGGTTCCGCTGACCGGACGCGACAACGGCGTACCCGAATTCAGCGGACGCGTCAGCAAGGTCACGATCGACGATAGCGACGCCACGTTCTCCGGGTTGGCGGAAACCTATATCACGGGGCTGCCGCGTTCCAACGGCGACCATGTCACCAACAGCCTGGTGTTCCACGCCAACCCCGAATACGACGCCGAGACCAACCCTGACGTGCCGCCTTATCTGCTGTATGTCTCGCAGGGGGCCAACACCGCGATGGGTGGAGACGACAGTGCCTGGGGTAACCGTCCCGAGCGACTGCTGAACGCCGCGGTACTCGAAATCGATCCGTATCGGGATGCGCCGGCGGGGGGCTTCGACGTCTCGACCGAACCGTTGCCGACCGATGGTTCCAACACTCGCTACGAAGACGATGACGGCGACCTCAAGAACGGCCCCATCGACATGGGTGGCGGCCAGTACCTGGTCTTCGCGGAAGATGGCACCGCGACGATGCAGGATGCCGACGGCAACGTATTGATCGAATACTACGATCCATTTGCGGCCGATGCCGTCCTCAAGGTCTACGCCACCGGCATTCGCAACGCCTATGATCTGGTATGGCACTCCAACGGCAGCCTGTACGCGCCCACCAACGGCTCGGCTGCCGGCGGTGTCACGCCGGACGATCCTTCGACGGCCTACAACGAAGGGCTGATCAACGTGGGCATCGAGGACGACTGGCTATTCAAGGTCGAGGAAGGGGGCTACTACGGCCACCCCAACCCGATGCACGACGAATATATCCTCAACGGCGGGAATCCGACCGCCGGCGAGGATACCAACGAGACCGACGAGTACGCGGTAGGTACCAACCCCGACAGCAATTACGCGATCGACGATGTGTATTCCCTGGGTACCAACCGTTCACCCAACGGCGCCATCGAATATACCAGCAACGTTTTCGGCGCGACGCTGGACGGCAGCTTGCTGTTCGTCGAGTACTCCGGCGGTGACGATATCCGTTGGATCACGCTGGACGAGGAGGGCAACGTCTCGAACGATAACGTGCTGCGTGACGTCGACGGTAATGTCATCTCCTATGTCGATCCCCTGGATATCATCGAGAATCCGCTGACCGGCCAGCTCTATCTGATAACGCTCAATCGCAGCACGGGCGAGAGCCAGGTCGTCCGGCTGGATCCGGTGCCTGGCGATATCATTGACCCCGGAGAAGGAGATGCCGACTTGACTACTATTGCCACTATCCAGGCCGAAGACGAGTCCCAGGCGATCATCGCTTCCGGGGCCGGCGCTCAGATCGTGATCCGAGACGGCGACAACCCCGAGCCCACCGATGTCGGATCGGAGTACGGCGTGCGTCCCGGCGCCTACGGGCTCGACGGCAACACCAACGACAGCGATGGTGTGATTGGCGGCTACGCCGACTTTGGCGCGACCACGGCGGATTTCATCACTTTCAACGTCGACATGAGTGCGGCCGACGCTGGCGATGCCGTACTTCGGATTCGCTACGCCAACGGGGGCACGGCCAACCGGCCGCTGGAAGTCTTCGTCAACGATGTCAGCATCGGCGTCTATGGTTTCGCGCCGCCGGTCGGTGTCAGTGGCAATGCCGCATGGAATACGTGGCAGACACTGGATATTCCGGCCGAGCTGATCGCCGGCGCCAATACGATCCGACTGCAGTCGACCAGCAACACGGGGCCGAATATCGATCAGTTGCAGGTACTGGTCGAGGACACGACGCCGGGTTATGCCGTCTACGAAGCAGAGGCTGCGGTCATCGAGGGCGGCGCCGTCGTCATTCCTTCCTCTCAGACCGATCGTGACGCCTCGGGCGAAGGCTTCGTCGATTTCGTCGGCAGCGGCGACCAGAGCCTTAGCTGGGATGTGGACGTCGATCAGAGCGGTGTCTATGAAATCGCATTCCGCTACTCGTTGACCAGTGGCAAGGCCGACCGCCCCATGGCGCTGACGATCAACGGGGTCAGTTATCCGACGGTCAACTTCCCTGCCCAGAGCCAGACGGTGAGCGACTGGGTCTACCAGACGGTGGAAGTGACGCTGGCGGCGGGCAGTAACACCGTCACGGTCATCGCGCCCAATGGTGTCGGGCCCGATATCGACTCGCTGGAAGTGTCGGACGAGCCCGTCACGGTCGTCTCCGACGGCAACATCAGCGTTGTCAGTACCGATCCGGCCTACTTCAGCGACCGCATCGCTTTCAATTATCTCGAAGACAACGATGCGACCAGCTCTTCCCCGGTGCCGCGCGAGTACAAGGACAGCGGGTCGGTCGTCATCACCAATAACGGCACGGGTGATCTGTCGGTCAGCAGCGTGACGTTGAGCGGCCCGTTCATGCTGGCGGACGCGGATGCCCTCGATGACCTGAGGCTGGCGCCCGGCGAATCCATCGAGGTTGGCGTACTGTTCAACCGGGACGCCTATACACCGCCGACCAGTAACGCAGCCAGTGGCGTCTTCGAAGGCACCATGACGATCGTCTCCAACGATGCCGATCAGCCGGTGACGGAGATCCAGTTGGCCGGCTTCTGGCAGGCGCGGGACGAAGGGGGCTGGGAGCCTAACCTCAACGAGATCTGGCAAGTGTTCGGCTTCGGCAATCACATCGATGGCCTGTCGACGCTGGACGGTGGTGGCAGCTCCGTGCTGCAGGATTTCGATCTCTACCGAGCGGCCAACGACCAGGAAGTGCTGTCGCGCTACTGGCAGATCGCCGACGGCGTCGAGTCGGCCACAGTCACCCAACTGGCGGCCTTGCACGGGTACAGTGGCGCGCTGCTGGCGCTGCATGCCCCGGGCGACAAGGCGGCGCGCGCATCGCTGAGCAATCACGACAGCCTCTATAGCCAGTCGTTCCTGCCGCAAGTCGCCAACGGCGACTATGCAACGGCGTCCTTCACTCGTGGGCGGATACCCGACAGCTGGGCCGGCGACGACATCTTCGGCATCTCGATCGCCAATCTCTCCACCGATCCGTCGCTGAATCCTTCCGGCGGCAGTACGCCCCCGGCCGAGGATGCGGGTATCGAGCGCGGCCATACCGTGCGTGTCTTCCAGGCTTACGACACCGCCGGAAACGCCATCGCCAACACCTACTTCGTGGTCATGGATTACACCGGCATCAACTACGACTACAACGACAACGTTTTCCTGGTCGAAGGTATCGAGCCGGCGGCACGCACCCCGTTCAACGATTCGGCAACGCCGTGGGTCGTGGATAACGATGGCCTGACGCTGGATGCGGCGCTGTTCGACGAGGGCGCGCCCTATCTGACCTACGAGGACTCCAGCGAAACCCAGCTGGGCACCAGCTTCCGCGAGGGCGGAGTGGACATTCGCGGCAATGGTGACGCCATCGGCTGGATCGAGGACGGGGAATGGGTCGAATACACGCTCGAGGTCGATCAGGCCGGCGTCTACGATCTCTCGTTCCTGTCCGCGCTGGGTGCGCAGACGGGTAGTGCCCGTTCGATCACGGCCACGTTCGATAACGGCGCCGGCGTCTACGAAGTCGTGACCATCGGCGTCGACTATACCGGCGGCTGGAATACCTTCGAGGCAACCGACAGCCAGCACGTGGCCCTGGAGGCGGGGACGCAGACCTTGCGGCTGACCTTCAACGGTGGCTCGCAGAATCTGGAGTCCTTCAGTCTGGCACCTGCCGCTCAATCGGCATTCAACGCTTCCAGCACGCCCTGGGCGGTGGACGGTGGGCTGACGCTGAATGCCGGGCTCTACGACGAGGGTGGGGCGGAAGTCGCCTACCATGACAGCAGCGAGGAACAGCTGGGCGTCAACACGAGGAACGAAGGCGTCGATCTACGCGACAACGGCAACTCGATCGGCTCGATCGCCGACGGCGAATGGGTGGAGTACACCATCGATGTCGCCCAGGCGGGCACCTATCAGCTGTCGTTCGCCGCTGCCGCGATGTCCAACGGTCGCACCGTCACGGCCAGCGTTGAGCAGGATGGCGCCACCTACACCAGCGCTGCGCCGCAATCCGTCACCAATACCGGTGGCTGGAACAACTACCAGGTCAACGAGGGTATCGAACTCGATCTGGCGGCGGGCGAGCAGACGCTGCGGCTGACGTTCAACGGCGGGGCAATGAACCTGCAGTCGTTCACGCTGACACCGGAAGCCAGTGCGACGGCGACGCCCATGACATCGCTGTTCTCGATGATCGCCTCGATCGACGAGAACGCCAGCCTGATGCAGGCCTTCGAGGATCTCTTCGTGGACAGTGACGAGGTTGCCGTGGCCGGGGTCGACGATAACCCGGACACCGCCAGCGTCGCCTAGGTTTCCTTCCGCCTAGACATCCCTTCAGCTTGTCCATCGTTAAGCCGGGCGGCGTCGCCCGGCTTTTTTACGTCCTGCCGCAGGCGTGATGTTCACGGCTGTTCAGGTCGGTTCAGCGAGCCCGGTGTGGACGCAGTGCGCCGACGATGACACCCATGCAGACGAGCGAGCAGAGAAACATCGAGGCGATGACCCAGCCCAACGTTTCCGGCAGCAGGGTCGATAGCGCACTCAGCGTGCCGGCAACCCCGAACTGGCAGGCACCGAGCAGAGAGGCCGCAGTGCCGCCATGGCGTTCGAAGTATTCCATGAAGCAGGCCTGGTTGTTGGGCACGACGGCGCCCTGGGCGCCAATGGTCAACATCATGGCCGGCAGGAACAGCCAGACGGAAACCTCCAGCCAGGTCATCAGTGATAGCAGCAGGACACCGGTGAACTGCACGCATAGGCAGGTAATCAGAATCTGTCGCGACGTGAACCGGTGGAGAACGGCGCGGTTGGTCAGGTTGACCAGCAGCATGACCAGGATATTGGCGCCGAACATCAGCGAGAAGGCGCTCTCCGACTGACCGAAATGGGCCTGATAGATGAAGGATGCGTGAGTGATGAACAGCATCATGACCGAGAAGGCAAAGGCCTGCAGGGCAATGAAAGGAAGCGCGGCCCGGGTCGCCAGAACGAAACGGTAACGGGTCAGCAGCGAGTCTTCATGATGGGCCTTGGCGGTGGGCCTGGCGTGGCGCAGCACCACGCGAGCCTGCAACGGAATCACGCCGAGCGCGTAGATGGCGAGGAACCAGAAAATCGCGTGCCAGCCGCCAAGCGCCAGTAGGGCGCTACCGATGCTGGGCGCGACACCGGGAGCTACCACCATGATCAGCCCGATCATGCTGAACAGTTTGGCCGCTTCGCGCCCCCTGACCTGGTCTCGCACCAGCGCCGGCACCAGCACCATGATCCAGCCAGCACCGAAGGCCTGCAGGCCACGCAGCATCAGCAGCAGGTTCAGGTCATCGACCTGGGTAATGCCCAGGGCGGCCGCGATGAAAATAGCCAGCCCCGCATACATGACGCGGGATCGCCCCACGCGATCCGATAGCGGACCACCGACCAGTTGCCCGATGGCGAGACCGAAGATATAGACCGAGAGGCTCCTCGACACGTCACCAATGCCGACCCCCATCGCATCGGCCATGGCCGGGAAAGCGGGGAGGTAGGCATCGATCGACAACGGCCCGAGCGCCATGGTGATGGCTAACACGAGCGGCAAGGCAAAGGAGTAAGGGCGGGACATGGAGCCTGTGACGTACATTGCTGGATAGTTGAGATAGTCAACTATATGGATGTGCCGTGGGGAGGTCAAATTCGGCTTCGTTTCACGCTGGCTGAGAAGGCCGGCAGAGACGCCGGCAAAGACGTCCGGTAAAAGACGTCAAGCGGTACGGTAGGCGTAAGGCATTTCCGCCAGCAAACCGCGACCGCCGGCCAGCGTGAGGGCGAGATCCTGCAGGCAATCCCACACCGGCAGGGCGACGGCACCCTTGATGGCCAGATCGATGCGCTGTGCGAACAGCAGCAGCTTGTGCAGACGACGCTGGGGGAGTCGCTTGAGTGCCTGCTGATAACCGGGACGGCGCTTTTCCGGAATCATCGGCCGCTGCGCCTTGCAGGCGTGTTCCAGACTCTGACCCTGGTCGAGATGCTGGAAGATCGACAGCAGCGTACGCAGCTCGCGGGTCAGTGCCCACAGAATGACCGGCGCTTCGACACCTTCCTGACGCAAGCCGCGCACGATCCGCGCGACTCGATCACGGTCGCCTTTCAGGCAGGCATCCGTGAGCGTGAAGACATCGTAACGCGCACTACTTTCGACCCCGTTGGCGATGGCGCTGACATCGAGGCGGGCGTTGGGCGGCATCAGCAGCGCCAGTTTCTGCAGCTCCTGGTCGGCTGCCAGCAGGTTGCCCTCGGTGCGCTCGCCGAGAAGTCGGGCCGCGTCCATGTCCATGGTGAAGCCATAGCGATTGGCCCGGTCACGCATCCAGAAGCCCAGGCGCTGGTGATCCACTGGCCACACCGGGACGAACACGCCCAGCTTGTCCAGCGTCTTGAACCATTTGCTCGACTGCGCCTTGCGGTCCAGGCGCTGGCTGGACAGCAGCAGCACGTTGTCGCTGTCGCCGGCCTGTTCGGCATAAGCCTCGAGAGCCTTGCCGCCATCCTGGCCGGGCGATTGCCCGCCCAGCCGGACTTCGATCAGCTTGCTCGACGCGAACAGCGACAGGCTGGACGCCGATTCCAGCAGTTGAGTCCACTGAAAGCCGGACTCCACATGCATGACCTCGCGCTCCTCGATGCCACGCTCGCGGGCAACCCGACGCACGGCATCGCAAGCCTCGAGATGAATCAGCGGCTCGTCGCCTGCCACCATCACCACCGGCGGCAGACGTTTCTTGAGCGCGTCTTCCAGCTTGTCGGGAAATACCTTCATGGCGTCTCGAGCGCATCCAGTCGATCGATCAGTTGGGTCGCCGCGTCTCGACGCAACTGCCGGATGGCCTCCGTGCGCACTTCTTCACCGGAATAGATGTCGTCCGTCGACAGCAGTACCGTCGTCGACGCTTCCAGCTGTTGCTGATTCAGCAGATAGGCATCGTCCGACTCGCGCTGGACGGAGAACGGGGCCGTCAGCGTGACTTCGGTTTCGCGGCTGCCGGAATCGGAACGCGTCAGCCGATTCTCGCTGATCCGCTCGTCGCCGAGATTGACGCGGATGTCCGCCGTTTCGCTGATACGGGTGCCGGCATTCTCCAGCGCGCGACGAACCTCCTCGCTGAACGGCGAGACGTTGGCGTTGAGATTCAGCTCCGGGATAGCCAGGGTCGGCTGATTCAGGCCACGGAGCTGGAAGCCGCAGCCGGCCAAGGCAGTCAATGACACGGCCATCAGGCCGGCCAGAACGGTGCGACGCATCATGAGAAGCTCCTTTTTACATGACGGCACCGCTTTCGCAGTGCCGGATGGGTCCGATATCGAACGTTGCCGCTTGGCAAGGTTCCAGGTGGCAACGTTTCAGATGGCAACGGCTCAGTTGGCGACGATATTGACCAGCTTGCCGGGAACGACGATGACCTTGCGCACGCTCTTGCCTTCGATATGGCGCTGCACGTTCTCCTCCGCCAGGGCGAGGGACTCTACCGCGGCCTTGTCGGCCTCTGCGGGTACGTCCAGGCGGGCACGCAGCTTGCCGTTGACCTGCACCACCATCTCGATGCTGGCCTTGACTAGTGCGTCTTTGTCCACCGTCGGCCAGGCCGCGTCGATGACCGGCTCCTGATGGCCCAGTGCCTGCCACAGCGCATGGCAAGCGTGCGGGGTGATCGGCGCCAGCAGCAGGACGCAGGCTTCGATGGCTTCGCGACTGACGGCGAGACCCTGCGGCGAGGTATCGTCGAAACGGCCCAGCGCGTTGGTCAGCTCCATCACCGCGGCAATAGCGGTATTGAACGTGGTACGACGTCCGATGTCGTCGCCGGCCTTGGCAATGGTCTCGTGTGTCTTGCGGCGCAGATCCTTTTGCGTATCGTCGAGCGCGTTCACATCGAGCGACGCCGGCGTTCCCGCCGCGACATGATCGGCAACCAGCTTCCAGAGCCGCTTGAGGAAGCGATGCGAGCCCTCGACGCCGGAATCCGACCATTCCAGGGATTGTTCCGGCGGCGCGGCGAACATCATGAACAGGCGCACGGTATCGGCGCCGAAGCGATCGATCATCGCCTGCGGGTCGACGCCGTTGTTCTTCGACTTGGACATCTTCTCGATGCCGCCCATCTCGACCGGCTGCCCGTCGCTGATCAGTTTGGCACTGGTCGGGCGCCCCTTGTCGTCGCGCTCGACTTCCACGTCGGCCGGGTTGAACCACTCCTTGCCGCCGTTTTCCGTTTCGCGATAGAAGGTCTCGGCGATGACCATGCCCTGGGTGAGCAGGCGCTGGAACGGCTCGTCGCCGTTCACCAGGCCTTCGTCACGCATCAGCTTGTGGAAGAAGCGGGCGTAGAGCAGGTGCAGAATGGCGTGCTCGATACCGCCGATGTAGAGATCCACCGGCAGCCAGTAGTTGGCGCGATCGTCGAGCATCGCCTCCGGGTTGTCGGCGCAGCAGAAACGGGCGTAGTACCAGGAGGACTCCATGAAGGTGTCGAAGGTATCGGTTTCACGGGTCCAGCCGTCGCCCAGGTCGTAGAACGCCGGCATCTTCTTGAGCGGTGAACCCGAGGCGTCGACCTCGACTTCCTGCGGCAGGGCGACCGGCAGTTCATCGTCGGTGAGCGGAACGGTCTGGCCTTCCGGGCCATACTTGATCGGGATCGGCGCGCCCCAGTAGCGCTGGCGAGCGACACCCCAGTCGCGCAGACGATAGTTGATCTTGATCTTGCCGCGACCCTGGGATTCGAGCCTGGCGGCGATCGCATCGAACGCGGCTTCGAACTCGAGGCCATCGAATTCGCCGGAGTGAATCAGCTTGCCGTGCTCGACGTAGGCGCCGCCGGAGAGATCCGGCGCGTTGCCTTCGGCATCGGCGATCACGGGCTGGATCGGCAGTTCGTACTTGGTGGCGAACTCCCAGTCGCGCTGATCGTGGGCAGGTACGGCCATCACGGCGCCGGTGCCGTACTCCATCAGCACGAAGTTGGCGACGAAGATCGGCACTTCCTGACCGGTCAGCGGATGAATGGCGCGATAGCCAGTGTCGCGGCCGCGTTTCTCCATGGTCGCCAGCTCGGCTTCGGAATTGCCGCCTTGCTGGCATTCGATCAGGAATTCGGCCATGGCCGGATCCTGTTCGGCGGCCTGCTTGGCCAGCGGATGACCGGCTGCCACCGCGACGTAGGTGACCCCGAACAGGGTATCCGGGCGCGTGGTGTAGACGTCGAGGCGCTCGGCATGATCCTTGACGTCGAAGCTCAGCTCGACGCCGCGGGACTTGCCGATCCAGTTGCGCTGCATGGTCTTGACCTGCTCGGGCCACTCGACCTTGTCGAGATCGGCCAGCAGCTCATCGGCGTAGTCGGTGATCTTGAGGAACCACAGCGGGATCTCCTTGCGCTCGACCCGCGCGCCGGAACGCCAGCCGCGGCCATCGATGACCTGTTCGTTGGCGAGCACGGTCTGGTCGACAGGATCCCAGTTGACCGTCGACATCTTCTTGTAGACGACGCCTTTCTCGACCAGCTTGGCGAAGAACCACTGCTCCCAGCGGTAGTAATCGACATCGCAGGTGGCGAATTCACGATTCCAGTCGTAGGCGAACCCTAGCGCCTTGAGCTGGCCGCGCATGTAGTCGATGTTCTCGTAGGTCCACTTGCCGGGCGCCACCCGATTCTTGATGGCGGCGTTCTCGGCCGGCATCCCGAAGGCGTCCCAGCCCATCGGCTGCAGCACGTTCTTGCCCTGCATGCGCTGGAAACGTGTGACCACGTCACCGATGGTGTAGTTGCGCACATGGCCCATATGCAGCTTGCCGCTGGGATAGGGGAACATCGACAGGCAGTAGAACTTCTCGCGCGTCGCATCCTCGACGGCCTTGAAGCTCTGGTGCTGGTTCCAGTATTGCTGGGCGGCGTTTTCAATCGCTTGCGGGTTGTACTGTGCGTCCATCGGTTTGGTCAGGCACCTTGCGTTCAGCGTATGGGAGCGCCAGAGTCCCCGCAAAAAGCTATACTCATCACAGACGAAAAGCGCGGGGTCGGCTTGATTTTTCAGGCCCACAAGCATACCCCAGACCCATCGTCGCAAGTAAGAGCCTGGCGCTGGCGGGGTGGATTTTGGGCGAATAGGGCGCCTGACAGACAAGGCACGGTGCGCAGGGTTCGTCGGGAAGGGCCGGGCAATGAAAGCCAGGCAAATCGACCAGCAGCAACTCGATCGGCAACGACTCGATCAGTAACGACAAGGGGAATAGCCATGGATGAGCAACAGTCACGACCCGAGGCGCGTTCCCGTCTCAGCGAAGCGTACGAGCGCATTCTGACCCGATTGAAGGACGGCGGCGGGGAGCTCTCCTGGGAGAGTTTTCAGAAGGAACTCGACGAGGCGGTGGCATTCGAAGCCGAATTCGAGGAGTTCACCAAGGACGAGGTGGCGCTGCTGCGAGCCTGGGTCGAGCGGGACATGCGCGATTTTCGTCAGTTTCTGGCCAAGGGCGGCGAAGGCGTCGCGACCTGGCTGGGGATCGATCTCGACGTACTCTCGCGACGAGTCAGCGAAGCGCTGTTCTCGATCGCCGATCGCACCACCATCGACCGCGAACGCTTCGACGACGATCTCGAAGCGGCCCGGGCCGACTATACCGCCGGGGAAGTGGCCCTGCCCGGGCGCATGAGCTGTGTTCACTGCGGGGCTGGCGTGATGCTCGATCAGGTGGCCCGTCTGGACGCCTGTCACGCTTGCGGGCATCGCTACTTCCAGCGCGATTCCGGCGTGCCGCCCTCCGATTCCCAAGCGTAAACGGGCATCGCCGCCTGAGGAACATTTGGCAGCGAGGTCAGTCGTAACGGCATTCCGTGCCAAAACCGACGAGGGCCCAAGCGTGCCGAAGCCAACTCCCACCTGGCGGCAAGGATTGCTGGTCATCGGCCTGCTGGCGGGATATTGCCATCCGCTACAGGCCGACGAGCTTTCCCGGGATGCCGATTCAATGAACCAGGCCGATTGTCCCGACTGGCTGCCGACCGCCACCCGATGTTTCACCGGCCAGGATACTCACGGCGCCTACTACTGGATCGCGATTCCCGACGACTGGAATCACAAACTGGTTCTGCACAGTCATGGCGGGCCGCGCCCCAATGCCCCGCAACCCGACGATCCTCTCGATATCGACCTGCGTCAGTATGACGTCATGGTTCGCGAGGGTTACGCCTGGGCAGGCTCCAGTTATCGGCGTGGCGGATATGGTGTGCGCATGGCGGCCGAAGACACCGACTATCTGCGACGGCTGTTCGTCGAGCGTTTCGGCCAGCCCGAACGCATCTACCTGCACGGGCAGTCCTGGGGCGGTAACGTGGCCGCCAAGGCGATGGAGCTCTACGGAACGGACGACAATGGCCACCATCGCTACGATGGGGCGCTGCTCACCAGCGGCGTGCTCGGGGGCGGTACCCAGGCCTATCAGTTTCGCGCCGATCTCCGCGCCGTCTACCAGTACTACTGCGCCAATCACCCCTATCCTGACGAAACGCAATACCCGCTCTGGGAAGGGCTGCCCAAAGGCGCCGAGATGACGCCGGAGGAACTCAATGCCCGGGTCGACGCCTGTACCGGCGCCGGCCTGCCGGCGGAGCAGCGCACGCTCATCCAGCAGCAGACGCTGAACAATATCGTCGATGTCGTGCGGATTCCGCCCGGCACGTTGAAGGCGCACATGCGCTGGTCGACGTTTCTGTTTCAGGACATGGTCGAGCAGCGTCTCGGTGGCGCGAGCCCGTTCTCCAACCGCAACGTACGCTACCGGGGCTCGAGCAACGACGAGGCGCTCAACAAGGGGATCTCCCGCTTCGACGAGGATGCCCGGGCGGTCGAGAAGCTTGGCGCGGATGCGGGGCTGAGCGGGAATACCGACATCCCCACCGTGACCATGCACGCCATCGACGACCCGATCATCTTCGTCGAGAACGAATGGCTATACCGGCGCGCACGCCAGGATAGCGGCACGGCCGACTCGCTGGTCCAGATCTATACCGACGAAGCTCGACACAGCAAGCTTTCCACGCCGCAATATGCCGCTGCGCTGGAATCCCTCGACCGCTGGGTCGAGCGCGGTCACAAGCCTACACCGGAGGCGGTTGCCCAGTACTGCGAAACGCGGGAAGCCGCTGTCTACGATGGCGGTTGCCATTTCGACACGGATTACGAAGTCGCCGACTGGCGGGCCAGAGTCTATGCCCGCCAGCCATGAGCGGCTTGTCGATGGATCAGCCAGCCGTGAGCGGCTTGCCGATGTATTAGAGAGCCGGCTGGGCGGCGGATTTCGGCGCGCGCTGCCATTCGGATTCGTCGGCGTTCAAGGCACGATGGGCGGATTCCGGCAGGCGCAGACCACCCCACATCGCCAGCAGCGTGATTGCGATCAGGTAGATCGCCGGCGACAGGTTGTTGCCGGTACGCTCGATCAACCACGTCGCGACCAGCGGTGCCGTGCCGCCGAAGATCGTGTAGGAGACGTTGTAGCAGAGCGCCGAGGCGGTGTAGCGCACGCGTGTCGGGAACTGCTCCGACAGCAGGACCGCCGTGACTACGCCGCAGATCACCGCGCCCACCGCCATCAGCATCGCGCCGATCAGCGATGCCCACCATTCTCCGCTGCCGGCCAGCGTATAGGCGGGAAATACAGCAGCGATCAGACAGATCCCCGCCGTCAGTATCGTTCGGCGCCGTCCGACACGGTCGGCATAACGGCCGACGAACGGGCACAACGCCGCCGCGAAGATCAGCGCGCCGAGGCTGGCCAGAAGGGCGGTGGTCCGCGAGGCGCTCCCGACAACCTGCATGTAGGTCGTGAAGTAGGTGGTGAACATATAGAACGATAGCGCCGTGACCGAGATGAACGCGCTCAGGCTGACGATGGTCGTGCCATGCGTGCGCACGGTTTCCTTCAATGGTGCCTGCGGAACGGCGTGTTGCGCTTTCAGGGCCTGGAAGGCGGGAGATTCGTCCAGACGCAAACGCATGTAGAGCCCGACCAGTCCCAGTGGTGCGGCGATCAGAAACGGTACGCGCCAGCCCCAGGCATTCAGAGCTTCCTCTGACAGCAGGGCACTGATGACGAAGGTCAATGCCGCGGCCGTAGCGAAGGCCAGAAAGGTCGAAACCGGGACGAAACTGCCATAGCGCGCCTTGCGATGGGTGGGCGCGTGTTCCATCACGAAGGCGCAGGCACCGGCATACTCACCGCCGGCGGAGAAGCCTTGAACGCAGCGAGCCAGCGCCAGTGCCAGCGGGGCGAACAGGCCGACGCTTGCATAGGTCGGCAGGATGCCGATCAGCGTCGTGGCTCCGGCCATCAGCAGGACGGTCACCGCCAGAATGCGCTTGCGTCCGATCCTGTCGCCGAGCATGCCGAAGAAGATGCCGCCCAGCGGGCGCAGGGCGAACGAGACCGCGAATACGGCGAATGTCTGCAGTAGCGCCAGGGAATCGTCCCCCGGCGGGAAGAAATGCTGCGATATGACCACGGCCAGAAAGCCGTAGACGGCAAAATCGAACCACTCGACGAAATTGCCGATCGCCGAAGCCGCGATTACCTTGCGTAGCGTGGAGAGATCGACGTCGGTCGAAGCGGATGAGATGTCATGATCATTGTTATTGGATGAATGCACTGTCCGAGCCTCACACGGCTGAAGAAGGAACTTCAGCCTAGGCTGACTGACCGGAACGCGATTCACTCTCCACGACAAGAGCATGTGTCCATACGACCTTCATGCCTGTCCGATGCTAGAGCCCGCCGGTTACCTCGATCACCGAGCCCGTGATATAGCTCGTCTCCGTCGAAAGCAGCCATGCGATGGCGTTGGCGATTTCGTCGGGTTGACCGGCGCGGCCGAGCGGTATCTTCTCGGCGATGCGCTTGGCCCGATCCGGCTCACCCGAGCGGGCATGAAGCGTGGTATCGGTCGTACCGGGCGAAACCGCATTGACGAGAATGTTCGCTCCCGCCAGCTCTTTGGCCAGACCCCGTGTGAGTGCTTCCAGACCCGCCTTGGTTGCCGCGTAGACGACATACTCGTTGGGCGATCCTGTCCGGGCGGCGACCGACGATACGTTGACGATGGATTTGCGGCTGGCGTGATTCTGCCAGCGTCGCGCTGCCTCACGGCATAGCCTGGCTGGCGCCGCGAGATTGACCGCGATGACCCGGTCCAGTTCGTTGTCTCCGAGTTCGGCCAGAGGTCCCAGGCCGCCCGTGATACCCGCGTTGTTGACCAGTGCCACGGGATCGCCGAGCGCTTCGGCCGCATCGAAAATACATGTTGATGCGTCGGGGTTCGCAACGTCGCACTGCAAGCCGCGGACCACCGGGCCGTCATCAGAGAAAGTTTGCTCCAGGGTTTCCGCTTCCTGTGGGGATTGGGCGTGGGTGAAGAGCACGCCAAAGCCCTCGCGATGCAGGCGATCGACCAGGCTGGCGCCGATGCCGCGAGAACCGCCGGTAACAATGACGATGGGGGTCGTCTTGTCGTTGTCTTGTCGCTCCGTTTGCGGCATTCCACTTCCCTCTCTGAAATACTCTGGCGCCCGGGCATATCTGCTTGCGGCGCGATTGGGGCTCGAACTCCGTGTCTAGATACCCAACTGCTGCCGCACGCGAGCCAGAGAGTCCTCCTGCAACCGGCCGTAGAGTTCGAACTCGTCGTGAACCGGCCGGCCGAGGGCGAGCTCGAAGGCGCCCTGATTGGATTCATTGGCATACGCCTGGTGTCGGGCATCGCCGAGATTCGACTGGAAGATGCCGGCGGCGCTGACCGGCAGAAAATCCTCGTAGGTGATCGGCGTGGCGTCGATCCAGTCTGCTGCCAGGGCCTCGTCCAGCGAGGCCGGGGCTGGCTCGCCGTCGGCCAGGCGTTGGCGGCCGCTCTCGCTGATCGCGTAATGGAAGTAGGCCAGCGCGTCACGCTGCAGCGCGTCCAGGTCATCCGGGAATGCCGTGAAGTACTCGCTCAATTGGCGCTGGTGGGCGAGATTGTCGGCGGCGGGCGGCGCCTGGCGGGAGTTGGCCAGCAATTCATCGTACAGCGCGCGCCCCTTGGGCGTCAGCGCCATGCCGCGCTGCTCGATCTCGCCAAAGCGAGCGGTATGGGTGCCGCCATCGCTGCCGGCGAAGCGCACCGGCTCTTCCAGTGCCTTGAAGCTGGTCTGGCGTAGCAGAATGGGCCACTCGCGCTTGGGTGGGCCTTCGATGACGGCCTTGGGCGTGATTCCGTAGTCGGGCATGGCAGCCTGGGCGGCATCGATATCCAGCGTGCGCGGGGTGAGATGATTGATATGCGGGCCGCGAAAGCAGACCACGTCGGCGATCAGGCGATGGGCGTCGTGCAGCGCCTGGTAAGTCTCGTGATCGACGGTCGCGTCGCGGTGCCAGCGGAAGGTTTCGAGGATCTCGGTCACGAAGCGCTCGGCCTGGTCGCGGTCGAAGCCGCCCTGGCGCTCGCCGAGTTCGATCAGCTCGCGGGCCGCCGGCGTGAAGATGTCGCGTTCGGCAAGGATCGAGGCGGCCTGGCGGCGCAGGTCGTCGTTCTCGATCAGCTCCAGGCGCAACAGCGACGTGAAGACGCGGAAAGGATTGCGCCGGAGCGAATCCTCGTCGATGGGGCGGAAGGCGGTGGAGTGAACCGGCACGCCCGCTTCCGACAGGTCGTAATAGCTCACCGGGAACATGCCCATCAACGCGAAGACCCGCCTCAGCGTCGACAGCTCCTCGGCGGTGCCGACGCGAATCGCCCCGTGGCGTTCGACATCCAGGCGCGACGTTTCGTTCTGAGCATCGAGCCGGGCGGCCAGTGCCGGGTCCGCTGTCAGCGTCTCGCGGTTGATGTTGGCGACCAGTTCCAGTAGATCGCCGTATTGCGGCACTTCCTGGCGGTACATGTCGGACATGGCTTGCGAGAAGGCGCTGCGGATATCGTCGGGAGAGACCAGGGACATTGTCATGGCGAACTCGATGACTGGAAATGAAGACTTCCATCCAACGCTATCGTCACTCGCGAGGCAAGTGTCTTCCTGCGAGCGGGAACCAATCGATAAACCGGCGTCGCATATTGAAAAAGCGGAGGTGGGAAGAGAGAAGAGAGAAGAGGGTGGATCGAGATGTGTTGGAGGATGGGATCGTTCCGGAAACGGCGCCGTCACCCTCGCTGGATTCGAAGGCGAATCCTGACAGAGTGGCGGTGCCGTCGATGTATCTTTCTGCGTTCTATCTTCCTACGTCGGCTGGCGGGCTTTCCACACCAGTGCCGGGGCCAGCAACAGCAACGACAATATCCAGGTCGGCCAACTACCGGTGCGCGTGAACGGTGTCAGCCCGGTCATCGGGACGACATCGCCGACCACGCTGGCAGTTTCGAACTGCGGCGCCTGCTCCCGCAACTGGCCCTGGTCGTCGATGATCGCGGTCACCCCGTTGCTGGTGGCCCGGATGACGTAGCGGCCGTTCTCCAGCGCGCGCAGTTGGGCCATCTGCAAATGTTGAAGGGGGCCGATCGAGCGACCGAACCAGGTATCGTTGGAGACCGTCAGCAGCACGTTGGCATCGCGCGCGCGCTCCGCGACCAGGTCGGGATAGACGATCTCGTAGCAGATGGCGCTGCCGATGGCGACGCGATGAGTGAGGATCGGCGGCTGGGAATCGGCGCCGGCAGCGAAGTCGGACATCGGCAGATTGAAGAAGTCGATGATGCCGCGCAGCAGGAAATCCAGCGGCAGGAATTCGCCGAACGGCACCAGATGGCTCTTGCGGTACTCGCCGCGGACATCTCCCACCCCCGTGATGGCGTTGTAGTAACGCCCGGCCTCGTCGCGCTGAACGATGCCGGTCAGCAGCGACGTCTCCGGGGGAAGTGTCGACTGCAGTCGAGCCATGAACGGGCGCGCCTGCTGCTCGAACATGGGCAGTGCCGTTTCCGGCCACACGATGATGTCGACATCGTCGGGTTGCTGGCGCGTCATGCGGGTGTAGGTGTTGACGGCGTTGCGCTGGCCCTCGGCGCTCCACTTGGAAAGCTGGGGCAGGTTGCCCTGCAGCAGCGCGACCCGCAGCGGATCGGCGGCCTGCGATGTCCAGTGGGTGGGCAGGGCCAGCGGCACCAGCCACAGCAGGGCGACGGGCGCGACCGCCCACCAGCGCCGACGGCAGAACTCGACCAGTAACGTGCCGCTGAGCGCGACGATCAGCGACAGCAGATAGACACCGCCGATGGGTGCCCAGGGCGCCAGCGGCGAATCGACATGGGCACTGCCCAGCAACAGCCACGGGAAACCGGTGAACGCCCAGCTACGAAAAGCCTCGCCCAGCACCCAGACCCCGGCAAAGCTGAGGAAGGCGAGCCGGGGTGAGGTGAACCGCCGGTAGAGACCGAAGATGAACGCGTGGAACAGCGCCAGCGTGGCGACGAACAAGGCGGTCAGAAACAGCGCCAGCGGCACGCCGGTATAGCCGTAGTCGTGGATCGAGACGTAGACCCAGGAGGTGCCGGTCCCGAACAGCCCGACGCCGAACAGCCAGCCGCGCAGGGCGGCCTGACCCACGCTCAGGCGGTGGTGATCGAGATACATCAGGGCCACGGCGACCGGACCCAGCCACCAGAGGTGGAAGGGGGCGAAGGTGAGCGTGGAGAACCCGCCGGCGACCAGCGCAGCGAGATAGCCCGGCCAGGGTCGACGGGCGGAAATCAACGGCTTGGCTTGCGGCATGTCGGGGGCACTCCTTGCGAAAAGTGCCCCTTATATCAAAGTTGCCGATCGAATGCGTCAAGTGCCTGCAAGCCGAAGGGCGGAATCGATCAGCTTTCGATACGGCGCGGGGAGTCGCTTTCGACCTCGGCCGGCACCGGCCTGGCCTGCAGCAGGCGGATGCGTCGATTATCGGCATTGAGGACGGTGAATCGCCACTCGCCGAGATCGGTATGTTCGTTGCGACCGGGCAGGTGGCCAAAGCGCTGCATGATCAAGCCGCCGACGGTATCGAACTCGTCGTCGGAGAAGGCCGTGTCGAAATGCTCGTTGAAGTCCTCGATCGGCGTCAGCGCGCGGACGGCATAGGTGCCGTCGCCCATGTCGCGAATGTCCTCTTCCTCGTCGGTGTCATGCTCGTCCTCGATATCGCCGACGATCTGCTCGAGGATGTCCTCGATGGTGACGATGCCGGCTGTGCCGCCGTACTCGTCGACCACGATCGCCATGTGATTGTGGGTGTCGCGGAACTCCTTGAGCAGGCTGTTGAGGCGTTTGGACTCGGGAACGAACATCGCCGGGCGCAGCACATCGCGCAGCTCGAACGCCTCGCGCTCCTGGGGATTGCCCTTCAGCAGCGGCAGCAGATCCTTGACCAGCAGAATGCCGATGACGTCATCGAGGTTGTCGTCGATGACCGGGTAACGGGAGTGTGCGGTTTCCAGGATGATCGGCAGGCAATCTTCCGGGCGCTGCGTCACGTTGATCGCGGTGACCTGAGAGCGCGGAATCATTACCTCGCGCACCTGCTGGTCGCTGATCTGGAAGGCACCTTCGATGATGGTCAGCGCATCCTGATCGAGGTTCAGCCTAGGGCCGGCCTCGCGCAGAAAGGTGAGCAGCTCTTCGCGGGAGCTGGGTTCATCGAAATCGCTAGAGAAGGTACTGATGAGTTTATCCAGCCAGGATCGACTGTTCTGGCTACTCGATCGGTCTTCGCTCATGACTGTGGTCTCTTGTCCTCGGATGACGCACGGAAGGGGAAAACGATGGCGCGCCGGCATGACGCCCGCGCGCGTGGCCGCACCGTACTAGACGGGGGCTCGATAACAGCATGTGTTGAATCGATGGTCGATGTCCGAAGGGGGCCGTCCGCAATCCGGGAGCGGCTAGGCGGAGGCTCGTCAGGCTGTTCGGCCGTCAAGCTCGGGGTCTCGCTTGATCCTTCCCGGCCCTCGTTCCAGGCAGGGCAGGAAGGTCTCGTCGGTGTCGGCATGGCGATGAATGTTAGCGTCGTGGGTCGGCGTCTAGACATCGGGTTCCGGATCGGTGACACGATAGGGGTCCGTGATGCCAAACTGGGTGAGCAGCGTTCTTTCCAGCGCTTCCATCTGCTCGGCTTCCTGATCATCTATATGGTCATGGCCGAGCAAATGCAAGCAACCGTGTATTACCAGATGGGCGTAGTGCGCCTGGGTCGACTTGTGCTGTTCCTGCGCTTCGCGCACCACGATGTCGTGGCAGATCACCAGATCGCCGAGCAGGGGAAGCTCGATTCCGGGCGGCGTCTCGAAGGGAAAGGAGAGCACGTTGGTCGGCTTGTCCTTGCCGCGATAGTCGCGATTGAGCTGCTGGCTCTCGTCCCGCTCGACGAAGCGGATCGTTAACTCGTGGCGGCCATCGCCTTCCTGGTCGAGCACGGCACCGACCCAGGCTTCCAGCTCCGCCTGTGTCGGAAGGGCGGCTTCGGCCTCGGTGCCGACGGCAATCTGACGGTCGATCTCGGGACTCATGATTCGCCTTGATCCCGCTGGGATTCCGCGTCGAGGCGTGCCTGACGACGGTCTTCCCGGCGCTGGCGCTGGGCCGCTTCCTCGGTTGCCTCGTGGATGTCGTAGGCTTCGATGATGCGCTGCACCAGCGGATGGCGAACGACGTCCTTGGGTGCAAACTGGGTAATCCCGATGCCGGCCGTGTCGCGCAGCACTTCGAGCACATGAATCAGGCCGGAGCTCGAGCCACGGGGCAGGTCGACCTGGGTCGCATCGCCGGTGATCACCGCCGTCGAGCCGAAGCCGATACGGGTCAGGAACATCTTCATCTGCTCGCGCGTGGTGTTCTGGCTCTCGTCGAGAATGATGAAGGCATTGTTGAGCGTCCGCCCGCGCATGTAGGCCAGCGGGGCGATCTCGATGATCTGGCGTTCGATCAGCTTGTTGACGTGCTCGAAGCCCAGCATCTCGTAGAGCGCGTCGTAGAGTGGGCGCAGGTAAGGATCGATCTTCTGCGCCAGATCGCCCGGCAGGAAGCCGAGCTTCTCGCCGGCCTCGACGGCCGGACGTACCAGCAGGATGCGTCTGACTTCCTGACGATTGAGCGCCTCGACCGCCGCCGCGACCGCCAGATAGGTCTTGCCGGTGCCCGCCGGGCCGATACCGAAATTGATGTCGTGGCGGCGGATGCTGGCGACATAACCCTGCTGGTTGAAGCCGCGGGGCTTGATCAGCGTTCGCGGCGTCCGGATGAGCAGGCCGCCGGCTTCGATGTCGCCGGTTTCCTCTTCCAGCGCCTCGACGCCGGACTCCTGAAGATAGAGATGCACTGTATCCGGCGTCAGCTCGTCGGCTTCGGTCTCGCGGTAGAGGTGTTCGAGCACGTTGGCCGCTGCCTTGACGCTGGCATCCGGGCCCGCAAGCTGGAAGACGTTGCCGCGATTGCGCAGCGTCACGCCGAGGCGGGCCTCGACCAGCTTCAGGTGTTCGTCGCGCTGGCCGCAGAGATTGGCCAGGCGCATGGGATCGTTGGGTTCGAGTGTCAGGGACACGACGCGGCTGTCAGACTGTTGGTCTTGGGTCAACGCAAAGAGATCCGTTGGTTTGAAAAAGTTGGCTTGGAAAAAGGTGCAACTTGAAAACTTATCGCCAGCTTACTGCGCCGCTTCCTGTCGAGGCAATGACCGGGATTAACCTGCACCTGGTTCCGACAGGCTCTCCCGCGTATCGAACGCGAATCAGTCTGGCGGAGCAAGGCGAGGCACGGAGCGCCTCGCCTTGCGTCAGGCTAGATGAGGGCGATTGGCGCTAACTCAATAGCGGTCGGCGGATACCAGCTCGCCACGCAGTGAATTGGGCAGGGCTTCGGTGATGGTGACGTCGACGAAATAGCCGATCAGCGACGTCGGATCTTCGGCCCGGAAATTGACGACACGGTTGTTTTCGGTACGCCCGGAAAGCTGCCCCGGATCCTTGGGCGAGAAGCCGGTGACCAGAATCCGCTCCCGGTTCCCCACCATGCGGCGACTGATCTGCTGCGTCTGCTGGTTGAGCCGATCCTGCAGGATCGCCAGGCGCTGCTTTTTCGTCTCCACGGGAGTGTCGTCCGGCAGGCTGGACGCCGGCGTGCCGGGACGCTTGGAATAGATGAAGCTGAACGAGGCATCGAAGCCGATGCGATGGATCAGGTCCATGGTGTCTTCGAAGTCCTCGTCGGTCTCGCCGGGGAAGCCGATGATGAAGTCCGAGGAGAAGCTGATGTCCGGACGCAGCGCCCGGATGCGCTCGAGCTTGTCGATGTACATGTCCCGGCCGTGGCCGCGCTTCATGGCAGCAAGAATGCGATCCGAGCCCGACTGCACCGGCAGGTGCAGGTGGCTGACCAGCTCCGGAATCTCGCCGTAGGCCTCGATCAGGCTGTCGGTGAACTCGACCGGGTGCGAAGTGGTGAAGCGAATGCGATCGATGCCGTCCACCGCCGCCACGCAGGCGATCAGTTCCGCCAGATCGATTTCGTCGCCGCTCTCGTCCAGGCCGCGATACGCGTTGACGTTCTGGCCCAGCAGGTTGATTTCGCGCACGCCCTGTTCGGCCAGGTGAACGACTTCTTCCATTACCGACTCGAAGGGGCGCGATACCTCTTCGCCGCGAGTGTAGGGCACGACACAGAAGGTGCAGTACTTGGAGCAGCCTTCCATCACCGAGACGAACGCGGTCGCGCCGTCGGATTTCGGCTTGGGCAGATGATCGAATTTCTCGATCTCGGGAAAGGTCACGTCCACGGTCTGGATCGGTGTCGCGCTCTTGCTGCGGGCATCCAGCATGGTGGGAAGCCGATGCAGCGTCTGCGGGCCGAACACCATGTCGACATGAGGCGCGCGCTTGCGAATGTTCTCGCCTTCCTGGCTGGCGACGCAGCCGCCGACACCGATGACCAGATCCGGGTTCGCGGCTTTCAGCTTCTTCCAGCGACCGAGCTGGTGGAAGACCTTTTCCTGCGCCTTTTCGCGAATCGAACAGGTGTTGAGCAGAATGACGTCGGCTTCACTTTCGTCATCGGTCATTTCCAGACGATGAGATTCGCCGAGCAGATCCGCGATACGGGCGGAGTCGTACTCGTTCATCTGACAGCCGTGAGTCTTGATGAAGAGCTTCTTCGTCATAGGTTGCGTTGCTGCGGCCATGCGCGCGTCACCGATGCCCCGTGGAAAAACTGAAGAGGAGAGACAGGAAAGACGGCGCCCAGCCAGTGTGCGCGCCGTTCAGGCCTTCTCGAGAACGCGGCATTATACGGGGGATGAGGCCATACAGCCAACCCGTGCCGCTCGCACGGCGCCATGGCTGTGGTACCCTTGCGCCTATTTGAGACGCCATGATGCCGCGTTCGCGGACAGGACGAACCGGCTGCGTGGCAATGATATCGAGAGAGCCGTTCATTTATGCCCAGCAAGCCGATCTATCGGGTCGTGTTCCACAACCAAGGTGAAGTTTGGGAACTCTACGCCAGAGAGATCTTTCAAAGCGACCTGTGGGGGTTCATCGAAGTCGAGGCCTTTGTGTTCGAGGATCAGACCAAGGTGGTCGTCGACCCCGGTGCGGAGAAGCTTCGGCGCACGTTCGATGGGGTCAATCGCAGTTATATTCCCTACAGCGCCATCGTGCGGATCGACGAAGTCGAGCGCGGCGGCGTAGCCAAGGCCGTGAAGGCCGAGGGCAATGTCACCGAGTTCCCGCGGCCGATGGCCTGGCCACCGCGGGACGATGGCTGAAACGAGCCGGTTAGAGTGGCCGATACCGACCGGCCGATGGGTGGAACGAGGTTAGAAAATGACGGATTGGTCAGATTTTCACCAATTTGTCGTCAATGCCGAAGCAGCCGGTGAATGGCATGATCGCTGCGCAGGTTGTCCAAATGGTTATCCACAGAAAGTGTGGATGATTGAATCACCGCCCTCGCAGGAAGCGATGCGCGGTCTCATCGTCGCCCAGTTCATCGTCACATGAGCATGAAATGCCCAACCGTTACCGACTAGCCATTTAAGATCACGACGATATGTTGAAAATTCGAAATGCAGTCATGGGTTGCGCCTTGGGCGCGGCCCTGTTTTCCGCCTCCGCCGTGGCTCAGGATGGCCACTGGGTCAGTGATTCATTGACTACGTTCGTGCGCAGTGGCCCCACCGACGGCTACCGCATCGTGGGAACGCTCACCAGTGGTGATCCCGTTACCGTGCTGCAGACCCAGGGCGACTATACGCAGGTGCGCGGCCCCGACGGCGACGAGGTATGGGTGCAGTCCCAGTTCATCCAGGACCAACCCAGCGCCCAGCAGCAACTGCCGGCGCTCCAGAAGAAGGTGGACGAACTGACCACGCGGCTCGATGGCATCGATGACGAGTGGAATCAGCGGGTGGCCGACATGCGCAACGAACTGGAAGGCCGTCAGACGCAGGTCGACGAGCTGCAGGCCACCAATAATCAGCTCAATCAGGCCTATTCTCAGGCGGAGAGCAAGATGCGCGAGATGCAGGCGCGTCTGGATACCCAGGAAGAAGATCTGCTGATGCGCTACTTCATGTATGGCGGCGGGGTGGCTGGCGCGGGGCTGATCGTCGGCCTGATCGTGCCGCATCTGCCGCGCCGCCGGCGCAAGCGCGACCGCTGGTTCTGAGCCTGCCTGAGGAGTCGTGATGACCGCCGCGGATTGGTTGCAGCGCTGGCAGGAAGGACGCATCGGGTTTCATCGCGAGATGCCGCACCCGGCGCTGGAAAGGCACTGGCCGCGACTCGGGCTGGACGCCGGCGCCAAGATCCTGGTGCCGTTGTGCGGCAAGAGTCGGGACATGCGCTGGCTGGTCCAGCGCGGTAATCCGGTACTGGGAGTCGAGCTGTCGCCCCTGGCGATCGAGCAGTTCGTGGCGGAAGGCGATCAGCCCGCGCTTCGCTACCGCCGATCCGGGTTCGAGTGCACGCGGCAGGGGAGCGTCGAGCTGTGGTGTGGCGACTTCTTCCACTTTCAGGTGGATGAAGCGGCCGAGCTGACGGGCTTCTACGATCGTGCCGCCCTCATTGCGCTGCCACCGGCGACGCGCCAGCGCTACGCTCACCATCTGGCGCAACTGCTGTTGCCGGGCAAGCGCGGCCTGCTGGTCACCCTGACCCATGACGACCCGGAGCGCGGCCCGCCGTTCAGCGTTCCGCACGAGGAAGTCAGGGCGCTGATGGCCCCCAATTTCGAGCTGACGCTGTGCGAGGTATCGGAGGCCAGAGATGGCCTGACCGAAAGCGTGTGGCAGTTGGTGAGGCGGGGCCCGCCGCTCTAGTGGCTACCGAGGTGTCGTCCGGTCGTGGGCCCGTGCGGCGTCGCCCCAAGCTACCTAAAGCCGCTATCCTGAAGCCCGGAACGAGAGAACCGCCTGCCACNNGTGGCAGGCGGTTCTTCGCGTTCGGTGGACACTTCCGGGAGAGATCAGCGGGCCAGCAGATTGGCCAGTTGCTGATCGCGGAAGGTGCGATCCAGGGCGTTACCCAACAGTTCGCTTACCATGCGGTTGTTGGTATCCCAGTCCGGCTTCACGGCGTAGCTCTGGGAGCGCTTGGCGGTGTAGCGACCGGTATAGGTGTTGCCGCCATTGACCACTTCCGCCTGGATGATCGCCTGGAGCTGGGAGGCGTCCAGCAGCGGCTGCTCAGCGGTACCGCGGGCGTAGGCCAGATCGGTCAGTGTCAGGGTCAGCGAAGGGCCGCCGGCGTTGCTGCTGGTCGGGTTGAACCCCATGCTGCGCAGGGCGTTTTCCGCCTGGACACGGATCTTGGGAATGACATCGTTGGCCTCGACGGTAATCGTCGACGTTGCCGACGGGCTGCCCGAGCGCGTGCCGATGACGCTGCTGTCGCGTCCGTCGACCACTTCCAGCGAGACCGACTGGCCGTTGCCGGTATGCGGAAAACCGCCGCTGACCTTGGGACTCACGGACAGAATCTGGGGGCTCTGGGCACAGGCCGCCAGCAGGCCGAGCAATAGCAGTACGGCCAGGCCTTTGAACGCAAACCATTGACGCATAACAGTGAACCTCTCGAGTCGTGGAAACGGCGCGACCATTATAGACGTCGGTCGCGAGTTTCCGGAATGCGACGAAGACCCCTAAGGCCTTGACCCGGCTGCCGCCTCATGAGGCCGACAGCGGTGCCAGTGTCTGTGGTCGTGAGGTATCGAAGCGATGCAGACGGCTGGGCTGGGCGAAGAGCCGTTTGCCACGGGTGATCGCCAGGCGTTCGAAATCCGCATGGCTGATCGTGGCCAGCCACGGCTCGCCCAGCCAGTCCGCTTCCAGCTCGAGGCGAACTTCGGCGCCTACCGGCACGACGGCCGTGACGCTGACCGGCAAGTGCGCGCGGGTGCTGGGCTGCTCGTCCAGGCGGACCTCATGGGGTCGCAGCAGCAGTTCCTGGCGACCATTCTCGATGCCGGGCACCGCCACCCGCGCGTTGCCGCAGGTGAGGACTTCCTTCTCGATATCGCCCTCGATCCGGTTGACGTCACCGAGGAACTCGAACACGAAGCGATTGGCGGGTTGGCGATAGAGGGTATCCGGCGTCGCGATCTGTTCGATCCGGCCGTTGCTCATCACCACCACCCGATCCGACAGTTCCAGCGCCTCTTCCTGGTCGTGGGTCACGAACAGGCTGGTGAAGTGAAGCTCCTCGTGGAGATGGCGCAGCCAGCGGCGCAGCTCCTGGCGTACCTTGGCATCCAGCGCGCCGAACGGCTCGTCGAGCAGCAGCACGTCGGGCTTCAACGCCAGCGCCCGCGCCAGCGATACGCGCTGCTGTTGCCCGCCGGAGAGCTGGGCCGGGAAACGCTCGGCGAAATCCTGCAGCCGGACCATTTCCAGCAGTTGCATGACCCGCGAGCGGATCTCGCCGCTGGAGGGCCGCGTGGCCCTCGGCATGGCAGTCAGCCCGAAAGCGACGTTGTCGAACACGCTCATGTGGCGAAACAGGGCATAATGCTGGAACACGAAGCCGATGCGCCGGTCGCGCACGTGCACCCGGGTCACGTCACGATCGCCGAAATGGATCGAGCCGCTGTCGGCCTGTTCCAGCCCGGCCACGATACGCAACAGCGTGGTCTTGCCGGAGCCGGAGGGGCCGAGCAGGCCGATCAGTTCGCCATCGTGGATATCGAGATCGATGGGTTCGAGGGCGCGGGTCCGGCCATGGCCCTTGGAACCGTGTCCCTTGTAACCATAGGTCTTTTCGATCTGCGAGATGCGGATACTCATGTCGCGGTCTCCCGGCGCGCAGCGCGCCATTCGAGTGCGGCCTTGGCGGCCAGCGTCAGCAGCGCCAGCAGTGCCAGCAGCGATGCACTGGTGAAGGCACCCACGGTGTTGTAGTCCTGATAGAGCTGTTCGACCTGCAGCGGCAGGGTATTGGTTTCGCCGCGAATCGCCCCGGCGACCACCGAGACCGCGCCGAACTCGCCGACCGCGCGGGCGTTGGTCAGGATCACGCCGTAGAGCAGGGCATGGCGAATGTTCGGCAGCGTCACGCGACGGAAAATCGTCCAGCCGGAAGCGCCCAGCGTCACGGCTGCTTCTTCCTCGCGGGAGCCTTGCGCCTGCATCAGCGGAATCAGCTCGCGGGCAACGAACGGGCAGGTGACGAACAGCGTGACCAGCACGATGCCCGGCCAGGCGAACATGATCTGGATATCGTGAGCATCGAGCCAGCCGCCGAGCCAGCCGTTTCGCCCGTAGAGCAGCAGGTAGACCAGGCCGGCGACCACCGGCGAGACGGCAAACGGAATATCGATCAGCGTCTGCAGCAGGCGCCGGCCGGGGAAATCGAAGCGCGTCACCAGCCAGGCCAGAAACACCCCGAAGACCAGATTGACCGGCACGGTGATCACGGCGACCAGCAGCGTCAGGCCGATGGCGGCAAGCGTGTAGTCGTCGCTCAGGTTCTGCCAGTAGACATCGATGCCGCTCATCAACGCCTGGGCGAAGATCGCCACCAGCGGCAGCAGCAGGAACAGCGCCGTCAGCACCAGGGCGGCCCCGATCAGCAGACGGCGGACACGCGGTGCGTCACCGATCCGTATCATCAGCCGCGCCCTCCGTGCAGTCGTTTGATGAAGCGGCCTTGCCACAGATTGATCGCCAGCAGCAGCGCAAGCGAGGTGGCGAGAACGATCGAAGCGACCGCCGAGGCACCGGCGTAGTCGTACTCCTGCAGCTTGACGAAGATCATCAGCGAGGTGATCTCGGTTTCGTAGGGCTTGCCGCCGGCAATGAAGATCACGGCGCCGAACTCGCCGAGCGAACGCACGAAGGCGAGCCCGGTACCGGTGACCAGCGCCGGCCACAGGTAGGGCAGGATCACCCGGCGGAACGCGAGGCTATCGCTGGCGCCGAGCGTCATCGCGGCTTCGTCCACTTCGGCGGGGAGATCTTCCAGTACCGGCTGCACGGTGCGAACCACGAACGGGATGCTGGTAAAGGCCATCGCCAGGGCGATCCCGATCCAGGTGTAGGAGATAGAAATGCCCAGCGGCTCCAGCAGTCGTCCGATCCAGCCGTTACTGGAGTAGAGCGTCGCCAGCGTGATCCCCGCCACCGCCGTCGGCAGGGCGAACGGCAGGTCCATCAGCGCATCGACCAGGCGCTTGCCGGGGAACTCGTAGCGCACCAGCACCCACGCCATCAGCAGCCCGAACGCGGCGTTGAAGATAGCTGCCACCGCGGCGCCGAAGAGCGTCACGCCATAGCTTGCCAGCAGGCGCGGATCCGTGATCAAAAACCAGTACTGCGACCAGCTCAACTGCGAGAGCTGCCCCACCAGACTGGTCAGGGGCAGCAGCAGAATCAGCGAGACGAAGGTCAGCGAGATGCCGAGCGAGAGGCCGAAGCCGGGCAGCACTCGGCGTTCGCGGCGCCAGGTCAGAGCATGTGCGATCATCGGCGCTGAAGCTGATCCAGTTCACCGCCGCTCGAGAAATGCGTTTCCATCGCCTCGGGCCAGCCGCCAAAGACGTCTTCGACGCGCAGCAGTTCGGTTTTCGGGAACTGGCCGCTGAACTCCTCGGCCACCTTCTCGTCGTTGACGCGGTAGTTGAACCCGGCCAGCAGGCGCTGCGCTTCCTCGGTGTAGAGGTAGTCCAGGTAGCCCTTGGCCAGGTCCTCGTTGCCGTTGCGCTCGGCGTATTCGTCGACCACGGCCACCGGGAACTCTGCCAGGATGCTGACCGGCGGTACTACCACTTCGTAGTCGTCCTTGCCGTATTCGTTACGGATGTTGTTGACCTCGGACTCGAAGGTGATCAGCACGTCGCCGATACCGCGCTCGACGAATGTCGTGGTGGCGCCGCGGCCGCCGGTGTCGAACACCTCGACGTTGCCGAGGAACGTGCTCATGTAATCTTCGATCTTGTCCTGATCGCCATCGAAAGCCTGGTCGGCATAGGCCCAGGCGGCGAGATAGGTGTAGCGGCCGTTACCCGAAGTCTTGGGATTGGGGAAGACGAGAGAGACATCGTCCCGCGCCAGGTCATCCCAGTTCTCGATCTGCTTGGGGTTGCCCTTGCGCACCAGGAAGGCGGTCGTGGAGTAGTAGGGCGACGCCTGGTTCGGGTAGCGATCCTGCCAATCCTCGGCGACCAGGCCGGCGTCTGCCAGCACGTTGACGTCGGTCACCTGGTTGAAGGTCACCACGTCGGCACGCAGCCCCTGCATGATCGAACGAGCCTGCGTCGAGGAGCCGCCATGGGACTGCTTCACGCTGACGGTTTCGTCGTGCTGGGCCTGCCACCAGTCGATGAACTTCGGGTTCACCGCGGCGAACAGTTCGCGAGCGATGTCATAGGAGGAGTTGAGCAGCTCACGCGGTTCTTCCTGAGCCTGCGCGGGCGACAGAGCGCCGAAAGTCAACGCCAACCCGACGGCGGATGCGGTGAACAGCGAGCGAGGCTTGGAAAACCAGGTCATGAGTCAGTCCCCTAGGATTTATTGGTAATGGCGGCAAGGCTAAATAAATCAGAATGGAATGACAATTCGTTTCTATAGAACGTTTAATTATTAATTTGCTCGGTAACTCTATAAGCCCAGATGTTCTTGAGCTCAGGTTGCTCAGGCGCGGCAGACGCTGTGCCTACGGTTCGACGCGAGCAGGCCTGCCGAGTCGGCGGAGAGCAAGCAGCCCCAGCAGCGGACCGGGAAGTAGCCACCAGGCGATCGTTGCCTCGAGGGCGGGTAGCCATGGCACCAGCAGACCGATCGAGACCGCGGAGATCGCGAACCCGATCGCGTTCTGCAGCGTCAGGGCACTGCCAATCAGCGCGGCGGGGCAAGCGCTGGCGGAGAGCGCGGAAAACTGCGGTGAATCGATCACCGCGAGCAGGCTCCACGCTGCCAGATACGCCACCAGCGCAGCGAAACCGAGGTGCGGAGCGAGCCAAGGATAGAGCAGGCAGCCTATCGCCGAGCCGGCCAGCCCCAGGATCGCGACCCGGCGACTGCCCAGATGCTGACTCAGCCAGCCGCCGAGCCAGCAGCCGGGAGCGCCGACCGCGATCAGGGCGAACGACAGCATCGATAGCGCCTGGGGAGAGAGCGAGGGGTTATCCCCGATCAGCAGCAACGGGATCAGTGTCCAGAGCGTATAGAGCTCCCACATATGGCCGAAGTAGGCGCCGGCAGCACGGCGAAAATCGGCGATGCGAAAGGCCGCCAGCCCGGCCAGACGTGATGGCGTCGGAGTGGAAGCCCGAGCAAGGGAAGGGGCGTCGCCCAGCCGCCATATGGAGACGCCGGCCAGCAGGGCGAGCAGTGATGCGATCCATAGCGTCAGCCGCCAGTCGCCGCTTTCTCTCGCCGAGCCGCCGCCGCTCTGATCTATGAGTCCGCCCCCACTCCAGCCGAGGCCGGCCAGCAGGTGGGGCATCGCGGTGCCCAGCACCAGCATGCCGACCAGCCACGCCAACCCTAGCCCCGCTCGGCCAGGAGCCCAGCCCACCATCAGTTTCATGCCGATGGGGTAGATGCCGGCCAGCGACAGCCCGGTGACCAGGCGCAATCCGACCGCTGGCCACAGGCCACCGGCATAAGGCAGCAGGGCGTTGGAAAGCGCGCCGACCAGACATGCCAGGGCGAACAGTCGGCTGGCTCGAGTGCGATCGGCAAGGCCGCTGAGGCCCAGGCCGAGCGTCCCCAGCAGGAACCCGAACTGCACCGCACCGGTGAGCCAGCCCAGATCGCCGGTGGCGAGCCCCCACGTCCGCTGGAGATCGCCGATGACGGCGTTGGGCGTGAACCACAGCGCGGTGCCGAACCACTCGGCGATGGCAATGATGACAATCGGCATCGGTCTCCCCGCACGAATCAGCCTGGGTCACCGTCGGTGGGCGACGGCATGTCGGTCGCCTTCGGATCGCAGATACCGGCTCATAGACCCATCGCCGAGGAGGTCGAACGCCGCGGGTCGGCGCCGCCGGTGAAGGTGCCATCGTCCTCGATCAGGATCGACTGCGCCGCGCCCATCGCCTCCTGCTGGCTGACGGTGTGTCCCATCGCCTCGAGCAGGGCGATCGTGTCCGGGCTGATGCCATCCTCGATGCGGATCTCGTCCGGCAGCCACTGATCGTGAATGCGCGGCGCGCTGACGGCACTCTGGATGTTCATGCCGTGATCGATAACGTTCATCACCACCTGCAGCGTGGTGGTGATGATGCGCGAGCCGCCGGGGCTCCCGGTCACGAGGAAGTTCCTGCCATCCTTCTTGACGATGGTCGGGGTCATCGAGGAGAGCATGCGCTTCTCGGGTTCGATCCTGTTGGCTTCACCGCCGATCAGGCCGTAGGCATTGGGCGTGCCCGGCTTGGCCGAGAAGTCATCCATCTCGTTGTTGAGCAAAAAGCCGGCGCCGTCGACGACGATGCCCGAGCCGTAGCTGAAGTTGATGGTATAGGTATTGGAGACCGCCAGGCCGCTGTCGTCGGCAATCGAGAAGTGGGTGGTCTCGTTGGACTCGTACGGCAGCGGGTTGCCGGCGGCGATCTCGCTGCTGGGCGTGGCGCGGTCGAGATCGATCTGCGCTCGTAGTTCCTCGGCATAGGCCTTCGAGGTGATGCCGGCGAGCGGCACGTCGACGAAGTCGGTGTCGCCGAGATATTTGGCCCGGTCGGCATAGGCGCGTTTCATCGCCTCGCTCATGACGTGGATCGTGCGTGCGGAATTGAAGCCCATGGCGTGAATGTCGTAACCCTCGAGCATGTTGAGCATCTGCACGATATGCGCGCCGCCGGAAGAGGGCGGGCTCATGGCGTAGACGTCGTAGCCGCGGTAGGTGCCATGTACCGGCTCGCGAATCGTCGGCTGGTAGCCAGCCAGATCCTCTGCCGTCATCAGGCCACCATGGTTCTGCATCTCGGCCGTGATCAGTCGCGCCGTCTTGCCTTCGTAAAACTCCCGCGGGCCGTTCTTGGAGATGCGCTCGAGCGTCGCGGCCAGGTCGGGTTGGCGGAATCGCTCGCCGGCGCGATACAGGGAGCCGTCCGGCTTGTAGAACACCTTGCGCGTCGAATCCCACTGCTTGAGCCGTTGCTGGGACTGTTCGAGACCTTCGGCGAATCGCGGCGGAATGATGAAGCCTTCATCCGCCAGCTTGATCGCGGGCGCCAGCGCCTCGGCGAGACTCATGGTGCCGTACTTATCCAGCGCCAATGCCAGGCCGGCCACGGTGCCGGGCACGCCGGAGGCGTTGTGGGTGTAGCGGGAAAGCTCGGAGACGGCCTCACCCTGTTCGTTCTGGAACATGGTCTCGTAGGCTGCCGCCGGGGCCTTTTCGCGGTAGTCGATGGCGATGACCTCATTGCTCTTCTCGTCCGAAATCAGCATGAAGCCGCCACCGCCGATGTTGCCCGATCGGGGTTGGGTCACTGCCAGCGCGAAGCCGGCGGTCACGGCGGCATCGACGGCATTGCCGCCATCGGCCAAGACATCGTGGGCGATCTGAGAGGCCAGGTAATGGCTGGTGGCGACCATGCCGTGCTCGCCGAGCTGGGGGTGGAATCGCTCCCCTTCGAGGATCGCCGACTGGGCATGCGTCGGTGTCGGGACGAGAGTCGATAACACAGTTGTCAGGCAGACGAGAGACAAGGCCACTGCTCGGCGAGCAGGCAGCATGAAAGGGTGGAAGCCAGGCATGACGTGTCCCCAATGAGTGTTGTTGTGATACGGCCGAATCATGCCATGTGACCAAGGTCGATTCAGCCAAGACCTAGAGCAGTATAGAAACAGTCGATGCTCAATGCCTCGCCGGCCATGCCGGCGAGGCGGTTTTGCGTCCGGATCGGCCAAAGGTGGCGATGCGTGCGCTAGAATGAGCGCCAACGGCCAGCCTGCATAAGGATTCTTTCATGCATGACTTCAAGATCGCACCCTCCATTCTCTCCGCCAACTTCGCCTGTCTGGGACAGGAGGTCGAGGACGTGCTGGCGTCGGGGGCCGACATCATCCATTTCGATGTCATGGACAACCATTACGTGCCCAACCTGACGATGGGGCCGATGGTGTGCGAGGCGCTGCGCAAGCACGGCATCACCGCGCCGATCGACTGCCACCTGATGGTCAAGCCGGTGGATCGCCTGATCGGCGATTTCATCGACGCCGGCGCCAGCTACGTGACGTTCCATCCGGAAGCCTCGGAACATGTCGACCGCTCGCTGCAGCTCATTCGCAGCCACGGCTGCAAGGCCGGGCTTGTCTTCAATCCGGCGACGCCGCTCTCCTACCTGGACTACGTCATGGACAAGGTCGACATGATCCTGATCATGAGCGTCAACCCCGGCTTCGGCGGCCAGTCCTTCATCCCCGCCGCGCTGGACAAACTCCGCGAGGCGCGCCGGCGCATCGACGCCAGCGGGTTACCGATTCGGCTGGAGGTCGACGGCGGCGTCGGCCCGGACAACATTGCCGAGATTGCCGAAGCGGGGGCGGATACCTTCGTCGCCGGCTCGGCGATCTTCAAGGCGCGCAGCCTCGACGACCCCCATCGCTACGACAGCGTGATCGACAAGATGCGCTCGGCGCTCGCCGGGAACTGAGCCGGCATGTCGTCGAACGAGGCGGTAGCGACCGATAGCGAGCCGCGCCAGTGGTACCTCTATCTCATCGAGATGGCGAACGGGGCGCTCTACACCGGCATTACCACCGATGTCGCTCGGCGATTCGAGCAGCACGCCCGCGGCCGGGGCGCGCGGGCGCTGCGCGGCAAGGGACCGTTGACCTTGCGCCACGCGCAGGCGGTCGGCACTCGCAGCGACGCGCTCAAGCTCGAAGCGGCGATCAAGCGGCTGAGCGCCGATGCCAAGCGGCGCTGGATCGAGCGGCAGCGGCCGTCATCGTTTTGTCATCAGATTGTCATCTCTCGGGGATCCGCAGGGTCGTAGAATCTCGGGCATCATTCGATATCGACCGGGAACACTTCGATCATGAAAGTGGTGGCACTGCACAATCTCAAAGGCGGCGTCGGCAAGAGCTCGGCGGCCGTCAACCTGGCCCGCGAAGCCAATCGCGATGGTTTGCCGGTGCTGCTGTGGGACCTCGATGCACAGGGCGCCTCGACCTGGATACTGGGGGGCGAGAACGGCTTGAGCCGCAAGGTCGGCAAGCTGCTGTCGGGCAAGTCGCCGCTGGGAGAGCAGGTTCAGCGCACGCCTTGGGAACGATTCGATCTGCTGCCGGCGGACATGGGCCTGCGCGAACTCGATCGTATCCTCGAAGACAAGGCAGAGGGCGGCAAGCATCTCAAGCGCCTGATCGCGCCGTTCAGCGAAGAGTACGCGCTGATGATCCTGGACTGCCCGCCGGGGCTTTCCATGCTGGCCGAACAGCTGATCCGCGCCGCCGATCGCATCCTGGTGCCGACCATTCCCAGTCCGCTGTCGATACAGGCATTTTCACGCATGCTGGCGCATCTCGATCTCAAGAAGCGCCAGCGCGAGCGCGTCTGCCCCTTTTTCAATCTGGTCGATCGGCGGCGCCGCCTGCACCGGGAGTGGATCGAATCGCCCCCGGACGCGATGGGGCGCACGCTGCACAGCTGGATCCCCTATTCCAGCGACGTCGAGCGAATGAGTCTCGAAAACCAACCGCTGGCGGACCTGGCGCCCCGTAGCCGGGCGACCCACGCGTATCGCCGTCTGTGGCAGGAACTCAAGGCCGAGCTGGACGAGTAGTGTCTCGACCCGTCACGGGGCTTCGAACGCTGTCGCGTCATCTGTATACTTACCCAGTATTTTTGAGTCCTACGCTGGGGAGCCCATGGCGCTGCCGACGCTCGAAGACCCGCTCTATTACCTTGCCAACTTCCGCCAAGTGCTCGACTGGCTGAGGTCCCGCTACGCGGACCTGCTGAGTCCCGACGAAGGCGCTTTCATCGCCGACTTCGAGCGCGTGCCGGAGCCTTCCCAGGCGTTGCTGGTGCGGATGGTCATGCGCAAGGGCATCGATTTCCGTGCCAGTCGCCTGGTCTACGCCGAGATCGGCGATAGCGTCGACGCTGCTGGGCCGCTGATCGAGTGCGGCTGGATCGAGGAAGATGTACCGCTGTCGCTGGAAGCGCTGTTTTCGCTGGCGACCCGGGCGGAGATCGGCGTCGACATGGGCGACGGGCTGTTGGCACTCGGCGTCGGCAGGAGCGCGGGCAAGGGTGTCTGGCTGGCGGCGTTGCAGGCGGCGTCGCCCGAACCCCGCCCGCTGGCCGAGTGGTTGCCGACGCTCGGGGATCGTCACTATCGGCTGACCGTCGACGCGATGTGCGAGCGCTTCCGGCTGATGTTCTTCGGCAACCTGCGTCAGCACTGGTCCGAATTCGTGCTCTCGGAACTCGGTGTCTATCGCTTCGAGCGCGTCGAACTGGACGCTTCTTCCCGCGCCTTCTCGCGCCGCGAGGAGCTGGAGGCCTACCATCATCTGCACCGCTGCCGGGAGCGCTTCGAGGCCGACGAGTCGCTGGAATCGCTGTTGCCCGACGTGCCTCGCGTGGCGTTCGACAACGACTGGCTGGAGCGTCGCAGAGGCCGGTTGATCTACAAGCTCGCCTACCGTCTCGAACGCCAGGGCGAACTTGGCCGGGCGCTGGATCTCTATCGGGATTGCTCGGCACCGGAAGCGCGGCTGCGACGAATTCGCGTGCTCGAGGCGCAGCAGGCAACGGCGGATGCGCTGGCGCTGGCCGAACGGGCGGAAGCCGCGCCCACCAATGCCGCGGAGAGCCAGGCGCTGGAGCGGGTGATACCGCGGCTGCGGCGCAAACTGGGACTGGCTTCAGGCAGGCGGACGAAGGCACCGGAACCACCGCGTGTCGATCTGGTGCTGCCGCGTTCGGCCAGCGTCGAACTGGCGGTGGCCCGGCACCTCTCCCGCGCCGAGGCGCCGGTCTGCTATATCGAGAACGTGCTCGTCAATGGGCTGTTCGGCCTGCTGTGCTGGGATGCGATCTTCGCGCCGCTGCCCGGCGCGTTCTTCCATCCGTTCCATAGCGGGCCGGTGGATCTGTTCGAGGCGGATTTTCGGACCCGTCGACGCGACCTCATCGAGGCATGCCTGGCTGCGCTCGAGCGGGGTGACCATGGCGAGATCATCCGTCGTCGCTACCGCGACAAGTGGGGCATCCAGTCACCGTTCGTGTTCTGGGAAGCGCTGGACGAGCGGGCGCTGGAACTGGCGCTGCACTGCATTCCGGCGCGCCATCTCCGGCTCTGGTTCGAGCGTCTGCTCGACGATGTTCGCGCCAATCGGGCCGGGATGCCGGATCTGATCCAGTTCTGGCCGGAAGGCGATGATGCTTCGCGAGGGGCGCGTGGCGCCGCCGAGCCGGCTTATCGAATGATCGAAGTGAAAGGGCCCGGAGACCGCCTGCAGGACAACCAGAAACGCTGGCTGCAGTTCTGTGCCCGTCACGACATGCCGGTCAGCGTCTGCTACGTCACCTGGGCGGCCTGTGACGGCGAGACGGTAGATGCGGGCGACGCTGACACCACGGCAGGAGCGCTTTCTTGAGCTATCGGATCGCTGTCCGTGCGCTGTGTGAATTCGCGGCCAAACGCGGCGATCTCGATCTGCGCTTCACGCCATCGCCTTCGGCACAGGAAGGTATCGCCGGCCATCAACTCGTCGGAGAGCGGCGGGGCGAGCGCTACGAACGCGAGCTCGCCTTGAATGGCACCTATCGCCACCTCGAGGTGCGCGGCCGCGCCGATGGCTACGATCCCGACGCCAATCGGCTGGAAGAGATAAAGACCCATCGCGGCGATCTTTCCCGCCAGCCGGCCAACCAGCGGGCGCTGCACTGGGCGCAGGCCAAGATGTATGGCCACCTGCTGTGCGCCGAACGCGGGCTGGATCAGTTGACGGTGACGCTCGTCTATTTCGATATCGTCAGCCAGCGCGAAACGCCATTGAGCGAGCGCTGTTCGGCCGAGGCGCTGCGCGCCGAGTTCGACGCTCATTGCCAGGCGTTTCTGGCCTGGGCGCAGCAGGAGCTGGCCCATCGGCGGCGGCGCGATCGCGCATTGCAGGCGCTGCGGTTTCCTTATGCCGGGTTTCGCGAGGGTCAGCGGCCGCTGGCGGAATCCGTCTACAAGGCGATTCATACCCGGCGCTGGCTGATGCTGCAGGCGCCTACCGGCATTGGCAAGACGCTAGGCACGCTGTTTCCGATGCTCAAGGCGATGCCGGGCGAGCCGCTGGACAAGATCTTCTTCCTGACGGCGCGTAATACCGGCCAGCGGCTCGCCCTCGACGCGCTGCGCACCCTGGGCGCCGTGCAGCGGCAACGCCAAAATCCGGAACCGGATCATCTCGAGCCGGACGATATCGGGTCGGGCGATATCGGGTCGGGCGATATCGGGTCGGGCGATGCCGAGCCGAACGATTCCAGGTCGGGCGATAGCCGATTGGGTGAAGTCCAGGCCGTCCCGCTGCGCGTGCTGACGCTCACGTCCCGCGACAAGAGTTGCGAGCATCCCGACAAGGCGTGTCACGGCGAATCCTGCCCGCTGGCGGCGGGTTTCTACGATCGCCTGCCCGCCGCGCGCAAGGCGGCGGTCGAACGCGGCTGGCTCGATCGCGCCGCCCTGCGGGAGACCGCGCTTGCCCACGAAATCTGCCCTTACTATCTGGGCCAGGAAATGGCGCGCTGGGCCGATGTCGTCATCGGCGACGTCAACTACTGGTTCGATTTCCACGCCATGCTTTACGCGCTGAGCCAGCAGCAGCAATGGCGGGTCGGTCTGCTCGTCGACGAGGCCCACAATCTGGTCGAACGCGGGCGCGGCATGTACAGCGCGACGCTCGATCACGCGGCGTTCCGGCGCCTGAAGCCGACCCTGCCTGCTCCGCTCAAGCGGCCATTCTCGCGGGTGGCGTCCGCGTGGCGTGCGCTGGCTAACGACAGCGAATCGGACTATCGGGTTCTGGAGACGCTGCCGGGCAAGCTGATCGGTGCGTTGCAGCAGGCCGTTTCACAGGTGGTCGAGTATCAGAGCGAACAGCCGATCGCGCTCGATAGCGAGCTGCAGCGCTTTGCTTTCGATGCCCAGCACTTCTGTCGGGTAGCCGATGTCTTCGGCGATCACTCGATCTGCGATGTGTCGCGGCAGGCGCCGCGGGGGCGGCAGCGCCTGGCTGGGGCCCGGGTGACGCTGCGCAACGTGGTGCCCGCGCCGTTCCTGACGCCGCGCTTTGCCGCCGCCCAGGGCGGTACGCTGTTTTCCGCCACGCTGGCGCCGGAAGCCTACTACCGTGATCTGCTGGGCGTGCCCGACGATGCGCCCTGGATGTCGCTGGCCTCGCCGTTTCGGGATTCGCAGCTCGAGGTTCGCATTGCCGCGCGGCTGTCGACGCGGTATGCCGATCGCGAGGCATCGCTGACACCGTTGGCGGATCGCATCGCCGTTCAGTTCCGAGCATGCCGCGGTAACTACCTGGCGTTCTTTTCCAGCTTCGCCTACCTAGAGCAGGTCGCCGACCGGCTGGCCGAGCGTCACCCCGAGATTCCGATCTGGCGTCAGGCATCGCGCATGGACGATGACGCCCGCGAGACGTTCCTGCGCCGGTTCGAGGCGAACGGGGAGGGGGTGGGGTTTGCCGTGCTGGGCGGCATTTTCGGCGAGGGTATCGATCTACCCGGCGACCGTTTGATCGGCGCGTTCGTCGCAACACTGGGATTGCCGCAGGTCAACCCGGTCAACGAGCAGATGCGAGCGCGGCTGCAGGCGCTTTACGGCCACGGCTACGATTACGCCTACTTCTTTCCCGGCATGCAGAAGGTAGTGCAGGCAGCGGGCCGGGTGATCCGATCCGGCACCGATGAAGGCGTCATCCACCTGCTGGACGATCGATTCGCGCGGCGCGAATCGCAGGCATTGCTGCCGGATTGGTGGCCCAAGCCGATCAAAGACTAGGTCTGAAAAGTGGAGAGGAGCCGAAGGGCTGCCTCCCTATTTGGCAAAGTGCCACATTCCGGCTTTTTCAGCTTACGACTGTTCCAGCACCGACGACCGTTCCGCTCCTGGTTGCGAGGGGGCTTAACGCTCGCCCCCTCGCGCTCCCCCTCTTGATTGACGCCGCTGGTCCGCGAAACCCTGAAAGACGATGGCCTGCGCTTCGGGTCGGCGCGCAAGGACATCCCTGTCCGGGCGCGCCTCTTGTGACATCCATGTCACAAGACCCGGCTTGCCCCTCGTCTTTCAGCGCGGCCCCGGAGGCGTCGAGGTGGCCGATTCAAGTGGACATGGCGTAGGCTTTTTCAGTAGCGCCCTCCTGCGATCTACGAGGCCGAATGGCTTAGTGCCTCGAACACTCTTGCCACGGCCTCGGCACCGGGGTCGACGATACCCTTGAGTGCGCTTTCCGGCACATAGGCTGAGCGGCCGGCGTTGGCTCGGGTCAGGCTGGCGGTGGCCTGGGCGCCGTCGCGAGCGGCCTGCGCAGCCTGGGCCAACGACTCGCCGCGCTGCAACGATTCGATGGCCGGGATCAGTGCATCGAGCATGGTGCGGTCGCCGGGCCTGGCACCGCCGTAGGCCTGCATTTTCTCCACGCCGGCGGCCAGCGCCTCGTCGAGTTTGCCGCGGCGATCCAGCGAGCCGGCGGCTGCGGTGAACAGGATCGATAGCAGCACGCCGCTGGAGCCGCCCATGTCCCTTGAGAGCAACTGGCCGACGCCCGCGAACAGTAGCGGTAGGGCGGCGGTGTTCAGGCGTTTGGCTTCGAGCGCTCTGGCGATCGAATCAGCGCCGCTTTGCATGCTGGCGCCGGCGTCGCCATCGCCGCTCCTGGCATCCAGAGCATCGAGTTCTTCACGTGCCTGGCGCAGGGTATCGATGATCCGCTCGAGCGTCGCGACGGTGTCGGCGTCCTGCGGCGCGTCGTCGGCCAGCGCTTCGTGATCCTGGCGGGTGTCCGGCGAGAAGTGCGGAGGCCTCTGCGTGGCGCGCAGTCCGGGCCAGCCTGGTGCCGTCGTCGGTGCCGACAACGCCGTGACGGTGTCGTCATCCGCCGGCAGCAGAGTGAGCGAAAAGCCGTGCATGTCCAGTGAGGTCATCAGCGGCGCCGGGCCAATCAGGTGCACGACCTGCTCGACGCCCAACTGGCGCAGCAGGCTGGCGGCCAGCACACCCATTTCCTGGGTGGAGCAGCTGCCCAGATCGTTGAGCATCGCGATCCAGGGGCCGGTGAGCTTGCGGTCGGACAGCGCGTTGCGCAGGGGATCCAGAACCAGGCTCATCGCCTCGTCGGCACTCTTCGGGTCGACCTGCCTCGTGCCGGTCTCGTTATGAATGCCCAGGCCCAGTTCCGGCGAGCGGTCGGCGGCGGGCTGGCCCGGCTGTGCCGCTGCGCTCAGCGCCATGCCCAGTGATCCCATGCGCCGACACAGCGCCTCGGCACGTTCGCGGATGGCATCGAGGGGTGTCTCCTGGCTCGCCAGGTAGCCGGCCAGCTTGTGGACCAGCACGGTGCCGGCGATGCCGCGCGGCTGCGGCGCGTTCTCGATGGCGATATCGTCGGCGACGATCACCATGGCGACATTCAGGCCCTCGCTGCGGGCACGCTCGGCGGCAAGGCCGAAATTGAGGCGGTCGCCGGTGTAGTTCTTGACCACCAGCAGGCAGCCGGCGTCGCCGCAGACTTCACGGATTGCCGCCAGCACCGCTTCGACGCTGGGCGACGCGAACAGGCTGCCGGAGATGGCGCCGGTCAACATGCCTTCGCCGATATAACCGGCGTGGGCCGGTTCATGGCCGGCGCCGCCGCCGGAGAGCACCGCGACCTGGCGGCGTCCCTGTTCCGTTCTGTCCCAATCCCGGCGGATCAGGATGCGCAGGCCGCTGTCCGGTTCGGCGATGCGCAGCGGGGCGGTCGCCGCCGTCGTCCGCAGAACCTCGTCGACGACATCGCCGGGGGCATTGTAGAAACGTTCCATGTGATCTCTCCGCTGACGTTTCGAATTCGCTGGCTATCGTATTTGATGGCGCTTCACGCTTGCTGGAACTTCGCGGTCACAGCGTTCAGTGCAACTGTTGCTCAGTGCAGCTTCATCTTCGGCCGCAGATAGCGGTTGAGGCCGTCGACGACGACGGTCATGCCGGTCTTGAAAATGCCGTGAATGGCCATCTGATGCATACGGTAGAGAGAAGCGTAGAACAGCTTGGCCAGCCTGCCCTCGATGAACAGGCTTCGCGCCGACGCGCCGCGCATGAGGCTGCCGACCGCCTCGAAGTGCGCCAGCGAGATCAGCGAGCCTCGATCGTGATAGACGAAAGGCTTCAGCGGTTTGCCATCCATGGCTGCACGCAGGTTGTGGTAGCAGTGCGTCGCCTGCTGATGCGCGGCCTGGGCGCGGGGAGGAACACGCTTGTCGTCGGGCTGGGGACAGGAGGCGCAGTCGCCGAAGGCGAAGATGCGCTCATCGTCCAGGCTCTGCAGTGTCTGGTTGACCTTGACCTGATGGTTGCGCTCGGTGGCCAGTCCCAGTTCCGACAGGAATTCGGGCGCCCGGATGCCCGCCGCCCAGACGCTTAGATCCGTCTCCAGCGGTTCGCCGTCCGCGGTGATGAAGCCGTTGGCGTTGGCTTCTGTCACGCGCGTATCGACATGGATCTTGACGCCGAGCCGTTCGAGCTCGCCGTGCACGGCGCGGCTGATGCGCTCGGGCAGGGCGGGCAGAATGCGCGGCGCGGCCTCGATCAGGTGCACCTCGAGCTTGCCGCTGTCCATGGCCGTGAAGCCGTAGCTGTGCAGCATGCGTGACGCGCCGAAGAGTTCGGCGGCCAGTTCGACGCCGGTCGCGCCCGCCCCGACCAGGCCGACGGTCAGCTTGGGATGCGTTCGGCGCTCCGGGTCGCTGTAGCGCAGGAAGGTATTGAGCATGTTGCGCCGGAAGCTCTCCGCCTGCTGCGGGCTGTCGATGAAGTGGCAGTGTCTGGCGACGCCGGGGGTGCCGAAGTCGTTGGAGACGCTGCCGACGGAAAGCACCAGGTAGTCATACTCGATCTGGCGCGCGGGCAGCACGACCGCATCGTCCTGGTCGTGGATCGGCTCGAGGGTAATGGTCCGGTTGTCGCGGTCGATGGCGCTCAGGGTGCCGCGCTGAAATCGGTAGCCGTGGCTCTTCGAGTGCCCCTGATAGGAGACCTCATCGAGCCCGGAGTCGAGGGTGCCGGTGGCGATCTCGTGCAGCAGCGGTTTCCAGATGTGGGTCGGGTTGCGGTCCACGAGGACGATGTCGGCACGCTGACGCTTGCCGAGCTTGCGACCCAGTCGGGTTGCCAGCTCGAGTCCGCCCGCGCCGCCACCGACCACGACGATACGTGGTGTGGTCATGGGAAACTCCAATGTGAGAATCAGAAGGGAAATGGTGAAAAGGAAGCGGGGAAAATCGGGGGCGTCGAAGCGAGTCACGGTACGGCAAGGCGGGGTCCTGAACGATCGCCAGGCCAGTGGCCGACATGAACGACATGAAACAGACGCAGCAATAGCCGAGCGGTGACGATATCGGGCTGTGGAACTGCGCATTCACGGAAGTCGGTACCCGTCGATTCGACGAAAGATGGAGTCAAGGATACGCCGATCACTGGCGCTTGGCATCCGCGGGTTGCGTAAACTTACCGGCTTTTGGGTAAGCTAAAGACCGTCATCCCGACGCTCCGGCGCTACAGACAAGGACGCATACATGCACGCTTTGCTCCAGGACATTCGTCTGGTGGCCTTCGATCTCGATGGCACATTGATCGACTCCGTCCCCGACCTCGCGGCAGCGGTGGACGCCATACTCATCGAGCTGGGCATGGTGGCGGTGGGCGAAGCGAAGGTTCGCGACTGGGTCGGGAACGGTTCCCGCAAGCTGGTCGAGCGGGCGCTGGAGAGCGTCCTCGAGCGAATGCCCGAAGCGGCGCTGCTGGAAGCGGCTCACGAATCTTTCCTGCGTCATTACCATGCCGCACCCTGCGAGCGGACCCGCGTGTATCCCGGCGTCCGGGAGGCGCTCGATGAGCTGGAAAGCCGCTCGATCATCTTGACGCTGATCACCAACAAGCCGGCGGCGTTCATCGATCCGATTCTCGAAGCGCTGGAACTGCGCCACTATTTCCGCGCGACGCTGGGCGGCGATTCGCTGTCGGAGAAGAAGCCTCATCCGGCGCCGCTGCTGCATTTGGCGGCGCGTTACGACATCGATCCCTCGCGGTGCCTGATGGTGGGGGATTCGCGGCATGACGTGGAAGCCGGAAAGCGCGCCGGCTTCCGCACGCTGGCCGTTCCCTACGGATACAATCACGGCGAGCCGGTGGCCTCGAGCGAACCGGATGGCGTGGTTGAATCGCTGGGGGAACTCGTTTAGGGTTTCCGGGACGGCGCCAGGGCGGTTATGGCGCCGGTTTCAGGCAGCTTCCCCGTTTCCCGTTACCCCTTTCGACCGAGCTTTGACATGCGACCGGATACCCAACGCCTTTTCAGCCTCTGCGTCTCGATGCGCCCGGTCAAGCGATGGCGATGGTGATTATCAGTCGTTACCGACGCAGCCGCTCTCACGATTGCTGATTTTCACTGCTGGAGCCCGGTCCCATGATGACCCCCGATCGCTTTGCCGAGCTGGCGCAAGCCGGCTACAACCGTATTCCGGTCACCCGCGAGGTGCTTGCCGATCTGGATACGCCGCTTTCCACCTACCTCAAGCTCGCTGACGCGCCCTGGACCTTTCTGCTCGAGTCGGTACAAGGCGGAGAGAAGTGGGGCCGCTATTCGATCATTGGCCTGCCAAGCCGGGAACGCATCGAAGTGCGCGGCTTCACCGTGCGCCATATTGTCGATGGGGAGCAGCAGGGCGCCAGCGAAGTCGAAGACCCGCTGGCGTGGATCGAGCGGTTCCAGTCTCGATTCAAGGTGCCGGATCTCGACGACCAGCCGCGCTTCGATGGCGGTCTCGTAGGCTACTTCGGCTACGACACCATCCGCTATATCGAGCCCAAGCTGCGTACCGCGCTGGCCGCCGAGAAACCCGATCCCATCGGCGTGCCGGACATCCTGCTGATGGTGTGCGACGATCTGGTCGTCTTCGACAACCTCTCCGGCCGCCTGCAGCTGTGGACCCACGCCGATCCGGAAACGCCGCACGCCTACGATAACGCCGTCGAGCGGCTCGAGACGCTGGAACTGAAGCTGCGCAGCGCGACTTTCAATACGCTGAGTCCGGGAACCGGGCGGGCGGATGTCGCCGAAGACGACTTTCATGCCAGCTTCAGTGAGCAGGGCTACAAGGACGCGGTCGCCAAGATCAAGGAGTACGTGCTATCGGGGGATGTCATGCAGTGCGTGCCTTCCCAGCGCATGTCGATCCCGTATCAGGCGCCGCCGCTGGATCTCTATCGTGCGCTGCGAAGTCTCAACCCGTCTCCCTACATGTTCTTCCTCAATCTCGAGGACCATCACGTGATCGGCTCCTCTCCGGAGATTCTGACCCGGCTGGAGGGCGGCGAGGTGACCGTGCGGCCGATCGCTGGCACGCGACCGCGTGGCGCGACGCCGGAGCAGGACAAGGCGCTGGAGGACGAGCTGCTGGCCGATCCCAAGGAGATCGCCGAGCATCTGATGCTCATCGACCTGGGGCGCAACGACATCGGTCGCATCAGCCAGGTCGGTACCGTCGAGCTCACCGACAAGATGGCGATCGAGCGCTATTCCCACGTCATGCATATCGTCTCCAATGTGACCGGCAAGCTGCGCGAGGGCATGTCGGCGATGGATGTGCTGCGCGCTACTTTCCCGGCGGGGACGCTCTCCGGGGCACCCAAGATCCGGGCGCTGGAGATCATCGACGAACTCGAACCGGTCAAGCGCGGCGTCTATTCCGGTGCGGTCGGGTATCTCTCCTGGCACGGCAACATGGACATGGCGATCGCGATTCGCACGGCGGTGCTGAAGGATGGCGAGCTCCACGTGCAGGCCGGCGGCGGCATCGTCGCCGACTCGGACCCCGACGACGAATGGCACGAGACGCTCAATAAGCGCCGGGCACTGTTCCGCGCCGTCGCCATGGCCGAAAAAGGGCTCGATAACCTGGAGTAGGCATCGGTTCGGCCGGGCTGTCATCACCCGGTCACGATGATCGGTTTAGATCGGGGGCATGCGACACGCTGCCCCCGATCGATTTCATGCCGACCCTATCCCACTGCCAAGGCGCGCTCGCCTGCGACGGCGGTGGGTCGTGTTCCTCACCCTGGCGTTGCTCGTTGCGGGTCTGGTTGGCTGGGGCGGCGTTCCGCGGGAAGCGCTCGAGACGCTGCATCCACTGGCGCTGTTGATCGCCATGGCGGGCTTGCCGGCGTTGGGAATCCCGATGACGCCTTTCTACATTCTTGCCGGGTTGCGCTTCGGCGTGCCGGGCGGGCTGTTGTTCTCGGCGGTGGCAACGCTGCTCAACCTGCTGCTCTGCTACGCGATCGCCAGCGGCCAACTGCGGCCGGTTCTCCGCGCCTCCATCGAACGACGTTTTCCGGCGCTGGCAGGGCTGGACGATGCGCGCCAGGATGCCTGGCGCGTCACGTTTCTGATCAAGCTCGTTCCCGGCGTGCCGATGTTTCTCAAGCATTACGCACTGGGGATTGCCGGCGTCCCGCTGTCGATCTACCTGGGCGTCGCCTTGTTGACCACCGGCCCTTACGGCGTGGCCTTCGTGGTGCTGGGGCAGTCCGCGCTGACCGGGAACGTAGGCCAGGCAATGGTCGCGGCCGGGCTACTGGCGCTCATCGTCACGGCAGTGAACATCGGGCTAGGCCGCCGGGCGCGGCGTCGGTCACATGGGAAGCCGTGTCTCGAAAGGCGGTTCGAGTAGGACGGAACGAAAAAGGCCGCGAACCTGTCTCGGATCGCGGCCCATTGCGCTTCGCCCGGCAATCGTCAGTCGACCTGGCCCAGCAGCAGGAATTCGATCAGTGCCTTCTGAGCGTGCAGCCGGTTGCCGGCTTCCTGCCAGACCACGGCGCGGGGATCGTCGAGCAGCGTCGTGCTGATCTCCTCGCCACGATGCGCCGGCAGGCAATGCAGGAAGATCGCCTCGTCCGAGGCCTGATCCAGCAGCGCTTCGGTGACCTGGAAGCCGGCGAAATCCCGTTCCCGCTTGGCCTGCTCTTCCTCCTGCCCCATCGAAGCCCAGACGTCCGTGGTCACCAGATCGGCGCCGCGGACCGCCTCGGCCGGGTCGCGTACGATGACGGCGTGCTCGCCAGCGGCGTCGAGAATGTCCTGACGCGGCTCGTAACCCGCGGGGCAGCAGATGCGCAGCTGGAAATCGAACTGGCGCGCGGCGTTGATCCACGAATGGCACATGTTGTTGCCGTCACCCACCCACACGGCGGTCTTGCCCTTGACCGGCCCGCGGCACTCGGTCCAGGTCATCACGTCGGCCAGCAGCTGGCAGGGGTGGTAGTCGTCGGTCAGGGCGTTGATCACCGGTACCGAGCTGGCAGCGGCGAACTCCTCGAGGCCGGCGTGGGAGAAGGTCCGGATCATTACTGCATCGACCATTTCCGACAGCACCCGGGCCGTGTCGCCGATCGGCTCGCCGCGCCCGAGCTGGGTATCTCGCGATGACAGAAACAGCGCATGGCCGCCGAACTGCGCCATCGCGGTCTCGAACGATACACGTGTTCGCGTCGAAGATTTCTCGAAGATCATCGCCAGCGTGCGATTGCTGAACGGCGTATAGGTCGGGCCGTTCGTCTTCAGACGGTTCTTGATCGTGATACCGCGCTGGATCAGGTAGTCGAGCTCGTCGGCGGAGAGATCCAGCAGGGTCAGAAAATGGCGTGCGCTCATGAGCGAGTTCCTGTCGTGGCTTGACGTTGAGACGTGGGCTTCAAGGCATGCGGCAATATCCAGGCGCGCCGCACGGCGAAATCGAGATCGTCGGCCGCAATCGCAAGCTATCCACGCGGTCGACTCGGAAAACAACGAAAAAAGCGCCGCGTCCCAAACGCCTGCGAAGGCGTCTGGCGAGACGGCGCCGTGATCGGCCCGTTATGCGTTTGCTACCGTCGTGGCCGATCCGTGCGAAAGCCAATCATCCTAACCAGCCCCCGCGGGCGGCGCAACGGCATGAGAGCAGCTTCACAAGGCAACGGGGGTGTTTTCAGCCGGTGTCATCAGTAGAATGGAGGCACGGTCATTCACACTCGCGTACACGCGAAGAGTCGACATCGGTCTTCTCTTCCCGCTATAGGACGTCTCATGAGCGATACCATCGAAGCGATCAAGCAGCAGATCAGTGACAACGCCATTCTGCTCTACATGAAAGGATCGCCCCAGTTGCCGCAGTGCGGTTTCTCGGCGCAAGCGGTTCAGGCGCTGATGGCCTGCGGCGAGAAGTTTGCATTCGTCAATATTCTGGATAACCCGGACATTCGCGCCGAGCTGCCGAAGTACGCCAGCTGGCCGACCTTCCCCCAGCTATGGATCGAAGGCGAGCTGGTCGGCGGCTGCGATATCATCGTCGAGATGTATCAGAATGGTGAGCTGGAGCCCATGGTCAAGGCGGCTGCAGCCAAGGCGGCCGAGACTTCCAGCGACAGCTGAGCCGGATTGCAGCATCGTCAATGAAACGCCTCGTCATAGACGGGGCGTTTTTCGTTCCGGCGTTCAGAGGTCGTCGAATCCCTGCTCCTTCATGGCGAGGTTCCAGCCGCCGAGATCCTTGAAGCGGTTGATGATGGCGCAGAAGAGTTCGGCCGTGCGTTCGGTGTCGTAGCTCGCCGAGTGCGCCGAGGAGTTGTCGAAGTCGATCCCGGCGGCCTGGCAAGCCCGCGCCAGCACGGTCTGCCCATACGCCAGTGCCGAGAGCGTGGCGGTGTCGAAACTGGAAAACGGGTGGAAGGGGTTGCGCTTGATGTTGCAGCGATTGATGGCGGCGTTGAGAAAGCCCTGGTCGAAGGAGGCATTGTGACCGACCAGGATCGCGCGCGTGCAGTCGTGGGACTTGATGGTCTTGCGAATCGGCTTGAAGATGCCGTCCAGGGCTTCGCGCTCGCTCACCGCAATCTGCTTGCGGAAGGCGCTGGATGGGTCGATGCCGGTAAAGTCCAGGGCCGACTGTTCGATATTGGCGCCTTCGAAGGGCTCGACATGGAAGGCAATCGTATCGAGCGGCAGCAGGTTGCCCTGTTCGTCCATCGTCAACGGCACGGCGGCGATTTCCAGTAAGGCATCCGTGGCCGAATTGAATCCGCCGGTCTCGATATCGATCACCACCGGGAGATACCCGCGAAAACGCTGCGCCATCAGCTCCCTCGTGCTGGCGTCCGACATGCAATGACTCCCGTTCCCTTGATGTAAGGATGATGAACTCGTGATGATTGGCGCCGGCTCGACAGGAGCGGATGCGCGCGGCGACCCGCGTCGTGATCGGATACCGCTCCGGGGCTGGCAACCGCGTAGAGTCTAGCAGTTTCGGCCATTGGCGTCCCGCCGCTTGGTGTTCGCGGCAGGCCCGGGGCGTTATAATCCATTTCATGTTTGGTCATAGACTGTGCCCGGTCGAAGACCGCCGTATGCCAACGAAACCTTGTCCATCAAGGCAATTTTGCTAAGGAGCTGTCGCATGTCCGATGTCAAGAAGGTCGTCCTCGCCTATTCCGGCGGCCTTGACACTTCCGTGATCGTGAAGTGGCTGCAGGAAACCTATGCTTGCGAAGTGGTTACCTTCACTGCCGATATCGGCCAGGGCGAAGAGGTCGAACCGGCGCGAGCCAAGGCGCAGGCACTCGGGGTCAAGGAGATCTACATCGAGGACCTGCGAGAAGAGTTCGTGCGTGACTACGTCTACCCGATGTTTCGCGCCAACACGATCTACGAGGGCGAGTATCTGCTGGGTACGTCCATCGCCCGGCCGTTGATCGCCAAGCGCCTGATCGAAATCGCCAACGAAACCGGCGCCGACGCCATTTCCCACGGTGCCACCGGCAAGGGCAACGATCAGGTTCGCTTCGAACTGGGCGCCTACGCGCTGAAGCCGGGCGTCAAGGTCATCGCCCCGTGGCGGGAGTGGGATCTCAACTCCCGCGAGAAGCTGATGGCCTACTGCGAGGAGAACGACATTCCGGTCGACTTCTCCAAGAGCAAGAAGAAGTCGCCGTACTCGATGGATGCCAACCTGCTGCACATCTCCTACGAGGGCGGCATTCTCGAGGATCCGTGGGCCGAAGCCGAAGAGGACATGTGGCGCTGGAGCGTGTCTCCGGAGGCCGCGCCGGACGAGCCGACCTACATCGAGCTCACCTACGAGAAGGGCGATATCGTCGCGATCGATGGCGAATCCCTCAAGCCTCACGAAGTCTTGGCCAAGCTCAACAAGCTGGGCGGCGACAACGGCATCGGCCGCCTCGACATCGTCGAGAACCGCTACGTGGGCATGAAGTCCCGCGGCTGCTACGAGACGCCGGGAGGCACCATCATGCTGCGCGCTCATCGGGCAATCGAGTCGATCACGCTGGATCGCGAAGCGGCACACCTGAAAGACGAGCTGATGCCGAAGTACGCCAAGACCATCTACAACGGCTACTGGTGGAGCCCGGAGCGTCGCATGCTGCAGGCCGCGATCGACGAGACGCAGACGTTCGTCAACGGTGTCGTGCGCATGAAGCTCTACAAGGGCAGCGCCGTAGTCGTGGGTCGTCAATCCGAGCAGTCGCTGTTCGACGAGTCGATCGCCACGTTCGAAGATGACGCCGGCGCCTACGACCAGAAAGATGCCGAAGGCTTCATCAAGCTCAACGCACTGCGCCTGCGCATTGCGGCGGGCAAGGGTCGCTCCGCCAACTGAGCATCAGCGGCCGCTGTTCTTTATGAGTTATCTCTATAGCTGTTCTTTATGAGTTATCTCTATAAGAGTCATACTCTACAAGAGCCATCCTCTGTAAGAGCGCGGCCGCAGGAGGAACGCATGCTGAAGAAGTTGTTTTCCGGATTGCTGGGCGGCGGTGATGCCAAGCCCGCTGCGCCGAAGAAAGAGCGGGAACCGGTCGAGTACAAGGGGTTCCTGATCGTCCCCGATCCTCAGGATGCCGGGGGGCAGCATCGGGTCAGCGGCTGGATACGTAAGCCTGTCGATGGCGGGGAAACACGGGAGCGTCGTTTCGAGCGTTCCGATGTGGTGCCCGGCGAGGACGCCTGTGTCGAACTGACGATCGCCAAGAGTCAGCGCTACATCGACGATGTCGGCGACGAAATGTTCGACCAGCAGCATTGAGAGCGATCGAAACGTTCTCGACGACGGCGCCATCACGGCGCCGCTTTTGCGCATGGCGATGTCAACGATAACTTCCTATGGTTAGTGGACCCCGGATCGAAAAGCGGGGGAGGATTGGAAGCGCTTGAATCGTCGGCAAGGAAGTCCGTTCATGATCACCGTGCATCATCTCGAAAACTCCCGCTCGCAGCGAATTCTCTGGTTGCTCGAAGAGCTGGGAATCGAGTATGAAATTCGAACGTATCGCCGGGATCCCGAAACTCTGTTGGCGCCCGCTGCGCTGAAGGAGGTCCATCCGTTGGGCAAGTCGCCGGTGATCACCGACGATGCCCATACGGTGGCGGAGTCCGGCGCGATCATCGAATATCTCGTCGCTCGCTACGATGGCGAAGCCCTGGTGCCGGATGCGGGGACACCAGAGCATCTGCGCTATATCCATTGGCTTCACTATGCCGAAGGCTCGGCGATGCCGCTGCTGGTGATGAAGCTGGTGTTCTCGAGACTCGGGAAGCCGCCGGTGCCCGCCATCCTTCGTCCGGTCGGCAAGTTGCTGGCCGATGGGGTTCATCGAAAATTTCTCGATCCGCAGCTTCGTCTGCATCTCGATTACTGGGAAAGTGAACTGCGACAGACTGCCTGGTTCGCGGGGAACGACTTCAGCGCGGCGGACATTCAGATGAGCTTTCCGCTACTGGCCGCGGAAAGCCGTGCCGATTTGTCGCATTATCCCAACATCCGGAAAGTGCTACAGAATATGCGCGATCGCCCGGCCTATCGGCGCGCGATCGAGAAGGGAGGGGAGTTCCGGTTGTGAGGTGTCTCGGTAGCGGATTATCGAGGCGGGTCACGCGTGGCTTGGTATCGCTCGCGCGAGAATTGGCAAGACGGCTCGCCAATCTCGCGACGCAATGGGTTGAGGAGTTTCTATGCATGTCTGTCGCTGGAAAATGGCTGTGGTGGCGGGTTTGGGTAGTGTCGGTCTGGCATCGTCTCTGGCCTGGGCGCAGACCCAGCCGGGGGATTCCCCGTTCGATGAGCAGCCGGAGACTCGCCTGGCCTGCGAGCGTCTGAAGGCGCAGATCGATCAGACGATCCGGGATAATGGTGCACGGCATTTTCTGCTCGAGATCGTCGATAATGCCCAGGTGGAAAACGATATCGTCAAGGAAGGCGAACGCTTTGCCGGTGCCGAAGTCGTGGGAAGCTGTGACGGCGGCACACGTAAAGTCGTCTACAGCCGCGACGGCGCGACGGAAATGCGTGCCGAGACACCGCAAGAGAAAACATCGGCATCCGGCCATGCCAATGCATCAAACGGCGCTGACGGGAGCGACGGCAGTCATTTGCCGGCAACCGCGCCCGCCGCGCCGGAATCCAGCGGTGAAGAGGCGGTACCGACGCGGGAACGGATGGATGAAGAGACCGCGCAGGAGCCCGAATCCAGCCCCTGATCGCCTGCTGACTTCCTGCTTCCTGAGTGCCCGATCGTTATCGTCTGATCTGACCCCTGTCAGGCGATATCGATCTTGTCGGGGTATTCACAGAGATCCTCGATCACGCAGCTCCCGCAACGCGGCTTGCGTGCCAGGCAAGTATAGCGCCCGTGCAGAATGAGCCAGTGATGGGCGTCCTTCAGATAGTCGCGAGGCACGAAGCGCATCAGCTTCTGTTCGACTTCCAGCACGTTCTTGCCCTTGGCGATCCGCGTCCGGTTGGCGACGCGAAAGATATGCGTATCGACCGCCATGGTCAGCTCGCCGAACGCCGTGTTCAGAATGACGTTGGCGGTCTTGCGGCCGACGCCGGGGAGCGCTTCCAGCCCTTCCCGCGTGCGTGGAATGTCCCCGTCGTACTGCTCGACCAGGATATGGCAGGTCTTCATCAGGTTCTCGGCCTTGGTGTTGTAGAGGCCGATGGTCTTGATGTGATCTTTCAGCCCGTCGATACCGAGATCGATGATCGCCTGCGGCGTATTCGCCACCGGAAACAACTTCGCCGTCGCCTTGTTGACGCCCACATCCGTCGCCTGCGCCGACAGCAATACCGCTGCCAGCAGCTCGAAAGGCGTCGACCAGTTCAGTTCGGTGGTCGGATTCGGATTGTTGGCCTTGAGGCGGGCAAAAATCTGTTCTCGCTTGGTGGCGTTCATGGCGTCGTTCCGTGATCGTCGCCAGCGCTGTCGGCAGGCGAAGTGGCCGGGGATTGGTTGGCAAGGGAAAGAAGCCGCTCCGCCTCATGAATCTTGTCCTGCGCCTGCGCGACGCCGGCCTGATCATTTTGACGCTGGAAATGGGCGAGTTCCTGGCGCGCCTTGCGCATCGCCTGTTCTGCCGCTGCCACTGCAATATGCCGATGAGCGGGAACGGTGCTCTCGCGAGACGATGACGTCGGCTCGAGCTGGCGATCGATGGCAGCGAGCTGGTCGTCGAATCCGGCCAGACGCTCGAGGAGGGCCGGGCGCTGGGCTTCGTCGGCCTTGTCCGACTGCCGCTGCAGGCGCTTCCGGCGAGCCGTGAGCGTCGCTCTCTGTGCTTTCAGTGCCGTGACGTCGATCGCCGCGGGCTGCGATTGCGCTTCGGTCGGGGCTTCGGCCGGTGCGCGCGCCGCGGCGGCACGGCGCTCCCGCTTGCGGCGCTTCTCTTCGGCCTTGACTGCCAGCCGGCGCTTGCGCGTCTCGAAGCGTTGGCGGCCGTTCTCGGCGCGCCAGTCGAGATAACGCTGCTGCTCGATCTCGCTTTCGGCCCCGGCCCACTGCGGGTGCTCGACGAGATCGATACAGTCGACCGGACAGGGCGCAACGCAGAGCTCGCAGCCGGTGCACTCGGATTCGATCACCGTGTGCATCTGTTTGGCGGCGCCGAGTATGGCGTCGACGGGACAGACCTGGATGCACTTGGTGCAGCCGATGCATTCGGCTTCGCGGATGACGGCGAGTAGCGGGGTCTGCGCGGGCTCGATCAGTTCGAGGGGTGGTTGGCCGGTCAGCTTCGCCAGCCGATCGCGGGTGGTCTCGCCGCCGGGCGGGCAGCGATTGATCGCCTCGCCCTCGACGATTGCTTCTGCGTAGGGGCGGCAGCCATCATGGCCACACTTGCCGCACTGGGTCTGCGGCAATTCGGCATCGATGCGTTCGGCGGTAATCGTGGTGGCCATGTTGTTTCCGAAACGTCGGGACAAGCGGTGGCTCCCGGTTCAAAGAGGCCGGCATTATAAACGCTCCTCCGCATGGCTTCGAGAAGCCTTTCCGAGATCGCATTCGATCCGGTTGCGGCCTCGCTGTTTGGCGCGGTAGAGCGCGGCATCGCATCGTGCCATCAGTGTCGTCGGAGAGAGCTCGTCGATGGCGCAGATCGCCGCGCCCACGCTGACCGTGACAATGCCCAGACGGGCCTTGTGGTTCGGCAGTTTCATCTGCGCGACCGCTCTGCACAGGGCGCCAGCAAGCTGCTCGACGCGGCTGGCCGAGGTGCCCGGCAGAATGACGGCGAACTCTTCGCCGCCGACGCGGGCAAGAAGCGACCGATCGATCGCCAACTGCTGCACGGTTTGCTGGAGACACTTGGCCAGGCGGGTCAGGCAAAGGTCGCCTGCCGGATGACCGTAGAAATCGTTGTAGTTCTTGAAGTAGTCGATATCGAGCAGGATGCCGGCGACCGGCACGGGCGGCTGCGACGCGTCCATCAGGTCATTCAGTCGTTCATCGAACAATCGTCGATTGGCCAGCCCTGTCAAATGGTCCGTCTGTGACAGGTTGAGCAGTTGGGTCGTCCGATGCCGCTGATGCTGGATCAGGTGCAGGAATTCACGCGACAGCGCGCCGATTTCATCCTGGCGATGCAGAAGCCGTTCCGGCAGTTCGGCCTGTATGGAATCCTGCTTGGCCCGTTGGGTAAAGGTCGCGAGCTGGCGGAGCGGGTGCAGTACCACCACCTCGAGCAGCAACAGCACCAGGACGATCACCGTCAGTAACAGGCCGGCCGTCCACCACTGCGCGTAACGCACGGTAGCCATGCGCTCCAGAAAGGCATCTCGCGGCAAATAGGTGCTCAGCAGGGTGGGCGCGTCTCGAGGGTTGAGCGATAGCGTTTTCGCGACGTGGATGCGCCCATCCCCGGTTGGGGTGATTTGCAGTTCGGTTGGCACCTCGGAGGGCGATAGGGGCTGGACATCGACTTCCCGACCCGTTTGCGCCGCCATTTGCGCCTGCCATTTGTCATCGAGAAACTGGATCTGGACGAGCCAGCCCTGCATCGGGCCACTCTCGTCCGTGCGGAAAATAGGATGAATGGCCGCGTAATACAGCCGTTTCCCCTGGCGCTCCAGATGCGTGCTGGCGGGCTGATTTGTCGGTCCGAGCAGTGGCCTCAGCTTGTCGGCATAGGGTTTTGCCCAGGCGCAGTCGCCGCTTTGGCCGGGACAGGAGCCGTATCGATCGCTGGCCGGGTCGATGCCGGCGACCCAGTGAAGATTGGCTTGCCGGTCGAAGAACAGCATGAATTGATAATCGAGATCCTCGAACATGTTGCGGCTGAAGTTGGAGGCCGCGTAACCGTTGTCGTTTCCCTGGATGAAGGCATAAGTGTCGTCCCACGTTGCCCAATCCTTGGCACTCAACAGCAAGGTCTGTATTTCCCGTCCGATTGTATGTTCGAGCCTGTCGAGCTCGTTGATCGACTGCTCGCGTTCTTCCCGAATCATGCTGGGATACACGATGAGACTGCCGATGACGACGAGTGCCAGCACCGCGGCGATCAGCAGAGCCATGAGGCTGATCAGAAAGCGACCGCGCAGCGAGAAGAAGGCTGATCTCATAATGTAGATGACCTGTTCAGCACGCCGGTTATGGAACTGGCGCCAAGGATGGGAAAGCTAATCTTTCTTAATATCGGCTTCTCCTTGTATTGTCTTGAACAGATAAATAAAAGTTCCTGCGAGTTTTGACTCGCTCCTCGCCTGAATAAATACCCCGGCAGTATTTCGGGGCGATTTATCTGCTCAAACAAAAAACGCGCGGCCTGGCCGCGCGTTGGTAAGAGTCCCGATTTTCGGGGTCAGGTCACGCGCTGGCCCGGCTTGGCGCCGCTGTCGGGAGAGAGCAGATAAATACCGTCTTCGTCGCCGGCAGCCAGCACCATTCCCTCCGATACGCCGAAACGCATCTTGCGCGGTGCGAGATTGGCGACCATGACGGTGAGACGGCCCTCGAGTGCCTCGGGGGCGTAGGCCTTGCGGATGCCGGAAAAGACGGTGCGCGTCTCGCCGCCGAGATCGAGCGTCAGCTTGAGCAGCTTGTTGGAACCCTCGACGTACTCGGCCTGGTCGATCCGGGCGATCCGCAGATTGACCTTGATGAAATCGTCGAAGTTGATCTCGTCACTGATGGGATCATCGACCAGTGGCGTGTTCCGGTCGTCATCGGCGGCGTTGGAGGACGCCTTGCCGGTCAGTTTCTTCTCTTCCTCGAGCACTTCCTTCGAGGCCTCGATCATCGACTCGATCCGGTCACTCTCGACGCGGGTCATCAGCGGCTTGAACTTGCCGATGACATGGCCTTCCAGCACGTGCTGGCGGCTCTCCCAGTCGAGGCTGTCGACCTGCAGGAAGACACGCGCCTGCTCGGCCATGGCCGGCACCACCGGCTGCAGATAGATCATCAGAGTGCGGAACAGGTTGATGCCCACCGAGCAGATGTCGATCACTTCCTGCTCGCGACCACCTTCCTTCGCCAGCACCCACGGCGCCTTGTCGGCGATGTAGGTGTTGGCCTCGTCGGCGAGTTCCATCACCTTGCGCATGGCGCGGCCGAACTCGCGAGCCTCGAAGTCGGCCGCGATCTCGTCACCGGCGTAGATGAATTTCGCAATCAGCTCCGGCTCGGCGCAGGTAGCGGAGAGCTGTCCATCGGCGAGCTTCTTGATGAAGCCGGCGCAGCGGCTGGCGATGTTGACCACCTTGCCGACCAGGTCCGAATTCACGCGGGCGGCGAAGTCCTCGAGGTTGAGATCGAGATCGTCGACGCGCGAGGTCAGCTTGGCGGCGAAGTAGTAGCGCAGATACTCCGGATTGAGATACTCGGCGTAGGTCTGCGCCTTGATGAAGGTGCCGCGGGACTTGGACATCTTGGCGCCGTTGACAGTGACGAAGCCGTGGCAGTTGACGCCGGTCGGCGTGCGCATGTTGGCGCCTTCGAGCATCGCCGGCCAGAACAGCGCGTGGAAGTAGACGATGTCCTTGCCGATGAAGTGGTAGACCTCGGCGGTGGAGTCGGCTTTCCAGTAGCTGTCGAAATCGAGGCCTTCGCGGTCGCAGAGGTTCTGGAAGCTCGCCAGATAGCCGATCGGCGCGTCCAGCCAGACATAGAAGTACTTGCCCGGCGCGTCGGGAATCTCGAAGCCGAAGTAGGGCGCATCGCGGGAGATGTCCCACTCGTTGAGACCGGCCTCGAACCACTCCTGCAGCTTGTTGGCGATCTGCGGCTGCACGCGGCCCGAGCGTGTCCACTGTTTCAGGAAGTCTTCGAAATCGGGCAGTTTGAAGAAGTAGTGGGTCGAGGTCCGCACTTCCGGCGTGGCGCCGCTGATCGCCGAGACCGGGTTGATCAGTTCCGCCGGCGTGTAGGTCGCGCCACACGCTTCGCAATTGTCGCCGTACTGATCCTCGCTGCCGCACTTGGGGCAGGTACCCTTGATGAAGCGGTCGGCCAGGAACAGCCCTTTGACCGGATCGTACATCTGCTCGATGTCGCGGGTGCTGATGTGGCCGGCATCGCGCAGCGCGGTGTAGATGCGCTCGCTGTGGATTCGGTTCTCTTCCGAATGGGTCGAGTGGTAATTGTCGAACGCGACGCCGAAACGGGCGAAATCCGCCTGATGCTCTTCGCTGACCTTGCTGATCAACTGCTCGGACGTAATACCTTCCTGCTCGGCGCGCAGCATGATCGCGGTGCCGTGAGCGTCGTCCGCGCAGACGTAATGACATTCGTGGCCGCGACTTTTCTGGAAGCGCACCCAGATATCGGTCTGGATATACTCCAGCAGATGGCCCAGGTGGATCGAGCCGTTGGCATAAGGCAGAGCGCTGGTGACGAGGATCTGGCGCGAGAGCGAGGCGTTGTTCGACATGGCGACTGGAACATTCCCGTAACGGAACCCGAGGCGGCCTGGTATCGATGGCCCCACGGGATGGATAGGCTGAAAACGTTCGACACTGGGTCGACGATGAAACTTGGTCGACGATTGTAGCATCGCTGGGCTGGATTCGCGCTGATGCGTCGGCGTAAGCCAGGATAAGCGCATCATCGGTACGGGTATTTTATCTAGGGGAGGTCCTGAAATGCGCATGTTGGCTCGAAGAAGCCATAGAGTATTGATAGGGGCGCTGCTTCTTGTGAGTGTCGCAAACCCCGTCAATGCAATGCGTTGCGAAAATGGGCTCACCGCCAATGGCGATTCACCTGAGCAGGTGCTAAGAAAATGCGGCCCACCCGACTCTCGAGTGGTCGAACTACCGCAGCGGCGCGGTGGTCATCTCATCGAGGGCGCCGTCACGGTCGAGCGCTGGATTTACAAGAGTGTCCATGGGGCTCGCTATCGTCTGCGTTTCGTGGCAGGAAAGCTGGTCGACGAAGATACCGAGATATTTCCCTGATAGGTACGGAAGTCAAATTGTCGGCGTTCGTAGAATACCGGCTAGAACCGTAATCGGGTGTTACAGTTAGCGGCCGAATCACTACAGCCTGTCGCTTTAGGAGCCCGAGATGGCCGATGTCGATCTTTCGCAGTCACTGTGGATGCTGCTGTTCTTCGTGGCTCTGGGCTGGGTCGCATCGCGGCATCTCAAGGTCGATCCACGGCCGATCGCGACATTGCTCGTCTACATCATTTCCCCGCTGACCTTCTTCAACGGTCTCACCCAAGGGCATCCGACCCCCGACAAACTCGTGTTAACGGGGAGCGTGCTGCTGCTGGCGGCGCTGCTCTGCCTGGTCGTCAATGCCCTGGCCGCACGCTTCTTCGGTGACCAGGAGCGGGCGCTGCTTGCCTTCTCGGCAGGCACGGGCAATACCGGTTATTTCGGCTTTCCGATCGCGCTGGTATTGCTGCCGCCGGAGGGCGTCACCCTTTATCTCTTCTGTATGCTGGGAGTCTCGCTCTACGAGTTCACGGTCGGTTTCTATATCAGCGCCCGTGGCCGTTTCTCGGTCAAGGAAAGTCTCGTCAGGCTGGCGAAACTGCCGCTGATCTACGCCTTTCTGGCGGGCATGCTGGTCAGCGCTCTCGGCTGGCGTATTCCGGATGTGGCGGTGGAGGGACTCGATTACTTCAAGTACTGCTTCACGGTGCTGGGGATGATGATCATCGGCATGACGCTGGGGCGGGTCACGTGGGGGGCGTTCGATAGCCGTTTCGTGGCCGCCTGCATACTGGTGCGCTTTGTCGTCTGGCCGCTGGCCACGCTGCTGATGGTGGTGGGGCTGCGCGCGAGCGTGAGGATTTCCGACTCGCTGGCGCTCGCGTTTCTGCTCATCGGTGCGGTACCCATGGCCGCCAACGTGGTGGTCATCGCCATGGAGCTGGACATTCGGCCGGAGAAAGGCGCCATTGCCGTGCTGATCACCACGCTGGCCGCCCCGTTGCTGATACCGGTCTATCTCGGCTTGGTGCTGCCCTGGGTGCTCTCTTTCTGAACGCGGGCCATCGGTGACGACGGCTGTGCAAGGGGATGTCGTGGAACAGCAGGGGTTCATTCTGACGCGGCACTGGCGGGATACGCCGGCCGGAACCGAAATATCGCTGTGGCTCGCCACCGATGCCGGGCCACGGCTGGTGCGTCTGCCCCCGCAGACATCGGTCGCCTTCCTTCCTGCCGAACAGCGCGCGGCGGCCGAACAGATCTTGCGCCAGGAGCGAGATGTCGAACTGCGCGAGCTGGAGCTGAAAGACTTCGATCAGCGGCCCGTGCTGGGGCTTTACTGCCGCCAGCATCGTCAATTAATGAACCTGGAACGGCGCCTGAGCGAAGCGGGTATCGATGTGTTCGAGGCCGACGTCAGGCCGCCGGATCGCTACCTGATGGAGCGTTTCATTACCGCGCCGGTCACCGCCAGCGGTCGCGAGGGAGACGATGGCGCGATCCTGGACGCTCAGCTGAAGTCGGCGCCCGACTACCGCCCGACGCTGAAGCTCTGCTCGCTGGATATCGAAACCAGCGAACGGGGCGATCTCTATTCGATCGGTCTGCACGGCTGCGGTCAGCGGATCGTCTACATGCTGGGGCCGCCGGCGGGAGAGGGCGGCAAGGCGGATCGCGAGCGAGACTTCGAACTCGTCTACTGTGACTCCCGCGCCGAGCTGCTGCAGGCGCTCAACGCCTGGTTCGCTCGTTTCGACCCGGATGCGATCATCGGCTGGAGCGTGATCCAGTTCGATCTGCGTCAGTTGCAGCGTCACGCCGAGCGCTTGAACGTACCGCTGACGCTGGGCCGAGGCGGCGCGGCGATAGAATGGCGTGCCCATGGCCGCGGTTCCGGCACGTCGTCCAACCACCATTTCGTCACCATTCCCGGGCGACTGGCCATCGATGGCATCGAGGCGCTGCGCTCCGCGACCTGGAGCTTCCCGTCGTTCAGTCTGGAAAACGTGGCGCAGACGCTGCTCGGCGAGGGCAAGGCGATCGACAACCCCTACCAGCGCATGGCGGACATCAACCGCATGTTTGCCGAAGACAAGCCGGCGCTGGCGCGCTACAACCTGAAGGATTGCGAGCTGGTCACGCGGATCTTCGAACATGCCCGGATCATGGATTTCCTGCTCGAGCGGGCGAGCGTGACGGGCCTGGCCGCGGATCGCAGCGGCGGCTCGGTGGCGGCCTTCTCCCATCTCTATCTGCCGCGCATGCATCGGCTCGGGTTCGTCGCCCCGACGCTGGGCAGTCGCGACGGCGGGGACAGCCCCGGCGGCTACGTGATGGATTCCCGCCCGGGGCTCTACGATTCGGTGCTGGTACTCGATTTCAAGAGCCTGTATCCGTCGATCATCCGTTCGTTCCTGATCGATCCGGTGGGTCTGATAGAAGGGTTGCGTCAGCCGGATGACGCGCACGCCGTGCCGGGTTTCCTGGGAGCGAGGTTCTCTCGCACGGCTCATGCATTGCCGGCGATCGTCGGGCAGGTCTGGGAGGGCCGCGAAGCCGCCAAGCGGGAAGGCAACGCGCCACTGGCCCAGGCGTTGAAGATCATCATGAACGCCTTCTACGGCGTGCTCGGCTCGCGAGGTTGTCGCTTTTTCGATCCTCGCCTGGCCTCGTCGATCACCATGCGCGGGCACGAGATCATGCGTCGTACCCGAGAATTGATCGAAGCTGAAAGTTATACCGTTATCTATGGTGATACCGATTCGACGTTCGTGTGGTTGGGCGGGGCGCACGAGGCCGAGGCAGCGAATGAGATCGGGCAGCGGCTGGTGACACTCGTCAATGACTGGTGGCGTCGGCATCTGCGCGAGACGTTCGATCTGGAAAGCGCGCTGGAACTGCAGTTCGAAACGCACTTCGCCCGCTTCCTGATGCCGACCATTCGCGGCGCGGAGGAGGGCAGCAAGAAGCGCTATGCGGGGCTGGTGCGAGGCGAGGACGGCAGCGAACGGCTGGTATTCAAGGGGCTGGAGTCCGTACGGGCCGACTGGTCGCCATTGGCGCAGCAGTTCCAGCGCGAGCTCTACCGGCGCATCTTCACGGGGGAGCCGTACCGTGACTATGTGCGCGGGATCGTCCACCAGACGATGGCCGGCGAACACGACGACGCGCTGATCTACCGCAAGCGTCTGCGGCGCAAGCTCGACGATTACCAGCGCAACGTGCCGCCGCATGTGCGTGCCGCGCGCATGGCCGACGAGCTCAATCGCCAACTGGGCCGGCCGCAGCAGTACCAGAACGGCGGCTGGATCCGCTACGTGATCACCGTCTCCGGGCCGGAGCCACTCGAAGCCCGTCGCTCGGCGATAGACTATCACCACTATGTCAGCCGTCAGCTGGCGCCGGTCGCCGACGGCATACTGCCGTTCGTGGGGGATGACTTCGCCAGGCTGACCGATCAGCAGTTGGGGCTGTTCTGAACGAACCGCTGATCTCTTCTGGCATTGCGCATCAACCGGGGAGGTCGGGGAGATAGACGCCGACGTTGTCGTAGCCCCGATCGGTCAGGTGAGCGGCCTGCATCCGGCTCATGGTGCCCTGGGCACAGTAGAGCAGATAGTGGCAGTCGTCCGGCAGTGTCGCGACGCGTCCGCCCAGCTCGAAGTAGGGGATGGCCAGCGGTTGGCCCTCGGGCAGAACCAGCGGATCGAGGTCACGCTCGTCAGGGTGGCGGATGTCGATCACCCTGACCCGGTCACGGCTCTGGTCATGTCTCAGGTCACGGCTGGCCGTGGCCGACGGCGAAGCGGTCGCCACCGCGTCCTCTCTGCCTGGCACGTCTTCGTTCAGCAATTGGTCACTGCGCACGACGCTCGATCTAGCAATGGCATCGTCCAGTACGCTTTGATCGAAACCGGCCTCGGCGTCGAGTATTCGCTCCGGCTTGGGCCGCGTGTTCGGCTTGCGTGAGATCGTCCCGCACACTTCCGGGAGGCCCTCGGCCAGTTCGGCGGTGCCGATGTGGCGCGCCTGCTCGATGATCGTCTGCTTGTCGCTGGCGATCAGCGGCCGCAGGATCGGTCGCGCGCTGGCAGCGTCGATCAGGCCGAGATTGGTCAGGCTCTGGCTGGAGACCTGGGCCAGCGCGTCCCCGGTAATCAGGGCCGGTAGACGGTGGCGTTGGGCGATCCGGTTGGCAGCGCGGACCATCATCCGCTTGAGGACCACGCCGGCCAGAGCGGCCGGCGCAGTGCGCTGGATGGCGTTCATCACTTCGACGAACGGCATGCTGATGAAGTCGACGCGGTGAGAGGCACCGTAACCCCGCCACAAGCGATCCACGACCTGACGTACCACACGCTCCTGATCCGGTCCGCCGAGATCGAAGTACAGAAAGTGAGTCTTCAATCCTCTTCGCATCATCTGCCAGGCCGCGACCGGCGAGTCGTAGCCGCCCGAGATCAAGGCCAGCGCCTGGCCCTGAGTGCCCATCGGGTATCCGCCCAGGCCGGGTAGTCGTCGCGTGACCAGCGTCACACGCGCGTCGTGAAGCTCGAGGCGCACGTCGTGTTCCGGCTGCTTGAGATCGACCCGCGCCGTGGGCACCGCCTCGAGCAGCGCGGCGCCAAGGAAGCGTTCGATGGTCTCCGAGCGGAAATCATGTTGCCCCCGGCGCTTGACGCTGACGCGAAAACGGCGACTCGCCAGCGTCTCTCGCCACAGCGGGACCAGTCTGGCGGCAGTATCCTCGAAGGAAGACCAGTCGTGGGTTTCGACGACCTGGATCTCGTGGATGCCGGCCACGCCTCGAAGGCGGGCTTCGAAGGTCTCCCGCGCGGTGTCGTCGAGAGGTTGGCGCGGGCGGATTTCCAACGCATCCCACTCGTCTCGTACCCGCACGCCCGGGGCGATGGAAGCGAGCGTATTGCGAATGTTGGTACGCAGATATCTCACCATTTCCCGGCGCACCGGGCGGGATTTGACGGTGATTTCCGGGAACAGCTTGACGCGATAACGCATGATAGAGAGTCGGTCGGCTCGAGGGCGGCGTAGGGTAACAACACTGGCGAGCGCCCGCCAATTGACAGGCCGGATTCGGGGGTGCTATTAAGCCGCTGCCGGCAATCGTGCCGGTGTTCGCGCCGAGGCCCGACCACGTCCGTGAGCGGCGTCAGGCGCTCTTCGAGGAATCACTCAAGATGGCATTGCGCCGTATGTTGATGGCGTCCGGATTGGTCGTGGCGATGGCCGGCTGCGCTTCCAATACCTTTGCGCCCAATTACCAGTCGAACAATACCGACATCCTGAGAATCGGCGGCGAGCGGCCGGATGCTGCCGCGCCGGCGATCGAGGATCTCGGCTCGTTCTGCGTGCAGACCACGCAGCAGTGGAACGATCAGGGCAAAACCCCCGACGGCCAGCGTCTGTGGGTGAAAAGCACGCTGCGCCAGGCCGTGGCGTGTCGCTAGATTTTTCGTCGCTGCTCTGTCGCTGACCGGCGAAGCATCGTGATCCACCCGGCGGGCCCGAACCGAGACAAGGTTCGGGCCCGTTTTTTGTCCTATGCTGAGGAGCGCATTCGATCGTCGGGTCGATCCGGTTGCCGCTGTCTCGGGGTTGTCTCACGGCGATCCGGCTCCATGTCTTGAACAGGAATTCAGCAGCGCTTTGGAAGGCTGTCAGCCAACAGCGCCTGAACGGGAGGGAAAAGGATGACCTACGAGCTCTACTATTGGCCCGGGATTCCCGGTCGCGGCGAATTCGTGCGCTTGGCGCTGGAAGACGCCGGCGCGGATTACATTGATGTAGGCAAGCAGTCCGCCGCTGATGGCGGTGGCGCGGGTGCCGTCAGCGAGTTCATCCACGGCGGGGAGCTGGGGCGCCCGCATTTCGCGCCGCCAGTATTGAAAGCCGGCGACATCGTGGTGTCCCATGTCGCCAATATCCTGCAGTTCCTCGGCCCTCGGCTGGGGTTGGTGCCGGAGGGCGAGGCCAGCCGCCACTGGGCCAATGGCTTGCAGCTGACGCTGACGGACTTCGTCGCCGAGATTCATGATACCCATCACCCGATCGGCGCGTCGCTCTACTACGAGGATCAGCAGGAGGAAGCCAAGCGACGCAGTGTCGTTTTCGTCCAGGAGCGATTGCCCAAGTTTCTCTACTACTTCGAGCGAGTACTGTCGGCCAACGCCGGCAACGAGCCCTATCTGGTCGGTACGGCACACAGCTACGTGGACCTGTCGCTATTTCAGGTCGTCACCGGGCTGCGCTACGCCTTTCCCCGCTCGATGGAGCGGCTGGAGCCGGAAGTGCCGGAGGTGACGGCGCTGGCCGACCGCGTGAGTCAACGGCCGAAACTGGCGGCTTATCTGACCTCGGATCGGCGGCTCGATTTCAACGAGAGCGGCATATTCCGCCACTATCCGGAACTGGACACCTGACAGCGCCGGTTAGCGTGCTAAAGTAGGCATCTGACCGGACACGCCAACCAAGGAGGCAAGCATGCCATTACTCGATAGTTTCATGGTCGACCACACCAAGATGAATGCACCGGCGGTGCGTGTCGCCAAGCAGATGAAGACACCGGGCGGCGACAACATCACCGTCTACGATCTGCGCTTCTGCGTTCCCAACGAAGAGATCCTGTCCGAGCGCGGTATTCACACGCTCGAGCACCTGTTCGCCGGCTTCATGCGTCAGCACCTCAACGGCGACGGCGTCGAGATCATCGATATCTCGCCGATGGGTTGCCGCACAGGCTTCTACATGAGCCTGATCGGCCATGTCGACGAGCAGACCGTGGGGACCGCCTGGAAAGCGGCGATGGAAGACGTACTGGCGCTGACGGATCAGAAGTCGATTCCCGAACTCAACATCTACCAGTGCGGAACGGCGGAAATGCACTCGCTCGACGAAGCGCAGCAGATCGCCCGCAACGTCACCACCCGCGGGATCGGCGTCAACTCCAACAGCGAGCTCAAGCTGACCGAAGAGTTCCTCGCCGCCCACGGTGCATGACGACCGGCATCATCGTGATGCCACGCAGCGCGTTCTTTAATGCGCCAGACCCGCAACTTCGGTTGCGGGTTTTTTCGTTCGGCGAGGCGCGTCGATCGAATCCGGTGGGCTTTCGAACCTTTCGGGCTCTCGGTGTCAAAATGTCGGTCAACACGCGCCCGAAGCCGCGCGAAACGCCTTGTTTCATCACCGTTTATCGCCGTTCAACGCAGGGGAGTGAGCCATGCTCGATACTGTTCAACAATTCTTTCAGCGCGTTCTGGCCGTGCCGGAATCCGACGGTCGTGATGCCGTGACACCACAACTGGCGGTCGCGGCGCTGTTCAGCGAGGTGCTGCGTGCCGATTATGAGGTCGATCCTCAGGAATTGGCCACGTTGCGCCGGATCTTGATGGCCCGGTTCTCGATGGACGAGGCCGCCGCCGATGAGTTGATCCAGCAGGCGCAGACGCAGGTCGAACAGGCCGTGGATCATTTCCAGTACGTTTCCCTGCTCAACGAACGCTACAGCTACGATCAGCGTGTCGAGCTGATCGCGGCGATGTGGCGTCTGGCCTACGCTGACCATGAACTCGCCGCCCTCGAGGAGCATCGTATCCGGCGGCTGGCGGACCTGCTCTACGTGACCCATAGCGACTTCATTCGCACCAAGCTGACGGTGCAGAACGAGTTCGAGCGCGATTGACCGGCCTGGCCGTCGTCCCCTGTATCGATTCGAACCGTGATGAGCGTTTTCCGCTGGTAATGTTGTCCCGTCTCGTCTCGTTTGGTCGGGTTCGGCCGCTATTTCCCACCACAACGCTAGGGTATAGGGCGCCGGGCTCGTTATACTGGCGGAAGTCATGCTTTGAACGTTGCAAGGAGTAGTTCGTGATCGAGGGCATCAAACATATCGTGGCGGTCGCCTCCGGCAAGGGCGGCGTCGGCAAGTCCACCGTCACTGCCAATCTGGCGTTGGCGATGGCGGCGGAAGGGTATCGTGTCGGCCTGCTCGACGCCGATATCTATGGCCCGAGCCAGGCGCGGATGCTGGGGTTGCCGGAGAGCACCCGCCCCGAGGTAGTCGACGAAAAGAACATGAAGCCGGTGATGGCGCACGGCATCCAGGCGATGTCGATGGCATTCATGGTCGATATCAACCAGCCAATGGTATGGCGAGGCCCGATGGTCTCCGGCGCCTTCCAGCAGCTGCTCAACCAGACGCTGTGGAATGATCTCGATTTCCTGTTCATCGACATGCCGCCGGGCACCGGCGACATCCAGTTGACGCTGGCGCAGAAGGTGCCGGTCGACGGTGCGGTGATCGTCACCACGCCGCAGGACATCGCGCTGCTGGATGCGCGCAAGGGCATCGAGATGTTTCGCAAGGTGAACGTGCCGGTGCTGGGCGTGGTGGAAAACATGAGCCTGCACATCTGCTCCAACTGTGGCCATAGCGAACCGATCTTCGGTGCCGGCGGCGGCGAGCGTATCGCCGAGCAGTACGAGACGCGGTTGCTGGGTCAGCTGCCGTTGCAACTGTCGATCCGCGAGCAGGCCGATGGCGGCAAGCCGAGCGTGGTTGCCGATCCGGAGGGCGAGGTGGCTGCCACGTTCCGCCAGATGGCGCGTGATGTCGCCAGTGGCGTCGCTGGGCAGGATACCGGTGGCCCGACGATCTCGTTCAGCGACTGATCTCGATCGGCAAGGGTTTTCAATTGGCAAGGGCTTGCGATTAGCAAGGGTTTTCGATTAGCAAGGGCTTTCGTACACAACCGCGCAGGGCTAGGGCGAGCGGCCTTCCTGCGCGGGTTGCTTCTGGTGCGTCGTCTCCTTTTCCTTTTTTCTTTTCCTTAATGAAATCGGGCCGCTATCATGTCGCCCCGATCAGATCGCTCCCGTTTTTCCTCGGCCCAACGAATAGATGACGTCGCGACGACGTCAGTCTCAGTCTCAAGGACGCCTGCATGAGCATTAAATCCGACAAGTGGATTCGCCGTATGGCGGAGCAGGAAGGCATGATCGAGCCCTTCGAGGCCGATCAGGTCCGTCACGTGAACAACCAGCGCGTCATTTCCTACGGGACGTCCAGCTACGGCTACGATGTGCGTTGCGCCGACGAGTTCAAGGTGTTCACCAATATTCACTCGGCGGTGGTCGATCCCAAGGCGTTCGACGAAAAGAGCTTCGTCGACGTCAAGGGCGATGCCTGCGTGATCCCGCCCAACTCGTTTGCCCTGGCGCGCACGGTGGAGTATTTCCGGATCCCCCGCAGCGTGCTGACGATCTGCCTGGGCAAGTCGACCTACGCGCGGTGCGGCATCATCGTCAACGTGACGCCGCTGGAGCCGGAGTGGGAAGGTCACGTGACGCTGGAATTTTCCAACACCACCAACCTGCCGGCGCGTATCTACGCCAACGAAGGCGTGGCGCAGATGCTGTTCCTGGAATCCGACGAGGTCTGCGACGTTTCCTACAAGGACCGGGGCGGCAAGTATATGGGGCAACGTGGGGTCACGCTGCCGCGCACCTGAGAACCCGTCTACGATCTGCTGCGCGTCGGCCAAACATTGTTGCGCCGGAGCGCAGCGGAGATAACAGCCGGAGGCTGGCCCATAGGGCGAGCAAAGCGAGTCAAACACTTTCGGAATGCTCATTTAGCCCCATGTGAACTCCGCGCCCTAAAGCGTTTTTCGCCCCGAATTATCAAAAATCGTGGCTCTAGCTCGCGAGATCGTAAACAGATTCTGATAGCGACGCGGTTGATACAAGACGGGGCGCCTGATGGCGCCCCGTCTTGCGTTACGCTTCGACGCTCAGGCCGAGCGGTCGTCGTTGCGGTTCTTGATCGTGTCGCTGAAGCCATCCAGAAACGGCTTTTCTGCCGGGTCCAGGCGATCCATGCCGGAAACCACGCGATGCCAGTACGGGTAGAGCGGTGCCGGGCGAGTCAGTTTCTCCAGGCGGCGATGCTCTTCCGGGGATAGCGTCAGATCGGCGGCGGCGAGGTTGTCGCGCAGGTGTTCTTCGGTGCGGGCGCCGACGATCAGTGACGTGACCCCGGGGCGATCCTTCAGCCATGCCAGGCAGACACGGGGTATGGAGCAGCCATGGGCTTCGCCGATGGCGGCCAGCGCCTCGATGATGTCGTAGGCCCGTTCCATGTCGTGGATATAGGGCTCCGGCCATCCGTTGCCCTGACGGGTATCCGGCGGCGTCTTCTGGCCCCGGCGGACCTTGCCGGTCAGGAAGCCTTCGCCCAGCGGCCCCCAGATCAGCGAGCCGACGTTCTGATCGAGCGCCAGCGGCATCAGCTCGTACTCCGCCTCGCGGGACTCCGGCGTGTAGTAGATCTGCTGGCTGATCGGCTTGACCATGCCGTGCGTCTCGGCCTTGCCGAGCGTCTTCATCATCTGCCAGCCGGTGTAGTTGGACGTCCCCCAGTAGCGCACCTTGCCGCTGGCGACCAGATGATGCATCGCCTCGAGCGTCTCCTCGATGGGGGTGACGCCATCCCAGTTGTGCAACTGGTAGAGGTCGATGTGATCGGTGCCAAGCCGCTTGAGACTGGCCTCGACGGCGCGAATCAGGTGGTAGCGCGAGGCGCCGGTAGCGTTGGGGTCGTCGCCCAGCGGGCTTCGGCCCTTGGTGGCGAGGATGATGTCGTCGCGCTTGCTGCCCAGCGCCTTGCCGGTAATTTCCTCGGCCAGCCCGAGCGAGTAGAGATCGGCGGTATCGACCAGGTTGACGCCGGCATCGAAGGCGATATCGAGCAGCTTCTTGGCACCCTTGACATCGACGCTCGCGGCCTTCTCGAAACCGTTGGCGCCACCGAAGGGCACCGTGCCCAGCGTCAGCGTCGATACCATCAGTCCTGAATTGCCTAGCGGACGATAATCCATATCGCTTTTCCTCCTTGCGTGCTGAAACGTTCATCGACTGAAACGATTCATCCGGCACGAGGTGCCGAACGAAAGCATGAAGTCAGTCTGGCAAAGATTGGCGGTTGGGCAAGCGCGGGTAGTGTCCGCGGCAGGAAGATCGTCGGCGCTGGGAGCACCGACGAGGGGAGAGCGGGCGTGTCGGTAATCAGTCGTCGAGGTCGTCGTCCAGCTCTTCGGCGGCGTCGGCATGGGACATGCGCAGACCCGTCGGGGGCAGCGGCACGTTGTCCAGTGTCACCTTGCCATCGGGCGACAATTTGACGCGGCCTTCGAGGAACCAGCGCACCGCGATGGGATAGATCAGGTGCTCGCGGGCATGGACCTTTTCAATCAACGCGTCGACATCCTGATCCGGTTCGACGTTGACCACGGCCTGGATCACCACCGGCCCGCCATCGAGCTCCTCGGTGACGAAATGCACGCTGACGCCGTGCTCGGAGACACCGTCGGCCAGTGCGCGCCGGTGCGTGTCCAGCCCCTGATAGGCGGGCAGCAGTGACGGATGAATGTTGAGCATGCGACCGCGATAGCGGTCGACGAAAGCGGGCGTCAGAATGCGCATGAAGCCGGCGAGCACCACCAGGTGGGGCTCGTGGCGGTCGATGACCTTGATCAGCGCGGCGTCGAAGGCTTCGCGGGAATCATACTCGCGGTGGGGCAGGGCGACGGCATCGACGCCGGCGTCCCGGGCGCGCTTGAGTCCATAGGCATCGGCCTTGTTGGAGACCACGGCGACAATCTCGCCGCCGCCCAGTTCGTCGTGCTCCTGGGCATCCAGCAGGGCCTGCAGGTTGCTGCCATTGCCGGAGATCAGTACCACGACCCGCGGCTTTTCGGCCGCGGCCACTTCGAAGTCGTTCAGCGTGTCGTGCTGCTGTGAAGGATAGTCACCGCTCATGCCGGCAGGTTCTCCAGTTGCACGGCTTCTGCATCGGCATCACGGCCGACGATCTCGCCCAGACGATGGACGGTTTCGCCGGCGGTCTCGAGATGGGCGATGGCCTGGTCGGACTGATCCGCGGGAACCACCACGACCATGCCGATGCCGCAATTGAGCACACGATACATTTCACGCTCTTCCACGTTGCCCTGCTGCTTGAGCCAGTCGAACACGGCGGGACGCTGCCAGCGGCTGACGTCGATCCGCGCGGCCAGATGTTCCGGCAGCACTCGCGGCACGTTCTCGAGCAGGCCGCCGCCAGTGATGTGGGACAGCGCGTGAACGTCGACGCTGCTGGAGCGAATCAGCGACAGCAGCGACTTGACGTAGATACGGGTCGGTGCCATCAGCAGGTCGGCCAGCGGCTTGCCTTCCAGCGTGTCGTCGAGCTTGCCGCCGCCGACTTCCAGGATCTTGCGGATCAGCGAGTAGCCGTTGGAGTGCGGGCCGGAAGAGGCGAGGCCCAGCAGCACGTCGCCTTCACCGACCTTGCTGCCGTCGAGGATCTCGGATTTTTCGACCACGCCGACGCAGAAGCCGGCCAGGTCGTAGTCGCTGCCCTCGTACATGCCGGGCATTTCCGCGGTTTCGCCGCCGACCAGCGCGCAACCCGCCTGGCTGCAGCCTTCGCCGATGCCGGTGACCACGTCGGCGGCGATATCGACATCCAGCTTGCCGGTAGCGTAGTAGTCGAGAAACTGCAGCGGCTCGGCGCCGGCAACGACCAGGTCATTGACGCACATCGCGACGAGATCGATGCCGATGGTGTCGTGACGCCCCAGGTCCATGGCCAGGCGCAGCTTGGTGCCGACGCCGTCGGTGCCGGAGACCAGCACCGGCTGGCGGTAGCCGCTGGGAATTTCACACAGCGCGCCGAAACCGCCGAGCCCGCCCATGACTTCCGGTCGCGAGGTGCGCTTGGCGACGCCCTTGATTCTCTCGACCAGCGCGTTGCCCGCGTCGATGTCGACACCGGCGTCTCGGTAGGTCAGAGACTGGGAGCCGGGCGAACGGGGCGCGTTCGGGGTATCGGAAGAGGAGCGCGTCATAGGAGGACCTTTCTCGCGGAGCCAAGGAATAAGGATGATGTTCAGCGGGGCGCATTGTAGCATTGCCTTCATTGAGGGGGCAGTCGAAGGACGACGAGAGCGCGATGACAAAACTGCAAATCTGGGGCGCGATCGGGGCAGCGCTGGCGGTCTGGCTGCTGATCCTGCTGGAACCGATCCTGATGCCGTTCTTCGTCAGCATGATCCTCGCCTACCTGGGCGACCCGGTGACCGACTGGCTCGAAGCGCGCGGATTGTCGCGGCGCCTTGCCGTCAGCGTGGTGTTCCTGCTGCTGGGCGTCATCATCGTCGGCGGCGTCCTGGTGCTGGTTCCCGTGCTGGGACGTCAGATCGCGCAACTGATCGAGGCGCTGCCCAGCATCTTCAATTGGGTGCAGGCAACGGTTCTGCCGGAGATCCAGTCGTTGACGGGAATCGACTTTACTGCCGACTTCGATCAGCTGCGCGATGCGCTGATGGCCAACTGGCGCGAGACCGGCACCTTCGCGGCGGCGTTTCTCGCCCAGGCGTCTCGCTCCGGCCTCGCCTTTGCGGTGTGGATCGGCAACATCGCGCTGATCCCGGTGGTGACGTTCTACCTGCTGCTCGACTGGGACCGAATCAAGGGATATATCCGCGACATGCTGCCCCGGCACATCGAGCCCCGCGTGACCTCGTTGACCACCGAGTGCGACGAGGTGCTGTCGGCGTTCCTGCGAGGGCAACTGCTGGTGATGCTGAGCCTGGGCGTGATCTACGCGGTCGGCCTGAGCGTGATCGGGCTGCACTTCGGGCTGCTGATCGGGGTGATGGCGGGGCTCGCCAGCATCGTGCCGTATCTCGGCGTGATCGTAGGCATCGTGACGGCCGCGGTAGTGGCCTTCTTCCAGTTCGATACCTGGCTGCCGCTGGTCGGCGTGCTGGTCGTGTTCGGTATTGGCCAGATCGCCGAAAGCACCGTCCTCCAGCCTCTTTTGCTGGGTGACAAGATCGGGCTGCATCCGGTGGCCGTGATCTTCGCGGTACTCGCCGGCGGCCAACTGTTCGGGTTCACCGGCATTCTGCTGGCGCTGCCGGTGGCCGCCGTCGTCATGGTATTGCTCCGCTACGCCTACCATCGCTATCGTGGCAGCCAGCTCTACAATCGTTCGCGCAGCGGCGCGCTTTCCCAAGACCAGAGCCAAGGAGATGGATCGACATGAGTCCGGGGCCGTCCCAACTGCCGCTCGGCGTCGGGCTACGCGATGATGCCACTTTCGCCAACTATCTGCCGGGCGACAACGCATCACTGGTGGCGCATCTCATGAAGCAGCTCGACGATAGCGGGGAATCTTTCCTCTATCTCTGGGGTGGCGAGGGCGTGGGCTGTAGCCATCTATTGCAGGCGGCGTGCCATAACGCCGATGCCCGAGGCAAGCGGGCACTCTATCTGCCTCTGGATGCGCTGGGGCATTTTCCGCCGGATATTCTCGAGGAGCCGGAACGCCTCGATCTGCTGGCGATCGACGACCTGCAGCTGGTGGTCGGGCGAAGACGTTGGGAGGAGGCGCTGTTCCATGGCTTCAACCGCCTTCGCGATGCCGGCAAGCGGCTGGTGATCGCCGCCGACCGCTCGCCGCGCCAGCTTGAGGTCAAGCTGCCGGATCTCGCTTCCCGCCTGAACTGGGGCATGGTGTTTCACGCCCAGCCGCTGAACGACACCCAGCGGCTGGCGGCCCTGCAACTGCGTGCGCAGGTGCGTGGGATGGAGCTGCCGGCAGAAGTGGGGCGTTATATCCTCCATCGCGGCCCGCGCCAGCTGGACCCGCTGTTCGAGATCCTGTCGCGGCTCGATCGCGCCTCGCTGTCGGCCAAGCGCAAGTTGACCATCCCCTTCGTCAAGCAGGCGCTGGAGTGGTGAGCCAGCTTAGATAGCCGACACCGGCTCAGAGCGTGACATCACTGTAGTGAGCCAGCGTCGTGCTCGGTTCGTGCGCCCGACGTTCGCGGATCATCTGATGCAGCGTGCTCATCAACTTGGCGGCGCCGGGCGACATGCGCCGTTCGCGCAGGCTGATCAGGCCGAAAGGCTGCACGCTGAGCGCATCGGTAGACGGCAGAATCGCGAAGCGTGGCTGGGTGCAGAGCAGATCCGCGACCTCGCGTGTCGTGACCGTGATCGAGTCCGATTTATCGACCATGGCCAGCGCCATGTAAATATCCGGCGTATTGATGATGCGCTGGGGTGGCGCCACCTTGTGATGCAGGAAAAGGTGCTCGACGCGCTGGCGCATCAGCGCCCCCGGTGGCTGCAATACCCACGGATAGTCCAGCATCGGGATCAGGTCGAAAGCGTCTTTCGCGAGCGGATGCCCGGCACGGCAGACGAAGCACAGCGCTTCTTCGCCGATTTCCTCGAATACGAAATCGCCGGCCGGCATTCCGCTGGGAATGCGGGCAATGGCGAAATCGAACTCACCGTCGCGCAGTCTCGGCACCAGATTGCGACTGACACCGACATCGATGTTGACCTCGAGATGGGGACTGTCACGGTGCACGCGCTCGACCGCGCTGGCCAGCAACGTGACGGCAGGCGCGAGCACCGTACCGATCGATACCGTTCCCGCGTTACCTTCCTTGAGTGCATTGATTTCATCGCTCGCTTGCGTCAACGATGTCAACATGCCGCGGGCATGGCGGATCAGGCTTTCCCCGTACCAGTTGGGCGTCACGCCACGGGAGTGCCGCTCGAAAAGCGAGACGCCAAGCAGATGCTCGAGATCCCCCAGCAGCTTGGAAGCCGCCGGTTGGCTCATTCCCAGCCTTGCCGCCGCACGATGCAGGTTGCGGTGGTCGTCTAGTGCCACGAACAGCTGCAAATGGCGGAACTTGAGCCTGACACGAAGGAACCAGTCCGGCGGCAACGGGTCGGTGGAATGTGCTTTCATGAAACGGTCTCGGACGTATATTCGACGTTTTTATAAGTCACGTTGTGGCGTTCTCGCATAGTCAGATAGGGATCGTGGGTCTAGGGTTTAAACGATCGTCATCGGCGGCGGCAGGCCGGTCCGAGCAGCAAGAACGATAACCAGAAAACTGAAAATGAAACCAGGAGCTTGTGATGACACGCCATGTCCTTTCTCTTTCTCGGTGTCTCGGCGTCGGTCTGTTCGGATTGATGATCGGGCAGGCCTTCTTGCAAGCCCAGGCGCAGACGATGCCGGCGAATTCGCCATCCTCCAGCGCCTTGCCACCGGGCATCGAGAGATCGGCCTTCGGTCGGTTGCCGGATGGCCGCGAGGTCGACTGCTATCGAATCACCAACGACAACGGCATCGAGATGCGGGTCATCAACTACGGCGGCATCATCGTATCGTTGAAGACGCCCGATATGACCGGGCGGATGGACGATATCGTGCTGGGCTTCGATTCGCTCGATGATTATCTCTCCGAGACCTATCGTCAGGCCAACCCCTACTTTGGTGCCTTGATTGGTCGCTATGGCAATCGTATTGCCAATGGCCGCTTTACGCTGGATGGCGAAACCTATCGTCTGCCCACCAACGACGGTCCCAATACCCTGCATGGCGGCGATGTCGGGTTCAATCAGCGCTTGTGGCATGCCGAACCCTTTTCATCTTCCCAGGGGCGAGGCCTGGTCCTGACCTATACCAGCCCGGATGGCGAACAGGGATTCCCCGGCCGTCTGTCGACGCGAGTCAGCTATACGCTGACCCATGACAATGAACTGGCCATCGACTACCGTGCGGAAACGACGCGTGCGACGCCGGTCAATCTGACCCAGCACAGCTACTTCAATCTCCAGGGCGAGGGGAGCGGCAGCGTCCTCGATCACCAACTGATGATCAACGCGAGCGCCTACACGCCCGTCGGCGAGACCCTGATTCCGACGGGAGAGATCGCCGACGTCAGCGGTACGCCGTTCGATTTCCGCCAGCCGACCGCCATCGGCGCACGCATGGGGCAGAAGAACACTCAACTGGCCTATGCCAAGGGCTACGATCACAACTTCGTGCTGAGCAGGAATCCGGGACAGGCCGATCGACCGACGCTGGCGGCGAAGGTCATCGAGCCGCACAGCGGCAGAGTGCTCGAGGTCGCCACCACGGAGCCGGGACTGCAGTTCTATTCGGGGAATTTCCTCGATGGCAGTCTCGTCGGCAAAAGCGGTCGCCCGTACACCCATCGTTCCGGTCTGGCACTGGAGACGCAGCATTTCCCCAATTCCCCCAATCAGCCGAATTTCCCTTCGACGATTCTCAAGCCCGGTGAAACGTACCATTCCCAGACCGTCTATCGTTTCTCGACGATTCAGCAGATGCCGGGCGTTACCTCAGGCTGATTGCCGTCAAGGCCCGACTCTTCGAAGCCGCCGTCATGGCGGCTTTTTCGTGGAGGATGGGGGCTTCTCGTCACCAAAGTCGTAAAACGACTTTAGTCGGCACGAAAAGCCACTGTGAGGTCGTCGACCCCGCATCCCGGTAGCTCTCATGATTTGCTGATAGCAAATTAAGTATCGCTTTGAGCGAGGCTCGTTATTAGCCGGTTATTGGACGACTGTTTAATGTCGTTTCAGCCGTGTCATGGCATGTGCTTGCCAATAATAAACCTAATGGTCCACGAGGCCTGGAGGTCGTCAATGATTCGCTTTGTGAAGTCGTCACTGCTCGTGCTGAGTGTCTCTGCCCTTGGCATTGGCGCTGCACCGCTCTATGCCCAGGATGACGTCAAGATCGGTTTCATCGTCAAGAAACCCGAGCAGGCCTGGTTCATCAATGAGCAGGATGCGGCCACCGCCCTGGGCGAGCAAAAGGGATTCGAAGTCGTCCGGCTGTCGGGCGAAGACGGCCAGCAGGTGCTCAGCGCCATCGATAACCTCAATTCACAGGGCGCCCAGGGTTTCGTGATCTGTCCGCCGGACGTTCGGCTGGGGCCGGCGATCGCCAACCGCGCCGAGCAGTACGGCATGAAGGTGGTGACCGTCGATGATCAGTTCCTGGGTCCGGACGGCAAGCCGATGGCGTCCGTGCCGCATCTGGGCATGTCGGGCTACAAGATCGGTCAGCAGGTCGGCGAGACGATTGCCAAGGAGATGAAGGCGCGGGGCTGGGATCCGCAGGATGTCGCGGCATTGCGCATCAGCAACAATGAACTGCCGACCGCCAAGGAGCGCACCGATGGCGCGACGGACGCGTTGCTGGACGCCGGTTTCGTCGAGGACAACATCTTCGACGCGCCGCAGCAGAATACCGATACCAGCAGCGCCTTCGCCGCGGCGTCTCCCGTGCTGTCGAAAAATGGCAATTTCGAGCATTGGGTGATCTACGCGCTCAACGAAGAGAGCGTGCTGGGCGGCGTTCGCGCGAGTGAGCAGTACGGCCTGTCGCCGGATCAGGTCATCGGCGTCGGCATCAATGGCTCGGGTGCGGCGTTCGCCGAATTCTCGCGCGAGAAGCCGACCGGTTTCTACGGCACCATTGCCGTGAGTTCGACCATGCATGGGCGCCAGAGCGCAGACAATCTCTATACCTGGATCGCCGAGGACAAGCAGCCGCCGGCCAATACCGAAACCACCGGAACGCTGATGACGCGCGACAATTGGGAGCAGGTTCGCGACGATCTGGGACTGTAAGCCGGTGCGTCGATAGTCGAATCATATACCGCTGAGGAGAACGGTATGGCGGATGCTTACCTGCGTGTCGATGGCATCACCGTCGAGTTTCCCGGGGTTCGCGCGCTGGACGGCGTCAGTTTCTCGGCGCGCGGCGGCGAAGTCCACGCGTTGATGGGCGAGAACGGTGCAGGCAAATCCACGCTGCTCAAGGTACTGAGCGGCGTCAACCGCGTCACCGGTGGTCAGCTCTGGATCGGAGGCGAGCCGATCGTTTTCGCTAATGCGCGTGAAGCGCTACGGCGTGGCATCGCGATCATCTATCAGGAACTGACCCTGTCGCCCAATCTCTCGGTTGCCGAGAACCTTCTGTTGGGGCAATTGCCGGTCAAGCACGGCTTTCTCGACCGGCGTCGGCTGCGCGAGCGGGCGATGACGATTCTGGAAGAACTAGGGGAGGGGGACATCCACCCCTCGACCAAGGTTCGGGATCTCTCGATCGGTCAGCAGCAGATGATCGAAATCGGGCGAGCACTGCTGCGGGACGCGCGCATCATTGCCTTCGACGAGCCGACCAGCTCGCTCTCGGTGCAGGAAATTCGCCATCTCAAGCGAATCGTCTCGCGACTGCGCGACGAAGGCCGCGTGGTGCTTTACGTGACCCATCGCATGGAAGAGGTGTTCGAAATGTGCGATGCGGTGACCGTGTTCCGCGATGGCCGCCACATTCGTACTCACGACACGCTGGAAGGACTCGATCACGATACGCTGGTCAGCGAGATGGTGGGGCGCGAGATCGAGGATGTCTACGGCTACCGGCCACGCCAATCGGGCGATGTGCTGATGCGTCTCGAGGGTATCGAGGGCCGTGGCGTCCGGGCGCCGGTCAGCCTCGAGATTCGGCGCGGCGAAGTGCTCGGGCTGTTCGGGCTGGTCGGGGCAGGACGGAGCGAATTGATGCGGCTGGTCTGTGGCGTGGAGCGTGCCACCGCCGGCCGGGTTTTCTTCGATGGCAAGTTGCAGCGATTCGGTTCGCCGCAGGCCGCGATCCGTGCCGGTATCGCCATGTGTCCGGAGGATCGCAAGTCGCAGGGTATCTTCCCGGTGGCGAGCGTATCGGACAATCTCAACATCAGCTGTCGCCGCTTCTTCAAGCGCTGGGGCGGCTTTCGCAACCCGCAACGCGAGACCCGAAACACCCAGGACTACATTCGCCAACTGCGTATCCGGACGCCTGGGCCCAAGACGCCCATCGCCAATCTTTCCGGCGGCAACCAGCAGAAGGTGATTCTGGCGCGCTGGCTGGCCGAAGAGATCGATCTTTTCGTGATGGACGAGCCCACTCGCGGCATCGATGTCGGGGCGCGTCGGGACATCTATTCGCTGCTGTACGACCTCGCCGAGCAGGGCAAGGGGATACTGGTCATTTCCAGCGATCTGGCGGAGGTCAGTTCGATCTGCGACCGCATCGGCGTCATGCGGGAAGGGGTACTGACCGATGTCGTCGAACGAGACGAGGCGACGCCCGAGCGACTGCTGGGATTGGCGCTGCCGGCCTGAGATCGGTCCTCATCGCTACTCGATGAATCGATCCCGCGCCGGTTGGCATCGGTTTATGGTCGTCATCGTTTTATGGTTGGCATCCGTTTTATAGAAGCTCCGTTTTATAGAAGCAAATGAATCTCAAGAGGGTTCAGGAACATGAATGACAAAGTTGCCACATCGGCGGCACTACCACGCGAGACACGCCGTGGGCTGCCCAAGCCGCTACGGACGCTACTCGACACGTCCGGTCTGATTGCGGTTTTCATCCTGCTCTTCATCGGCCTCTCCGTGCTGGTGCCGGATTTCCTGACCGGCCGTAACATCGTCGGGCTGCTGTTGTCGGTGACCCTGATCGGCACGATCGCCACCACCATGATGATGGTGCTGGCGCTGGGCGAGGTGGATCTGTCGGTGGCGTCGATCGTGGCCTTTTCCGGTGTGGTCGCGGCAATGGTGACTTCGACTACTGGCAGCGTGGTGATCGGCGTGCTGGTGGGAATCGCAGCCGGCGCAGCGGTCGGGGCTTTCAACGGTTTCGTGGTCGCCCGCTTCGGCATCAACTCGCTGATCGCGACGTTGGCCGCGATGGAGTTCGTACGAGGCCTGGCCTATATCACGTCCGGCGGCGATGCCGTCATGATCACCGTACCGGGCTTCTTCGATCTTGGCAGCGCCTCGTTCCTCGGTCTGACATTGCCGGTATGGACGATGATCGTCTGCTTCCTGGTGTTCGGTGTCGTACTCAACATGACCGCCTTTGGCCGTAATACGCTGGCGACGGGGGGCAATTCCGAGGCCGCCAGTCTGGCCGGGGTCAATGTTCGCCGCTTGAAGATCATGGTGTTCGCGCTCCAGGGTCTGGTTGCCGGCATCGCCGGGGTGCTGCTGACTTCTCGTATGGGGCTGGGCGATCCCAACACGTCTCAAGGGCTCGAGCTCGCCGTCATCTCGGCCTGCGTATTGGGTGGTGTCTCGCTTTCCGGCGGCGTGGCCTCGATCACCGGCGTGCTGGTCGGTGTACTCATCATGGGGTGCGTACAGAATGCGATGGGGCTGCTCAACGTACCGACGTTCTATCAGTACCTGGTACGCGGCGCGATCCTGCTGCTCGCGGTCATGTTCGACCGCTGGAAACAGACCCGCCGCGCCGGTGGCTGATGAGTCCCGGCACGCAACCTGCAACTTTGGTCGCGTCGAAACCACGAGCTTGTATGACGATCACGTGTTCTTACGCATGATGCGGCCCATCTAATAACCATATTGATATTGGTTTTGCCGATTTTTGGCATTTCATGGTTATTGATGCTTGGCGCTACTGTGGCCGTACCCACGGCGGACATGTCCAATCGAAGCCGTGACAGTCGTCAGGAGAACGCCATGCAAGACACGACACAAGCGGCCGCCGGCCTATCCACATTAGGGCTGATGGGGGTCGCCGTCGCGGCTATCGCCATTCTGTTGGTTTTGATCATTCGGGTGCGTCTGCATCCCTTTTTTGCGCTGGTCATCGTCAGTATCGGTACGGCACTGGCGACCGGCATTACGGTGGCCGATCTGCTTCCCACATTGCTGGGCGGCTTCGGCAAGACGCTGGGCAATGTGGCGCTGCTGATCGGTTTCGGGGCGGTACTGGGGCGTCTGGTTGCGGTTTCCGGCGGGGCGCGAGTGCTGGCCGACACGCTGATTAGTCTGTTCGGCAGCAAGCGGGCGCCGCTGGGTCTGTCGATCGCCTGCCTGCTGTTCGGCTTTCCGATCTTTCTGGATGCGGCCTTCGTGGTCATGCTGCCGGTCATCTATTCGGTCGCTCGTGAGCTCAAGGCCTCGTTGCTGCTTTATGGGCTGCCGGCGGCGGGTGCGTTTCTGGTCATGCACGCCTTGATGCCCCCACATCCCGGCCCGGTCGCGGCGGCGGTCTTCCTGCACGCCGACATCGGCCAGGTGCTGTTCGTCGCGCTGCTGGTGGGGCTGCCGACCTGGTACGTGATGGGCTACCGGCTGTCGCTGATACTGGCCAAGCGGACGCCGTTCCAGCCGGTGCCGAACTTCATGGGGGCGGAAAGCGAGGAGATCCCGCCCGAGAAGCGCCCGGCGTTCGGTACGGTGCTGCTGGTACTGTTGCTGCCGCTGGTGCTGATCTTCCTCAACACGGGGCTATCGACGCTGGGTCAGAGCGGCGTGATCGATAGCGACAACCCGCTGGTTTCCGCGCTGATGGTGATCGGCGAGACACCGATCGCGCTGCTGATCAGTACCTGTATCGCCATGTGGCTGCTGGTCATTCGTGCCAGTGAACGCGGAGCGATGGATTCCATCAACGAGATTGTCGAGCAGGCGCTCTCCCCGGTCTGCAGCATCATCCTGATCACCGGTGCCGGCGGCATGTTCGGTGGCGTGCTGACGGCCAGCGGCATCGGCGACGCGCTGGCGGACAGCCTCCAGGCGTTCGGGCTGCCGGTGATCCTGGCCGGATACGTGATCGCATCGGTGATCCGGATAGCTCAGGGTTCGGCCACGGTGGCCGGCACCACGGCAGCCGGCATCATGGCGCCGGTGGTGCTGGGGGATCCCACGCTTGCCGGATTGCCGGCAGCCTGCATTACCGTCGCGATCGTCGCGGGCGCCATCGGTTACTCCCACGTCAACGATTCCGGGTTCTGGCTGGTGGGTCGCTTTCTCGGCGTCGATACCAAGACGATGTTGAAGACATGGACGGTGATCTCCATCGGCATTTCGCTGATGTCGTTCGCCCTGGCGTGGCTGGTGTTTTCCTTGCTGTGATCCTTGATGACACGCATCGACAGCACCGGTTGACGAACACCTTTGATGATGGCCCTGACCGCCACCGCACTGACGATGGCTCGAGGAGAGAAGAATGAGCGATTCATCGGACAAGTCCCAAAAGCCGTCCCAAAAACCAGAGTCCCAGCGCCAGCTGCGCTCTGCCCAGTGGTTCGGTAGCGCCGACAAGAACGGCTTCATGTACCGCAGCTGGATGAAGAACCAGGGCATTCCGGATCATGAATTCCAGGGCAAGCCGATCATCGGCATCTGCAATACCTGGTCCGAGCTGACGCCGTGCAATGCGCATTTCCGCAAGCTTGCCGAGCACGTCAAGAAAGGGGTGCTCGAAGCTGGTGGCTACCCGGTCGAGTTTCCGGTGTTCTCCAATGGCGAGTCCAACCTGCGGCCGACGGCGATGTTCACCCGCAATCTCGCCAGCATGGATGTCGAGGAGGCGATTCGCGGCAACCCGATGGATGCCGTGGTACTGCTGGTCGGCTGTGACAAGACCACGCCGGCGCTGCTCATGGGCGCGGCGAGCTGCGATATCCCGACGATCGTGGTGACCGGCGGGCCGATGCTCAACGGCAAGCACGAAGGCAAGGATATCGGTTCCGGCACGGTGGTCTGGAAGCTTTCCGAAGAGGTCAAGGCGGGCAAGATCTCGATCCACGACTTCATGGCCGCCGAGGCTGGCATGTCGCGCTCCGCTGGTACCTGCAACACCATGGGGACCGCGTCGACCATGGCCTGCATGGCGGAATCGCTGGGCGTTTCCCTGCCGCACAACGCGGCGATTCCGGCAGTGGATTCCCGTCGCTACGTACTCGCGCACCTTTCCGGCAACCGCATCGTCGAGATGGTCGACGAGGATCTGAAGCTGTCGAAGGTTCTGACCCGCGAGGCGTTCGAGAATGCGATTCGCACCAACGCGGCGATCGGCGGCTCGACCAACGCTGTCATCCACCTGAAGGCGATCGCCGGTCGTATCGGTGTCGACCTGCCGTTGGACGACTGGACCCGCATCGGTCGCGGTACGCCGACCATCGTCGACCTGCAGCCCTCCGGGCGCTTCCTGATGGAAGAGTTCTATTATGCCGGCGGTCTGCCCGCGGTGCTGCGTCGGCTGGGCGAAGCCGACCGGCTGCCGCACAAGGATGCGCTGACGGTCAACGGCAAGACGATCTGGGAAAACGTGCAGGACGCGCCGCACTACAACGATGAGGTGATCCGGCCGCTGGACAATCCGCTGCGTGAAGATGGCGGCATCTGCATTCTGCGCGGCAATCTGGCACCCAATGGCGCGGTGCTCAAGCCCTCGGCGGCCAGCCCCGAGCTGATGAAGCATCGCGGCCGGGCGGTGGTGTTCGAGAATTTCGACGACTACAAGGCGCGAATCAACGATCCGGACCTGGAAGTCGAGGCCAACGACATTCTGGTCCTGAAACACTGCGGCCCGCGCGGCTACCACGGCATGGCCGAAGTCGGGAACATGGGCCTGCCGCCCAAGATCCTGGAGCAGGGGATCACCGACATGGTTCGCATCTCGGACGCTCGCATGAGCGGCACGGCCTACGGCACGGTGGTCTTGCATGTGGCGCCGGAAGCCGCGGCTGGCGGTCCGCTCGCGGCGGTCCACAACGGCGACTGGATCTCGCTGGATTGCGACAGCGGCGCGCTGAATCTGGAAGTCGACGACGCCGAAATCGCCCGGCGGCTGGCGGAAGCCGATCCGATGGCGGCGTCGAACCAGATCGCCACGACCGGAGGTTACCGCCAGCTCTATATCGAGCGGGTGCTGCAGGCGGACGAAGGCTGCGATTTCGATTTCCTGCGCGGTTGCCGGGGCGCCGAGGTGCCACGGCACTCGCATTGAGCTGGCAGAGAATCGTGTTCAGCCAGAAAGCACGAGGGTGAGCACAGAAGCTTTCGTTATTCGCCCATCAATGTGGCGGTGACCTTTCGGGCACCGCCATGCTCGCGATGTTCGCCCAACCAGATGCCCTGCCAGGTGCCGGTTAGCAGGCGGCCGTTTTCCACCGCCAGGGTCAGTTCGGTGCCGAACAGGCTCGCCAGCACGTGAGCGGGCATGTCGTCCGGGCCCTCCAGCGTATGCCGCATGCCGGACAGGTTTTCCGGTGCCAGCTTGTTGGCGAACAGCGCCATGTCGTGGCGCACGTCCGGGTCGGCATTCTCGTTGAGCGTCAGTGAGGCGGAGGTATGCATCAGCTGCAGATGCAAAAGCCCGGTGCGGATGCCGTGCATGCCGGAAAGCGCGCCGAGAATCTCGTCGGTGACCAGATGAAAGCCGCGCGAACGGGGTTTGAGCGAGAACTGCTGACGATGCCACATGGGGTTGGTTCCTTCGGTCATTGATAGAAAGCACCTCATCCTAGATCGCGATGCTTGCCCTGTCTTTCAACGTCGACGGCTGGCAATCGTCAGCGGCACCGAAAGACCAAAGTCGCAGTACTCGCGTTAACGTTTGCGCTTAGTCTGAACGACTACCGAGAACCGGTAGTCGCCCCCAGGCGATTCGAAACCAGGAGGTGTTCGTGAAAATTCGTGCCGCCGTGATACATGAAATGAAAAGGCCACGCCCGTATCGGGAGTCGCTGCCGATGTCGGTCGAGGAGGTCGAGCTGGACGGGCCGGGGCCGGGCGAAGTGCTGGTCAAGATGCGTGCCGCCGGTCTGTGTCATTCGGATCTTTCCACGATCAATGGCGATCGGCCGCGCCCCTTGCCGATGGTGCTGGGCCACGAGGCGGCCGGCGAAGTCGCCGAAGTCGGCGAGGGCGTGACCGATCTCGCTCCCGGCGACCATGTGGTGTTCTCCTTTGCGCCCAGCTGCGGTGCGTGTCCGTCGTGTCTTTCCGGGCGGGCGGCGCTGTGTCAGCCCGGTGCGGCAGCCAACACTGCCGGGCATCTGCTGGGTGGCGGGATGCGTCTGCACAAGAACGGCCAGAAGATCTATCACCATATCGGCGTTTCCGGCTTTGCCGAGTACACGGTGGCGTCGCGCCGCTCCCTGACCCGGATCGATCCGGACCTGCCTTTTCATATCGCGGCGCTGTTCGGATGCGCGGTGCTGACAGGCGTCGGTGCGCTGGTGCATACGGCGGGCCTGAGATTGGGCCAGTCGGTGCTGGTCGTCGGCCTGGGCGGCGTCGGGCTGGCGGCGGTCATGGGCGCCGTCGGTGGCGGCGCGCGGCAGGTGATCGCGGCGGATATCGCGCCGGACAAGCTGGAGACCGCCAAGGCGATGGGCGCCACGCATATCGTCAACAGCGCCGATCCGGATGCGGTGCAGCAGGTGCGCGAGATCAGCGGCGGCGGGGTGGACATCGCGGCCGAGTTCGCGGGTGTGGCCAAGGCGCTGGAGTTTGCCTATGAATCCACGGCCCGTGGCGGCACGACCGTCACTTCCGGCTTGCCGCATCCCGACGTGCGATTCGCCATCAGCCCGACGCGCATGGTCGCGGAAGAGCGCACGCTCAAGGGCTCCTATCTGGGCGGTCACGTGCCATCGCTGGACGTGCCCGAATATATCGCGCTCTACCGGTCCGGCCGCCTGCCGGTAGATCGGCTGCTGACGCACCGATTGAAACTCGACGAGATCAACCTCGGTTTCGACCGTCTGGCGAGTGGCGAGGCGATACGGCAGATCATCGATTTCGATTGAGCCTCGAACCGGACGGAGCATGGTCCGGCTGCTAGTCTTGAAGGACTCGAAGGCGTAGCCCGACGTTCGGGCTGCGCCTTGGCATTTCAACCGTCATCGATAGGAGAAGGTCATGGCTCAGACACGAGTCGAGCGCGATAGCATGGGCGAACTGGAAGTCCCGGAGAGCGCGCTCTACGGCGCTCAGACGCAGCGTGCGGTGAACAATTTTCCGGTCAGTGGTCAGCCGTTGCCACCGGCATTCATCGCGGCGGTGGCCCGTATCAAGCGTGCTGCGGCGCAGGTCAACCAGGAGCTGGGGCTGCTGGACGAAGCCCGGGCCAGAGCTATCGTGACCGCAGCCGACGAAATCATCGACGGCAAGCATCCCGACCAGTTCCCGGTCGATGTGTTCCAGACGGGGTCCGGCACCTCGACCAACATGAACGTCAACGAGGTGATTTCGCATCTCGCGAGTCGCGACGGGCTCGAAGTCGGCCCCAACGATCATGTCAACATGGGGCAGTCGAGCAATGACGTGATTCCCACGGCCATCCATCTGGCGGCAGCGATCCAGGTCCGTGAGCGCCTGCTGCCGGCCCTCGGCTACCTGCGCTCGGTCATCGATGACAAGGCGAAGGATGTCGACGACGTGGTCAAGACTGGCCGCACGCATCTCATGGACGCGATGCCAGTGCGCTTGAGCCAGGAACTGGGTGGCTGGTCCAGCCAGGTCGGTCAGGCGATCGCGCGACTGGAAGACGGGTTGAAGCGCATCACTTGCCTGGCCCTGGGCGGTACGGCGGTCGGCACCGGCGTCAATGCGCATCCCGAGTTCGCCGACAAGGTGGCGCAGCGTCTGGCCAGCGATACCCATCTCGATTTCCGCCCCAACGACAGCTTCTTTGCCAGCCTGGCGTCGCAGGACGCGGCGGTGGAGCTTTCAGGGCATCTCAAGACGTACGCCGTCGCGGTGATGAAGATCGCCAACGACCTGCGCTGGATGAATTCCGGCCCGCTGGCCGGTCTGGGCGAGATCGAACTGGAGGCGCTGCAGCCGGGCAGTTCGATCATGCCGGGCAAGGTCAACCCGGTGATTCCCGAATCCGCCGCCCAGGTCGCGGCGCAGGTGATCGGCAACGATGCGGCGATCACGATCGGCGGGCAGAGCGGCAATTTCCAGCTCAACGTCATGTTGCCGCTGATCGCGCACAACCTGCTGGGTTCGATCACGCTGCTGACCAATGTCAGCCGTCTGCTGGCCGACCGAGCCATCGCCACGTTCAATGTGCGGCGCGACAACATCGAGCGCCCGCTCTCCCGCAACCCGATTCTGGTGACGGCGCTCAATTCGGTGATCGGTTACAACGCGGCGGCGGCGGTGGCCAAGAAAGCCTATCAGGCAGGGCGGCCGATCATCGATGTCGCCGAAGAGGAAACCGATCTCTCCCGCGAGGAGCTGGAGCGTCTGCTCGATCCCGCCAGGCTGACCGAAGGGGGAATCCCGGAGTGACGGCTCCGGTCTGATTGGCTGCTTGCTTGCCTGCCTCGAACGTCGCCATTCATCCATGCATGGTCGACACCAATACGACAACGCCACCCGATCGGGTGGCGTTGTCGACTGGGACACTATCGCTGCGAAGACGGCCTCAAACCGGCGTTTCGCCATGCCGGTCCTGCGCCTCTTCGATGGTGTCCTCGGCGTCTTCGCGCTCCTCCGTGTCGGCCTTTTCGGGCTCGTTCTCGTCGGCGCGAGAAGGGTTGTGACATAGCGTGACCAGAATCGGGAAATGATCCGACCCGATCTCGGGCAACCGTTGCATATCGACGAGCGTGAAGTGCTCAGTGACGAATACGTGATCCAGCGGCCAGCGCAGCATCGGATATTTGGCATGAAAGGTGCTGTACTGGCCGCGGCCGCGTCGGGGATCCAGCATGCCGCTGACCCGACAGAAGAGCTTGGTCGTCGGCGACCATGCCACGTCATTGAGATCTCCGGCGACGATGGTCGGATCGTCGTTCTCGGCAATCGTCTGGCCGACCAGCAGCAGTTCCGCGTCTCGCCACAGCGATTCGTCGCTTTCCGACGGCGCGGGCGGTCTCGGGTGCAGCGCGTGGAAGCGAATGCGCTTACCGCTTTTGAGTTTGACCCAGGCATGAATCGACGGGATGTCATCCTGAATCAGCCACTTGACCTCGACGTCTTCCAGCGGCAACCGGGAATAAAGATGCATGCCGTAAAGATTGTCGAGAGGAATGCGCACGGCTTCCGGCATCTCCTCGCCAATGGCGGCGTCCAGTTGATCGCCCCACCATTGGTCGGATTCCAGCGTCAGCAGGATGTCCGGTTGGTGTTTCTCGACGAGAGCGATCAGTTTGTCGGCCTGACGATTGGGTGTCAGCACGTTGGAGACGAGCAGCTTGAGCTCGTGATCCGGCTCGTGAGATTCGGCCTCTACGACGAGACAGCTTGCCAATGACGTCCAGGGATAGACTCGCGCCCACTGGATGATGGCGGCAACGGTGCTGGCAACGACGCCAGCCCAGTGCCACCAGGCGGTCGGGCTTAAGGCAGCCTGAGCGAGTGCCAGAATGGTGGCGATGATGGCAATCTGGAGTAGCGGGAAATCGAAGCTGCGAACGCTCCAGTGGCGGATCCTCAGATAAGGCGCGAGCGTGACCAACAAGACGAGGCAGCCAAGGCAGGTAAACAGGAATTGCAGCAACTGGTCATTCCTTATATCAGGTTAAAGCACCGTACCTGGCCAAGGGTAGCAGAAACGTGACAGGCGCCCACGCCGATATGGCGCTTCGACGACTCACCAAAAGCTGTCATTCAAGATGCCTGGGATAGCGGTCCGAGGGTCGCAATGAGGGGATGCCGGCTGAGATGTTCCACCAGCGCTTGCTGCTCTTCGAGCGTCAGGCGCAGCCCCAGCTTGCTGCGTCGCCACAGAATATCGTCACTGGTGCGTGCCCATTCGTGCTCGATCAGGTAATCGACTTCTGCACGGGTCAGGCCACTGCCGAAATGCTGGCCGAGATCTTCCTGGCTCTGCTTTCCTGCCAGGAACTTCAAGCAGAGCGTGCCGTAACTGGAGGCGAAGCGCTCGGCCCGCTCCCGGCCAAGAAACGGATATTCGCGCAGCAACTGTGCGACGAATGTGTGGCGCGACTCGATATCCCCGCCGGGGAGCCGAGCGTCGGCCGTCCAGGCTTGCCTCATGTGCGGCAGCAGCGGTTGCAGTTTGTGCATGGCCGCTTCGGCAAGCTTGCGATAGGTGGTGATCTTGCCGCCGAAGATCGACAGCATCGGGGCGCCGTGCTTGTCGAGATCGAGCGTGTAATCACGCGTCATGGCGGAGGGATTTTCCGATTCGTCATCGCACAGCGGGCGGACGCCGGCATAGGTCGAAATGACATCCGCTCGGCTCAGCTTCCTGACGAAGTGCGCGTTGAGTACGTCGAGCAGATAGTCGATTTCCTCGTCGTTGATGCTGACCTTGGCCGGGTCGCCCTGATAGCGGCGATCGGTCGTGCCGATGAGGCTGAAGCGCTGCTGGTAGGGCAGCACGAACACGATACGGCCGTCCTGGTTCTGAAGAATGTAGGCGCGCTCGTCGTCGTTGAGTCGCGGCACGATAAGATGACTGCCCTGGATCATGCGGATGCCGTAGCGCGAGTCACGCCTGGCATTGCCTTTGACGAAGGATTCGACCCAGGGGCCGGCGGCGTTGACCAGCACTTTGCAGCGATGTTCGCGGCGTTCGCCGGTGTCGCGATCTTCGAGGCTGATCACCCAGTGTCCCGCTTCCTCTCGAGCCTCGGTGCAGCGGGTGCGAACCCGAATGTCCGCGCCTTTTTCCTGCGCCTGCAGCGCGTTCAGGATCACCAGCCGGGCGTCGTCCACCCAGCAGTCGGAATATTCGAACCCGCGCTTGATCGTCGGCACCAGCGGGCTCTCGCTGCCGAAGCGCAGGCTCTTGGCGTTGGGCAGGCTGTCCCGGTGGCTCAGATGGTCGTAGAGGAACAGCCCGGTACGAATCATCCAGCCCGGACGCAGGTGGGGCTGATGCGGAAGAATGAAGCGTAGCGGCCAGACGATGTGAGGCGCCTTGCGCAGCATGACTTCACGTTCTCTCAGTGCCTCGCGGACCAGGCGGAATTCCCGGTGCTCCAGATAGCGCAGGCCGCCATGGATCAGCTTGCTGCTGGCCGAGGAGGTCGCGCTGGCCAGATCGGCCTGTTCGCACAGGAGCACGGAAAGGCCTCGTCCGGCGGCATCGTTGGCAATGCCGGTACCGTTGATGCCACCTCCGACGACGATGAGATCGTAAATGTGGTGCTCTGTCGTTGAGGCCATGCCGTCCTCCGAAAAGGTGATGGAGTGGTTATGTTCGGTTTCGAAAATAGTTTAATCACTTCCGAACATCAATAGCGGCAAGGTATTTTCATAGGCCAATCGGGGAGGGGAAGAGTATAGGCGTGGCCATATGGCGAAACGACAAAGCCGGCATTGAAGCCGGCGTTGTCGGAAGGAGAAGGTGGCGAGTTCAGCCTGCGTAGGCAGTCACGGTTTCTCTGTCGTCAGGGACCGACGGGTCGGCGACGTAAAGTGCGACGTCGTGTTCACGCATCAGGCGACACAGCGTGTCTGGGGGCTGGCGGTCAGTGAAGAAGGCATTGATCTGACTGAGATTGCCCTGACGCACCACGGCGTTGCGATGGAACTTCGAGTGATCCGCTGCCAGGAAGACCTGGCGGGAATTGCGCAGAATGGCCTGCGCCACGCGCACTTCCTGATAATCGAACTCCAGCAGTGAGCCATCGCCATCGATGCCGCTGATCCCGATGATGCCGTAATCCACCTTGAACTGGTTGATGAAATCGATGGTGGCCTCGCCGATGATGCCACCATCGCGAGAGCGAACCTGGCCGCCGGCGACGATGACGTTGAAGTCGGTCTTGTGCTGCAGAATGGCGGCCACGTTGAGGTTGTTGGTGATGACTTCGAGCCCGCTGTGCTGGCATAGCGCCTCGGCGATGAACTCGTTGCTGGTCCCGATGTTGATGAACAGTGACGAAGAGTCCGGAATATGTCTGGCGAGCATCTCGGCGATGCGGCGCTTGGCGTCCAGATTCAATGTCTTGCGTGTGTGATAGGCGGTGTTGACCGTGCTCGACTCGAGTCCGGCGCCGCCGTGAACGCGCTTGACGACACCTTCTTCGGCCAGTTGATTGAGGTCCCGGCGCACCGTCTGAGGCGTGACATCGAAGTCTCTCGCGAGTTGTTCGATCGACGCATAGCCCTGACGCTTGACCAGCTCGACAATGGCTGCGTGACGTTCTTGCTGTGTCATGTTGATTTCCTGCCGCGGCCCGATGGCTATTCTTGAAAGGGTTGGTTGGCTCTAGAAAACGTTTCTAGGAAGCGTTGGTTGACGCCAGTTTACCAAAGCCAGCCGCATTGCCGTGGTTTCGGTTGAGGTCGCAGCGTTCCTAGTAAGTTCGACCATGGTCTAGGTTTTGAAAAACGACTCCATATTGTTGCCTATCTCATGATCATGAATACGGACGATTCTTGTGATACAGGGCGCGTCGCTCACCGGCTGAAAACGAATTGTCTCGGCATGACAGGCAGTTGGCGAAAATTTTTTATGCGTAGAGGGTTGCATTCCGCGGCTGCCCGGGTAAAATTCGCATCCGTTGTCACGGCGAGCCCGCCGCAACCCGAAGTAGGACCGTAGCTCAGTTGGTTAGAGCGCCACGTTGACATCGTGGAGGTCAGCGGTTCAAATCCGCTCGGTCCTACCAATGCAGTTTGGGCTTGTGACGACGACCTACAGGACCATAGCTCAGTTGGTTAGAGCGCCACGTTGACATCGTGGAGGTCAGCGGTTCAAATCCGCTTGGTCCTACCAGATTTCGAAACCCCGAGCTCCGGCTCGGGGTTTTTTGTGTCCGTTATTCCATTCTTGCTATCCGCCACCCGCCATCCGCCATCCGCCATCCGCCATCCGCCATCCGCTCCCGCCAGTCGTGTTGGTTTCCGAACAAGCGATGTTGGAAACTCGGCACTTTTCCCTATCACACCTGTCATGCATCGGTTGCCAGAGATTGGACATTGGTGTTTAAGACTAAGGTGTTAAATATTTTAATGGGTTATAAATCAAAGCGATAAACTTCTTTTCCCGGTGACGGTGCTGGTTTCTTTTTTGGTCGTATAGCTTTATGAAACGGCTGTTCTAGGATGCTCGAAAGAGAACAGGGAACGGCGCCACTCATGTCATTACAACTCGACAATGTGACACTGTCGGTGCGGGGCGAGACCTATATCGACAATGCCTGCCTGATGCTGGAGCCAGGATCGTTCAATGTGCTGCTGGGGCATACGCTGGCGGGAAAGACGACGTTGATGCGGCTGATGGCCGGCCTGGATATGCCGGACCGGGGAACGGTGCGTCTCGGCGGGCGGGACATGACTCATGTGCCGGTGCGCCAGCGCAACGTCTCGATGGTCTATCAGCAGTTCATCAACTATCCCACGTTGACGGTTTTCGACAATATCGCCTCACCGCTCAAGCAGGCCAAGGTATCGCGCCAGGAGATTGCCCGGCGGGTCGAGGAGACCGCCGAGATGCTGGGCATCCAGCACCTGCTGGGGCGTTACCCGCAGGAACTCTCCGGCGGCCAGCAGCAGCGTACGGCGATGGCTCGCGCGCTGGTCAAGGATGCCGACCTGGTACTGTTCGACGAGCCACTGGTCAACCTCGACTACAAGCTGCGCGAGGCGCTGCGGGTGGAAATGCGCAAGCTGTTCGAGTCGCGTCATACCATCGCTGTCTACGCCACCACCGAACCCGCGGAGGCGCTGGCGCTGGGCGGCACGACCACGCTGCTGCACCAGGGCCGGATCGTCCAGAGCGGCCCCAGCGACGAGGTCTATCGCCACCCTTGCAACCGGGAAGCGGCGAGCCTGTTCGGCGAGCCGCCCATCAACCTGATGCCGATGACGATACAGGGCGACGAGTGTCGTATCGCCGACTTGCGTCAGCCGCGGCCGGACGTGTGGCGTTCGCTGCCGGCCGGCGAGTACCAGGTCGGTATCCGGCCGCACCACTGGTCGCTGCAGCCGCTCGAGGAGCCTGCGTTTCGCCTGCCGGTCGTCGTTCGTGTGGCGGAGATCAGCGGCTCCGAGACGTTCCTGCATCTATCGCATGACCGGATCGACCTGGTGGCGCATTTGATCGGCATTCACGAGTTCGGCGTCGACCAGGCTCTGGAGATGCAGGTGGCCTGTCGCCAGCTGTTCGTGTTCGAGCCGGACGGGGATCTGGTGCTGTCGCCCTCCTCGCCGCGACCAACGCTTGCCAGCGTGTAAGGAGAGTCGGAGATGGCGGAAATTCGCTTGGAGCAATTGGCGCACAGCTATCACGGCACCCCTTCGAAGCCGGCCGATTACGCGCTGAGGCAGATGGATCACGTCTGGGAGCAGGGCGGGGCCTATGCCTTGCTGGGCCCTTCGGGCTGCGGCAAGAGCACGCTGCTCAACATCATCTCCGGGCTGTTGGTGCCATCCGAGGGGCGGGTGCTCTACGACGGCAAGTCGGTCAACGACCTCAGCCCGCAGCAGCGCAACATTGCCCAGGTTTTCCAGTTCCCGGTGGTCTACGACACCATGACGGTGTTCGACAACCTGGCGTTTCCGCTACGCAACCAGGGCCTTTCCCGTGACCGCATCGACCTGCGTGTGCGCGAGGTGGCCGAGGCGCTGGAGATCGAGCCGCTGTTGAGCCGCAAGGCGCACAATCTGACCGCCGACGAGAAGCAGAAGGTGTCGATGGGGCGCGGTCTGGTGCGCGACGACGTGGCGGCGATCCTGTTCGACGAACCGCTGACGGTGATCGATCCGCAGCTGAAGTGGCGGCTGCGGCGCAAGCTCAAGGAGATCCATCAGCGTTTCAACGTGACGATGGTCTACGTCACCCACGATCAACTTGAGGCTTCCACCTTCGCCGACAAGATCGCGGTGATGTATCAGGGCCAGATCGTCCAGTTCGGCACCCCGCGGGAGCTGTTCGAGAATCCGCAACATACCTTTGTCGGCTACTTCATCGGCAGCCCCGGCATGAACCTGCTCGACATCGTGCTGGGCTCGTCAGGGGTCGAGCTCGAGAGGCGAACGCTGCCGGTGGATGAATCGGTCGTCGCGCAGCTGCGCCGAGGGGGCGAAGGGCGTCTGCAGCTTGGCATCCGGCCGGAGTTCGTGCAGCTCGTCGCTCCCGAGGCGTCGACGCTGCACGGCCAGGTGGATCTGGTCCAGGACCAGGGCACCTTCAAGATCGTCGATGTGCGTCTCGACACGCCGTCGGCGCCCGTGATCAAGGCGCGGCTGGGGGAAGAGGAGCCCGTACCGGAAGGGCGTGTCGGGCTGGCATTTCCGGCGGCCTGGCAGCGCTTCTATCGTGATGACCGGCTGGTGGAGATCGCGCCATGAAACCCTACAACAACAAGGCCTGGTGGCTGGTGCTGCCCGTCTTCGTGCTGGTGGCGTTCAGCGCCATCATTCCGATGATGACGGTGGTCAACTACTCCGTGCAGGACATCTTCGACCCGAGCACGCGCTATTTCGTGGGGACGGAGTGGTATCGGGAGATTCTGGCGGATCCGAGGCTGCACGATTCGCTGATGCGACAGTTCGTCTACTCGTTCTGCGTGCTGGCCATCGAGGTGCCGCTGGGCATCATCGTCGCGCTGTCCATGCCGAGGCGGGGGCTGGGCGTGCCGGTCAGCCTGATCCTGCTGTCACTGCCGCTGCTGGTGCCGTGGAACGTGGTGGGGACGATCTGGCAGATCATCGGCCGGGAGGATATCGGCCTCTATGGCTGGATCCTCAACAGCCTCGGGCTCGACTACAACTACGCCTCCAACCCGCGGGATGCCTGGGCGACGGTGCTGGTGATGGATGTCTGGCACTGGACGTCGCTGGTCGCGCTGCTGTGCTACTCCGGGCTGCGTTCGATTCCGGACGTCTACTACCAGGCGGCGCGGATCGATCGCGCCTCGTCCTGGGCGGTGTTCCGCTACATCCAGCTGCCGAAGCTCAAGAACGTGCTGCTGATCGCGGTGATGCTGCGCTTCATGGACAGCTTCATGATCTACACCGAGCCGTTCGTGCTCACCGGCGGCGGGCCGGGCACGGCGACGACGTTCCTGAGCCAGACCCTGACCCAGATGGCGCTGGGCCAGTTCGACCTGGGCCGGGCCGCGGCGTTTTCGCTGATCTATTTCCTGATCATCTTGCTGGTGACCTGGGTGTTCTATACCGCCATGACGCATAACGACAATAAGGGATGACGCCGCCATGAGATTGCGTAAAAGCCTGGTGATGCTGGTCTATCTGCTGTTCGTGCTGGTGCCGATCTACTGGCTCGTCAACATGTCGTTGAAGTCGAACCGGGAAATTCTCGGCGGCCTCACCCTGTGGCCGGCGGCGCCGACTCTGGACAATTACCGAGTCATCTTCACCGAGCCGACCTGGTACGCGAGCTATCTCAATTCCCTCAGCTACGTGTCGATGAACATGCTGATTTCGCTGCTGGTGGCGCTGCCGGCCGCCTATGCGTTCTCGCGCTACCGCTTTCTTGGCGACAAGCACATGTTCTTCTGGCTGTTGACCAACCGGATGGCGCCGCCGGCGGTGTTCCTGCTGCCGTTCTTCCAGCTCTATTCGGCGGTGGGGCTGTTCGATACGCCGATCGCCGTGGCGCTGGCGCACTGCCTGTTCAACGTGCCGCTAGCGGTGTGGATTCTCGAGGGCTTCATGTCGTCGGTGCCCAAGGAGATCGACGAAACGGCTTATATCGACGGCTATACCTTTCCCAAGTTCTTCGTCCGCATCTTCTTGCCGATGATTCGGCCCGGCATCGGTGTCACCGCATTTTTCTGCTTCATGTTCTCGTGGGTGGAGCTGCTGCTGGCGCGGACCCTGACTTCGGTCGACGCCAAGCCGATCGTGTCGCAGATGACCCGCACGGTATCGGCATCCGGCATCGACTGGGGCGTGCTGGCGGCAGCCGGGGTGGTGGCACTGCTGCCCGGCATCGCCGTGATCTATTTCGTGCGCAATCACGTCGCCAAGGGCTTTGCCCTGGGCCGCGTCTGATCGGCTTGCCGGAAAGGGAGGAGATCATCATGGGCTGGATGGCCTGGACACTACCGACGGCACTGTTCTTTTCGGCGATCGCGCTGATGCTGGTGGCGATGACGGTCTGGCAGACCGTATCGCCCGGGCGCGAGCGCAAAGGGTTCCTGCCGTTGGCCACATCGCGCGGCGACCGGCTGTTCATCGGCCTGCTGGCATCGGCATACGTGCATCTGCTGGTGTTGGCATTGACCGACTGGCCGCTCTGGATCGCGACGGCGATCTGCGTGGCAGGAATGGCAATCATCATGAAATGGGGGTAACGCACCGACCGGAACCATTATCTGCATCGGATAGCGCCACGGCAGGAAAAGCGAAGGATAACAAACGGGGGTTAACGCTATGTTCGATATCAAGCACGCCAAATCGTTTCGCCGAATGCCGCTGGGCATTGGCGTCGGGGTCTGTCTCGCGGGGCTGATGGCCGTATCGGGAGTCGCGGTTGCCGATCAGTACCAGGACGCCGCCAAACGCTGGCTGGACGACGAGTTCGAGACCTCGACGCTCACGCCCGAGCAGCAGATGGCTGAAATGCAGTGGTTCATCGATGCCGCCAAGCCGTATCGCGGCATGCAGATCAATGTGGTTTCGGAAACGCTCACGACCCATAAATACGAATCCGAAGTGCTGGCCCGGGCGTTCAGCGAGATTACCGGTATCCAACTGACCCACGATCTGGTTCAGGAAGGGGACGTGATCGAGAAGCTGCAGACGCAGATGCAGTCCGGCCGCAATATCTACGATGCCTATGTCAACGATTCGGACCTGATCGGCACCCACGCGCGCTACGGCAAGGTGGTGCCAATCTCCGACATGATCGAGGGCGACGGGGCCGAGGTCACGTCGCCGACGCTGGATCTCGACGACTTCATCGGGCTCTCGTTCACCACGGGGCCTGACGGCAAGGTCTACCAGCTTCCCGATCAGCAGTTCGCCAATCTCTACTGGTTCCGCGCCGACTGGTTCGATGATCCGGAGATCAAGCAGCAATTCAAGGAGAAGTACGGCTACGAGCTGGGCGTGCCGGTGAACTGGTCTGCCTACGAGGATATCGCCGACTTCTTCACCAACGATGTCCACGATATCGACGGCGTACGCGTCTACGGCCACATGGACTACGGCAAGAAGGATCCCTCGCTGGGCTGGCGCTTCACCGATGCCTGGTTCTCGATGGCGGGAGCGGGCGACAAGGGCATTCCCAACGGTCTGCCGGTCGACGAATGGGGGATTCGCGTCGAGCAGTGCCATCCGGTGGGCTCGAACGTTACTCGTGGCGGCGCGACCAACGGCCCGGCAGCGGTCTTCGCGACCCAGAAGTACATCGACTGGCTGCACGCCTATGCGCCGCCGGAAGCGCAGGGCATGACGTTCTCCGAAGCGGGGCCGGTGCCGGCGCAGGGCAATGTCGCGCAGCAGATCTTCTGGTACACCGGCTTCACCGCCGACATGACACAGCCAGGCCTGCCGGTGGTCAACGAAGACGGCACGCCCAAATGGCGCATGGCGCCGTCACCGGTGGGCCCTTACTGGGAAGACGGCATGAAGAAGGGCTATCAGGACGTGGGGTCCTGGACCTTCATGGAGTCGACGCCCGAGAAGAACCGTCTCGCCGCCTGGCTCTACGCGCAGTTCGTGACGTCGAAGACGGTTTCTCTTCAGAAGACGCTGGTGGGGCTGACGCCGATTCGCGAGTCCGACATCCAGTCCGACGCGATGACCGAAGCCGCGCCCAAGCTGGGCGGGCTGGTCGAGTTCTATCGTAGCCCGGCGCGGCTGCAGTGGTCGCCGACCGGAACCAACGTGCCGGACTATCCCAAGCTGGCGCAGCTGTGGTGGCAGTTCATCTCCCGCGCTGTCAGCGGCGAGACCAGTGCCCAGGAAGCGCTGGACGGTCTGGCGGATGCGCAGGATCGAATCATGGAGCGCCTGGAGCGCGCCAACGTCCAGCCGCAGTGCGGGCCGAAACTCAACGAGCCACGTGATGCCCAGTACTGGCTGGACCAGCCCGGCGCGCCCAAGCCCAAGCTCGATAACGAAAAGCCGCAGGGCAAGACCGTTCCGTATGACGAGATGGTGAAGTCCTGGCAGGAAAGCTGAGCGATTCCTCGGCCCGAGGCTGCAACTCGAGATGTTCGCGTCGCCTGGGCGATGACCTTCCCGCCGGTTGTCCGGCGGGATTCTTTTGCTCCGCTTTCGCCCGCAGCGGCGCTATTGTGCGCCTGACCTCACGACTTTTGACCGGGTGATAGATACCATGGAGGGACAGCAGGAGTAGAACATGTCACTGAATTCGTTGTTCGAGCATATTCATCAGTTACCCAGCGTGCCCGCCGTGGTCACCGAGTTGATCGCCAGTCTGGATAACGACAAGATCAGTATTCACCGCGTCTCGACCACGATTCATAAAGACCCCAACCTGAGTCTGAAGTTGTTGCGCTCCGCCAATTCCGTGCGATACGGCATGGGACGAAACGTGGCGACGATCGACGATGCCTTGTTGTTGCTGGGCTTCGATCGCGTGCGCATGCTGGTCATCGCCTCTGGCATGGTCGGTTTGCTCAAGGAAGTGCCCGGTCTCGACCGTCAGGCGTTCTGGCACGAGTCGTTCATGGTTGCCAATCTCAGCCGTACGATCGTGCGGCATAGCCAGTTGCAAGACCTGGTGCCGGAGACCGCTTTCACCTGTGGCATTCTGCATCATGTGGGGTCGGCGTTGATGCACATCGGCCACCCCGAAACCATGCGGCGGATCGACGCGCTGGTCGCAGAGGGCGCGCCGCGAGCCGAACTGGAGGCCGATCAGTTCGGTTATACCTTCTGCGAGGTAGGGGCCGAACTGGGGCGTCGGTGGCGCTTTCCCGAGGCCATCTGCAACGCGCTGACCTATCAGGGCAAGCCGCTGGAATCCGTGCCGTTCTCGGCGTACGCCGCCGTCGTTCATCTGGCCATCGGCCTCTATCACAATATCGCCAATGGACGGCGTGAAGAGCATGCCCTGGGCGAGATGCCGCGGGACGTTCGTCGGCCGCTCGCACTGGATCTGCTTTCGCTTTACGAGGAGATCCTGCAGGTCATGCGCACGGATAACGAACTGGACGTTTTCCTGGATTGAGCCCTGAGTCGCCGTACGCGCCCCGTGGAGGGGCGATCAGACGATCGAGGCATTGGCGTTCAGATCGCTGGCCTCGGTGAATACGCGGCACAGGCGTTCGATACCGGCCTGATCCTCGGCGCTGAAACGTGCAGGAACGGGGCTGTCGATGTCCAGCACGCCCCATACCTTGTCACCGACGACGATCGGCACGACCAGTTCGGAACGCGACGCCGCATCGCAGGCGATATGATCCGGCACCGCATGGACGTCGTCGACGCGCTGGGTCTGGCGCGAGCGGGCCGCGGCGCCGCAGACGCCCTTGGAAAACGGAATCGGATTGCAGGCCGGCAAGCCCTGGAATGGGCCGAGAACCAGTGTCTCGGGTTGGCGCTGGAGATAGAAGCCGACCCAGTTCAACTCGCCTAGCGTCTGCGTCAAAAAGGCGCTGGTCTGGGCGGCGTTGGTCAACCAGTCGCGAGTATCGAGCAGGGCTTTCAACTGGCGTTCGAGGGAATCGTAGTCGGTCATCACGGGTTTCCTTGTCACGTGAACAGGGTGTCGAAACCAGAAACCAGCGCCCTGGGGCGCTGGTTTCCGATTCGCTACGGTGGCTGGCGAGAACCGGCCAGCGGATTCGCCGACCGGTGTCTGGCGACCGGCTTACTTCCAGCCGGGAACGGCGCCACCTTCGAACAGCGCTTTGGCCTTGTCGGCGACGGCGTCCGACTGGTAGGCCTTGACCAGTTCCTGAATCGCTTCGCGGTCCTGGTCGCCGCCACGCACCACGATCAGGTTGACGTAGGGGGAGTCCGGGCCTTCCTTGATCAGCGCATCATCCAGCGTCAGACCGGCGGGCTGCGTGAAGGTGCTGTTGATGAAGGCCAGGTCGACGTCCTGTAGCACGCGCGGCATCTGGGCGGCCTCGATCTCCTTGAACGAATAATCGTGCGGATTCTCGGTGATGTTGATCGGCGTCGCTTCCAGGTTTTTCGGATCGTCGAGCGTGATCAGTCCGAGGTTGTCCAACAGGATCAGCGCGCGACCTTCGTTGGTCGGATCGTTGGGTACGGCGATGGTCGCACCGTCGGGCAGATCGTCGATGCTGTCGTACTTGGCGGAATAGGCGCCGATCGGATAGACGAACGTCTTGCCGGCAATGGCGAAATCATAGCCGCGGTCGTTGACCATCGAGCGCATGTAGGGCTCGTGCTGATAGGCATTGGCGTCCAGGCTGCCATCGGCGAGCGCCGCATTGGGCGTGACGTAGTCGGTGAACTCGACGATCTCGACATCGAGGCCGTACTTTTCCTTGGCGACCTGCTTGGCCACCTGCATGACATCGGTCTCCGGACCGGCCATGGTGCCGACCTTGATGGTATCGTCGGCGGCGTGCGCAGTGCCGACGGCCAGCCCCAGGCTCAGCGCGGCGGCACTCAGTGTACGTGTCAGTGAAATCGGCATTGGCGAGATTCTCCCTGAAAGATGTGGCAATGCAATCGGAAACGACGATGGCGCTCTTGTGGCGCCTCATGACCGCCGAAATATAACGGAATAACGGCGATCACGGTAATTCATTCTGGTTATTAGTCTAATCCGCTCTGCGCAAGCCCTTCACTTGTGATCGCTCTTGCGCACCAGATAGTCACCCAGGCTCTGAAACAACTGCACCATCACGACCAGCACCACCACGGTGATCAGCATCACGGTCGGGTTGAAGCGGTTGTAGCCGTAGCGGATGCCCAGGTCGCCGAGCCCGCCACCGCCCACGGCGCCCGCCATGGCGGAGTAGCTGACCAGGGCGACGATGGTGATCGTCAGGCCGTTGATGATGCCGCCACGCGCCTCCGGCAGCAGGACCTTCATGATGATCTGCATCGGCGTCGCGCCCATCGACTGGGCGGCTTCGACCAGGCCGGGAGAGACTTCGTTAAGCGCGCCTTCGACCAGCCGGGCGACGAACGGAATCGCGGCGATCGTCAGCGGCACGGCGGCGGCATTGGTTCCGATGGAACTGCCGACGATCATGCGGGTGAACGGAATGATCGCCACCAGCAGGATGATGAACGGCACCGAGCGCCCGACGTTGGTGACGATGCCGAGTATCGTGTTGACGGCCGGCTGAGCGAGGATCTGGCGCGGCCGGGTCACATACAGCAGCACGCCGAGGGGGACGCCTGCCAGCGCCGACAGAATGCCGGCGACGGCGACCATGTAGAGCGTTTCCAGCGTGGACTGCCAGACGAGATCAATCAGTGCGCTGGACATGACCCATTACCTCCACTTGCAGATCAAAGGATTCGAGCGTCGTCAGTGCCTGCCGTGTCTGCGAAGCACTGCCCATCAGTTCGGCGATCATCAGGCCGAGCGTACGCCCCTGAATGGATTCGACCTTGGCCTGGAGGATGCTGACATCAATGCCGTGTTCCCGGGCCAGGCGCGAGATCAGCGGAGTGGACACGCTGTCGCCGGAGAAGGTCAGCCGCACCACGGGATGGGTGGTTTCGCTGGGCTCGGGTTCGAGCCGCTCGATCAGCGCCTGGGGCGCTTCCAGCTTGAGGAAGTCGTTCAGAAACTCCCGTCCCAGTTGCGTACCCGGCGCCGTGAAGAAGTCGCCGACATCGGCGTCTTCGACTAGGCGGCCATCGGAAATCAGCCCCACGCGATGGCAGATGGTCTTCACCACCTCCATTTCGTGGGTGATCAGCAGGATGGTCAGCCCCAGCTGCCGGTTGATCTCCTGCAGCAGCGTCAGGATCGAGGCGGTCGTCTGCGGGTCGAGTGCCGATGTGGCTTCGTCGCACAGCAGCACCTTGGGGCGGCTGGCCAGCGCGCGGGCGATCGCCACGCGCTGCTTCTGCCCGCCGGAAAGCTGGGCCGGATACTGTTTCGTCTTGTCCGCGAGCCCGGTCATCTCCAGCAGCGGAAGGACGCGCTCGCGAATGGTCTGGCGCGACTGGCCCATCAGTTCGAGCGGCAGGGCGACATTGTCGTAGACGGTGCGGTTGGTCAGCAGATTGAAGTGCTGAAAGATCATGCCGCATTGATGGCGTGCCTGGCGCAGCGCGGCGGCATCCATCGCGGTCAGATCCTCTCCATCGATGAGAACCCGGCCGGCGCTCGGGCGCTCGAGCAGGTTGACGCAGCGAATGAGCGTCGACTTGCCAGCGCCGGAGAGGCCGATGACGCCGTGAATCGTGCCTTTGGGCACCTGCAGGTCGATATCTTTCAGCGCCTGCACGGCACCGGGCCCGCTGCCGTAGGTTTTGGAGACGTTGTCCAGAGTGATCATTAGGCGTGTCGAAAGCGTCTGTCTGGGAATCGGGAGAGCGGGTAGGGTGTCTCGCGCCATAGGGACTGCCGGCGCCAGCCCCGCTTCGATGAGGGCGCTAGTATACGGATCTCGCCGGACCAGAGCGACCGCTGGCGTCGGCATCGGTCGCGAGATACCGTAAGCGACGGCGGCCGGCTTGCCGCCACACAGTTTTCGCTCTCAGTGACAACTCTCTGCCTCAAAGGCTCAAGACTCTGTTTCAAGACACTTTTGAAAGACAACAAGGAGAAAGTCGATGCTGCCGTCACTCGATGATCAGGCCCTGAACCAGCTCTTTCTGGAAGCGCATACCCATAATGCCTGGCAATCGCGGGAAATTAGCGAGGAGACTCTGCGCAAGCTCTACGAGCTGGTCAAGATGGGACCGACCTCGGCCAACTGCTGCCCGGCGCGCTTCGTTTTCGTTCGCTCGGCGGCGGGAAAGGACAAATTGCTGCCGTGCGTCTCTTCCGGTAACGCCGAAAAGACGGCGACGGCTCCCTGCACGGTTATCGTGGCCTACGACAAGCGCTTCTATGATCAGTTGCCGACGCTGTTCCCGCACACCGATGCGCGCAGCTGGTTCACCGGGAGCGAAGCCTTCGCCGAGCAGACGGCGCTACGCAACAGTTCGATGCAGGCCGGCTATCTGATCCTGGCGGCGCGGGCAATGGGGCTGGATACCGGGCCGATGTCCGGCTTCGATGCCAAGGCACTGGATGAAGCGTTTTTCGCCGGTACCGATTGGACGACCAACCTGCTGGTCAATCTGGGTTATGGTGACGTTTCCGGCGTCAAGCCGCGTCTGCCGCGCCTGGCATTCGAAGAAGCTTGCCAACTGGCTTGAGCCAACGGACCAAACGATCGACTTTGCCGTGTAGAACCCCCCGCTCGGTCAGTTCCGTCGGGCGGGTTTTATCGCAGCCACCAAAGTGCCGCCGAAGCCGCTTCAGGACTCCTTCGGCCGCGGCAGCAAGCCGCCCAGCACGATGCGCTGAATATTGTCGACCGTGGCTTCGAAGAACTCGGGATCAGCCAGCGTCTTGCCGGAGATCGCTTCGATCTGTACGGCAAAATCGGCGTAATGCTGCGTGGTGCCCCAGAGCAGATAGATCAGATGATGCGGGTCGACCGGCAGTAAGCTGCCGTGCGCTATCCAGCCTTCGATGACTTTCGATTTTTCCTCTACCAGCGCGCGCAGATCACTATGTAGTTCTTCCTTCAGCAGTGGCGCGCCCTGGATCATCTCCAGGCAGAAGAGCCGCGACGCCTGCACATGATCCCTCGACAGCTCGACCTTGATACGAATGTAGTGATTGATGGCCGCTTCCGGGGACTGGTCGGCATCGATGGCGCGTATCGGTTCCAGCCAGGTATTCAGGATTTGCTGCAAGACCGAGATGTAGAGCTTTTCCTTGGAAGGAAAGTAATAGAGCAGATTGGTCTTGGAGACGCCCGCCTGATTAGCGATGGCGTCCAGGCTGGCCCCGCGCAGACCGAACTGGGAAAACAGCGATAGCGCCGCATCTCGAATACGTTGCTTGCGGGCTTCACTGGCAGCGGCGCGGCCAGGGGAGACGGCGGCGCTAGGCGTGAGTGGCGTCATGGACATCCTGGTTGGTAAAGACCTGAATGGCGTGCCAATTCTCTACCCAAAGGCATCGAGCCGTGGCCATTACAGGTCGATAACATTCGCTGGCACTTTACCACGTCGGTTCGGGCCTGGCGCCATCGACCTCGGTCAACGACTCGGTCAACGACTCGGTCAGCGACGAGCCTCGCTGCGCACCGAAATTGCGCGAACGTGCCATTCCTTGCGTCATTGCTGAGCGACTTTTCTTTCTGGTTGGACCAAATGGTCTGACAGTCTGGTTGCGTCGCGTCCCAAGTCATTGAAAACGGATACGGTACGACGCGTTGGCACGTCTGTTGTAAAGGGATTGTCAGGTGTCGGGGCCGACAGAGGCCGGCGGCAAATCTCGATAATGAGAGCCGAATGACGAGGTGACTCATGCAACTAGGTGTCTTTATCCCTATCGGTAACAACGGCTGGCTGATTTCCGAAAACGCGCCGCAGTACATGCCGACCTTCGAACTCAACAAGGCTGTGACCCAGAAGGCCGAAAGCTACGGCTTCGAGTTCGTGCTGTCGATGATCAAGTTGCGCGGCTTCGGCGGCAAGACCGAGTTCTGGGAGCACGCGCTGGAGTCCTTCACTCTGATGGCAGGGCTGGCGGCCGTGACCTCGAAGATCAATCTCTACGCTACCGCGGCGACGTTGGTGATGCCGCCGGCGATTACCGCGCGCATGGCGGCGACCATCGACTCGATTGCGCCGGGGCGTTTTGGCATCAATCTGGTGACCGGCTGGCAGAAACCGGAATACAGCCAGATGGGGATGTGGCCGGGAGACGAGTACTTTGCCAAGCGCTACGCCTACCTCGATGAGTACACCACAGTGCTGCGGGATCTGCTGGAGACGGGGCGCAGCGATCTGAAGGGCGACTTTTTCCAGATGGACGACTGTCGCCTGAGTCCGCGCCCCGAACAGGGCGTCAAGATCGTCTGCGCCGGCCAGTCGAGTGCCGGCATGGCCTTCACCGCCAAGCACGCCGACTACAGCTTCTGCTTCGGCAAGGGGCTGAATACGCCGACGGCGTTTGCCGATACCGCCGAGCGTCTCAACGCGGCGGGCAGGGAATCCGGACGCGATATCGCTTGCTACGTGCTATTCATGGTGGTCGCCGACGAGACCGACGAAGCCGCGATGGCGCGCTGGGAACACTACAAGGCCGGCGCCGATCAGGAGGCGCTCGACTGGATGGCCGACCAGGGCAGCCAGGACAAGAGCTCGGGCAAGGATACCAATGTGCGCCAGATGACCGACCCGACATCGGCGGTCAACTTCAACATGGGGACTCTGGTCGGCTCCTACGCCAACGTCGCGCGGATGCTCGACGAGATCGATACCGTCGAGGGCATCGGCGGCGTGATGCTGACGTTCGATGACTTTCTGGCAGGACTGGATATCTTCGGCGAGCGCGTGCAGCCTCTGATGAAGACCCGGGTCGAGGTTGTCGACGCACCAGCCGAGACGGCGGAGGTGGCAGAATGAGCGGGCTCAAGCAGACGCCGGTGGTCCGCCGTGATGATGTCTCCGCCAACGACGAGATCGTGCTGGCCGGTCGGCCGGAAGCGATCGCGATGCCGTGCTCCGAGACGGCATTGATCGTCGTCGACATGCAGAACGCCTACGCCACCCTGGGCGGCTATCTCGATCTGGCCGGTTTCGATGTCACCACCACCGGGCCCATCATCGAGCGAATTGCCAAGGCGATCAAGCTGGCGCGCGCGGCGGGTATCCAGGTGATCTTCTTCCAGAATGGCTGGGATGCCGAGTACGTCGAGGCCGGCGGCCCGGGGTCTCCCAATTGGCATAAATCCAACGCGCTCAAAACCATGCGTCAGCGCCCCGAACTGCATGGGCAACTACTGGCCAAGGGGACCTGGGACTACGCACTGGTCGACGATTTGAAGCCTCAGCCTGACGATATCGTGCTGCCGAAGCCGCGCTATAGCGGGTTCTTCAACACGGCGCTGGACAGCATCCTGCGTTCGCGGGGTATCCACCACCTGCTGTTCACCGGTATTGCCACCAACGTGTGCGTCGAGTCGACGCTGCGTGATGGCTTCTTCCTGGAGTATTTCGGCACCGTGCTGGAGGACGCGACCTATCAAGCCGGTCCGCCGTCGGCGCAGAGCAGCGCCATCTTCAATATCGAAACCTTCTTTGGCTGGGTGTCGAGCGTCGAGGCTTTCGAGGATGCCTGCGCGGCTCGAACCGACGCCCGGCAGCCACACGCTTCATCCATGACTTCATCAGCAGCAGGAGAGTGATCATGCCCAAGACAAGTGTGATCCCCGCCGGTTCCGGTGCGCCTCTGGCCCCGTTCGTCCCGGGTAGCCAGGCCGACAATATCCTTTACGTTTCCGGCACGCTGCCGTTCGACAAGGAAAATAACGTGGTTCACGTCGGTGACGCTGCCGCCCAGACCCGCCACGTGCTGGAAATCATCCAGAGCGTGGTCGAGACCGCTGGTGGCAGCATGAATGACGTCACCTTCAACTCGATCTTCCTGCGCAACTGGGAAGACTACGCGGCGATCAACGCCGTCTATGCGGAATTCTTTCCCGGCGAGAAGCCTGCCCGTTACTGCATCCAGTGCGGGCTGGTGAAGCCGGATGCGCTGATCGAGATCGCCTCGATCGCGCATTTGCCTCACTGAGTCGTTGATTGACGCTTTGCCGGGAGGATCTCGTCAATGCACTACGAAATACTGGGACGCACGGATCCCGACGCCCCGACGATTCTGCTCTCCGCGGGATTGGGTGGCGCCGGTCGTTTCTGGGAGCCGCAGCTGGCTTCGCTGGAGACGACACACCGGGTGGTGATCTATGACCACCTCGGCACAGGCAAGAGCCCGGCCGAGCTACCGATCGGTTACGCGATCGATGACATGGCGCAGGAGGCGCTGGCCCTGCTCGACCGATTGGACATCGAGCGCGTCGATTTCATGGGGCATGCCCTTGGCGGGCTGGTCGGGCTGCAGATGGCGCTGCTGGCGCCGGCCCGGCTCGATCGATTGGTCGTGATCAACGCCTGGAGCCGTGTCGACGTCCAGAGCGAGCGCTGTTTTCGGGTACGCCTGGCGCTGCTCCAGGACAGCGGCGTCGAAGCGTATCTGCACGCGCAGCCGCTGTTCCTGTATCCCGCCGACTGGCTGTCCGCCAATCACGACAGGCTACTGATCGAAGAAGCCCATGCCCTCGAACATTTCCCGGAAAAGCAGAACGTGCTGGCCAGAATCGGCGCACTGTCGGCCTTCGATGTCGATGCTCGGCTAGGAGAGATCGATACGCCCACGCTGGTGATTGCCTCGCGGGACGATCTGCTGGTCCCGTACACGCAATCCCGGCACCTTGCCGAGGCATTGCCCAACGCACGGCTGGAAATGTTCGACTATGGCGGGCACGGCCTGACGGTGACCGTTCCGGCGGCGTTCAACGCTTCGGTAGAGCGATTCCTGACAATCCGATCACCACTCCGATGATGTGATCGTCACCGTTGAGAGACAGGAGGAAGGTTCCATGATGACGTCGTTACGAAAACCTGAATATGCCATGGAAGCACCAAGTACGGTTTCGCCATCGGAGTTTCGCGAGGCAATGTCGCATCTGGCTGCCGCGGTCAACGTGGTAACCACCGATGGCCCCGGTGGGCGCGCCGGCTTCACGGCGTCTGCCGTGTGCAGCGTGACCGACGAGCCGCCGACGCTGCTGGTCTGCATCAATCGCAATGCTTCGGCCTATCTCGCCTTCGCGGACAATTCAACGCTCTGCGTCAACGTCCTGAGCGCCGATCATCAGGATGTCTCCAACGCCTTCGGCGGCAAGACGCCGATGGCGGAACGCTTCGCCCACGCCGAGTGGACGACGCGAGAGACCGGCGCGCCGGTGCTGGCGGATGCGTTGGCGCATTTCGAATGTCGGATCAGTCAGCGTGTGCGGGTCGGCACGCATGAGGTGATGTTCTGCGAGATCGTGTCGATGGCGACCTGTGACGAGAGCCAGTGTCTGCTCTACTTCGACCGCCGCTATCACCAACTTCCCAGGCTGGTCGCCAACGGTTGAAAGCCGCCGCGCCACGGGCTGCGGGAGTCTTTTCTCGCATCGTAATAAACAAGAGTGGGGGGTAAAACAATGACAATCTCTACATCCCGCATGGTCGAGCGTGACGGCAAGGTCGAACTTGCGCTCGGCGACGACGTCCGCGACAGCGCCTGTTTTAACCAAGACATCGCGCCGACGACAGCCAGCGAGCGAACCTGGTCGAAATGGAACATCGCCGCGCTCTGGGTCGGACTTTCGATCTGCGTGCCGACCTACACCTTGGGTGGGGTGCTCACCGCCTATTTCGGGCTGAGTGTGGGCGAGGCCTTGGTCGCGATTCTGCTGGCCAACGTGATTCTGTTGATTCCGCTGACGTTGAACGCCTTTCCCGGGACCCGCTACGGCATTCCGTTCCCGGTCGTGCTGCGCTCGTCATTCGGCATTCGCGGTTCGAACGTTCCTTGCCTGATCCGCGCGCTGGTCGGTTGCGGCTGGTTCGGCATCCAGACGATGTTCGGCGGCCTGGCGATTCATCTGCTGCTATCCGCGATCATGCCACCGTGGCAATCGCTGGACGGCTGGGGACAAGTTCTCGGCTTCTTCATTTTCGCGGCGATGAATCTCTGGGTGGTGATTCGCGGTGCGGAGTCGATCAAGTGGCTCGAGACGCTGTCGGCGCCGTTGCTGTTGCTCGTCGCCATTGGGTTGATGGTATGGGCGCTGCCGCACGTTTCGCTGAGCGAGTTGATGACGCAGCCGCCGTCGCGCCCGGAAAGTGCGTCGGTAACGACCTACTTTCTCTCGGGACTCACGGCGATGGTCGGATTCTGGGCAACTCTGTCGCTGAACATTCCGGATTTCAGCCGCTTCGCCAGGAGCCAGAAAGATCAGATCGTCGGGCAGATCATCGGGCTTCCGCTGACCATGTTCTTCTTCGCCGCGTTGGGGGTGGTGATGACGGCGGCGTCGGCTTCGCTGGTAGGTGAGACCGTCTCCGATCCAGTCACGTTGATTGGTCACATCGATAGCCCCGTCTGGGTATCGGTCGCCATGGTATTGATCGTGATCGCCACGATCTCGACCAATACGGCGGGTAATATCGTTTCGCCGACCAATGATTTCCAGAACCTCGCCCCCAAGTTGATCAATCGCACGGGCGGCGTGCTGTTGACCGGATTGGTCGGTACCTTGCTGATGGGATATGACCTGCTGCAGAAGGCGGGGGTGATCGTCTCCGACGTGACGCTTGAGAGTCTCTATTCCAACTGGCTGCTGGGCTACTCGAGCCTGCTGGGGCCGATCGCCGGGATCATGGCGGTGGACTACTTTCTGATCAAGCGTCAGCGTCTGGACGTGGCCGCGCTCTACCGCGATGACGGACGCTACCCGGCAATCAACGTGGCCGGCTTCATCGCCTTCGGCGTACCGGTGGCGTTGACGCTGATGTCGTTGACCACGGGGCTGTGGCAGTGGTTCTACGACTATGGCTGGTTTACCGGCTCGCTGCTGGGCGCAGTGGTCTACTACGTCGCCGGCAAGACGCTGGATCATTCACGCGATGCGCCTTATGACATTCACACGGCGGACTCTGCCACGGTTGGTTAGGGTCTGTTG
>NZ_PZJT01000006.1:7249-383213 GCF_003206135.1 Salinicola salarius | reverse complement strand
CAACAGACCCTAGATAGGCTGACCAGTTGAATGTGCTGGCTGGTCGAAACGAAAAAAGGCCACCCGTTCGGGTGGCCATCAACGCTGGACACACCCTTTTAGCGAGATTGCCCGGAGACCGGCGCGCCTGCAATCGGGAACAAATCGGCGCGATGAATTGCGGGCAATCTTAGAGTCAGTCGGCGAGGGCGTCAATTTCCTGGCGGGCAGCGGTGGCGTGCTAGAATTCCCGCTCTTGTGGGTCGTCGAGGGCGTCTGTCGTCGGCGGCTCGTCATCCGCTTCAGGCGAGGGAGAGGTTCATGTTTACCGGGATCGTGCAGGATGTGGGGACCGTGGTGGCGATCGAGGAACGTGAGCAGTTGCGCACACACGTGGTATCGATGGCGCCGGCGATGCGCGAAGGTCTGACGCTGGGCGCATCGATATCCCACAACGGTTGCTGCCTGACGGTGACATCCATCGATGGCGACAATGTCAGTTTCGATCTGATGCGGGAAACCCTGCGCCTGACCAACCTGGGCGATCTCGCCGCGGGAGACCGGGTCAATCTCGAACGGGCGGCACGTTTCGGCGACGAGATCGGCGGTCATTCCATGTCCGGCCATATCATGGGAATGGCCAGGCTGGTGGAGATCGACGAGGCGCCCAACAATCGCCGGTTGTGGTTCGAGCTGCCAGCGGCGCTGGCGCGCTTCGTGTTCGACAAGGGCTACATCGGCATCGATGGCATCAGCCTGACGATCGGTGCGGTGGAGGCCGAGCGTTTCTGCGTCAACCTGATTCCCGAAACGCTGGCCAGGACGACGATCGGTGAGCGCTTGCCAGGGGATCGGGTCAACATCGAGATCGACCCGCAGACCCAGGCCATCGTCGAAACGGTGGAGCGCGTGCTGGCTTCGCGCGATCATTCGGCTGGCGGGGCGTGACGATGAGAGCGGTCGTCGCGACAGGTCGCGCCGTGGCGTTGGCTTGGGTAACATAGACGCCTTTGCGCCAGGATCAATCGTTTGCGATTTATCGTTCTTCGGTGCGCCGTGTTCGGTCAATGGAGTTTCTTCGATGAGCAGCAGTATCTACGGCGACTATATCAAGTCGGTCATCCGCACAGTGCCCGATTGGCCTCAGCCCGGCGTCAATTTTCGTGACATCACGCCGCTGCTTCAGAACAGTGCCGCGTTTCGCAAGCTGATCGACAGCTTCGTGCATCGCTATCAGGAGCTCGAGGTCGATGCCATCGCGGCGATCGACGCGCGCGGGTTCATCGTCGGCGCGCCGCTGGCCTACGAGCTGGGCTGCAGCTTCGTGCCGGTGCGCAAGAAGGGCAAGCTGCCGTTTCGAACCATCAGCGAGACCTACACGCTGGAGTACGGCGAATCGACGGTCGAGCTCCATGCCGATGCGTTCCGCGAGCGCGACCGTATCGTACTGATCGACGACATCATCGCCACTGGCGGCACCATGCTGGCAGCCGCGTCGCTGATCCAGCGCAGCGGTGGCCATGTCGTCGAGACGGCAACCATCCTCGATCTGCCGGAACTGGGCGGCTCGGCCAAGATTCGTGAGGCCGGCTATAGCGTCTTCGCGGTTTGCAGCTTTACCGAAGACGAGTAGGAACGAAACAAAAGGCCCGCCGCCGCCATCGCTACGATGGTGGCCCGATCAACAGGTTGGACCCGCCATGACCGCCAATCGTTATCAGCACCATTTCACCGTTTCCTGGGATCAGATTCATCGCGATGTCCGGGCGCTCTGTCATCAGCTCGTCGAGCGGGATTTCCAGGGTATCGTCGCGATCACGCGCGGCGGTTTGATTCCGGCGGCATTGATCGCCCGCGAACTCAACATCCGTCTCATCGATACCGTCTGCATCAAGAGCTACGACGAACAGTCCCAGGGCCAGCTGGATGTCATGAAAGGCGTCGACCACGATGGCGACGGCTGGCTTCTGGTCGATGACCTGGTGGACACCGGCAAGACCGCCCGGGCCGTGCGCGAGATGCTGCCCAAGGCGCATTTCGTTACCGTCTACGCCAAGCCGGAAGGGCGACCGCTGGTCGACCAGTATCTGACCGAGGTGGCCCAGGACTGCTGGATTCAGTTCCCCTGGGATCTGGGGCATGCCTACGTCGAGCCGCTGGTAGACCAGGTGCGTTCGCCAAAACCCTGACCGATGCGGAGCGAGTCGATGCCTCAATCCCCGTTACCCGATAGCTGGAGCGCCTACCTCGGCGAGGAATTCGGTGCGCCTTACATGCAGGCGCTGCGCGCCTTTCTCGCCGAGGAAAAGGCGGCCCACAAGGTCATCTATCCTCACTCGTCCCACTGGTTTCGCGCTTTCGAGCTGACGCCGCTGGAGCAGGTCAAGGTGGTGATACTGGGACAGGATCCCTACCACGGACCCAACCAGGCTCATGGGCTCTGCTTTTCGGTACGCCCGGGCGTGCCGACGCCGCCCTCGCTGCAGAACATCTACAAGGAATTGGCAACGGATGTCGGCACGAGTCCGGTCAATCACGGCTTCCTCGAAAGCTGGGCTCGCCAGGGCGTGATGCTGCTGAACAGCGTGTTGACGGTGGAGCAGGGCAATGCCGGCTCCCATCGCAATCGCGGCTGGGAGACCTTCACGGATCGCGCCATTCAGGTCATCAACGAACACTGCAACGGCGTGGTGTTCCTGCTTTGGGGCAGTTACGCCCAGAAGAAGGCGAGCTTCGTCGATCGCGGCAAGCATCTGGTGCTGCATGCCCCGCACCCTTCGCCGCTATCGGCGCATCGCGGGTTCTTCGGCACGCGTCACTTCTCGCAAGCCAACGCCTTTCTCCAGGCGCGCGGCGCGACGCCCGTCGACTGGCAATTGCCCGTCAGCGTCGCCTGACCCCCGGCTCGTCGCGTACAATACCGGCGTTTCCTCCATTTAGACGAAGGCGCCATCATGAGTGTGCATCCCATCTCCCATCCGCTGGTCAAACACAAGCTTGGACTGATGCGGGCGGCCGACATCAGCACCAAGAGCTTCCGTGAGCTGGCTTGCGAAGTGGCGAAGTTGCTGACCTACGAGGCGACCCAGAACCTGGAGATAGAGCCGGCGACCATCGAAGGCTGGAATGGCTCTCCGATCGATGTCGAACAGATCAAGGGCAAGAAGGTCACCATCGTCCCCATTCTGCGTGCCGGACTGGGGATGCTCGATGGCGTGACCGATCTCATTCCCAGCGCGCGTATCAGCGTCGTGGGGCTCTATCGCAACGAAGAGACGCTGGAACCGGTTCCCTATTTCGAGAAGTTCGTGAGCGACCTGGACGAACGTCTGGCGATCGTGATCGACCCGATGCTGGCCACCGGTGGGTCGATGGTGGCGACGCTGGACATGCTCAAGCAACGCGGCTGTCAGCAGATCAAGGTGATCGTGCTGGTCGCCGCCCCGGAGGGGATCGAGCGGGTGCAGAAGGCCTACCCCGATGTCGAGATCTATACCGCCTCCGTCGACGAGCGTCTCGACGAGAATGGCTATATCGTCCCTGGGCTGGGTGATGCCGGCGACAAGATCTTCGGCACGCGGTGATCGAGCGTGCCGAGGTCACGGGGGTGCTGCTCGCGGGAGGGCGCGGGCAGCGCATGGGAGGTGTCGACAAGGGCTGGCTGAGCCTCGGAGGCATTCCACTGGTTCAGCATGCGTTACAGCGCCTCTCGCCGCAGGTCGGTCAGGTCGTCATCAGTGCCAACCGTCACGTGGATCGCTATCGGCATCTGGGCTACCCCGTGGTTTCCGATCCGATGCCCGACTATCCGGGGCCCTTGGCCGGCGTGCTGGGTGCCCTGCAGACGGTTTCCACGCCCTGGGTACTGCTGGCGCCCGTGGATATGCCCTGGCTACCGGCCGACATGCTGAGCCGCCTGGCGAACGGGATCGGTGAAGCGGATATCGCGGTCGCTCATGATGGCGAGCGGCTGCAGCCTCTGATCGCGCTGGTGCGCAGCTCGCTACGAGAGGATCTGTCGCCATGGCTGGCGGCGGGCGGCGGCAAGGTCGTCGCCTGGTATGATCGGCATCGCTGGTGTCAGGTCGACTTTTCGGCCCACCGCGCACGGTTGTCCAATCTCAACACGCCGCAGCAGCATGCCTGGGCGGAACGGCATGAAGTCGACGTGAACGCGTCGCAGGGCAACCATGACGAATAGCCGCGCCGAAGCGCTCGAATGCGATATCCCCTTGCTGGGTATCGCCGCCTGGAGCGGCACCGGCAAGACGACACTGCTGGAAGCCTTGCTGCCGCGCCTGCGCGAACGAGGCTGGCCGACTGCCGTGATCAAGCATGCCCACCATGAATTCGATGTCGATAAGCCCGGCAAGGACAGCCATCGCCTGCGCGAAGCGGGAGCCGCGCCGATGGTGGTGGCATCCGGCCGCCGTTTTGCGCTGATGATGGAAACGCCCGATCGGCAAGAACCCGATCTGCCGCTGTTGATAGCGCAGGTTGCGGCCCTGAAACCCGCACTGATTCTGGTCGAAGGCTTCAAGACCTGGCCTATCCCCAAGCTGGAGCTGTATCGCGGTGACCACGGCCAGCCGCTGGCCGCCGGTATCGACCCCTGGGTTCAGGCATTGGCCTGCAAGCCCGAAGAGATGCCTGCCGAGATTCTCGATCGGTTGCCGGCGGGACTGGCACGTCTGGATCTGGATGATCTCGACGGCATTCTTGACTGGATCGTCGATTGGGCAGCGGGACAGCGCATCACAAAGCGCTGAATGGCAGCGGTGCAAATGGCTGAAACCATGGAATGTCCCCGAATCTTGCCCGATGAATGACAGGCGTCGTTACGCCATCCACACTACACTCAACGTTTGACCCAATGACTGGAAAGCGAGGCGAATTCAGCATGACGCTCACGCATCTCAACGCGCGTGGTGAAGCGCACATGGTCGATGTCGCCGACAAGCAGGAGACGCGGCGGGAGGCCCGAGCCCGTGGCAGCGTTCATATGCAGGCAGCGACGCTGGCGCTATTGTCCGAAGGCGGGTTGCCCAAGGGCGATGTCCTGGCTACGGCGAGAATCGCCGGCATCCAGGCGGCCAAGCGGACCCACGAACTGATACCGCTCTGTCACGCCTTGGCCCTGTCGAAGGTCACCATCGAATTCACGCTGGATGAGGCCGAGAGCTGCGTCCATGTCGAGGCATTCTGTCGGCTCAATGGGCGCACTGGCGTCGAGATGGAAGCATTGACGGCGGTCTCGGTGGCGTGCCTGACGCTCTATGATATGTGCAAGGCAGTCGACAAGGGCATGACCATCGATGGCGTACGTCTGGAAGAAAAGCGCGGCGGACGTTCGGGAGACTGGTCGCGGGAGCCGATGCCCGAGCCGGCGGCGGCGACAAGTCGTGATCCGTCGGCGGAAGCGGAAAAGCCGGCGGAAGCGGAAAAATCGGCCGCGATATCGCCGACGAGCGGAGTGAAGATTCAGTTTCTGGCTGAACTGCGCGAGCGCTTTGAGACTGCGGAGTGTGTGCTGGAATGGGCCCGGCTTCCTTCCCGTGATATTGCCGGCGTCAAGCTGGCATTGATCAATCAGGATCCGAAGTACAAGGCGTTGCTGAATCAGCGTGTCCTGTGCGCGCGCAACGAAGCCATGAGCCAGAACGAAGCCGCGGTTGCGCCGGGTGACGAGATCGCGTTCTTTCCGCCGGTTACCGGCGGCTGAGCGAGAAGGAATCGCCATGAAGATTGTCATCAACGTACAGCAAGACGCTTTCAACACCGAGGTGGAACAAGCGCGCCTGACGGAAGGGCGTTCCGATATCGGTGCCATCGTCAGCTTTACCGGGTGGGTCAGGGACTTCAACGAACGACCTGATGTCTCCGCGCTGACGCTGGAGCATTTTCCCGGCATGACGGAAAAGGCGCTGCACGTGATTGCCCGGGAAGCTGGCGAACGCTGGGCGCTCCAGGGCGCCACCATCATTCATCGTGTCGGACGTCTCGAGCCAGGGGATGCCATCGTGCTGGTCATGACCGCCAGTGCGCACCGCCGAGCGGCGTTCGAGGCGTGTGATTTCATCATGGATTATCTGAAAACACGGGCCCCTTTCTGGAAAAAGGAGCATACCGATAGCGGCTCTTATTGGGTGTCCGAACGGCAAAGCGACCGCGAAGCCGCGAGTCGCTGGGAGCATTCATGACCGTTTTGATAGACAAGTTCTCGCGCCAGGTTCGCTATGTCCGGATCTCGGTGACGGATCGGTGTGATTTTCGCTGCGTCTACTGCATGAGCGAAGAGATGACCTTCCTGCCTCGGACACAGGTTCTGTCGCTGGAAGAGCTGTCGCAGGTGGCGCGTGCCTTCACGGAGCTGGGCGTGGAAAAGATTCGCCTGACCGGTGGCGAGCCTCTGGTACGCAAGGGAATCGATGAGCTGGTAACGGACATTGGCGCATTGCCGGGATTGAAAGACTTCGCCATGACGACCAATGGTGCCGGGCTGCGTCGTCACGCCCGAGCATTGCGTGAAGGTGGCATGACACGTCTCAACGTCAGTCTGGATTCGCTGGATCCGGAACGCTTCAAGCGGCTGACAAGAACCGGGGATTTAGCCAAGGTCATCGACGGTATTCATGCGGCGCAGGATGCCGGTTTCGAGCGTATCAAGCTCAATGCGGTCATATTGCGCGGTCGCAATGATGACGAGGTTCTCGATCTGGTGGACTTCGCCCGCGAAGAGCAACTGGATATCAGTTTCATCGAGGAGATGCCACTGGGTGATGTCTCGGATCATTCCCGTGGCGAGACGTTCTATTCCAGCGACGATGTTCAAGCCTCGATCGAGTCTCGTTACGCTCTGATCCCATCGCCGGAAACGACATTGGGTCCCTCGCGTTATTTCCGGATGCCCGATAGTGACAGCCGGGTGGGCTTCATCTCGCCTCATAGTCATAACTTCTGCAGTACCTGCAATCGGGTTCGTGTGACGGTCGAAGGCCGATTGCTGCTCTGCCTGGGCAACGAGCATTCGGTGGATCTGCGTGCCACCTTGCGTCAGTATCCAGGAGAGCTGGAACCCTTGAAGGAACAGATTGTCACAGCCATGGATTTGAAGCCGGAGCGCCATCATTTCTCGACCGACGGTGATGTACAAGTCGTCCGGTTCATGAATATGACCGGAGGTTAATGCGCTTTTTTCCGGATGCCCAAGACATTTGTTCGACAAAAGGCACGCGAATTACGCGTGCCTTTTTTGATTTAATTTCTTGCCAAAAAGGGCAGCAAGAATATACTTTCATCAAAACAGCCGGTGTAATGCCGTGTCGGAATCTAGCAAGGAGAGGACGATGTCCACCGAATCACTGGAACGCATTGCTCGTAATAAGAATGTTGCTCGAGCTGCAGCGCGTCAGCTGAGCATGGAGCAATTGCACAAGCTTTCCGAAGTCATCGGGGAAGTGATCGAGCAGAAGCAGCAGGAAGATCAGGACCGCCTGAAAGAAGAAGCCGACAAGCAGCAGAAACTGGCCGAGATTCGCGAGGCGATGAACAATGCCGGATTATCGATGGATGATCTGGTCGGCGAGCAGCCGCGCAAGCGTCGGGGCCGCCCGCCCAAGAATGCCAGCAAGGGCTGATCCGCGCGTAATGTCACGTCGCATGGATTTGCCTGAATGGTGTAACGCCTGAATGGTGTAACGCCTGGATTGGTATATTGCTTGGATTGGTATATTGCCTGGATGGACACACGCGACATGGCTGCCGGCTAAGTGAACGCATCGAGCCGCCATGTATTCGCCTTATAGAAAACGCGTCTGCTATAAAGCAGACGCGTTTTTATTGAGGCCCACCTGATGCACATCTGCATGGCATCAACCAGATTGTTTTCGTTTTCCGAGGCGTCTGATCTCGCTATTTCGAAACGCGCTCGTGTTCTCGCGGAGATGTCGCACGGATATGTAGAGTTCGGCTCATGTCCGTTTTCATGATTATGGCGTCTACCGCGTTAGCGTGAGGAGGCCGTGCGAACTTCATGCTCCGGCTGGGGGTCGGCCGGCATCAGTTGAAGATGAATTTCCGGCAAGGCGGGAAGACGCTCGTGTAGCCAGTCGCGCAGCGGGCCGAAGAGTTGCTGTCGAAGTTGCAGCAGCGTATCCGCTCTGATCGCGTCTATTCGTTCATCCAGCCAGTCTGCCAGAGCATCCTCGTCCAGAGGCAGTGATATCTCGCTATCCCACAGCAGCCGGCCGATTCGGGTCCAGCCCGTTGCGGTCGGCAGTACATTCAGCGCAATCGACAGCGAATGCGCATGCTGACGAGCGGAAACCGGATGCGTGCGCTCACCGGGACGGGCGCGCGAGGCAATCAGTTGCGGTCGTAGGTGGTGCTGAGCTCTGGGTACCAACGCTTCCGCTTCCAGGGCAAGAACGGCGCCGTTCTTGACCAATTGGGGGGCATCGATGCCGAGCTCGGACGCCAGTTCGCGATGGGCTTCCTGGTGCGAGGCTTCCCCATGTACCGGCAGCAGCAGTTTTGGCTGTATCCAGCGGTAGAGCTGACGCAACTCTTCTCGCGCCGGATGCCCAGAGGCATGAAGGGCGGGGTCGGTATGTTCGTCATGTACGTTGACGCCGAGCCGCTTGAAGCCGGCCTTGAGCCGTTCGATGGGGCGCTCGTTGCCGGGGATGGCCCGGGCCGAGAATATGACGTCGTCGTCCGGTTGCAGGTCCAGGGCAGAGTGTCTCCCCTGAGCCATGCGTGACAATGCCGAACGGGGTTCCCCCTGGCTGCCGGTGGCGATGATCAGGACTTCCTCTGGGTGGAGATAGCCGAGATCGTGAGCCGGCACTCGGGGCGGGAAGTCATCCAGGTATCCGAGTTGCAGGGCAATAGACACCATGCGCTCCATCGAACGGCCCAGCAGTGCGACTCGGCGTCCGCTGCGTTCTGCAATATCGCCCAGCGCCTTGATCCGCGCGATATTGCTGGCGAAGCAGCTGACGACGACACGACCCCGGCAGTTCCGGATCACTGCCTCCAGCGCACTGGCGGCTTCCGCTTCACTGCGCGAGTGGCCTTCCACATCGGCGTTGGTGGAATCCGCCACCACGAGATCCACCGGGGCCAGTGCCTGGAATTGGGCCGCGGATAACGGTGGGCCGATGAGCGGGTGCTCGTCCCGTTTCCAGTCGCCGGTATGCAGAATGCGATGGCGAGGCGTGATGATCGAAAGGGCGCAGCTTTCCGGTATCGAATGCGTCACCGGTAAAAAGGTGACTTCGAAAGGGCCGGTCGTCACGCTGGCACCGGGCTGGACGGGCTTGAGCGCGTCGGTCTTCAACCCCTGTTCGATGAACTTGGCTCGCAGCAGCTCGATGGCCAGCGGGGTGGCGTAGACGGGGCAGTTCCAGCGTGGCCAGATCCAGGCAAGGGCGCCAAGGTGATCCTCATGGCCGTGGGTGATGTAGACGGCAGAAGGCACCATCGCGTGGGCTGCCAGATGCTCGACATCGGGAATCTGGAGGGGTTGATCCGGCAGATCCTGACGAATCATCATGCCGCAGTCGACGGCTATCCAGTCGTTTTCGTAACCATAGAGCGACAGATTCATGCCGATCTCACCGCAGCCACCCAAGGGATGGAACAGCAGCGGTGGGTAAGTGCGGGGGCGGATCTGTGCGCGCGGACGGAACATCGTCATCCTTAAAGGGTGAAATCTGGCTTCACTATAAGTCATGCGTCTCGACCCGCTCAAACCCATCGCGGCGCTGGCTGGCGCTCGGCATTGGGGTACAATGCCGCTCTCATTGACGTGGCAGGCCATGTCGGGGCGCTGAACGGGGTTTCAGGGTGTTTCCGAACCAGGGCGTGTTTTCGAGTCAACGCGTATTTTCGAATCAAGGCTTGTTTTCGAGCCAACGCATATTTTCGATTCAAAGCGTATTTGCAAAGAGTATTTCCGAGAGCCATGCCGCACAATTACCGTTTGATCGTTTCCTGCCCCGATCGCGTGGGTATCGTTTCGCGTGTATCGGGTTTCATCGCTGCCCAGAACGGCTCGATCATCGAAGCCAATCAGCACTCCGATCTGGATACGGGGCGCTTTTTCATGCGTTACGATATCCAGTCCAACGCCTTGAGCGCCGACGCTTTCCGGGCTTCATTCGCGCCCATTGCCGGTGAGTTCGAGATGGACTGGCGGCTGAGCGATTCCGCCCATCGCCCGCGGGTGGTGATCATGGTGTCGCGGGAATCCCACTGTCTGGTCGATCTGCTCTACCGCTGGTCGGCCGGGGAGCTCGACTGTGATATTCCTTGCGTGATCTCCAATCACGAGGACCTGCGGCCTTTGGTGGCGTGGCACGGCATCCCGTTCCATCATGTGCCGGTCGACCCTCGGGACAAGGCTCCCGCCTTCGCCCGTACCGAACGCCTGATCGAGGAGGCCGAAGCCGACAGTGTGGTCCTTGCCCGCTACATGCAGATCCTGCCGCCGGATATCTGCCAGCGCTATGCCGGCCGCGTGATCAATATCCATCACAGCTTTCTGCCGTCTTTCGCCGGCGCCAAACCCTACCATCAGGCGTTCGAACGTGGCGTCAAGCTGATCGGCGCGACCTGCCACTATGTCACCGAAGAACTCGATGCAGGGCCGATCATCGAACAGGACATCCAGCGCGTATCGCACTGCCATACGCCGCAGGACCTGGTGCGTCTGGGTCGTGACGTGGAAAAATCGGTGCTCTCTAGGGGATTGCGCTGGCACCTGCAGGATCGAGTACTCATCCACGGCAACAAGACCGTGGTGTTCTCGTGATGCCTATCGCTTGAGGCTCATGGCGACACCGAGCCGGGATCGGTGTCGTCGAACAGCCCGAGCTGGCGCTGGTCCGGTTCCGGCATCAGGCGTACCCCCACGCCCAGCAACCGAACCGGCCGCTCTCCCCGACGCCAGGCGCTCTTCAGCAGTTCATGGAACCGTGCGTGGACGATACCGCGAGCGCCTGTCTCCTGCGTCGTGCTGGCAAAGTCATTGAAACGTACCTTGACGAACTGCTTGGCAATGGCCGGGTCGCCGTGCCGTGCCAGGCGGTCGTGGAGCTTCTCGATCAGAGGCTCCAGCGCCAGGTGGCAATCGGCGAGACCGGGAAGATCGTGGTCGTAGGTGGTTTCGACGCTGACCGATTTGCGTTCGCGGGAGACGTTGACCGGCCGCTCGTCGATACCGTGAGCGAGCTCGTAAAGTCTCCGGCCGAACTTGCCGAACTGATCCAGTAGCCGGTCCAGTGGCTGGGTTCGCAGGTCGTGGCAACTGGCGATTCCCATGGCATCGAGCTTGGCAGCCGTCGCCGGACCGACACCGTGAAGCTTCTTGACGGGGAGGTCGGTGATGAATGATTCCGTTTCCTCCGGCGGGATCACGAACAGGCCGTCGGGCTTGTCCCAGTCGCTGGCGATCTTGGCTAGAAACTTGTTGGGTGCGGCGCCGACCGAGACGACGATTCCCGTTCGCGCGAGCGCCTCTTGCTTGAGCCAGCGGGCCATCCAGGTAGCGCTGCCCTGGAACTGGGTGACTGCCGTGACGTCGAGATAGGCCTCGTCGAGCGAAAGCGGCTCGACCAGCGGCGTCAACTCGTGAAAGATGGCCTGAATCTGTCGCGAGACTTCGCGATACTTGTTGAAATCCGGCGACAGCACTGTCAATTGCGGGCAGAGACGCACCGCTCGCGCCGTGGGCATCGCGGAGTGTATGCCGTACTTTCTGGCCGGGTAGTTGCAGGTAGCGACGACGCCGCGTCGATCGGCGCTACCGCCGATCGCCAGGGGAATATCTTTCAGGGCAGGATTGTCACGCATTTCCACGGCAGCATAGAAGCAGTCGCAGTCGGCATGCAGAATCTTGCGCATGGAACCGGAGGCGGGCGCCTCAATGCAGGCCGGAGCCGTTGCCGCCGCGGATGACGCCGACCCCCAGCCCCTCGATCTCCAGATGCTGGTGTTCGAGATCGACCACGATCGGCGCGAAGTCGGCATTCTCGGCGCTCAACGTGACGTGGCTGCCCTCGCGCTGGAAGCGCTTGACGGTGACTTCGTCGTCTATCCGGGCGACGACGATCTGGCCGTTGCGTATCTGCTGGGTGCGGTGCACGGCGAGCAGGTCGCCGTCGAAGATGCCGGCATCCTTCATCGAGAGGCCGCGCACGCGAAGAAGGTAGTCGGCACTGGGTGAAAAGTAGTCGGCCGGCAATGGGCAGTAACGATCGATATGCTCGGTGGCGAGAATCGGGCTACCGGCGGCGACGCTGCCGATGATCGGCAAGCCGGAAGACTGGGGCTGGGACTCCGCGGGCTCGATTTCGTTGCCATTGGCCGGTAGCCGGATACCGCGGGAAGTCCCGGGGATCATGCGGATGACGCCTTTTCGATCCAGCGCGCGCAGGTGTTCCTCGGCAGCGTTGGGAGAGCGAAAGCCCAGGGCCCGAGCGATTTCGGCCCGCGTCGGGGGGTAGCCGAATTCGCTCATTGTCTTGACGATGAAGTCATAGACGTTTTGCTGCCGTGCGGTGAGCGGTCTCGCCATTGGTTTCTCCCGGGCCTGTGCCATCGTTATGGTCGTCGATCAGGCGTGTTCATGTATACAGCCTGGAATTGTATCCAGTCATTGCCGGCGTGGGAAGTCCTTCGCGTCTCGCGTTGGCAGCCGCGTGGCCCTGGCCCGATCAAATGCTGGATTGTGCCGCCCGTTGCGGAATGATTAGAATCATAATCGTTCTAAGTCGCTGTTCTCTGGTTGCCGTTTTCTGGCGCGAGGTATGACATGGCCCAACCCGATACCGTCACGCGTATTCTCGATACGGCGGAGGTCCTTTTTGCCGAGAAGGGTTTCGCTGAAACCTCGCTGCGCAACATCACCACGCGGGCCAAGGTCAATCTGGCTGCGGTGAATTACCATTTTGGATCCAAGAAGTCGCTCATTCAGGCGGTGTTTGCCCGTTATCTCGATCCGTTCTCGGAACGTTTGAATGCGGCGCTCGATGACCTGGAAGCCCGCTATCAGGGCAAGCAGGTGCCGCTGGAAGTCCTGCTGGAACAGCTCGCCACCACGGTTCTGGAAGTCCCCGCCGAGCGCAACAGCCTCAAGGTATTCATGAAGCTGCTGGGCCTGGCTTATGCGCAGGCCCAGGGCCATCTGCGGCGCTATATCCAGGAACACTATGGCGACACGTTTCGCCGCTTCGTGGGGTGCCTGCGTCTGGCAACGCCGGATCTTCCCGACGCCGAGCGATTCTGGCGTCTGCATTTCATGCTGGGCACCGTGGTCTTTACCTTGTCCGGCCTGGATGCCTTGCGGGATATCGCCGACAGCGAATACCAGGAGCACATGTCGATACGGGAGCTGATCCGGCATCTCCGTCCCGTGGTGGTCGCCGGCATGCAGGCGCCGCTACCCGAGTCGTTGGAGAAACTTGGCTCGGCCGCCGAGTAGACCAATGGGCCCCGGTAGCGGGCTGCCTCTGTCATGCATCCCCCGTGTCGTCTAGAATCGGGCGCTCAATGGTCTCAGGTGTTTGCTATGACTCAACCTCTCGGTCCGGTCATGCTGGATGTCGAAGGCACTCGGCTACGTGATGAAGAGCGGAAGTTGATCTCTCGTGCAGAGGTTGGCGGCGTACTGTTGTTTGCTCGAAATACACCGGACGTTGCCACTACCCAACGGCTGATCGGCCAGATCCGCGAATGTCGTCCCGATATCCTGGTCGCCATCGATCAGGAAGGTGGTCGGGTGCAGCGATTGAAGGAAGGAGTGACACAAATTCCGTCCATGGCCACGCTGGGGCGGCAATTCGTCGAGTCTCCCGAAGCGGCGCTGACGCTGACGCAGGACACTGGCTGGCTGCTGGGCATGGAGATGGCGGCCTGCGGCTTCGATGTGACCTTTGCCCCGGTTCTGGATCTCGACGACGACCAGTCGCCGGCCATCGGTTCGCGGAGTTTTTCGCCGGATCCCGAGGTGGTGACAGCCTTGGCTGGCGCGTTCATCGAGGGGCTCCACGAGGCGGGAATGGTGGCGATCGGCAAGCATTTTCCCGGCCATGGCGGAGTGCGCCAGGATTCCCACTTCGATGTCGCGGAAGATCCTCGCTCGCTGGCGGAGCTGCGCGAGCACGATCTGATTCCTTTCGCCCGGCTGGCCGGCAAGCTGGATGGCATCATGCCGGCGCATGTCATCTATTCGGCCTTCGATGATCGGCCGGCCGGATTCTCGCCCAGTTGGCTCGGCATGCTGCGAGAAGAGCTGGGTTTCAAGGGCACCATCTTTTCGGATGACCTGACCATGGCCGCGGCGCACGCCGCCGGATCGCCCCGCGAGCGGGCCGAGGCTGCCTGGAGCGCCGGCTGCGACATGGCCGTGATCTGCAACGCGCCCGATGCGGCGCGCGAAGTCGTCGCCGCCTGCGAAGGCCGGCAAGCCCAGCGTATCGCCAAGCTTCGCTATGCACGCGCGCGTCCCAGCCTCGAATCGCTGGCCGCCATCTCCCGGTGGCGGCGCACCCACGTACGTCTGGAAGCGCTCAGCGAATCCGAATGACGTGCACCGTTTTTCGTTCTTCGGCGGCAGTATCCGATGGTCTGCCGCCGCTCATTGCATGGTGAATCGTAAACGATGACTCAATCCCCACCGATCGATGCCCTGAGCTCGATGCAGGAAGTCATGGACAGTGCGGACTGTCTGATCGATCAGGCACAGGTCGAGCGAGCGCTGGACCGCATGGCGGCCGATATCACGCGCGAACTGGGAGACAAGCTGCCGGTTTTCTACTGCGTCATGAACGGCGGTCTGATCACCACCGGGCATTTGCTGACGCGGCTCGGGTTTCCCCTGGAAGTCGATTACCTCCACGCCACGCGCTATCGCGGCGGGATGCGAGGCGGCGAGCTGTTCTGGCGGGTGTCGCCGGAAGTGCCCATGGCCGGTCGTCACGTGGTGATCGTCGATGACATCCTCGACGAGGGCGCGACACTGGCGGCGATCCTGGATTACTGTCGGCAAGCCGGCGCGGCGAGCATTTCGACAGCGGTGCTGGTCGACAAGCGTCACGATCGCAAGGCATCCCCCGATCTCAAGGCCGACTATTGCGGGCTGGAAGTCGTCGACCGCTATGTCTTCGGCTTCGGCATGGACTACAAGGGGTACTGGCGTAACGCGCCGGGGATCTTCGCGCCCAAGGGGATGTGACGGCACGCCCGACCCGTTGGCGAATCGCCAGCCCGGCGTGCTCGGGGGTTGCCATTTCCCAATTTTCTCCTGCTCCGATTCGGCCCGCTCAGCGCGGGCTGAATCGTCTCTGCAGTCCGGTCTCGTTCATCATCCGCGTCGAGATCTCCTCGATCGAAAAGCGGGTGGTATCGATGTAGGGAATGTTGTGACGCCGGTAGAGCGCTTCGGCCTGGCCGATCTCCTGCATGCATTGGTCCATCGAGCAGTAACGGCTGTCGGGCCGACGTTCGGTACGAATGGCCGATAGCCGACGAGCATCGATGGTCAGCCCGAACAGCTTGTGGCGATGCTTGGCCAGCGATGGCGGCAGGTTGAGGATGCCGTTGTCGTCCAGGTCGTCTTCCGTCAATGGATAGTTGGCTGCACGGATGCCGAACTGCAGTGCCAGATAGAGCGAGGTCGGCGTCTTGCCGCATCGGGAGACGCCGATCAGGATTACGTCCGCCTCCTGGTACTGGTGCGTGCGCGCGCCGTCGTCGTTGTCCAGCGCGAAATTCACCGCCTCGATCCGATGCATGTAGACATCGTCGCGGCCGATCGCATGCGTACGGCCAACGGTATAGGTCGAATGAGTCTCCAGTTCTTCTTCCAGCGGAGCGAGAAAGGTGGAGAAGATATCGACCTTGAATGCCGATGCCTGGGAGACGATGTCACGAATCGCCTGGTCGACGATGGTATCGATGACGATGGGGCGCATGCCGTCGCGTTCGCCGGTCGCTTCGATGATGCTGACCAGCGAACGTGCCTTGTCGAGGGTGTCGATGTAGGGCTTGGTGACCTGGATGAAATCCGTATTCTCGAATTGCGAGAGCAGGCTGCGACCGAGCGTTTCCGCGGTAATGCCGGTACCGTCGGAGATGAAGAAAGCAGTGCGAGGCATGGCGTTCATCCGTGTGTGTCGAAGGCTCATTGTCGGCCGAAATTCCCTGTTCGGGCAACTCGCTGGCATTCTGGGCGCGGCTTGCCGTGGCTGACTACAGGAATCCTGAAAACCTCGGGATTCTTGTAGAAATACTCCAAACTCTACGCCCTTAAACTTCTGGCTAAGCCGAAAATCGCCTGTTAGCTTCTGGCCCATCGAGGTGCAGCGGAACGCGCCATATACCGTTGAAGAGGGTCCGTGGACCATGGCCGGACGAGACGACCAGGAGATGACTTTGGAACCGTTCATCATCACTTTCGAGCAATTGGGAATGTCCGACGTCGAGCGTGTCGGTGGCAAGAATGCGTCGCTGGGAGAGATGATCTCCAACCTGGCGGACGCTGGCGTCACCGTGCCGGGCGGGTTCGCGACCACGGCGCACGCCTATCGCGAATTTCTGGCTCATGACGGCTTGAACGATCGAATCAACGCAGAGCTTGCCAGGCTCGACGTCGACGACACCGAAATGCTGGCCAAAGTGGGTGAGAAAGTCCGGCAGTGGGTGATCGACACGCCGTTGCCGCCCGCCTTCGAAAGTGCGCTGGCCGACGCCTATCAGACGCTGCAGGCGAAGCACCCCAATCTCAAGGTGGCGGTGCGCTCTTCGGCGACGGCAGAGGATCTGCCCGATGCCTCGTTCGCCGGGCAGCAGGAAACCTTTCTCAATATCGACGGCTTCGACAACGTCAAGCGGGCGGTCCACGAGGTCTTTGCCTCGCTGTTCAACGATCGCGCCATCTCCTATCGTGTGCACCGCGGCTACGCTCACGAGAACGTGGCGCTTTCCGCCGGCGTGCAGAAAATGGTGCGCTCCGAGACGGCAGCGTCCGGCGTGATGTTCACGCTTGACACCGAATCCGGCTATCGGGACGCGGTCTTCGTCACCGGCGCCTGGGGGCTGGGCGAGACGGTCGTGCAGGGCGCGGTCAACCCTGACGAGTTCTACGTGCACAAGCCGACACTGGCCGCCGGCAGGCCTGCCGTGCTGCGCCGTACGCTGGGTTCCAAGCGGATCAAGATGGTCTACACCGATGACGCCGCGGCGGGGCGGTCGGTCAAGACTGTCGATGTCGCCCATGCGGACCGTCAGCGGTTCTGCCTGAGCGATGAAGACGTGATGGAGCTGGCGCGCCAGGCCGTGACCATCGAACAGCACTATGGTCGGCCGATGGATATCGAATGGGCGCGTGACGGCGACGACGGCAAGCTCTACATCGTCCAGGCCCGACCGGAAACGGTGGTGTCGAATCTGGAAGGCGGCACGCTGGAGCGGTTCACGCTCAAGAGCAAGAGCCGCGTGCTGGTCGATGGCCGCGCCATCGGTCAGCGCATTGGCCAGGGCAAGGTCAAGCTAGTGGAATCGCCGGAAGACATGCACAAGGTGCAGACCGGCGACGTGCTGGTGACCGACATGACCGATCCCGACTGGGAGCCGATCATGAAGCGGGCCTCTGCCATCGTCACCAATCGCGGTGGTCGAACCTGTCACGCGGCGATCATCGCCCGCGAACTGGGCATCCCGGCGGTAGTCGGCTGCGGCGATGCCACCGAACTGCTGGAAGACGACATCGAGGTGACGGTCTCCTGCGCCGAGGGCGACACCGGCCATGTCTATCAGGGCAAGCTCGAATTCGACTGCCAGACCACCAGCGTCGACGCCATGCCGGAAATTCCGTTCAAGATCATGATGAACGTCGGCAATCCGGACCGGGCCTTCGCCTTCGCGGGGCTGCCCAACGAAGGTATCGGGCTGGCGCGGCTGGAGTTCATCATCAATCGCATGATCGGGGTGCACCCGCGGGCGTTGATGGACTACGACAAGCTCTCGCCTGACCTGCAGCAGACCATCGATCTCCGCACGGCAGGCTATGCCGATCCGGTCAGCTTCTATGTCGACCGGCTCGTCGAGGGGATCTCCACCCTGGCGGCGGCGTTCTATCCCAAGCGCGTGATCGTGCGGCTGTCGGACTTCAAGTCCAACGAATACGAGAATCTGATCGGCGGCAAACTCTACGAGCCGGGCGAAGAGAACCCGATGCTCGGCTTCCGTGGCGCCTCGCGCTACATCTCCGACGATTTCCGCGCCTGTTTCGAGCTGGAGTGCCGGGCCTTGAAGCGCGTTCGCGACGAGATGGGACTGAACAACGTCGAGATCATGGTGCCGTTCGTGCGCACGCCCGCCGAAGGCAAGGCCGTCGTCGATCTGCTCGAAGCCAATGGTCTCAAGCGTGGAGAGAACGCTCTCAAGATCATCATGATGTGCGAGCTGCCATCGAACGCGCTGCTGGCCGACGAGTTCCTCGAGCACTTCGACGGCTTCTCCATTGGCTCCAACGACCTGACACAGCTGACGCTGGGACTGGATCGCGATTCCGCCATCATCGCGCATCTGTTCGACGAACGGGATCCGGCGGTCAAGAAGCTGCTGTCGATGGCGATCCAGGCCTGCAAGGCGCAGGGCAAGTACGTGGGGATTTGCGGGCAGGGCCCGTCGGATCACCCGGAGCTCGCCAAGTGGCTGATGGAGCAGGGGATCGATTCCGTGTCGTTGAATCCGGACGCGGTGCTGGAGACCTGGTTCATGCTGGCGGGCGAAACACTGGGCTGAGCCCGACGGCAGAACCACCGAGCCGGCGCGAGGATATCGTGCCGGCTTTTTCCTGCGCAGACATATCGTTCGGGCCGTTGGCGTTGGCGTTGGCGTTGGCGTTGGTGTCGGTGCCGCGAGCCGCGTTGCCTCAGGTGCGAATCCAGTTGCGCAACTTCACCAGCAGCAGTTCGCCGTCGGACATCTCGCGGCGCGCTTCCAGAATGTCGGTCAACGCGTCAGGGCGGTCGGTAATGATGTTGTCGACGCCCATGTCGATATAGCGCGACATGTCGCCAATACCGTTGACGGTCCATACCGCGACTTCACGGCCCGTGTCGTGGATGGTTCTCAGCAAGCTCGGTGTGGCCTGAGTGTGGCGCAATCCGATGATGTCGGCATCGGTAGTATTGAGCGCGCCGGGCAGCACGAATTGCATAAAGAGCGTGGTGCGGATGTCGTCGTCGATCGTCTTGACCCGTTCGATGACCTCCGGCGACAGCGAGGCAAGGACGGCCCGGTCTGTCATGTCGGCGGCGTTCAACTGCGCGATCACCTTGCGGGTCAGTTCCTCGGCCGTGCCGGGGGCGGGCTTGAGCTCGACGTAGAGCCCGATACGGCCCCGCGCATTGTCGAGAATCTGCTGAAAGGTCGGGATGCGTTCGCCGACGAAGGCATCTCCGAAGTAGGAGCCCACGTCGACCTGCTCGATCTCCGCCAGCGTCATGTCGCTGATCCGGCGGTCGACGCCGGTCAGTCGGCTCAGATTGTCGTCGTGGGACACGACGATCCGGCCGTCACCGCTCAGACGCACGTCCAGCTCCAGATAGTCGGCACCGTCGGCAATGGCCTGGTTCATCGATGCCAGCGTATTCTCCGGCGCTACCAGCGAACTGCCGCGGTGGGCGGTGATGGTGACATGGTCGTTGATCTCGAAGCCGTGCAGTATCCAGCCCGCCTGGCCGAGCGCAAAGATCAGCAGCAGGATCTCTGCGCCCCAGGCGATGACACCGGAACGGTGGGGCGTCGCGGCGGGGCGAAACACGGTGGCGCGTCCCACGGCGCGGTGATAGAGCGTGATCACCAGCATGCTGTTGGCCGCGATACCCAGGAACGTGAGCGCGATGGTGGCGACGATATACAGCGCCAGATAGGTCAGCATGGCGGGTACCAGCACGCTGTTGCGTTCCGGTAGATGGCCGAGCAGTACGCCGCCCAGAGCATTGAAGCTCAAGGAGAAAACGATCGGTATGGCTGCCACGAGCAGCGCGATGCCGACCACCAGCAGTGCCATGGGGAGACGTCGCCCCTGGGTCAGTTCGCGGCTGCGCTTCAGTGCGGCAACGGGCTTGAGGTCGTCGAGCATCATCGCCGGCAGCGCCAGGAACCAGCGAAAATAGAGAGCGGCGCTCAGCAGGACGAGGATCAGGAAGATGGGTGTGGCGACGGCCAGGAACTCCCACAGGACTGGCGGTTTGAGATGAATCAGGATGTAGGGTTCGATATCGCCGAGCATGGCATCGTAGAGATGAGCCAGACCTACGGCAAACGGCGCGGCCAGCAGCAGATGGCTGCCTACCTGAAGAAAGGTGAGCGTCACCAGCGCCGGGAATCGGCGCAGCAAGTGCCATAGGGAGCCCATGGCCGCCCGATAGCGGTTGCCGGCCGGGTTCGAGACGACGAGCATCATCCCGGCCTGTTGAAGGAAGATCACCAGGAAGCTGAGCCCAGTCGCCGTGAGCAGCCAGAGTAATCCCCAGGGCGAAAGCGCAACGTCCATGATCTGACCGTTGCTGAGCACCGGGCGGCCGATGCGGTGAAGCAGGCCGGAGAGGGTGTTGGCCGACAACGGCACCCAGACGGCCGATGCCAGCAGCGTGAAGAAGAGATGGAAAGCGACCAGCGAACGTAGATGGGCGCGAATCTGTCGGGCGATGTCCTGAATCAGTGATCGAGGGGCTAGCATGGCTTGGAGGCGGCGTTCCTTCCTGAATCGAGTGAGCGCGGCGGAATGACCGCAAGGATGAATGGATTGTCAGTGTTGTGGTCAAACCGTCATCCGCGCAAGTCCAGGCTTGTCTGGCATCGAACGAAAAAGCCGCCCTTGGCGGGCGGCTTGAGACGGTTCCGGGACAAGCACTGCCTAGAACTGCCAGCCTACCGAGGCGGTGAACGAATCCACTTCGTAATCGCTGTCGAAGTCGTAGCGTTCGTATTCCGCGCGCAACAGCAGCGGATGGAAGTTGAGCTGAGCGCCGGCACCGTAGACGGGATCGATGCCGTCGTTGTCGTCCAGATCGACCGAGGCGTTACCAAGATGACCATCGACATCGGTTTCCCACTTCGCCATGCCCGCCTTGGCGAAAAGCTCGAACCAGTCGGTAATTGGCAATTTCCCGACCAGGCTGAGGCCATAGGCCTTGCTCTCGAGGTCCGTGTTCGATACACCATTTCCCTTCAGCTCGACCTTGCCGAGATCGGCGTAAAAAGCCTCGGTGGCGAAATAGCGGTTGTATTCGTAGCCGACGAACGCCTTGTAGACGTTGTCGTCGTCATCGACATCGAAATCGTCGCTGCCGGATTCGATGAAGTCGCCGACATCGCTGTCGTCGTTCTTCAGCGAGCTGAAACCGGTCCCCACGCCGAGATAGAGGCCGTCGGCGTTGGCGGCCTGGGCTGGCGGGGCCAGGGCAATCAACGATACGGAAGCCAGAGGGAGAGCGAACAAAGCCTTGAATTTCACGTTGTAACTCCTTGTGGAAACTGTCGCGGTCCGTGTGTCTATAGCGATATCAAGCCTTTAGCATGAATGGTCTGCTCGGCCAATCATGAGAAGGTATGCAAATCACGATTTGACCAGACCGTGGCGCATATTGTCAGAACAGCGATGAGACGCATAGCCTTACGTACTCCCCGTGATGACGGGAATGGCCCGGGCAGACATCGAAATCGAAACGACAGCCGCTGGAGAGCAGGATAATCATCACGCCTTGCTTGTGCTTGCCAGAAGCTTTCCCATGGCCGACAGTCACTTGTATCAAGTTTCCCATCAGGTCGAATGCCATGTTCTCTACTATCAAACGATGGTTGCCAGCTGTCCGGGCGCATAGCAGAAAGCGCATCATCATCTGTGGCAGTGACAGCGCGCACTATGGGCTGTTGCAACGACTTCGCTCTCATTGCGATGTCCTCGCGCTCGTCACCACCGAGCCCTGGCAGCACAATATTCGTCTCGATGACGTGCCGCTTCGCTATCCCAGCGAAGTGCCATCTCTCTACCGTCGTCTATCCATCGACTGCCTGGTCATTGCCACGGAAGACGATCGCCTGGAAATAGAGCGTGCCACTGCCGACGATGCGCATTGGCAGCCACAATGGCGTGTCGGCGAGTCGCTACTGGAAGAACTCGATGCCGGAGACAGGCGGCGTTAGTTCCCGGCTCGCGGTCTGCTCGCTACCTGCAAGACGAAACCGGGCGTCTGGTGAGGTGGCGAGATGAGGAGATGACGGGAGGAAGAGACAAAAAAACGCCCCGCATGGCGGGGCGTTTCGGTGACCTCTTCTTGAAGCTGCGAGCATCGGAAGAGACGTGTCAGGCTTCCTGGGCGACCGGAATGACAGTAGCGGCCGCTTTCTGGAAATCCTCTATCTCATGGAAGTTCAAGTAGCGGTAGATCTCTCCCGCCATGGCATTGAACTCGCCCATGGTAGCCTTGTACTCCTCGACCGTTGGCAGGCGGCCTTCGACGGCAGCGATCGCCGCGAGCTCTGCCGATGCCAGATAGACATCAGCGCCGTCGCCCAGACGGTTGGGGAAGTTACGGGTAGAGGTGGATACGACGGTGGATTTCGGCGCCACGCGTGCCTGGTTACCCATGCACAGCGAGCAGCCCGGCATTTCCATGCGCGCGCCAGCCTTGCCGTAAATACCGTAGTAACCTTCCTCGGTCAGTTGATGTTGGTCCATCTTGGTCGGCGGCGCAAGCCATAGTCGTGTCTTCAGGCTACCGGCGGGCTGCTTTTCGAGCAGTTTACCGGCGGCACGGAAGTGACCGATGTTGGTCATGCACGAACCGATGAACACTTCATCGATCTGCGTGCCGGCCACTTCGGAAAGCAGTCGCGCGTCGTCCGGGTCGTTGGGCGCGCACAGCACCGGCTGGTCGATCTCGGCCAGGTCGATCTCGATGACCGCGGCGTATTCGGCATCGGCATCGGCACGCATCAGGCTCGGGTCGGCCAGCCAGGCTTCCATCGCCTCGATGCGGCGCTCCAGCGTGCGGCGATCACCGTAGCCTGCGCTGATCATCCACTTCAGCAGCGTGACGTTGGAGTTCAGGTACTCGGTAACGCTCTCTTCACCCAGCGTAATGGTACAGCCCGCTGCGCTACGCTCGGCGGACGCGTCGGAAAGCTCGAACGCCTGCTCGGCGGTGAGATCTTCCAGACCTTCGATTTCCAGAATACGGCCGGAGAAGATGTTCTTCTTGCCGGACTTGGCCACGGTCAGATGGCCCTGCTGGATGGCGTAGTAGGGAATCGCATGGACCAGGTCACGCAGGGTGATGCCCGGCTGGCGCTCGCCCTTGAAGCGCACCAGTACCGATTCCGGCATGTCCAGCGGCATCACGCCCGTTGCGGCGGCAAAAGCGACCAGGCCCGAGCCCGCCGGGAAGGAGATGCCCATCGGGAAGCGGGTGTGGGAGTCGCCGCCGGTGCCGACCGTGTCCGGCAGCAACATGCGGTTGAGCCAGGAGTGAATGATGCCGTCGCCGGGACGCAGCGAGACGCCGCCACGGTTCATGATGAAGTCGGGCAGGGTGTGATGCGTCTCGACGTCCACCGGCTTCGGGTAGGCCGCCGTGTGACAGAAGGACTGCATGACCAGATCGGCCTGGAAGCCGAGGCAGGCCAGGTCCTTCAGCTCGTCCCGCGTCATCGGGCCGGTGGTGTCCTGGGAGCCGACGGTGGTCATCTTCGGCTCGCAGTACATGCCCGGACGCACGCCGTCCATGCCGCAGGCCTTGCCGACCATCTTCTGTGCCAAGGTGAAGCCCTTGCCGGTGTCGACCGGCTGCTCCGGCTTGCGGAAGATGTCGGAGCCCGGCAGCCCGAGTTCGTTGCGGGCCTTCTCGGTCAGGCCGCGACCGATGATCAGCGGAATACGACCGCCGGCACGGACTTCGTCGAGGATGACCTGGGTCTTGAGCTGGAAAGTGGAGACGACTTCGTCGCTGTCGTGCCGGGTCACCTTGCCTTCGTAGGGATAGACATCGATGACGTCGCCCATTTCGAGCTTGTCGACGTCCATTTCGATCGGCAGGGCGCCTGCGTCTTCCATGGTGTTGAAGAAGATGGGCGCGATCTTGCCGCCGAAGCAGAAACCGCCGGCGCGCTTGTTGGGCACGTGGGGGATGTCGTCGCCAAAGAACCACAGCACCGAGTTGGTGGCGGATTTGCGCGAGGAGCCGGTACCGACCACGTCACCGACGTAGGCGACCGGGAAGCCTTTGGCCTTGACCGCTTCGATCTGTGACATCGGCCCTTTGGTGCCGGCGACTTCCGGCTCGATGCCGTCGCGCGGGTTCTTGAGCATGGCGTTGGCATGCAGCGGAATGTCCGGGCGTGACCAGGCATCCGGGGCAGGAGAGAGATCGTCGGTATTGGTTTCGCCCGGCACCTTGAACACGGCGATGCTGATTTTCTCGGGCAGGGCTGGCTTGGCGAGGAACCATTCGGCTTCGGCCCAGGATTCGAGCACGCCTTGAGCAATGGCGTTGCCGTTCTTGGCACGTTCGGCGACATCGTGGAAGGCGTCGAACATCAGCAGCGTGTGCTTCAGCTGTTCGCCGGCTTCCTGAGCGAGTTCACTGTCGTCGAGCAGTTCGACGAGCGTGGCAATGTTGTATCCGCCCTGCATGGTGCCGAGAAGCTTGACCGCATGGATCTTGTCGATCAGTGGCGAGGTCGCTTCACCCTTGGCGATAGCGGTGAGGAAGCCTGCCTTGACGTAAGCGGCTTCATCGACGCCCGGTGGTACGCGATCGGTGATCAGTTCGAGGAGAAATGCCTCTTCACCAGCGGGCGGCTGCTTCAGCAGCTCGACCAGTTGGGCGGTCATTTCGGCGTTCAACGGCTTCGGCGGCACGCCTTCGGCGGCGCGCTCCTCGACATGTTGGCGGTAAGCTTCAAGCACGGTGGAGAGCCTCATCTAGTGTTAGAGCCCGCATGAGCGATGTGTATTCGTAGCCGCGACTTTGTAACCGTTATGGGTACGTTTCGGTCGGCAACAGATCGGCTGCGGTGGGCGCAGCGAAGTCTACGTGAAACTGTCGACAATGTTAAGGAGCCGTCATCGTTCGGGCGGAACAGGGGCGGGCGGAGAAAACCGCGAAGAAAGTCAATGTCACCATGGTCGAGCAGATGGGTGTCGAAGTCTGGCTGGCCAGGCGCTACCATAGAGCGAAATTTCATCGAATCCACTTTGATTCAACGCACCGGAACCTGAGTGTCTCATCAGGCTCCAATCAACGATCCGGTGAAGGATGTCGCTCGCCGCGGTTCTGTCCCGTTTTTCGGCGAATCGCGCCGTATCCGACACGCGGTTCGAATCGTCGTTACCCGTGTGCGCCGCTTTTATTCATGTACTCGGCATTGCCTGTCGAGTGCTCGACGAACGTCAATGACTACCGAACGAATGACTGCCCATACCGATTGCACTACCGACGACCTGCTGCCTGCCGAGCTGCTCGATTTTCTGCCATGTGAAACCCCGAGGCGCTGGATAGAGGCGGCGCTAGAAAATCCCGCGCTGTTGCTGATCGACCACGCACAGTGCGAAAAGAAGGCGGCGTCGACGGCCATGAGCTTGATGTTTCGCTATGTGGATCGCCCCGAACTCCTGACCAAGATGTCCCAGCTCGCCCGCGAGGAGCTTCTGCACTTCGAGCAGGTGGTCGGGCTGATGCAGGAACGGGGCGTCGACTATTCCCACATTCAGGCGTCGCGCTATGCCGAGGGCCTGCGCGAGCACGTGGCGCGCGAGGAGCCGCACCGGCTGATCGACATCCTGATCGTCGGGGCCTTCATCGAAGCGCGTTCCTGCGAGCGTTTCGCCAGGTTGATTCCTCACCTCGATGAGTCGCTTGCCAAGTTCTATCGCTCGCTGGTGCGGTCGGAAGGGCGCCATTTCGAGGATTACCTGGGGCTTGCCGAGCGCTATGCGGGAAAGGAAGTGGTCGCTGAACGGGTGGCCCGCTTTGCCATTCACGAACAGGCCCTGATCGAAGGCGAAGACGCCATGTTTCGCTTTCACAGCGGCGTGCCGGCAGCCCGTGCCTCCTGATCACCGCTTTGGAACCATGGCTCTCGAGCCATGGCACGACGACGGCTGTCTCGTTCGTGACCACCGGGCGGCTGTACCTCTCACCGGATGAATGGAAAGCAATGAACCCAGGTCCAGCTACAACAACAATTTCGCTCTTCGGACACTTCGGTTATCAGCAGGGCGAGCGGGCTCTGACGCAGTTCAGCTATGACAAGGTGAAGGCGCTGCTGGTCTATCTCCTGATGCAGGAAACACCGGTCAGTCGTGCCGCTCTGGCTGAGATGCTGTGGCCGGATCAGGGCGTCAAGTCCGGCCGAACCAACCTTCGCCACGCCTTGCACTGTCTGCGTCACAGCCTCGGTGATCTTGCCGAGGTATCCCTGTCCGTCACCCGGCAGACGATCGCCTTCGATCTGCCGGCCTCTGTCGTCTGGGATCTCCGCGCGGCGGACGAGCTGCTTCAGCAGCCGCCCACCGTGGCGACTCTGGAGCAGTTGCTCGACCATTATCGGGGCGATCTGCTGGCGGAGCTTCATCTGGGGCAGTGTGTCGCTTTCCAGCAGTGGCTGGTGCGTACGCGAGGCGAGTGGCGCCAGCGGCTGATCGAATACGCGGAGCGGGTTCTGGAGGCTGCCTCGGCGCTACCGGAGGCGTTGCTACGCACCCTGATTCATCGTATTCCCGACTACTGCCCCTTTCATGAGCGTCTCGTACGACAGCTCGCCGAGCATGGACAGTTTGCTGCTGCTCGGGAACAGTTCAACGCCTTCCTGCAGCACCTGGCGCTCTCGGGACAGCAGCCGGAGCCCGGCTTTTTGCAGTTGGCGCGATTCTGGTCGGAGGTGCCAGCGCAGGGAGTGGCCAGCTCCGACTGGCTGAGTCAGGCGGGCTCGCCCGCCGCTCAAGCGGCGCAGCCGGGTGCTTTGGGTTACGTCGCCCAAGACATCGATTACCGCCAGATTACGGTGATGGCGATCGCTCTCAGGCCGGTGGATGCCGGCAACGATCTCGGCCGGGCGCTGGCATGCCTGAAAGCGCAGGGGCGACTGTTTCAGTGGCTGGAAACCCAGTGCCGGCATCTGGGCGGTTTCTGGCAGACCGCCGTGGGCAGCGGGATCGGCCTGGCGTGTTTTGGTACTCATGGGCCGACGCATCAGCTGGCCGAACTGGTGGCGCTGTTCGAACACTGCCGACAAGGCTTGGCCCGCGAGCTCGACAGCGTTTGGGAAGGTGATGATTCGCCCCCGCGATTCATGCTGACGGCCGGACTGGATAGCGGGCGAGTGATCTGGTTGCCGGAGCGACAATCGATCGACCCGTTCGGTGACGTGACACAAGTGGCATTGGCGATGATGGCGGCAGCGCAGAGCAGCGAGCTGGTGATATCGCTCAATGCCAGCCAGCATCTGCCGCCCGCGTTCGATCTGCAATCTCGCCTGACGCCGCGTCTGATCAGCAGTGACGGTCGTGTCCAGCGACGTGGGCTGGTGCTGGGCGTGGAATCCTCTAGACGCGAGGCCTTGCCGCCCAGCCTGATGGGGCGCGAGGCGGAGCTGCGCCAGTTACGGGATGCGCTGGCTCGGGTTTCCCTGGGGCTACGCCAGAGCCTGCTGGTGCTGGGAGATACCGGCATTGGCAAGTCCGCCTTGATGATCCATTTCCGTGAATACCTCCAGCACGAGGACGTCGCGGTGTTCTGGCGGCCCACGACTCGGCTGTCCAGCCAGACTTCGTACGGGCTGATCCAGTCGCTGCTCGGGTGGTATCTGGAACAGGAGCCGGATGGCGAAGCGCTCGGCCAACTGATCGATCGTACTGCTGTACTGCAGAAGATCGGCAGCGAGCGCCGGCGGCTGCTGATCGATGTGCTGGGCCGCGAACCCCTGGCGCGCGAAGATGCCGACGAGGCAGTGGAGCTGGTCACCCAACTGGTCCAGGCATTGATTCTCGAGATGGCCTCCCGTCGTCCGCTGGTGATCATCGTCGATGACCTGCAGTGGCTGGACGAACCCTCTCTCAAGGTATTGCTGAATCTGCAGGCCAGACTGCCGATTCATACCGCTTCGTTGCTGATAGCCTCGCATCAGAATCGTGAAGTCCCTCCGATCAGGTTGAACTGGGATCAGCAGGTAATTTTGGGGCGTCTCGATGGTCGCCTATCAGCGGATATGCTGGAGTATCTGGCACGTCGCCATCGGCTCAAGCTCGGACCCCGGCTGCGCGATCAGTTGATCCAGCGCTGCGAAGGCGTTCCGCTCTACCTGCAGGAGATTTGCCGCCGGTTGGAGATCGATCGGCGCGAAGGTCGACGGCTAAATGTCGACAGTCTGCCGAGCGGGTTGCTGGGATTGCTGGCCAGCCGTATCGATCAGTTGCAAGGTGATCGCCAGGTCGCCCACATGGCAGCCATCTTTGGCCGTCAGTTCGAAGCCGGCATGCTGCGCGATTGCCTGGAAGTCGGTGACGATGCGCTCAAGGCTGCGCTGGAGCAGATGCGGCGGCTGGAGATCATCGAACCCTGCGAAACCTGCCCTTACGATTTCCAGTTCACGCATCCGTTGCTGCAGGAGGCAGCCTATCTTTCCTGCCCGCAGGACGTGCGTATCGCCCTGCACCAGCGGGTGGTCGAAGTGATCGAATCACGCTATCCCGCCTGGATCAGCCGTCACCCCGGCGACTTCGCCGAGCACCTGAGGCGAAGCGGTGACCCGGCCCGTGCCGCGCGCTATTTCGAAATGGCCGCCCGGAGCGGGCTCAAGGTGAGTGCCAATCGCACGGCGCTGAGGCTGGCGGAGTCCGGCCTGGCCTGCCTGAACCAGGTGTCCGCCGGCGGCGCCGAGCGTCAGATCAGTCTGCTGACCGTCAAGGGGCAGGCGTGTTATGCACTGGAGGGCCACGGATCGCGAGCGGCGCATGAGAGTTTCCTTCAGGCTCAGGAGCTCTGGCAGGGTGCAGACCTGGATGACGAGGCTGCCGACGACCAGGCGTTTCTGGTGACCTGGGGGCTCTGGGTCGGCGCCAGCCAACGCCACGCCAACCGCGATGCGGAGTTGCTGGCCATGCAGCTGCGCGAGCTGGCCCAGCGCATCGACGACCCCCGTTACCAGCGCCTGGCGCTCTATGCCCGGGCTCACGGAGAGTACTGGAGCGGCAGGATATCGCTTGCCTACGAACATCTCGACCAGATCGACCCGTTGAATCAGCCGATGGTGCTGGAATGGTTGCCATACTCCGATCATCCGCAGGTGGCGGCAGCCTGCTACCAGAGCTGGGCGCTCTGCCTGCGCGGCGACTACCTGCGCGCGGAACAGCAGATGGAGACCGCCATTCGCTTGGCCGAGTCGGTTCGCCATCCGGGATCGCTGGCCCTGGCACTGATTTTTGCCGCCTCGCTCTACCGGCAACTGGGACATATTCACCTGGCCACTGAGCGCGGTCGCCGAGCGCACGAAATGACCCGGACCGAGGATCTCCAGCGCTGGCATTGGGAGGCCGACTGCGTACTGGGTTGGAGCCAGTCGCTGGCGGGGGAGGCGTGCGGCCTGAAACGAATCGAGGCCTGCATCGCGCAGTTGAGCGAGCTGACCGGCCGGGAGCCGCATCAACGGCCTTTGCTGTGGTACGGGGACGCCTGCCTGGCGCTCAACGATGTCGCGCTTGCTGTGACGTATCTGGAGCCTTGCCTCGACCAGGCGCGAACCCGACGTTCGCTGATGATGCCGCAGCTTGCGCTGCAGATGGCTCGCGCCAGGCATCGCATGGGGGACGACATGCAGACAGTTGCGGCCCTGATCGAGGAGGCGAGAATCTGGGCGGTCGAGGCGGGCAGCGCCCATATGGAGCTGAAGAGCCTGGAAATGTGGCTCTCGTTGGTCGATTCCGGCGATAAGGAAAAGCAGCAAGCGCTGCGCTATCGACTGGGAGAAGTGGCGCTGTCCGATGCGCCGGTTCTGACTCGCTGGCGGACGCTTCTGGACAACGTCAGCGCCCCGACCCGTGCGCCGGATTATCAGCTCTAGCCGTGACTCACGACAGCTTCCTTGCCTGGATCTGTGCATGGAAAAAGCGCCCGGCTCGACATTCGAACCGGGCGCTTTCAGGGCTGCCGTCGAAAATCTGTATCGAACTCGTCAGAGCGCAAACGACTCGAGCGTCAGCGTGTCGTCTTCGACTCTCAGCTGCCAGCCCACGCCGGGACGCCAGTCGCCGATGACGTAGCGTTTTGCCGGCTCGCCACCGACGGTGAGATCGTGGACGGCCGGACGGTGGGTATGGCCGTGAATCATGACCTTCACCTCATGAGCCTGCAGGGTCTCGACGACGGCTTCGGGAGTGACGTCCATGATGTCTTCGGCCTTGTTGGTATTGGCTTCGCCGGACTGCTGCCGTAGCTGCTTGGCCAGCGCCAGGCGTTCGGCGACCGGCATCGCTAGTATCTGCGCCTGCCAGGCCGGATTGCGCGCCTGCTGGCGGAAGGCCATGTAGGCTTCGTCTCGGGTACACAGGCTGTCGCCGTGCATCAGCAGGACGCGCTGACCCGCAAGTTCGACCACCGTCGGGTCGTCGAGCAGGGCGCAACCGCTATCCGCAGCGAATGACTCGCCGATCAGAAAATCCCGGTTGCCGTGCATGAACGCCAGCCGCGTACCGGCATCGCTGCAGGCCTTCAGTTCGGCAATGATCTGCTGCTCGAACTCGCCACGGTAGTCATCGCCGATCCAGGCTTCGAACAGATCGCCGAGGATGGTCAGCGAGGATGCCTGTCGGGCCGGACCGCGAAGGTAGTCGATGAACCCCTTGGCGATGTCCGGCTGGGAGGGGTGAAGATGGAGATCGGCAATCAGCAGTTGCATGCGAGAGATCGTTCCTTTCGATAGTCGGCCAATATCGGGATGAAGATCAGGCCGTGACTTCGGCGCGTTCGATGATGACATCTTCCGTGGGAACGTCGCTGTGCATGCCACGACGCCCGGTAGCGACCTGGCGGATGCTGTCGACTACGTCCATGCCTTCGACCACGCGGCCGAACACGCAGTAACCCCAGCCCTGCAGGCTCTTGTCGCGATGATTGAGGAAGTCGTTGTCGCCGACGTTGATGAAGAACTGCGCACTGGCCGAGTGCGGGTCCTGGGTGCGTGCCATGGCAACGCTGCCCTTCTGGTTGGCCAGGCCGTTGTCGGCTTCGTTCTCGATGGGCGCACGCGTGGACTTCTGCTCGAAGTCGGTGTCGAAGCCGCCGCCCTGGACCATGAATCCGTCGATCACGCGATGGAACAGCGTGCCGTCATAGTGGCCGTCCTTGACGTACTGCTCGAAGTTGGCGGCAGTTTTCGGAGCCTTGTCATGGTCGAGTTCGAGTTTGATGACACCGTGGTTGGTATGCAAGACGATCATCGGAAATCCTGAGCGATTCTGGGCTGTCGATAGGTGGCGGCCGGCTTGGCGCCGGCCGCGGGCGTCGCGCTATAATAGCGGTTTTGGGCCGGCGGGAGAAACCGCTGTCCCTGCGTGTTAACCTGCCGTCATCCGGGCCGCATCTTTGGCCGATCATTCGAATTACAGAGGTTGCCTGCATTCCATGAGCGTCGAAAGCAACACGAGCGCCGAGAGCCCCAACGACAACGCCGAGACCCAGCACGGTGCCGATACCCAGCAGGGCGCGCCGAACTTCTTGCGTAACCAGATTCGGGACGAAATCGAGTCGGGCCAGGCCAAGACGATCGTGACTCGCTTCCCGCCGGAGCCGAACGGGTTTCTGCACATCGGCCATGCCAAGTCGATCTGGGTCAATTTCGGCCTGGCGGAGCAGTTCGGTGGGCGATGCCATCTGCGCTTCGACGACACCAATCCCGCCAAGGAAGAACAGGCGTATATCGATGCCATCCAGGAGGATATCCGCTGGCTCGGGTACGAATGGAGCGGGGCGGTGCGCTTTGCTTCCGACTACTTCGATCAGTTGTACGCCTGGGCCCAGCACCTGGTGCGGGAAGGCAAGGCTTACGTCGACGATCTTTCGCCGGAGGAGATTCGCGAATATCGGGGCACGCTGACCGAGCCGGGCCGCCCGAGTCCGTATCGCGATCGCAGTGTCGATGAAAATCTCGACCTGCTCGAGCGCATGCGCCTGGGCGAATTCGACGAAGGGGCGAAGGTGCTTCGGGCCAGGATCGACATGGCCGCGCCGAACATCAACCTGCGCGATCCGATCCTCTACCGCATTCGTCATGCGCATCACCACCAGACCGGCGATGCGTGGAAGATCTATCCCTCCTACGACTTTACCCATGGGCAGTCCGACGCCATCGAGGGCATCACGCATTCGCTATGCACGCTGGAGTTCGAGGACCATCGACCGCTGTACGAATGGTTCCTGGACCAGTTACCGGTGCCGTCCAGACCCCGGCAGACCGAGTTCGCGCGGATGAATGTCAACTATACGGTGACGTCCAAGCGCAAGCTCAAGCTGCTGGTCGATCAGAACGTGGTCGATGGCTGGGACGATCCGCGCATGCCGACGATCTCCGGGCTGCGCCGCCGGGGCTATACGCCGGCGTCGCTGCGCAAGTTCTGCGACATGACCGGGGTCAGCCGTGCCGCCAACGTGGTCGATATCGCGATGCTGCATTTCGCCATTCGTTCGGATCTCGAGGACAACGCGCCGCGCGCCATGTGCGTTCTCGACCCGCTGAAGGTGGTGTTGACCAATGTCCCGGCGGATCACGACGAGGCCTTCGAGGTGCCCGGGCATCCGGCGCGCGAGGACATGGGCATGCGCCGGCTGCCATTCACCCGCGAGATCTGGATCGATCGCGACGACTTCATGGAAGAGCCGCCGAAGAAATTCTTCCGCCTGGCGCCCGGCAAGGAAGTTCGTTTGCGCAACGGCTATGTCATCCGCTGCGACGAGGTGATCAAGGGCGGGGGCGGCGAGATCGAGGCACTGCACTGCAGCGTCGACTTCGACACGCTGGGCAAGAATCCGGAAGGGCGCAAGGTCAAGGGCGTCATCCACTGGGTCAGCGCGGAACATGGCGTGCCGGTGGAGGTCCGTCTGTACGACAACCTGTTCCTCGACGAGGCGCCGGACCGTGACAAGGACGCCGATTTCCTCGAGCACCTGAACCCGGAGTCGCTGATTGTCGTGGAAGGGATCGCCGAGCCGGCGCTGGCGAAAGTGGAACCCGAAGCGCGCTACCAGTTCGAACGCGTTGGCTACTTCTGTGCCGATCGTCACGCTTGTCGCGATGGCAAGCTGGTGTTCAACCGCACCGTGGGGCTCAAGGATAGCTGGGCCAAGATTCAGAAGAAGCAGAGCTAAGGTAGCGAGAACATGAGCGCGCTGGAGATCTACAACACGCTGACGCGACGCAAGGCGGCGCTGGAACCGATCGAGCCCGGCAAGCTGCGGATGTACGTCTGCGGCATGACGGTCTACGACTACTGCCATCTGGGCCATGCCCGCGTCATGGTGGCGTTCGACGTGATCACTCGCTGGCTGCGTCAGACCGGGCTGGACGTGACCTACGTTCGCAATATCACCGATATCGACGACAAGATCCTCAGGCGCGCGGAGGAGAATGGCGAGTCGATATCGGCATTGACCGAGCGCATGATCGCGGCGATGCACGAGGACGAGGCGCGGCTCGGCGTGCTGCGCCCGGATGCGGAGCCGCGTGCGACCGGCCACATTCCCGAGATCGTGGCGATGATCGAGCGCCTGATCGAAGGCGGTTATGCCTATGCGGCCGACAATGGTGACGTCTACTATCGTGTTCGGCGCTTCGCCGACTACGGCAAGCTCAACAATCGCAACCTCGACGACATGAGAGCGGGCGCGAGGGTCGATGTCGACGCGCACAAGGAAGATCCGCTCGATTTCGTGCTATGGAAAGCCGCCAAGCCAGGCGAAGCGAGCTGGTCGTCGCCATGGGGCGACGGGCGGCCCGGTTGGCATATCGAGTGTTCGGCGATGTCGACCTGTTGCCTGGGCGATACCTTCGATATTCATGGCGGCGGGCCGGACCTGACTTTCCCGCATCACGAGAACGAGATCGCTCAGAGCGAGGCGGCGACGGGCAAGCCCTACGTCAACGTGTGGATGCACGCTGGCGCGGTGCGCGTCAATCAGGAGAAGATGTCCAAGTCGCTGGGCAACTTCTTCACCATTCGCGATGTATTGGAAGTGCACGATCCGGAAGTGGTCCGCTACCTGCTGGTCGCGAGCCACTATCGAAGCCCGATCAACTACGCGCCGGAGTCGCTCAGCGAGGCGCGCAAGTCGCTGGAGCGCTTCTATCATGCGCTCGATGGCGTCGAGCTGGCCCATGGAGATGTCGAAGGAGTCTACGCCGAGCGATTTTCGGCGGCGATGAACGATGATTTCAATACGCCGGAAGCACTATCGGTACTGTTCGATCTGGCCCGGGAGATCAACCGGTTGCGCGATGCCGAGCCGGCCCATGCCGGGGCGCTGGGGCAGGAGCTCAAGCGACTGGCCAGTGTGCTGGGGCTGCTTGGGCGCGAACCGGCCGAATTCCTCAAGGCGGGGGCTGCCGGTCTGCCGCTGAGTGAAGCCGAGATCGAGACGCGTATCGAGGCGCGGGCCGCGGCCAAGGGCAATCGGGATTTCGCCGAGGCCGATCGGATCCGCGACGAGCTGGCAGCATTGGGTATCGTGCTCAAGGACTCTCGCGAAGGTACCCGTTGGAGTTTCGAGGCGCCTCCGGCCTGATGCTGTCATGGCCTTGAAACGACGAACCCCGCNNGCGGGGTTCGTCGTTGAGGGCGTCATGATTCGGGAAACGGGATCATTGCCCGGCCAGGCGAGCGAGGATCGCATCGACCATCTTGGCGGAATGCGTCGCGGCCCGTTCCAGGAAGGCGTCAAAGGAGAGTTCGGACTGCTTGCCGGCGATATCCGACAGCGCCCGAATGACCACGAACGGGCACGCGAACAGATGGCAGGTCTGGGCAATCGCGGCGGCTTCCATCTCTACTGCCAGCATCTGGGGGAAATATCCGCGCACGGTGTCGACCCGTGTCGGATCGGCCATGAAGCTGTCGCCGGTACAGATCAGGCCTTCGTGGACGCGTAGATCCCCGAGGCTTTCGATGCAGGCGCGCGCGGTCTCGATCAGCCCGGGATCCGGGGCAAAGCCTGCCGGCATGCCGGGAACCTGGCCCATTTCGTAGCCGAAAGCGGTGACGTCGACATCGTGATGGCGCACCTCGCTGGAGATGACCACGTCGCCGACTTCCATGGCCGCACCGAAGCCGCCGGCAGAGCCGGTGTTGATGACGGCGTCCGGCTGGTAGTGGGTCATCAGCTGCGTTGCGCCCACCGTGGCATTGACTTTGCCGATGCCTGACTGGAGTAGTACGACCCGAAGCCCGTGGCGCTCACCGACGTGAAAAGTGCCGCCGGGATGATGTTCGATGCGGGCGTTGTCCAGATGAGAGGCGAGCAGGGCGACTTCCTGCTCCATGGCGCCAATGATACCGATAGTCTGCATGCGTTATCCGTCCTGGTCCGTCAGATCAGTGCGTAGAGTTGAGGTGTCGTCGGTGCGTCATTGTGCATCGTGAAGCTCGGCCGCTTGCAGGGTGTTCTGCAGCAAGGTGGCAACCGTCATCGGTCCGACACCGCCGGGCACCGGGGTGATCCAGCTGGCGCGCTCGGCTGCGGTGTCGAAATCGACATCGCCCACCAGGGTGCCGTCTTCCCGACGGTTGATGCCGACATCGATGACAATGGCGCCGGGCTTGACCCAGTTGCCATCGATCAGGCCGGGCTTGCCGGTAGCAACCACCAGCAGATCGGCCTGTCGGACCTTGTCTTCCAGCCCCTGAGTGAATCGATGACAGATCGTGGTGGTACAGCCGGCAAGCAGCAGTTCCAGCGCCATCGGCCGGCCGACGATATTGGAAGCGCCGACGATGGTGGCGTCCAGCCCCCGGAGCGGGATCCCGCTCTGTTCGAGCAGCGTGATGATGCCCTTGGGCGTGCAGGGGCGCAGCAGCGGCAACCGCTGCGCCAGGCGGCCCAGGTTGTACGGATGAAAGCCGTCGACATCCTTGTCCGGACGAATGCGCTCGAGCAAGGGATTGGCATCGAGATGTGCGGGTAGCGGAAGCTGTAGAAGGATGCCGTCGACGGCAGGATCGGCGTTCAGGCGATCGATCAGCGCTTCCAGGTCCTGCTGCGTCGTGGTGGTCTCGAGCCGGTGGCTGAAGGAGAGAATGCCGGCGTTCTCGCAGGCTCGGTGCTTGTGGCTGACGTAGACCTCCGAGGCCGGATCGTGGCCGATCAGTATGACGGCCAACCCCGGGCGACGCAGCCCGCGCTGGGTTCGATGTTCCACGTCGACTTTCACTCGATTGCGGATTGAGCCGGCAATGGCCTTGCCATCGATCAACTGAGCGGTCATCGACTTTCCTTTCTGAGTGCTGAGGGGGTCGGCGGAAGGCCGACTGAGGTCGGCAATTTTCGCACGCCCAGAGATGCAGTCAACGCGCGACGGGGCGTCAGTGCCATTTGCGGCATTTTTGATGCTGCGCTGCGAGATGCAATCGAGGTTAAGTGCACGTAAGGGCTTGACCCGACAGAAAGGATCCGTAGAATACGCAGCGCATCGAGGGGCTCGTAGAGTCATCGGGCACGAATGGGATCAAACGGGGTATAGCGCAGTCTGGTAGCGCGCCTGCTTTGGGAGCAGGATGTCGGGGGTTCAAATCCCTCTACCCCGACCATGATGATACCGCTCGTGTCGGTGAAAATGCAGCCGGTGTTGGAATGCGCCTATAGCTCAACCGGATAGAGCAACGGCCTTCTAAGCCGTAGGTTGCAGGTTCGAGTCCTGCTGGGCGCGCCACTCGTTACCTGGTGATGTGGTCCCGGTCGATGCGAAAATCGGTATGGTGGGTGTAGCTCAGTGGTAGAGCCCCGGATTGTGGCTCCGGTGGTCGTGGGTTCGATCCCCATCATCCACCCCATGCCGATCAGCTTTGAGAAATGGTGGGTGTAGCTCAGTGGTAGAGCCCCGGATTGTGGCTCCGGTGGTCGTGGGTTCGATCCCCATCATCCACCCCATTTCTTCCTCGGTGATAGTCCTTTCTTTTCGGTACTGCCTCCTTTTACTGCGCGTCGCCATCTCTGTCGAATGTTGTGGTTCGATGTTCGAGATGCGTGTCAGGTTAGCCTTAAGTCGATATTTATGGCTTCGGGCTTGTATTTCGTCCCGATTGGCACCATTTACCGCCCTAGTCTGCTTGCCAGTAGGCATGGGGATTCATAAAATCGCCCCCTGTTTAGAAATGAGCGCTTTGAAATGACAGTTTTGAAGCCTGGTTTTTGAGTTGCAATCACAGAACGCCCCCGTCGGTAGAGGATCATCTATGCAAGTTTCCGTTGAGACGACATCCCAGATCGAACGTCGCATCACTGTTCAGGTTCCGGCAGCCGAGGTTGACGAGGCCGTTGCTGCTCGCCTGCAAGACACCGCCAAGCGCGTTCGTCTGAATGGCTTTCGTCAAGGGAAGATCCCGATGGCGGTCGTGCGTCAGCGCTACGGTCAAGACGTGCGCAACGAAGTCGTCAGTGAGCTCATGCGTCAACACTACGTGCGGGCGATTACCGAGCAGAGCCTGAACCCTGCAGGCTATCCGTCGATCGAGCCCAAGATCGATCAGACCGGCAAGGATCTGGAGTTCGTTGCCACGCTGGAAGTCTATCCCGAGATCGAACTGAAGAGCATCGACGGTACGGTCGTGGAGCGTCCCAAGACAGAAATCACGGACGCCGATATCGACACCATGATCGAAACGCTGCGCGGTCAGCGGGCCAAGTTCCAGCCGGTTGAGCGCGCGGCGGAAAATGGCGATCAGGTCAAGATCGATTTCCAGGGATTCCTGGGCGACGAGCCGTTCGAAGGTGGCGCCGCCGAAGGGCATGAGCTCGAGCTGGGGTCCAACCGTTTCATCCCCGGCTTCGAAGAACAGCTGATCGGTGCCAAGGCTGGTGAAGAGAAGCGCATCAGCGTGACCTTCCCGGAAGATTACCAGGCCGAACATCTGGCGGGTCAGGAAGCGACCTTCAAGGTGACGGTTCATGAAGTCTCCGCCAAGGCGCTGCCGGAAGTCGATGCCGACTTCATCAAGGAATTCGGTGTGGAAGACGGCGATGCCGACAAGTTCCGTGCCGAGATCAAGAGCAACATGGAGCGCGAGGTCAAGCAGGCGGCGCAGAATCGCGTCAAGCAGCAGGCTCTCGATGCGCTGCAGAAAGCCAATGACGTCACCGTGCCCCAGTCACTGGTCGACCAGGAGACCGAGGGGCTCAAGCGTCAGGCGGCTCAGCAGTTCGGTCTTGGCGAAGACTTCGATGTCAGCCAGTTGCCCAACGAGCTGTTCGCCGACCAGGCCCGTACTCGCGTCAAGGTCGGTCTGCTGCTGGCGGAAGTCATCAAGCAACACGAGCTGGACGCCAGCGACGACGAGATCCGTGCTCGCGCCGAAGAGTTGGCATCTCAGTATCAGCAGCCCGAGCAGGCCGTCGAGCAGTACATGCAGAACGACGAGCTCAAAGGGCAGATCAAGTCGGCGGTGCTGGAAGACAAGGCCGTTGACAAGCTTCTCGAGCAGGCCCAGGTTAACGACGTCAGCATGAGCTACGAGCAAGTGCTTCAGGCGGCTCAACAGGCCGAGCAATCGGCTGAAGAAGCTGAAGAAGACGAGGCCGAGGAAAGCGATTCCAAAGCATGATGGGTGCTTGGTAAGCGAGCGGCCCGGCCGAAGCCGGGCCGCTAGTCGATGGGCCTGACAATCACCAGCTGTAAGGAAATCGCGATGCGTAACGAGTTCGACATCAGTAATGCTGGCGGCCTGGTCCCGATGGTGGTGGAGCAGAGTGCGCGCGGCGAGCGGTCGTACGATATCTACTCTCGTCTGCTCAAAGAACGTGTCATCTTCCTGGTCGGCCCGGTCGAGGACTACATGGCCAACCTGGTCGTGGCACAGCTGCTATTCCTGGAGTCCGAAAATCCTGACAAGGATATTCATCTCTATATCAACTCGCCGGGTGGTTCAGTGACGGCGGGCATGTCCATTTATGACACCATGCAGTTCATCAAGCCGGATGTCTCGACGGTCTGTATCGGCCAGGCGGCCAGCATGGGCGCGCTGTTGCTGGCTGGCGGCGCGAAGGACAAGCGCTTCTGCCTGCCGCATTCGCGCATGATGATCCACCAGCCGCTTGGGGGTTATCAGGGGCAGGCAGCGGACATCGAGATCCACACCCGTGAAATCCTGACCATTCGCCAGAAGCTGAATCGCATCCTGGCGAACCACACGGGTCAGGATATCGACAAGATCGCTCAGGACACCGACCGTGACAACTTCATGGATGGTAGTCAGGCCGTCGAATACGGCCTGATCGACGCCGTGCTGGATAAGCGTCCGGTATCCTGATAGCGTTTGAGTCAAGGTTTCACACGACGGCGTGCTGCGCCGTCGTCCTGACGAGGTACACGAATGGCCGACGGTAAAGGCAAAGACGACAACGGCAAGCTGCTGTACTGCTCGTTCTGCGGCAAGAACCAGAACGAAGTGCGCAAGCTCATCGCAGGCCCGTCTGTCTACATCTGTGACGAGTGTGTCGATCTCTGCAATGACATCATTCGCGAGGAGGTTCTGGAAGCCGACGCCGAGAGCGATGAAGACCGTCTTCCCGTACCCCGAGAGATTCGTAATACGCTCGACGACTATGTGATTGGCCAGGATCGCGCCAAGATGGTGTTGTCCGTTGCGGTCTACAATCACTACAAGCGTCTACGCAGTGGTGGCAAGAGCGACGGCATCGAGCTGGGCAAGTCCAACATCCTGCTGATTGGCCCGACGGGCAGCGGCAAGACGCTGCTGGCGGAAACGCTGGCACGCCTGCTCAATGTGCCGTTCACGATCGCAGACGCCACGACGCTCACCGAAGCGGGCTACGTGGGCGAGGATGTCGAGAACATCATCCAGAAGTTGCTGCAGAAATGTGACTACGACGTCGAGAAGGCCCAGCGCGGCATCGTCTATATCGACGAGATCGACAAGATTTCGCGCAAGTCGGACAATCCCTCCATCACGCGTGACGTGTCCGGTGAAGGCGTGCAGCAGGCGCTGCTCAAGCTGATCGAAGGGACGACGGCTTCCGTTCCACCGCAGGGCGGCCGCAAGCATCCGCAGCAGGAATTCCTGCAAGTCGACACCGGCAATATCCTGTTCATCGTCGGCGGCGCCTTCGCTGGCCTGGACAAGGTGATTCGTGACCGTGCCGAGAAGGGCGGAATTGGTTTCAATGCTGCGGTGAAGAGCAAGGAAAGCAACAAGGGTGTCGGTGATGTCCTTGCCGACGTCGAGCCCGAGGATCTCGTCAAGTTCGGATTGATTCCCGAGTTCGTCGGACGCTTGCCGGTGATCGCGACATTGACCGAGCTGACCGAAGATGCGCTGGTCCAGATCCTGACCGAGCCCAAGAACTCGCTGGTCAAGCAGTATGCGCACCTGTTCGAGATGGAAGGGGTGGAGCTGGACTTCCGTGAAGATGCCTTGCGAGCCGTGGCGCACAAGGCCATGGAACGCAAGACGGGCGCGCGTGGGCTACGTTCGATTCTGGAATCGGTACTGCTGGAGACGATGTACGACGTGCCGTCGCTCGACGGCGTTACCAAGGTCGTGATCGACAGCTCAGTCATTACCGGCGATAGCGAACCGCTGCTGATCTACTCCAAGCAGGAAGAGAGTCGTGTCGTCAATAAAGACGGGTGATCGGGACGTGTCGTTCCGTTCAGCTATCTAGCGAGGGGGCCTGATGGCCCCCTTTTTTATGGATTCGGTCTTTCAGGGATTCGCTAGTCTATCGGATGCTACTTGTATCTGGCTGATGACGCCCCCACGTACCTTTCATATTGATATTGCCGCTCTGGTGGCTCACCCATCCGAAAGTTTGTCGAGGAAATGCTGTAATGGCGCAGAGCTCTGACCAGACATTGACGCTTCCGCTCTTGCCGCTACGTGACGTGGTAGTCTATCCGCAGATGGTCATACCACTGTTCGTGGGGCGGGAAAAATCGATCCGGGCGCTGGAAACCGCGATGGAGCACGACAAGCGCGTGCTATTGGTCGCGCAGCGTGAGGCGGCTCATGACGACCCCGGTGTCGACGATCTTTTCAGTATCGGCACGGTGGCCGATATCATGCAGCTGCTCAAGCTTCCCGACGGTACGGTCAAGGTGCTTATCGAAGGGAGCTTCCGGGCCGATATCCAGGAGGTTTCGCAGGACGAGGACGGCTTCATCAGCGCGCAGGCAGTGGCGCGGGATAGTGAGCCGCTGAGCGAACGTGAGCAGGAGTCTCTGGTTCGCGTGCTGCTCAATCAGTTCGAGCAGTACGTCAAGCTGTCCAAGAAGGTGCCTGGCGAGGTTCTCTCTTCGCTGCAGGAGATCGAAGATCCCAGCCGGCTCGTCGACACGATCTGTGCGCACCTGTCATTGAAGATCGATGACAAGCAGGAGCTGCTCGAGATGGATCGTGTGCGCGATCGGGTCGAACACCTGATGGCGCTGATCGAGTCCGAGATCGATCTGCTGCAGGTCGAGAAACGCATCCGGTCGCGGGTCAAGGACCAGATGGAGAAGTCTCAGCGCGAGTACTATCTCAATGAGCAGATGAAGGCCATCCAGAAGGAGATGGGCGAGCTCGAGAACGTGCCCAACGAGGCGGAAAAGTACGAGCAGCGCATCAAGGAAGCCGGGATGCCCCAAGAAGCCGTCGACAAGGCTACTCAGGAGCTCGGCAAACTCAAGATGATGTCGCCCACCTCTGCCGAGGCGACCGTCGTCCGCTCGTATCTGGATTGGGTCCTGTCCGTGCCATGGAAAAAGCGGACTCGGGTGAAGCATGACCTGCCGCACGCTGCCAAGGTGCTGGACGAGGATCATTATGGCCTGGAAGAAGTCAAGGAACGCATTCTTGAGTATCTTGCCGTACAAAAGCGGGTCAAGAAGCTCAAGGGGCCGGTGCTGTGTCTTGTCGGCCCGCCCGGCGTAGGCAAGACATCACTGGGCCAGTCGATTGCGCGCGCCACCAACCGGCGCTACGTACGCCTGGCATTGGGTGGCGTGCGTGATGAATCCGAGATCCGCGGTCACCGGCGCACTTACATCGGCTCGCTGCCGGGTAAGCTGATTCAGCGCATGAGCAAGGCGGGAGTACGCAATCCGCTGTTCCTGCTCGATGAAGTCGACAAGATCGGCATGGATCATCGTGGAGATCCTTCCTCTGCGCTGCTGGAAGTGCTGGACCCCGAGCAGAACGACAAGTTCAACGATCATTATCTCGAGCTCGATTACGATCTGTCGGACGTGATGTTCCTCTGTACGGCCAATTCGATGAACATTCCCGGTCCGTTGCTGGACCGTATGGAAGTCATTCGTCTGCCGGGGTATACCGAGGACGAGAAGCTCGCCATCGCCAAGCGCTACCTGGTTCCCAAGCAGCTCAAGGCGAACGGGCTCAAGGAAGGCGAACTGACGTTCAGCGACGAGTCCGTGCTCGAGCTGATCCGCTATTATTCCCGCGAAGCCGGGGTGCGTGAACTCGAGCGCCAGGTCGCCAAGGTCTGCCGCAAGGTGCTTCGTGAACGTCTGGAAACGGAAAAAGGCCAGGGCGCCCAGGCCGGGCAGACTCTGTCGGCCGATGATATCGAACGCTACGCTGGCGTGCGCCGCTACAGCTATGGCCTGGCGGATCAGGAGCATCAGGTCGGCCGCGTCACCGGGCTGGCCTGGACTTCGGTCGGCGGCGAACTGCTGTACATCGAGTCTGTCGTGACGCCGGGCAAGGGGCGGGTCAACAAGACTGGCTCACTGGGCGACGTCATGAAGGAGTCCGTCAGTGCCGCTCACACCGTGGTGCGGGCGAGAGCGCGCCAGTTCGGTATCGACCCCGAGCGCTTCGAAAAGGAAGACCTGCATATCCATGTTCCCGAGGGCGCCACGCCGAAGGATGGCCCGAGCGCAGGCATCGGCATGGTAACGGCCATGGTGTCGGCCTATACCGGGCGGCCCGTACGCTGTGACGTGGCAATGACCGGCGAAGTCAATCTGCGTGGCGAAGTCATGCCGATCGGCGGGCTCAAGGAGAAATTGCTGGCTGCACGGCGCGGTGGTATAAAGACCGTACTCATACCGGAAGAGAATCGTCGGGACCTCAAAGAGGTGCCCGAGAACATCAAGAATGCATTGGACATTCGTTCGGTGAAGTGGATTGATGACGTGTTGTCAACGGCATTGACGAACCATGTCGACGACGATGACAAGCTCGCCGAAGATGTAGCTTCTTCGCAAACCAATGTCAGCACACATTGATCTCATCGATGCGTAAATTTCGTGCGCCAGGCCCGATATGACGCGGTTTTTCTGATGATCTCGATTGACAGCAGAAACTCGGCATTGCTATAAAATGCCCACTTGTTGAAATCGTGATCGCGTCTCTGATTGCGCATCGATGTCCTGTTAATTTCGTATACAGTCAAGGGGTGAAGTGTGAATAAATCCGAGCTGATTGAAGCCATTGCTGCGTCTGCCGACATTCCCAAGGCGGCTGCAACACGCGCTCTCGACGCGATGATCGAGTCCGTGTCAGACAGCCTGAAGAAGGGTGACTCTGTAGCACTGGTAGGGTTCGGGACTTTTGCGGTGAAAGAGCGCGCAGCGCGTACTGGCCGTAACCCGCAGACTGGCAAGCCGATCGAGATTAGCGCTGCCAAGGTGCCGAGCTTCAAGGCAGGCAAGGCGCTCAAAGACGCGGTGAACTGAGTTTCGCTCCGTCGCGCGGGCCGATGTTCCGGCGTCCATGGAAGACTTAGGTTTTCCAGTCGGTGAGAGTCCGCAAAACATAAGCGCATCGCCTCAGCGATGCGCTTTTTTATTGTCGTGCTGCAAGAGCGAACCTTTTGCAGAAAGGATAGCCAGTGTTCGTGCACGGATGCGCCGTGGTGGCATGGCGGTGTACGATACGCGCGCGACACATGGGTAATCGACATGCGAGGACAGCATGCTGCAACGAATTCGTGAGGGCTCCCAAGGGTGGGTGGCAAAAGTCATCGTGGGGGCCATCATCGTGACGTTCGCGCTTTTCGGCGCGGAATCCCTGGTCAGTTACTTCTCGGCAGGTAGCAACGATGCGGCGACGGTCAATGGTGAATCCATCAGTCGTCAAGCGGTCGAAACGCAAGTGCAGCGCGGTATTCGTTCGGGGCAAGTGCCGCCCGAACAGGAGCGGCAGTTTCGCGGTCAGGTGCTCGATCAGCTGATTCGTCAGCGTACGCTGGACCAATACGCGAGCGAGGGCGGGCTTCATATCTCGGATAGTCAGCTGGATCGATTGATCGTCTCGCTGCCCGAATTCCAGGATCAGGATGGTCGCTTCTCCGACGAACTATTCACCAATCGACTGGCGCAGGCCGGTTACACGCCTGCCTCCTTCCGTCGCGAACTGCGCGCAGACACGCTGCGCCGGCAGGTTCAGCAGGGGCTCGCGGCATCAGCCTTTCTGTTGCCGTCGGAAAAGGCGCGATTGGCATCGTTGCAGCAGCAGCAGCGGACGTTCCGCTATGCGGCATTGACCGCCGCGGATCTCGAACAGCCCGTCACCCCGAGCGATGCCGATCTCCAGCAGTACTATGACCAGCATCAGGATGATTTTCTTCGTCCGGAGCAGGTCAAGGTCAACTATCTGGTATTGAACCAGGAGGACGTGGCCAAGGATGTCGAGATCACCGACGAGCAGCTGCGCCAGGCCTATGAACAGGCCAAGGCCGCGGCCCCGCGTGAGGTTTCCCATATTCTGGTGACGTTCGGCGACGACCGGACCGAACAGGAAGCCCGCGACCGCATTGCCGAAGTGCAGCAGCAACTCGAGCAGGGAGCGGATTTTGCCGCGCTGGCGCGTGAGTATTCGGATGATTCCTCGTCTGCCGGCGACGGGGGCGATCTTGGCGCGATCCAGAAAGGATTCTTTGGCGACAGCTTCGATGACGCCGCGTTCTCGCTCGATCCGGGGCAGGTGTCCCAGGTCGTGCAGACTCAGTATGGCCTTCATCTCATCAAGGTGACGGGCATCGACATTCCTTCTTTCGAGGAGGATCGCGAGACGCTCGCCCGGCAAGTGAAGCTCGAGCAATCCGAGTCGCTGTTCAACGAGCGGGTGCAGAAGCTGACCGACGATGCGTATCAGGCAGACGATCTCGAGTCGGTCGCCGACGAGATGGGATTGACGGTTCAGACCAGCGACTGGTTTTCTCGGGATGCCGGTGGTGAGGGCGTACTCTCCAACCCTGATGCTGCCGCTGCTGCGTTTTCCTCGGATGTGCTAGAGGATGGCTATAACAGTGACGTCATCGAGACGGACGACCAACAACGTGTCGTGCTGCGCGTCGTGGACCATCGTGAGGCGAGCACGTTGCCGCTCGACGAGGTTCGCGACCAGGTCATGGCGGCGGTCAAGGGCGAGCAGACTCAGCAGCAGTTGCAGAAACGAGCGGAAGAGGTATTGGCGACGCTGCGCGACGGGGATGCCGTGTCGGGACTCGACTGGCAGCAGGCCGATAGCGTGACTCGCGATGCCGATAGCGTACCCGCGTCGATTCTGCAGGAAGCTTTCCGTCTTTCCCGCCCGCAGGCCGACACCGTCACCTGGGGGCAGACCGAAAGGCAGAACGGCGTTGCCATCGTCGGCCTCGAGTCTGTCACGGCAGGCGATACCAGTTCGGACGATGCGGATTTCGTGACACGCCTGGCGCAGCGGCTGCAAGCCCAGATCGCCATTCAAGGCTTGACCCAGACGTTGGAAGAAGAAGCCGACGTCGAGCGTCACTGACGCATCGAGGCAGGGCGGGGCGTTAGTCTGGGTTGACCGGCCCGTCACTACGACCTTGCCCGACTCTTGTTGCTCTCCTAGGCTGAACGGCATATCTACCGTTGGCCAGGAGGGTTTTTCATGACCGTCACCCGATACTTCGTACTGCGCGAGATCCCCCATGGATTACCGCAGCCGAATCAATTCGCTATCAAAGAAGAGGCATTATCGGATCTGGCACCTAACGAAGTGCGCATCCGCAACCACTGGCTGTCGGTCGATCCCTACATGCGCGGCCGGATGAGTGGTGTCACGACCTATGTCGAGCCCTACGCGCTTGGCGAGCCGATGTCTGGTGGCGCCGTGGGAGAAGTCATCGCCTCCCGTCATCCGCACTTTCAGCAGGGGGACCGGGTTCGGCATATGGCCGGTTGGCGGGATGTCGCTCAATTGCCCGGAGAAGAGGTCGAGCCGCTGCCGAAGTTCGACGTGCCGGAACAGGCTTACCTCGGCGTGCTGGGAATGCCGGGCATGACGGCCTGGACCGGGCTCAACCTCATTGCCGAACTACAGCCACAACAGCGCGTCCTCGTGAGCGCGGCTTCGGGCGCCGTGGGCTCGTTGGCCGTGCAGCTCGCCAAGGCGGCGGATTGCCATGTCGTCGGCGTTGCTGGCAGTCCGGCCAAGTGCGAGTGGCTGGAATCGATGGGCGTCAAGGCAGTCAACTACCGGGGCAAGGATGTCGACGCGCTGACACAGGCGCTTCACGAAGCCTCTCCCGAAGGGTATGACATCTACTACGAAAACGTGGGTGGTCCTCTGCTGGAGGCGGCGCTCGCCAATCTTCGCGATCATGCCCGCATTGCGATCTGCGGGATGATCGACCGTTACAACGCGACAGGGCCGTCGGGTGGTCCCGGCAATCTCAACCAGCTGCTGTTTCGCAAGGCGCGCATGGAAGGGTTCATCGTCGGCGAACATTGGAGTCACTATCAGACGTTCCTGGAGCAGGTGGCCCCTGAAGTCGAGCGCGAGGCGATCCGTTACCGCGAAACTGTCGTCGAGGGCCTGGAGCAGATGCCTGACGCCTTTCTGAAGCTTTTTTCGGGAGAGAACGAGGGCAAGATGCTGGTCCGCCTCCCCTGAACCCGACAACGTCAGCGATGGGGAGGGCGCCTACCGAGTGGCGCGCTCCCATTCTGCCAAAATGCTGAGCGCCTGTTCGCGATCATCGCTGCATAGCTGTCTGTCGTATTCGAATTGATGGCAGACGGCCGGACGCCGAGGATCGCCAAACAACCGGCACAGATTGTTTTCGTCCAGCTGTACGCAGCGCTCCCCGGCGGGTTTGCCGTTGGGCATGCCGGGGATGGGCGAGGTGATCGAAGGCGCGATGCAGCACGCGCCGCAGCCGGCTCGACAGCTCATCGTGTCTTCCTAATTTAGCGTCGTCGTACCGCGGCTCTCGGCGAGCGCACCCTTGTCGATCCCTTCGAATGCCTGCACCCGGATATGCGCACCGATGGATTGCGCAATCTGATTGGCCAACCAGGTCGCGATGTTTTCGACGGTCGTGGGCGCAGGCAAGATGTGACAGCGCTCTTTCGGCAACTGGAGCTGAAACTGCCCTTGGCCGGAGCGGTAGCGAACGCGCATGATCTCATCGTTGCGGCGAGGGTCGACGATATCGGCGTCGTCGACGAGATACCCGTTGTCCAGACGTTGCGCCCAGAACGCTTCTAGCTCCGGATCACGTTGGCCGTCGCGCCAGATTCTCAGGTGCGAGCGGTGACCATGGGCGATGCGCTGGCAGTTCCCCTTGTGGTGCTTGAGGCCATGGCTGTAGCTATAGATCGCGCCATCGGCCAGTTCCTCCCGCAGACGAATGCGGATCGCCTCGACGCGAGGTGGCGGTCTTTTGCTGAGCTCGTTACTGAGATGTGCTCCCAGCCGCTCCGCAGTGATTTCCCCCCACGGGAACAGCGTGAAGCCTTGGCGCGGAGCGCGCACCTCGAAGGGGAAGGGGAGTTCCGCCGCCATGTGCAGCCCTTCGCTGCACTCCTCGATCCTGACGCCCGCCGCCTGGGTTGGCACGAGCAAGGTGTGGTCTAGGCCGGCGTCGAGACGTGACTTGATCCAGGGTTTGACCTCACCGAAATCGAACAGCATGCCGTCTTCCCCCAGTTCGCCGTCGAGTTCGACATCGACGTGCCAGCTGGCGCCGCTCAGGCCGCGTTGGGGTGACCAGATCGAGGCGTCGATATTGGTCAGGTTGTTCACGAACAGGGTCATCAATCGATTCCTGCAATCTTGTGGGTCTGCAGCGACAGTCGCCATTGAGGATGGCGCATGCAGTACTCGACCGTCGCCTCCATCGGGCTGCCATCGGTAACGATGGCGCCTGGCGCGAGATCCATCGGCTGCAGAAAGAAATGGGTGAAATTCAGTCCAGCGAACGTTTCGGGGTCGACGCCGGCCTGGGGATAGACCAGCTTGAGCTCGTTGCCCCGGGTCTGGCGCAATGCCGTGTCGCCTTTCGGGCTGACGCAGATCCAGTCGATGCCGTCGGGTGCCTGAATCGTGCCATTGGTCTCGACGGCGATCTCGAACCCTCTGGCATGCATGGCGGCGATCAGCGCCGGGTCCAGTTGCAGCAGAGGTTCGCCACCGGTGAAGACCACATAACGCGTGAAGTCGCCTTGAGCAGGCGTCGGCCAGAGTTGTTCGAGATGTGAAGCCAGGCCGTCGGCATCGTTGAATTGGCCGCCATTCTGGCCATCAGTGCCGACGAAGTCGGTATCACAGAAAGTGCACTGGCTGGCGGCACGGTCCCGTTCCCGACCCGACCAGAGGTTGCAACCGGCAAAACGGCAGAAAACACTGGCGCGACCGGCTTGGGCGCCTTCCCCCTGCAGGGTGTAGAAGGCTTCTTTGACGCTATACATGCAAGTTTCCGTTCTGGGCTGTCAGACTCGACGCACTGGATGTCGACGACATTCTAGGCGTTACCTTTGGCGCCAGGTCTTGCCTGGCATCAGGTCTCGTCGCGAGATTGTCGTGAGATTCGGATATCAGCGTTTGGCATACGGCAGTGGGTCCGTCTTTCCCTGGCTGGCAAACGCAGCGAGCCGCTCTCGACAGCTGCCGCATTCGCCGCAAGCGGTGGCTTCGCCCAGGTAGCAGGTCCAGGTTTGGGCGTAATCCAGGCCCATCTCGATCCCGTCGGCAAGAATCTGCGCTTTATCGCTATGCAAATATGGGGCTTCGATCCTGACGGCCTCGAAGTTGGCGATGGCGGCCACATCGTTCATGCGTTCGACGAAAGCCGGGCGACAGTCGGGATAAAGGACGTGATCGCCGCCATGGGCGCCATAGAAACAGATCGGTGCCCCGATATTGACGGCATGACCGATCGCCAGAGACAACAGGATCATGTTGCGATTGGGGACCACGGTATCGGCCAGATTGTCCTCGGCGTAGTCAGCCTTGGGCATGGCTCGATCGCTGTCGGTCAGCGCCGAATTGCCGATCAACTGATGAATGGCACGGATATCGACGATTCGGTGCGAGACACCCAAATCGCTGCATACCTGGCGAGCGACATCGAGCTCGCGAGCATGGCGCTGACCATAGTGAAACGATAGCGCATGGACGTCATGGCCCTCGCGCAACGCTCTATGCAAGACCGTGTAGGAGTCCATGCCGCCGGAATAGATCACGACGGCCGGTCTGGACCTAGTCTGGGAAGTCGAGGATGTCATGCTGTCAACCTATAACAAGCAAGCTGTCTGGAACTTGAAGTGATGGAAGGACGGCCGACGCGGCGTACGATCACGTCGCGAAGGCGCCTCTTTCGCCGACCAGGGGGGTTAGAAAGCGTTGTCTCAGCGTCTCTCGGGACAATTCCTGGGCGAGCAGATGAATGAGCTTGCAGTGGGCTGCTTCCGGCGTCATGTCATCGCCGGACAAAATGCCGATTTCCTCGAGTATTCGACCAGCGGCGTAGGTGCCGAGATGGACGCCGCCGAAGGGGCATTGGCTGATGGCGACCAGCACCTTGCCTTCCGCGCTGGCGCGGGCCAGCACACCGAGTAGTGCTTCGTCTTCCGGCAGATTGCCGCTGCCCCAGCACTCGATCACGACGCCCCGGATGCGGTCGTCATCCAGCCATCGATCCACGTCCTGAGCACGAATGCCCGGCCACAAGGTCAGGCGAACGACCACCGGCGTCGGGCCGGTGGCCAGTTCGAAACGAGGAGCACCCTGAATGCCACTGCAGCGTGCAGCGTAAATGACCGGGGCGTGATCCACTATTTCGCCCAATAGCGGCCAATTGGGGCTTTCGAAGCCCTGAGCGTCCTGAGTGTACCATTTTCGTGTCCGGCACCCTCGCATCAGGCGATTTGCGAAACTCACGCAGACTTCTCGCAAGTCGGTTTGTGTCGCGAACATCAACGAGGCTTCCAGATTGTCGAGTGCATCGCTGCCCTCGATACCCAGTGGCTTCTGCGAACCCGTGACGATGACCGGTTTGGACAAGCCTTGAAGCTGAAATGCCAGACTGGACGCACACCAGGCGAGGGTATCGGTGCCGTGAAGCACCACGAACCCGGCATAATCCTGATATCGCTCGGTGATCAGCAGTGCCAGCGCAGCCCAGTCTGCTGGCGTGGCACTGCTGGAGTCGATCGGGCGAGGCGTCTCCCAGACCGTGTATCGGGGAAGTTTGCCCTGTCGGTCGGGCGGCAGTGTCGACAGCGCTGCCGCCATGCGGGAACCGAAATCGCCGGCGGCAACCAGGCCGCGGTCGCTGTCGCGCATGCCGATGGTGCCACCGGTGTAAATCACCAGAATAGGGAGAGGGGCTTGGTCGTTAGCTGTGAGGCACATGGCTGTCTAGAGATCGTGACCCAGGAGGACCTGACAGATCGACGAGAAGGTACGTGCTTCCGGCGGGTGGTTCAGGTCGACGCCCAATGCTCGGCTGATATTGGAGGCCGAGATGATGCCGCGGATCCTGCTGCCGCCGCTGCCGTCCGGCTCGGTAATCAACACGTGCTGATCGCCCGAAGACTTCAGCGTTTCGACCAGATCGCCGACGCTGGCATGGGAGATCTTGGCATACGAGAGCGAATGCAGCTCGCTGCGCGGGGTCTGGATCATCTCTGCGGTGACTTCGTCCCGGCCGATCTGGTGTTTCTGCATCGCCAGTGTGATGCGACGCCCGCCAATCAGTTCGCGGGCATTGACCACGCCGGTGAAATTGCCGCTGGCATTGACCAGCATCAGCAGGCGTACCCCGGCCTGCTTCATCGTTTCCAGCGCTTGCGCAATAGAGCTCCCGGTAGGCAGGGTATACGGATGACTGACGCTGAAATCTGTGACCAGCATGGTGGCGGAGCTTTCCAGCGTCACGGATTGCGTCTGGGTTACCGGCTGTACAATGCCGCTGACACCATCCAGGTTTTCCAGGGTCAGCGCCGAAAAATGGACCTTTGAAGGGTGAAGTGTGTTGGCCATCGAGAAATCTCCAGCAAGCCAAAATGTTGAAATCGAGATTGGGAGGTCAGGTCCGAAACTGGATTGAAGCGTTACAGATACTGACGTAGATCGCCGCGCACGCTGTCCAGGAAAGTGATGAAACGAGTATCGCGTTCGTCGTCCTGACGATCGATACGGCAACCCAGTTTCATGGTCTTCTGGACCAGAAGTTCGTCGTAAATGTCCAGCGTGACCTTTTTGGTGCTCTCCGCGGAGGGGGTGATATCGCCGTCTTCTAGGGTGAAGGTTTCGAAAAGTGTGGCGCGAACTCGCGTCGTGCCACCTTCGGCCAGCACGCGACGCACGAACAACCAGCCTTCGCAGGCGAAATTGTCGCCGTTTTCACGTTGACGCTGGAACACCGTGCGATAGCTCGCTCCCTCTTTCGCGGCGCGATCCGCCATGCTGCGATAGGCTTCGGTAACGCGAGACGCCATCGCACCGGTATCCGCCAGCTTGCGCAGTGCCGCCTGGTGTTCGCGCCCCAGTTGTTCCTGGCGCTGAAAACGCTGCCATAGGCGATAATTGGCATGCAGGGAGTTCGCGTCCATGTTGTCTCCGGATAGTGGCGAATAGTTCGGTGGCCTATGATCGCTTAAATGGCGGCTACCTGACCACCCACGGTTCGCCTTTCCCCACACCGGCGGAGCGAAAAAAGAAGATCAGTCAGCGCTAAAGTTTACGGATCATCGGCCGATCAGGAAATCAACATACTAAAGTGCGCCTAAATCGGCGCCTGCTGTCGTGATCGGCGTGTTACAAATTGCGCCAGGCAAAGAGAGGTTATATGGCTTCCATATCGTCACTAGGTATCGGTTCCGGACTGGATCTGAGCGGGTTGCTCGATGACCTGGAAAGCGCAGAGCAGGAAAAGCTCACGCCGATCGTCTCGCAGCAGCAGAGTTACAAGACCAAGCTGTCGGCCTTCGGTACGCTCGAAAGCTCGTTGACCGCGTTGCGCGACGCGGCAACCAAGTTGAGCGATCCCGAGACGTTTACCGCGGTCAAGAATTCGATGACCGGCGATGCCGTGACGGCCAGCACCACCGGCGATGCGGTCGCGGGTCGCTATCAGGTCAGTGTCTCGCAGCTAGCGCAGTCCCAGTCGGTAGTATCGAAGGGCTACGGGCTCGAAGACTCTCTGAAAATGTCTGGCACGCTGACTTTTAGCGTTGGAGAAGATAGCTTCAACGTAGAAGTGGCGGATGGCGACACCCTGGCGGATCTCCGCGATGCGATCAATGCTAAAAAGGGTGGGGTGAGCGCCACGATCATCAACGACGGAACGGCTTCTCGCTTAGTGCTTTCGTCAACCGAAACGGGAACTGACTCGGTGATGTCGGTTAAGTCGGCAGCCGACGGGGATGCGTTAGATCAGGCCTTTGGGTTTACAACGGCTGTCTCGACTGACGAGGCGACGGGCGAAAAGACGACGACTTTTACCGCTGCTTCCGGTGGTGCTATGGAAGAGGCCGTTAAATCGCAGAATGCTGAATTGACGGTCAACGGTATCGATATCACCAGTCAGTCCAATACGGTCGAAGATGCCCTTCAGGGCGTGACGTTCAATCTGACCTCGACCACGGAAAGCGCAGAGACGCTTAGCGTATCCAAGGATACGGCTTCGATGACGAAGGCCGTCAAAGCCTTCGTCGATGTTTACAACAGTTTCCAGAGCACCGCCGACAATCTGACCTCCTACGATTCCGAGTCGGATACCGCAGGGACACTGCTGGGCAACTCGACCATGCGCAGTATCGAATCCCGGTTGCGCAGCGTTCTCAGCTATAGCGATAGCGAGGGTACGTTCTCGATGCTGTCGGATCTCGGGATCGAGCGGCAGTTGGACGGCACGCTGGAAATCGACGACGACAAGCTCAGCGACGCCATTACGAACGACAGTGATGCCGTCAGCCAGTTTTTCTCTGGTGCCGATGGCGAGAGTGGTCTGGTCGCCAGTATCGACGACACCATGGGGTCGATCCTCGACGACGGCGGCTTGCTGCAGACTGCCACCGACGGTATCGATACCACGCTCAGCAGTCTGGATGATCGATATACCCGGATGCAGGAGTCCATCGACGCCACGGTCGAGCGTTATCGCACGCAGTTCGCCAGTCTGGATTCGCTGGTGTCACAGATGAATTCGACCAGCAGTTACTTGACTCAGCAGTTCGATGCGTTAAGTGCGCAGCTCAACCAGTAATAGGCCATGATGATGATGAATTCTCGACGAGGAGCAGGCGCCTACGCGCGGGTTGGCGTCGAGTCGGCGGTCATGTCCGCCGATCCCCACCAATTGATCGTCATGCTTTTCGATGGTGCGCAAGCAGCCATCAATAGCGCCCGTCTGCATATGCAGGATGGGAACCGTGCAGCCAAGGGGGCCGCTATCTCCAAGGCGATAGACATCGTCAATAATGGTCTGGCGGCAGCGCTGGACCATGAGCGCGGTGGGGATATCGCTGCCAATCTCGGTCAACTTTACGATTACATTGCGCGACTGCTGTTGCAGGCCAATCTGCGTGACGATATCGCCAAGCTGGATCAGGCGGCGGCATTGCTCGACGATATCGGTTCCGGCTGGCGCGAGCTTCGACATTCGTCGGCCGAATTGGCTGGAGGAGTGTGATCGTATGGCACCAGGCTCGCCAGTGATTGATCAGTATCGTCAGTTGCTTGAAGTGTCGACCCAGATGCTGGATCTGGCACGTGAGCAGCAGTGGGAGGCTCTCGTCCAGTGCGAGGCGGGCTACCTGGTGTCTTTGCAGCGTGTGAAGTCTCTGGATCATGAGCAGTCGCTGAATGGCTCGGAGCTTGAGCAAAAGCGCGATTTGCTCGAACGGATTCTGGAGCAGGATGCAGAGACTCGCCGCATGCTGGAGTCACGCCGGGAAGAGCTGAGCCATCTCATCGGAAGCTCGCGGCGGCAGCAGGCGCTGGGGCAGGCGTATCAGGCGGGACGAGGCAGTATCGCGTCGCGCCTGCGTGCGGTGCCAACCGATGAGCGACCGTGAGCGGCATCACGCCGATAATCGATACCCTGCTGCATCAGGTTCTCGGCAGGCGGGTCGACACGCCGGTTGTCAGGGATCAGCCACTGCCGGTTTCGGCGACGGCGTCGACGGATGCCATCCAGCCGGCACGTAGCGACTCGAGATTGCATCAGCAGGGCGGAGAGAGAATTGCCCTCATGCCCTCTGGCACGGGGCGTGAAGGCGTTGCTCAGCCACCGATGGCGCCAGGGTTGGCAAAGGTCTCTTCGGCCCAGTTGCACTTGAGTAACACCGCGACCGAGATTGCCGATATTCTCTCGCGCTTTCCTGCGACTCAAACCCCCTCGATTCGGCCGCTAATGTCGCTTATGGCCCATCCGGTAGAGGGGCCCGACATGCTGGCGGCGGCGCTTTCACAGAGCGTCCGGGAAAGTGGGGCTTTCTATGAGTCGCATCTGTTGCGCTGGATGTCCGGTCAATATCCTCGTGCCTCGTTGATGCGTGAGCCCCAGGCCTGGCTGAGCCTGACTTTTCGACCTTTTACGCCAACTTCTTTGCTGACGAGTTACGGTTTTCCCTTCGCCGCAAGCGATGGTCGAGCAGCGCCTCGGCCCGGCGCTTCGTCCGGGGCGATGACCGGGTCGAATACCAGCGCTCAATCCGCCCTGTCAGCGAGCGTGGGCCGTGGGGGTGATGCTCTCACCGCTTACATGGTTTCCAACCGAGGCTTGCCGTCCGTCGCGCGGAGCGGTGCTGCCGGGGAGTGGGCGCCCTCGGTGAGGGGGATGGCGGAGGAACCATCTTCGCTTTCGATGACGCGCGCCCACCAGTTATCGCAATCGCCATCGGATACGCTGCAATCGCTGGTTCGGCAACAGTTGGAACTGATCGCGGCACCCAATCTGCGCTGGGAAGGGCAGCTTTGGCCCGGCGTGTCCATGACGATGATGCTGACCGAGCTGCCGCGCGAGAGCGTTCATGACGACGCCGGCGGCTCTGCCGGTCGGTCCGAGCAAGAGGAGGGCGCCAGCGACTGGCGCGCCGAAGTTCAGGTTCGTCTGCCATCTCTGGGCGTTATCGATATCGTCTTTATGACTCGTCGCAATGCCGCGCTGCAGGTAGAGGTCAAGCCTGCCGAGGAGACAACCCGGGTTCAGCTCCGTCAGGAGTTGATACCCATGCGCGAACGGTTGGCGTCACTGGGAATGAGCGTGGAGCTGATAGTAGGAGAATCGGAGCATGAGTGACGACGATAGCGTGTCCGACTCTCGGCGACGTGCGGTCGCTCTGGCTTATAGCGGCGAACGCACGGATGCGCCACGGGTGGTTGCCAAAGGCTACGGGAATCTGGCTGATCGTATTCTCGAGCTCGCCAATCAGGAAGGGGTCTTCGTCCATGAGTCCCCTGAGCTGGTCGCTCTCCTGATGCAGGTCGACCTGGACGCCCGTATCCCTGAGTCGCTCTATCAGGTGATAGCAGAGTTGCTGGTGTGGATCGGGCAGATCGATCGCTCGATAGCATCTGCGGCAGACAAACAACGTTGATTTAGGCCTGCAGGATTCAACGATCGAGTATCTCAATGTATCCCTACGCTTTAACCCCCCTGTGTAACGTACATGTTCTTACATGTGATGTAATTTTGATATTTATCCAGTAATAACAATGTGTTATATGGGCATGGGTTCCGATATGCGAGATCAATCCGTTACTTAGATACAAATTTGGTTACGGAGCTTGATTTTTTTCATCAAAAAGTCGCAAACTAGCTCCATCATAAAGAGCTGATGTGGCCGATGGCTGCAGGCAGATGAAGCATCCGGTCAACGGGTGCCAATAAGACGATACGCAGGGAATCCAAGCATGCACTCGAATAGTCTTCTGGATGACATCCAGGATCTCAATCTTTCCTATCTTCTGCTGGTTCAGCGCCTGCTGAACGAAGATCGCGAGACGGCCATGTTTCGACTGGATCTGAATGCGGATCTGGCGGATGTCATTGGCAGGCTGTCGATCAAGCAGTTGACTCAGCTGTCGCGTAGCAACCAGTTGCTTTGCAACTTGCGCTTCACCGATGCGGACCAGCTGAATCTGTTGATTCACAATCCGCGTGCGCAAGGGCTCGAGCAGACTCATGCCTCGCTATTGATGGCGGGCGCGAGCCATGCCCGGTCTTCTGTTCAGCAGAGGAACTGAGTCATGGCAGATAAAAGTCTCGTTGCGGAAATGCTCCAGGTCCAGCTGGCAATTGAATTGATCGAGTTGGGTGCCCGCTTGCAGGTTCTCGAGACAGAGACCGACCTGAGTCGCGGCCGTTTAATCAAGCTGTACAAGGAAGTCAAGGGGATGTCACCGCCCAAGGGAATGTTGCCGTTCTCTGCTGACTGGTTCATTACATGGTTGCCGAATATCCATTCGTCGCTGTTTTACAACATCTATCGTCGCCTCAATGAAGAGTTGGGGTGCGAGCGGATGCCGGCCTTCGTCAAGGCTTACCGCCTTTATCTCGAACAGGTCGAACTCGATGGCGTGGAGCCGACTCTGGGTCTGACGCGTGCCTGGACGCTGGTGCGTTTTTTCGAGAGCGATCTGCTGCAGTTATCCCGATGCAAGGGATGTCACGGCGACTTCGTGGCACACGCGCATAGTCCCGTGCACGATTATGTCTGTGGTATCTGTCAGCCGCCGTCTCGCGCAGGCAAAACGCGCAAGGCCAAAGAAGTGGCTAAATCGGCAGGGCGTACCTTCATTCCCGTGGAGGTGCCGCTGGCTCGTCGCCTGGCGGTCTAGTCCAGCGATGTCTTCCCAAGGCGGGCCATCATGGCCCGCCTTTTTTGCCTTTGCGGTTCCCATTCCAGGCATGAGCATGATGTCGGATTCGTCGCACTATTGTCGACGAATCACGCTTTTCTGATATTTCTACCCTCAAGAGCAGAGGTCCCGCTGCCGATACAGTTATCAGGTTTGCCACGCACTGTATTCGGGAGCATTTCCGTGCTGATTCTATTGGGCTACATCATCGTTTTGGGTAGTGTGTTCGGTGGCTATGTCGCCATCGGCGGGCACCTTGGTGCCCTGGTGCAGCCTGCCGAGTTCGTCATGATCATCGGCGCTGCACTTGGGGCTTTCGTATGCGCCAATAATGGTAAGGCGATCAGGGCAACGCTGCGTTCATTCTCGAAGCTCAAGCGCACCAAGCGCTACAACAAGATGATGTACATGGAGCTGATGGCGCTTCAGTACCGGCTTCTGACCAAAGCGCGTCGCGATGGCATGCTGGCGATCGAGCGAGATATCGATTCGCCGCAGGACAGCGCCATTTTTGCGGATTATCCCAAGATTCTGTCGGATCCCATGATCATGGCATTCCTGACCGATTATCTGCGCCTGATGGTCAGTGGCAACATGGATCCGTTCGAAATCGATGCGTTGATGGAACATGAAATCGAGACCTTTCAGCATGAGGCAGAATTGCCGTCGCATTCACTCGCTGCGGTTGGTGACGGCTTGCCGGCCTTCGGGATCGTTGCTGCGGTCATGGGTGTCGTCCATGCGCTAGGGTCCGCCGACCAAGGCGCCGCCGTAATGGGACAAATGATCGCCCAGGCGCTCGTGGGAACCTTCGCCGGCATTCTGCTGGCTTACGGCTTCGTAACGCCTATTGCTCACCACATCAACCTTCAGGTAACTGAAGCGACCAAGATGCTGCAATGTATTCGCGTGACGCTGATGGCCAGCCTCAACGGCATGGCGCCGCAGTTGGCGGTCGAATTCGGTCGCAAGGCACTGTTCACAGCAGTCAGACCTTCGTTCAGTGAACTCGAGGAGCACGTGCGTTCGAGCGGTCAAACCTTGAGAAGTACGGGGACGGATAACTCATGAGTGCCGGTAGTGAACGGCGCCCCATCATCGTCAAGCGCAAGCGCGTCCGGGCAGCCGGGTATCACAGCGGTTCATGGAAAATCGCCTACGCGGATTTCATGACGGCGCTGATGGCTCTGTTCCTCGTGTTGTGGATATTGTCCACCGTCAACGATCACGAACTCGAAAGTATCGCCGAATACTTCCGTACCCCGTTGGCCGTCGCCTTGACGGGTGGGGACAAAACGACAGCGAGCACCAGTGCTATCCCGGGTGGCGGTAAAGACCCGACCAAGACCGAGGGTGAAGTGCGCCGTGTGAGCCCTCATGAGCAGACACGCCCTAGCGATGAGCAGCGTGACTTGCGCTTCCTGCGCGATCGTCTGGAACGCGTAATCCAGAATGACCCGCAGCTTCGCGAGCTGCGCTCGCAGCTGCGTATGGATTTTTCGCCGGAAGGACTGCGAGTGCAGATCGTGGACAGTGACAAGCGGCCGATGTTCGAACTCGGTAGTGATCGGCTGGAGCCCTACATGCAGAAGATACTCCGGCGGATCGCACCGGTGCTCAACGAAATGCCCAACCCGATCAGTATCAGTGGTCACACCGATAACCTCCCTTATGCCGGGGGGGAGAAGGGATACAGCAATTGGGAGCTTTCCGCCGATCGTGCCAATGCCTCGAGACGTGAGCTGGTGGCCGCCGGTCTTTCTCCCGACAAGTTGTTGAGAGTGGCGGGCATGGGGTCGCGCGTCACACTCCCGAATACTCGCCCCAGCGATGACGTCAATCGGCGTATCAGCATCGTGGTGCTGGACAACCGGGCGGCCAAGGCAATAGAACAGCAGGAACAAGCGCCGCTCTCCGAAAGCGTGCCGATGCCCGCCGAGGAAAGTGAGGTGACGGCGGCCGGGCAGATTTCAGTGGACTGACGCAAACGCGTTCACGCCCTTATTTGCGGGCTTCTATGGCAGGTGCTCATGGATATTTCAGATTTTTACGAGACATTCTTTGAAGAAGCCGAAGAGCTGCTGGCGGATATGGAGCGCCTGCTGCTGGATCTCGATGTCGACGATCCGGATGTCGAGGATCTCAACGCGATCTTTCGCGCCGCACATTCCATCAAAGGTGGCGCAGGTACCTTCGGATTTACCGTCCTGCAGGAGACGACCCACCTGCTCGAGAACTTGCTGGACCATACTCGGCGTGGCGAACTCAGTCTGCGGCGCGATATCGTCGACACGTTTCTGGAAACCAAAGATATGCTTCATGACCAATTGGATGCCTACCGTAATGGCGGCGAACCCGATGCCGAGGCGTTCGAACGGATTTCACGTGTCCTGCAGCAGATAGCGCTGGATGAGTTGGGTCAGCAGAAGGCGGTAACCAAAGCAACAGCGGAACCGGCCGCCGAACCGGCACCTGCGCCGACGCCTGAGGTCGAGGCTCCTTCGCAGCCTGCCGATGAGCAGGCGACTCAAGATGGCGCAGAGAACGCAAAGCGGCGGCTATCGATCGCTTTGATCGGCGTCAATGACAAGGATCGCGCCCTGCTAGTGGAAGAGTTGCAGCATTTCGGCACGATCGTTTCGCAGTCGGGGGATGCGCAGCGCTACCAGGTGTCTCTGGAAAGTGCCGAGTCCCAGGATGATATCGAAGCCGTTCTCTGCTTCATCATCGAGCCGGAGCAGCTGTCTATCGAAGTCGACGGCAGCACCTCTCCCGGCGCTGGTAAGGAGGCCCCGGAGGCCTCGGCTCCTGCAGAGCGCGAGCCAGCCGAGGAAGCGCCAGCGCCGGTAAGCGAATCGGCAGCACCAGCAATTCCCGAACAGACCGCCAGTTCTGAGCCAGCCAAGGGGCAGGCCGCTCCGGCTCGTGCTGCCGGCAAGTCCGGTGGCAAGAGCGCCAAGGGCAGCGAGTCCAGCACGATCCGGGTGCCGGTCGACAAGGTGGACCAGATCATCAATCTGGTCGGTGAGCTGATCATTACCCAGTCCATGCTAGAGCAGACGGCCAGCGATCTGGATATCGTTTCTCACGGCCCCTTGGTCAACGGCATGAACCTGTTGCAGCGCAACGCGCGGGATCTGCAGGAAGCGGTAATGTCGATTCGCATGATGCCTATGGACTACGTTTTCAGCCGCTTTCCTCGCCTGGTCCGGGATCTGGCCGCCAAGCTGGACAAGGACGTCGAACTGGTGACGGAAGGCAAGTCCACCGAACTCGACAAGAGTCTGATCGAGCGAATCATCGATCCCTTGACCCATCTGGTGCGCAACAGTCTGGACCACGGGCTGGAATCGCGGGAGAAGCGGAAGGCCGCCGGCAAGTCGCCGACCGGGCGCCTTACCCTTTCTGCCCAGCATCAAGGCGGCAATATTCTGATCGAAGTGATCGACGACGGTGCCGGGCTCAACCGGGACAAGATTCTGGCCAAAGCGAGATCCAACGGCCTGGCGATCAGCGATACCATGAGCGACGACGAGGTCTGGCAACTGATCTTTGCGCCAGGTTTCTCGACCGCCGAGCAGGTCAGCGATGTTTCCGGGCGTGGTGTCGGTATGGATGTCGTGAAGCGCAATATCCAGGAAATGGGCGGGCACGTCGAGATCCTGAGCAAGCCCGGCGAGGGCACGACGACGCGGATCGTGCTGCCTTTGACGCTGGCGATTCTGGACGGCATGTCCATTCGCTGCGGTCAGGAAACGTTCCTGTTGCCGCTCAATGCGGTGCTCGAATCGTTGCAGCCTCAAGCCGAGGACGTCTACTCGATGGCAGGCGACGACCAGCTCCTCAAAGTCCGCGACGAGTATTTGCCAATCATCGCGCTACACCATGCCCTGGACGTGGTCGGCGCCAAGACCGAGCTGACCGAGGCCATCGCGGTCATCGTGCAGGGCGAGGGCCGCCGTTATGCATTGCTGGTCGACGACCTGATCGGCCAGCAGCAGGTGGTGGTCAAGAACCTCGAAACCAACTATCGCAAAGTGCCGGGGATTTCCGCCGCTACCATTCTCGGCGATGGCAGCGTTGCGCTGATTCTCGATATCGCCGATCTCCATCGTCTCGATAGGCGCAAGTCGCAGCAGCGCCACGAGACGAAACGCCAATATCTACAAGAGGTATCGCAAGTATGAGTCAGCAAGCGAGCACGGGTGTCCTCGTCAATGAAGCAGCGAGCAGCGAATATCTGGTCTTCTCTCTGGGCGACGAGGAATACGCGGTCGATATCCTGAAAGTGCAGGAGATCCGCGGTTACGAGAACGTCACCCGGATTGCCAACGTGCCCGAGTTCATCAAGGGGGTGACCAACCTGCGTGGGGTCATCGTTCCCATCATCGATCTGCGACTGAAATTCCATCTCGACAAGGTCGAATACGGCGGTCAGACGGTCGTAATCGTGGTCAATGTCGACGATCGCATCGTCGGTATCGTCGTGGATGGCGTCTCGGATGTGATGAGTCTGTCGCCGGATCAGATCAAGCCGGCTCCGGAATTCGGCGTCACGCTATCATCGGATTATCTCAGTGGCATCGGCAGTCTGGACGATCGCATGCTGGTACTGGTCGACATCGAAAAGCTGCTGACTCACGAAGAAATGCAGCTCGTTGAACGTACGGCGGAAAGTGCCTGACTTTCGATACAAAGAATGCATTATCGACCGCAGCTTCGGCTGCGGTTTTGTATCCAAGGAGCTTGCATCGATTTTTTTTAAGACTCTGCCTTAATAAAGATAAAGGTAATCCATCGGCGGGCCGATAAAACCTTTGCTGCGCTCAAAATTCCGCTTCACGAGGGACGAGCGTGGCACCTATCAAGCAACTTTTCGAGCAATTCGGGTGAGATGCCATGCTGAGTTTTCGCGAATGGACGATGCGGCGGAAGTTATGGACCACGTTGGGATTGATGTGGATCGGCCTGGTCATGGTAGCGGGCTGGTCGCTTTATTCCATGCGGGAAAACCTGCTGGAGCAGCGAGTCCAGAGCCTGCAGTACTTCATCGGTAGTGCCAAGCAACTGGTCGACAATTACGTCGACCAGTCGGAACGTGGCGAATTGAGTGAAGCGGATGCCAAGCAGCAGGCGCGCAATGCCCTTGCCCATCTAGGATTTGGTGCCGACGGCTACATTTTCGTCTTCGATTCCGATCTCGAGATCGTCGAGCATCCGAGGCGCGCGGTGGGAGACAGTATGCGGGATTATCAGGATCCCAATGGTGTCTATCTCTATCGGGACATGTTAGCTGCCGCCCAGCAACCCGAAGGCGGACTCGTCTCTTATGCCTCGCGTCGCAGCGATGGCGACGCCATGTACGACAAGCTCAGCTATGCCATGCGCGTGCCGCAATGGGACTGGCAGATCGCCACGGGCGTCTACATTGATGACATCGACGCCATGCTGATCGATGGGGCCGTGGTCTATCTAGCACTCATCGCAGCAATCGGCGGCCTGCTATCTCTCATCGTCGCCTGGATCATCCGCAACGTGCTTGGCCGGCTGGGAGGCGATCCCGGACATGCCCGCAACAGCATCCAGAAGATTGCCGAGGGAGATTTTTCCCAGGCATTGGTACTCAAGACGAAAGATACCGACAGCCTGCTGTTCGCGATAGAAAGCATGCGTCAGCGACTCTCGAGAACCTTTGCCGACATCCGCTCCAGCGCTGAATGGGTCAATGTCGGTGCCGGACAGATCGCGAGCGGCAATCAGGACCTGGCAGTACGCACCGACCAGCAATCCGCGGCCATTGTCGAGACGGCCTCCAGCATGGAGCAACTGACCCAGACGGTTCGTCATAACGCCGATAACGCCGAAGCGGTGACCCGAGCCGCAGCGCAGACACGTCAGCGCGCACAACAGGGCGGCGACATGATGCGAGATATCGAAACCACGATGTCGCACATCCAGGATGGCTCGCGTCAGATGGCGGAAATCGTCGACATGATCGACAACATTGCGTTCCAGACGAACATCCTGGCACTGAACGCCTCCGTGGAGGCTGCGCGTGCCGGCTCCGCCGGGCGCGGATTCGCTGTCGTTGCCGAAGAAGTTCGCAACCTGGCCAGCCGCAGCGCAGAAGCTTCTCGAGATATACGGACGTTGATTACCGGCTCGAGCGAACAGGTGGACAGCGGTGCCACGCTGATCGAACAGGCGGCGCGCACCATGGAGGAGATTGTCTCCTCTGTGACCAGCGTCAGCGGTCTGATGGACGAGATCGCCAATGCCTCGCGCGAACAGCGTAGCGGGATCGAACAGGTCAATCAGGCGATCACGGAACTCGATCAGGTCACCAGCCAGAATGCCGCTCTGGTACAGCAGACGGCCAATGCCTCGCAGTCATTGTTGAGTCAATCGCAAAAGCTCGAATCGACGCTGGAGCAGTATCGCGTCGCAGCAACCGACATTGATCGCAATACAGAGCTGGCGCAGTGGCAACCGAACGCTCACCCAGAGCGTCATGACGCTAAACAGCTCGTGTGAGCCGTATTGCCGCGGAAGGCTCAAGAGTATTTCCAATCGGCCGATAACAATCCGCGACGACAACGTTTGATCTGCCCTTGTCTTTCGGCAGATCACGAGTGGGCATAACAACACCAGGAATGCTGTGATGCGAAACAATCAGCCTGTCACCGACCAGGAATTCGTGATAAGCGAATCGGATTACCTGATCTCGCGAACCGATCTGAAAGGCAGGATCACCTACGCCAATCCGGCTTTCGTCCGGATCAGCGGCTTCAGCCGCGAAGAGCTGATCGGTGCACCTCATAACATCGTTCGCCACCCGGACATGCCTCCGGCGGCTTTCGAGAATCTCTGGAAAACGCTGCAGAAGGGCGAGAACTGGTCTGGGGTCATCAAGAATCGTCGCAAGGACGGGTCGCATTACTGGGTTCAATCGACCGTTACTCCCATCGTCGAAGGGGGCAAGGTCGTGGGCTACACCTCGGTGCGGGTCAAGGTCACCGATAAATCGCGCCGTCTGGCGGAAAAGCACTATCCACAGCTGCTGGCGGGGCGCAAACGGGGCGTCAAGCTCGACCATGGCGAGTTGAAGCCGCGAGGAGTGCTCCCGGCGATCCGGCGTCTCAACTTGCGTTCGCTGAAAGGGCGGCTGGTTTCGATGACGGTGCTGGCGTTGGTCGTGCTGGCGGGTAGCGGTGGCGTTTCGCTGTATGCGCTGCATGAAAGTGGCCAACGATTGCAGCAGTTGACCAACGACGGGCTGGAGGATCTGGCACGTCTACAGAAGATCGATCAGTTGATGTCGAAAGGGCGAGATCTGGTCGACAAGCCGGTCAGCAATCCGATGGCGGCTGACCTGGCGCCGGTCAACAAGCAGGTCGATGCACTCATCGCCGAGCTCAACAATACCTGGGATGCCTACTATCAGGATCGTCCCGCCAACCAGACGGCGGCGGCGGAAACCTTTGCCGCCGATCTCCAGAGCTACCGGGACGATGGCCTGAAAGGCGTCATGGCGGCGCTCAACGGGGGAGATTTCTATCAATCCTACGTGGCATACAACGACGTGCTGGAGGCCAACAGCGATAAGATCAGCAGTGATCTGAATGTTCTGGTGGAAGCGAAGCGTGCGAGCGGGGCGGAGATGGCAATCAGCGCTGCCGAATCCCAGCGCACCACGATGCTCATCTTTATCTCGTTGCTGGCAGTAGGCGCCATCCTGCTGATTGCGGTGGGGTGGACGACGATACGCGCGACACTGAAGCCCGTTCGCGAAGCCCTGGAATTTTCACTGCAGATCGCTTCGGGCAATCTGGGTGCCACGTTGAAGCAACGCGGTGATGATGAGGTCGGGCGTCTAGTCGGCGCACTCAATCGCATGCGCCAGAGCCTGGGCACGATCGTGGGCGACGTCAATTCGAACGTGGCGGTTGTGGTCCCGGCCACGCGGGATATCGCCAGCGGTAACGAAGACCTCTCCTCACGTACCGAACAGCAGGCTGCTTCACTGGCGGAGACCGCGACCAGCATGGAGCAGATGACGGCGACCGTGAAACAGAATGCCGACAATGCTCGCCAAGCCAGTCAGTTGGCTGATGGCGCGACCGACACCGTACGCCGAAGCGGCGAGGTGATGGGGCAGGTCGTTGGCACCATGGATCGTATTACCGATAGCTCGCGCAAGGTCGCCGATATTATCGGCGTGATCGACTCGATCGCGTTCCAGACCAATATCCTGGCACTCAATGCCTCCGTCGAGGCGGCGAGAGCCGGCGAACAGGGTCGTGGTTTTGCCGTGGTGGCCGGCGAAGTGCGCAACCTTGCCAGCCGCAGCGCCGATGCCGCGAAGGAAATTCGCAATCTCATCGATAGTTCGACCCAGGAAGTGGGGCGCGGTGCCGACCTGGTACGTCAGGCCGAAGGATCGATCGAGGAAGTGATCAGTGCCGTGACGCGCGTCAACGATATCATCAGCGAGATCTCCGCAGCCTCCGAGGAGCAGACCAGCGGGATTCAGCAGATCAGCCAGGCGGTCACGCAAATGGATCAGGTGACCCAGCAGAACGCCGAGCGTGTGCAAATCACGGCAACCACGGCCGCCGAGTTGCGGGCCAGCGTCGAACATCTGACCTCGTCCATTGCCGTATTCCGCCTGGCGGGTAGCGGTGACGAGCGCGTGATTCGAATCGGATACTCTGCCTCCGACGCGCATGCAGACGACCGGCAGCATAAAGCCAAGCCGGCGAAACCCCTGGCCAAGCAACCAGAGGTCGGTCGTCGCGCGGTGACGGATGACAATGAGGAGTGGGAGGCATTTTGAAAACCGAGGCAGCCATGTTTTCGAGCCCCGGATCTCAGGGTGGCAACGGTGACAATGGCACAGGTTTCACGCGAGACCTCGATTTCACCTCGCGCGATTTCGAGCGGGTTCGAGACCTGATCTACCGCCGTGCCGGTATCGTCATGGCGGACAATAAGCGCGAAATGGTCTACAGCCGCCTGGCCAAACGGCTGCGGGTGCACGGCATGAATCGTTTCAGCGATTATCTGGACAGGCTCGAGCGTCGGTCAGATTCCAAGGAGTGGGAAGCCTTTACCAACGCCTTGACCACGAACCTGACAGCTTTCTTCCGTGAAGCCCATCACTTCCCGGCATTGGCCGAAGAGGTGTGTCGGCGCGGGCCCGGCATCAAAATCTGGTGTGCCGGTGCGTCTACCGGGGAAGAGCCTTATTCCCTGGCCATGACGGTGAGGGAGACGCTGGGAGCTGCAGCCTCCCAGGTCAAGATCCTGGCGACGGACATCGATACCGAAGCGCTGAATGTCGCTCGCGCCGGTATCTATCCGCTGGAAGTGGTAGAGAAGCTCGGTGAGGCCCGTTGCCGGCAATTTTTTCAGCGTGGTAGCGGGGCCCGCGCCGGCAAGGCGCGGGTGCGCCCCGAGCTGGCGGCCATGATCGATTACCGGCCGCTCAATCTGGTCACGGGAACATGGTCCATCAATGGCCCGTTCGACATCATTTTTTGCCGCAACGTCATGATTTATTTCGATAGAGAGACACAGACGAATATCCTGCGTCGCTTTGCATCCCAAATGAAACCGGATGGCTTGCTGTTTGCCGGTCACTCCGAGAATTTCTCCTTCCTGAGTCAGGCTTTTCGCTTGAGAGGCCAGACCATCTATACGTTGGCATCGCCGTCGGCGCGAACGACGCCGGACGTCTCGCGCTAGGGAGTGAAACGGTGAATCCGAAGATCAAAGTACTTTGTGTCGATGATTCGGCGCTCATTCGCGACTTGATGACCAAGATCATCGATGCCCAGCCGGACATGACCGTGGTTGCCACGGCGCCGGATCCGCTGGTAGCGCGGGACCTGATCAAGAAGCACAATCCCGACGTCCTGACTCTGGATGTCGAAATGCCGCGCATGGACGGGCTGGATTTTCTTGAGCGTCTGATGCGTTTGCGTCCGATGCCGGTGCTGATGGTTTCTTCTCTGACGCAGCGGGGTTCCGAAATCACGCTGAGGGCGTTGGAGTTGGGTGCCGTCGATTTCGTCGCCAAGCCGGAAGTCGGAATCCGCGATGGCATGCTGGAATATGCCGGCATGATCGCCGAGAAGATCCGGGCTGCCGCGCAAGCCCGGCCAAGTCGCCAAGGAGCTCTGGCCAAGCCGGCGGCACCGCGAAAGGTGTTGAAGGCTCCGATGCTCTCGAGCGAAAAGATCATCATTATCGGCGCCTCGACGGGGGGGACCGAAGCCATTCGCCAGGTCATCGAGCCATTGCCGGCGAACAGTCCCGCGGTGTTGATTACGCAACATATGCCGGGAGGCTTCACGCGCTCCTTCGCCGAGCGGCTCGATCGCCTTTGCCGGGTCACCGTCAAGGAGGCCGAAGACCGTGAGCGTGTCCTGCCCGGGCATGTCTATATCGCGCCGGGGGACTGGCACATGCGCCTGACTCGCTCGGGAGCGAACTACGTGATTGCGCTCGATGACGGGCCTCCCGTCAACCGCCACCGGCCCTCGGTCGATGTGTTGTTCCAGTCCGCCGCCGCCTGCGCTGGTCGTAATGCGCTGGGTGTCATTCTGACCGGGATGGGGCGTGACGGTGCCGCCGGGCTTCTCCAGATGCGCGAGGCCGGCGCCCATACCGTGGCCCAGGACGAGGCGAGCTGCGTGGTATTCGGCATGCCCAAGGAAGCGATCGCGCTTGGCGGAGCCACAGAGGTCATTGCACTGAATGACATTGCAGGACACCTGGTTCAGCAGATGCACTTGGCCGGACGCGCGCAGCGCGTATAAACAGGATGTTTAAAGCGAGCAGGCATGCTGCCGATAACCTCACCATGCCCGCCTAATGAAGTGAAGAGGAAAGACGATGGCTGACAAGAACATGAGCATTCTGGTAGTGGACGATTTCCCGACCATGCGTCGGATCGTCCGCAGTCTGCTCAAGGAACTCGGGTTCGAAAACGTGGAAGAGGCCGAGGATGGGCAGGAAGCGTTGACCAAGTTGCGAGCCGGTGGCTTCGAATTCGTGGTCTCCGATTGGAACATGCCCAATCTCGACGGCCTGGAGATGCTCAAGGAAATCCGTCAGGACCCGAAGCTCTCCTCGCTACCCGTGCTGATGGTGACGGCCGAAGCCAAGAAGGAAAATATCATCGCGGCTGCTCAGGCTGGCGCCAACGGCTACGTCGTCAAACCGTTCACGGCGGCGACGCTCGAGGAGAAGCTCAACAAAATTTTTGAAAAACTGGGCAAGTGACGCCTACGGAGGGTAGATCATGAGTGGTGCCACCCCTCAAGGCAGCGGTGCGGAAAGCGTGGCTTCCGACGATCTGATTCGCCGTATCGGTCACCTGACTCGCATGCTGCGCGAGAACATGCGTGAGCTGGGTCTCGATAAGGAGGTAGAGAAGGCGGCACAGGCGATTCCGGATGCTCGTGACCGGCTCAGCTACGTCGCGTCGATGACCGAACAGGCGGCAGAACGCGCACTCAATGCCATTGATCATGCCCAGCCTCTGCAGAATGCGCTCGAGAGCGAAGCGATCGCGCTCGACAAGCGTTGGGACGAGTGGTTTGCCGAACCCAAGGCGCTCGACGAGGCCAAGGCGCTGGTCAAGGACACCCGTTCCTATCTGCAGAACGTGCCCAAGCAGACCAGCGCCACCAACGCCCAACTGCTCGAGATCATGATGGCGCAGGATTTTCAGGATCTCACCGGCCAGGTCATCAAGAAGATGATGGACGTGATCCACGAGATCGAGCAGCAACTGCTCCAGGTGCTGATCGATAATGCGCCCGAGGGAACCGAGCGTCGTGAACGTACCAATCGCGTGGCCGATCAATCCGACTCGCTGCTCAACGGCCCTCAGGTCAATCCGCAGGCTGCCGATGTCGTCAGCAGCCAGGATCAGGTCGACGACCTGCTGGACAGTCTCGGGTTCTGATCTTGGCCGATAGGATCTTTCCGGCCATCGACAATGTCCAGCCTTCCGAAATAGCAGGGTGTACATCCTGCTATTTCTCCGTTTGATATTCCTTCTCTCCAAGCAGAATAGCGTCCAGGTATCCATCCCCTTTCGTGGCGGAGTGCGCGCTTGGCCGAGCAGAACGACAGCGATCAGGAAAAAACCGAACCGGCGACGCCCAGACGAATCGAGAAAGCGCGAGAAGAGGGGCAGGTCGCAAGGTCACGTGAACTCGCCACCTTCCTGTTGCTGGTCAGCGGTGTACTGGGCCTGTGGGTCATGGGCAACAATCTCTATGACGAGCTGAGCCTCGTCATGGAGCAGTCCTTCCTTTTCGATCACGGGCTGGCATTCGACAGCGCTCGGATGCTGAGCCACGTCTGGGTGCTGGGGCAGCATACGCTATTGGCGTTGCTGCCTCTGTTCCTGTTGTTCACGACCGCGGCGATCCTGGGGCCGACGATGCTGGGTGGCTGGCTGGTCTCGGCGAAATCGCTCAAGCCGCAGTTGGGTAAGCTGAACCCGTTCAAGGGTTTAAAGCGCATGTTCTCGACCCAGGCGTTGGCGGAACTGGCAAAGGCCATCGCCAAGTCGGTGCTGGTTGGTGGCGTCGGCGTGGCGTATCTTTGGTCGCAGCACGGTACGCTGCTTGGTCTCATGGAGATGCCGATCCAGCAGGCGCTGGCCACGGCGATGCGCTTGGCGGCCGTGGGCTGTGCGCTCATCGTGGCCTCTTTGATACTGGTCATCCTGATCGACGTTCCCTATCAGATATGGAGCCACAACAAGAAGCTGCGCATGAGCCGCGAGGACATTCGCCAGGAACACAAGGAGAGCGAAGGCGACCCGCACGTCAAGGGTCGCATACGTTCTCAGCAGCAGGCCATGGCGAGACGTCGGATGATGAGCAAGGTGCCGACCGCCGACGTGATCGTGACCAACCCGACGCACTATGCCGTGGCGCTGAGCTACCAGCAGGATTCCATGTCCGCCCCTCGGGTCGTTGCCAAGGGGGCCGATCACGTCGCTGCCAAGATCAGGGAACTGGGCGACGAAAATCGCATACCGCGACTGGAAGCGCCGCCGCTGGCGCGTGCGCTGTATCACCATGTCGATCTGGAACAGGAAATACCTGGCGATCTCTATACGGCGGTCGCCGAGGTCCTGGCCTGGGCCTTCCGTCTCAAACAGGTCGAAACCGACGGCGGCGATGTACCGCCAACGCCTCGCGACCTGCCCGTGCCGCCAGCGCTAGATGAAGCGGCGTCAGATTCTTCCAAGGAGAGTGAATGAACGCGCTCACCCAGTGGTTCGGTCAGCGCAAGTGGCCGGCTGACACACAGTTCAAGATCCTGGCCGGCCCTGTGCTGATCATCATGATCTTGAGCATGATGATCCTGCCGTTACCGCCATTCGCGCTCGATCTCTTTTTCACCTTCAATATCGCGCTGTCGATCATGGTGCTGCTGGTCAGCATGTTCACGGAAAAGCCGCTGGACTTCGCGGCGTTCCCGGCGGTCCTGCTGTTCTCGACGCTGCTGCGACTGTCGCTGAACGTGGCATCCACCCGTGTGGTGCTGATGGAAGGCCACGAAGGGGGCGATGCCGCGGGCAAGGTGATCGAGGCCTTCGGCGAGTTCCTGATCGGCGGCAACTTCGCCGTTGGTCTGGTGGTGTTCTTGATTCTGGTGGTGATCAACTTCATGGTCATCACCAAGGGCGCCGGGCGAATTGCCGAAGTGGGCGCGCGTTTTACTCTGGACTCCATGCCCGGCAAGCAGATGGCGATCGATGCCGACCTCAACGCCGGTCTGATCGGCGAGGAAGAGGCCCGCAGACGGCGAACCGAGATCAATCAGGAGTCGGAGTTCTACGGCTCCATGGACGGTGCCAGCAAGTTCGTCCGCGGCGATGCCATGGCGGGCCTGCTGATCATGGTGATCAACCTGATCGGCGGGTTGATGATCGGTGTGGCGCAGCATGGCCTGCCATTCGGCGAAGCCGTGAAGACCTATACATTGCTGACCGTGGGCGACGGCCTGGTCGCCCAGATTCCGGCGCTGGTGATCTCGACGGCGGCGGGCGTCACGGTGTCTCGCGTCAATACCGACCAGGACGTCGGTCAGCAGCTGTTGAGTCAGCTTTTCAATAACCCGCGGGTCATGTTCCTCGCGGCTGGCGTCATGGGGCTGCTCGGTCTGATCCCCGGCATGCCGAACGTCGTCTTCCTGCTGTTTGCCGTGATCCTGGGATCGCTGGGCTGGTGGATGTCCCGGCGCGAGCAGGTCAAGGCCGTGCGCGCGGTGGAAGAAAAGGCCCCCCCAGCGGTACAGGAAACGCCGGAGGCGAGCTGGGACGACGTGCAACTGGTCGATACCCTGGGACTGGAAGTGGGGCACCGCCTGATCCCGCTGGTAGACCAGCGCCAGCAGGGAGAACTGCTGGGACGCATCAAGAGTGTGCGCAAGAAGTTCGCCCAGGATGTCGGATTCCTGCCGTCGGTCGTCCATATTCGCGACAATCTCGAACTCAGCCCCAACACCTACGTGATCACCCTGAAAGGCGTGGAAGTCGGTCGCGCAGAGGCATTCCCGGGCAAATGGCTGGCGATCGACCCGGGCCAGGTTTCCGGAACGCTGGATGGCACCCGCACCCAGGATCCTGCATTTGGCCTGACCGCCTACTGGATCGATACGGCGCAACGGGAACGAGCCCAGATCTACGGCTATACCGTGGTGGACGCGAGTACCGTGATCGCCACGCATCTCAATCATCTGCTGCATGAAAACGCCGGCGACATGCTGGGACGCGCCGAGGTTCAGCAGCTGCTGGACAAGGTCGCGGAGCAGCAGAAATCGCTGGTGGAAGACGTCGTGCCCAAGCTGCTGGCGCTGACGACGTTGCAACGCATCCTGCAGAACCTGCTTGCCGAAGACGTCCCGATCCGCGACATGCACACGATTCTCGACGTGCTGGCGGAGTACGCGCCGCAGCAGTCGGATGCCAACGAGTTGACCGCGCTGGTGCGTGTTGCGCTGGGCCGGGCAATTACCCAACAGTGGTTCCCGGGACGAGAGCCGATGCACGTAATGGGGCTGGAGCCCCGCCTGGAGCAGGTCCTGGCGCAAGCGCTCAACAACGGCGGTGCGCTCGAACCGGGGCTGGCCGAAACGCTGATGCAGCAGACCGCCGCCGCGGTGGAGCGGCAGCAGAGCCGGGACGAGCCGACCGTATTGGTCGTTCAACACGGCCTGCGGGCGCTGCTGGCGCGTTTCTTGCGCCGCCAGATCAAGTCTCTGGTCGTGCTTTCCCAGGCTGAGATTCCCGACGATCGCACCTTGCGTGTCACCACGACCATCGGGGCATCGTCATGACTGTCGATCTCCGGTCGGTGAGAACGGGAGCCTTGTCCGCGATGCCGCGGGCGTCGTCTTTATCAAGAGCGTTTTCCCTGGCGCCGAGCGCGCGCTCAAAGGCCACCTGCATGCTAGTCGGTGCGATCGCCACCGGGGTGATGGTCTTCATGGGAGCGATCGCGCCAGTTTCGGCGGCCCAGAGCACTTGGATAGGCCAACTGCCGCGCCAGACGATCGTCGTGTCGGAGCGCCCCCTGGAAAGTGCGCCGATCACGCTGCCGCCGTCAGCGGAACAGGGCGAGATCGCGAACGTTCGCTGGGTTTTCCAGACCGATACGCCAGCGCCGACATTAAAGACCTGGCTCTGCCATGGACAGCTCTGTCTACCGCTGGTTCGAGCGCGGGGGGAAACGCAGCGCTTTGCGGGGCGAGCCGCGTCCCTTCCATTCCGGCTGCGCTTCCTGTTGCCACCGGGAGAGCATGCCAATGGCAACCGGGTAATCTCCAGCGGCCAACTGATCGTCGACTACCGTCAGTGACGCTGACAAACAGCCGAAATAGCCGCTGGAAAACTGGCAGTTTGCCGTCTTGGCTCGGCGGCCGCGAGGCATAATGGGGTATAGGTCATGCGTCCCATGACCGTAAGGTGTTTTGCACGAGGCCATTCGATGTATACCGCACAGGGCAAAATCGATCAGCATGCATTGATTGAGCAGTACATGCCGATGGTGAGACGCCACGCGCTCTCCCTCCAGGTGCGCCTACCCGCCAGCGTGGAACTCGATGATCTCGTTCAAGCCGGCATGCTCGGTCTGCTGGACGCCATGGGGCGCTATGACAATTCGCACGGCGCGAGCTTCTCGACTTATGCCAACCAGCGCATTCGCGGCGCGATGATCGATGAGCTCCGTAGTCGTGACTGGATGCCGCGCAGCGTGCGGCGAAACGCCCGGGCACTGGATCAGGCCGTGCGCCGGCTGGAGCAGCAGTTGGGACGGGCGCCGGACGAACGCGAGATCGCCCAGGAGATGGGCATATCCCGGGACGACTATCATCAATTGCTGATCGATGCCAATAATGGCTTTCTGCTGACGTACGACGAGAGCGACACCGAAAATGGCGTCGCCACGGTCGCGGAAGGCAGTCTGCCATCGCCGCTGGAGGCACTGCTCGATGCGGACAACCGTACCAACGTGATGGCGGCGATCGATGCCTTGCCGGAGCGAGAAAAGCTGTTGCTGGGGCTCTATTACCAGGAAGAGCTCAACCTGAAGGAAATCGGTGCCGTGCTCGGCGTCAGCGAATCCCGCGTCTGCCAGTTGCACAGCCAGGCGGTAGCGCGTCTGCGCAGCCGTCTGAATCACTGATCGCCTGAATCACTCATCCTCTGGGCTCCCGATCGAGATCGGGCTCTCTGCCCACGCCAGAAACACCCGGCGGCTCCCGAGCGTCTATCGAGCCCGGCATGGCAGACTTTGTCTGACTACATGTCTGACTACGTTGCCATGCAGGTTCGATAGGCGCTTTGACGTTGGCGTTGCTCAATCGGCGACGGGCGACGTTGTCGAGACAGCGCGGATATCGTCGGCGATCTGACGCGCCACGTCGTCCCACACGGCACCGAGAGTGCGCACCAGGGCAGGATAGCCGTCGTCGCTCAAGGGTTGCGTGACCGCGAAGTGGCGCTGTGCCACCAGGTCGTTGCCCTCGTGGAGCTGCCATTCCCCCGATGCCACAGCCTGGCCGTCATAGCGACCCTGGAACTGGTCGACACTGAGCGTCAGTCGTTGCGCGCTCGCTTCGCTGCGACTGGTGTTCAGCACCACGACATTCGGCAAATCCGCTGCCAGCGATTGCCGCAGACGGCGTGTCAATTGCTGCCCCAGCGACTCGGCCCACAGGTTCTGGTTGGCCGCGTTGAGTTCGATATCGCTGGTCTGCATGACGATCCCTTCCTGGTCGAGGTAGCTGGCCACCTCGACAGGACCGACCGCCAGCGTGGCCGCTTGCGGAGAAGGTTCGCTCGCCTGCTGCGGACTGTCGGCCTTCGGCAGGGTATACCGGTTGGTCGGCGTCGACTGGGAGGCGCAGCCGGCAAGCGCCGCGGCGGCGATCGCCAGCAGGACGGTGGCGCCAACTCGGCGCCAACGGGGCAGGGACGACTTCATCATTGGGGAGCCCTCGGCACGGGATCGGTTTTAACTTCACGGTCGAAAATCAGCGCGTTGGGTTTTTCGCTCAAGGTCTTGGCGACTGGCTGCAGATCCCGCGTCAGCATCTCCAGCTGCTTGAGCGTGTCATTCAATTGACGATACCCCGAAGAACCGGCAGAGAACCCATTCAGCGTGTTCTGCAGTTCCTGCAACGTGTCATTGAGGTTGCCCGGCAACTGCTGAGTCGCGGGGTCGGAGACGATGGAATTGACCGACTCGGCGATCTGGCGCACCTGTTCGAGCGTCTGCTGGGAGGTCTGCATGGTCTCGTCCAGGCGATCGAGAATCGGTTCGACCTGCAGTTCGTTGAGCTTGTCGAGCAGGTTGGAAACCTTCTGCTCGATCTGCGCGAAGCCGCCGGAAATGGTCGGGAACACCGGCTTGCCGTCGAACGTCATCGCCTCGTAGGGAGGCGCGTCGTCGCTGAAGTTGAGATCGACGAACAGCGCGCCCGTCAGCAGGTTGCCCGCCTTGAGCGTGGCTCGCAGGCCATATTCCTTGAACATGGTCTCGAAGCGGTTCCGAACCTCCTGGTCGTCGATATCCGTATTGATATCCTCGTTGCTTTCCAGGCGCTGCGGTTCGATACGAACCAATACCGGAATCGCGAACTGGGTCAACGAATCGGGTTGGGGCGCGGTGAAGTGCCAGGGAACACTGACCACGGTACCCACCCGGACACCACGATATTCGACGGGCGCGCCGCGGCTGAGCCCACGAACGGTATCGTCGACCAGCAGCACGTATTCGATGTACTGATCGTAAGTGCCTTCGCGCGCGCTCTCTTCGCTGTTGTAGAGCGTATAGGTCGCATCCTGCTTGGCGGGATTGCCACGCGTGATGTCTTCCGGCACGCCAAAGGTCACGCCACCGCTGATCAGTGTCTCGAAGGAGTCCAGATTGACGTTGACCCCTTCGGAGTCCAGCTGCACATCGATACCCGAAGAGCTCCAGAACCGCGTGGTATCGGTGACCAGACTGTCGTAGGGGGCCTGGATGAAGAGACGGTGGCGCATTTCCCGCTTGTCGGGATCGAAATCGGTACTCTCGACGCGACCGACGGTATAACCCTGATAGGTGATGGGATCCCCGGCGCTGAGCGAGTTGCCCACCTGACTCACCAGATTGATGCGTAGGCCCGGGGCGTCGGGCGGCGCGACCGGCGGCTGTTCGAGAACGTCGAAGCTGTCCTGGGATTCTTCGCTCTTGCCCGGCGCGAGCTGGATGTACGCCCCTGAAAGCACGGTGTTCAGACCGCTGATGCCTTCGCGCCCGATACGCGGCTTGACCACCCAGAAGCGCGCATCGCTGTTGAGCATGCGTGCCGCATCGTTGGACATGCGCGCAGTGATGACGGTATGCGACAGATCATCCGACAGCCGCACGGCCTCCACGTGTCCGACCTGGACATTGCGCGTCTTGATCTGTGTCTTGCCGGCCTCGATGCCCTCGGCATTCTTCATGTTCAAGGTGATCAGCGGCCCGCGGCTGGAGAAGTTGTCCCAGACCATCCAGGCGCCAATCAGGGCGGCCAGCAGCGGCACTATCCAGATCGGGGAGAGCCGCGACTGCGACACCCGTTTGGCGCGTTGCATCGAATCAGGCATCGTCGACTTCCTTGACAGGCGAATAGGGAGATTGCCGCTTGAGCGCGGCCGGCATGGGAGGCTGCATGTTGCGCGCGTCCCAGATCAGACGCGGATCGAAACTGATGGCGGCCAGCATGGTAAGGATGACCACGGCGGAAAAGGCCAGCGCCGCGGGCCCGGGCGTGATCGACAGCAGTGATCCGGCGTGTACCAGCGAGACCAGAATGGCGACCACGAAGACATCGATCATCGACCAGCGGCCGATCAGCTCGGTGATGCGGTAGAGCGTCTGGCGCTTGTGCTTGAAGCGGGATTCCCCGCTGCGCCGGACCGTGACACAAAGCCAGGCCAGCGCGAACACCTTGCCGATCGGCACCACCACGCTGGCGGTAAAGATGATCAGGGCAATGGGCCAGTCGCCATGGCCGAGAAAGATCAGCACGCCGCCGATGATGGTCGAGGGAGTCGAGTCGCCTAGCGACGTCGTGGTCATGATCGGATAGAGATTGGCCGGGATATAACACAGCGTTGCCGCAATCAGCAGGGCCCAGGTCTTCTGCAGGCTGTGCGGGCTCCGAAACCGCAACGGCTCGCCACAACGTGCACAGCGGCCACGGCCGAAGTGGCTGAGCCGGGTGACCAGCCCGCAGGTCGGGCAGCCGGTGAGATCCTGCTCGGCCGCCGACTGGCCGGGGCGACAGCCCTCCGGCGCCAGCGGCTCTCCAGCCAGCGAAAACCACATCCAATCGGTGTCGATCGAGCGAGCGGTCAGCAGCAGCAGAAGGGCGTAGACACAGAATGACCAGAACGACAGTCCTAGATCGATTGACGCCATGCCGGCGATCTTGATCAGGCTGACCAGCGTGCCGATCACGAAGACATCGGCCATCATCCACGGCCCCAGGTGCGAAAGCGCGCGCGCGATGCGGTGGCTACGCGGGAGCGGCCGACGTTGCAGCAAGCCGAGATGCAGCCAGATGACGGCGAGCAGATAGAAGGCAGGCAGCACGACGATGGTCAGCAGTACGAGAATGCCGACGAACGGTTCGTGCAACGATACCAGGCTTGCCGAGGTGTCGGTGAGCTGGATGGCGTTGCTGACGCCGCGTGCCTCGAAACTGATGAATGGAAAGCAGAGCGCGGCCACGAGCGCGATCAAGGCGCTGATGGCAAACGCGAGGCTGCGTTCGGCCGGACGAAAATGGCGATGGCTCAAGGTATGGTCACAGCGCGGGCAACTGGCTCGCTGGCCGGGTTGCAACGGCGGCAACGCGACCAGCAAGTCACATTCGTGACAAGCGCGAAGACGGCGTCGTGTACGCCGGGGCGTCAGGAAAGTCGCCTTTTCGGTGCCGTTGTCGTTGATGCCTGATGCCAAAGCAGTACCTAACACGGAAGCAGAATTGAGGAAGCGTCGCGCTGCGTAAACGGCCATCTTACTCGAATACATACGCGCATGCATGTTTATCGGCGGCCGTTTCGACGGCAATGCCGTCGCCAAAAAATACCCGATAGTTCAATCGTTTGGACACTATAGTAGGTGATGAGGGCTTTGCCGAAGAAGTACAATCACCAGCATTTCGTTTCTCTGCCGTGTTTGTCCGGCAGAATAGGAGGCGAGAAAATCGAACGTTGGCTCGTTCGTCCGCGAATCGGCGGGGTGACGCCAAGCGATGAACGCACCAAAACGAACAGGCTCGGCCGTCAGGTCGACCGGGTCTGATAGAGACGACTGATAAAGACGACTGATAGTCAAAGGGGGAGCTCGACGTGTGGATGGCGCTTGGGGCCATTGTGGCCGGTCTTGTCGTACTGGTATGGAGCGCGGATCGCTTCGTGGATGGGGCGGCTGCCACCGCTCGTCATCTCGGGCTGCCGCCGCTGTTGATTGGCATGGTGGTGATCGGCTTCGGCACCTCCGCGCCCGAACTGATGGTCTCGGCGCTGGCGGCTGTCCAGGGGAACCCCGGCCTGGCCCTGGGTAATGCCTATGGTTCCAACATCACCAACATCGCCCTGATCGCGGGGCTGGTGGCGTTGATCAGCCCATTGACCGTGCATTCCCAGGTCATTCGCCAGGAGCTGCCGGTGCTCGGCGTGATGACGTTGATTTCGCTCTGGTGTCTCTTCGATGGCGTGATCTCACGCATCGATGCCGTTATCCTGCTGTTGCTGCTGGGCGGCTTCCTGGGCTACAGCATCTGGCGCTCGCGCCGCCCGGGGACAGATACCTTGCAGACCGACGTCGAGGCCGATACCGCAGGGCAGAACATGTCGCTCAAGCGCAGCGTGACCTGGACGCTGGTCGGGCTGGTACTGCTGATCATCAGTTCGCGTTTTCTGGTGTGGGGCGCGGTATCGATCGCCGAGGCGTTCGGCGTCAGCGATCTGGTCATCGGCCTGACCGTGGTCGCCATCGGCACGTCGTTGCCGGAGCTTGCCTCTTCCATCAGCGCGGTGCGCAAGAACGAGCACGATCTGGTCATTGGCAACGTGGTCGGATCCAACCTGTTCAATACGCTGGCGGTGGTCGGGCTGGCCGGCCTGATTCAGCCCATCGGCGTCGATCCGGAAGTGCTGGTTCGGGACTGGCCCGTGATGGCCGCGCTGACCCTGGCTCTGCTGGTATTCGGCATCGGGATCAAGGGGCAGGGGCGGATCAATCGTCTGGAGGGCGCTCTGCTGCTTGCCAGTTTCGTGGCCTACACCGCATGGCTGGTCTACAGCGTGGTCGGCGCACGGTAGATGGATCGACGCTAGCGGCCTGTCTTTCAGGCGTGAGCATGCCAGGGGACCAGCCCGCCCAGCGCCTCCTGGAGAGGCGCCAGGTCGCCGCAGGAAGCGGGCGCATGGGGCTGGTGGTCGATGCGTATGCGCTCGCGGTCGGGGAACGACGCCTCGAGATGTTCGATCCAGGGGCGTTGCTCCTCGCGCCAGTTGGCGAGCCATTGACTGTCGACCTCGGCGGGCAGGCACTTGTTGATCACCACGGCGCCGACGTGCAGGCCATGGCTTTCCAGCAGCTCGCGGGTGCGTGCGGTTTCCAGCGCCGGCAAGCGTTCCGGATTGGCGACCAGGATCACCGCCGAATGCGCGGGGCAGGTCAGGTGCTCGCGGGCAGCGGCGAGGCGCCCGCGGCGTCGCATCAGCGTTTCCTGAATAGGATCGTCGACGACCTCGCCGTCGCCGAGCCACGCCTTGTAGTCGCTGCGCACCTTGCGCCGGCGTTGCATCAACCCTTCCACCCAGGCGCCCATGATCTCGGGGAGCGCCAGCAAGCGTACCGTGTGCCCGCCGGGCGCGGTGTCGAAGATCAGCCGATCGTACTTATCGCCGGTATCCAGCAACAGGCCGACCAGGGCGTCGAACAGGGCGGCTTCCTCGGTGCCGGGAGCGTGTCGTGCCAGGTCGAGCTGGCGAAACACCGCCGCGCTACGCTCGCCGCTGACCAGAGGTCGCAGTGTGGCCTTCACTTGCTCCAGGTAGCGCTGCGTTTCATGGTCGGGGTCGAGTTCGACGACATCGAGATCGGCCTGCATGCGCGTTGGCGTCGGCCCCGGCGCGCGTCCGAACAGATCGGCCAGGTTGTGCGCCGGGTCGGTGGAGACCAGCAAGGTACGCCAGCCGGCCTCCGCGCAGCTCAGCGCATAGGCGGTGGCACAGCTGGTCTTGCCGACACCGCCCTTGCCGCCGAAGAAGATGCTCTTGGCCATGGAAAACTCCTCGTTGGACATGCTTCTAGCTAACGGCTAACAGCTAACAGCAGCGGAAGCCCGCCAGGGGCGAACGCGGCATGCCCTGGCGTGTGTGCCACTCGTGGAAGCGGTCGAGCATGTGCGGGTAGAGCTCCAGGGTCATGTCGCTGACGGGATTGGGAATGCCCATCATGTCGCAGAAGCACAGCAGCATGAAGAGGTCCTCCTCATCCTGAAGCTCCCGGGCGATTTCGCGCCGGTGCGGCAAGCTCAGGACCGCGTCGTACCCCTGGATCGCGCGACGCAACCGTGATCGCCACAGGGCGATCACGGAACCGTCGTCGTCAGCGTGACTCATCGGAGCTCAGCGGTTGCTGCTGCGCGGCCGGGCCACCCTGGCGGAAGCTGCGCGACGCTTCGAGCAGAATCCACAGCGTGAATACCATGATCAGGCTGCCGAAGGTGAACAGCAGCAGGTTGCGGTCGGCATCGCCGAAGCCCGACCAGGTGAAAATCACCTGTTGTCCCATGGCCCATAAGGTCATGACCAGCAGGAACAGCATGGGAGCCAGGGTGAATACCACCGGGCGGCCCTGGCGCTTGAGCCATACCGAGACCAGCATCAGCGTAATGCCGGCCAGCAACTGGTTGCTGGTGCCGAACAACGGCCATAGCAGGTAGCCACCCGAGCCGAAGCCGTTGGGGCCTTCCGGCAGGATGACCAGCGCGGCGCTTGTGACGACGGCGATGCTGGTCGCGACGTGCTTACGAGCGATCACCGGCATGCCGTACTCGTTGCCCAGCTCGGCGATGATGTAGCGCATCAGGCGTACGGCGGTATCCAGCGTGGTAGCGGCGAAGCTCACCACGATCACCGCGATCAGGGTCGACCCCATGTGCTCGGGGATACCGAGATTGCCGGCGAGCTGCCCGGCGCCCCGCACGAACGAGCCCAGGCCGTTGGAGCCGGCCGCGGAAAAGCTCGAGTAGGTCGCGGTGAAGTCGGCGCCGGAGGCGAACAGAGTGCCCACTGCAATGATCGCGATCATTGCCAGCATGCCTTCGCCCAGGGCGCCGCCATAGCCGATCATGCGGGCGTCGGTCTCCTTGTCGAGCTGCTTGGACGTGGTGCCCGAGGCGACCAGGCCATGGAAGCCGGAGATCGCCCCGCAGGCGATGGTGATGAACAGCAGCGGGTACCAACTGATGTCCGCTTCGCTGTTGACGCTGGGTGCGGTCATTTCCGGCGCGCCGAAGAGCAGCCCCAGATACAGCAGCGCCAGGCCGACCACCAGCTGGTGCGAATTGATGTAATCGCGCGGTTGCAGCAGCTTCCAGACGGGGAGCGTCGAGGCGATGTAGACGTAGACCATCAACACCACGATCCACACCAGAAAGGCCATCGAGGTGCCGTTGAAGCCACCGACGACCGGCGCGTCAGGGCCACCGAACCAGCTCACGAGGTCGAACTGCAGCCAGGGCACTTCGCTGGCCAGCAGCACCGCACCGTACATCACGGCCAGAGCGATCACCGACGGCAGCAGCATCGAGCCCGAATGACGATAGACGCGATAGCCGATCCACACGGCGAGCGGAATCTGGATGAAGACCGACAGCACGCTGGCCGGAAAGGTAATGAACAGCTTGGCGATGACCCAGGCGAAGACCGCGTTGACCATCAACACCAGGATCAAGATGATGAACAAAAACAGCAGCTTGGCACGCTGTCCGATCAGCCGGTTGGCCAGCGTGCCGATCGAGTGGCCCTTGTGGCGGTTGGAAAGCACTACCGCCCCGAAGTCATGCACCCCGGCGGCGAATACGGTGCCCAGCACGACCCACAGGATGGCCGGCAACCAGCCCCAATAGATCGCGATGGCCGGCCCCACGATGGGCGCTGCACCAGCTACCGAGGTGAAATGGTGGCCCCAGAGAATCCACTTGTTGGTGGGGACGTAGTCGACGCCGTCACGATAGGTGTGCGCCGGGGTTTGGAAATCGGCGTCGAGTCGGTAGATGCGTTCGGCGATGAACTTCGAATAGAAGCGATAGCCCATCACGAAACACACGGCGCCAAACAGGGCGATCCAGATAGCGTTCATGCGCGTTCCTTGATTGTTATGGCGAGCGTGGAACGGACCACGCCCACATGCGTTGTTGTGGTACGTCTACCCTACCGAAGAAGAGTGGCGCGCTCCGTTAGACGAACGCATCAGGCGCGAAGGGTGTGGTGGTATTCGAGGCGTCCCGCCGGCGCGGTAGGCAAGCGATCAATGATGCGGCTGGCGATCGAACCGCAAGGCGCTCCTCAGCGCGATCTGGCCGATGATGGCAGCGGTGGCGAGCACCACGGCTGCCGCCTGCGCCGGGTTGTCTCCCAGCCCGGCAAGCCCGGTGCAGAGCGCGCCGATACCCATCTGCGCGAATCCGTAGAGACCGGCCGCCGAGCCCACGACCCGAGGATTGACGCCGACGGCCAGCGTCAACGCCGTCGGCCCGGTCATGCCTACGCCGAAGGTGAACAGCAGCATCGAGGCTTCGAGGGTGACGACCGAAGTCCAGCCGGCGAGCACGATGGTCAGCATCGATAGTCCGCCGGCCAGGCTCAGAAAGCTGGCCGACAGCATCAGTCGAACCAGCCCGACACGCTGGATGGTGCGGTTGGTGATGAAATTGCCCAGCGAAATGCTCAGGATCAGCAACGAAAGATAGTACGCCACGTGGCTTGCCGGCTTGCCCAGTTGTTCGACGAAGATGAACGGCGCCGAGGCAACGAAGGCAAACATCGCGGTGGTGACACAGCCGCCGCCGATGGCGTAACCGATGAAAGCCGGCGAGCGGATCAGCGTTCGGTACTCATGCGCCAGGTTGGGCAGGTCGACCCGGCCGCTGGGCTTCGCCGTCTCCGGCATCAGCCGCCAGACGAACAGCAGATTGCCCACGCCCATCAGGCAGAGCGCCAGCAGCACGGTACGCCAACCCAGTGTGGTAGTCAGCAGGTTGCCGATGAGCGGCGCCATGGCCGGCCCGATGGCCACGACCAGATTGAGCACGGCCAGCCGTTGCACGGCGCGGTCCGGCGCAGCGGTGTCGCGGATCATGGCGCGGCCCAGTGCCAGCCCGGCACAGCCGCCGAAGGCCTGGAAAAACCGCGCCGTGATCAGCGTTTCGACGCTTTGCGCCTGCCAGGCAACGATCCCCGCCACGCTGTAGATCAGCATGCCCAGCATCAATGCCGGTCGCCGGCCCACCGCGTCGGATAGCGGTCCGTAGAAGAGTTGACCGATCGCCAGCCCCAGAATGTAGAGGCTGATGGTCAACTGCATCTGGGCGTTGTCGGCGCTCAGCGCCTCGCCGGCAATGGGCAGTGCCGGTACGAAAATATGCATGGCCAACGTGCCGGCCAGCGTGATGAGAACCAGCATCCATAGCGCCGGCACTGCGCGCGCGGGCGTGGCTTGCGTCGTGGAGGAGGACGTCGATGTGGCGGGGTCGGTCACGAAGCGCCTCGTGAAGTGGCGGTGGTTGACGAGCTATCGAATAGCGCAGTAGCCATTAGGACCTTACGCGATTCGGCTTTGTATGACTATTTGACCAAAGCCTTGCGTCTGACTGGAGCGCCCACGTCGTCGAAGCGCTTTGCTTATCGTCGGAAGAGCCTGGTTCACGAACAGCACCCGACGCATGAAGGGACTCCGCGCGGAGCAGCAAGGGCGGGCGAGGAGAGAGGCGGGTAGGCCGATTCGATCCAGTCAGGCTGACAGATTGTCGCAGAGATGAATTCCACCGAGGCCATGACGTCGCACTCGGTAAGCCTCAAGGCTGGTCGCAAGCCCTCGCCACTGGCGACTTCCGGCACTATTGCCTAGGTTGTCTAGGGAGAAAAAGGGAAAGGTCGGCGCTGGCATGCGACATCAGGACACGGCGGCCGACGGGAACACTTTCCTTATGATGTAAAGCGATGTTAAGCATCGACGGCTGCAATGGTCGTTCGACGGGCAAACAGAACGAAGAAACATCTGTCGTTAGGGCATGAGGGAACCGCTGCCCTGAACGCTTGCGAGGAGTCAGCCATGGCGTTAGATCCTATCCTGCTTTCACGATTGCAGTTCGCTTTCGTGGTTTCTTTTCATGCGATCTTCCCGGTCTTCACGATCGGTCTCGCTTCCTACGTGGCGGTGTTGCAAGGTCTCTTCGTCGCGACGGGCAACACGGTCTGGGATCGTCTGGGCCTTTTCTGGACCAAGATCTTTGCCGTCGTCTTCGGCATGGGCGTGGTTTCCGGCATCGTCATGGCGTTTCAGTTCGGCACCAACTGGAGCAACTTTTCCCAGTTCGCCTCGAACTTCATCGGGCCGATGCTGAGCTACGAGGTCATTACCGCGTTCTTCCTGGAAGCGGGTTTCCTCGGGGTACTGCTGTTCGGGCGTCACCGCGTCTCGCCATCGGTGCATTTCTTCGCCGCCTTGATGGTCGCGGTCGGTACCTTCATCTCGGCATTCTGGATTCTGGCGACCAACAGCTGGATGCAGACGCCGCAGGGCTACGAGATTCGTGAGGGCATGGTGCATGTCACTTCCTGGGTCGAAGCCATTTTCAATCCTTCCTTCCCGTATCGCTTCACGCACATGGCGATGGCGGCATTCTTGACCGGCGGTTTCGTGGTTTGCGGCGTCAGCGCCTGGTTCCTGCTGCGGCGTCGTGACGTGGAGGCGCACAAGCGAGCGCTCTCCATGACCATGTGGCTGTTGCTGATTCTGGCCCCGCTGCAGGCCTGGGTCGGTGACGAGCACGGGCTCAACACGCTCGAGCATCAGCCGATGAAGATTGCGGCCATGGAAGGCAACTGGGAAACCCAGTCCAACGTGCCGTTGCTGCTGTTCGCGCTGCCGGATCGCGATCTCCAGGCCAACCGTGCCGAGATCGGCATTCCCAATGGCGCCAGCCTGATTCTGCGTCACGACGCCGACGGCGTGGTGCCGGGGCTCAAGGAGATTCCCGTCGAAGAGCAGCAGCCGGTGTGGATGGTGTTCTACAGCTTCCGCGTGATGGTCGCGCTGGGCATTCTGATGATCGCGTTCGCCATCGCCGGCCTGGTGCTGCGCCGGGGAGGGCGGCTGTATACGTCGCGCTGGTTCCTGCACGGTTTGCAGGGGATGAGTCTGGCGCCGTTCGTGGCAGTGCTGGCCGGCTGGTTCGTGACCGAAATCGGGCGCTCGCCGTGGCTGGTCTATGGCGTTCTTTCCTACGCCGACGCCGTCACGCCTTCGCTTTCCGGCGGAATGGTGCTGGCGACGCTGATCGGCTATCTCGCGGTTTATGCGGTGATCTTCTGGGCCGGTATCTACTACCTGTTCAAGGTCGTGCGTCAGGGGCTGGACGATCTTCGCGGCGATGAAGAAGTCCACGATGCCGATCGCCCCATGCGTCCGATGTCCGCCTCCCATGTGCCGTTCGATGGCACCACAGTGTCTTCCAGGAGTTAAGCCCATGGAAATGTACGATCTGTCGCTGATCTGGGCCGTCATCATCGCCTTTGGCGTTATCATGTACGTACTGATGGACGGTTTCGATCTGGGATTGGGGATCCTGTTCCCGTTCGCCCCGGACGAGGACGCCCGTGACGTGATGATGAACTCCGTCGCGCCGGTATGGGATGGCAACGAAACCTGGCTGGTGCTGGGCGGCGCCGGGCTCATCGCGGCCTTCCCGCTGGTCTACACCATCTTGCTGCCAGCGCTGTACCTGGGCGTCTTCCTGATGCTGGCCGGCCTGATCTTCCGCGGGGTGGCGTTCGAATTCCGCTTCAAGTCCAAGCGCACGCGCGGCTGGTGGAATGCCGCCTTCGCCGGTGGCTCCTTCGTTGCAGCGTTCGCGCAGGGCTGCGTGGTAGGTGCCTATATTCAAGGTTTCGAAACTGCCGATCGCGTCTACACCGGCGGGGCGTTCGACTGGCTGACACCGTTCTCCATTCTGACCGGTCTCGGGCTGGTGATCGGCTATACCCTGCTGGGGGCGACCTGGCTGGTGCTGAAGTCGGAAGGGCACGTTCGCGAATGGGCGCGAGGTCTGATTCCCAAGCTGCTGATCGGTGTACTGGCCGTGTTCGTCATCGTCAGCCTGTGGACCCCGTGGATCGATCCGGGCGTGTTCGATCGCTGGTTCGACCACATGCAGGTGATCTGGCTGCTGCCGTTCGCGGCGCTACTGTGTGCCGTGGGCATCTACGTGGCGACTCGTCGCCAGCGTGAAGGTCTGGCCTTCCTGCTGACACTGGGACTGTTCATCTTCACCTACCTGGGGCTGCTGGTCAGCCGCTGGCCTTACGTGATTCCGCCGGACTACACGCTCTGGGACGCCGCCTCGGCGCCGGAATCCCAGTTCTTCATCCTGATCGGCGTGCTGTTCGTGGTACCGATCGTGCTGACCTACACCGCGTGGTCCTACTGGGTGTTCCGCGGCAAGGTCCGCGTGGGTGAGGGCTACCATTGAGTGCCGCGAGGCGAACCGCAGGTCTATCACGCACGAATGCGTCACGCATGAACGCTTCACGTACGAGCGCTTCACGTGCGAGCGTTTCGAGAGAGTGGTTGAAGCAGCAAGCGGCCGGCGTCCGGCCATGGTATCGAGGCGCCGTCGGCTGCGGTCTGCTGGCGGGCCTCGCCACCCTGATCCAGATGGGCGCACTGGCCTGGGTCGTCGATGATGTCGTGTCGAACCAGGCCACGCTGGACGATGTCGCCATCGGCGTCGCGCTGATCGTGATCGCCATTGCCGCCCGTGCCCTGGCGCAATGGGGGCAGGAAGTCTGCGGTCAGGCTTGCGGCCTGCGGGTCAAGCAGCAGGTAAGGGCGCGCCTGCTGGTGCGCCTACAACAACTGGGGCCGGTGCGCCTGGCTTCCCGCCATAGCGCGGGGCTGGCCAGTCAACTGGTGGATCAGGTCGAGTCGCTGGAAGGCTACTACTCCCGCTTCCTGCCTCAGATGGTGTTGGCAGCGCTGATTCCACTGATCTATCTCGTCGTGGTGTTCTGGCTCAACTGGCTGGCGGCGATCTGGCTGTTGATCGCCGCCCCCTTGATTCCGCTGTTCATGGCGCTGATCGGCATGGGCGCCCAGCGTCTCAACGAAGCGCAGTTCCAGGCGGTCACCCGGCTTTCCGGTCATTTCCTCGATCGGGTCCGGGGGATCGCGACCCTTCAGCTCTTCGGGCTCGCCGAGCGCAGCGTCGAAGAGGTCAGCGAGGTCGCCCACGACTATCGCCGGCGCAGCCTCAAGACGCTGCGAGTGGCGTTTCTGTCATCGGCGGTGCTCGAATTCTTCGCTGCCGTGTCGGTGGCCGTCGTGGCCATCTACATCGGTCTCGGTCTGCTGGGCTACATTCAGTACGGGCCGGCCGAGCAGCTCGATCTGTTCAGCGGGCTGTTCATCCTGCTGCTGGCGCCGGAGTTCTTCCAGCCGCTGCGCACGCTCTCTCAGCACTACCACGATCGCGCCTCCGCCCTGGGGGCTGCCGAAGGGCTGGTGGCACTGCTCGAACCGGATGCAGAAGAAGAAACCGCACCTGCGGAAAGCGCCCGATCCGACGAGACGGCCAGCCGTGAACTCATTTCTAGTGCTGTCGAGCTCGTGAACGTCGAACTGCGCCATGCGGGGCGCGAGCGAATTCTCGGGCCGCTGTCGCTGCGTGTCGATTCGGGCGAAGTGGTAGCGCTGATCGGTCCATCCGGCAGCGGCAAATCCAGTCTGCTGCAGCTGATCGCCGGGTTCATCGCGCCGAGCGCGGGGGAGGTCGAGGTACGCCGCGATCCTGCCATCGCCTGGCTGGATCAGCGTCCGCTGATCATCCAGGGCACGCTGGCCGAAAATCTGCGGCTGGTCGCACCCGATGCCAGTGACGAGGCATTGCGCAGCGCCTTGACGCAGGCCGGGCTGGGCCAGTGGTTGGCATCGGCATCAAGCGGGCTCGAGACGCCGCTGGGCGAACGCGGTGTCGGGCTTTCCGGTGGCGAAGGGCAGCGGCTGGCGCTGGCCCGGGTGTTTCTCTCCCAGGCCAGGCTGGTGCTGCTGGACGAGCCGACGGCGGCGCTGGACCCGGAAACCGAACAGCACGTGATCGCGGGGCTGACGCAACTGGCGGCGAGCGGGCGGACCCTGATCGTCGCCACCCACCATCCAGCGATCATGGCGATGGCCGGTCGGGTCTTCGCGATCGAACAAGGCCGGTTGTCACGGATCGAGCGCTCGGCCGATGCGCGGGAGACGAACTCATGAAAGCACTGCTATCCCTGCGACCCTGGCTCGGCGTCCTGGTCGAGCGTCGCGGGCGCTTGCTGCTGGGGGCGCTGCTGATGCTCGCCACGCTGCTCAGCGCATTGGGGCTGCTGTCGCTCTCCGGCTGGTTCATTACCGCCACGGCAATCGCGGCGGTTAGCGCCTCGGGCTATCTGGACGTGTTCACGCCGGGGGGCGGGATTCGATTCTTCGCCGTCTCGCGCACGGTCAGTCGCTATCTGGAGCGGCTCTACAATCACGATACGATATTGCGGCTGCTGGCCGATCTGCGCGGGCGCGTGTTCGCGAGGCTGGTCACCCTGGATGCGCGCACGCTGGCACGGGCACGCGCTTCCCAGTGGCTCAACCGGCTGACGGCGGATATCGACACCCTCGACAACCTCTACCTGCGCCTGCTGGCGCCGCCGCTGGTCGCGCTAATCAGCATCCTGGCGTTCGCGGCCTTCGCGGCGGCGTTTCTGCCCATCGCGGGAATCGTCCTGCTAGCCATTCTGTTGCCGCTGGGGCTGGTTGCCACCGCCGGCTGCGCCTGGTGGGGCTGGCAAGCCAGTCATCGCCGGGTCGATCGTCAGGAGCAATTGCGTGTCCGCGCCATCGAGCAGGTCGAAGGTCTGGCGGAACTGACCAGCTACCGGGCGCTGGATGCCCACCGTGAGCTCTGGCATCGCGAAGAGCGGGCGCTGCTCGACGATCAGCGCCGACTCGGCCAGCGCACGGCCACGGGCAATCTCGTCGTCACCGTGGGAATCCAACTGGCCACGCTGGCCGTGCTGCTGCTGGGGCTCGAGGCCTTTCGTAGCGGCCAGGTGAGCGGCCCGGTCATGGTGATGCTGGCGCTGGGAACGCTCGCGGTGAGCGAGGGGCTGGGCAACCTGCCGATGGCGTTCACGCAACTGGGCGCGACGGTGAGAGCGGCGGAGCGCCTCAACGCTCAGGCCGAACTGAAGACGCCATTGACCGGCGAGCGCTTGACCTCGGGCGGCGCGGCGCCGTCGCTGGACTATCGAAACGTCGAGGTCGCCCACGGGGCGCGATTCGTGTTCAGCGGCCTGAACCTTTCCCTCGCCCCCGGCCAGCGTATCGGCATCATCGGCGCCTCGGGGATCGGCAAGTCGACGCTGGCGCAGTTGGCCGTGCGCGCCTTCGACCCGCAGGGTGGGCATGTCGAATTCGATCACCGGGATATTGCCGGGATCGCGCCCGACTCGCTGAGAGCCAGAATCGGCTATCTCACCCAGCGCAGCGAGCTGTTCCACGACACCCTGGCCGCCAACCTGCGAATGGGCGATCCGGACGCCAGCGATGCGCAGCTGTGGGATGCGCTCGAGCGCGTCGAGCTCAAGGCCTGGGCGGAGGCGCTGCCGGAAGGGCTGGAAACCTGGGTCGGCGAGCAGGGGCGTCAGCTTTCCGGCGGTCAGGCCCGCCGGGTCGCACTGGCGCGGGTGATGCTGCGCGACTCGCCGCTGGTGATCCTGGACGAACCCTTGAGCGGCCTGGACGCCGCCACCGCCGCGTCGCTCGCAAAGACACTGGACGCCTGGCTGTCCGGCCGCACGACGCTATTGCTGGGGCACGACGAAGCGGCACTGCCCCGCTGCGATCGCTACTGGCGGCTGGTGCCGGGCCAACATGGCGCACAACTCCTCGGTTAGCAGCGGCTATTCGACGACCGAAACCAGCGCGTTTTTGCGTTTACAGTAAGAATTCCGGAGCTGGTCTGAGGGGCATAAGTGAACACCAAATCTACTTTTGTATAGATTATGCGTCTACTTATTCCTTGGTCATGCTTAAAAACGTAGACATTTTGCCAATAGTGTCGACGTTATGAATGACGCTATCGTGGTGGCTTCTCAAGAACGGCATCGACGGTGCCAGGAGCCAAAGACATGTCCGCCTTCCAATGGGACGACCCTTTTCTGTTTGACCAGCAGCTCAGCGACGAAGAGCGCCAGATTCAGCAACTGGCGCGCGACTACTGTCAGGAGCGCCTGCAGCCGCGGGTGCTCAAGGCCTTCGAGAAGGATCACTTCGATCGCGAAATCCTGCGCGAGATGGGCGGGTTGGGCCTGCTGGGCGCGACGGTGGCCGAGACCTATGGCGGCGCTGGCGCCAATCACGTCGCCTACGGGCTGATCGCGAGAGAGGTCGAGCGGGTCGACTCCGGCTACCGTTCCGCCATGAGCGTGCAATCCTCGCTGGTGATGTATCCGATCGAGACCTACGGCACCGAGGCGCAGAAGCAGCGCTATCTGCCCGAGCTGGCGAGCGGCGAGATGGTGGGCTGCTTCGGCCTGACCGAGCCCAACGCGGGCTCCGACCCCGGCAGCATGCAGACCCGGGCGAAGAAGGTCGAAGGCGGCTACCGTCTCAGCGGCCAGAAGATGTGGATCACCAATAGCCCCATCGCCGATATCGCCGTGGTCTGGGCCAAATCCGATGCCCACGAGGGCAAGATCAAGGGCTTCGTGGTCGAGCGCGGTGCCGAGGGCTTCTCGACGCCGACCATTCAGGCCAAGGCGTCGTTGCGGGCCTCGGTGACCGGCGAGATCGTGCTGGATGACGTCTTCGTGCCGGAAGAGGCATTGTTGCCCGGCGCCTCCGGGCTGGGCGGACCGTTCGGGTGTCTCAACAAGGCGCGCTACGGCATTAGCTGGGGCACCATGGGCGCGGCGGAATTCTGCTGGCATGCAGCGCGTCAGTACACGCTGGATCGCCAGCAATTCGGGCGTCCGCTGGCAGCGACTCAGCTGGTCCAGCTCAAGCTGGCGGACATGCAGACCGAAATCGCCCTGGGCCTGCAGGCCTGTCTGCGGGTCGGCCGCCTGCTGGACGATGGCCAGGCGACGCCGGAGATGATCTCGCTGATCAAGCGCAATCACTGCGGCAAGGCGCTCGACATCGCCCGCGTCGCGCGGGACATGCACGGCGGCAACGGCATCTCGCTGGAATTTGGCGTGATCCGCCACATGATCAACCTGGAGACGGTCAACACCTACGAGGGCACGCATGATGTCCACGCTCTGATCCTGGGCCGCGCCCAGACCGGCATCCAGGCGTTCGGGTGAGCGCGATGAGCGACGTCACCCAGCCGCTGGCCGGGCTCAAGGTGCTGGATCTCTCGCGGGTGCTGGCCGGCCCGTGGTGTACGCAGCAGCTGGCGGATCTCGGCGCCGAAGTGGTCAAGATCGAAAGGCCAGGGCAGGGCGACGACACCCGCGCCTGGGGGCCGCCGTGGCTGGAAGATGCAGAGCCGGAATCGACGCCGGGCACGGGGCAGCAGACGAAAGCCTCCGCCTATTTCCTCAGCGCCAACCGCGGCAAGCGCTCGGTCGCCATCGATCTTTCGACGGCCGAGGGGCAGGAGCTGGTCCGTCGACTGGCAACGAAGGCCGACGTGGTGATCGAGAACTTCAAGGTTGGCGGGCTGGCCGCCTACGGGCTCGATTACGCCAGCCTCAAAAGGCTCAAGCCGGAGCTGGTCTACTGTTCGATCACCGGCTTCGGTCAGGACGGCCCCTACGCCGGCCGCGCTGGTTACGACTTCCTGATCCAGGGCATGGGCGGTTTGATGAGCCTGACCGGCGAACCCGTTGATCGCGGCGGCGAGCCGATGAAGGTGGGCGTCGCGATCACCGATATCTTCACCGGGCTCTACGCCGCCAACGCGATTCTCGCGGCGCTGCGCCGACGGGATGCCACCGGCGAGGGCGGTTATATCGACATGGCGCTGCTGGACGTTCAGGTCGGCGTGCTCGCCAACCAGGCGCTCAACTATCTGACCAGCGGGCAGACGCCGCAGCGCATGGGCAACGCGCATCCCAACATCGTGCCGTATCAGGCCTTTGCCGCGTCGGATGGCCACCTCATCGTCACCGTGGGCAACGACACCCAGTTCCGGCATCTTTGCGAGGCGCTGGGCGAGAGCGAGTGGGCGACGGACCCGCGCTTCGCCACCAATGCCCAGCGGGTCGCCCACCGCGAGCTTCTCGTCACGCGCTTGAGCGAACGCCTGATCGCCAGGCCGAGGGACGAGTGGCTCGCGCTGCTGGAAGCCCACGGCGTGCCTTGCGGCCCCATCAATACGCTGGATCAGGTGTTCGACGATCCGCAGGTGCGCCACCGGGAGATGGTGGTGGAGCGCACCATGAGCGATGGACACCCTGCGCGGCTGGTCGCCAACCCGATCACGCTGGACGGTCAGCGGATGACCTCACCGCATTCGCCGCCGCGCCTGGGCGAGCACACCGAGGGCGTGCTGAGCGATTGGCTGGCGCTGGATGCCGAGGCATTGGCGGATCTGCGTCGCACCGGCGCGATTGGCTGAGCGGGAAGGGCTCCGGGCCGCTTGAATCCAGAAACGCTTGAACCCGGAGACGTTTAAAACCAGAGACGTTTAAACCCAGCCCTGTTCCTGCAACCGCTCCCGGATGATCGGCACCGGCGTCATCAGATGTTCCCGCATCAGCACACTGGCAGCGGAGGCGTCGCGAGCCAGGATCGTGTCCAGCAGCGCCTGATGTTCGCGCTGCTTCTCGGCGAGCGCCTGCTCGGAAAAGACGGTCTGGCGCAGCCACAGGTGGCGATAGCGCTGGGCCTGATCGAATAGTGCCGCGCGGGACTGCAGCAGCGGCAGGCAGCCGCACCCCGCCACCATGGCATCGTGCAGTGCCTGATGGCGCGCATCCCAGCGTTCGAGCATCTCGTCGGCGTCCTGCACCCGGGTAACCTTGGCCAGGGTATGGGTACGTGCCAGCACTGTCGCTTCCCATTCGTCATCGCCGCGTTCGATGGCGAGCCGAATCAGCAACCCTTCCAGTTCCGCCCGCGCGTCGTAGATCGCTTCCAGCTCGGAAATCGACATCGGCGCCACCCGATAGCCCCGCTGGCTGATGCCGGTGACCAGGCGTTCGCCGATCAGCCGCGTCAACGCCTCGCGCAAGGGGCCGACACCGGTGTCATAGCGGGCCTTGAGCCGGCTCATCAGCAGCTTTTCCTGCGGCGCGTAGAGGCCGCGGATGATGTCCGCCTTCAGGCGATGATAGACATCGAGCGCGGTGGGGGAACGGTCGGAAATCGCGGTCATGTCTTGGGCCATGTCGGAATCGATCAGTGTGTCATTCAGGTCTGTCGATATTGAATAAAAATATCGACGTCTATGTCGAGACAAAAGGCACTCGACGAGAGGCGCATTGTGATGGGCCGGACCGCCGACCAGACTGGCAAGGAAGACTTCGACGTTGCCACGGCTAGGCGAATGGTTCGTCGTGAGAGACGCTCGCGTCGTTCTCGATCGGGAGACGTTGGCGGCGAAGCGTCGTTCTCGATCACGAAATAGGCCCGATCAAGGCACGTTCGCGACGAAGCGTTTGCGATAGAAGCGTTTGCGATAGAAGAGAGATCCGTCATGCCGCTGACCACACCGCACCAGATCGAGCAGCATATCGCCAGAATCATGGCGTTCTATCACCCGCGCTGTATCGACCCTCAGGCGGGGTTTTATCATTACCTCACCGACGACGGGCATCTCTACAACCGCCACCATCGGCATCTCGTCTCCAGCGCCGGCTACGTGATCCTCTATGCCCGCTACGCCATGCACACTGGCGACCCCGAATACCTGGCGTGGGCGCGGCACGGGCTGAAGTTTCTGGAAGAGAGCCATTACCAGACCCGAACCCAGGGCTACGCCTGGACGCTGGACAACGGCAAACCCGACGACACCACCCAGCACTGCTACGGTCTGGCCTCGGTCATGCTGGCCTACGCCACGGCCCTGAAGGCAGGCGTTACCGAAGCCCGAGCCGGGCTCGACCGCGTGCATGCATTACAGACCCGGCGGTTTTTCGAGCCCCATCGGCAATTGTACGCCGCCGAAGCGGACGACCATTGGCGGCTGACCGGCTACCGGGGCCAGAGCGCCAACCTGCGCAACTGCGAAGCGCTGATCTGCGCCTTCGACGCGACCGGGGATGCCGCCTTTCTGGAACGGGCGCTGACCATCGCGCGGACGCTGTGGCACAAGCTCGCGCCGATGGGCGATGGCTGGCTCTGGGAGCATTACGACCGCGATTGGCACCCTGATTTCGATTACCACCGCGACCAGCCCGACGACCTGTTTCGCCCCTGGGGGTTCCAGATCGGGCATCAGACCACCTGGGCCAGGCTGATGGTAGTGCTTTCGCGCCATTGCCCGAGGGAGAGCTGGTTGATTTCCACCGCCAAGCGTCTGTTCATCGAAGCGGTCGAGAAGGGGTGGGATGCCCGATACGACGGGCTGGTCTACGGCGTGAATTTCAACCGCCAGTTTCTCAATCGCGACAAGGTGTACTGGGTGCAGGCCGAAAGCCTGGTCGCCGCGGCGATGCTTGGCGACCTGACGGGCGAAGCCCGCTACTGGCGCTGGTACGACAAGATCGCCAATTACTGCTGGCAGCACATGATCGATCACGAGCACGGCGCCTGGTATCGGATCCTGACGCCGGACAACCGTCGCTATTCCAGAGAGAAGAGCCCGGCGCCCAAGACCGACCACCAGACCCTCGGCGCCTGTTGCGATATTTTGCCGATCATGCGTCGCCAGCACGGCGAGCGGCAGGCAGCGTCATCGGTCTGACGTGTCGGAGACCGCTTCGGTGGACGACGCTTTCGACGCCAGAAGCGCGGCCCGTTCATCGTCGAGCCGATGGCGGATGTTGGTCCAGGCCGAAAAGGTGCTGAGGTAGGACTCCCCGGTCAGGTGCTCCAGGAAGTCGCTCTTGCTGAGTCTATCCATGACCGGCCCTTTCACCTCCGCCAGATGCAGCGTGACCTGCGAATCCTTCAGGCGGGCATTGATCGCCTCCAGACTTTCCAGCGCCGAGGCATCGATCAGGTTCACCGCCGAGCAGATCAGCACCAGATGCTTCAGGTTGGCGCGATCGGCCAGCAGGCCGTAGACGGTATCCTCGAGATAGCGGGCGTTGGCGAAGTAGAGGCTTTCGTCGACGCGCAGCAGGGCGATCTCGTCGTCGACTTCCGCCTCGTGGCGCTGGATGTTGCGGAAATGCTCCGTGCCCGGCAGGCGGCCGACTTCCGCCGTGTGCGGCCGGCTGGTGCGATAGAGATAGAGCGCCAGCGACACGCCGACACCGGCCATGACGCCGGCTTCCACGCCCTCGACGAACGTCAGCACGATCGTGATCAGCATCGCGGCGAAGTCGCTGCGGGAATAGTGCCAGGTCCGCTTCAGGCCGGGCAGGTCGACCAGCGTCATCGCCGAAACGATGATGCTGGCCGCCAGAGTCGCGATAGGCAGGTAGGCGATCAGCGAGGTCAGAAACAGGATCACCAACCCGACGCCCAGCGCCGCGAATGCCCCCGCGGCCGGCGTGCGGGCGCCCGAATCGAAGTTGATCACCGTGCGCGACAGGCTGCCCGTCACCGGCATGCCGGAGGTGAAGGCCGCCGCGAGGTTGGCAGTGCCGAGGCCCACCAGCTCCTGATCCGGCGAGATGCGCTCGCGCCGGCGCGCCGCCAGCATCTGCGCCAGCGAGACCGACTCGATGAACCCCACCACGCTGATCAGGAACGCAGGCAGCAGCAGGTCGCGCAGCAGGCCCGGATCGAACGATGGCAGGCTCAGCGGCGGCAGGTGAGCGGGGATGTGGCCGACGACATCCACCCCGAGCGCCGGCAGATCCAGCGACCAGGAAATCAGCGTCGTGATCGCGACCGCCATGACCGGCCCCAGGCGCACGATGAACGTCGCCACGCCGGCACGCAGCCCCATCTTCCGCAACACGGGGCCGGCCCGGCGCATGAGCAGCAGGAACACCAGCGCCGAGGCGCCCAGTATCAGAGTCGGCCAATGGACATCGTTCAGGTGGGTCAACAGATGGGCCAACTGATCGATCAGCGTGAACCCCGAACCGCCGACGCCGATCAGACTGGCGAACTGGCTGGCGGCGATCAGCACGCCGGAAGCCGTGAGCAGGCCGGAAACCACCGGGTGACTGAGGAAATTGGCGAAGAAACCGAGCTTCAGCAGGCCCATGACGGCCAGCACCAGACCCGACAGCATGGCAAGCGTCGTCGCGGCCTGGCTGTAAGCCGCCGTACCGCTGGCGAACAGCGGCGAGAGCGCGGCGGCCGTCATCAGCGAAACGATCGCCATCGGCCCCACGGCCAACGTCCGGCTAGTCCCGAAGATCGAGTAGAGAATCAGTGGCAGCATGCTGGCGTAGAGGCCGGTAATCGCCGGCAGCCCGGCGAGAATGGCATAGGCCAGCGCCTGAGGGATCACCATCAGCGTGACGATGAGGGATGCCACCAGATCCTCGTTGAGGAGATGGCGGTTGTAATAGGGCGCCCAACTGATGATCGGAAAATAACGTGCCAGACGGGCACGGAAATGGATCTGCTCTCGGGTATCGGTTCCCCTCAGTCGGCGCCAAAGGCTCATCGTGCTATGTAACTCCCTTGCATAAGCTTATCGTTCGAAACGATAAATGGTGCGCTTCAAGGCTGGCGCATGCAAGTCGGACGCATCAAGCCGCAGAAGGGGGGCCGGTCGGCCGCGCTCCACGCGCCGTCAGGCGGTCTGGATGGCCCGCGCCCGCTCATAGAGTTTCCTGGCGCTATCGATGGCAAAGCGTTCATGTCGATCCAGTTCCAGCATGGGGCCGGTCAGGCTGCCGTAAGATTCGGCGACATCCCGGATTTCCTGAGCGTAGCGTTGCAGCAGATGTTCCAGGTTCATGTTGATCATCATGATTTCCAGCTCGAACTCCTGCTGCAGAAGCTGGTAGTGGCTGCGTTCGTCGTCATTGCCAGCCTTTGCAACTCTAACGCGAAGCGTATCGTTCACGAGATTTTGCGTCGTCTTGAGTTTGGGAATCAGATCGTGAACGAGGTCTCGGGCGAATAGCTTGCCGTCAGTGCTCAGTGGGGAGTGGTCTTGCAAAATAGGCATACTTGAAATGGCCGTTTGGGTCAGGGCAGGCTAGGCGCTGCAAGATGAGCGCCGTATGCCAGCGAATATCGGTCTGTTCTGCGGAAACTTGTGCGCTTCTGACGCACCACACATGAGACGCACCGCGCATGAAACGCTACCCAGGCATCGAGACGCCAGAGCAATGGAAGCCTGGCCGGCGGGCGTTTGAAGAAGGGCAGCGCGGTCATGCCGAAGCGTCGACCAACCCTCTTCCCAGATCTCCGGAAAAATGGCCGGAAAACGCCTCGGCAATCCGCAACACCTCCTCCGCCGGAATCTGCCGGATGACATCACCGGTCTCCTTGTCCACCACCTTGGTGATGACACGGCTGTCGAACTCGCTCAGCTCGAAGCGCAGGCCATACTGCCGCATGACTTCGTTGAGCTCATCGACCCGGTCGGCCAGCTGGCCGCTGAAGACAGACGCTGAATCGGCAACAGGGGAATCGCCATGCTGTTCGAGCGTCGGCTTCGGCATTCGCTCCGTGTCGTTGAGCAGAATGTCGAGCCGCTGCTGGGATGAGCTGTTCGATGACAGGTTCAGATGGAGTGTCGCCATATCGACGGGGTTAGGCATGACTATCTTCCTCGAAGGATCAAACCAGAATGTCGGAATACCGCGCTGATGCTATGAACGCCATACATGATGGCACCGGCTTCCCCTGATACCGGCGGCTTATTCGAACCACCCGTCGGGAAGCGACTTCGCCATCGTCAATCGCCTGCAAACCAGCACTATTGATACCTTCGAGCGTGCCGATGCAGTTTGCCATCACCCCTCGCGTGCCGGCTCAGAGACGGGTGAGCCAGCGATAATCTGCCCAGCCGGCGAAGCCTGGAAGGCTGACGACACTGATTCCTAGAGTTATCGACAGTAAAGAGGAATTCTGAAGTGAGGAAGGAGGCCTAGCGCATATAAAAAGAGGATAGAGCGCTGAATCGGCAGGTGCGTACTGTTTATTGGAATTGATGTGATTTAATTAAAATTAAAATTTTCCAATGCTGAAGTGTCGGATTCGATGAGATCCAATGCCTCATAGGTATAACGCTTTTGAGCCTTCACCGCCCGGGCATAGAGTTCATGCAGCGTGTGGTATTCACCCGGCATTTGCTGGTTCGATCCCGTGGCTTCGAATTTCGTCATCAGCGACTTGGCATCGTCGACGAGCCGCTGCAGCTCTGCCAACACGAATTCGTAGTCTTCTATTGTCATTGATGCTACCTGGAAACGGCGAGTTTGGGCGCATGAAACCATGCAGAAGCGCCAGCCATTGGCCTGATTAAAGAAGTGTTTTGTCGTTTGATCGGCAGTCGAGAGCAGAAGACAAAAGGGCGGCTCGCGCCGGCCTTTGAGTGCTAATTAAACTTCGCCTGGCGAATCACTGCAGTAGAGACAGAATGCCTTGCGGAACCTGGTTGGCCTGGGCCAGAACCGAGGTGCCAGCCTGCTGCAGGATCTGCTCACGAGTCATGTTGGAGACTTCTGTCGCATAGTCGGCGTCCATGATCCGAGAGCGGGCTTCGCTGAGATTGAGGGTATTGGCACCAAGGTTATCGATAGCGCTACCTAGGCGATTTTCTGTTGCGCCCAGCAGGCTGCGCTTGTCGTCGACGCGAGCAATGGCGCGGTCCAGGGTTGCAAGCGGGTCTTTCGGCGTCTTGATACGTAAATCTTCATCACTTTGGGTCAAGACAATTTGGGTGCGAACTGCGCCGCCAGTTTGTTCCAGGCTGGCGTCTGTCACGGCGGAGAAAGACATCTGATGATAGATGACGAGATCACCACTACCGCTCTCGGTGCGAATTAGTGTACCGAAGTTCAAGTCGTCGTTAACGAGCGTTGCTTGAGTATAGGTACCGTCGTCATTTTGCTCGAGATTCATGACGTAGCCGTCCTCATCGGTACTGAGTACGTCATCGTAGGTGTTCTGCGATGTCTGGTAGTCCACCTGAACGTTCGAAGGATCAAGCGTAATGACTGACTTCCCATCGACCGTGTCGACTACATCGAAGGTGGCTGCCGAGCTGCCCGCATCGTAGCTCGCGTCGACGTTGATATTGCTCTTGCTGCTTGCGATAACGGAGACTTCCGCCTGTCGATACTGATACTCACCGCCGCTCGAGGTTTCGATGTAGAGACCTTGTCCACCTGGCAGGAAAGTGTTTTTCTCCAATAGCCGCGTGCCGCCACTGGTATCGACATCACTGCCATAATTGATAGTTGCGCTATCAGGAATCACGATGTGCTCTACAGCGGTTAGACTGCCTTCGGCAACAGGAAGCGGCTCATCACCATCTGCGCCTCGGTCGCTATAAATCGTATTATTCTGAGCCTTCACGACGGAAGATCCGTCGGGGTTCATGGTAACGGTTGCGAGTTGATATAACGCATTCCCGTCGCCATCCATGGTCTGCAAATAATAGTTGTCGTTGGACTCGACTAATGTACCCGAAGTCGAAGTGTCGTCGGCATCAAGGAACGTGGCTCGAGACGCATCGAAGCTAACACGAGCCTGGTCCTCGAACAGCGATGTGCCACCTCCAATAGTGATGTCGTTATGGTTCTCGGCGGTATAATGTGTCGCATCCAGCCGGTTGTAATAATAATAAGCGGGTGCACCGTCTTCCACGCGAGTCAGGTAAAGCCCCTCGAACTCGCGGCTATCGTTTCGGACAAGGTCGGTAGTGCTGGTGTCTACTGATGACCCATTGATGAGGAAAGTCAGATCAGTCGAGACCTGGGCATCAGCTGCTGGCTTCAGCTCCATATTGCGAGCGGTACCCATCAAGGTGTCGAGAGGCTGCGGATTTCCCTCGACGCCATAGACGGTGAAGTCGGTCAGCCCCAGTTCATCCACGCTGAAACCCGGCGGAGAGAGGTCGACACCCAGCGTCTCGTCATCATTGGCACCAACCTGAAGCTGGACGTTGCCAGCCGAGCCATCCAGGAGCGATAAACCATTGAAATTCGACTGCTGCGCGAGGCGATCGATTTCTTTCAGATTGAGGTTGATCTCGGCTTGCACCGCATCGTGGTCGGCCACGCTCAAGGTGTCGCTCAACCCTTGAACCGTTAGCTCACGAATGCGCTGAAGACGATCGTTCACTTCGCTCAAGGCATCCTGAGCCGTCTGCGACAGTGACACACCGTCGTTGGCATTGCGCATCGCCTGCTGCTGGCCCTTGACTTGGGACGTCATGCGGTTACCGATCGCCTGCCCAGCGGCATCATCCTTGGCACCGTTGACGCGCAGGCCAGAAGCCAGACGCTCTAGCGAGGTAGAAAGCCCATTCGAAGCTCGCCCTTGATTCTGCTGGGCCCTGAGGGCAAGAAGATTGGTATTGATGACCGACATGGCGAGAACCAGCTCCGGGAAAATAGGGAGGCGTTCTGACTTTATCGGCCGCGCGGCGGTGTTCTTTAGCGCACAGTAGCTTCACGAGCCGGCCCGGCTTGCTCCTGCCAAATAGGCGGTCGCAGTAGCTTCTATTCGAGAGAATGACGTGGCGGTTTCTCGCACATCATGGTCCGCAATACTTTCCATGCGGTAGCCACGCCTGATGAAAATATTAGTGACTGGCGGAGCGGGCTTCATCGGTAGCGCGCTGGTTCGGCATCTTCTCGCGGAGACATCGCACTCGGTCGTCAATATCGACAAGCTGGGCTATGCGGCGCATCCGGAAGCGTCACTCGCTCACCACGGCCAAGCGCGGTATCGCTTCGAAAAAGTCGATATCACCGATCGCCCCGCGCTGGAAGCGGTTTTCGAGCGGCATGAACCGGATGCCGTCATGCACCTGGCGGCAGAAACCCATGTCGACCGTTCCATTGACGATCCGATGCCGTTCGTCCATGCCAACATGCTGGGCACAGCAACGCTGCTGGAGGTCGTGCGCCACTACTGGCGTGGGTTGAGCGGTGTACGACGTCAGAGCTTCCGCTTTCATCATGTTTCCACTGACGAAGTCTTCGGTGATCTTGGCGAGGATCGGCAGGCGCGCTTCGATGAGGGTTCCGCCTATGCGCCCAGTTCGCCGTACTCAGCCAGCAAGGCCGGCGCGGACCATCTCGTCAGGGCCTGGTATCGCACCTACGGGTTGCCGGTCATCGTCTCCAACTGCTCCAACAACTACGGTCCCTATCAGTACCCGGAGAAGCTCATCCCGTTGATGATTCTCTCTGCGCTGCACGGTCGGCCGATGCCTGTCTATGGCAGTGGCCAGCAGATCCGGGACTGGCTGTACGTCGAAGATCACGCTCACGCGTTGACGACTATCGTCACGCGGGGCGTGGTCGGGGAAACCTATAACGTAGGTGGCGGTAACGAGCTGACCAATCTCGATGTCGTAAGGGCGATCTGTGCCCTCTTGGAGCAGCTCGCCCCCGACAAGCCCCATGGAGTCGATACCTACGACTCTCTCATTCGATTCGTGACCGACCGTCCCGGACATGACGAGCGCTATGCCATCGATGCCAGCAAGATCCGGCGAGAGCTGGGATGGCAGCCACGGGAAAGTTTCGAACACGGACTGAGAAAGACAGTGGCCTGGTATCTCGCCAATCGACATTGGTCCGGCGCATCGACGCTCGAGCAAAACGCTGCGGGTCGTCTCGGAGTATCGGCATGAAGGGCTACAAGGGCATTGTGCTGGCCGGAGGCACCGGTAGCCGGCTGCACCCCATCACCATGGGGGTTTCCAAACAGCTGCTGCCGATCTACGACAAGCCGATGATCTACTACCCGCTTTCGGTTCTCATGCTGGCAGGGATTCGAGAGATCCTCATCATTACCACGCCCCAGGATCAGGAGAGCTTCAAACGCCTGTTGGGGGAGGGCGATCGCTTCGGTGTCGAACTGAGCTATGCGGTCCAGGCCAGCCCGGATGGGCTGGCACAGGCATTTCTGATCGGTGAAAAGTTCATAGCTATCAAATTGCCTGTCTGGAGGAGATCGCATGGCGTAACGGCTGGCTGCATGAAGAGCAGCTCTTGGAAGCCGCCAGACAATTTTCCAAGAACGGTTACGGTCGTTATTTACGGAGCCTGTCTACCTTATGATTCCCTATACTCGCCCTTATCTGCCAGCCCGTGAACGGCTGGATAAATATATAGACGGTATCTACGAACGCCAATGGCTCACCAATAACGGCCAGCTGGTGCAGGAACTGACTGCCAGACTGGAAACGTATCTGGGCGTAGAAAACCTGCTATTGGTCTCGAACGGTACGCTTGCTCTGCAAATCGCTTATCGGGCGCTCGGTATCTCCGAACGCGCCCATTATGAACGGGTAGAGGCGATCACGACGCCTTTCACATTTGTGGCAACGGCTAGCTCATTGAAATGGGAAGGCGTCGAGCCAGTTTTCGTGGATATTGATTCGGCGACATGGTGCCTTGATCCGGCTAATATTGAATCGGCGATAACTCCTGCAACAAGGGCTATTGTGCCCACTCATGTGTTTGGCAATGCTTGCTATATAGAGAAGATAAATGAGATTGCTCTGCGTAATAATTTGAAGGTTGTATATGATGGTGCTCACTCCTTTGGAGTGACTTATAAAGGGGATAGCATTCTCAAATATGGAGATGCCGCAACTTTGAGCTTCCATGCTACGAAGCTTTTTCACTCTATTGAAGGTGGAGCCATTGTTTTTAAAGAGCGCAAGCACTATGAAGCGGCTCGAAAAATGATTAATTTTGGTATAACGGGGCCGGAAAATATTGATTGCCTTGGAATTAACGCTAAGATGAACGAGTTTCAGGCTGCTATGGGACTCTCTGTTTTAGATGAGTTGGAGGAGAATTTGGGTCTTAGAAGCAAAGTGTGGTCAAATTACGAATCAAAGCTGGCTGATAAGTTGGTAACCCAGAAAAAAAATGTTAACTGTAGCAATAATTGCTCATACTTCCCTATACTGCTTAGTGATTCACATGAGCTTGAATTGGTACAGACATCTCTTCAGTCTAAAGCAATTTTTGCCAGACGTTACTTTTATCCATCTATTAACAAAAGTATTTTTATGGATGTGGAAAATGATTGCGAAGTTTCAGAAAATATTGCAAGCCGTATTCTTTGTCTACCCTTGTATAGCGATCTGGATCACTTTTCGCAACGCTCAATCATAGACTGTGTTCTGTCACAGATAGATCGGAAAATTGAAGCTAAGGTCTAAGGTGCCACTTTGATTTTGCTGATACCGAACATCTTGGTTCTGCTTTTGATAGTGGCTGGGCTTTTTTAAGTCGCGTTGGCTTAGGTTTTATATGAAAAAAATTTTGTTGATTTTTACCGGTTTTAACCAGCGGGCTGCTATTGCCTTCCTGAGATGTGCAGCGAAAAGCAAAGTAAATTTCCGTATTGTTTCTTGTGGTGATGATGATCCGATAAATACAACGACTTACTTGGATAGGATTATATATCGTAGGCGTCATAAGGGCTTAGATATAGAACTTATGAGAGGAATAAGGGAGGCCGTTTTACGACAAGATGGGCTTTGTAAGATAGTCTTACTGCCCACCTCAGAGTACCTGAATCGATTTTTACTTCAAAATAGGGGGGAGCTGGAAGAGCTTGGATATATTATTCCTTTAGTAGATAGGATTCTTTATGAGTCATTATCTGACAAAGAGTCCTTTTCGCAGATATGCCGGTCGTTTAATATTGAAGTTCCCAAGGAAATGTCTGTATATAAGTTGGGGTCGACTTTTGTTGCTAAGCCGAGGACATATCGTGAATCTTTATCGGCAAAGCCAATTTCTCCCGTCCTTGTAAACTCAGAAGAAAAAAGGAAAGAGTTTTTTGATAATTACAATTTAGATAGTTTTTATTTTCAGGAATATTTGATAGGAGAGAGTGTTTATCTTCTCTACTACTTTGCTCGTGGTCAGGTTTTGAAATTTTCCCAGAAAAACATTCTCCAGCAACCAGATGGTAAATCAATTTTAGCGGCAGAGCCATCAACCTTTCATATGAGCGAATATTCAAAAATTTACGAAAAAATGTTATTGGATCTGGGTTTCCAAGGATTGGTTATGGTAGAAGTTAAATTGAACGAGTCAGGTTGTTATATGATTGAGGCTAACCCTAGACTTTGGGGACCTTCTCAGCTTTTGGTGGATAATAATGTAGGTTTTTTTGAGGCATTCATACAGGATTGGTGTGGTGCATATAGTTTTTATAAGCCGCGGGATTATGCCTGTAAGCAAAAAAAATACTTTTGGTTTGGTGGTTTATGTCAAACTCTTCGAGAAAATAAGTTTCCTGTTAGGTGCGCTACAGGTCAATCTGAAAAGATGTTTGAAGTTAATGATTGGATGAAGTTTGATATTTACTCTCGGAAAGATTCCGTTGGGATTTTTTTAAAGGAATTGCTGTGATGTATGTAAAAAACCTTAAAACTCTATATATGCTTGCAAGTAAACATTCGCAGTATCAAGCGCTGCCAACCGCACTTGGAGCGTTGTTAGGGGAGTTGCCTAAAACGACGAAGTTTGATAGGGAAAGGTTGAGTTTTATTGCTGAAAATGTTCCGTTGGAGAAAGCTGTAGTCCTGGATATCGGTGGCAATACTGGATATTTTTCATTTGAAAGCCTTAGTCTTGGTGCTAGGCATGTTGATTATGTCGAAGGAGATTCGGCTCACGCTGAATTTGTATCAGTAGCTGGCCGATACTTGGAGCTAGAAGAACGCATCAATATTTTTAATAATTATTATGATTTTGATCAGAGTTTGAAAAAACGGTATGACGTGTCATATCTGATGAATGTCGTACATCATTTTGGCGACGATTATGGTGACCCTAAGTCAGATATATCCAAGGCTAAGAAATTAATGTTGTCTAATTTGAATAGTTTGTCTAAGTGCTCTCAATATTTGGTTTTCCAGATGGGATTCTGCTGGAAAGGTGAAAGAAGTTCTCCTCTCTTTGAGTTAGGTTTAAAGTCAGAGATGATTGGTTTTATTAAAGCCGGGGTAGAAGAATTTTGGGAGGTTGAAAAAATTGGTGTTGCAGAAAAAGTAAATAATAAAGTTGTTTATAGAGATTGCAGTAATGAAAATATTGCTCGTGATGACTCTCTAGGCGAGTTTTTAAACCGACCGATTTTTATTCTAAAGTCTAAAGTCCAGCAAAATATTTCATAGTTGGCCGGTGTTAACTTGGCCGCTACCAGTGTTAGGAGCTTCTGTGTTATGTGTGGTGCTTTCTATTGTCTGATTTCGTTGAATGCTTCCTCTTGACAGGGCTGATGCTGGTCGAGACAGCGTCCCTGAATTTGTCTTTGACGCTTTCGATGAATCAATGCCTATGAGATCTCTGATTCATACTGCTTACGGATGTTCTTGGGACGGGCTTTGGAGCCGTCTCCATGCTGCGCTGGACCTGGTCAATCCAGCTCTCGATCTCAGAGACAGTGAGGCCATACTGGCGATCCACTTCAGCAGCCGTAGTCTTGCAATTGAACATTCCCATGACTACGGCGGCTTTACGCTTGGGGGGCCATCATTTGATGGAGTTGTCATCGTTTATTCTGTTTTTCTGATAAAAGAACTCTCTAATCTGTGCAGCTATGGAGGCAATCATTTTAAAGCACTTTTAGTTTAGAAGCGAGCTAATAAAGACGGAAGTTAGATAGCTCTTTTTTGGAAGGGTTATGGCAAGGAGCCTGAGGCGTTAAGTGCTGTCTGGTTGCTCTGATGCAATTGATTGGCAGTAGCTGGTCTATAAGATTCGCTACTGCCCTTGAATAATGAAATTGATGTTCTGCTTTGTGTTCTTAATTAATTTGGTGCATGAGGTTTTTTTAGTGGGCTAATGTATTCATCAACTTGTATGGTGCCAAGTGAGCGGTTAATCGTTTCCAGCCTTTGGTGGAGTTGAGCAATTGGTCCATGTAAAGATAGCATTTTTTGGCAAAAGTCTTTTTCGATATTTAGGCGCCGTTCTTCCAGTAGGTTTTCATTAGTCATGATAAACTTGTGAAGCAGGTTGAGATTATGAATGCTGTTGTCAAAATCTCTTTGCAATTCTTCTGTCTGGTTTCTTGATGTGTTCGCGCTATATGAGCCGATATGGCCACGTCGATAAACTGACATAACTTCAGGCGTGTAGAGGTAAGGTTTTTCTCCACAAAGGGCTTCAATAAAAAAATCACCATAGCCAGGTCTTCTCTCTTCCATGAATTGTTGCAGTGATGCATGGCAGCTTTGCCTGAGAAAATACGAAGCAGTGGGTGCAAATTGGTTTTTTAATTTGTAAGTTAGCTGCGGTGAAAGCAATGAGAGTTTGTCACCGTAGCTGCAAAAAAGATCGGTTCGCCCTGATTCCTCGAAATATATTATCGCAGGGTGGACGCATAGGTTGACATCGTACCGCTCTAGAAGATCAAACTGGATTTGCAGTTTATCTTCATTTATCCAGTAATCGTCGCCTTCGCAATAGGCGATGTATTCACCGCGCAGCAGTGAAAAGTGCTCTGTCCGAGGAATATCTTGGGAATAATGGTTAAAAGACGCGATATAGGCGTCCACTATCTCTGGATAGCGCTGCTGGTAACCTTTGACGATATCGCTAGTGCCGTCTGTCGATGCATCGTCGTACACTACAACCTTGAAGGGAAAACTCGTCTTCTGGCCAAGGATTCCTTTCATGGCCTGATCTAGATAGGGGGCATGATTGAACGTCGGTACGACGACCGTCACTTGTATATCGACTGGTTCCCAATTGGCCATGATGACTTCCTGCGGAGGGGCCAGGCTTGAGCCGTGTTGCTGTTCTGTCGTCATGAGATTTTTCCGCTCTTTTTAGCGTTCAGCTTTGAGTTGAAAAGTTGCTGGCCGTAGTGATCGAGCAGTGCCTTCATCTGTTTGTCGTTGCCGCCGTTGTAGTTTTCGGAGAATAAGCTCATTTCCAGGCTACCGGGGAGTTCCAGGATTCTGACCGAGTCGGTTGCTGGATGAAATTCCTTGCCCGCCAAGCGTGCCATGAAGTAGAGCCACATGTCGTCTGCCGTCGGGCAAAGCGACATGAATAGTTCATCGTTCGTTACATCAGAATGAAAACTGTTCGGCGGATACAACACGCCCCCTATGCCGGTGGGAAAGTTCAATGGATGGGGTCGTAAATCCTTTCGTATTTCACGTTGCCACCGGTTGTAGGGAAGTGGTTCACCTGAAGCTGATAGTACTATTCGGTGCAGGCGATGTCCGGGTATCTTTCCTGAGCTTTTATGCGCGGAAACCAGTTCTTCCAGCCAGTACGTCGAGTAATATGTGTCGTCGTCAGCCGTGACAATGTAGGCATTGGGGAATTGTTCCAGAGCCGGAATGATCTTTTTGTAGGACCTTATGTCTCGGCAGAATCTGATATCCAGGCTTTGTTTTTCGAATGCAAGGATATCTTTGCTTAGTGCCGAGCGATCCTGTTCCGCGATCCATAGAATGATGCGATCCGGCTTGACGGTCTGGGAAAGAAGGCTCTCAAGTGCCACCGGCAGATAATCGTAGCGGCGGGGGTAGGAGGTCAGCGAGACAATCAATTCGCCTTTCAGGCCATGCTGTCTAGACTCCTTGGGCTGATTGACCGCTATCATCGACTTGATGACTTGCTGCCAGTGGGTGACCGGCGCGGATGGTTTGATCTGAGGTGCCTTGCGGTTAAGCACTTCGAGGGCATTGGTGAAGGACTGACGATCATCTTCCGGAGATGCCTCAAGCAGATCTGAAGGCACTTGCGTGTGAATTAGCTGGCGCAGGCTCCATGATAGCTTTGTCCTTGCGCCTTCCTCGAATGTGTTTCTTCTAGACGCCGAGGGGATGAAGATCAATTCCATGGACGTGAGATTTTCGGAAAACCGATCACGATCAGATGATGTCGGTCTGGAAGACATCAGGTTGAGCGTTCGATGTAATGTAAGCCCGCAAGATCTCATTATCTCGGTCAGACGGATGGGGTCCTTTTGTCGTGGATCTGTGAGATCGAGTTTGACCAAGACTACCAAGGTTTCAGAGAGCGTCCGGCTGCCGTTTGTCAGTATGGCATCGACATCGAAGCTTGCATCCAGGGCTAGAATGTCAAAACTCTCGAGGCCTTCGATGCTGTCCAGCGCGATGCTGGGGATAGTCAAGTTTTCGATATCACCGATAGGCGAGACGTTGGGCGCAGTGATGCCCCCGGCTTCATCATCATCCTGATACAGCACGGTTGGTGATCCATCCCCCAGGGTTACCTGAGGAAAGTACTGAATTGCCTGGTTCTCCAGCAGGCGTGAATGTCCCAGTAGCCGCGAAGCGGGATCGAACAGCAGAGCGACGATTTGTCCACTGTCGGGCAGCAAATCGACATCGCTTCGCGAGACCAAGATCCCGCCATTATCGAGAATGGTGATTGGTGAACCGAGATCCTCGTCGAGTTCGGCGGGATGGCGCAGGGGCTTTGGCAGCCGAAAAGATTGTTTCTCTCCCTCGAACCATGCCTGTCCTGACTGATTGAATGTTAAAGCAGTAGGTGCGCTTCCTTGGCAGTGGCGCGTCCATATGCCGCGCAGAGCCTTGTGTAGGAATCGGCCGAAGCGTGGCGCATCGCAAATCGGAGACTGCTCTAGATAAGTTCGCAACGAGGCACGAATCACGGCCAGGCTGGGCAAGTCGGCGGCCAGCTCGATGGCACGCTGCCGGTATTCATCCCAACTGCTGACGACCAGCTCCTGCATGCCCGCGTTGGTCAGGTGCGTCGCGGAGTGTCGCCCGGCAAAGGTTGGGCCGGGCAGCGTGACAACGGGCACACCCATCAACAGGGCTTCGCAAGTGGTCAGGCCGCCGGAGTAGGGCCATGTGTCGAGCGCGATATCGACTCTGTTGTAGCTCTCGAGAAGTTGCTGGTGTCTCGACGGCCCTTCCAGTAGCACTCTATCGCGGGCTATGCCTTGGCTCTCGAGCGTATTCAGGATGCGTTCGCATACGTCAGGACTGCTGTACTGACCACCTTTCAGGAACAGGCGGCTTTGCGGGAGCAGCTTGAGCAGCTCGGCCCACTCTTTCAGCAAGGTATCGTTTACCTTGGCAGGGTTATTGAAACAGCCGAAAGTCACATGGCCATTCTTGAGCGCCGGCAGGGAGGTTATCGATGGCTTGTAGGACGGAGGCTGATAGCAGACGTAGTCATCGGGTAGGCGGATGAGCTTTTCCGTGTATTGGTCGTCTACACCGACAGGGGTTTCGATACTGTCGCTCAGGAAGTAGTCGAACGCAGGAGTCCCCATGCTGCTAATCTGCATGCCGACCCATTTGACGATGATCGGGGCAGGCTTCATGTCCATGGTCGGGAGACGGCTGTGTCCTCCATGCCCAGCCAGGTCGATCAGGATATCGATGCCGTCCTCGGCGATCTTCGCCGCGAGTTGCTGGTGATCCAGGTGATAGACGGGCTTCCAGTGGCACACCTTTCTGATGCTTTCGGCAATCGGATCGTCCGATTCGCTATCAGTATAGGCATGTAGCTCGATATCTTTCGGGAGGTGCTCGAGCGCGCTACTGATCATCCAGCCGACCGGGTGAGCTCGCAGGTTGCCGGAAACCAGCCCTACCTTGATCGTTCGATTTTCAAACAAGTCCGTCCGGGTATGCTCGAAGACGTGCGGCGGAGTGAAAAGCTCGGTCCACTCGCGGGATTTTTGTAGGATGCTCTCTGCTGAAGCCTGTGGATCATAATGTAGAGTGAGGACTTCGTTGGAGTAGGCTTGCGAATAGCCCGGGCTGAGGCGCTGGGCTTCACGATAATACCACTCGGCATTTTTGAAGTCCGCCATGTCCTTGTGATAGTTGCCGAGAGTATTGAGTACTGACGGGTTTTGCGGCTTCAATGCTTTCAGCTGATTTAATGCATCTAGCCCTTCTTGGAACCGGAAGTTAAGTGATAAAATGATGCTCCGGATCGGCAGAATTTCTTCTATAGGATGCCCCAATTCCTCAGCGTCTGATAAATAATTCTCTGCCTTTGAATACGCTCCCATCTGATAGAGCATCTCAGCCATATTGAAATGAGCCCTCGCATTCCTAGGGTCGAGCTCAATACTTTGTGCCTGCAGTCTATGCGCTCGGTCTTTTTCTCCTATCATGAAACACGCTCGTGACAAAGCCGTGAGGAGTAGAGGGTCTTCCGGCGCGATCTCGTAGGCTATCTCCAGCGTATCTTTGGCGCGAGCAAGATGCCCAGTTTGCAGTTGGCAATTGCCCAACGCTTTCCACGCAAAAACATCCTCGGGGTACTTCTCAACCAAACGCTCGGCCTCTTCTCCGGCGAGCTTGTACTTTCCTTGGCGATAGAGATCCATGAATCGCTTTTGAAGAGGCGATGGGACATGAGGATGCTGGCTCATAAGAATCAGTTTTCCGGCCTAGTGCTATTGGGATTACGCTAGTTTCCTAGAATTGATGTCGTTTAAAGCGCCGAATAGTTGGCACTCTAGGCCCTTTATTGCGAGGTGTTGAGATAAAACAAGGCCGGCATCATGCCGGCCTTGTTTCCTACTCAGTATTAAGCTTACTGAAGCAGCGACAACACGCTCTGCGGTGTCTGGTTAGCCTGGGCCAGAACCGAGGTGCCAGCCTGCTGCAGGATGTTGGCACGCGTCATGTTGGAAACTTCTTCAGCATAGTCGGCATCTTCGATGCGCGAGCGGGCTGCCGACAGGTTGGTAGAAGTAGTGGTGATGTTATCAATAGCAGTCTCGAAGCGGTTCTGAACCGCACCCAGGTTGCTGCGCTCAGTGTCAATTGCGTTGAGCTTAGCATCGATGATAGCCAAGGCGTTGGATTCGCCAGAAGCCGTAGCCATCACGTCGAAACCTTTTGCTGCTTCGGTGCGTGCTACACCGTTAACGCTGGCAAGGCTGCTTCCTGCTGTTCCTGTAGAGCTGTACATGTTCCAGCCACTATTGGCAGCACTGGAAGCACCGTCAGCGGTAGATTTGCTGATGCTGATACCGATAGTTTCTCCATCTTTCGCGCCAACTTGGATCGAGAAGGATGTGCTGGCGGAAGAACCGAAGACTTTTGTTCCGTTGAAAGACGTTTGGGTGGTAACGCGATTGATCTCTTCCAGACGCTGGTTGACTTCCTTCTGGATGGAGTCAATGTCCTGGGCAGTGTTGGTGCCGTTCTGGGCCTGGACGGTCAGCTCACGAATACGCTGCAGGTTGTCGTTGATCTGGTCCATCGCGCCTTCAGCAGTCTGGGCCAGAGAGATACCGTCGTTGGCATTACGGCTAGCCTGGTTCAGGCCAGTGATGGTGGAGCTCATGCGGTTGGCAATGGCCTGGCCGGCAGCGTCGTCCTTGGCGCTGTTGATACGCAGGCCGGAAGAGAGGCGCTCCATGGCGGTCTGCAGATTGCTCTGAGACTTGTTCAGGTTGTTCTGACCGATCAACGCTGTGATGTTGGTATTGATAACTGCCATTGTCGTATTCCTTTCTCACTTTGAGAGGGCAATTTGGGCCTGATCCGCTGCGCGATGGCAGGTGGTGCCGGATCCTGCTGCAACGGCCCCGTGGCCGTTACCCCTGTTATCGGCGCTACTCAATTTTGCTTTAGGCCCATTTGAGAAATTTTTGATGTGCGTGTGCGCAGTATGGATTCGGCCTTCGAGAAGTGCCTGGCTGCCCGGCGTGAAGCGGGGCGCAGGAGGCCCCTTCGATAGCACTGCCTTCGGCCACGCCCCGTGTGGTAGGCGCAATGCCGGCGCCGAACTTATAGCGGGCTGGCGCCGAACGATAGTGATGTGCCGCCTCATCTTATGGCGCTCGGCTCCGGCGGCATTCGATCGCCGGGAACCTGCCGGCTTCCGTAATGATGCTTCGTGGTGCGTCGTTGAATTCAGAGTCGATACAACTGCTGGCGGGCATTGATGGCCCGTAGAACCTCGAGCGGGCTGGAGGGGCGGGCGGCGGATGCGCCAACGGTTTTCCCTCCGCCCCGCCTGGGCTTGATGGCCGAGGCGGAATGAGATTCACTGGCCTGCCTGAACGGGGGCGGCTTTGATGATTTTTGAGGCGAGTTTGGCTAGACTAGGCTGGCTCTTTGGATAGTCATCGATTATTTTTCAGCAGCAAATTATTCATTCCGTTCTACGCTAGTCACAACTATTTATTAATCAGGCTTGTTGCGGCCCGTTTCGGGTCATTTTTCAGGATCCCAATTAATTATTATGCCTCGCACGATGGATGAACGTGAAAAACTCCGTAAGTTTCGTGAACTCGATGATGCTTTTGCCCAGGCGCTCCGTGATCTCGACGGTGGGTCTCGATCCGGTCGATCGGTAGAAGCGGAGCCGGAAAATACGCTTCCGGCGTTCGAGGAACGCCTGCACAGCCTGATGGCCGAGTACGCGTTGAGCCAGAGCTGTGTGCATGAAATGCTGAGCACGTTACTGGAGTACAAGAGAATTCGATAAGTCTCATTATCCGGGCGAGATGGCTTGTTTCGATGACGGCGGGTCGGTTTTAAACTGATTTTTAACTCTTTCTGAGGCTGCCAAGGCGCTCAGTGTCTCTACTGGTGCATGTCTTGTTATCGATAGGGTCATCAAGCCGGATTGTCTGCCGTCAGGATATTAACGGAAAACGAGAGATAACGGCGTTGAGGTAAGACCTGCGCAGCATCAGGTGGCTCTCTGTTCTACCCGCGCTACTGAATTCGTGGTGAAGAAACCATCGAGAAGTCGCTTTGCTGTCATGCGCCAGGGATGCGGTGAAGCCAAGGCAGCGGCGGTGGTGGCTCCAGGCGCTGCGATGGTTCCATACAGCGAATGGCGCTTGCCGCTCGGGCATCGGGGCCAGCGAACCATCGAAAGCCGTCCCCGGTAAGATCCCGATATTATTCTGCTGACAAGTTATCGAGGGTTCATTAACCTCGCTGCCTACCGGAAGCGCGTGAACCCGGTGGGCGCGCGGTTTGTGGTGATCTGGTGATGAACGGTCAATGACGCCGCATTTGCGGCGTTTTCAATTTGTGAGGTAACGGCATGGGTTGGGATTGCCCCAAGAGTCTCTGGCGGCTGGGGTTTGCATTGGTGTTGGTGTACGCCGCGCTGGGTATCGCGGCACATCCGCTGAAAGACGTCATCGAGCCTTACATGGCGTTTCTAGGGCTGGTTTCCCTGCTGATTTTTGGGGGTTGGCGCCGAAGGAGCGCTGCCCTGGGATTGCTGGTTGCGATCTGCCTGGTGCAGCTCCTCAGTTGGTGGCTTGCCATCGCTGATCATCCGCAGTGGGCCAGGCCCAACCCGGATACCGAGCGGATGGCGAAGCTTTTCATCTTCATTGCCATTGCCTGGTGGCTGCGTGGGAGTCTCCGCCATGTTTTCTGGGTCTGGGGGCTGGCGCTCCTGGCGTTCCTGCTGACGACGGTGATCTTCCCCGAAGGGCGTGATTCATGGGCCGCTGGCCTGCAGGGCGAGCGCGTCGGCTTTGGCATCCAGAACAATCAGCATGCCTCGATGTTGTTTGGGGTCGCGCTGATTGGGCTCATGGCCTTTGCCAGGCGTTTCTGCTGGTCCGGCGGGCTTCGATGGGGGCGTGCATGCCTCTGGCTGGGGCTGACGCTGATGACACTGGTGGGGATTCTGTTCGGTCAGACTCGAGCCGTCTGGCTGGCGCTGCTGGTGTCCTCGGTCGTTGCATTGGCAGTGGTCGGATGGTACGCCAGGAAGCGTTACCAGGTCCGTCTATGGAACCGAACGACGATTTCCATTGGCGTTGTTCTCGTAGTGGCTGGCGGGATCGTCGCCGCTTCGTTCGGGCATGTGCTGACTGACCGGGTGTTCACCGAGGATCAGGTCATCGCGCAGCTGCTCTCCGGGAAGCTGGATACGCTCCCCTATACCAGCATCGGTATTCGGATTCATTCCTGGGTCGCGGCTACGCACTGGATCGCTGAAAGACCGTGGCTGGGATGGGGTAGCAATGGGCGCGAGCTGGTCATCGAACACACGCCGTGGCTTCCCGAGTTCGTGAAAGCGCACTTCGGTCATTTGCATAATTTCCTGCTGGAGACACTGGTCAATTATGGCGTGCTCGGCTTGGCGGTGATGGGCGCGCTGGTGGCATGGGTCGCTGTCATCAGCTGGAAAGCCTGGAAACGGGGCGACATGCCCAACGATGTGGCGTTGTTTGCGCTGGCTTTCTTCTTTTACTGGCTGGTGGTCAATCAGTTCGAGTCCTATCTCTCCTTCTGGACGGGCATCTACGTGCACAACCTGATCGTGGCGGGACTCCTCACACTGTACTGGCGTTCGCCAGGCGATGCGGGTTATGTCGGCCAAAACCGATTACCATGAGGCCTAGGCTTTGGAAACACTGCATAAATGCCTACGCAGGCGAATCGCTGCGTTGCGCGGTGCTAGGAATCCTCACCTATACCCCATAGGCTCCGGTTCCTGCGCTCCGTGCGCCTTGCGCTTCATCCTGCTCGCCGATTTATTCAGCGTTTCCCTCTGTCTGAAATGGGCATCAAGCGCGGATAGCCGCGCTTTTTACACGCTGATTGCATACGACGGTTGAAGGGATAGCAATGCGAATCACGATTTTCGGTACCGGATATGTGGGCCTGGTGACCGGCGCCTGCCTGGCTGATGCCGGCCATGAAGTCATGTGCATGGATATCGACGAGGGGAAGGTCGCGCGCCTCAAGCAGGGCGAGATTCCGATCTATGAACCCGGGTTGGAAACGTTGGTCATCGAGAACGTCGGCCAGCAGCGTCTATCGTTCACGACCGATGCGGCGGAGGCGGTGGCGTTCGGCACGTTGCAGTTCATTGCGGTGGGCACGCCGCCCGATGAAGATGGCAGTGCCGATCTGCAGTATGTGCTGGCGGTCGCCAGAACCATTGGTCAGTACATGGATGATTATAAGGTCGTGATCGACAAGTCCACGGTGCCGGTCGGTACGGCGGACCGCGTTCATGAAGCCATCGCCAGCACCCTGACCGAGCGTGGCGCCAAGCTGGACTTCGATGTCTGCTCGAATCCGGAGTTTCTCAAGGAAGGCGCAGCCATCGAGGACTTCACCCATGGCGCGCGTATCGTCGTGGGCACCGAGTCGGATCGGGTCAAGTCGTTGATGCGGGAGTGTTATGCCCCGTACAACCGCCGCGTCGAGAAGCTGATGTTCATGGACGTGCGCAGCGCGGAGCTGACCAAGTACGCCGCCAACGCCATGCTGGCGACCAAGATCAGTTTCATGAACGAGATCGCCAACCTGGCCGAGCGGTTGGGAGCGGATATCGAACAGGTTCGCCGTGGCATCGGCAGCGATCCGCGAATCGGCTACCACTTCATCTATCCCGGCTGCGGGTACGGCGGCTCCTGCTTCCCGAAGGACGTTCAGGCGCTGGCGCGGACGGCCAGCCAGATCGGTTACGACCCGCAACTGCTCAATGCCGTCGAAGCCGTCAACGACCGCCAGAAGGCGACCCTGTTCAGCAAGCTGAGCCAGGCATTCGATGGGCAACTGGAAGGCAAGACGGTGGCGGTCTGGGGGCTGGCCTTCAAACCCAACACCGATGACATGCGCGAAGCTCCCAGCCGCCATCTGATGGAGGCGCTCTGGGCGGCCGGCGCCAAGGTTCAGGCGTACGACCCGGAAGCCATGGAAGAGTGTCGTCGCATCTACGGTGAACGGGACGACCTGACGCTGGCCGATGGGCGCGACGCGGCGTTGAACGGTGCCGATGCCCTGGTGATCTGCACGGAGTGGAAGTCCTTCCGCACGGTGAATTTCGCCCATCTGCAGCGCACGCTGAAGACGCCTGTGATCGTGGACGGGCGCAACCTGTTCGAGCCGGCACAAGTTCGCGCGGCGGGGCTGCTCTACTTCGCGGTGGGGCGGGGCGATTCGCTGCAGGTCGGTCAGCGCAAGGCCCACTGAAGCCGGATTGCATCGGGCCCGGCACGTTCAGGCATGAACTCGAGAGAGCCCGGTACCATTTGGTATCGGGCTTTTTTGTCGCTAGGCTCGATAGCGTCGAACGATCTTCCACTACAGCAAAGCCAAGGATGTGCCCATGCTGATTCCCGTTGTCCTGGCCGGCGGTTCCGGCTCTCGCCTGTGGCCGATGTCGCGGGCGAGCCATCCCAAACAGTTCCTTCGGATCACGGGCGCGCGCAGCATGCTGGTGGAAACGCTGGCGCGCTTCGAGCCTCTGGATGTCGCGGAGCCGATCGTCGTCTGCCAGGAGGCGCACCGCTTTCTGGTGGCCGAGCAGTTGCGCGAAGCGGGCCGGTCGGCGGATATCCTGCTCGAGCCGGCGATGCGCAACACCGCACCGGCCATCGCGCTGGCCGCGTTGCAGGCCATGAGCCGTGATCCGGATGCGCTGATGCTGGTATTGCCGGCCGATCACGCGATCGCCAGCCCCGAGGCGCTGATCCAGGCGATGGCGCCGGCGCAGGCAGCGGCCAGGCAGGGCAAGCTGGTGACGTTCGGCGTGACGCCGACCCGTGCGGAGACCGGCTACGGTTATATCGAGATAGGCATCGAGACCGGTATCGACATCGAGCCAGACGAAGCTTCCGGCGCCGACGCGATACCGATCCGGCGCTTCGTCGAAAAGCCCGACGCAAAGACCGCGCAGGCGTATGTCGCCAGCGGCCGTTACCTGTGGAACAGCGGCATGTTTCTGATGCGAGCGGATCGCTACCTGCAGGAACTCGAGCAGCAGCGCCCGGCAATGCGGGAGGCGGTCACGAATGCCTGGGAGGGGCGCCAGGCCGATCTCGATTTCCTGCGGATTGCGGCTGAGCCCTTCATCGCCTGTGACGCCGAGTCGATCGACTGCGCGGTGATGGAGAATACCGCGGACGCCAGCGTGGTTGCGCTCGATGCCGGCTGGTCGGATGTCGGCTCCTGGCAGTCGTTGTGGGAAATCTCTCCGAAGGATGGTAACGACAACGTGCTTCGCGGTGATGTAATCGCCGAAGACGTGAACGGCTGCCTGCTTCACAGCGACAGCCGCCTGGTGGCGGCGGTCGGTATACGCGATCTGATGGTGATCGAGACGCCGGATGCGGTGATGGTCGCGCATCGGGACGCCGCGCAGGCGGTCAAGGTCATCGCGGAGAGGCTCAAGCGCCAGAATCGCCCCGAATGGGATCAGCATCGCCGTGTTCATCGCCCCTGGGGCAGCTATGACGGCGTGCATGCCGCCGAGCGTTATCAGGTCAAGCATATCCGGGTGACGCCCGGCGGCCGGCTGTCACTCCAGAAGCATCTCCATCGTGCCGAGCACTGGATCGTGGTACGCGGCACCGCCCGGGTGACGCGTGGCGAGGAGATATTCCTGCTGGAAGAGAACCAGTCGACGTATATCCCCCTGGGCGTGGTTCATCGCCTCGAGAACCCCGGCAAGATCGAGCTGGAGTTGATCGAGGTGCAGAGCGGCAGCTATCTCGGCGAAGACGATATCGAGCGCTTCGACGACGCCTATCATCGCGATTGAGCGCCACTTGAGTGCCACTTGATGGCTACTTGAATGTTAGAATGCTAGTTGAACGTCAGGATCGAGACTCAGGAATTCGGCTGGCCGTCGGCGTCATTGGGTAGCGCGTTGTCGCCCATGGCTTCCGCCAGCGGCGGCTGAGGTTCGTTGCCGCCGTTGCGCATTGGCATCTGCAGACGCACGGTGGGGAGATACTCCGGGTAGTGCCGGCAGATGAAATCGATCAGCCCTTCATGGATCGCGCAGCGCAGGTCGAACGTGTTGGGCCCGCCGGTGGCGCTGACCAGCACACGCAGCTGCTTGTTGCGCTCGGTCATCTCCAGTGTCTGCACGACGCAGACGCGGCGGTTCCACAACGGCGAGGCTTCCGCCAGACGTTGCGCTTCCTCTCTCAGCGGCTCCATGGGCAAGTGGTAATCCGCGTACAGGATGACCGTTCCGATGAGGTCCTTGTCGCGGCGTGTCCAGTTCTCGAACGCGTGGTCGACGAAATAGGTGATCGGCAGGACCAGCCGCCGCCAGTCCCACAATCTCACGACGACATAGGTGAGCGTCAGCTCCTCCACCCAGCCCCATTCGCCTTCGACGATCACCGCGTCGTTCAGCTGCACCGGCTGCGTCAGCGCGATCTGGATGCCGGCGATCAGGTTACCCAGCACCTTCTGCGCGGCAAAGCCCAGTACCACACCGAGAATGCCTGCCGAGGCCAGAATGCTGGTGCCGAGCTGGCGGACTTTCTCGAACACCATCATCATCGAGGCGACGGCCAGAACGATGATGATGAAGTTGATCAACTTGCGCAGCACGGTGATCTGGGTATGCACCTTGCGTGCGATAGCGTCCTCCTCGTCACCGAAGCGGTAGCGTTCGCTCAGCGCTCGCTCGCTGATGTTGACGCCGTGGATCAGTATGCCTGCGATGCTGGCGATGAGGATCAGGCTGGCGAGGTTGTGCAGCGCCGTGTCGAGGCGTACCGAGGTGACGAAAATCGGGAACAACGAGAACAGTACGAAGATGGGTATCAGTACTGCCAGGCACCTCACCATGAACGGCACCAGGAAGCGTTCCAGCATCGACTTGCGCCGGCCGGCCCAGCGATCCATGACCCTGACGAGACGTCGTGACATTCGCACCAGCAGCCATACACCCAGCAGCGCCGCGCAGAAGTGCGCCGCCGTCATGATCAGCGAGTGACCCTGCACGGCTGGCGGAATCAGGAAATACGCCGCGCCAAACAATCCGTATGTCCACAGGACGCCAACCAGCGGTGGGTGGACGGCGATCGCCGTCGTGCTCATCAGGTGCAGACGACTGTCGTTGAGCCTTCGCAGGCGGAAGTGAATGTACTTGAGCAGCCCATGGGCGACGATGGTCGCGCCGATGATGGCCGCTGCCATGATCCAGAACGGCAGCGCATCAAGCCACTGCACGATCAGGGTATTGATAAACGCTGCATTGGTAACCGATGCATTCATGAATGAGCCTGTTGATGACGAGGATCGATTCATTCAAGCGTAGGCGGTTTGGATACAACTTTCGTCGCGGCAGGCAGTTTTGTTCGAGAGCCTTCGCGGCTCGCAGGCAAACGCGCCCGCCCGGTGGCCGAGCGAGCGCGTGGGGCAGGTTACGGTTACTGGGAAAGCCCGATCTGGCGCGAGATGTCTTCGATCTGGGCGATCTGGTCGTTGACGAACGTGGTGAAGGCTTCGCCATGCATCTCGAAGGGCATCAGGCCGTTCTGCGTCATGACGCCTTTCCACTCGTCGCTCGCGTACAGCGTGTCGATGGTGTCGACCCACCACTCATAGGCGTCTTCGGAGACGTCCGCCGGCATGTAGAACCCGCGCCAGTTGGGGGCGATCGTATCGATGCCCTGTTCGCGTGCCGTCGGCCACTGGTGCAGTTTGCCGGGGAGGCGCTCTTCGGAGAGGATCGCCAGGGGGCGCAGGTCGCCGGACTCGATGAAGCTGACCACCTCCGAAATGTCGCCGGTGAAGGCGTCCACATGGCCGCCCAGGGTCTGGGTCACCGCCTCGCCGCCGCCGTTGTAGCCCAGGTAGGCGATGCGGGCCAGATCATCGACGCCGGCCTCGTTGGCGGTCATCAGCAGCTTCAGGTGATCCCAGCCGCCGGAAGCGGTACCGCCAGTGAAGGTCAGCGCGCGCGGATCTTCCTTGAGCGCTGCCATGACCTCGTTGAGCGACTGATAGGGAGAGTCGGCGGCGACCGCAATCACGCCGTAGTCCGCTCCCAGCGTGCCGATCCAGTTGACCATGCCGGCGTTCATTCCCGGGAACTGGCCGCGTGCCAGGCCTGTCGTGGTCACGGTGCTGGCGGCGACGATCAGATTCTCCTGTCCGGCGCGCTTCTGGACCACGTGGGAGAAGCCGACGCCGCCGCTGGCACCCGGCATGTTGGTGGTCTGCACGTTGCCGTCGACCAGACCGAGATCGCCGAGCACCCGGCCGACGGAGCGGCAGGTGAAGTCCCAGCCGCCGCCGGGATTGGCCGGGGCGATGCAGTCTACCTTGCCGCTCTGCTCGAAGGCCTGGGAAGTGCTGGCGGCGCTCAAGAGCAGGCCGCCGGCGATCAGCGTTTTCAGGCTACGTGGGGTCATGGCGTGTTCCTCTTCGTGTTGTTATCGAGCTGCGCTTTCGCTCGTTGCTCGTTGCCTTCTGGCCGCTGCTCACGATCGATCGACAGCGAACATGGCGCAGCGGTGTGTCTCGAGAGGACTCTAGCGAGCGGCGTCGGCGGGAAAAATTGGCATTTGAACAAGCGAGCCTTCGCGCTTTTCGAAGGGTTTACACCTTCGTCGTAACACCAGCGGAAGCCGAGTTGCGGGCGTCTTCGGCATCGACATCGGCATCGGCGTCAGTATCAGTATCGGGGCCGGGATCGCGCGAACTGGCGCCGGCGAGGTGCTCGACCATCTGGCGGGCGATCAGCGGCAGGGCCTCCAGATCGCGGACGCCGATGACCAGTTCCCGTTCCGCCCACTCGTCGATCAGTGGAATCGTCGCCAGCGACAGGCTTTCCCGATAGGCGGCGACGGCGCGGGCCGGGAGAATGCCGATGCCCATGCCGCGATCGATCATCCGGCAGATGCCTTCGAAGCTGCGTACCTGGATGCGCATCCGCAGCGGCTGCGCCAGACGTTGGGAATCCTGGTGCAACAGGGCGTGAAGCGAGGAGTCCTGCTCCAGGCCGATGAAGTCGTAATCCAGCGTCTCGGCGAAGGCGAGGCTCTGGCGAGTGGCCAGCGGGTGATCCCGGGCCGTGACCAGGACCAGCCGATCCCGGCGATAGGGGTGGATCGACAACCCTTCGGCGGGGATATGGGCGGAGAAGATGCCGATATCGGTGAGGCCGTCGCGCACCGCCGCGATGATCTCGTGACTCAATCGCTCCTGCATGTCGATGCGAATCTGCGGATAGCGCGCGGTGAAATCGCTCAGGTCATCGGGAAGGAATTCGATCACCGCCGAGGTGTTGGCATGCAGTCGCACGTGGCCCCGGATCCCCACGCTGTACTCGCTCAAGTCGGCGTTGAGGTGATCGAGGCTATCGAGCATGTGGCGCGCGTGATGGAGCAGGGCGTGGCCGGCGGGCGTCAGCTCGACGCCGCGCGGGCGCCGGTAGAGCAGTGTCGTCGAAAGCTGTGTCTCCAGATCGCTGATCCGCTTGCTGACCGCCGCCAGCGCCAGATGTTCGCGCTCGGCCGCGCGGGTCAGGCTTCGCGAATCGGCAATCGCGACGAATAGCTTGAGGGTAACGAAGTCGAGTCGTTTCATGACGATAGGCATCAGGTCGGAGCGTTTGACGCCCCCACTGTAGCGTTCGCCACTGACGAAGCCTAGCTTGACGATCGCCTAATTGTTGCCGCGCGCCGGCTGGGTCAACCTCTGACCATTGATAGAAGACACATCATTAGCGATGCCCCGACATCGTTGGACATTCACGGAGGAGAGCGACATGGCGACCAGCGACGACAAGGCGGTCAGCAACAATGCGCAGGCGCTGGCAGGACTCAAGGTGGTGGAGCTGGGCCAGCTGATCGCGGGGCCTTTCGCCAGCAAGTTGCTGGGAGAATTCGGCGCGGACGTGGTCAAGATCGAGCCGCCGGGAACGGGCGATCCGCTGCGCAAGTGGCGCGTGCTCAAGGACGACACCTCGCTGTGGTGGCACGTTCAGACCCGCAATAAGCGCTCGCTGGCACTCGATCTGCGCTCCGAGGAGGGCCAGGAGGTCGTGCGGCGTCTGGTCGACGAGGCGGACATCGTGATCGAGAACTTCCGCCCCGGTACCCTCGAGAAGTGGGGCCTGGGGTGGGAGACGCTGAGCGAACGCAATCCCGGCCTGATCATGGTGCGTATCTCAGGCTACGGCCAGACTGGCCCCTATCGCGATCGCCCGGGATTCGGCGTCATCGGCGAGGCGATGGGCGGCCTGCGCTATCTTTCCGGCCACCCGGACCAGCCCTCCGTGCGGGTGGGCATCAGCATCGGCGATTCGCTGTCCGCGCTGTACGGCGTGATCGGCGCCTTGCTGGCGTTGCAGGAGCGTCATCGTAGCGGGCAGGGGCAGTATATCGATGTCGCGCTCTACGAATCGGTGTTCGCGATGATGGAGAGCCTGATTCCCGAATACGACGGCGCCGACGTGATCCGCGAGCCCAGCGGTAGTGCCTTGCCGGGCATCACGCCCTCCAATGCGTATCCCTGTGCTTGTAAAGAGAGTGCGGGCGGCGAGTACGTCCTGATCGCCGGCAACGGCGACAGCATCTTCAAGCGGTTGATGACGGCGATCGGCCGCCAGGATTTCGCCGACGATCCGCGCTTCGCCCACAACGATGGCCGCAGCCGCCATGCCGAACTGATCGACGGGGCGATCGCGGACTGGACTCGGCAGCACGAGCGCGACTACGTGCTCGACGTGCTGGAGAGCGCCCACGTGCCGGTGGGCTATCCCTATACGGCAAAAGACATAGTCGCCGATCCGCACTACTTGGCGCGGGAGATGATCGAGACCATTCGGCTGGGTGATGGTGAATCGCTCAAGGTGCCTGGCGTGCTGCCCAAGCTGAGCCGCACGCCGGGGCGGATCGAGGGTGGCGGCCCAGCGTTGGGGCAGCATACCCAGGATGTGCTCGATGAACTGGGTATCGACCGCGAAACCCAGACGAAAATGCGCGAAAGAGGAGTGATCTGATGACCGATTCGATGATTGATTCGATGACCGGGACGAACACCCAACCCGGCGTCACCATCAATGATGTGGCGCCGCGAGACGGCCTGCAGATCGAATCTCGCTTCGTGCCGACGGAAGAGAAGATTCGGCTGATCGATGCGCTGTCCCGTACCGGACTGGCCAAGATCGAGGCGACCTCGTTCACCTCGCCCAAGGCGATTCCCAACCTGCGTGACGCCGAAGAGGTCATGCGCGGGATCGAGCGCGTGCAGGGGGTCGACTATGTCGTGCTGGTGCCCAACGAGAAGGGGGCCGAACGCGCGCTGGCCTGCGGCGTCGACGAGATCAATCTGGTGCTGTCGGCCAGCGACAGCCATGGTCGCGCCAACCTGCGCATGACGGCGGAACAGTCGCTCGAACGCTTCGCCAATATTCTCGAGATCACCAAGGGTAGCGAGGTGTTCGTCAACGCCTCGATCTCGACGGCCTTTGGCTGCCCGTTCGAGGGCGATGTACCGTTCAAGCGAGTGCTTTCGATCACCGAAAAGCTGCTGGCGCTGGGCGTGCAGGGAATCTCTCTCTGCGATACCACCGGCATGGCTAACCCGCGCCAGGTCGCCGATCTCTGCCGCGAGACGCTGAGCCGCTGGCCGTGGCTGCCGGTGACGATTCATCTGCACAACACGCGCGGCATGGGGCTGGCCAATGCGCTGGTGGCGTGGCAGAACGGCATTACCCGGTTCGACGCCTCGCTGGGCGGCCTGGGGGGCTGTCCGTACGCGCCCGGCGCCACCGGCAACGTCTGCACCGAAGATCTGGTTCACATGTTCGCGCAGATGGGCGTCGATACCGGCGTGGATCTCGAACGGCTGATCGCCGCCGCGGAGCTGCTGCCGGCGATGATCGGCCACGACGTGCCGGGCCAAGTGGTCAAGGCCGGCACCTCGGACCGGCGCTATCCGCTGCCGGATTCCGCTCGAGCGTAAGCCGACTGGTGCAGTCTCGACTAGTGACAACCACAACGGGTGCGCAGTCTCAACTGGTGTGGTGATAGCCTCAACGGGTGTGCAGCCTCGACGGGTGCGTAGTCTCTCAACAATAGCCTCGACGGGCGATTACGCCGCTACCGCATCGCGGTCGTGAACCAGGCGCCCGTTGGCCCAGGTTGCCGCGACCGTGCGGTCGTCGCCCAGCATCATCATCGCGAACAGGCGCTCCGACAGGGTCTTGGTCTGCGACAGGCGGCGCGCCATCAACGGCGTGGATTCAGGGTCGAGAACGACGATATCCGCCTCGAACCCCGCCTGCAGGCTGCCGATCCTGTCATCCAGGTGCAATGCCCGCGCGTTGCCGAGGGTGAGACGGTAGAACCCTTGCCAGCCGGTCAGCGCCTGGCCGAGTAGGGCTCCTACCTGATAGGCGCCCTGCAGAGTGCCGAACCCCGAGAGCGAGGTGCCGCCGCCGACATCGCTGGCCAGCGACGTCGCGAGCCCCGCGTCCCGACACGCCAGCCGGTCCATCAACCCGCTGCCCAGAAACAGGTTCGAGGTCGGGCAGAAGGCGACGTTGGCGCCACGCTGGGCCAGCCGGGCGCGCTGATCGTCGTTCAGGTGAATGCCGTGGGCGAAGGTGCTGCGCGGCCCGACCAGATCGTACCGCTCGTAGACATCGAGATAGTCCCGGCTTTCCGGGAACAGCTCTGCCACCCAGGCGACTTCGCCGCGATTTTCCGACAGATGCGTCTGCAGATAGAGATCCGAGGCGTTGCGCAGCACGCCGCCGACGGCGTCGAGCTGCTCGCGGGTGGAGGTCGGCGCGAAACGTGGCGTCAGGGTGTAGCTAAGCCGATCGCGGCCGTGCCAGTCGGCGATCAGGCGTTCGCTGTCGCGTACGCCGCCCAGCGTGTCGTCGGTCAACGCCTCCGGGGCGTGGCGATCCATCAGCACCTTGCCGGCGATCATGCGTAGCTGGCGACGCTGGGCGGCGCTGAAGAAGCTGTCGACCGACACCGGATGCGAGGAACAGAACACCTGAGCGGTCGTGGTGCCGACGCGCAGCATCTCGTCGAGGAACCGCTCGGCGCCGGCCTGGGCATAAGCGGCGTCGGCAAACCGGCATTCGGCGGGGAAGGTGTAGTCGTTGAGCCAGTCGAGCAGCTGGCGGCCGTAGGACGCCATGATGTCGAGCTGCACGTAATGCACGTGGCTGTCGATGAAGCCCGGCATCATCAGTTTGTCGCGGTAATCGACGATCTCGATGCCCGCCGGCAGCCGGTCGGCCAGCGTCTCGAAATGGTCGACGGCCTGGATATGGCCATCGACGATCCAGATCGCGCCATCCTCGAGATAACGCGTGGTATCGGGCAGCGGCGTCGCCTCCTCGCCGGGATCGCCGAGGCAGGTGAACAGGGGGCCGCGGAGCAGGCGTTGGTGCGTGTTCATGATCTCTACCTATGATTTTCGACCGAAGATTCCCGGTCGTGTCGCTCAGTGTCGAGCGGCTGAAAAGGTGTGACGCAGGGTTTCCGGTGCGATGCCGCGCTGCGCCGACTTGTTCGAGGGTCGGGGCTGGGCCAGCAGTTCGGCGGCGACGCTGATCGCGATCTCCCGCGGGCGTTTGGTTTCGGTCGTGCCCAGGCCGATCGGGCAGCGAACCCGAGCCAGCGCGGCGTCGTCGAACCCGGCGGCGGTGAGCCGCGAGCGGAAGCTGGCCCATTTGCTCTTCGAGCCGATCATGCCGATGGAGCTCAACGCCTCGCGACCCGGGTTTTCAGGCGATAGCAACGCCGCGATCAGATCGCGGTCCTGAGCGTGATCGTGGGTCATTATCAGCACATGGCTGGCGAGTGGAATGGCCGCGACGGCCCGTGCCACACCTTCGGCATCCGGTGATAGCCGCATGGGCCGCACGCGGGCGGGATAGCCTTCATGGTCATGGTCATGCTCATGCTCGTCCTGAAGCGGAAACGCCTCGGCCCGGCTGTCGTACCAGTTGATGCGCCAGGGTAACGGCGCGAGCAGTTCCACCAGCGCCTGGCCGACATGCCCCGCGCCGAACAGTGTCAGGTGGCTTTCGGCGCCGACGAAGACTTCGATCAGCACATGCACGAATCCGCCGCAGCACTGTCCGGAGCGCCCACCCAGCGGGAACGCTTCGAGATAGGTGCCGGACGAGACGGGCGTCGTTGCCAGATGCTGGCGGGCGATCTCGATCACCTGCTGTTCGAAGTGGCCGCCGCCCAGGGTGTCAATCACGTCCCTCGGCGTGACGACCAGCTTGGCACCGGGCTCTCGCGGGGTCGAGCCGGCGGCGCCGACCACGCTGGCCAGCGCATGGGGCGTCCCGCTCTCCTGCAGCCGATGCAGCGCGGCGTGCCAGCTTTCGTGCTGATCCCGGGCTTCGAGAGAGCCGCCAGCGCTCATCGCGACGCTCCGGCGTTCGGATCCTTGGTTCGCAGTGCTTCGGCTCGCAGCGCTTCGGCCGCCATCAGCACGCGTTCCGGCGTGGCGGGGGTGTCCAGCGGCGGGCTGACACGATAGTCGGCAAGGCTCGACAGGGCGTCGCGCAGTGCCGACCACACCGAGATGCCGAGCATGAACGGCGGCTCGCCCACGGCCTTGGAGCGATAGAGGCTGGCCTGGGAGTTGGGATGGCCTTCGAGCAGTTCGACGTTGAAGATCGGCGGCAGGTCACCGAAGGTCGGGATCTTGTAGGTGGCGGGGCCGTCGGTGAGCAGGCGGCCCGCGTCGTTCCACTTCAATTCTTCGCTGGTCAGCCAGCCCATGCCCTGAATGAAACCGCCCTCGACCTGGCCCAGATCGATCGCCGGATTGAGCGAGTCGCCGACGTCGTGAAGGATATCGACGCGCTCGACGCGGTATTCGCCGCTCAGCGTATCGACACTCACTTCGCTGACCGAGGCGCCGTAGGCGAAGTAGTAGAACGGCCGGCCCTGACCGCTATCGCGATCGTAGTGAATCAGCGGGGTGGAATAGAAGCCGGTCGCCGACAGCGAGACCCGGCCGAGATAGGCGGCCTGGATCAGTTCTCCCCACGATACCGCGGGCGTCACCGCGCCGACGTCGGAGACGAGTTGCCCATTCTCGAGGCGCAGCCCTTCGCGATCCAACTGATAGTGCTCGGCGGCGAAGTCGAGCAGGCGCTGGCGGATCTGGGTCGCGGCATCGCGCGCGGCCATGCCGTTCAGGTCCGCGCCGCTGGAGGCCGCCGTGGGCGAGGTGTTGGGCACCTTGTCGGTGCGCGTGGCGCTGATTCGCACCGATTCGAAGTCGATACCGAGTTCCCGGGCGACGACCTGGCACACCTTGGTGTGAAGCCCCTGGCCCATCTCGGTGCCGCCGTGATTGATCATCACGCTGCCGTCGGTATAGACGTGAAGCAGGGCGCCGGCCTGGTTGAGATGCTTGGCGGTGAACGAGATGCCGAACTTGACCGGCGTCAGCGCCAGCCCGCGCTTGATCACGGCGCTGTGGCGATTGAAGGCACGAATCTCCTCCCGCCGCTGCCAGTAATCGCTGCTGCGTTCCAGCCGCTCGATGATCTCCACCATCAGTGGATGCTGGTCGACGTGCTGGCCGTAGTGGGTGGTGTCGCGACCGCTGCGATAGAGGTTGCGCTTGCGCACGGTCAACGGATCTTCGCCGATGTGGCGGGCGATATCGTCCATCGCCCGCTCGACGATCATCATGCCCTGGGGGCCGCCGAAGCCGCGAAACGCCGTGTTCGATGCCGTATGGGTGCGGGCGCGATGGCCGGTCACCCGCGCGGCGCCCAGCGAGTAGGCGTTGTCGGCATGGAACATGGCGCGGTCGACCACCGCTTCGGAGAGATCCGGCGAATGGCCGCAGTCGCCGATCAGGGTCATCTCGCCGCCGATGATCACGCCGCCGTCGTCGAAACCCAGCCTATAACGGTTGTGGAACGGGTGACGCTTGCCGGTGGCGCGGGTGTCGTCGGCACGCGGCAGGCGCAGGCGGATCGCCCGCCCGGTGCGGCGTGCCAGCAGTGCCGCCATGCAGGCCCACGGCGCGGCCTGGGTTTCCTTGCCGCCGAAACCGCCGCCCATGCGCCGGTTCTCCACCGTCACGGCATGAAACGGAATGTCGAGCACCTCGGCGACCAGCTTCTGGGCCTCGCTGGGGTGCTGGTTGGAGGTATAGACGGTGACGCCTTCGTCTTCGCCGGGCACGACCAGACAGGCCTGGCCTTCCAGGTAGAAATGTTCCTGACCGCCGACGAACTGCTCCGCCTCGAGCACGTGGGGCGCGCTTTCCAGCGCCTGCTGCCAGTCGCCGCTGACCTGCACGTGCGTCGGGCGCACGAACTCGCCGGCGTCGGCGGCGGCAACCGGATCGAACCGGGGCGGCAGTGGCTCGATCTCCACGACCGCGGCCTTCACCGCGCGGCGCGCTTCGAGATAGCTGGTGGCGGCAACGGCGAACAGCGGCTGGCCGACGTAGCTCACTTCCTCGTCGGCGAACATCGGATCGCCGGGGAAGACCGGGCCGATATCGCGATGCCCCGGGATGTGCTGCGCGGTGATGACGTCGATGACGCCGGGCATTTCCCGCACCGCGCCGAGATCGAGCCGCGTCACCCGGCCGTGGGCCACCTCGCTCAAACCCACCATGGCGTGTAGTGTGCCGTGCGGCGCCGGCAGGTCGTCGATGTAGCGGGCGCGTCCGGTGACGTGCTTGATGCCGCTTTCGTGGGCCTGGGCGTGGTTGACGTCATGTCGCTTCGGGCTCGGTGAGACGGTATCGCGCGCTACCGGTTCGTCGCCTTCGAGGCGGCCGATCTCTCCGTCAGTGACCGTCGATTCGGATTCGATCCGAGGCGCCAGCGAGGGTTCGGTCATCGGCGCTTGCTGCGTCTGGTCCGCTCCGGCCGTGGCGCGCGAATCCATGGTTTGCAAATCCGCGGCACGCGAAGCATTGAAGACCCGCTTAGTGAGCGTACGCATCGAGAGTGACCTCCTGCATGGGCGTGGTCGAATCGGTATTGGCGAGCGTCAACCGCCAGCGTTCCAGCAGATTGGTGGCCGCAGTCAGGCGATAGTCGCGGGAGCCGCGGGCGTCGCTCATCGGCGCAAGCGACTCGCGCAGTGCCTGCTTGGCGGCATCGAAGGTCTCTGCGTCGGGTTTCCGGCCTTCCAGCGCGGCCTCGACGGCAGTCACTCGCAGCGGTATCGCTGCCATGCCGCCGTAGGCGACACGCACGTCGGTCGGAACGCCGTCTTTCAGTCGCCAGCGGAACGCCCCCAGCAAAGTCGAGATATCGTCTTCACGCCGCTTGGAAAGCTTCCAGACGCGTTGCTCGAGATCGGCTTGCGGCTTTGGTAGATAGATGGCAGCGACGCATTCGCCCGGTTCGAGCGCGGTCTGCTTGTAATCCAGGAAGAACGATGCGAGCGGCAATTCGCGCACGCCTTCGGGGCCGGCCAGCCGCAGCCTGGCATCCAGCGTCAGCAGCACGGGCGGGGTATCGCCGATCGGCGAGGCGTTGGCGATGTTGCCGCCCACGGTGCCTCGGTTACGGATCTGGGCCGAGCCCAGCCGGGTCAGCAGATGCGCGAACGCCGGATAGTGTTCGGCCAGCAGCGGCTCCCACTCCCGGTAAGTGACCGCCGCGCCGATCCACCAGCCGTCGGCGGTTTCCTCGATCTGGCGCAGTTCCTTGACCTGGCGCAGATCGATCAGAGTCTCGAAATGCTTGAGCCGCTGGGTGACCTCGAGCCAGAGATCGGTGGCGCCAGCCACCAGCCGGGCGTCGGGGTGACGCTGCATCGTGTCTATCAGGTTGGACAGCGTTGACGGAGTGAGATAGCGCGCCTGGCTCTTGCTGTCCTGGCTCTTTCTGTTCTGATTCTTGCTGTCCTGACTCGTGCTATCCACTAACGGCGCCAGATGGCGGATCTCGCGTTCGAGTTCGGGATCATCGGCCCAGGGCGGGCGAGTGTCGGGGCGCTCGCCCATGCTCAGGGCGGCGTCTCGAATGGGCCGGTAACCGGTGCAGCGGCACAGGTTGCCGCCCAGGGCCGCTTCCAGGCGATGGTCGTCCAGCGGCTTCCGTGGCGCCGGTGTGGCGCGCTGCTGTTCGTGCAGCGCGAACAGCGACATGACGATGCCGGGGGTACAGAATCCGCATTGGCTGCCGTGGCAGGCGACCATCGAGGCTTGCGACGGGTGCAGCGCGTCACCGCGAGCGAGACCTTCGACGGTGATCAGGTGCGTGCCCTGAAGCTGATGCGCAGGCGTTATGCAGGCGTTGACGGTGCGGTAAACGAGCGGCTGCCGGTCATCTTCCGGGGCGGCGATGGCGACGGTGCAGGCGCCGCAGTCGCCGGAAGCGCAACCTTCCTTGGTGCCGCAGTGCGAAAGCGGTCCGCGCAGCAGTTCGAGCACGCTCGTGTCGGGCGCGGCGGCCACGCGTTGACGTTGGCCGTTGAGAAAGAATTCGATCATCGGAGGTCTGCCGTTGTCATTGTACGGGTCGCCATTCGACGCCGGGACGAAGACCGGCGACCTTGCAGGGAAATCCTGACCGATCGGTCAGCTTTTGTCAGCCTCTTTGATTCTGCCGCTCTTGGCAAGCTCTCTTTTCGCGACCTGGCAGGGCGCCGTCGGCAGACAATCGTCTGGATTCAGCATAGCATCGGCGTCGGTTATCTTGTGGCGAGGAAATGGCCAGGCGACCGCGGGTCTCCGTTCAAGCGTTTTATGGTCATTTCCAATGAACGACGAATAACGCAGCAACGCGGTTCACGCTGAAACGTCAACGGATCCTAAGGAGCCCAGGTGGGCAATCACAATCTTCCCGAAGCCACGGTTCGGGAGCGCAACGAACAGCGCATTTTCGATGCGGCGGAGAGTGTATTCGCCCGGCATGGCTACCGTGGTGCGAGCATTCAGGCGATTGCGTCGGCGGCCGGCATTCCGAAGTCGAACGTTCTGTATTACGTCGGCAGCAAGCGGCGGCTCTACATTACGCTGCTGGAGCGCACGATGTGGCGCTGGAACGAGATGCTGAGCGATGTCAGCGCCGACGATGATCCGGCGGAGGTGCTGGAGGCTTTCATTCGCAGCAAGATGCGCCTGAGCCAGACCCACCCGCAGAGCTCGCGACTGTTCGCGAGCGAGATACTTCAAGGGGCGCCGTTTCTGAAGGAATCGCTCTTCGGCACCATGCGGGAATGGGTGGAATCCCGTACCCAGGTTTTCCGCGAGTGGGCGGAGCGAGGGTTGATGGATCCGGTGGACCCGGTGTGGCTGATTTTCCTGATCTGGTCGGCGACGCAGCACTACGCCGACTTCGAAACGCAGATCGTCGGCATCACTCAACGCGAAGCGCTCGACGCCGAAGATTTTCGGTCGGCCAGCGACTTCCTGTGTCAAGTCATCTTGAAAGGCTGCGGCGTCCGCCGGCGTGATGCATCGACACTGTGATCGGCGCGTGAATGTATCGTGCGGGGGGCCGCGGATGGCTATTCGGCATTGCCGATGACGAGGATCATCAGTACGGAAAGAGTGGAATGACAAGAAGAGTGATAAATCAAGAAAGCGCAAAGCCAGGAACTGGAGCAAACGCGGGAAAGCAGGAGAGAGTCGAAGCGGGAAAGCAGGAGAGAGTCGAAGCGAAACCGGTGAAAGCGAAATCGATGCAAGGTGAATGGGTAGATCACCGTTCGATCCGAAATCGGAAGCGAGTCCATTCGCACTCAACTTCCTGTCGAGTCTCAACCTTGAGGGCCGGCAACGTCCTGTTGCACTGCGGTCGATCCCTGGATGCTGTCCCTAGTCGCATTCCGTGCGAACTCGGATCATCCCTGAAGGTGCGTCCTTGCTGCAGCGGCATCCTGCCATCCGCAGTTTATACGAGGTTCGATCCATAAAGCGAATAGGAAATTTTAAGAGAAACATTAAGTTACAAAGAAATACGTTCAATTTCCGATTTTCTGAACAGCCTTTTTCGAGCTTTCTACAAGCCCTTGTTTCCAGACTAAAATCGCGAATCGAACGCGACGCTCCGGATGAGCGCAATGACGGTCTTTCCCGCTTCCAGTTGCATTTCGTCACAAGCCTGGCGGGTGAGCCGGGCGCGTAGCCGCTGCCGGCCCACACGCAGCCGCACTTCGCTGGCACTCGGTGCCTGGGGCGATGGCTCGATCGCCTCGATCACGGCACTGAGACCGTTGCGATAACTCGTCCCCTCGGGCATGACATGGGCAAGCGCCACATCGCGCACGCCGACGCGCAGGCGTATCGGCGTGCCGGGCGGCTGTTCGATTGCCGGAATGCGCAGCGTCTGGCCATCGTCGAGGGCGACCCGTGTCAGCGAATAGTGGCTGTCATGGTCGACCACCTTGGCGCTGAGGCGTGTGGCGGCGTCGAAGCCGCCCAGCCGGTCGGTCAGATCCAGCCGCATCATCAGCTCGTCCAGCTGACCATGAGCCGTCAGGCGCCCCTGCTCGACGAGAGCCAAGTGATCGGCTATCGCCGAAATCTCCGCGGTGTCGTGACTGACGTAGACCACCGGAATGTCGATTTCCCGGGTCAGGCGGACGAGATAGCGCAACAGCTCCTGCTTGCGCTCGCCATCCAGCCCGGTCAGCGGTTCGTCCATCAATAGCAGACGAGGCTGGGTCAATAGCGCTCTGCCGATAGCGACGCGCCGCGCCTCGCCGCCGGAAAGGGTGCCCGGCAGACGTTCCAGAAGATGCTCGATGCCCAGCAGCGATACCAGGTCATCGAAACGCGGACGAGCGCTCGGCGGCATGCCATAGGTGAGATTGCTGCGGACCCGATAGTGCGGAAACAGCCGCGCCTCCTGAAACACGACGCCCAGCTGACGCTTGTGGATCGGCACGTGAGTGCGATTCGCGATGTCGGTCAGGGTGCGCTCGCCGAGCCGGACGCGACCGGCATCGGGACGGTCGAGACCGGCAATCAGCCTCAGCAGGCTGGTCTTGCCGCTGCCCGACTGGCCGAACAGGGCCGTCACGCCGCTGGCCGGCACCGAAAGCGAGATATCCAGGGCGAAGTCCCCCAAGCGCTTCTGCACGTGGCATTCCAGGGCATCGGCGCTGCTCATCGGTCGCGTTCCTCGAGGCGAAGCCTGGCACGGCGGGCCAACCATTCCGACGCGATCAGCGAGAGCATGGCGATCACGATCGACAGCACGCAGAGTCTGGCGGCAGCGGCTTCCTTGCCCGGCGTCTGGATCAGGGTGTAGAGCGCCAGCGGCAGGGTGCGGGTTTCGCCCGGGATGTTCGAGGCAAAGGTGATGGTGGCGCCGAATTCCGAGAGCGCGCGTGCGAACGCCAGTACTGTGCCGGTCAGCAACCCCGGTATTGCCAGCGGCAGCGTGATCGTGAACAGCACTCGCCATCGATTGGCGCCCAGCGTACCTGCGGCGGCTTCCAGCTTGGGATCGACGGCCTCGAGCGAGAGCCTGACCGCGCGGACCAGCAGTGGAAACGCCATCACGCCACCAGCGACGGCGGCGCCTTGCCAGGTGAAAGGGAGCGAGAAGCCGAATCCCTGATACAGCCACTGGCCCAGCCAGCCGTTGCGCCCCAGCGAGAGCAGCAGCAGATAGCCCACCACCACCGGTGGCAGAACCAGCGGCAGATGCAGCAGGCCGTCGAGCAGCGCCTTGCCGCGAAATTCGTGACGCGCCAGCAGCCAGGCGACGGCGATGCCGGGGATCAGGATCCAGCCGACAGCGCTGCCGGCGATCTTCAGGCTGAGCACGATCGCCTGCCATTCGGCGTCGGAGAGCGCCATCGCCTCAACTAGCATCCAGGCCTCGGGTCTCAGTTGGCGTCGACGGGCGTAAAGCCGTAGCGGGAGAAGATCGCCAGAGCGTCATCGCCGGCCAGCCATTGACGGAACGCGTCGGTCGCGTCGCTCGGTGCCGGATTCACCACGGCGAGCGGATAGGTGATGGGGTCGTGGCTGTCGTCAGGGAAGACGCCGATTTCCCTGACTCGGTCGCTCGCCTTGGCATCGGTTTCGTAGACGATTCCGAGCGGCGCTTCGTCGCGTTCGACCAGCGCCATCGCGGCGCGCACGTTGTCGCCGTTGGCCAGTCGCGGTTCGAGGGCGTCCCATTCACCGATCGACTGCAGTGCCTGTTTGGCATAGAGGCCGGCCGGTACGTGGCTGGTTTCGCCCACCGACAGCCGCTCGCCGTCGCCGAGCCGAGAGGCGATGGTGATATCACCGCCCGGCGTGAAATCCGCGATGTCACCGGCGGCGGGGGCGATCAGCACCAGCCGGTTGCGAAGCAGATCCACGCGCTCGTCGACCGGCACGTTCTGCTTCTCGAGCCAGTCCATCCACTGTTCGTTGGCGGAAACGTAGATATCGGCGGGCGCGCCATTGGCAATCTGGCGCGCGAGCGTCGAAGACGAGGCGTAGATCGGGACGATGTCGACGTCGTGATCGGATTCGTAGGATCGGATCGCCTCGTCCATGGCATCGGTCATCGATGCGGCGGCGTAGACCTGAACCGGCTCGTTGTCGGCATGAGCGGCAAGCGGCATTGAGAGCACCAGCGCCAGAAAGCAGAAGGACGTTTTGCGGACCGATGAAGTCACGATTTTCTCGCTCACGTTTTTTCGCTATGTATGAATGGAAATAACGGGAAATCACTATAGCCGTCGGTGTCGCGACGGTCGAGGAAAAATCGGGCGGCACGGCGCTCAATCGGGTTCGGAGTCCGAATCCGGCTTCGACTCGGCAAGCGGAGGCGGCTCGGCCTGGTGGCGGGTAGCGAGGCTGTCCAGCAGGGCTCGGCCGCTGGCATGTTCCGTCAGGTCCGCGGCCAGCTGGCGGTAGTGGCAGATGATCTCTCGGCCCAGGTCGGTCAGCGTGGCGCCACCGCGCTGGGTGCCGCCGGTGGCGGTATTGACCACCGGCGCTGCCAAGTGGCGGTTCATGGTATCGAGCAGTTGCCAGGCCTTCTTGTAGCTCAGACGCATCTCGCGACACGCCGCCGCGATCGAGCCGTGTCGCTCGATCGCTTCCAGCAGGTCGATCTTGCCGGGGCCGATCACGATCTCCTTGTCGGCGACCAGGCGAATCTGAAGGCGTGGCGTGGGGTGGTGCGTACGGGTCATGGCGATATACCTGGCATGCGAAGCGGCCTTTCTGGCGTGAGCCGAAGGTTGTAGCACAGGATAGCCACGCTCTCAGCCATCGTGACCCCATCCGGCCCGTCAGGTCGACGTCACGACCGTGGCGGGGCGCGCGAACCGCCAGCGTAGCCAGTCGATCACGACGAACACGGCAAGGCTGGCACCCATGACCGGCAGCGCGTACCCCAGCGCGATGGCGATAACGGCAACCGTCAGCTTCGCTCGCGTGCCGAGGCCACGGTAGATCGCCGTGAAAGCTTGCGGCGCGTTGGTGCTGGTGGAGGCGGCGCCGGCAAGAGACGGGCGGCGTCGCCACCACATCAGGTAGCCCCAGCACACCAATGTCGCGAGGCCCGTGGCGAAGGCGACCAGGACCAGCTGGTTGGGCAGCCCGAACAGTATGCCCATGTGCAGATCGATGCCCCAGCGGGTCAGCTTGGCGGCGAGCGGAAAGGTGGCGAAATCGGCCCGATTGGTGACGGCAAACGTTTGCGGATCGAGCGCCACCTGATCGACCTGGGTCGGCCATTCCCTGGCCACTTCACGAATGGCCCAGGCCTGATGCGGTGACGGCGGGGGCACGATTTCGACGCTGTCGGCGTCGATGCCGGCGGCTCTTGCCGCGCTCAAGGCGTGATCGAAGTCGCCAGGCGACAGCGGCGAGGGCTGCGCCATGTTCATCCCGGCATGTTCGGCAGCCGCATGATGCGCTGCATGCGGATCTGCGCCCCGCTTCGAGTCGGAATGCGAGGCTGCAAGCTCGGTGGAGACAGCGGGTGTCCCCCAGCCCCAGGCATGACGCAGCTGAGCGATGTTGCCGCCGGCCCACTGCGACCAGGTCAGCCCCGTCGCCGAGAAGAACAGCAGGCCGATCAGCGCCACGATGCCCAGCGTGGCATGACGTCGGCGCAACCGTGGCCGGCCTGCTGCCTGTCGTGTGATTCGGCACTGGCGCCACCACAGGAAGGCGCCGCTGAGTGCGGCGATCCATAACCAGGAGGCCGCCAGCTCACTGTAGAGTCGGCCGATATTCCCCAGCAGCAGGCTGCGGTGGAACTGATCGATGACGGTGCGTAGCGGTAGTATGCCGCTGGTCCCGTAGACCGGCATGTCGCCGCGAATCTCCAGCGTGACCGGGTCGACGAACAGCGCCCGGTGTTCGGAGGGGCCGAATGCTTCGCCATCGAACATCACTCGAGTGGTCGTTCCCGGCTCTGGCGCAGGGCGAACGGCGGCGGGTGAGGCAGCGATGCCAGCAATATGCTGGGCGGCTTCGATCTGGTGTGACAGCGGTTGGGATTCGCCGCGACTCTGGGTGGTCAGGGCGTCTTGATAGAGCCAGTTTTCGAGCTGCGGCGTCAGCGCATAGGCAATGCCGGAAAGCGCGGCGACGAGCAGAAAGGGGCCGACGAACAGGCCGACGTAAAAATGAAGGCGAGTGATCAACGCAATCCACGAGGGAGGCTGGCGGCGGCCGGTCGCCGACGAGACGGTATCCATGGATGAACTCCGAACCTGAATGATTTTCAGCATGAGCCCCGGCCGAAGGCCAGGAGCACGTATGACGCCGGCAATGCAGCCTCGGGAGGCGGCATTCGCGGCGGCAGGAGACGGAAAGGACTTCAGGCGCGGGGCGGCGCGCGGGAGGCGTAGCGGGGATAGGCCGCTGTGATGGAGGGCAAGACCACGACGGCGGGCGGATGGAAGGTCGCTGGCGGTGGCGCCGACGGCGGCAGCACTTGCGGGAGCTCGAGCCCCGGCGCGTGCAGGAAGAGTTCGCAGTAGCCACACGCGGCCATGTCGAAATGGTGGAGAATATGGACCTCATCCACCGCCTGTGGCTGGCCGTGGGCGTGAGGTTCGGCGTCGCCATGACGGGGCATTTCCGCCATGGTGCCGACCGGCATTTCCTTCAGCCGCTGCATCTGGCTGATCAGCGGCCCCGTGAACGCCAGCAGCATGGCGAACAGCGCGAGCGCGGTCAGCGGGCGATACCAGCGGTGCCAGAAAGATGTCATATCCGTTCCAGGACGACGTCGTCAGGCCGCGACTCTACCCGTTGAGGGTTTGGCCGCCAATTGTCGCTGGCGGGGTGTGTGATTATGTCGCACCGAGGGTGAGCTGCTCCGGCTGCTGGTCTTCGCCGATGAGGGCCCGCTCGTGCTGCAGAAGCCAGCGCTTGCGATCGAGCCCGCCAGCGTAGCCGGTCAGCTTGCCGTTGGCGCCGATGACACGGTGGCAGGGCACGACAAGACATAGCGGGTTGCGCCCGTTCGCCGCGCCGACGGCCCTCACCGCGCGTGGCGCGCCGATGGCGACGGCGATTTCCCGATAGCTGCACGTCTGGCCGTAGGGAACGCTCTGCAGGGCTTGCCACACGCTCAGCTGGAAATCGGTACCGCGTGGTGCCAGAGGCAGGTCGAACGTCGTCAGCTCGCCCAGGAAATAACGCTCCAGCTGGCTGGCGCAGCGCGCCGTGAGGGCATTGCCGCGCTCGACCACGTTCGGGCTGCTCGAAAAGGCGAGCCAGGTGAGGCCGTGATCGGTCGCCCGTATCTCGATGGGGCCGAGCGGGACTGTCTCGGGCGGTCGATAGATCTGGACGTAGTCGTCGTGACGCAGCGGCAGGCGCGAATCACTCAATGGCGAGAAGGTGTTCATATCACTCGATTCCACAGTTGTAGCGTGAGGTAGCTGCGCCAGGGCGAGGCGGCGGCGAGATCCAGCGGTGTCGTCAGGGCCGCGAGCGCACGGCGCACGCCGACATCGCCATCCAGCCAGATATCCGGGTTTCCGTTGCCGCGAAAGTCGGCGACGTTGGCCGTCCAGGGGCCGATTCCCTTGAGCGAGCGCCACTGCTGGGGATCGTCGTCGATCTCGCTGCCGGCGTAGGCGACAGCCAGGCGGCGCACGGTGTCCCGACGGCTGCCGGGGAGCTTCAGAAAACCCAGCTCGCTAGCGGCGATGGCTTCTGCGGTGGGGAAACGACGGCGGCCCTCCTCATCGCTTTCACCGAGCCGGTCGACGAGCTGCTGGATCAACCGGTTGGCGGCGGCCATCGACACCTGCTGGCCGAGTACCGCGCGGATACCTGCCTCGAAGACATCCCATGATCCCGGCAAGCGCAATCCTTCTGCCAGTGGAAGCGCTGGAACGGATTGGCGCAGATGGGCCTCGATGGTCTGTGTGTCGGCGTCCAGATCCAGCATTCTCCGAATCCGACGAACGATCGCATGGAGATCGCCCAGTTCGCTCAACACCAGGGTGACGTCGAACTGATGACGCCTGGCGTCGTGGCGGGCTTCGAAGTGTCCCGTCGTCGTGCCATGGCGGATCGTGCGGCCCAGCATGTGTTCGCCCACCCATTCGAGCCCCTCGATGGCATGCAGCGCATGAAAATGGCGTAGCCGTTCCCACTGGTAGGGCGGGCGGTAGGCCAGCTTGAGCGTCAAGGCGGCGCTTTTTCGGCTTCGGCGGCGGCGAATCTCGGTAGGCGTCAGCGCCATCTGGCGTTTGAAGGCGTCGTTGAAGCGGCGCAGGCTCGAAAATCCGCTGGCATGGGCGACCTCGACCACCGGCAGCGTGGTTTCGTGAAGCAGCTTCTTGGCGAACAGGCACTGGCGGTAGAGTGCGTAGGCCTTGGGAGATACGCCGAAGCGGCGCTGGAACAGTTGGCGCAGGTAGCGCTCGCCGATGCCCAGTCTCTCGCAAAGCCGTGCGACGTTGCCGCCCTGGAGGGCGCCGCTGTCGATCAACTGAATCGCTCGGGTCAGCGTGGTTCGGGAACCCATCCAGGCGGGCGAATCCGGCGCGCTGTCCGGCCGGCAGCGCAGGCAGGGGCGAAAACCGGCGTTGGCGGCGGCGACCGCCGACTCGAAGTAGCGCACGTGCCGTTCCTGCGGGAGCGTCGCCGGGCAGACGGGGCGACAGAAGATGCCGGTGGTGCTGACGGCGATGAAGAAGCGGCCGTCGAAACGGGCATCGCGCGCCAGTCGCGCACTCCGGCATTGCTGAGGGTCGAGCATGGCATGCGTCCTGGTCGTCGTCGCGAGCTCATTCGTCTTCTCGAGCCCATTCGTCTTGGGCTCATTCGTATCGGGCTTATTCGTATCGGGCTTATTATAGTGCGCGGCCATGGGGCGACTGGCCGGATCCGGCACTGAATGCCCGTGCCGAACATAGCGGCGAACGCCGGTGCGAAGATCGGCCACTGGGCGGTGCATCAATAGGGTGGCGCATCAATAGGGCGGTGCATCAGCGAAAGGTGAAGATTACCGTCAGGATACTCCCTCCCGCGAGGCGAATTTCGCTAAGCTGTCGGCTCGTGCAGGATCGCATTTCATGGATAGTGAGGAGGCTTGATGAAATCCGTATCGGTCGGCGGGCTGGCAGTCGCCAACGACGCGCCCTTTACCCTGTTTGGTGGCGTCAACGTGCTGGAGGATCTGGACAGTACACTCGCGGCGTGCGAGGCCTATGTCGAGGTGACGCAGAAGCTCGGCATTCCCTTCGTGTTCAAGGCTTCCTTCGACAAGGCCAATCGCTCGTCGATCCACTCCTTCCGGGGCGTCGGGCTCGACGAGGGGTTGAAGATCTTCGAGGCGGTCAAGCACAAGTTCGGCGTGCCGGTCATCACCGATGTGCACGAGGTCGACCAGGCGCAAGCCGTGGCCGAAGTGGCGGATGTGATCCAGTTGCCGGCGTTCCTGGCCCGTCAGACCGATCTGGTCGTCGCCATGGCGAAGACGGGCAAGCCGATCAACATCAAGAAGCCGCAGTTCCTGAGCCCGGGCCAGGTCAAGAATATCGTCGACAAGTGTGCCGAAGCGGGTAACGAGCAGGTCATCCTGTGCGAGCGCGGCAGTTGCTTCGGCTATGACAATCTCGTCGTCGACATGCTGGGCTTCCGTGAAATGATGGACGTCAGCGGTAACGCGCCGGTGATTTTCGACGTCACGCACAGTCTGCAACGCCGTGATCCGACCAGTGAAGCCTCCGGCGGTCGGCGCCGCCAGGTCCTGGAGCTGGCGCGCTCCGGAATGGCAGTCGGTCTGGCCGGACTCTTTCTCGAAGCGCATCCCGATCCCGACAATGCCCGCTGCGATGGCCCCAGTGCGCTGCCGCTGGACAAGCTCGAACCCTTCCTGGCCCAGATCAAGGCGGTCGACGATCTGGTCAAGAGCCTGCCCCGGCTCGAGATCGACTGATGGCATCTCGGGATCGAATGATGGCGCGTCCGGATCGTCGTGCCCAGATCGAGCTGGTGCTGTTCGATGTCGATGGCGTGCTGACCGATGGCACGCTGCTGATCGGCCCGGAAGGAGAAGCGCTGAAACCGTTCAACGTGCGTGACGGCGTCGCGGTTGGCCTGCTGCGCCAGCACGGGATCAAGAGCGGCGTGCTCTCGGCCAAATCGAGCCAGCCCTTGATCACGCGAGCCACACAGCTCGGCATGGACGTGATCAAGATTGGCTTCAGCCACAAGCTCGAGGCCATTCGCCAGATTGCCGAGGAGGAGGGTATCGCCGCGGATCGCATTGCTTTCGCGGGAGACGACATCATCGATATTCCGGTGATGCGGGACGTCGCCACGGCCTACGCGCCGGCCGATGCGCACCCTCTGGTCATCGAGGCGGCCGATCATGTGATGAAGGCGAACGGCGGGCGTGGTGTCGCGCGTGAAATTGCCGAAGACCTGCTCTCGGCACGTGGTCTCGATCTGCACCAGATGTACGCCCACCTGCTGGGAGACGATGACGCGCTGCGCCGCATGGTTCAGTAGGCATGTCGGCTCGATGGGCCGGTCACCGCTCGCTTCGGGGCGGTGGCCGGCAATGTCACAGCCCGAAGAGTTGCACGATGGGAGGCAGCACGAATGCCGTGACCAGCCCCGAAAGCCCCATCGCCAGCCCGGAAAAGGCGCCGGCCACTGCGCCGACGGAGGCGAAGCAGTAGGCGGTGCCGAAACCGTGGGCCGCCAACCCCATCGAGTATCCCTGAATGGTCGGGTCGGTGACCCGGGTCAACCGGAATATCCAGGGGCCGACGATGCAGCCCACGACGCCGGTCAACAGCACCAGACCCGCGGTCAGCGAAGGGATGCCGCCCAGCTTTTCGGCGATGCCCATGGCGATGGGCGAGGTCACCGATTTCGGTGCCAGCGAAAGCACCGTCTCGGTGTCGGCGCCCAGGATCATGGCGATGCCGACGGCGGAAACGACCGCGGTGGCGATGCCGGCCATCGTGCCGATGGCGATGGGCCACAACATGCGGCGCACGCGCTCGCGGTGGTCGTAGAGCGGAATGGCCAGCGCGACCGTGGCTGGCCCCAGCAGAAAGTGCAGGAACTGGGCGCCGGCGAAATAGGTGGGATAGTCCGTGCCGGTCACCAGCAAAAAGCCGATCAGCAGCGCAATGGCGACGATGACGGGATGAAGAAGTGGCGTTCCGCCCGCCCAGCGGTTGATTCTGGTGGCGGCGATGAAGGCCAGCAAGGTCGCCAGCAGATGCAGAAGCGGGCTGGCGGAAAGGTAGACCCATGCCTGCTCGAGACCGAGGCCGTTCATGCGTCGTGCTCCTTGGCAGGTGTTCTTTTTCGGGCGAGGCGCTGCAGTGTCTGGCTGGTCACCAGAATCGTTACCGACGTCGATACGATCAGCGTAATGATCAAGACCCAGATTTCTCGACTGATCAGGCCGAAATGCTGGATGAGCCCTACGCCGGCGGGTACGAACAGCAGCGTCAGGTATTTGAGCAGGCCTTCGCCCATGGTCCGTAGGCTTCCCGGCACACTGCCTCGGATCATCAAGCCGATCAGCAGAATCAGCATGCCCAGGACCGGCCCGGGAACGGGAAGGGTGAAAGCGCGGCTGATGACTTCTCCCAGAAACTGACAGCCGAGCAGAATGCTCATTCCGATAATCAATGACATCTCGTCACCTTAGACTTTGGTCTAGATTTCGAGGCATTGTACCACCAGCAGGAGACGAGACTTGCCATGCCGATGCCGAGCGGATCCAGCCGGCATGTATGCGCATAAAAAAATGGCCATCGGACAAAATCCGATGGCCATTCTCATGTTTGGTCGGAGCGACAGGATTCGAACCTGCGACCTCTGCAACCCCATTGCAGCGCGCTACCAAGCTGCGCCACGCTCCGGTTTCTGCCGGCCTGTCCGTGACAGTCCCTGCGAAACGCTGCGTATACTACCTTGCAGTTCGATAAATGAAAAGCGCTTCTTAAGGCTTTTTTTTCAATCGCTTGCGAAAGCCTACCGATGCCGCTGCCAAGCGGAACCCCAGACCGTCATCGAAGCGCGCTGGCGTGAGAGTGTTGTCCCGATGCCAGCGGGGCTGTCGATCCGACTGGGCTGTTATAGCCACAGCAGCTTGATCAATCCAAGGCAGATCAGCGTGACCAGGATCGTGCCGGTGAGATTGAGGAAGAAGCCGGCGCGAATCATCGACTGGATATTCATGTGGCCCGTCGCGAAGACGATGGCGTTGGGCGGCGTGGCCACCGGCATCATGAAGGCGCAGCTGGCGGCAATCGCGGCCGGCACGGTGATCAGTAACGGGTCGACGCCGAGTGACATGGCCAGTGCACCGAGTAGCGGCAGGAATGCTGCTGCGGTCGCTGTGTTCGAGGTCAGTTCGGTGAGGAAGATGATGACCAGGACGATGGCGCCGATCAGCAAGATGAGCGGCAACGTGCCGAAGACATTGAGCTGATTGGCGATCCAGTCCGCCAGGCCGGAGCCGCTGATGGTGCTGGCCAGGGCCAGGCCGCCGCCGAACAGTAGCAGAATGCCCCAAGGTAGGTCTTTGGCATCTTCCCACAGCAGCAGTGGACGATACCGCTCGTTGCCGCTGGGAATCAGAAAGAGCGCGACACCCGCGAGCAGCGCGACCGAGGTGTCGGACAGCCATTCGATTCCCCAGTCGTTCAGGAGAGGCCGCGTTACCCAGGCCAGGGCGGCGAGCAGGAAGACGATCCCGACTCGTGCTTCCGCCGGGCTCAGCTTGCCAAGCTTGGCAAGCTCGTCGCCGATGACATTGCCGCTACCGTCGTCGAGCCGGAGCTTGAAGCCGCCGCGAGTCAGCCACCACCAGGCCACGGCCATCATCGCAATGCTCACCGGCAGACCGACGACCATCCACTGCGCAAAGCCCAGTTCGATATTCTGCTCGCTGGAGAGATAGCCTGCGAGAATGGCATTGGGAGGGGTGCCGATGAGCGTGGCGATGCCGCCGATACTGGCCGAGTAGGCGATGGCCAGCAGCAGTGCGGTGGCATAGCGCTTTACCTCGCCGGAGTCGGCGTTGGCAAAGAGGGAAACCACCGACATGCCGATGGGCAGCATCATGATGGCAGTGGCGGTGTTGGAGACCCACATGCTGATGAAGCCGGTTGCCAGCATGAAGCCGGCGATCTGTTGCTTGGGTTTCTGGCCGACGACGTTCAGAATGCGCAGCGCAATTCGACGATGCAGATTCCAGCGTTGCATGGCGATGCCCAGTAAAAAGCCGCCCAGGAACAGGAAGATCGTCGGGTTGGCATAACTGGCGGCGGTGCCCTTGAGGTCGGCAATGCCGAGGGCGGGTGCCAACGGGATGGGGAGTAGCGAGGTGGCCGGGATCGGAATGGCCTCGGTGGCCCACCAGGTCGCCAGCAGCAGGGCGAGCCCGACGCAGTGCCAGGCAGCGGGTTCCATACCGGCGGGTGCTGGCATGACTTGCGTCACGATGACCCAGATGGGGCCGAGAATGAGGCCGATTCGGGCGGCTATCGAGGGTGCGCTTGGCGCTTGATCTGCGGTGTCCGTCACGTGACGTCCTTTTTCGAGAGGCTTGAACCTTTTCTATTCTACTTAAGACGTAGAGCGTCCTGAGAGGACCGCGAATTAGCCTTTGGTCTAATGTGGGGCCGTGGGCGGGATACTTGTATGGGGCCGTGGGCGGGATACTTGCCCTCTGATCGCGCTCGTGCGCGACGGCTTGTTTATCGAACTCGCCATTGAATTTTCCAGTAAAGAGCAGGTCCATGACGACATCTCTGCATTCCCTCATCGCGCCTCTCGTGGCGCTGTCCCGTAAAGCCGGTGAAGCGATCGAGGCGATCGGGCGAGACGCCTTCGATACTCAGCGCAAGGCGGATGACAGCCCGGTAACGGCTGCCGACCTGGCGGCTCATCAGGTGATCGTGCGGGAGTTGCCATCGATCGGTTGTCGCGATTGGCCGATTCTGTCCGAGGAGTCGGCCTCGATTCCCTGGTCGGAGCGCCGGAACTGGGCCACTTACTGGCTGGTCGATCCGCTGGACGGCACCAAAGAATTCATTCGCGGTTCGGATCAGTACACCGTCAACATTGCCTTGGTCGATCAGAACCGGCCTGTGCTTGGCGTCGTCGAGAAACCCCGCACTGGCGAGGTCTGGATCGGTGAGCCGACTCGGGGAGCCTGGTATCAGGCTGATTTCGATGAGCCCTGGCAAGCCTTGCAGGTGCGCGATTCCCTGCCGTTGCGTCTGGTGGTCAGCCGTTTTCATCGCGGCGCGAGCACCCGCCGCCTGATCGAGTCGCTGCCCGATGTCGAAGTCGAGGAGTTGGGGAGTTCGCTCAAGTGTTGTCGTGTGGCCGAAGGGCTTGCGGATCTCTACCCCCGGTTCGGCCCTACCAGCGAGTGGGATACCGCCGCGGCTCAAGCCGTCGTTGAAGGGGCCGGCGGTCATCTCGTGGACTGCGAAGCCTGGAAACCGCTGCGTTACAACACTCAGGACAGCTTGCTGAACCCGGCCTTCGTGGCATGCGCGTCCCTGGACGGAGCCTGGCGACCTTTCTGGGCACGCTGAGTCAACGCCAGTCCGGGATCGAGAAAGTAGGTGTGTCCTGTGGATGCTGTTACCCTGCGGGTCGCGCCGAAATGGCAATAGCTCCTAGCAATCCATATATCACCAGAAGGCGGCTTCTCTTTCATGTCGTTGTCTCTTGCGGCGGGGCTTTCCGCCCTCGCCATCCTGATCATTGTCTCGCTCGCTGCTTATGCCTGGCGTCTGTGGCGCGAGGTCGAGCGGCGAAAAGCGTTTCGGGCTGCCGAAATCGCCCGCGCCAATCAAAACTGTATCGATAGCTTGAGTGCCCTGTCGCAGGCCATGGTCGAGCGCCAGGTGGACATGGTAGAGGGGGCGTTACGCTGCAAGGTGCTGCTCGATATCATCGATAATCGACTGGTGGAGCGTGATGCGTGGCGGGTGCTCGGCGAGGTGCAGTCCGAGGCGGAATCCCTGCACACGCACCAGGCGCGTCGCGAGTTGTCACCACGAGAACGCCATCGTGAGGATCTTGTTCGTGAGGAGATCGCTCAGCGACACGACGGCAGGCTCCATCTCGCAGCGATCGAAATCCAGGCCTTTTGTCAGGATTGGACGCAAGCCATCAGCGCCAGCTCAAGAAAATAGGCAGCCTTTCGTTGTCGAGAAGGAAGAAGGCGAGAGGTGTTGCATCATTCGTCGAGCGGAGAAAAGGGTCTAGCCTGTCTTGCTGAAGGATAGGGTCAGAAACGTGAAGTTTTTGCCAATCCCCTTTGCCAATCTTGGAAATGGTGCTAAAACAGAACAGTGTTTCCCGACACGGGTTTGCATCTCGGGCTGGAATCGATAATGCTGTTGTGGAGCTGCAAAGAAAAGGGACAATGGGAACATTGACCACTGCTCAAGTCGACGCGCATGGCGGTCGCCGAGAGATTTCTTTGTCGTTGGGGAAGGAACATCTTTCTCTTGACGAATTCGGCTTCTATACTCGAAGCCGCTGGGTAACGCCCGTTACGACTAGCGCTGTGTTAAGAAGGAGTCTTACATGAAAAAATCAACGACTGGCTTGCTACTGGGTTCTGCTCTGGTAGTCGGTCTTTCTGGCTGTGCCAGTTCCGGTATGGAATCTACTGGCAGCTCGTCCGACCAGGCTTGGTATCAGTCTCCGTTCGTCTGCGGCATTGCCGGCGGTCTGATCGGTGGTGGTGTCGGTTACGCTACTAGCAGCGATTCCGATGAAGACACTGGTGCCGCGATTGGTGGTGTGGCTGGCGCGACTGCCGGCGCGCTGCTGTGTGCCGACTACTCTTCGGACGTCATGGACAGCGATGGCGACGGTGTGCCCGACGATCGCGACCAGTGCCCGAACACGCCGGCTGGCGTAGCGGTTGATGCCGTTGGCTGCCCGCTCGACACCGACGGTGACGGCGTGCCGGACTACATGGATCAGTGCCCGGGAACGCCGGCCGGTGTTGAAGTCAACGCCCAGGGCTGCCCGCTGGATTCCGATGGTGACGGCGTGCCGGACTATCAGGACCAGTGCCCGGATACCCCGGCTGGTGCCGAAGTCAACTCCTTGGGCTGCGTGGAAGATCTCGTCCTGCGTGACGTCAACTTCGAGTTCGACTCCGCTCAGCTGACGGCCAACGCCGAAGCTATCCTGGATGGCGTATCCGAGAAGCTGATGACCAACGACCAGCTGCGCATTCGTCTTGAAGGCCACACCGACTCCGTCGGTCCTGCTGCCTACAACAAGGAACTGTCCCAGCGTCGTGCCGATTCCGTGAAATCCTACCTGGTCAACAAGGGTTTCTCCGCGGATAACATCACCACTATCGGTTACGGTGAAGAGCAGCCGGTTGCCAGCAACGACACCGCTGAAGGCCGTGCTCAGAACCGTCGCGTCGAACTGGGTGAGTGGGAATAAGTTTTATCCCGACACGCTGTTCACGTGATCATGAGGGCGCCTTCGGGCGCCCTCATTGTTTGTGGCCTTGGAACGTCTTCCAGACCTGCTTGCCATCGGTCACGAGTCGCTGCCCATGGATGGCAAAGTGCCTTTCCCGCTGCTAGTCTACTTCCCCCACGATCACCGATAGAGATCGTAAGGTCATGTCTCACGCGCATCCACTGGCCTGCCCGTATGCAGACCTGCCGCGAAGGAGATGTTCCTGCCTATTAATCGAGTTCATGTGATCCTTGGTGTGGACCACCACTGAGCGTAAGGATGTTTTCATGCCCATTGTGACGCTGCCTGATGGCAGTCAGAGAAGCTTTGAAGAGCCTATTACCGTCATGCAACTGGCCGAGTCCATCGGGCCCGGGCTCGCCAAGGCGTGTGTTGCCGGCAAGATAGACGGCGTTGAAGTCGACGTAGCTGACATCATCGATCATGACGCCGAAGTGGCTATCTTGACCGCCCGCGATGAGGAAGGGGTGGCCATCATTCGCCATTCCTGTGCTCATTTGCTGGGACACGCGATCAAGCAGTTGTACCCGAGCGCCAAGATGGCGATCGGTCCGGTCATCGACGATGGCTTCTACTATGACGTCGACTTCGGAGAATCCATTTCTTCGGAAGATCTGGAAGCCATAGAAGCGCGAATGAAGTCGTTGATCGACCAGGAGTACGACGTCGTTCGGGAGTACGTCGATCGGGCAAAGGCGCTCTCGACATTTGCGTCGAGGGAAGAGCCATACAAGCGCGAGATCGTCGAAGGTATTCCTGAAGGAGAGAAGATTCGTCTCTACCATCACCAGGAATACATCGATATGTGCCGCGGGCCTCACGTACCCAATACACGGCACCTCAAGGCATTCAAGCTGACCAAGCTGGCTGGAGCCTACTGGCGTGGTGATGCGTCGAAGCCCATGTTGACGCGAATCTACGGCACGGCGTGGGCTGACAAGAAATCCCTCAAGGCATATCTGCTGCGCCTCGAGGAAGCCGAGAAGCGTGATCACCGTAAACTGGCACGGCGATTCGACTTCTTCCACATGCAGGAAGAAGCGCCCGGCATGGTGTTCTGGCATCCCCGTGGCTGGACGCTATGGCAGATTGTCGAGCAGTACATGCGCGGCGTGTACAAGCGCAGCGGGTATCAGGAGATCAAGTGCCCGCAGATCATGGATGTGTCGCTCTGGAAAAAATCCGGGCACTGGGACAATTACGCGGAGAACATGTTCTTCACTGAGTCGGAAAAGCGTGAATATGCGCTGAAGCCGATGAATTGCCCGGGGCATGTACAGGTCTTCAATTCCGGATTGCGCAGCTACCGCGAACTGCCGATTCGCTATGGGGAGTTCGGTGGTTGTCATCGCAACGAGCCTTCTGGCGCGCTACACGGTATCATGCGGGTCCGGGCCTTCACGCAGGATGACGGTCACGTCTTCTGTACCGAAGGGCAGATAGAGTCCGAAGTGACGGCGTTCCACCGTCAGGCACTTCAGGTTTATGGCGACTTCGGTTTCGAGGACATCGCCGTGAAGATCGCGCTGCGGCCTGACAAGCGCCTCGGCAGCGATGAAACGTGGGATCGTGCCGAAGGTGCGCTGAGGGCTGCGTTGGGCAACTGCGATGTTCAGTGGCAGGAGCTGCCGGGCGAAGGGGCGTTCTACGGGCCCAAGATCGAGTATCACATGAAGGACTGCCTGGGCCGGGAGTGGCAGGTCGGTACCATGCAGGTCGATTTCATGATGCCCAGTCGTCTGGGGGCGCAGTACGTCGCCGAGGACGGATCCCGCCAGACGCCCGTGATGTTGCATCGGGCGATCGTGGGGTCGATGGAGCGTTTCATCGGCATCCTGATCGAACATTACGCCGGGGCCTTGCCTTTATGGCTCTCTCCGGTCCAAGCTGTAGTGCTCAATATCACGGATGCTCAGCGTGATTATGCCGAAAATCTCTCCAAAAGCTTGCGTGAAGCGGGTTTCCGGGTCGAGTCGGACTTGAGGAATGAGAAAATCGGCTTTAAAATTCGCGAGCATACGCTGCAGAAGATTCCTTATCTGCTGGTTGTCGGCGATAAGGAAGTCGAATCGGGTGCCGTTGCAGTGCGTACTCGATCCGGCGAGGATCTGGGTTCCCTGTCCGTCGATGATCTGAAAGGACATCTTCAACAGGCCGGCCAACCGGGTCAGCACTGAGCAGCAACGTTAATCGCCAGATGGAGATCTAACGATCAAGCGTAATAATCAGCGCGGGCGCCCTCAGGAAAAGCGCGCGCCCATAAACGACCGTATTCGTGCAGACGAAGTTCGCCTTATCGATGCCGAGGGTGAACAGGTGGGAGTCGTTCCCATGCAGGAGGCGCTCGAACGCGCCGAGGAAGCCGGTATGGATCTCGTCCAGATTTCCAATGCCGATCCTATCGTCTGTAAAATCATGGACTACGGCAAGTTCCTCTTCGAGCAGAAAAAGCAGAAATCTGCTCAGAAGAAGAAAACCAAACAGATCCAGGTCAAGGAAGTGAAATTCCGTCCTGGCACGGACGAGGGCGATTATCAGGTGAAGTTGAAAAACCTGATTCGTTTCCTCGAAGGTGGCGACAAGGGTAAGGTCACCCTGCGCTTCCGTGGTCGTGAAATGGCACACCAGGACATCGGTCGCCGACTGATGGAACGGATTGCCGCCGACCTGGAAGAGCTGGCTGCTGTCGAGTCCTTCCCCAAGATGGAAGGCCGTCAGATGATCATGATTCTTGCGCCCAAGAAGAAGTGATCCGCGGGCAAGTCGAACGGGAAACGACGAGCTTCATCGCTCGTCGTTTTCGGCCTCGGGTTTTCTAAAAAAGAGCGGAGTGGAGTTTTCCCATGCCGAAAATCAAGAGCAACAGCGGCGCTGCCAAGCGCTTCAAGAAGACTGGTAACGGCTTCAAGCACAAGCAGTCTTTCCGTAGTCACATCCTGACCAAAAAGTCTACCAAGCGTAAGCGTCAGTTGCGCGGGATGAAGCAGGTACACGCTGCCGACAAGCAGCTCGTTACCCGCATGCTGCCCAACCTGTAACACTTGGTCGTCAGTTTTTAACGTCAGGAGAGTACTATGTCTCGCGTCAAGCGTGGTGTCGTCGCACGTCGTCGTCACAAGAAGATCATGAAGCAGGCCAAGGGCTACTATGGTGCGCGTTCGCGCGTTTTCCGCGTAGCCAAGCAGGCCGTCATCAAAGCCGGTCAGTATGCCTATCGTGACCGCCGCCAGCGTAAGCGCCAGTTCCGCGCTCTGTGGATCACGCGTATCAACGCGGCAGCTCGTGTCAACGGCATGTCCTACAGCCGTTTCGTGGCAGGTCTGAAAAAGGCCGGCATCGAAATCGACCGTAAGGTGCTGGCTGATCTGGCCGTTCACGAGAAAGCGACGTTCGCGGCAATCGTCGAGAAAGCCAAAGCTGCATAACAGGTCATTTTGCCCTGCGAGGGCGATGAGTCATGTGACCTATCCAGGGGAAGAGCAGCTGCTCTTCCCCTGTTTTTTTATACTGCATCGCCGCGTCGTTCGTGACCGACGGCGCTGCGTAACGAACGATAAGCGGAGCTCGACGGATGGATCATCTTCCTGCCCTGGTCAACGAGGCGAAAGCGGCCATTGCCGCGGCCGAAGACGCCCAGGCTCTCGACCAGGTGCGTGTGCGTTTTCTGGGCAAGAAAGGCGAGATTACGGCGTTGCTCAAGGGGTTGGGGCAACTATCACCCGAAGAGCGACCGGCTGCCGGTGAACGCATCAACGAAGCCAAGCAGGCGTTGCAGCAGGAGCTCGAGCATCGCAAGCAGGTGATCGAACGGTCCGCCATGCAGGCTCGGCTCGAGGCGGAGCGCATCGACGTCACCCTGCCGGGACGGGGCGAAGCCAACGGTGGCCTGCACCCCGTGACCAAGACGCTGGAGCGTATCGAATCCCTGTTTCAACACATTGGCTTCGAGGTCGCCGTCGGTCCGGAAATCGAGGACGATTTTCATAATTTCGAAGCGCTGAACATTCCCGCTCATCATCCTGCGCGCGGCATGGCAGATACCTTCTATTTCGACGCCACTCGTCTGTTGCGGACGCATACCTCACCGGTACAGGTGCGTACCATGCAGTCGCAGGAGCCCCCCATTCGCATCGTCTGCCCGGGGCGGGTCTATCGCAGCGATTCCGATCTGACCCACACGCCGATGTTCCATCAGGTAGAGGGTCTGCTGGTCGACGAAGGCGTCAGTTTTGCCGACCTCAAAGGGACGATCGCCGACTTCTTGCAGGCGTTCTTCGAGCGAGACGATCTAGAGGTGCGCTTCCGGCCATCCTATTTTCCGTTCACCGAGCCCTCGGCCGAAGTCGATATTCAATGCGTGATGTGTCAGGGCGCTGGCTGTCGCGTCTGTTCGCACAGCGGATGGCTCGAGGTGATGGGGTGCGGGATGGTTCATCCGGCGGTGTTTCGTCATTCGGGCGTCGATGCCGAGCGTTATACCGGCTTTGCCTTCGGCATGGGAGCGGAGCGGCTGGCCATGCTGCGCTACGGGGTGAATGATTTGCGGCTGTTTTTCGACAACGATCTGCGTTTCCTGAGTCAGTTCAACTGAGTCCGTCGCCCAGTCAAGGAGTATCAAGATGAAGTTTTCCGAAGCGTGGCTGCGCGAATGGGTTTCACCGGCGCTCGATACGCAGGCCCTGGCAGACGCCATTACCATGGCGGGCCTGGAAGTCGATGCCGTCGAGCCGGTCGGTGCCATTTTTCAGGGCGTTATCGTGGCCGAGGTCGTCGCCAAATCTCAGCATCCCGATGCGGACAAGCTCAATGTCTGCCAGGTCGATGACGGTTCCGGGGAGCCGGTTCAGGTCGTCTGCGGTGCGCCTAACGTCGATATCGGCCAGAAGGTGCCTTTCGCGCGTGTCGGTGCAGTGCTTCCCGAGAATTTCAAGATCAAGAAAGCCAAGCTGCGTGGGGTCGAATCTCGCGGGATGATCTGTTCTGCCTCCGAACTCGGCCTGGAAGAAGGGCGCTCGGAGGGAATTTATGTCTTGCCGCAAGACGCACCTGTCGGTGAGGATTTCCGGACCTGGTTGCAACTGGATGACCACACCATCGAGGTGGACCTGACCCCAAATCGCGGCGACTGCCTCAGCCTGCGGGGCATGGCGCGGGAAGTCGGTTGCGTGACCGGAACACAGGTCGTCGAACCGAGCATCGCCCCGGTCGAGGCGCGCCATGATGCGCAGTTCCCGGTCGCTGTGAGTGACGAAGAGCGGTGCCCGCGCTACCTGGGCCGTATCATTCGTGATGTCGACGTCACGGCGAGTACGCCATTGTGGATGCAGGAGCGCCTGCGTCGCAGCGGGATTCGCAGCATCGATCCGGCGGTCGATGTGACCAACTATGTCATGCTCGAACTGGGGCAGCCGATGCATGCCTTCGATCTCGATGCCTTGAAGGGCGGGATCGAAGTCCGTCGGGCGAATGCCGATGAGCGTCTTACGCTGCTGGACGGCCAGGAAGTGGTGTTGAACGAGGATACGCTCGTCATCGCCGACCAGGATCGTGCGCTGGCCATCGCGGGTGTGATGGGAGGCGAGGCGACCGGGGTGACCGGCGAGACGCGTAATCTGTTTTTGGAAGCCGCTTACTTTTCACCGATTGCGGTGGCTGGCAAGGCGCGCGATTTCGGGCTGCATACGGATGCTTCGCACCGTTTCGAGCGCGGCGTGGATCCGGAGATCACGCGTCCAGCCATGGAGCGGGCCACCGAGTTGTTGATTGCCATCGTTGGAGGTTCTCCTGGTCCCATTACCGAGGTAATGCAGCCGGCGCACCTGCCTCGGCGTCCGGATGTCGAGCTTCGCCGTGAGCGGCTGTCCGCTTGCCTGGGCGTTCGTCTGTCCGACGAGGAGATCCAACGCATCTTTCAGTCGCTGGGAATGGCCAGCACGGCGGCGGATCGGAGCTGGCATGTGCAGATCCCGAGCTGGCGTTTCGATGTCTCCATCGAAGAGGATCTGATCGAGGAAGTTGCTCGTATTCACGGTTATAACCGGCTGCCGGTACGTCGCCCGCAGGCGCGTCTCGGCCTGACGACAGACGACGAGGCGTCTCTGCCGCTGCGACATCTGCGTCGCCACATGGTTTCTCGCGGCTATCAGGAGGCCGTGACCTACAGTTTCGTATCGCCGGATCTCCAGGCGTTGATCACGCCGGACGCAGTTTCGCCGGCGCTGGCCAACCCGATCTCCAGCGACATGTCGGTGATGCGGCATAGCCTCTTTCCGGGGTTGATCAAGGCGCTGATGCATAATCTCAACCGTCAGCAGCACCGCGTGCGGCTGTTCGAGGCCGGGCTGGTTTTCCAGGGCGAGCTGGACGAACTGGTTCAGACGCCGATGTTCGGTGGCCTGATTTGCGGCTCCCGAGACGTGGAAGGCTGGTCTGCCCATCGTGACTCGGTCGATTTCTACGATCTGAAGGGCGATCTCGAAAGCTTGGTCGCGTTGGGGGGAAAGGCCGATGAATGGACTTTCGTTGCCGCAACGCACCCCGCGCTGCATCCGGGGCGTTCTGCACAGCTCTGCCGTGATGGCAAGGTCGTCGGATGGTTGGGGGCCTTGCATCCCGGCATCCGTGCCCAGCTCGATATCAAGCCCGAGGTTTACGTCTTCGAAGTGGAGCAGGCAGCGCTGACCCAGGGAGCGATACCGCAATTCAAGCCGCTGTCCCGGTATCCCGAGGTGCGTCGGGATCTGGCGTTCGTGGTCAAGGAAGAGGTCGAGATTGCGCCGCTGGTCGATGCCATTCGGAGTCGGGCCGGTGACTGGTTGACGCAGTGGCAGCTATTCGACGTGTATCAGGGCAAAGGAGTGGACGATGGTGACAAGAGCGTCGCCCTGGGCTTGACCTGGCAGCATCCTTCGCGCACTCTCAACGATGAAGAAATCAATCAGTTGATTGCAGACGTGGTGGAAGTCGCGCAAGTGCGCTTCGGTGCCAAACTGCGAAGTTGATCTGTCATCCTGCGCGAAGGGAGCGATCATGGGAGCGCTGACGAAAGCTGAGCTTGCGGAGCATCTTCACGCCGAACTGGGTTTCTCCAAGCGGGAGGCCAAGTACATGGTGGAAACGTTCTTCGAGGAAATTCGCGGTTGTCTGCGCGAGAATGAGCAGGTGAAGCTGTCCGGATTCGGCAACTTCGATTTGCGGGACAAGCGGGAGCGGCCCGGACGTAATCCCAAGACGGGAGAGGAGATTCCGATCTCCGCTCGGCGAGTCGTTACTTTCCGCCCTGGCCAGAAGCTCAAGGCCAAAGTGGAAAGCTTTGACGGCGAGCTGCAAGAGGACTGAGCCGCGCCCGTGCCCCATCGACCGCCTGCCAGTGAAAACTGGCGGGCGGTTGTGTTTGGGGCCTTGCCGCGTGAGACCCAAGGGCGAGCTGTGCTAAGCTCCCGCGCAAATCCATCGCTGACCGAGTGTTATGCCCAAGCTGAAAATTTTCGTCGGCACCGTTTATGGTGGTGCACTGGATGTCGCGGAACAGGTTTCGCCGTTATTCGAGCAGGCGGGTTACGACGTGTCCGTCATCGAACAGCCGAGTGTGAATGACCTGACCGAAGACATGCCGGATCTGGCGTTGTTCTGCGTCTCTACCACGGGGAGCGGCGACTTTCCTGGCGACTTCGTCCCTTTCGTGCGTGAATTGAAGTCGCAGCCGCCGAGTCTCGCTGCTCTGCGCTATGGTCTGATCGCCTTGGGGGACAGCTCCTATGGCGACACTTTCTGCGGTTCCGGTAGGGCGCTGGACGAGCTGCTTGCCGACCTGGGTGGGCGACGTCTGGGCGAACGTCTCGAAATCGATGCAATGGAAACTTTCATGGCAGATGATGCTGCCGTTCCCTGGGTGGAAGCATGGATAGAATCCGAAGGCCTCGCGACGTGACGGAGCCGCAGTCATCGGCTGCGGCCAGAACGTTGACGGCCACGCGCTGGAGTACGCTGTTGGGCCTGTGGCTGGTCATGCTGGTATCGCTGCCCCGTTACTGGTTGCAGCACGATACGACGCGCCTGGCCCTGCTCGCGATTCTGATGGTCGCGATCGTCGTGGCATTGATCGGATTCTGGCGACTGATGGCCTCGGCACAGCGGGAGCGTTGTCCCGCCGCGATCAAGCATCTGGGTGGATGTCTGTTGATCGGTTGCCTGTTGATTGGCGCCTGGCACTGGGCGGACGTGGCGGCCGATCATTGGGCGGTCATCCTGTCGCAAGGCGCGGCACTGGGTCTGCTGCTCCATGTGGTCGTTCGAATCTGGCGGCGTCGTCACTGAGAACCGGATTGATCGAGCCAAGTTTGATTGATGCTAGACCCGTCTGCCTGATACATGCGTGAAGTTCAACAGGAGTTCTTGCTCTAGACTTCTCGATCAACGAAGACGGCGGGCCAATTGGCCCGCCGTCTTCGTCTCCAAGATCCACCGTTTCCGACTTCCAAACGCCGCGCTTTGCGTCAGCGGCCCAGCGAATCGTTGCGCTTAGCCAAGGGTGTAGCAGGGCACGTATTCTTTGCCGGGCAGCTTCATGCGGCCCTGGGCGACGAATGACGTCAACAGTGCATCCAGGCGGGACATCAGTTCAGGCTCTGCATGCAGCCGAAAGGGGCCACGGGCTGCGATGGCGCGGATGCCGGGTTCCTTGACGTTGCCGGCAACGATTCCCGAGAACGCGCGACGCAGATTGGCGGCCAGGATGTGGTTGGGCTGGTCATGGTGAAGCGCCAGTGCTGCCATGGCCTCGTGAGTCGGCTCGAAGGGCTCCTGGAATCCGCGCTCGATATTCAGCCGCCAGTTGAAGTAGAACGCATCGTTCTGTTGGCGACGGAATTCGGCGACTTCCTGGATGCCGTCACGCATCAGGCGAGACACCGTGACCGGATCGTCTACCACGATACGATAATATCGGCCCACGTCTTCCCCCAGGGTATAACGCAGGAATTCGTCGATACGCTGGAAATAGGCCCGCGCGCTTTCCGGCCCGGTAAAGATGACCGGGAAAGGGATGTCGCGGTTCTTCGGGTGCATCAGAATGCCGAGCAGATAGAGGATCTCTTCCGCCGTGCCCACACCGCCCGGGAATACCACGATGCCATGGCCGATACGCACGAAAGCTTCGAGACGTTTCTCGATGTCCGGCATGATGACCAGTTCATTGACGATCGGGTTGGGCGATTCGGCGGCAATGATGCCGGGTTCGGATATGCCCAGGTAGCGGCTGTCCTTGCGACGCTGCTTGGCGTGGGCGAGGTTGGCGCCCTTCATCGGGCCTTTCATGGCCCCCGGGCCGCAGCCGGTGCAGATATCCAGCCCGCGCAGGCCCATGTGGTAACCCACGGCCTTGGTGTAGTCATACTCTTCGCGGGTGATCGAGTGCCCGCCCCAGCACACCACCATGCTTGGTTCCTGGGCCGTGCGCAGGGTGCTGGCGTTACGCAGGATGTGAAAGACGGCGTTGGTCGATCCCTCGTTGGTTTCCAGGTCGAACTTGGGATTGTTCTGGATCTCGTTGTAGACGTAGACGATGTCTCTCAGCACTGCGGAGAGCTGTTCCCGCACGCCGCGAATCATGCGTCCGTCGACGAACGCGCAGGCCGGGGCATTGGAGAGCTTGAGTCGGATACCGCGATCCTGCTGCAGAACCTCGATGTCGAAATCCTGATAGGCTTCCATCACCGCCAGGCCATCGTCGGTGGGCGTGTCGCAATTGAGAATCGCCAGCGCGCAGCGTCTGACCAGATCGTGAAGGCCGCTCGTCGACGTGTCCCGCAGTCGATTGACTTCGGATTGAGACAGCACCTCGAGACTACCCTCGGGGGAAACGATGGTTGATAGCGTCTCAGGCATGGACGGCATCCTCATGGAAGTAGATATCGGTCATTCAAAGAGCGGCGCGTGCGGCGGCGGTCTGCCAGAGAGAGGCGATCTGCTCTTGATCGGCTTCGCTCATGTTGTCCTGGGCGAACGTGCTCTCCAGCCACTGCCAGTAGGTCGCATCGAAATCTTCGGCCTCGACTTCAGCCGGATCGTATTCGGCCATTTCCTGTACCAGGCCGATTTGCGGAATCATGTAGCCTAGGGCGAAAAGCTCGCTGTCATCGGCATTTTCTTCCATCACGAGTAGCGTTTGCTGCACGGCCTTGGCGCGCTGCGCAAAGGGATCAGACATAGGGTTCTTCAATCCTGAGTGGGAGCTTGCCAATGCTAACATGAGCGGCTGGTCGTCGCAGTGGGGCTGGGTGTGTCGGGGGCGGCTGGCAAACAGTGCTACGTGTCGACGACCGTGGTCGGGCAGTGGTTGAGGTGGTTAACAGGTGCGGTTTTTCCTATAAATTGGTATGATTGGAAAGTTCATATCTGACAACTAGGCGTTATCGAAATGCGGTCTGCGGCGCATTCCGGGTCGAAGCGCTTTAACTGCCGTACAGCTTGAGTGGTTCGAATTCCCATGTTCAACGCCCAGTATTTCCGTACTTACATGATGCTCGTCGAGACGGGTAGCTTTACCCAGACCGCGCGCAAACTCGACATGACCCAGCCAGGCGTCAGCCAGCATGTGCGCAAGCTCGAGGAGTATCTCGGACGCTCCCTGCTCAATCGTCACGGCCGCCGTTTCTCGTTGACCGATCCCGGCCGTCGGGCCTACGACTATGCGGTCAAGCTGTTTGCCGAGCACGAACATTTCCGCCATTCGCTGGATGACGACTCTCCGGACAGCGGCGAGTGTCGGATCGCCTCTCCGGGTAGCGTCGGCCTGATGTTCTATCCGTTCCTGTTGGGTTATCAGCAGATGCATCCCGGGTTGACGGTCAACTACAGTTTTGCGTTCAACCATGAAATTGCCCATGACGTGGTGGCGGGGCGCTACGACGTTGGCATCGTCACCGAAATCAGCAAGCAGCCCGATCTGACCTTCGAGGCCTGGCACCAGGAGCCCCTGTGTCTGGTGGTTCCGGCGGATTTCACGGGAACCACTTTCAGTGAGCTGCTGGCGTTGGGGTTCGTCAATTACAACGATGGCAATACCAATGCGAGTCTCCTGCTGCGGAGCAACTTCGGCAGCGAATTTCGCAGCATGAGCCATTTCCCGCGCCAGGGTTTCACCAACGAAGTGGGCCAGGTGCTGGATGCGGTGGCCCGTGGGCTGGGATTCACGGTGGTTTCCCGGCCCGTACTGGAAACCTCGCCATGGCAGCGCCAGGTCAAGGAGATGACATTGTCGCAGCCGGTCTACGAGACACTGCACCTGGTATCGCGGACGGATGTCGAGCTGCCCAAACGCTATCGCCAGTTGCTGGAGTCGTTTCGCCAGCAGCGTCTCAATGCTCTCTACGGCTACAGTGATCTTCCCACGCTGGAAACGACGGGAAGCGAAGAGGTCTGATAGCTGCGGCGCGCTCACTCGGTGCGTCGTCTACCGGATATTCGTTGGATCGAGAATGGCCGCTCATCGAGCGGCCGTTCTGGTTTTTGCTAATGCAGCGTCAATCTATGACGCATCGCGGTAGGCATCGATCGGCGGGCAGCTGCAGATCAGGTTGCGGTCGCCGAAGACGTTGTCGACACGATTGACGGCCGGCCAGTACTTGGCATCGCGCACGGCTTCCGTGGGGAAGACCGCCCGCTCGCGGGAGTAGGGGCGCTCCCAGCTCTCCTCGGTGATATCCGCCATGGTATGGGGCGCCATCACCAGCGGGTTCGAATCCTTCGGCCATTCGCCGGACTCGACTCGCGCGATCTCTTCACGGATGGCGATCATGGCATCGCAGAAGCGATCGAGCTCGTAGCGGGATTCGGATTCGGTCGGCTCGACCATCAGTGTCCCGGCAACCGGGAAGGACATCGTCGGGGCGTGGAAGCCGTAGTCCATCAGGCGCTTGGCGATATCCTCTTCGCTGATACCCGACGTCGCCTTGAGCGGACGCATGTCGAGAATGCACTCGTGAGCGACCGTGCCATTGGCGGCCTGGTAGAGCACCGGATAGTGCGGCGCCAGCCGCTTGGCGATGTAGTTGGCATTGAGGATGGCCAACTCGGTCGCTTCGCGCAGACCACGAGCGCCCATCATCTTGATGTACGCCCAGGAGATTGGCAGGATCGAAGCGCTGCCGAAAGCGGCAGCCGAGACGGCGCCCGAGTCCTTCTCGATCCCTTCCTGCGGGGTCACGACGTGATTGGGCAAATGGGGGGCCAGATGCCCCTTGACGCCGATCGGACCCATGCCCGGGCCGCCGCCGCCATGCGGAATGCAGAACGTCTTGTGCAGATTGAGGTGCGAGACGTCGCCGCCATAGTCCCCGGGGCGGCACAGGCCGACCTGGGCGTTCATGTTGGCTCCGTCGATGTAGACCTGGCCGCCGTTGTCGTGAATGAGCTGACAGGCCTGGCGGATATTCTCCTCGAACACGCCATGGGTCGAGGGATAGGTCAGCATGATCGCGGAGAGATTGTCGCGGTGCCGGGTAGCCTTGGCCTCGAGATCGGCCATGTCGATGTTGCCGTCCCGATCGCATTCGACGACGACGACTTTCATCTGCGCCATCGCGGCAGAAGCGGGGTTGGTGCCATGCGCCGAGCTGGGAATCAGGCAGATATCGCGATGACCTTCGCCGATGGCGGCCTGGTAGCGGCGAATGGCGACCAGCCCGGCGTACTCACCCTGGGCGCCGGAGTTCGGCTGCATCGAGATGCTGTCGTAGCCGGTGATCTCGATCAGGAAATCGCTGAGCTCGGTGATCATCTGGCGGTAGCCGGACGTCTGTTCGCTGGGCGCGAACGGATGAATGTTGGCGAATTCCGGCCAGGTGATCGGAATCATTTCGCTGGTGGCGTTCAGCTTCATGGTGCATGAACCCAGCGGGATCATCGCGTGCGTGAGCGACAGGTCGCGATTTTCCAGCCGCTTGAGATAGCGCAGCATTTCGGTCTCGCTGCGGAAACGCTGGAAATTGGGATGCTGGAGAAACTCGCTGTCGCGACGGTAGGCGGTCGGAATCCCGCTGGCGCCGCGCTCGACGGCCTCCCGGTCGAGCTCGCTCACCGACAAACCATGCTCTTCGCCGATCAGCACGTCGAACAGTGCCGCCAGGTCGGCGGCGGTGGTGGTTTCGTTGAGACTCACGCCGACCTCGCCGTCGGCGGGGTAACGAAGATTGATCTCGTGGGTCAGGGCGCGTCCCTGGATGCGATGACTGTCCACGCCGGTCAATGTCAGAGTATCGAACCAGCTGTCGTGCTTGAGGGTGATGCCATGGCGTTCGAGACCCGACGCCAGCAGCGTGGTCAGGCGGTGAATGCGGCCGGCGATGGTGCGGAGACCCTCGGCACCATGGTAGACGGCGTAGAAGCCCGCGATGTTCGCCAGCAGCGCCTGCGCGGTACAGATGTTGGACGTGGCCTTTTCGCGGCGGATGTGCTGCTCGCGTGTCTGCATCGCCATACGCAGCGCCGGGCGTCCACGGCTATCCTTGGAGACACCGATGACGCGGCCCGGCAGCGAACGCTTGAGCGCCTCGCTGGTTGCAAAGAAGGCTGCATGTGGGCCGCCGTAGCCCATGGGGACGCCGAACCGCTGGGAATTGCCCAGCACGATATCGACACCCATGGCGCCTGGCTCCTTGAGCATGACCAGGCTCATCAGATCCGCCGCCACGCAGGTCATGATCTGGCGCGAGCGCGCCTCGGCAACGATGCCTTCGATGTCACCGATATCGCCGTCGACACCCGGGTATTGCAGCAGGGCGCCGAACACGTCTTCCTCGGCGAGCCGGGGCGCAGGGGCCACGACCAGTTCGAAGCCCAGGTAGGCCGCGCGCGTGCGCAGGACGTCCAGGGTCTGCGGCAGCACGTTGTCCGCCACGAAGAAGCGCTGGCTCTTGTGCTTCTTGTTCGCACGCCGGCACAGCGCCATCGCCTCGGCAGCCGCCGTCGCTTCATCGAGCAGCGAGGCGTTGGCGATGGCCATGCCGGTCAGGTCCATTACCATCTGCTGGAAGTTGAGCAGCCCTTCGAGACGCCCCTGGGCAATTTCCGGCTGGTAGGGTGTATAGGCAGTATACCAGCCCGGGTTCTCCAGCACGTTGCGCTGGATCACCGCCGGGAGATGCGTCGGATAGTAGCCTTGGCCGATGTAACTCTTGAACACCTTGTTCTGCCGTGCCAGACCCCGCAGATAGTCCAGCGCCTCTGATTCTCCGCGCGGACCATCCAGGTCCAGATCGCCTTCGAGACGAATCCCCTTGGGTATGGTTCGATCGATCAGTGTCTTCAGCGATGGCATATCGAGCGTCTTGAGCATCTCGCTGATATCGCTGGGCGCAGGACCATTGTGGCGCTGAAGAAAGTCGGCGTGATTGGCCAGGTCGGTTAACGGTCGAGTCTCGGTGGGCATGATCTATCCGGCGAGGTTGGCAGGGAAGGGAAATCGACCGCTCGATGGCTCGCCACCGAACGGTCACGGCTTGAGGGCATGGAGGAGAATGATCAGCTGTCCTGATCTTCCTCGGCGGCGACCAGACCGGAGTAGGCCTCGGCCGACATCAGCGATTCCAGATCGCTCTGGTCCGCCAGTTGCAGCTTGAGTATCCATCCTTCGCCATAAGGGGAGTCGTTGACGGTCTCGGGACTGTCCTCCAGTGCTTCGTTGACCTCGACGACTTCACCCGCCAGCGGCGAGTAGAGGTCGGACGCGGCCTTGACCGACTCGATGACGCCGAATTCGTCGCCCGCATCCAGTTCGCGGCCCGCTTCCGGCAATTCGACGAAGACCACGTCACCCAGTGCTTCCTGAGCGTGATCGGTAATGCCGACGGTCACCGTACCATCGCCGTTGTCCAGCACCCATTCGTGGCTGTCGGTATAGAGCAGGTTGTTGGGGATTTCGCTCATGAAGGTTTCCTATACGAAACAATTTTCGAGTCAGGTAATTTTGGTGGGCATTATGCCTCAATGTGGCGTCGATTGGCATAGCCCCACATGCTTCCCGCTCAAGGAACAGGAATCGCGCTACTAGATTGAGCCCAGATCCGGGAAACGTCCAGTCTCGTAAGGAGGGTTTCCGTCCCTCGTGGCGTGGCTGCGCACTTTCGATGCAGGGGCTCCGGCCAGTCATCGGTGCCAGGAAGCGCCATCGGAAGATGGTGTCGGAAATTTGACGGCCTGGCGCTTTCCCTCGAAGCCGGGAGCACGTGTTTCTTATTGGAAACAAAAGAGGCTTTTCGCTAAGGTAGCCAACGACACGCCGAGGCCCATGCAGAGGGGTAAAGGCTTTGGGATCATTGTGGATGCGTAGTGGAATCCTCTATCGTTGCCACGTTTTGGCCATCCATGAGCGTTCGTGGCTATTGCGGCACGCTCTGGCCTGTTCGACAGCGACAACAACCCAATAAATGGAGTTCGACGTGGATCAACTCACTACGATTTTCAGCGCTATCAACGGCGTGGTCTGGGGCCCGCTGATGCTGATTCTGCTGTTCGGGGTCGGTATCTACCTGCAACTGGGGCTCAAGTTGATGCCCATCCGCAAGCTTGGGCTCGGTTTCAGTTTGCTATGGAGCGGCCGCCGCAGCGAGGCCGACAGCCACAACGACGGCGAGATATCACCGTTCAATGCGCTGATGACGGCGCTTTCGGCCACGATAGGGACAGGGAATATTGCCGGTGTGGCCACGGCCATCGCGCTCGGCGGCCCGGGGGCAGTGTTCTGGATGTGGCTGACTGCGCTGGTCGGCATGGCAACGAAATTCGCCGAAGCCGTGCTGGCAGTTCGGTATCGGCAGACGGATTCCCGGGGTGATCACGTCGGCGGGCCGATGTATTACATCCGTAACGGGCTGGGCAAGCGCTGGGCGTGGCTGGGCGGGATGTTCGCTTTCTTTGGTGCCGTGGCGGCTTTCGGTATCGGTAATACCGTGCAGGCCAATTCCGTCGCGGATGCATTGACGACGTCCTTCGGCGTGCCTGCCTGGCTGACCGGAGTCATCATCATGGTGCTCGCCGGTGCGGTCATTCTGGGGGGAATCAAGCGTATTTCCAGTGTTGCCGGCAAGCTGGTGCCATTGATGGCCGTGGCCTACTTCGCCGCCGGCATCGTCGTGCTGATCATCAATGCCGATCAGATCGGTAACGCCCTGGGCACGATTTTCGCGCACGCGTTCCAGCCCATCGCGGCCAGTGGCGGTTTCGCCGGCGCTGCGGTCGCAGCCGCCATCCGCTTCGGTGTGGCGCGGGGGATCTTTTCCAACGAGGCCGGTCTGGGTAGTGCGCCGATCGCGCATGCGGCCGCGCAGACGCGTAATCCGGTCCGTCAGGGGCTGATCGCCATGCTGGGCACGTTCATCGATACGCTGGTCGTGTGCACGATGACCGCGCTGGTCATTCTGACTTCGGTACACTGGCTGGACGGCGAAAGCGGCGCGGCATTGACCTCGCTGTCTTTCGATAGCGCGCTGCCGGGTATCGGCCAGCATATCGTCGCGATCGCGCTGTCGATATTCGCCTTCACGACGATCCTGGGCTGGTCGTTCTACGGCGAGAAGTGTTTTCAGTACCTGTTCGGCGACCGGGCGATTCTGCTCTATCGGATTCTGTTCGTGCTGGCGGTGCCAGTTGGCGCCATGGCAAAGCTGGATTTCATCTGGCTGGTGGCGGACACCTTCAATGCGATGATGGCGATCCCGAACCTGATCGCTCTGGCGCTGTTGTCCCCGGTCGTATTCAAGCTGACTCGCGATCACTTCGCCGGCAAGACCGTTCTGCCGGGAGAGGCGCTGGAAGGCCGTGATCGATAAGCATGACTTTTCTCTCTGCGCTTAACTGGAGACTTCGATGTCTACTATGAAACAGACCCCGCTGTTCGCGCTGCATCAAGAGCTCGGTGGCAAGATGGTGCCGTTCGCCGGCTACAGCATGCCCGTGCAGTATCCGCTGGGCGTCAAGAAGGAGCACGAGCACACGCGTCGGGCCTGTGGTCTGTTCGACGTCTCTCACATGGGCCAGGTGAGAGTGACCGGGCCTTCCCCCGCCGCGGCGATGGAAACCCTGGTGACCGCCGATGTCGTGGGGCTGGCCGAAGGCGGGCAGCGCTACGCCCTGTTCACCAACAGCGAAGGCGGCATCCTGGACGACCTGATGATCGTCAATCATGGCGATTCGCTGTACGTGGTTGTCAACGCGGCGTGCAAGGATCAGGACGTTGCGCTGATGCGCACCGGCCTCGGTACCGGCCATGACGTGGAAGTTCTGGATCGGGGCTTGTTGGCCGTGCAAGGCCCGCAGGCTCGCGACGTCATGCAGCGTCTCTGCCCGGCTGCCTGCGAACTGGTGTTCATGCAGCATGGCCGTTTCGAGGTGATGGGTCATGAGCTATGGATCAGTCGCAGCGGGTACACCGGTGAGGACGGGTTCGAGATTTCGGTACCGGCGGAGGCCACCGAAGCGCTGGCGCGCTGGTTCCTCGATCAGCCGGAAGTCGAGCCGATCGGCCTCGGAGCGCGGGATTCGTTGCGTCTCGAGGCCGGCCTCTGCCTCTACGGTCACGATATCGACACCACGACTACGCCCGTCGAGGCGAGCCTCTCCTGGGCCGTGGGCAAGCCGCGCCGGGTTGGCGGCGAGCGGGAGGCCGGTTTCCCCGGGGCCGATATGGTGCTGCATCAACTGCAAGCCAAGGACCACCGTCGCCGTCGCGTCGGATTGATCGGCGAGGGCCGGGCGCCAGTGCGGGAGGGTGCCAAACTGTTCGACGCGGATGACCGCGAGGTCGGACAGGTCACGTCGGGAAGCTTCGGGCCCAGCATCGGGGCGCCGGTCGCCATGGCCTACGTAGCGATCGAGGCGGCCGAGAAAGGCACGACACTCTATGCCGATGTCCGTGGCAAGCGGTTGCCGATGACCATCAGCGCGATGCCATTCGTGCCGGCCAATTACTATCGCGGATAATCGACGCAGGACTCGAAGCCGTCGAGTTCTATTTATACCGTTATCTTCCTTCGCCTCCCCAAATCAGGGAGGCGTTTTTGTTTCCAGGCAGAGGTGCTGAAGCTGGAAAGGGTGGAGACGCTAAAGAATCCGTCGGAAAGTGAGATTGATACGAACGCCGTCGATCGCTCGCGGGGCTAATGCGTGTTGCCACCTGGCCTGGGCGCCGGGCCCCATCAGTAACAGGCTGCCGTGGGGCAACCAGACGTTGAAGGCGCGGCGAGGTGTGGCCGTCTTCTCCCGAAAACGAAGAGGACGCTCGCTACCCAGCGACACCGAGGCCACGATCGGATCCTCGCCGAGTTCCGGCTCATCGTCGCTATGCCAGCCCATGCGCTGCTCGCCGTTGGCGTAGCGATTCAGCAGCACGCTATTGAAACCGGCCGACGGCATCTCGTGGGCCTGCAATAGCTGCTGAACCCGATCCTTAAGCTTTTCGATCTGCGAATGCCACGGCTGTGGCTGGAACGCACGCCCGGAGTAGCGATAGTGCGCATCATGGTCGCCCATCCAGCATTGGGAGCGCGGAATGACGTGCCGGCGTCCGTAAAGTTGAAGGGTTGGGGAGGTCCATTCGATTTGATGATCGAGCGCGAGACAGAGCCGGGAAGCCTCTTCTTCGTCGAGAAAATTCGGTAGCAGAGCCAGCATCGGCGACTCTTCGATGCGTTGCCAATCGTTGCTGTCCGGCTCGGACATGGCAGCGTTACCCGCCCCAGAAGAACAGGGCGGCCAGGCCGCTGCCCCAGGCCAGAGCGAATCCCAGCAGCGCCCCCACGATGACGTCGCTGACATAGTGCAGACCCAGCACCACGCGCGAGATCGCGATCAGGACGGCAAGCGGAATCACGATCGGCAGTAGCTGCGGAGTACTCGCGGCGGTCAGACAGCTGAACATCACCGCGTGCAGGGTGTGGCCGCTGGGGAAGCTGTAACGGTCGACCGGCGGCATCGTGCAGCGGATCGTATCGAAGGTGATGTAGGGGCGTTCCCGGCACAGCTGGGTCTTGAGCAGGCGATACACGAGAGCGGCAACGCTGGCCGTCAGCCCCCAGTGCGCCGCGATCAGCCATCCCTCCCGGCCCAGCAGGAGGGGTTGCAGCAGGGCGACTGCGACCCAGGCCGGCCAGTCGCCGAGACGGCTGACCAGACGGAATAGCCAGAGGGTCGGCGCGAGGCGAGAGAATTCCGCCAGCCAGTGGCTGAGCCGGCTCTCGGCGCGATCCAGCTGTTCAAACCTGAGACGTTGAGTGCGTGGCGGCATGCTGTGTTCCCTGGACCTGAATGAGATGGGCAAGAAAACGGTCGCCGATATGGGCCCAGCTCAGCCCCGAAGCGCGCTGGCGTGCCTGGCGACCCAGGCGGGCGTAGAGAGCGGGCTGCTGGCAAAGCTCGCTCGCTGCCTGGATGAAGCCATCGCGATCGTCCGGCGAGACCAGCCGCCCATCGACGTCATCGGTGATCAACTCCTTCGCTGCGGCATGATCGAATGCCACGACGGCGAGTCCGCTCGCCATCGCCTCTGGCACTACATTGCCGAAGGTTTCCGAGAGCGAAGGAAAGATGAACATGTCCGCGCTGGCGTAATGGCGCGCCAAGGCTTCTCCTTTCTGGAAGCCCGTGAACACGGCGTCGGGCAGTCGCTGGGCAATGCTCCTGCGAGCAGGGCCGTCGCCCACCAGCACTTGTACCAGCGACGGGTTGGCCCGCTGCATGGCCGCCATGGTGGTGGCCAGCAGTTCGATATTCTTCTCGCTGGCGAGCCGGCCGACATAAAGCGCCACCGGATCGTGCGGGCTGGCGCCCCATTGGCGTCTCAGTTCCGCATCCCGCCGTGAGGGTTGATAGCGCTCGGCGTCCACCCCCCGCGCCAGCACCGAGACGCGCCGGTAGCCATTATCCTCCAGGGCCTGACGCTGTGCCGACGTGGGCACCAGCGTCGCGTCGCAGCGATTGTGGAAGTATCGCAGACCGCGGCGGGCAATCGGAATGCTCCAGCCGAGGTGGTAATTACTGGCGTACTGATCGAAATTGGTGTGGAACCCGCTGACGACCGGTATCTGCAAGTGCCTTGCCGCATTCAAGGCTGACCAGCCGAGAGGACCTTCGGTGGCGATGTAGATGGCGTCGGGACGTTCCTGGCGCCAGAGCCGCACCAGCCGACGTCGGCACGGCCAGCCGACATGGACGTCGGCATAGATCGGTAGCGAAACGCCGCGGACGTGAACATCTCTTTCCGCCAGGGCATCACGCTCGCCACCCGCCGGATCGGGTCGGATCAGTTGCAGCGTGACGCCTTTGGAGACCAGGTGGCTGGCAAGTTGGCTCAGGGTGTGAGCGACGCCGTTGACCTCCGGCGCCCAGGTTTCACTGACCAGGGCTATGCGCATTTTGATGACTCCTTCCACGCCAGCGAAGCTGTCTGGATTCCCGACTCGCCGCCAACCGTAATCGATCTGGTTGTCGATCCTGCGGGGTACCGATGACGCCAATGTGTCAAGGTGATGACGAATGCATGACACGCCGATTAGCGTAGCACGCGCGCGGGATCCACGGGCTTTCCGCCATGACGAAGGTCGAACAGCAGGTGATAGCGGCTGCTGCCGCTTTCCTGACCGATGTCGCATAGCGGTGCCCCGCTGGAGACGGAGTCTCCTTCGGAGACCCTCAGCTTGTCGCAGAAGGCGTAGACGCTCTGCATGTTGTCGGCATGGTGGAGAATGACCACCTGACCCAGTTGGCGCATGCCGCTGGCAAACCGGACCTTGCCCGGCGCGGTGGCCTTGGCGACCGCCGGGGAGGGCGTCGACAGCATCATCGGCTGAAGGGTGCCGTGGGCATCCCGACCGAAACGACGCTCGACGGCGTAGTTCGCCAATGGCCATTGCCATTGGCGCGCCGAAGCGGGGAGCGGGCCGGGATCCGGAAGCGAGCGCGAAGCTGCCGGTGCTGACGCGGCACGACTGCCGCCGCTGCTCGAACCGCCGCCGATTGGCACCTGAATCAATTGCCCCACGGCCAGCCTGGAAGGGTCGATTCCCGTGTTGGCGGCCTGGACGCGCTGCGGATCGGCACCGAAATAACGGGCAATCGAATAGAGGGAATCACCGCGCCTCACCTGATAACGGTAAGGGCCACCGCCCGGCGCGCGTTCCTGCCGTGAGGGCAGCATCAGGCGTTGACCGATGGCCAGCCGGCGGGAATCTACGCCAGGATTGAATCGCTGCAGGCGAAGCAGTGGAATGCCGGCCTGATCGGCGATCTTGCCCAGCGTATCTCCGCGTTGCACCGTCACCCAGCCGCCTCCGTTGGAGATGCTGGCTCCGCCACCGCTCGCGCAACCCCCGAGCAGTAGAATCAGTCCCAGCAGTAGGAGGAGAGCGCCGCGTCTTTTTCCTGCCACCTTGCGTTCAACCATGTGTAGAAACGTTCCTTGTAATGGGCATCGTCGTAGCTCCCCTCCAGCATCCAGCCCGGCCTGTCGAGGCGTTGCGCGACCATCGCGATATCCTGCTCGCGGCCGCAGAGGAAATCCCAGAAATTGGGTGTGCCACGACGGTAGTGCAACGTCACGTCGATGATGCCGTCCAGGCGCGACCCCAACAGCCCGACGACCTGGGCGACACCGCCGGCCTTGGGTCGCAACAGATGCCGATAGGGACTTTGCTGCTGGCGTTGCTTCTCCGGTGTGAATCGAGTCCCCTCGACGAAGTTGTAGATCGTCATGGGCATTTCCCGGGCATGTTCGCACATTCGCTGTGTCGCCCGGCGATCCTGCTCGGCCAGCCCGGGGCGGCGAGCGAGTTTTTCACGGCTGTAGCGACGCATGAACGGGAACTCGAGAGCCCACCAGGCCAGGCCGACGATGGGAACCAGGATCAGTTCCCGTTTGAGGAAGAACTTCGGCATGGCCAGGCGACCGGTCAATACGTAGAGCATGACGATGATATCGGTCCAGCTCTGATGGTTGGCCATGACCAGCCACCATTGATTCGGCGAGAGCGACTCGGGAACATCGGCTCGAATCCGTGGGTGAATCCAGTAGCGGATCCAGGCATTGTTGGTTTTCACCCAGGCGAGTGCGACCCAGTGCAATCCGCCGAGCACCTTCAGGCGCCAGCGCCGAAGCGGTGTGACCAGTTTTACCGCCGTCAGCACGATCAGAGGCACGCCCCAGAAAAGCGTGTTGAGAACCAGCAACAGGACGCTGATGCACCCTTTCAGGGTCGACATGCCATTCTCCATCAATGACTTGGCTCAATGTTACTGGAATGTCGTCAGGCTGCACAGCGCGTCGGGTTTCCGTTCGCGGGGGCGACAGTGTACGGGATGGCGAGGGCGTGGCCGGGGGTGAACAGTGAGATTTGCCATTGTCGAAAAACTGACCAATTTAAGGTCAGCATGGGTAGGAACGACGACCGTTGCTGTCCGTCACCGGAAATGCACAGCGTTATCCACAGAAGATGTGAATAATTCATGTCGGTGTCGGCTGGTTACGGATATCGCAGGATCTCGGCAAGATCGCTTCTAAATTGATAGACTGCCGCCGTTTTTGCCTCCGTTCGCGATGAGGTGCCGTTCATCGAGCCGGACCGGTGCCAACTCGTCGGATGGGTTTCTCAACCGCTGCTGTCTGGAGAATGCCGTTGCGTTCATTACCCGCGACTCTACCGATTCTGTTTCTTTGCGAAATCAGCTTCCTTCTCGGGCACGGGTTGATCATGACGCTGTTGGGCGTACGGATGTCGCTGGAGGCGTTCCCGTCGCAGATGGCAGGTCTGCTCATGTCCTGCTTTTCGCTCGGTTTCGTCGCCGGTAGCTACTGGCTGGAAAAGCGCATCCGTAGCGTAGGGCACATTCGCGTATTCGCCGCCTGTGCGGCATTGCTGGCGGCCACGGCCATCCTGCACGGGCTCTGGGTCGATCCGTGGGCGTGGCTGGTCTGGCGACTGTTCGGCGGCGCGGCGACGGCGGGGCTGCTGATGGTGATGGAGTCGTGGGTATCCGGCGAGTCGACCAACGAAAACCGGGGGCGGGTGCTGGGGTGGTATCTGGTGATCTCGACCCTGTCGCTGGCGGGCGGGCAGTGGATGCTCAACATGGCCGACCCCGGCACGTTCGTGCTGTTTTCGGTAGCCGGCATCCTGTTCGCGCTGTCGCTGGTGCCGCTGTCGATTCACCGTATCCAAGGTCCGCTACGCAGCAGCCACGACGTGTCGGCAAAGATCTCGATGCGAACGTTGCTGGCGCGCGCACCGGTGGGCCTGGTCGGCGCGTTCGTGGCAGGGTTGATGGTGCAGGCCTTCTTCGCCATGACGCCGTACTACGGCCAGGAGATCGGACTGACCACTGCGCAGACGGCGAAGTTCATGTCGATCACGACCCTGGTGGCCCTCATCGCCCAATGGACGCTCGGGCGGATTTCGGACCGTTTCGATAGGCGCAAGGTCATCCTGTGCATGGCGCTGGTGATGACCATCTCGGGCATTCTGATCGTGTTTGCCGCACGATCCAGCTACTGGCTGCTGGTTTTCGTGGCCAGTTTCCACACCGCGATGCTGCATACGCTCTACTCGCTGAGCCTGGCGCATACCCACGACTGGCTGGAGCCCGAGGAGACGATCCAGGCCAATGCCAAGATCCTGATGTGCTACGGGGTAGGCTCGATCGTCGGCCCGTTCAGTGCGTCTCTGTTGATGCAAGGGATGGGGCCGGACGGTCTCTGGCTGTTCCTGGGCGCAGCGGCGCTGGGCCTGGCTCTGTTCATCGTCTATCGGTTGTGGCGCCGCGAACCGGTCATGGCGCCAGAGGAGCAGGAGCCTTACACCCCGTTGGTACCGATGGTGGAATCGACGCACTACATCAACGAACTGGACCCACGACATGGGCCTTATCAGTATGAGCTGGATCTGGAGGGCGAGCCGGACCTGACCCTCGATGAGCCATCGACTCAGCCGGCGTGAGTATCGGCCCGACAAGCAGCCATGACGGGAAAGCTCTGGACATGACGGAAAAGCATCCCAGGAACGACAAAAAGCCGGCTCGCGCCGGCTTTTTTGGATCTTCGCTTCCGCCTGTCTCGATCAGACGCTTTCCGGCATCAGTGCCTTGTCCTGCACGTATTGGTCGAATTCGGTGAAGCCACCGATATGCGTCTGGTCGACAAAGATCTGTGGCACGGTTTCCACCGGCTTGCCGATCGTCTTTTCCATGTCGGCCTTGGTGATGCCTTCAGCGTGGATGTCGATATAACGGTAATCGAAGTCTTCGCGAGCTTCCTTCAGCTTTTCGGCCAGATCTTTGGCGCGAACGCAAAACGGGCAACCGGGACGGCCGAAAATGACGGTCAGCATCGGTGATTCTCCTGTATCGGATTATGTATAGGCCTGAAAACGAGATGGGGCTTATTCTTTCGTATTAAACCCCGTCGGCCCAATAGAGTCTTTCTACGTGCATCATTGCGCGCCGCTATAAGCTTCATGGTGTCTGCCACCTTGAAGATCGTCAGTGGCGCGGTAACTCGAGACCGTGGCGGGACAGCGGGATCATGGCGCCACGGGACGCCCTGCATCGGCAGCACGCAGCAGGTCTCCCAGCGCACTGTGGATACCGGGAGCGCTGACCAGCAGATTCTCGCCGTAGAGTTCGACGGGGAGTCCTTCCGGACATTCGTAGAGGTGGCTCGTGCTGGCACCGGCCTCCCGCGCGATGAGCAGCCCGGCGGCAAAATCCCATGGCGAGACGCTCTCGTAGTAGGCGTCCAGTTGGCCGCAGCCGACATGGCAGAGGTCGAGGGCGGCGGAGCCGTTACGCCGCACGTCGCGGCAGGCATGGACGACGTGATTGAGGCGCCTGATCAGCGGGGCGCGTTTGTCGCGGGCGTACGGAAAGCCCGTCGCGACCAGGCTTCGCTCCAGTGTCGTCGGCCGACTGCACTGCATCGATTCCTCGTTGAGCCGCGCCCCCTGGCCGCGCATGGCAGTGAAGGTTTCGCCGAGGAACGGTGCGTGAACCACGCCGAGCTGGACTTCCCCATCCACTGCCCAGGCGATCGATACGGCAACGTGAGCGTGCCCATAGGCAAAGTTGACGGTACCGTCGATGGGATCGACGACCCAGAGCGGGCCGCGCTGCTCGAGCTGACTGCGATCCGGCGCTAGCTCTTCGGTCAGCCTGGCTTCGCCGGGGAAGAGGGCTTCGAGTTCCTCGGCGATCATCTGGTCGACGGCCACATCCACCTCGGTCACCAGTTCGTCCCCACCCTTGTAATCGTGGGAAAAGTTCTGCTTCTGGCGTGCCTGGACGATCATGTCGCCGGCCCGGCGGGCGATACGGATCATCTGTTCGAGGCGTTGGGGGTGATTCACATTGGGCTCCTGTCGGATGGGAAAGTGAGTCGTCAGTGTCTTACCGGACGTTTCTGCAGTTTACGTTGCAACGTGCGGCGGTGCATGCCCAGCGCCCTGGCCGTGGCAGAGATATTGCCGTCGTGCTCATGCAGGACCTTCTGGATGTGCTCCCAGGTCACGCGGTTGACCGACGGCGGGTTGTCGGCGATTTCCACATCGACATCGCCGCTTTCGCGCTCCAGCGACAGCAGGATCTCGTCCGCGTCGGCGGGCTTGCAGAGGTAGTTGACCGCGCCCAGTTTTATCGCTTCCACGGCAGTGGTGATGCTCGAGTAGCCGGTCAGCACGACGATGCGACACGCCGGAGCCACCTCCAGTAGCGCGGGCAGCAGTTTCAGGCCGGAGTCGGATTCCAGCTTGAGGTCCAGCGTCGCCAGTGCGGGCGGTGCTTCCCGCGCTGCCGCGAGGGCCTGGTCATGCGTATGGGCGACGACCACGTCGTAGCCGCGGCGGCGCATGGCGCGCTCCATGACGAAACAGAGCTGTTCGTCGTCGTCGACGATCAGCAGGCGTTCCTGCGGATTCTTCCGTTCCTGGTCACTCATTGCTGACTCCTCATCGGTGTATGGCGGACCGAGGTGACATCACAGGCTCTCGCCAGCCTTGACGCGGGGAAGCTTGACCTCGGTCAACGTACCGCCTTCTTCATGGTTGTAGAGACTGACGCCGCCACCGAACCGGTTGACGGTAGCGTGAGTCAGAAACAGGCCGATACCCATGCCCTTGCTCTTGGTCGAGATGAAGGTGTCGCCCAGCTGATCCGCGATCGACATCGGTACGCCCGGGCCATGATCGCGGATATCGATGACTACCTCTTCGGCATTCCAGTCTAGGCTGGTCACGATCGCATCGGGGCTGGCATCGGCCGCGTTGTTGAGCAGGTTGATCAATGCCTGCTCCAGCGTCGCGTCCACCGCAATGCTGGGCTGACCTCGCTTGCCGAGCACCTCCAGCCGGTGATGAACGTCCGGCCGCAATACCAGCCAGCGCTGGATCAGATTCTCGAGCCATGGAGTGGCGCGGCATATCTCGGGCTTTTCCAGGCGGCGTCGGTCGGCATTGGCGACGAGGGTCTGCAGGCGCTGCTTGCAGGTATCGACCTGCTTGCGAAGCATGTCGATATCCTCGATCAATGCCGGCTGTTCACTGGCTTCGTGGCGCATTTCATTGAGCAGCACCGCCATTGTCGAGAGCGGCGAACCGAGCTCGTGAGCGGTGCCGGCGGCCTGGGTGGCCACCGCCAGGATCTGCTCGTTGCGCAACGCCGCTTCACGGGTGCGGGACAGGGTCATGTCACGGCGACGCAGCGTATGCGCCATCTTGAAGATGAAGAATGTCAGCAGGCTGCCGGAGAGAATGAAGTTCAGCCACATCCCCAGGGTATGCAGTTGCACACCAAAGACGATGGTGCTGTTGGTCAGCTGTGGAACCGGCTGGTAGAACAGCATCATCGTGGTGTAGCTGGCGGTGGCTGCCATGGCGATGATCCAGGCGTGGAGCCAGGGAAGCGTGGCGGCGGCGATGCCCAGTGGAACCAGCAGATAGGTGATGAAGGGGTTGGTCGAACCGCCGGTGTAGTAGAACAGCAGGCTCAGCCCGGCAATGTCGACCAGCCAGTGCAGCAGATATTCGGTATCGGTAACCGCCCGGGGTCTGCCAAGACGCCACCAGGTCGCGACGTTGAACAACCCCATGGCGACGATGATGCTGATGACCGGCAGCACATGCAGCTGGAATCCCAGCACTTCGATGCCGAAGATGATTGCGGCGAGAAAGCCGGTCCAGGTGATGCCGCGGACAATCGTCAAGCGAACCAGGTTGCGGTTCGGCGTCGAAAGCGGAAGCGGCTGCAGCATGGTCTCTCCGGAGTCGAGTCGGCGATCGATTGACGGGCGGCTGACTCGATATCGCTGCCCGCGTCTTCCTTATGGTAACGCATGCCGGGAAGCGGCGTGAGTGCGTTCAGGCCGTCGAGAGGGGGGAAGAGGGGCGCCCGTTTGTCGCAGGCAGGTCTGGCCGGCGAGGGATTGACAGCTGGTCAGGATTCATCGACCCGCAACGGGCGAAACGGGCTTTACCGCTGTCAATGAGAGGACGTGTCATCCGTCCGGCGACAATGAACGTCGTAGACCACGCTGCCATCGGTCATGCGCAAGCTCTGTACCGCATCGTCGGGGTTGTTGTGGGGCGCCAGGCCGGCAACGATGCCCAGCGACGGGGCGTCCGAAGCAGCCCGGGAGGCATCCATCGTTACGGTATCGCCCTCGCGGAGCGGTTTGTCGTCGGCGTCATGCCCTAGAACTGGCTTCATCTCGGAGCCTCTGCGCTGGAAGTCTTTGGAATGTTTCGGCGTGAATGCCGGGGGAATGTCACAAGCAGGCTACCACGTCGCCATGCGCCCAACCCGTCGAGAAAAGACGACTTGATAGCGCTTTTTCTCATGCTGAAAGACGAGATCGAGCGCTTTTCGAACCCAGGAAGGCTGGCATCGAGGCGGCTACAACTCTTGCGGCTCAACGCGTACAATCGCCGCCATCTAATCGCCGCTATCTTCGATTCCCCGCGAACTCACCATCGATCGATGCCGTGTGAGTCGCCTTCAGTCAGTGAAACCACTCATGTCAGATTCTCAGCTTGCGCAGGAAGCGGCCCTCCGCCGCACTTTTGCCATCATCAGCCACCCGGATGCGGGCAAGACCACGATCACCGAGAAAATGCTGCTGTTCGGAAACGCCATTCAGCTCGCCGGTTCGGTCAAGAGCAAGCGGGCCGAGCGTCACGCCACGTCCGACTGGATGAAGATGGAGCAGGAGCGTGGTATCTCGGTCACCACCTCGGTGATGCAGTTCCCCTACAACGGGCGCATCGTCAACCTGCTCGACACCCCTGGCCACGAGGATTTCTCCGAAGATACCTACCGCACCCTGACCGCTGTCGATTCCGCCTTGATGGTCATCGATGCGGCCAAGGGCGTCGAAGATCGAACCATCAAGTTGATGGAAGTCTGTCGGCTGCGCACCACGCCGATCCTGACCTTCATCAACAAGATGGATCGGGAGACACGCGATCCGATCGAGGTGATGGACGAGATCGAGACGGTCCTCGGCATGCAGTGTGCGCCAATGACCTGGCCGATCGGCATGGGGCGTCAGTTCAAGGGCGTCTACCATCTCTATGACGATGTGATCCATCTCTATACCCAGGGGCAGGGCAACCGGATTCCGGAAGACAAGCGCATCGAAGGGCTGGACAGCGAAGAGGTCGACCGGATACTCGGCGAGAGCGCGGCGGAAGAGCTGCGCATGGAGGTCGAGCTGGTACGGGGCGCTTCGCATGAGTTTGACCTGGAAGCCTATCGTCGGGGGGAGCTGTCTCCGGTCTATTTCGGAACCGCGATGGGCAATTTCGGGGTGCGTGAAATGCTCAACGGGTTCGTCGAGTTCGCACCGACGCCCCAGGCCCGGGAAACCGATGCCCGTGAAGTGGTGGCCGACGATGGGCGTTTCTCCGGCTTCGTTTTCAAGATCCAGGCCAACATGGATCCCAAGCATCGCGACCGTGTGGCGTTTCTGCGCATCTGCTCCGGCAAGTACGAACGCAACATGAAGATGCGCCACGTGCGCATTGGCAAGGATGTCAAGATCGCGGACGCGCTGACGTTCATGGCATCCGACCGGTCTCACGTGGAAGAGGCCTGGCCCGGCGATATCATCGGTCTGCACAATCACGGCACGATCCAGATCGGGGACACCTTCACCGCCGGCGAGGATATGCGCTTCCTCGGGATCCCGCATTTTGCCCCGGAACTGTTCCGCCGCGTCCGGCTCCGTGATCCGCTCAAGATGAAGGCGCTGCAGAAAGGGCTTCAGCAGCTCTCCGAAGAGGGCGCGACACAGGTCTTCCTGCCGTTGGACAACAACGACCTGATCGTTGGCGCGGTAGGTACGCTGCAGTTCGATGTGGTCGCGCACCGCCTCAAGGAGGAGTACAAGGTCGACTGCCTTTATGAGCCGGTCAACGTCAACACGGCCCGCTGGATCTACAGCAAGGATGCCAAGAAGCTCGACGAGTTCAAGCGGAAGGCCAGTACCAACCTGGCCCTGGATGGCGGGGATTACCTGACCTATCTGGCGCCGACCCGCGTCAACCTGCAGATGACCCAGGAGCGCTGGCCGGAAATCGAGTTCAGGGCCACCCGCGAGCACTGAGTGCCGGCATTGCCTGACAGGAGCGGCCTTGTGAATCTTGCCGCTCCGTAATGCTTGCGCCATGCTGACGAAGGCCATTCGCGCATTGGGCAGGCGCCGATGGTTCGTACACGAGCACGAGCAATGGTTCGTTGTTGGGCAATCCGGTCGACCAGAAAAAGGAGAATGGCGATGGCTTCCAAATTCTTGAAAGAGTTTCGAGAGTTTGCCGTCAAGGGTAACGTCGTCGATATGGCGGTAGGCATTATCATCGGTGGCGCTTTCACGTTGATCGTGCAGAGCCTGGTGAAAAATGTCTTCAACCCGGTGCTCGGATTGCTCATCGGTGGTGTCGACTTCGCGAATTTCTTCGTCGTGCTCAAGGAAGGCGGCACCCCGGGGCCGTATGCAACATTGTCGGCCGCGCAGGAGGCTGGCGCCGTCACGCTGGATTATGGGCTGTTCCTGAATGCGGTTCTCAGTTTCGTCATCGTCGCCTTCGTCGTCTTTCTGCTGGTACGCACCATCAATCGCCTGAAGCGCGAGGAGGCTGTCGCTCCCCAGGCGCCGACGGACAAGGCGTGTCCGTACTGCTTCATGACGATCCCCATCAAGGCGACCAAGTGCGGTCACTGCACCGCTGAAATGCCTTTGCAGGAAGAGAACGTCGGGAGCTGATCATGCTTTTCGACTCCCATTGCCATCTGGATTTCGACCGTTTCGACACCGATCGCGAAGCCGTTTTCGAACGCGCTCACGCGGCCGGCGTCTCGCGCTTCCTGGTGCCGGGCACGACCCGTCAGCGTTGGCCTGCCGTGCTCGATCTAGGCGAGCGTGATGACGTCGTCGTTTCGCTTGGGTTGCATCCCTATTTCGTCGAGGCGCATGCGGACAGCGATCTGGAAGCGCTGGCGGAGGAAATCGGGCGTCACGAGCATCTGGTCGGTATCGGTGAATGCGGCGTCGATGCCAGATTCGAGGATACGCTGGAGCAGCAGTGGTCGCTGTTCGAGGCGCAGCTTCAACTGGCCAAACGGCATCGGCTGCCCATCATCATTCACTGCGTCCATGCCGACGACCAGGTGGCCAAGCGGCTCAGGCAGCTCGATCTGCCGGCGCGGGGATTGATTCATGCTTTCGGGGGCAGCCCGCAGCAGGCCAGGAGATTTCTGGATCTCGGTTATAGTCTCGGGTTGGGAGGCGCGGTGACTTACGATCGGGCTAAACGACTGCATCGGGCGGTGCAGTCGATCCCCAACGACGGCTTCGTGCTGGAAAGCGACAGCCCGGACATGCCGCTATCCGGGCGCCAGGGGCAACGTAACGAACCTGCCCACCTGATGGAGACAGCCGAGTCGGTTGCCCGACTGCGAGGCCAGACACGGGAATCCGTGATCGCCAACGCGTGGGTCAACACGCACCGGCTGTTCGGTCTCGATGCTGACGGGTGAGCTTCGGTCCGTGTGTCAGTCGCCCACGATCCGCTCAGGGTCGAGACGCTCCAGCGGATAAGGCAGTTCACGCAGGGTCAGCTTGCGATCCCCCACGAACAGCGCCGATTCGCCATCCACACTGGTATTGATGACAGCGAGGATGTCGCAGCGTTCGGTGTCGTCACCGGCCGTGGCCTGGAAGATCTCTCCCACGCGCTTGTCTTCCGCGCTACGGATCTCGTCGCCGATGGCCGGTATCGAAGCGCCTTCCAGGGTAGCGATCTGCAAGCGCCGTTTGACCTGCCCGCGAAAATGCGCCCGCGCCACGACCTCCTGCCCGGTGTAACAGCCCTTGCGGAAACTGATTCCGCCCAACGCTTCCCAGTTGATCATCTGCGGCAGGAACGCATCGCTGTGTTCGGCGGTTAGCCAGGCGACGCCGGCACCGATGTCCGCGCGCCGCCACAGGGCCGTATCGGCGGGATCGGCATGGCGACGCAACGTATCCCAACGGGCAGCAGCCTGAGACGTGGGCAGGATCAATACGAAGCGTGATCGGCTGGCAGGGTGACGCAAGGCAAGAACGTCGTCCTGCTGTGCCATATGCCAGTCGAGGCGGGGCAGATCGGGAAGATCGGCCTCGGCCCATGACTCGGGCTCGCCGACCATTCCGATGATTGCCAGGTCCTCGCGATGGCGCAGCGTCATCTTGTAGAAAGGGGCGTATTTTCCCAGCTGCGTGGCCAGCGGTCCCGCCAGAGAGGTATCCAGCAGCAGCCAGTAGCGTTCGGCAGAGACCTTGAGTATCTCGGCATTGGCGATCATTCTGCCCTTGGGCGTGCAGAAGGCCGTCAACGGGGCAAAAGCGCCATCGGCGTGATCGGTGTTGGCACTGGTCTGACCTTGCAGAAAGCGAGCGGCATCGGGTCCTTCGCATTCCAGAATGCGGAAATGCGTCAGCGGTATCAGGCCATTGCCCTCGGCAAGCCGATGACCGCTTTCCGGGAAATGCCAGTCGTGATCGTTCAACTGGCGCCCGCCCGCGGCCGTAAGATGTGCCAGCCAATCGTCCATCCAAACTCTCCCGTAACAATGTTGGTGGCGTACCGGGATACCAGGTGCCTGGATATCGGTACAAGTCTGGCGTCAAGATGGCGTCGATTCCGCTGCATTGCAACGTCGGCCCCGAAAACGACGTGCTACGCTATGCTGCTGGCCTGAACGTTGTCTGAACCTTATCTGAATCTCGTTACCTGAATTGTAGAAAGGCCATCGTAAATAGAACGTAGTGGAGAAACCTGCATGTCCCGGATCAATCTGACCCTGAAAGGGGTGTCCACCCCCGAAGACCTCAACCGCGTTACCACGGCTCTGATGATGGTGGACGGTGTCGAGAGCGTCGATATCGGAAGAGAATGGGCGGAAGTCGAGGGACGTGTTTCCCGTGACGCGCTGATCAAGGCGGTGGCCTCGTTGAAGTCGGGCTATACGGCTCAGTGATCGAGTCGACGGCGCAGTGAGGCGTGGCTCGTGGATCGGTGAGGCTTGAATGACGATGCCCTTGAATGAAGATACTTTGGACCCTAATTAGTGACCATGAACAAACCTTTCAAGATCCAATCCAAGTATCGTCCGGCCGGGGACCAGCCGGCCGCCATCGAAGGGCTGGTTCGCGGCCTCGGCGCTGGCTTGTCGCACCAGACACTGCTCGGCGTCACCGGCTCCGGCAAGACCTTCACCATGGCCAACGTCGTCGAGACGCTGCAGCGCCCGACGATCGTGCTCGCGCCCAACAAGACGCTGGCGGCCCAGCTCTACGGCGAGTTCAAGAGCTTCTTCCCGGACAACGCGGTCGAGTATTTCGTCTCCTACTACGACTACTACCAGCCGGAAGCGTACGTGCCGTCTTCCGACACCTTCATCGAGAAGGATGCCTCGATCAACGACCACATCGAGCAGATGCGGCTGTCGGCGACCAAGGCGCTGCTGGAGCGTCGAGACGCGCTGATCGTGGTGTCGGTCTCCGCGATCTATGGTCTGGGCGATCCCGAGCAGTACATGAAGATGCGTCTGCACTTCAATCGCGGCGAGCAGATCGACCAGCGCAGCTTTCTGCGCCGGCTGGCCGAGCTGCAATACACGCGTAACGACGCCGATTTCCGGCGCGGGACGTATCGTGTGCGCGGCGATGTCATCGACGTCTTCCCGGCGGATGCCGAGGACGAGGGCGTGCGCATCGAGCTGTTCGACGACGAGATCGACTCGATCCGGCTGTTCGATCCGCTGACGGGAGAAGTGCGCGGGCAGGTGCCGCGCATGACGATCTACCCCAAGAGCCACTATGTGACGCCCCGCGACACGATTCTTGGCGCGATCGAGTCGATCAAGCAGGAGCTGGCGGACCGGCTCGAATATCTTCGAAAGCACGAACGTCTGGTCGAGGCGCAGCGTCTCGAGCAGCGTACGCTCTACGACATCGAGATGATGCTGGAGCTGGGTTACTGCAACGGCATCGAGAACTACTCGCGTTACCTATCGGGGCGAGCGCCGGGGCAGGCGCCGCCGACGTTCTTCGACTATCTGCCGGACGACGCGCTGCTGTTCATCGACGAGTCCCACGTCAGCGTGCCGCAGGTCGGCGGCATGTATCGGGGTGACCGTTCGCGCAAGGAAACCCTGGTCGAATATGGCTTCCGCCTGCCCTCGGCGCTGGACAACCGCCCCATGACCTTCGAGGAGTGGGAGGGCATCGTTCCGCAGACCGTGTTCGTCTCGGCGACGCCCGGGCCATACGAGGCGGAGCACGCCGGCCAGGTGGTCGAGCAGGTGGTACGCCCGACGGGGTTGGTCGACCCCGAAATCGAGGTGCGCCCGGCGAGCACGCAAGTCGACGATCTGCTCTCGGAGATCCGGCTGCGCGTCGATGTCGGAGAGCGCGTGCTGGTGACGACCTTGACCAAGCGCATGGCGGAAGACCTGACCGAGTATTTCGACGAGCACGACATTCGCGTCCGCTACCTCCATTCGGATATCGATACCGTCGAGCGGGTCGAGATCATCCGTGACCTTCGGCTGGGCAAGTTCGACGTGCTGGTCGGCATCAACCTGCTGCGCGAGGGGCTCGATATTCCGGAAGTCTCGTTGGTCGCGATTCTGGATGCCGACAAGGAAGGCTTCCTGCGCGCCGAACGTTCGTTGATCCAGACGATCGGCCGCGCCGCCCGTAACGCCCACGGCAAGGCGATTCTCTATGGTGATCGCATTACCGACTCGATGCGTCGAGCCATGGATGAAACCGAACGCCGCCGCAACAAGCAGATCGAGCATAACGAGCGGCATGGCATCACGCCGATGACCGTTACCAAATCCGTCGCCGATATCATGGAAGGGGCGCAGGCGCCGGGGCGCAAGGGCGGGCGCAAGCGAACCGAGCAGCTGGTGGCGGAAGCCCCGGGCGACTATACCCGCGAAGCTCTGAGCGCGATGAACGCGCCGCAGTTGACCAAGGAAATCGGCAAGCTCGAGGATCGTATGCACGAGGCTGCGCAGAACCTGGAGTTCGAGCAGGCCGCGAAGCTGCGTGATCAATTGCATACCTTGAAGGCGCGTCTGCTGGAGCTGGGATGAGTCGAAGCCCCGAACTTGAATCGATGGCGGGGCGCTTGCGTCAGACTCGGGTGACTGCGGTCGATTGCTGGGGCAAGGCGCTGCTGGTGACTTTTGCCGATGGCCACGTGCTCTATTCCCATAACCAGCTCTATGGCGTCTGGCGTCTCCATCGGAGCGACCGACCGCCCAGGACGAATCGCATCCTGCGTGCCCGCTTGTCGACCTCCCGACATACGGCGAGCCTCTACAGCGCTTCCGATATCTCGTTGTGGACCACGCAAACCCTGGAGCGGCAGCCGTTCCTGGCGCGACTAGGCCCGGATCTGCTGACGCATGACGTCTCGACAGGGGATATCGTCGCGAGACTGGGCGAGCGCCGTTTCGCGGGCCGTGGTCTGGGCAGCTTGTTGCTCGATCAAGGGTTCTACGCAGGCATCGGCAATTACCTGCGTTCGGAGATCCTGTTCTATGCCGGGCTCGGGCCCATGAAGCGACCCAGGGATCTGTCTGATACCCAGCGGGAAAAGCTCGCGAACAGCATCCTGACGACGATTCACCAAGCGTATCGCGAAGCGGGCGTGACCAATCGGTCAGGCTGGCGAAAGCGAATGCAGCGAGCCGGTAAACGTCGTGCCCAGTGGCGATTCGCCGTTTTCGATCGTGATGAAGAGCCTTGCCACGCCTGCGGTGCCACTATCCAGCGTGCGTCTGTCGCGTCTCGCCGATTCTATTATTGTCCTGTCTGCCAGCAGGGCTGAAGAAATCGCATCGGACCGTATTAGGGAATCGGAAGTGAAGGTTTATACCGTTATCTTTTATGCTGACACCTTGTAGCAAACTGCCAATTTCCCGTTACTCAGGTATAATTCGCGCGCTTGAAATCACCGACTCACGGGCGATGAACCCGTCGGGCAGTTACCGTGACCAGCCAGGAGTACCTTGATGACCACGATCCGTCAGGAGGATCTCATCCAAAGCGTGGCCGATGCGCTGCAGTACATCTCCTATTACCATCCCAAGGATTTCATCGATGCCATGCACGCGGCGTACCAGCGGGAAGAGAATCCCGCCGCGCGCGATGCCATCGCACAAATCCTGATCAACTCGAGGATGTGTGCCACCGGCCATCGTCCGATCTGCCAGGACACGGGCATCGTCACGGTATTCGTTCACGTCGGCATGAATGTTCGCTGGGAAGCGGACATGAGCCTCGACGACATGGTCAACGAAGGCGTTCGCCGCGCCTATACACTGCCGGATAACGTCCTTCGTGCATCAGTCCTGGCCGACCCCGATGGCAAGCGCCAGAACACCGGCGACAACACGCCGGCGATCATCCATCACAAGCTGGTGCCGGGCGATACGGTGGAAATTCATGTCGCTGCCAAGGGCGGCGGTAGTGAAGCGAAATCCAAGTTCGCCATGCTCAATCCGTCGGATAGCGTCGTCGACTGGGTCATGGAACAGCTGCCCAAGATGGGGGCGGGCTGGTGTCCGCCAGGCATGCTGGGTATCGGCATTGGCGGAACGGCGGAAAAGGCGATGGAGCTGGCGAAGGAAGCGCTGCTCGATCCCATCGACATTCAAGCGTTGCAGGCCCGTGGCGCCAGCAACCGGGCCGAGGAGCTGCGTCTCGAGCTGTTCGAGAAGGTCAACCAGAGCGGCATCGGTGCTCAGGGGCTGGGCGGTCTGACGACAGTCCTCGACATCAAGGTCAAGGACTATCCGACCCACGCCGCCAACAAGCCGGTCGCCATCATCCCCAACTGCGCGGCGACGCGTCACGTCCATTTCACTCTCGATGGCAGCGGTGCGGCCGAGCTGCCGGCGCCGAAGCTCGACGACTGGCCGGAAATCACCTGGGAGGTCGGCGAGGGCGTACGCCGCGTCAATCTCGACGAAGTCACCCCTGAAGCCGTGCGCGAATGGCAGCCTGGCGATACCGTACTGCTGTCGGGCAAGCTGCTGACCGGGCGCGACGCTGCCCACAAGCGGATGGTCGATATGCTGGCCAAGGGCGAGAGTCTGCCGGTCGATCTGAAGAACCGGTTCATCTATTACGTCGGGCCGGTCGACCCGGTGGGCGATGAAGTGGTTGGGCCGGCCGGGCCGACCACCGCCACCCGCATGGACAAGTTCACGCGGACGATGCTAGAAGAGACCGGCTTGCTCGGCATGGTCGGCAAGGCGGAGCGCGGACCGCTGGCGATCGAGGCCATTCGCGACAATCAGGCGGTATACCTGATGGCTGTCGGTGGCGCTGCGTATCTGGTGGCGCAGGCCATCAAGAAAGCGGAAGTCATCGCTTTCGATGACCTGGGTATGGAAGCGATCTACGAGTTCGAGGTCGAGGACATGCCGGTCACGGTAGCCGTGGATCATCTGGGTACGTCGGTTCACCAGACCGGGCCTGCCAAGTGGAAAGAGATCATCGCCGAGCGAGTTTGACGGTCAAGCACGGCATCATCCTGGTTGCGCGGAACCTGTCCGAAGCGTCTGTCGGAGAGAAAAGCGCTGAAAGAAGAGGGCCCTGTGGGGCTCTCTTCTTTTTTCGGTATGATAATGCTTGGCGATTTTGGCGAGAGCGACGACATGATGCGATGTGGTGAACGATGGCGGACATGACCTGGCTGATCGGTATGCTGCTGTTCGTTACCCATGTTGCGGGCATTGTCACGGCAATCGTGGCACTGATGTCGAGCCGTACCTCTCAAGGCGCTGTCGCCTGGATCGTCACGTTGCTCAGCTTCCCCTACATTGCCGTGCCCATTTTCTGGACTTTCGGTCGACCTCGGTTCTACGGCTATGTCTCCGCACGAGGCGAGCGCGATACCGTGCTTCGTCAGGTCCTGCAGCGCTATCGCCCGCAGACCGAGCCTTATATCTCACGCCCGGAGACCGCAAGCGGCCGCATTCGTGCGGTCGAGGGGCTGGCGCGGATGCCGATGACCCAGGGCAATCGGGCCGAGCTGCTGGTCGACGGCGACGAGACTTTCGAAAGCCTGTTCGATGGCATCGATCATGCCGAAACGTACATTCTGGTCCAGTTCTTCATCGTCCGAGCCGACGAGATCGGCATGGCCTTCAAGCGGAAGCTGATCCATCAGGCCGAGCGTGGCATCAACGTCTACTTTCTCTACGACGAGATCGGCAGCCGAGGGCTCTCCGGCGGCTATCTGCGGGATCTCGAGGAGGCGGGAGTCCGTGTCTCGGCCTTCAATTCGTCTCGCGGTTGGCGGCATCGTTTCCAGATCAATTTCCGCAATCATCGCAAGATCGTGGTGGTCGACGGGCGCGAAGGGTGGACCGGCGGACTCAACGTGGCCGACGAATATCTGGGGCGCGTCGAGCGATACGGCAAATGGCGCGACACGCACCTCAAGCTCCAGGGGCCGAGCGTGCTGGCACTTCAGGAAGCCTTCTGGGAAGACTGGTACTGGGCAACGGGCGATATTTTGGCACTGGGCTGGAAACCCCAGCCCGTATCGGGAACGTCCCAGCACGTTGCCGTCGTGCCTTCCGGGCCGGCCGATGGAAGAGAAACGGCAAGCCTGCTGGTGCAGCATGCCATTCACGGGGCCCGACACCGTCTTTGGGTGACCAGCCCCTATTTCGTTCCCGACCATGGCGTTCAGGATGCGCTGACGTTGGCCGCGCTGCGAGGAGTCGACGTGCGTGTGCTGATCCCCGAACGACCGGACCATCTGCTGGTGTTTCTCTCGGCCTTTGCCTTCCTGCCGGAAATGATTCGTAACGGTGTTAAAATATACCGTTATCAACCTGGCTTCCTACACCAAAAAGTCCTGCTCGTGGATGACCACACCTCAATGGTAGGGACGGTCAATCTCGACAATCGGTCCTTTAGGCTGAACTTCGAAATCACCGCCTATATACCCGACAAGTCCTTCGCCGCTACCGCATTCGACATGCTCGAGAAGGATTTCGCCAATAGCCGCCAAGTCAGCCAGCGTGAGCTTGCCGAGCGCCCGCTCTGGCGCAAGCTGCTCTCGCGGGCCACTTACTTACTGTCACCCGTACAATAATGACGCAGCCTTTACTGCCGGCCTGACGGCCGGTTAGCAGAATGGATGCCGGAGGCTTCATTGAATCTTGAAACCAAATGGCTCGAAGACTTCGTTGCCCTAGCCAATACGCGCAGTTTCTCGGGATCCGCACGTCAACGACATGTCACGCAACCGGCTTTCAGCCGTCGGATTCGCTCGCTGGAGCAGGCGATCGGGGCCACTCTGGTGGATCGCTCGACGACACCGGTCAGCCTGACACCGGAAGGCCAGCTCTTTCTGGTCACTGCGCGCAATATCGTCGAGCAGCTCAACGATAGCCTGGCCCATGTTCGCGGCCTGGCAATGGACAACGAGGCGCTGGATATCGTCGCCGCGCATTCGCTGGCCCTGGCATTCTATCCGCCCTGGATTTCGCGCTTGCAGAAGGGGGTCGGTGAACTGCCGACGCGCCTGGTGGCGATGAATGTGGGCGATGCCATCCACGTGCTGCGAGAGGGCAATTGCGATCTGATGCTGGCGTATCACGATCCCTATGCCACCATGCAGCTGGACGCGGAGATATTTCCCTCGTTCTCCATCGGCCAGGTCAAGATGCTTCCCGTGAGCGTGCCGGACGCCACCGGCGGGCCGAAATTCTCCTTCGATGGAGAAGGCGCGATACCGTTTCTCTCCTACACTCAGGGCGCTTTTCTTGGCCGCAGCGTACGCATGCTGCTCAAGAACGAGCCTGGGCGCATGCGATTGAAAACGGTCTATGAAACCGCGATGGCAGAAGGACTCAAGGGAATGGCGCTTCAGGGTGTCGGTCTCGCCTGGATACCCGATTTCTGCATTCGTGACGAACTGGCCAACGGCAAGCTGGTCCGTGCGGCGGGGGACAACTGGGATATCCCGCTGGAAATTCGCCTCTATCGTTGCTCGCTGGTACACAAGCCCGGCGTGGAAAAGCTGTGGCGACGCATGATGAAGCTGCCGAGCGACTTCTTGCGGGCCTGAGTCGAGCCAGGCCGAGAAAGCGACGGGCGTCGGAGCGGCATCACGGGCAGGGTAGGTCGCAATCTCGTCTAGACTATTGATATCGGCGAAACAGCCCTTTGGCAGAGATTCCCAGAGTTCGTCTGCACCTCGCGGGGTGACAGCCAACAACAAGGAACCAACGTGACAGCCCTCCATTCCAACACCATCTCCTTCTTCAAGTACTGGAGCGCAGTGGTTCGCGATTCCGTCAAGCTGTGGCTCGACCGCAACGCTTTCAGCTATGCCGGTTCGCTGGCGTTCTATACGCTCTTTTCCTTGGCACCGACGGTGATCATTGCAGTCAGTGTGGTCGGGTTGTGGTTGGGCGAAGATGCCGCCCGCGGGGAAATCGTGGCTCGGTTGCAGAATACCCTGGGGCCTTCGGCGGCCAACGCGATCGAAGATGCCGTGGCGCAATCCAGTATCGAGGCTTCGGGCATTCTGCCCACCATCATCGGTTTCGTGACGCTATTGATTGGCGCGACCACGGTTTTCGGTCAGATGCAGTTCTCGCTCAATACCATCTGGAGCGTCGCGCCCAACCCGGACCGGAACAGCGTTCTGCTGTTTGCCAAGAAGCGTCTGCTATCCATGGCAGTGGTACTGGCCATCGGCTTCGTGCTGATGGTGTCGCTGGTGCTTGGCGTGATCCTGCGAGTGACTTTCGATTACGCGGGTGACTGGGTGCCAGGCAGCGTTTTTCTGCTGGACATGGCCCAGTTTGCGCTATCCATCGTGGTCGTGACGCTGTTCTTCGCCACGATATTCAAGGTGTTGCCGGACGTCGTGCTTTCCTACCGCGACGTACTGCTGGGCGCTCTGGTGACGGCGGTGCTGTTCATCATCGGGCGCAATGCCATCGCCGCCTATCTGGCACATACCGCAACGGCATCGACCTATGGGGCGGCCGGCTCGGTCGTGCTGGTTCTTTTGTGGGTGTATTACTCGTCGCTGATTCTACTGTTTGGCGCCGCGTTTACCCGGACGCATGTCCTGGCCAAAGGCGGCCATGTCATACCTCGCAACACGGCAGTCGTGATACGCCATGAAGTGATTACCAAGGAGAATTCATCTCATGACCCATCGGACGATCAAAGCTCGGGTGAGCGGGCGAGTGCAAGGCGTTAGCTATCGTGAGCATGTACGTCGCCACGCGGAGCGCTGGGGCATCACCGGACATGCGATCAACCTCGAGGATGGCCGGGTCGAAGTGGTTGCCTGCGGTGAGGCTGTCGCCATTGCCGAGCTGATCGATCAATTGTGGGAAGGTTCACCAGCGGCCGACGTGACCGACGTCGCCGTGGAAGAAGCCACACTCGCGGCGCCGGCGAGCTTCACCACGGGCTGACGCCGAATGACAACGAACTCGCCCGACCGCTGCGAATAGCGATCGGGCGAGCGCGCCTCAGGGAGAGGGGTAGGTCGTGAGCGTTTCGACGATCCAGTCGATCACGCCCGGGCCGTTGGCGTTCAGGCAGACCTCAGCCGCCGTCCCCTGCGACCAGCGCGTATCCACGAACTCCCGCTGCTCCGGCGCCATCACCGTCTGGCCTTCGGCCAGCCCATCGGTAACCACGCTCAAATAGCCTCGCTCGACGCTGAAGAGATCGGGGCGGAGCAGCCAGACCAGCGCGCAACTGTCATGGGGGCAGCAGCCATCGATGCCCAGCGCCTGCTGGTAGAACCGACGATAGAAGGCGTAACTTTCATCCAGCACCTTCCCCAGCGCCCCTTGGGCTCCGACGATCCGCGCCATGCTCTGCGGGTCCAGCACGCAGCGATGCGTCGCGTCCAGCCCGACCAGCGTGAGCGGCCAGTCCGCCTGCAAAACCCTGGCGGCGGCGTGAGGATCATTGAAAATGTTGGCTTCCGCGACCGGCGTCACGTTGCCGCCTTCTCGAATCGAACCTCCCATCACCACCACTCGCTTGACCTTGTCGACCAGACTGGGGTCGAGCTGCAGCGCGGCGGCGAGATTCCCCAACGGCCCGACGGCTACCAGAACGACTTCGCCAGGGCGGGCATTGACCTGGTCGACGATGAACTGGGCGGCGCTCTGTTTCAGTGCCTGGGTCGTGATGTCGGGTAGCGCGATATTGCCCAGGCCATTGTCTCCATGGATGTGGCCCGGCGGCGGATTCTTGCGCTTGACCATCGGCCCCGCCGCGCCCTGGGCGACCGGGATCGATTGGCCGGCTAGCTCGGCGAGCAGCAGCGCATTGTGGGTCGCGACCTCGATCGTGACGTTGCCGAAAGTCGTCGTCAGCCCCAGCAGCTCGATCTCGGGGTGAGCCAGCGCGATGGCGATGGCTTGTGCGTCATCGACACCGGGATCGGTATCGAAAATGATGGGTATGGGCATGCTAGTTCCTGGGTTCGATCTCGTTGCAAGCCAGCCAAGGCGCTGGCCATGAAAGGTTGATGATCATCGACGACGGCCGTGGATCAGCCGCTTCGTCGCTCGAGCGTGAGGGCAGGCAGCGTCGTCATGGCCTCTTCGACGACGGCGACAACCGGGATGCTCGGCTCGGCGCCGGCCTGCTGGACGCATAGTGCCGATGCGGTCGTCGCCAGACGAAGGGCCTGCTCAATGCCGTCGCCCCGTTGTCTGGCCGCCATGAAATAGCCGATGAAGGTGTCGCCGGCAGCGGTCGTGTCGACGGCCTCCACGCGATGGGCGGTCAGCGTCACCCGCTCGTTGCGGTACTGATGGCAAACGCCCTCGCTACCCAGGGTCAGCACGATCTCGACGTCCGGCAGCCGCGTCGCCAATGCTGCCAGCAGGGTGTCGGCATCGGTGTCTTCGTCCTGCGCCACCAGCGCCGCCGCCTCGCCACGGTTGAGAAACAGGATCTGGCAGAGTTCCAGTGGCAGGTCGGTGACATCGGAGGAGAGCGGTGCGGGATTGAAGGCGATAGAAAGCCCCCGCTCCGCGGCGAGATGCAGCATCCGCTCGGCAGCGTTGCACTCGTTCTGCATCAGGATCCAGCCGCCGGATTCGGCGGCGTCGACCAGCGCGCCCAGACGACTCTCCTCGAAGCCGTGATTGGCGCCGGGGTAGAGGATGATCGCATTTTCGGCGTCGTCGTCGACCTGAATCAGCGCATGACCGCTGGCTCCGGCAACCAGTTCGACATCGTTCACCTCGACGCCTGCCTCGATGAGCGGGGCCAGCGCCCAGCGGTCGGCCTCGCCGAGGCGGCCCCAATGGACGACGCGCCCGCCGGCACGTGCCAGTGCCAACGACTGATTGGCGCCCTTGCCCCCCAGGACCTGATGCAGACTGGTGCTGGAAAGCGTCTCGCCGGGCCGAACCAGATGGGGAACCCGGTAGACGTGATCGATATTGATGGAGCCGAAGTTGTAGACCGCCGGTGTTTCGTGTGCCATTTCGTTGCTCCTCAAGCCAGCCAGTCGCGAAGATTGTCTGCCGTCAACTCGACGACGCGCTGACGCGCCTCCGGCGTGATCCAGGCATTGTGAGGGGTCACGATGAGATTGAGCGGCTCGGCGAGCGCGTCGAGCAGCGCATGCCCCTCGCGCGGCGGCTCGCTGGGCAGGCTGTCGACGGCCAGACCGCCAAGACGTCGATCCCGCAGGGCGGCCAGGGCGGCAGCTTCATCGATGATACCGCCGCGAGCGCAGTTGATCAGCAGCGCATCGGGCTTCATGGCGGCCAGCGCGTCGCTGCCGATGAGGCCGCGCGTCTCGTCGGTCAGCGGGCAGTGCAGGCTGAGAACATCGGCGGTGTCGAGCAGCGAGGCAAGCGCCGGGCGGGAATCGTTGGCCTCGTTGCCGGGGCGGGCGCTGAACGTGACCCGCATGCCGAACGCTTCGCCCAGCCTGGCCACGGCGGTGCCGAGCACGCCGCTGCCGACGATGACGAGATGCTTGCCGGCGAGCTGCAGCGTACGCTGATCCAGCAGGCAGAAAATGTCGCTACGCTGCCAGGCGCCGGCCTTGACCTCGGTCTGATAAAGCGGGAGCCGGGCGGCCAGCGCCAGCATCAACATCAGAGTATGCTGCGCAACGCTCGCCGTGCCGTAGGCAGAGACATTGCGCACGACGATTCCCCGTCGCTCGGCGGCTGCCATGTCGATATTGTTGGTGCCGGTCGCGAGTACGCAGATCAGCTTCAGCTCCGGCAGCGCATCGATCATTTCGGCATCGACGACGACCTTGTTGGTCAGGGCGATCGTGGCACCGGTCAGGCGCTCCCGCGTCTGCTCGGGCGAGGTGAGCTGATGAACGTCGAGATTCTCGACGAGGGCGCGAATCGGGGTGAGATCGACATCGTCACCCAGTGAGGCGGCATCCAGGAGAACGGCTTTCATGCTTCCTTTTCCTTGTCTCTTTCCTGTCTCGAATCGCATGGCATGGCCATCGCTGGCGTGCGAACGACGACATTGGCGTTATCAGCCGGTAATATTGCCCGCGACCGGCTGCTGCGCGCTATACTATGCGGCTTTCGAACGCGGCTTGGAAAGCGCGACGCCAGGTGCCGCCTCGGTCGCCTTCGAGATCGACCGAAAAACGTGCTTGAAAAGGCGGAAGCAGCCCTGATCTTCAAGAGCGATTTGAAACGCGGTGCCTCCACCGGTCGTGGTGGAGGGCAACGCGCAGAGGCCCCGGTGACGGGGCGCGTCGATAGCAGGACGGTGCCGAAGCATGAAGCGGCGCTATCCCGTATAGAGTGATGAAACCATGCCCATCTACGAATATGAGTGCAAGGCCTGCGGCCATCGCCTGGAAAAACTCCAGAAGCTCAGCGCGGCGCCGCTGACCGACTGTCCGGCCTGCGAGCGGTCGGAACTGTCCCGCCTGGTGTCGGCAGCCGGATTCCGGCTGGCTGGGGGCGGCTGGTACGAAACCGATTTCAAATCGGGCAGCAAGAAGAATCTCGTGGGCGATAGCGCCAGCCCCGCACCGGCAGGCGATAGCGGCAGCAAGTCGAGCGGCGACAGCAAAGCCTCAGCCTGAGTTACAGTCTTTACCAATCTAGGATCCAGCATGCGCAGTCATTATTGCGGCCAATTGAACGAATCATTGATCGATCACGAAGTCACGCTATGCGGGTGGGTGCATCGCCGCCGCGACCATGGCGGTGTCATTTTCCTCGATATGCGCGATCGAGACGGTGTCGCTCAGGTGGTGGTGGATCCCGATACCGCAGAAGCGTTCGCCAATGCCGACCGTGCGCGTAGCGAATACGTGCTGCGTATCGTCGGCCGTATCCGGCTGCGCCCGGAAGGCACCCAGAACCCCAACATGCCCACCGGCATGATCGAAGTGCTGGCCAAGCAGGTCGATGTCCTGAACACCGCCGCCACGCCGCCTTTCCAGCTCGACGAGCATGGCAAGGTGGGCGAGGAAGTCCGGCTCAAGTATCGCTACATCGATCTGCGCCGTCCGGAGATGATCGAGAAGCTGCGCCTGCGTTCGCGGATCACCCACAGCGTGCGGGCCTATCTCGAGGAGCAAGGCTTTCTCGATATCGAGACGCCGATCCTCACCCGCGCCACGCCGGAAGGCGCGCGCGACTACCTGGTGCCGAGCCGGACTCACGACGGTCACTTCTTCGCACTGCCGCAGTCTCCGCAGCTGTTCAAGCAGCTGCTGATGGTGTCCGGTTTCGACCGCTACTATCAGATCGCCAAGTGCTTCCGCGACGAAGACCTGCGTGCGGATCGTCAGCCCGAGTTCACCCAGATCGATATCGAAGCATCGTTCATCGACGAGCAGGAGATCATGGGCACCACCGAGCAGATGGTGCGCCAGCTGTTCCAGGAAGTGCTGGACGTCGCGTTGCCGACGTTCCCGCGCATGCCCTACAGCGAAGCGATGCAGCGCTATGGCTCCGACAAGCCGGATCTGCGCATTCCGCTGGAACTGGTGGATGTCGACGACCTGATGCAATCGGTGGACTTCAAGGTCTTCTCCGGCCCGGCGAAAGCGGAAGATGGCCGCGTGGCCGCGCTCAAGGTCAGCGGCGGCGCCAAGCTGTCGCGCAAGGAGATCGACGACTACACCAAGTTCGTCGGTATCTACGGGGCCAAGGGGCTGGCCTGGATCAAGGTCAACGAGCGCGCCAAGGGGCTCGAGGGTCTGCAGTCGCCGATCGTCAAGTTCATGGAAGGCATCGTCGAACAGCTGCTGGATCGTGTCGGGGCGGAAGATGGCGACATCATCTTCTTCGGCGCGGACAAGGCGCGCATCGTCAACGAGGCAATCGGCGCGCTGCGCGTCAAGCTGGGCGAAGATCTCGATCTCTACACCTCCAAGTGGGCGCCGCTGTGGGTCGTCGATTTTCCGATGTTCGAAGCGGACGATAACGGCCGTCTTTCGGCGCTGCATCATCCGTTCACTGCGCCATCGTGCTCGCCGGAAGAACTGCAGGCCTCGCCGGCCACGGCGCTATCGCGCGCCTACGATATGGTGCTGAACGGCACCGAACTGGGGGGCGGGTCGATTCGTATCCACGACCAGGCCATGCAGCGTGCGGTCTTCGAAGTGCTCGGCATCGGCAAGGAAGAAGCCGAGGAGAAGTTCGGCTTCCTGCTCGACGCGCTGCAGTTTGGTGCGCCGCCTCACGGTGGCCTGGCCTTCGGTCTCGACCGTCTGGTGATGCTGATGACCGGCTCGCGCACCATCCGCGATGTCATCGCCTTCCCCAAGACGCAGAGCGCCGCCGACCTGATGACCGACGCCCCCGGTGAAGTCAGCAGCCAGCAGCTCCGCGAACTGCATATTCGGCTGCGCCAGAAGGCGAAGCCGGACAGCACCGGCGAATAACCAGTCTGGTGGATACAGATGTCGGCGCCCCCAGGGGCGCCGGCGTCGTTTCGAGGGGCATTGCCGGGTGCGCGTTCTATCCTGACATGCCCGACAATATATTCATCAGTGCCGATCGGAGCGGTTCATCGGTATCGGCAGAAGACGTTCGCCGATATCGATTGGAGAGAAGCATGGCGATGACGATTTCCGGCCGAGGGGTCGAGGAGTTCAGTACTTGATTCTGCTGGGTATCGACCCCGGTTCACGGGTAACCGGCTACGGCGTCATCGATGTTGCCGCCAGGCCACGCTATGTCGCCAGCGGCTGCATTCGCATCGAGGGCGAGGATCTCGCCCAGAAGCTGGCGCGGGTCTATGCCGGCGTCAGCGAGTTGATCGGCCTCTACCGGCCGGCGGAGTTCGCCATCGAGCGTGTGTTCATGGCCAAGAACGCGGACTCCGCACTCAAGCTGGGCCAGGCCCGCGGCAGTGCCATCGTCTGCGCCGCCAATCATGGCCTCCCGGTGCATGAATATGCCGCGCGTCAGGTCAAGCAGGCCGTCACGGGCAATGGCGGCGCCGAGAAAGCCCAGGTCCAGCATATGGTGATGGCGCTGTTGTCTCTCGACGCGCTCCCGCCGGCCGATGCAGCCGACGCGCTGGCCATCGCGTTGACCCACGGCTATGCCCGCCAGGGATTGCTGGCAGTGTCTCCCCAGCGTCGAGGAAAGACGTCGCGAGGCGGGCGGTGGCGGGACTTCAGGCCCGGTGATTAGGGGGCATGGAGGTAGCTGGAGAGTTGAATCGGGGTAGCTAGTCAGTTGAATCGGTGATGCGTATAGTGGACGCCGTCATAGTAAGGATACGGATGGCATGATTGGACGTTTGCACGGCACGCTGCTGGAGAAACATCCCCCCTGGATCGTCATCGATGTACATGGTGTCGGTTATGAGCTTGAAACCTCGATGACCACACTGGTCTCGATGCCCGGCGTGGGGGAAGAGGTGCGACTCTACACGCATCTCAGCGTGCGGGAAGACGCCCACCTGCTCTATGGTTTCGCCCGCGACGAAGAGCGACAGCTGTTCCGGGCGCTGATCAAGGTCAATGGAGTCGGTCCCAAGCTGGCACTGGCCATCCTGTCGGGGATGGATACCGACGCCTTCATTCACTGCGTGATGGAAGGCGACAGCAAGGCATTGACCAAGTTGCCCGGCGTCGGCAAGAAGACGGCTGACCGGCTGATCGTCGAAATGCGCGATCGTTTCCCGCACTGGCAGGAAGGTCAGGCGTCGCTGCTCGATGGCAGTACAGCGGCAAAGCCTTCGTCCGATCCGTTAGCGGATGCCGAAGCTGCACTGGTCACGCTGGGCTACAAACCCACGGAAGCGTCCCGCATGCTTTCCGGCCTGGACAAGACCCTCCCGACCGAAGCGCTGATCAAAACGGCGCTGTCACGCCAGCTGGCTGGATAACGCACCCATGATTGAACCCGACCGTCTGATCGCGGCACCACCGCAGCAGGGCGAGCAGCAGGTTGACCATGCGATTCGGCCGCGCCGACTCGACGACTACATCGGTCAACCGCGAGTGCGTGAGCAGCTCGATATCTTCATCTCCGCCGCGCGCCAGCGGGGCGACAGTCTCGATCACACCCTGGTTTTCGGACCGCCCGGGCTGGGCAAGACCACGCTCGCCAATATCATCGCCGCCGAAATGGATGTCGACATCAAGTCGACCTCCGGCCCGGTGCTGGAGCGTGCCGGCGATCTGGCCGCCATGCTGACCAACCTGCAGCCGGGCGATGTGCTTTTCATCGACGAGATCCACCGCCTCTCCGCGGCGGTGGAGGAAGTGCTCTATCCGGCGATGGAGGATTTCCAGCTCGACATCATGATCGGCGACGGCCCGGCCGCGAGATCGATCAAGCTCGATCTGCCGCGCTTCACGCTGGTCGGGGCGACAACTCGCGCCGGGCTGCTGACCTCGCCGCTGCGCGATCGATTCGGCATCGTCCAGCGGCTCGAATTCTACGCTATCGACGAGTTGACCGAGATCGTCACGCGTTCGTCACGACTGCTGGGCGTGCCAGCGGATGTCGCCGGGGCCCGGGAGATTGCACGCCGCGCGCGCGGCACGCCGCGGATCGCCAACCGTCTGCTGCGGCGAGTGCGCGATTTCGCGGAGGTCAAGGGTGACGGCAAGGTCAGTGCTTCCGTCGCAGACCAGGCGCTGAACATGCTCAACGTCGATAGTCACGGGCTCGATCACATGGATCGCCGGCTGCTGCTGGCGATGATCGAGAAATTCGATGGCGGGCCGGTCGGTGTCGACAGTCTTGCGGCGGCCATCAGTGAAGAGCGCGACACGATCGAAGACGTCATCGAACCCTATCTGATCCAGCAAGGGTTCATGATGCGTACCGCCCGCGGCAGGATCGTGACTCGTTCCGCCTATACCCACTTCGGCATCGTCCCGCACGAGCATGCGCTGGGCGAGCCGGTATCACGAGTCGGGATATCGAGCGATGAGGACGCTGGCAATGCGTGAATTCACCCTGCCGGTGAAAGTCTACATCGAGGATACCGACGCCGGCGGTATCGTGTACTACGTCAACTACTTGAAATTCATGGAACGTGCACGTAGTGAATGGCTCAATGCGCTAGGCTTCGGTCAGCGCGGACTGATCGAGCAGGGCGTGCAACTGGTCGTCCATTCACTGAACTGTCGCTATGCACGTCCGGCCAGACTCGACGATCGACTGGAGGTAACAGCCAGCGTCAGTCGTGTTGCGGCCTGTTCGCTGCAATTCGAACAGGCCGTTCGGTACGACGGGGATACATTATGCGAAGCGACGGTCGATATTGCCTGTGTCGACGCGCAACGCCTGAAACCGATACGTTGGCCCAGCGAACTACGCTCGGTCCTGACGTCCGACATTCCAAGCCAGTGATTCGAGGATTTTCGTGAACGACTCCATGTCCATCCCCCATCTGATCATGAATGCCAGTCTGGTGGTCCAGCTGGTCATGCTCCTGCTGTTGGCGGCTTCCATCGCTTCCTGGGTCGTGATCTTCCAGCGCAGTTTCGCGCTGCGACGAGCCAGAAAGGCGCAGAAGGCGTTCGACGAGCGATTCTGGTCAGGTGTCGATCTCAACGAACTCTACCGTGATGTCCCGGAGAACTACGAAGCGCAGGGCTCGGAGCATGTGTTCCGTGCCGGTTTTCGCGAGTTCAATCGCCTGATGCCCAAGACGCGCAGCAGCGAAGCCGTGCTCGACGGCGTCCAGCGCTCGCAGCGTGTGGCACTGTCACGCGAGGAAGATAGCCTCAACGCCAATCTGACACTGCTGGCGACCGTGGCATCGGCCAGCCCATACATCGGTCTGTTCGGCACGGTCTGGGGCATCATGGGTTCCTTCCAGAGCCTCTCCATGGCACAGCAGGCAACGCTCTCCACCGTGGCGCCCTGGATTGCCGAAGCGCTGGTCGCGACGGCCATGGGCCTCTTTGCAGCGATTCCGGCGGTGATCTTCTATAACCGTCTGTCGTCGATCGCCAGCCGCCTGCTTGGCGAATACGAAGATTTCGCCGAGGAGTTCCATTCGATCCTGCACCGTAACCTGCAAGGTCGCGGCGGCAATCAGGCGGCCTGAGGCGGAGGTTCGACATGGGTGGACCCTATAGCCGCCATCATCGGCGCAAGCCGATGGGCGAGATCAACGTCGTCCCGTTCATCGACGTCATGCTGGTACTGCTGGTGATCTTCATGATCACCGCGCCAATGCTGACCCAGGGGGTGCAGGTCGATCTGCCCCAGGTCACGTCGGAGCCGATCGACACCGAGGAGCAGGAACCGATCATCGTCTCCGTGGATAGCCAGGGCGAGTACTACATTTCGCTGGGCGAGCAGGACAAGCCGGTCACGTTGCAGACCGTCGGCGACCAGGTGGTGGCGATTCTCGAACGCAAGCCCAATACACCGGTCATGGTCAGAGGCGACAAGAATGCCTCGTATGGCCAGGTCGTGACGTTGATGAGTACGCTGCAGATGGCAGGTGTGGCGAATGTCGGATTGATTTCCGAGCCGCCGCAAGGCGAGTCGTCTTCGACTGGCAAAGGGTAAGGAGTCAGCATGGCGAAGCGAAACCGCCGTGTCGGTTACGGCTTGCCCGTCGTCCTGGCGATCGCCGTTCACGTGGTGGCGCTACTGATGACGATGCTGCGTCTGCCGGACAGCGAACCCACGCCAAGCTCTTCGTCTGTGGTGCAGGCGACACTGGTCAGTGACGTGACGGCGACGGATCAGGCCCAGTACGCTCAGGAAGCGCGCGCGCGTACTGCACAGCGTCAGGCCGAAGAGGCCGCCCAGGCGGCGGCCGAACAGGAGGCGCAGGAAGCGGCCCGGCAGGCAGCCGAGCAGCAGGCGCAGGAAGAAGCTCAGGCCGAGGAAGCCGAACGACAGGCGGCAGCGGCACAGGCCGAAGCCGCGGCCCAGCGTCGTCAGCAGGCAGCAGAGCAGGCAGCGGCCGAACGCGCCGAGGCGGAAAAGCAGCAACAGGCGGCCGAGGCGAAACGTCAGGCGGAAGCCAAGGCGAGAGCGGAGGCGGAGAAGCAGCGCCAGGCCGAGGAAAAGGCGAAGGCTGAAGCCAAGGCAAAAGCCGAGGCAGAGAAGAAACGCCAGGCCGAGGAAAAGGCGAAGGCCGAAGCCGAGGCAAAAGCCGAGGCGGAGAAGAAACGCCAGGCCGAGGAAAAGGCGAAAGCCGAGGCGGAGAAGAAGCGTCAGGCCGAGGAAAAGGCGAAAGCCGACGCCAAGGCCAAAGCCGAGGCGGAGAAGAAACGCCAGGCCGAGGAAAAGGCGAAGGCCGAAGCCAAGGCAAAAGCCGAGGCGGAAAAGAAAAAGGCTGCGGAAGCCGCCGCGAAGAAGGCTGCCGCCGAAGCGCTGAACAACTCGATTGCCAACGAGCAGGAGCGAATCGCCAATGCCCAGCAAGCTGCCCAGGCTTCGAACAGCTTCATCAACCTGGTCAAGCGCGCCGTCGAGGACCGATGGCACTTGCCGGCCAATGTGGACAGTGGCTTGGTAGCTCAGGTACGCGTGAGACTGGGGCCTTCGGGTGAGTTGCTGGCAGCCAGTATCACTCGCAGCAGCGGCAATCCCAGCTTCGATCGCTCGGCGACGCAAGCCGTGGAAGCCGCGGCGCCATTCCGTGAGCTACAGCAGCTCGATGCGGGGTTGCAACGGCGGTTCCGTGACTTCAATCTCAAATTCACCCCCGGGGATATACAGTGATGAAACGATGGATGTCTCAAGGATGGAAAGCCCTGGCCAGCGGTTGGCTGCTGGCGTTGACGGCATTGATTTGTCTGACGACTACGGCCCAGGCACAGAATCTGACCATCGAAATCACTCGCGGTAGCGATCAGGCAACGCCAATCGCTGTCGTGCCGTTCGAATTCAGTGGTCAAGGCGGGCTGCCGCAGGACGTGGCGCAAATCGTCAGCGACGATCTGGAGCATAGCGGCCAGTTCTCGCCGTTGAGCCGCAGTTCTCTCGTTTCACTGCCCAGCAGCAGTCAAGACGTGTTCTACGACGACTGGAAGCGTGTCGACGCTCGCTATCTCGTGGTTGGCAAGATCGAGCCGCAGGGCGATCAATATCGCATCCAGTACGAGCTCATGGACGTTCTCGGCGGCAAGCGAATGCTGGGCGAAACGCTGACCTCGTCCGGCGGCAATCTGCGTGCCAGTGCGCATTACATCAGCGATCAGATCTTCGAAGCGATTACCGGTATTCGCGGCGCCTTCTCGACCCGGATTACCTACGTTTCGGCCAGCGGTGCAGGCGAAAACGCTCGCTATGCCCTGTATGTGGCCGACGCCGATGGCTACAACGCGCAGCAGATCCTCTCTTCCGATGATCCGATACTCTCGCCGGCGTGGTCACCGGATGGCCAGAAGATCGCCTACGTCTCTTTCGAATCCGGTAACTCGGCTATCTATGTCCAGAACGCTTCCACCGGCGAGCGCGTGCGGCTGACCTCGTTCCCCGGCATCAATGGCGCGCCGGCCTGGTCGCCGGACGGTCGCAAGCTGGCGATGTCGCTCTCCAAGGACGGCCAGCCCGAGATTTACGTGATGAACCTGGCAACGCGTCAGGTGACCCGGCTGACCAACAACTCCGCCATCGAGACGGAGCCGGACTGGACGCCGGACGGCCGATCCCTGATCTTTACTTCCGACCGTAGCGGTGCACCGCAGCTATATCGCATGTCGGCCAATGGCGGACAGGCGGAGCGGGTGACGTTCACCGGCAACTACAACTCCGACGGGCGCTTTTCACCCGACGGTAAAACTCTCTTCATGGTCACTCGTGACGACAGCGGTTATCACGTGGCGAAGCAGGACATGGACACCAATCGTGTCACGGTCTTGACTGATTCACAGTGGGACGAATCGCCCAGTGTCGCACCGAATGGCACCATGATAATCTTCGCTACCCAGCAAGGGGCGCAAGGTGTGTTGGGGGCAGTTTCTTCGGATGGACGCGCGTCCTTCCGGCTGCCTTCGACGCAGGGTGACGTACGCGAACCCGCGTGGTCGCCGTTTTTGAACTAAACGACTACAGTCATTGTGTCATTCGACATCCGAGCAAGGAGATGACAATGCAAATCAAGACCTACGCCAAGACGTTGGCAGTCGCGCTTTCACTCGCCGTAGTGGCTGGCTGTTCCAGCAGTGGCGGTACCCAGGAAGGGGACATGGATGGCACCTCTGGCAGCATGTCTGGCCAGGGTATGACCACCGGCCAAGGCACTTCGGGCTCCCAGATGGGCGCCGGTGAGCAGATGCCTAGCGTCGACACCATCTATTTCGCATTCGATAGCGAAGAAATTCGCCCTGAATTCGAATCCGTACTGCGCGGTCACGCTCAGTACATGATGGCCAACCCGAACACCAACGTGACTCTGCAGGGCTATGCCGACGAGCGTGGTACTCGCGAATACAACCTGGGTCTCGGCGAGCGCCGTGCACAGGCTGTCGAGCGTTACCTGACCGTTCAGGGCGTATCTCCGTCCCAGATCCAGATCGTCAGCTACGGTGAAGAGCGTCCGGCAGTTCAGGGCCACACCGAAGAAGCTTACGCCAAGAACCGTCGCGTCGTGTTCTCGTACTAAGTACCGGCGGAGAGAAGCATGAAACACGGTCTGAAAAGACTGTGCGGCGCGGGAGCCCTGGTGCTCCCGCTGTCCGTATGGGCTCAGCAACCAGTCGTCGATGATCTTACCGGTCAGTCGAATGGCTTCTACAGTCAGACGGAAGCTCGCCAGAGCAGCGGGGGGACGCTGACGATCCTCAATCAGTTGCAGGACAATCAGCAGCAGATCCAGCAGCTTCGCGGTCAGGTCGAAGAACTGCGTTATCAACTGGACCAGCTCAAGCGCCAGACCCAGCAACAGTACCTGGACCTCGATGACCGTATTTCCGGCGGGGGAATGGGGGCAGGCGATAACGATACCGGCAGTGGTTCGAACGGCGCCGGTCTCGACGGCGGCAGCGTCGACAGCGCTAGCGCAAACGATGTCGCGGGCAGTCCGGCGTCGGCAGATGATGGCGCGGCTGGTGCCGCAGCGGAGGATCGTTCATCCAGCCAGCCGAGCGCGAGCAGCGGTGGCGGAGACGGGCGCGAAGCCTACCAGTCAGCGTTTCAGCTGGTGCAGTCACGCCAGTTCGATTCGGCCATCGAAGCGTTCCAGGGCTTCATCAGAGATTATCCGCAGTCCAGCCTGCTGCCGAATGCGCATTACTGGCTGGGTGAGCTTTATTCGGCACAATCCCAGCTCGATCAGGCCGCCGATGCGTTCGGCACCGTCATCAGCGACTATCCGCAGAGCAACAAGATGCCGGATGCGCTATACAAGTTAGGCTTGCTGAAAGCGCGGCAGGGCGACACCGACGGCAGCCGTCAGCTGCTCGAGCGCGTTCGCGGTGATTATCCTGACAGCAACGCTGCACAGATGGCGGGCGATTTTCTCAACCAGATGGGTGGCTGATCGAATCAGGCCGCCTCGCTTCCGGTTTCGTGACTCAGGACATCCTTATGACGTGCCATATCGATTACCAGGCGCCTGACGGTCTGCTCGACGGGAAGATCGTGCTGATCTCCGGTGCCAGTGCCGGCATCGGTCGGGCCGCGGCCATAAGCTACGCGCGTCATGGGGCTACGGTCATTCTGCTGGGCCGCAGCGTCAGTCGTCTCGAAGGAGTTTACGACGCCATCGAGGCGATGGGCGCACCACAACCGGCCATATTTCCGCTCAACCTGGAAAGTGCGACCTCGCAGGATTATCGGGCGGTCGCGGCGAAGCTGGAAAAGGAGTTCGGCCGTCTCGATGGCCTGCTCCACAATGCGAGCATTCTCGGGGAGAGGGTAGCGGTCGAGGCCTACGACCCGGAACTCTGGGCGAAGGTGATGCAGGTCAACTTCACCGCCACGCTGGGCTTGACGCAAGTTCTGCTGCCGCTGCTGGAACGCTCCGCCAGCGCGTCCGTCATTTTCACGTCTTCCAGCGTGGGGCGGCGCGGACGCGCCAACTGGGGCGCCTATTCGACCTCGAAATTCGCCACCGAAGGATTGATGCAGATCCTCGCCGACGAGCATCAGGGCTCGGCCATCCGCTTCAACTCGCTCAACCCTGGCGCGACACGCACGGCCATGCGCCAATCCGCTTATCCGGACGAGGATCCTCGAGTGCTGCGCACGCCGAAAGAGATCATGCCGACCTACCTTTGGCTGATGGGGCCGGACAGCGAGTCAGTCAGCGGTCAGGCTTTCGACGCCCAACCGCCGAAGACGTGAGGCGGGCGACAAGGCCCGCCGCCTGGATCGGCTCAGCGTTCAGCCAGTGACGCCAAGAGGGTGCCAGCGAGCGACTCCGAGGTGTCGAACCAACGTGCCGCTGGCCAGTCATCGATATCTTCGTCGTCCGGAATATAGCCATAACGGACCGCCACCGCGGTCATGCCTGCGCGGTCGGCCGCTTCCATATCGCGCCGGTGATCTCCGACATACCAGCACTTTCCGGCATCGACGCCGAGCTGCCTGGCAGCGAACAGCAGGGGTTCGGGATCGGGTTTTCTGACCGGCAGGTCGTCGGCACATACGAGCACGCCCGGCTGCAGTCCGAGTGCCTCCACCAGCGGCTCGGCGTACAGCCTGGGCTTGTTGGTCACGATGCCCCAGCCGCGTTTCCCGGCTTCCCAGCGCTCGATGGCGGCTTCCAGCCCCGGGTAGACGCGGCTATTGTCGGCAACGACTTCCGCGTAACGCTCGAGCAAATATTGGCGGGCCACGGCATGCTCCGGGTGATCACTGGCGAGTTCGAGGGCAAGTGTCACCAGCGCGCTACCGCCGTTGGAAACCTGGGCGCGAATCACCTCGTAGGGCAATCGCGCCAGGCCATGATGTTCACGGAGGCGATTGGTGGCTTCGGCCAGGTCGGGTGCCGTATCGATCAAGGTCCCGTCGAGATCGAACAGCAGGGCTTGGGGCAAGACGCTCGATCTCATTTCCCGTTGCCGGTCCGCTCTTCTCCGGTCCACTCCGGGCGCACATGCACCATGTAGTTGACCGAGACATCATTGGCGGTCAGACGGTATCGCCGTGACACGGGATTGTAGGTCAGGCCGGTCTGGTTCTGGAGCCGCAAACCATGTTGACGGCACCAGCTCGACAGCTCCGATGGACGGATGAACTTGCGATATTCGTGCGTGCCGCGCGGCAGCAGGCCCAGCACGTATTCGGCGCCGAGGATCGCAAAGGCGTATGCCTTCGGGTTGCGGTTGATCGTCGAGAAGAACAGATGGCCACCGGGCTTGACCAGCCTGGCGCAGGCTTCGATGACCGAGCCTGGATCGGGCACGTGTTCGAGCATCTCGAGGCAGGTCACGACATCGAATTCCCCGGCATGCTCAGCAGCCATCGCCTCCACGCTGATATGACGGTAGTCGACTTCCACGCCGCTCTCCATCTGATGCAGTTTGGCGACCGACAGCGGCGCTTCCCCCAGGTCGATCCCGGTGACCCGAGCGCCACGCATGGCCATGGCTTCGCTGAGAATGCCGCCACCGCAGCCCACGTCGAGAACACGCTTTTCGGCCAGCGAAACGTGCGATTCGATGAAGCCAAGACGCAGCGGGTTGATATCGTGCAGAGGTTTGAATTCGCCCTCACGGTCCCACCAGCGACTGGCCAGCGCATCGAACTTGGCGATCTCGGCATGGTCCACGTTGCCATGGAGTGCGACGTTGTCGTGAAGCGCGGCGTTATCAGATGATGGTGTCATGAATAGGTTTTCCTTCCCTGGGATGTCGGCGCACCGTCGGATGGGTCGATCGACTGCTTCCGCGACTCGAAGCCGGTGTAGCGGTGCTTGGCTTTGCGATATTCTACTATGGACGGTAGCTTGGCTGGATGCCAAGTTAGCAAAAACAGCTGGTAAAAAAGCGGCACGATTTTGTCACCATTCTGCGACTGTGCTTTCGGCTTCTTGCCCGCTAAGCTAGCAGAAGGGTCCGATATCGGGACGCCAACAAACCGCTGATTCATACCCAGGAAGGGAAGGACCTCAAAAATGATTCGCAAGGCCGTACTGCCCGTCGCCGGATTCGGCACACGTTGTCTGCCCGCCTCCAAGGCGATTCCCAAGGAGATGATCACGATCGTCGACAAACCGGTGATTCAGTATGTCGTCTCCGAGGCGGTAAAGGCAGGCATCAAGGAAATCGTGCTGGTGACGCACTCTTCGAAGAGCGCCATCGAAAACCATTTCGACAAGCATTTCGAGCTCGAGACACAGCTGGAAGCCAAGGGCAAGGACGAACTCCTCGAAGAACTTCGCAACATCATTCCGGACGACGTCAATATCATCAGCGTGCGCCAACCCGAGGCGCTCGGTCTGGGTCATGCCATCCTCTGTGCACGCCCGGTCATTGGCAATGACCCGTTCGCGGTGCTGTTGCCGGATGTCGTCATCGACGATGACGGCATGGACAGCAACGATCTCACCGGCATGATCAAAGCCTACGATGAGACCGGCAAGGCCCAGATCATGGTCGAGACCGTACCGAAAGAATTGACCTACAAGTACGGTATTGTGGCGCTGGAAGGCGATGAGCCGGCTGCTGGCGAGAGCGCACCGTTGACGGGCATGGTCGAGAAGCCCAAGGTCGAAGAGGCACCGTCGACGCTGGCCGTCATTGGTCGTTATCTGCTGCCGGGCGAGATCTTCCCGATTCTGGCCGAAACACCGCCCGGTGCAGGCAATGAAATCCAGTTGACCGATGCCATCGAGACGCTGCGCAAGAACAGCGGCGCGGCCGCCTATCGCATGCAGGGTCAGACCTACGATTGCGGCAGTCAGCTCGGTTATCTCGAGGCGACACTGGCGCTGGGGCGCAAGCACCCGACGCTGGGTGAAGGCTTCCGTCAATTGATCAAACAATACGCGGCCGAGGACTGAAGCGATGCGGGTGGTCGTACATGGTAGCGAACTGGCCGCGGCGACTGCCGCAGCCGCATTATGCTCGGTCGGGCATCAGGTTACCTGGATGCCGCATGCCGATTTCCCCTGGGAAAGTCTGGCCAATGCCGACTGGGTGATCAGCGAGCCGGGACTCAAGGATCAGATTCTGGCAGGCCAGAATTCCGGTCAATTGGTGATCGTCGAAGAAGTGCCCGCCGATACCGACGCGGACGTTCACTGGCTGGCCCTGTCGCCGGATCAGCGTGAAGCCGCCGAGAGTTACGTCAGGCAGGTGCCGGGGCGTCAGAGCACGCCCTTGGTCGTCGTCAACAATTCCACCTTCCCCGTAGGGCAGACGGAGAAGCTCGAGGCACTGCTGGGGCACTCCGGGCAGGTAGCCGTCGCGCTACCGGACCGTATCGAGGAAGGGCGCGCATGGGAGACGTTCACGCGCCCGGCGCACTGGTTGCTGGGCAGCGAGGAAGAGTGGGGCACCCAGCAGATTCGCGAACTGCTGCGCGCATTCAATCGGCGTCACGAAGTGTTCCAGTTGATGCCTCGTCGCGCCGCGGAACTGACCAAGCTAGCCATCAACGGCATGCTGGCCACGCGTATCAGCTTCATGAACGAGCTGGCCGGTCTGGCCGATTCGCTCGGGGTGGATGTCGAATATGTGCGTCAGGGGATGGGGGCCGATACGCGAATCGGTTTCGAATATCTCTACCCCGGTTGCGGTTTTGGTGGACCCAATTTCTCTCGCGACCTGATGCGTCTGGCCGATGTCCAGCATTCGACGGGGCGTGAGTCTCACTTGCTCGAGCATGTCCTCGACATCAACGAAAGCAAGAAAGAGACGCTGTTCCGCAAGCTCTGGAACCATTTCAAAGGCGAACTCGAAGGTCGTACCGTCACGATCTGGGGGGCGGCGTTCAAGCCGGGGACCGCTCGGATCGATCATGCGCCCGTGCTGACGCTGCTGGAAGCGTTGTGGGCGCAAGGTGTCACGGTCAAGGTACACGACCCGGCAGCGTTGCATGCGCTGGGCCAGCTTTATCCCGATCACCCGCAGCTGACGTTGTGCGAGGGCGACTTCTACAGCGCCTGCGAAGGCGCCGATGCCCTGATGCTGGTGACCGAGTGGAAGTGTTACTGGAACCCGGACTGGCGACGCCTGCTGCAGGCGCTCAACACGCCGCTGATCCTGGATGGCCGCAATATCTACGATCCGGCCTATGTCGCCTCGCGAGGCTTCGTCTATCGCGGTATCGGACGGCGGGCCTAGGGTCTTTTGACGTTTCATGCCCGGCCCTTTGGGTTGCGCGGCATTCAAACCCGCGCTGGCCAGCCCGGCCAGCGCTCATTCGGTCACTTCGCTATTGAGCTGCGCGTATTCCCAGTTCAAATGCGGCCATAGCGCATCGAAATACTCTCCTCGTCGACCTCGATGGTCGATTCGATAGGCGTCTTCGGCCAGCGTGATCGCCAGTAACGGGATCGTTCCGACAGGGAATCGCCCCGGCGCCGATGTCGTCAGTTGCAGCAGGTTCTCAGCATCGATCACCAACCAGGACCACCCGGCCTCGCTGGCATCGATCTGGGCTCGCCACCGATATTGCAGCGCCCCCATGCCGCCAAAGGCGGCATCGATCCGCCGGGCCAGTGCGCCGGGCACTTCCACGCTACGCGCGCTCAGTCCATGCCAGAAGAACACCAGGTTCCAGGCTTCCTGGGCATGATGGCGCACGGTTCCGTCATCCGTGTTCGCCAGTGCGGCCAGGGAGAGATCGTCATCGGGCGACTGTCGCGCATTGAGGGCGTCGATGTGACGGCGATGATGATGGCTATAGAGCAGATCGACCTGGGCTCTGGACACTTCTGGCTCCAGCGAATGGCGCTCGAACGGAAGTGCGGGTAATTCGAATCGGGACGCGAGGTGAGACATCGTACTCATCGACATGGTTGGAAGACGGTTGGCAGTAGACACAAGCCGGATCGGGCGAGGGCAGGTCGCGGGCATGCTACCGCGAACCCGGCCGAGATCCCAATTCGATGCCTATATCTTCACCGCGGCTGTTATCATGCGACCCTTGCGTTGCCAAGCCTAGGCTTCGTCACGGCTTTCACGTAACGTAATCCTTCGGCCGTTCGAGGCCGGCTTCCGACGCTGATTCCTCTGGCGTGATGACGCCGAAAGCAGGTGGCCGAGTAGGTGGCCGGCGAGACGATTTCCGGTATCCGCACCCGCGGAGGCCGAGACATCGCCCGTTTCATCAGCGACAGCATCACTATTGGCAAGGTATACGACGTCAATGCCATCACAATCCGACGAGCATCGCGCCCCCCCGACCATCGTGCCCGATCGCAGCGACATGGCGACACCCCGAACGGGTGCGCGCCATTACCAGGGATCTCCCGGGCGGCGCCCGCCCAAAGTGTGGCCATTATGGTGTTTCATTCTGCTGTTGATCGCCGGGGCGGGGGCAGGAGGCTGGCAACTCTGGCAGAGGCTGCAGGCGCAGGATGCCCAGATCGCCAAGCTCAATCAGCGCCTGGATGCGACTGGTTCGACATTGGACGCTTCCGGGGAAAGTCTGCGTGCCGAGTTCGATCGCTTGCGCGATCAGTTCGAGGCGACCCGAGCGGCAGTAGGCAGTCTGGAAACCCGGGTAGCGAAGTCTCGAGAGGATGACCAGACCGCACAGCAACTCGAATCGCTCCAGCATACTGATCAGGAGCTGCGTGATTTGATCGCGACGCTGCAATCCTCGTTCACGGCGCTCGAAAGTACCGGCGAGAACGAACGCGGCGCGCTGTCGGCGAGGCTGACCACGCTCGAAGGCGGCCAACAGCAGCAGGATGAGCGTATCACCGCCGTGAACGACGCTCTGGATCGGCTGGAACAGACCGGCCAAGAGCGATCGGACCAGTTCGTCGCCTCGCTCGATACGCTGCGTCAGGATCAGCAGGCGCTCTCGAAGCAGCTCGAAGAGATCGAGGGCTCGGATACTCAAGCCACGCTGACGGACCTGCAATCTACGCTGACGACGCTCGAGAAACGCGTCGATACGCTCTCGCAGCAGGAGACACCGTCCACGGACGAGTTGGAACAGATTCGCAGCTCGCTGACGGAACTTCGGCAGGGGCAAACCGCTCTCAATGCCAGTCTCGAATCCTTGCAGTCACGCGTCGATGATCTGCCCGCCGGGGTCAGCGCCTCTCAGATTCGCGAACTCAAAGAAAGACTGGGATCACTCGAGGCCAGTCGCGCCCAGCTGACGCGACGTGTCGCCTCGCTGATTACCAATGTCTCTGATCTACAGCGCGGCGGAGGTTGAGTCGATGTTTCAAGCCAAGGTCCTAGGGATGGGACTGATCTGCCTCGGGCTGCCTGTCGCGGGGCACGTCTGGGCACTGGACGTCACCGTGCACGGATTGAGCGGGGCGCCTGCGGACAATGTCGTCAACATTCTTTCCGAGCTCGAGGCCGACAGCCAATCCACTCGCGAACGCCTGGATGGCGTGGTGAGAAACCGGGCCGAGCAGGCCCTCCAGGCATTTGGCTACTACAATGCCGAACTCGCCACTCGCTATCCCGATGAAGACAACGAGCGCGTCGTCATCGATATCGAGCCGGGCGAGCGTACCGAAATCACGCAGGTCGACGTGTCACTCGAGGGCGATGCCAAAGACGATGCGGCGTTCGAAAGCGCGATGCAGTCGAACCCGCTCAAGGTCGGCGATCCGTTGTTGCACTCCCGCTATGACGGCTTCAAGGGCAGGCTGTCGACGCTGGCACTGGAACGAGGCTATTTCAATTCGCGCTTTCGTCAGCAGCGTATCGAAGTCCGCCCCTGGGAGAACAGCGCCCGCATCTTTCTCGACTTCGACAGCGGCCAACGCTACCGATTCGGGCATGTCCATTTTCGAGGCAGTCAGATCCAGCAGCACCGCTTGAAGAACATGGTCCCGTTCGAGCCGGGAGAACCCTACCTCGCCGGCGATCTGGCCACGCTCAACCAGAATCTGGGGCAGACCAACTGGTTCAGTGGCGTGGCGGTACGGCCACGCGTCAATGAAGAGGCATTGCCGGCCGCGCCCAGCCAGTGGTGGCGCGAGGCGACCGGCCGCGACACGACTGCCGACCCCGATTCAGTGCTGGGTGGGCCGGGCTTGAACGTGGCCAGGGAAATAACCGATAGCCGACCCACGGTCGTGCCTGTCGATGTGGAGCTGACCCCGGCGGATCGCCATCAGTTCGAGGTCGGTGTGGGTTACGCCACCGACGTGGGGCCGCGCACCCAGTTCTCCTGGACCATACCCTGGCTGAATCGCTACGGTCACAGCCTGACCAACTCGCTGTATCTTTCCGCGCCCGAACAGCGCTTCTCGGGAGAATACACGATTCCGCTCGAGAACCCGCTGAGAGACAGTTATCGCGTTCGCTACGGCCTCAAGAACATCGATAACGAGGACACCAAGAGCTTCGAGAGTTCGGTCCAGATGGCACGTCACTGGGAATTCTCCAATGGTTGGGCGCAGGATCTCTACTGGCAGACCACCTACGAGAACTTTACCCAGGCCGACCAGGACGATGCCGTACTGCTGCTCTATCCCGGCATCAGCTGGTCGCGCACTCGCAAGCGCAACCAGACCTTCCCGAGCTGGGGCGACAGGCAGCAGTTGACACTGGAATGGTCGGACCCGGCCTGGGGATCGGATGCTCGCTTCGTGCGGACCACCTTCGATTCCCAGTGGGTGAGAATGCTCGGCAGCGAGAACCGTTTCGTCGGCCGTATCGGTGGCGGTGCCATGGCCACCAATACCTTCGACAAGGTCCCGCCATCGCTGCGCTTCTTCGCCGGGGGCGACCAGAGCATTCGCGGATACTCCTACGAGAGTCTTTCGCCCGAGAACGAGGACGGCGAGCTTCTCGGTGGTCAACACATGCTGACCAGCAGCATCGAGTATCAACGCCACCTGACCGGCAACTTCTGGAGCGCCACGTTCGTCGATACGGGCAACGCGTTCGACGAATGGTGGCCGGACGAACTCAAGACCGGCGCTGGCGTCGGCGTACGCTGGATCTCACCCGTCGGGCCGATCCGTTTCGATATCGCCCATCCGTTTGACGACGAGGAGGACTCTTGGCGTCTCCATTTCTCCATCGGACCGGAATTCTGATTCGGCTGCTGCTGTTCCTGGTCCTGTGGCTGCTGGGCCTGATTCTGACACTCGCCGGGCTGGGTCTGTCGCCCTGGGGCAGCCAGTGGCTTTTCGAGCAGGCCCAGTCGCGCGGCTGGGTCGAGGCGCAGCGTTTCGAGGGTGCACCGCTCGATGAACTGACCATCGAGGGGCTACGCCTGTCCGCCGGGACGCTGGATCTCGCCGTGGACAGTTTCCACCTTGCCTGGGCCGACGACTGCCTGCTCAGGGGCCGCGTGTGTCTCGACGATCTGAGCATCACCGGCGCCCGCATTCGACTGGGCGAGAGCGATTCCCAGCCTCCGCCGACGCCCGCAAAGGAAGAGGGCGGCGGCATGCCGTCGATTGCCGTTCCGCTGCCTATCGAGATTCGCCAGGTTCGTCTTGACGACGTCGGCATTCGGCTGGCCGATGGCACCGATATCCATTGGCAGCACTTCCAGACGGGTGCCGAAATGTCCGGCAACCATCTGAAACTGTTGCCCACGACGCTCGACCAGACCCGCATTCAACTGCCTGAGAGTCCGGGCCAGACGCTCGCCATGCCCGATCTCGGCACTGGCGTTCTCAGTCCGGATGCCATCGATGCCTCGGTCGCCGTCAATGCTGCCGGCGACAACGCGACGCTGCCACCGGCCTCGATTACCGACACGCCGCCTGCAGCGCTTCCCGACACGCTTCCCGACAACCTCGTGCCGATGGCATTGACGCCGCTGACGCTGGCCGCTGCCGTCAACGTCGCCGAGGCAGACTCCGACCGAACCGACGCCCGTGTCGAAAGGATCGAGCGGAGTCTCGCAGCGCTTCGCGAGGAGTTGCCCGATCTCCAGTTGCCGCTGGAAGTCGACGCGCCGAGCGTGACGATCAGTGACGTCAGCCTCGAAGGTCCGAATCCGCAACGGTTGAACCGACTGGCGCTCTCTTTCTCCGCCATCGATCGCAGGATCGAGATCCAGCGGCTGATGCTGGATGCACCGGATGGCCATGCCGAGCTTGCCGCCAGTGCCGAGCTCGAGGGGGAGATTCCGCTTGCGCTATCACTGCAAGGGCGGGTAACCCGCGCGCCGTTCTACGGCCAGACGATGACACTCGATGCCAAGGGCACGCTCGACGATCTGGATATCCAGCTGCGCACGGCCGGTAATGCCGAGGCAACGCTCGATGCTAGGATTCAAGCCTTCGAACCTGGGCTGCCGTTCTCCGTGAACCTCAATGCGGATCGGCTGCGTTGGCCGCTGGCGTCGCGTCCGTTCGCGCCTTTCACCGACCTGGACGATGGCCTCGACGAGGCCGCCATCCTCGCGGCACGGAAACTGCAGGACGTGCAGGCCATCGAGCAGACGGCGCCGCAATATCAGCTCGACCACCTGGCGCTGAACGTCGACGGCACGCTGGCGAACTATCGCGCCGATCTCGACCTGGCCGGACAGGGCGCCGGGTTGCCGCCCGCCACGCTGACACTCGCTGGCAAGGGCGATCTCGACCATTTCGCCTGGCAGCCGATGCAGGTGGCAAGCCAGGGAGGCAAGCTCGAAAGCCAAGGCACGGTGCGCTGGGCGCCGGCATTGTCCGCCAGCGTGCATCTGGATTTTCAGCAACTGCCGCTGGGCGCTTTTTCACAGACCCTCACCGGGCAACTGAATGGCCAGACCCAGGCGGCTTTCGCGATGCGCGACGACGGCGGCTGGCAGCTTGCGGTACCTCGGCTGGCGATCGACGGTCGGCTTCAGCAGCGGGCACTCAGTTTGCACGCGCAAGTCGATGGCAACAGCGAGATGCAGTGGAATATCCGCGAGCTCGATTTGCGCCAGGGCGACAACCGGATCACCGCCAGCGGGCGAGTCGACCGGAATCTCGACATCGAGGGTCGTATCGATGCGCCTGCTCTGGGTACGATCCTGCCGGATCTCTCCGGGGCGCTGAGCGGCCGATTTCAGGGCCGCGGGACGCTGGAGCGGCCGCAGATCGCGGTCGATCTTCAGGGCCGCGGTGTCGGCTATGCCGAGAACCGGCTCGAGCAGCTGGCGCTGAAAGCCGACTCCACGGGAACGCAGGATCCGCAGTTCGACGTGGATCTGACAGCGAGCGGCATTCAGACGGCGGGACAGCAGATTCGATCCGTCGAGCTCGATCTCGCCGGACGCCTGTCTCAGCACCAGCTGTCGCTCGACGTGAGCGGTGGCGAGGGCCTTCCGGTCTCGCAGGCGTCCATTCGGCTTCAAGGCGGCCTCGATAGTGCCTTCCAGCATTATCAGGGCGTATTCTCCCGGCTGACGGCCTCGACCGACTATGGCGATATCGGGCTGCGCGATTCGCTGAACTTCAGTGCCAATCTGGCCAATGCCAGCGCAACGATTTCCCCGTTCTGCCTCGATCGCCAGCAGGGTGGGGCGCTCTGTCTGACCGAACGCATGAATGCCTCGGCAGCCCAGGGGCGAGCCGCGCTGTCGATCGACGAGCTTCCCATGGCGCTGCTCAACGACTTCATGCCCGACGCGTGGCAAATCGATGGTCAGACCAACGGCGATATCGTCGCCAACTGGTCGCGAGGCGGTCAGGCCTGGGCTGCCAACGCCGATATCGAGAGTGATGTGACGGTCAGCGGCGTCGATGCGCGAGGCGCGCCGTGGCAGGTGCCGGCGGCGACGATATCGCTGTCGCTGGATGCCGATCAGCAGCGGGCCCGGACCCAGCTCGACCTGCAACTGGAAGACGCGGGCCGGATTCGGCTGCTGGCTCGGATCGACGATCCCGCGGGCGACGGCACGCTGGAAGGGCGTCTGCAGATGAGCGATCTCCGCTTCAGCCCCTATCGACCCCTGGTGGCGGGAATCGACCAGCTGGAAGGCGCCATCAACGGCGATGTGGCGCTCGGCGGCACGCTTGCCATGCCGGCGCTGAATGGCGATATCACCATCGATGGCGTGCAGGTCAAGGGGGGCGTGTCGCCGGTAGCGATCACCGACGCCCAGCTGTCACTGGCTCTGCAAGGCCAGTCGTCGACACTGCAGGGATTCGTGCAGAGCGACGAGGGCCGGCTCGATCTCTCGGGGGATGCCAACTGGCAGGATCCGGCCAACTGGCGAGCCAACGTCAATATCGACGGCACCGAATCGCCGCTGATGGTGGCGATGCCGGCCTACGGTCGCCTGAGAGTTGCCCCGGATCTGCAGATCCATGCCATGCCGCAGCGACTCCAGGTTCGCGGCGATGTCAGCATTCCGTGGGCGCGGCTGGAGATTGGTCAGATTCCCTCGTCGGCGCAGGCGCCCAGCAGCGACACCGTCATCATCACCGAGGAAGAGGATCGCCAGCAGCAGGCCGCAGCCGCGGCCCGGCAGAACGAAGAGGGTGCCGGTACGGCTCAGGCCCTGGCCGATGCGGGGATGCAGCTCGATGTCCGCGTCAACCTGCATCTCGGGCCGGACATGCAACTGGAAGCCTACGGTCTCGAAGCCGGGCTCACCGGCGAGCTGCAGGTGCGTCAGGGCACCGGCCCGGTCCAGCTCTATGGCGACGTCAATCTGGTCGACGGCACCTATACCTCGTTCGGGCAGGACCTGATCATTCGCCAAGGGCAGGTACTGTTCAGCGGGCCGGCGTCCCAGCCGAGTCTGCAGTTCGAGGCCATCCGCAATCCGGATACCACCGAAGACGACGTGATTGCCGGCTTGCGGGTGACTGGTTCGGCGTCGTCACCGCGTCTGACGATCTTCTCCGAACCCGCCATGACGGAAAGCCGCGCCCTGTCCTATATTCTTCGGGGCCGAGCGCCGGAGGATACCGGCAGCGGAGACGACGCCTTGACCTCGGCGTTGATCGGGCTCTCGCTGTCGCAGACCGGCAGTGCCGTAGGGCAGGTCGGCCAGGCGTTCGGCGTGCAGGATCTGAGTCTCGATGCGTCGGGATCGGGCGATGACAGCCAGGTGGTGGTCAGCGGTTATGTCTTCGACGACTTGAAGGTGAGCTACGGCGTCGGCATATTCTCTCCCATCGCCGAGCTGACCCTGCGTTATCGCCTGATTCAGAATCTCTATCTGCAGGCCGTTTCCGGCGCCGCGCAGGCCGTCGATCTGATCTACACCTTCAGCCTGGGCCGTGCCAGCGATACCTGAGACGCTCATCCGAGGGGCTCGCCCGACATTATCGGCGTCCGGCAATGCCGGGCGCCTCTTCGATCATCCGGAGGTAACCCATGTTTAAACGACGTTCCGAATCGCTACCGACTGCGGAGACAGCACTCCCGGGGCGCGATATGCCCATTCAGATCAGCGGTGAACACCTGATCAATGGCGCTGCGATGCAACCGCCTTTCCCGGCCGGCACCGAGCAGATCGTATTGGGGCTGGGGTGCTTCTGGGGGGCGGAGCGGCTGTTCTGGGAGCAGGATGGCGTCGTCGTCACTGCCGTGGGCTATGCCGGCGGTATCACGCCGAATCCGACCTATGAAGAGACCTGTACCGGCAGGACGGGCCACGCCGAAGTCGTGCTGGTCGTCTACGATCCGGCCCGTGTCACGCTCGAGTCGCTGCTGGGTACCTTCTGGGAAGCTCATGATCCGACCCAGGGAATGCGGCAAGGCAACGACCTGGGCACGCAATACCGTTCGACGATCTATACCACCAGCGAGAAGCAGCAAGCGGTGGCCGAGCGGAGCCGGGACGAGTATCAGGCGGCGCTGCAAGCCCAAGGTATGGGAGAGATCACCACCGAGATTCGTCCGCTGGATACGTTCTACTACGCCGAAGAGTATCACCAGCAGTATCTCGCCAAGAATCCCAATGGCTACTGTGGTCTGAAGGGGACAGGCGTCACCTGTCCACTACCGGCCTGATCGCCGATCAGGCATCGCTTGAGTCTGCGGCTCTCTTCGCTGCCTGGCTTGACGATCGGTTCAGTGATCGAGCAGAGGGGAGGGAGCCGTCTGGCTTAGCTTGCGCGGCGCCCACTGCTGCAGCTGCGCTTCGATGCGTCGGGTCAGCCAGGAACCCAGCCGCCCGCCGCGTCTTTCCACGTACCCGACGTGGCCGCCGTGGCGGGCAATTTCCACCCGCACCGACGGCGAGGGCACCGGCAGGCGGGCGAACAGATCCGGCGGCATGAACGGGTCGTCGTTCGCATGCAGGATCAGCGTCGGCAATTCGATTTCTCCCAGCAACGGCCCCGCCGAGGCGCGTCGATAGTAATCGCTGGCAGAGCGAAAGCCGTGCAGCGGGGCGGTGACGTCGTTGTCATAGGCCCAGAAGCTGTTCAACTGTCGAATCTGCTGCGCGCTGATCGTCAACGGCAACGGGGTCGTCCGCAGTCGGGTCAGAACCTTGCGTTTGAGCTGGCGCAGCAGATAGCGCTGATAAAGCCGTGAGAACCCGTGATTGAGCGTATCGGCACTCGCGGCGAGATCCAGCGGCGCGTTGATCGCGATGGCACCCTCCAGCGGCAGACCGTCGCCACCCTGTTCGGCCACCAGTTTCAGCAGCATGTTCGCGCCCAGCGACACTCCCGCAGCCACCATGAGTGCCTCGGGATAACGCTGTGCCAGCTGACCGATAACCCAGTAGGCATCGGCGGTATCTCCCGAGTGATAGGCTCGCGGCAACCGGTTCGGCGTTTGTCCGCAGCCACGAAAATGCATCAGCACGGCGCGCCATCCCATTCGCGCCGCGGCATGGAGCAGCTCGCGGGCGTAGGGCGAATCGAAGGAACCTTCCAGACCATGGAATAGCAGGAAGATCGGCGCGTCGGCGCGTGGCGGGGCCGGGCGGGCCCAGGCCAGCTCCACGAAATCGCCATCCGGCAGGTTCACGACCTCGGTGTCTTTCGCCAGAAAGCCGCCGGGTAGCAGTCGCGGCAGCAGTGTCTGGACGTGCGCGTTGCGCAGCCCCGACGGCGCGCGAAAATCAGCCGATACGATCGTGCCTGCCATGAATGGATTCAATCCTCGGCGATCGGTCTGCCCTGGGTCAAATTGTCGTGACCCTCTGCCGTGACGATCACGTTATCCTCGATCCGGATGCCTCCGTGATCCTGAAGCCGGTCGACGGCCGCCCAGTCGACGGTTTCACGCTGCGCGCCCTGGCGAAACGGCGCCAGCAACATGGGAATCACGTACAAACCCGGTTCTATGGTAACCACCATGCCGACGTCAAGCGTGCGTGTCAGGCGCAGGGCAGGATCTTCGGCCGGCGGCGGCAACGGCGTACCCTGTCCGTCGCGCTGCCGGCCGCCCACGTCATGAACCTGAATGCCCAGGCTGTGCCCGAGCCCGTGGGGGCAGAAGGCGCGTGTCAGGCCGCTCTCCACGGCCGCTTCGGCGCTGATCGAGATCAGTCCGGTCTCGACCAGCAGCTCGGCCAGATGGCGGTGCATCTCCCGGTGCAGTTCAACGAAATCCAGTCCCGGAGCCAGCCGCGAAATGAGACGCTGCTGATAGTCGGTGACGCCCTGGATGAGTCGCTCGAATAGCGGGTCGGCGTGAACGGAAGCCCAGGTGCGCGTGATATCCGCCGCGTAGCCTGCGTGGGAGTGGCCGGCGTCGACCAGCAGCGACTTCGGCGTGCCGGGTGCCTCCACGTCATAGTGTTGATAATGCAGGGTGCCCGCGTGGTGGTCGATGCCGATGATATTCTGGTAGGGAACCTGGGATTCCCGCTGGCGCGTCGCCGCGAGATAGGCGAGCTGGATATCCAGTTCGCTGGCGCCCGCTGCAAAGGCATTGCGGGCCGCATCGTGGCCCTTCAGGGCCCACTGGTTGGCAACGAACAGGCAATGGCGCTCGTAGTCATCCTTGTACATGCGCAATTCGTCCAGCGCCGCCAACAGCGCCGGCGGATTGAGCTCGGCCCCGGCCGGCAGCGACGATGCTTCCAGATTACCGATCACGGCCAGGCGACGGGCAGCCATATCGCTTTCCGGCGGCCAGCCGGTATCGCGCAGTGGCTGTAGCGTCATGACTTCCGCCAATACGCCCGTCGGCGCTGGCGTGGCCAGGTGCCAGAAATCGGCCGGCGCGTAGTAGTACCAGCGGGGCGAACTACCCGGCTGAATCAGCAGCCAGTCGTGCTGATGATGGCTGGCCCCGGTCCAGTGGACGAAATGACCGTAGCTCTTGAAGGAGGCTTCCTGATCATCGGCAAAGTGGACGCCGGCATGGCCGCTGTAGATCAGAACGGCATCGAACCGTTGGGCAGCGAGAATATCGGCGTAAGCCGACTGGAGGCGTTCCAGGTGGGCGCGTTGAAGCGTTGCGACGGTATCGTTGCTAGAAATCATGGGCTTTTCCTGTCGTTGGATTTATCACCGGGCGGCAGCGAGTCGTGTCAGCAGGCCCGGTAGCGTGGGATGCCGACTGTCCTGCCGAAAATAGAGGCGTAACGATAGCGGCACGTCCCAGCGTTGATCGCCGGCACGCGTCAGCTCGCCAGTTTCGAGAAGATGACGAACCGTGCGCCAGGGTAGCCAGCCAAGCCCGTAGCCCTGCTGCACCAGTTCACGAATGTTGGATGTCTGGACGTTCTCGTTGAGCGTGGACAGATGCACTTCCTGGCGTGAGCGCCCCCAGTGGGCCTGCAGCGCTGCGGCGATCAATCCGCTGGGATGATAGGCGATATGCGGTACCGGCTCCCGCTTGTGGCCGGGCAGGGCAAAACGTGGTTGACCATCGGCATCGGCCAGGCAGACGGGGATCAGACGCTCCTCGCCGATCTCGAGGTAGCGCACACCACTGAGATCGATATCGAGTGCCGTGCGACCTTCCGGCCAGTAACACAGCGCCAGATCCACTTCGCCACGCTCCAGCGCCTGAAAATACTCTCCGACCAGCCAGCTCGTGGCACGCAGATAGGGTTCGACCTGCGACTGGATGGCATTCGTTTCCAGCCATGAAGGGACGAAGTGGGTCACCAGGCTCTGGGGCGCCGCCAGCTTGACGCGACGCGAGTCCTCCCGGGCGAGGTTCTGCAATCGTTCCCGCGTGACCCGCACCCGCTCGGTAATCTGCTTGCACAGAATGAGGAACTCCTCGCCGGCCGGGGTCAGACTGAGCGGCAGTGTCTGACGGTTGATCAGCGTGGCGCCCATCGACTCCTCGAGCAGTTTGATGCGCCGCGAAAAGGTCGGTTGGGTGACGTTCTGTTGATCGGCGGCACGAGAAAAATGACGCGTTTCGGCCAGGACGATGAAGTCCTCCAGCCAACGTAGTTCCATGGTGTTCTCTATCGTAAATCACGCGGTTGCGATGCGCCGGACGATGGGTTGGCAAATCGCCTCATCGAGATCATAGAACCGACTCGAAAGCACCGACTCGAACCAGCCTACCCGATACGCCGTTGAGCGACTATTGAAGGCGATCATGGAACGCGTCCTTCCTCGACGGCGTGGCACGCGACCCGATGACCGTCCCGGGTAACGAGCGCTGCCGGCATCTCCCGCTGGCAGCGAGCGTTGACGTGAGGGCAGCGCTCCCGGAACACGCACCCGCTCGACGTCTCGATCGGGGGCGGGTCTTCGTCGCTCAGACGCAGTGGCTCGGTATCGCTATCTTCCAGCCGAGGACTCGCGGCCAATAGCGCCCGGGTATACGGGTGCCGGGGTTGCGCGAAGAGCGTGTCGGCATCCGCCAGTTCGCAGATCGTCCCTCGATACATGACCGCGACTTGCGTGGCGAAGTGCTCGACGACCGCCAGGTCGTGGGTGATGAACAGGTAGGTCAGACGACGTTCCGCCTGAGCGTCCATCAACAGATTCATGATCTGGGCCTGAACCGAGACGTCCAGGGCGGAGACGGGCTCGTCGGCCACGATGAACTCGGGTTCCACGCTTAGCGCCCTGGCGATGGCGATACGTTGCCGTTGCCCGCCGGAGAGCTCGTGGGCGAAGCGCTCGCCCCAGCCGATATCGACACCCACGTCTGCCATCAGCGCATCGGCCCGATGGCGAATCTTCGAACGCGGCCAGTCGGGATGATGGAAACGAATGGGCTCCTCGAGGGTCTGGCGCATTGTCAGGCGCGGATTCAGCGACGAATGAGGGTTCTGGAAGATCATCTGCATGCGCCGACGAAAAGGGCGCCACTGCTTCGCGTCGAGACGGTCGACTCGCTGGCCGTCGTAACTTACTTCCCCGTCGCTGGCCGTCAGCAGGCCCATGATCAAGCGTGCCAGGGTCGATTTGCCACATCCCGATTCGCCCACCACGCAGAGTGCATCGCCGCGCTGGATATCCAGGTCGACGCCATTGACCGCATGAATCCTCTGACGGCGCCAGGCGCGCCGACGCTTGTCGAACCGCCACGGCAGCAGGCGTTCCGGATGCAGCGCAAAACGTTTGTGCAAGCCACGAACCCGGACCAGCGGAGCGGGCACATCGGCCGCGCGTCCCAGCGTCTGCAGCGAATCGGTGGGGTTCATATTGCCTCTTCCTCGATCGGCACGGTCGTTATCAGTTCACGGACCCAGTGGCAGGCAACCCGGCTTCCGCCGGAAGAGACGGCCTCGGGCACCCGTTCCACGCACGCCTGCCGCAGTCGCCCTTGTGGCGTGAAGCGGTAACGACATCGGGGATGGAAGGCGCAGCCGTCCGGCACCCGGGCAAGGCTCGGCATGTTGCCGGGGATCTGCGCCAGGCGCTGCCTGGGCAGCGTCATCTGGGGCAGGGCATTGATCAATCCCTGCGTATAGGGATGCTGGGCATCATTGATGATCTCCCGGGTCGGCCCCTGCTCGACGATACGGCCGGCATACATCACCAGCAGGCGCTGTGTCAGTTGGCCGATGACGCAGAGATCATGGGAGATCACGATCAGGCCGACGTTGTGCTTGCCGCATAGTTGCGTGAGCAGAGCGATGATCTCGGCCTGGATGGTGACATCGAGAGCGGTGGTGGGCTCGTCGGCAATGATGATGTCGGGATCCAGCAACAGCGCGATGGCGATGACCACGCGCTGGCAGAGCCCACCGGAGAGCTGGTGCGGATACTGCTCGAAACGCTGCTCGGGGGAGGACACCTGCACCTGGCGCAGCTTGTGCAGCGCGATGGCCCGTGCGCGGCGCTCGGAGATCCGGCGGTGGGCCTTGAGACTCTCGATCATCTGCCGGCCGATGGTCAGGGTCGGATTGAGCGTCGTCAGCGGATCCTGGAATATCATCGCCACGCGGTTGCCCCGAATCCTGCGCAGTTGGCGATCCGAAAGTGTCGTCAGTTCGCGTCCTTCGAACCGAACGCGACCGCCGGCGATGTATCCCGGCCGGGAAAGCAGTTTCAGCAGGCTGAAGGCGAGCACCGACTTGCCGGCGCCGGACTCGCCAACGATACCCAGCCGCTCGCCACGTTCGAGTGCGAAACTCACGTCACGCACCGCGCGGATCTCGTCGTGCCGCAGCGGGAAACGGATATCGAGGTGATCGACCTCCAGCAGCGCCATGGCGTTATCCCTTGTGAAGACGAGGATTCATCGTATCGCGCAACCAATCCCCCAGCAGGTTGATGACCAGGACCAGCGTCACCAGAAACAGCCCCGGCAACAGCGTGATCCACCAGGAATCGGACTGCAGGTAGTCGAATCCCGACTTGATCAGCGAGCCCAATGACGGTTCGGTCTCCGGCATCCCCAAACCCAGAAACGACAGCGCCGCTTCGGCCATGATGGCGTTGGCGACCTGAATGGTGGAGAGCACGAAAATCGGCGTCAGCGTGTTGGGAAGTAGGTGTCGCAACATGATGCGATAACTCGAGAAGCCCAGCACGCGAGCGGCGTCGACATAGTCTTTCTGTTTTTCCGCCAGGACGCTTGCCCTGACGGTGCGGGCATACTGGGGCCATTCGCTCAGGCCGATGATCAGTATCAGGATCACGACGCCATAATCGCCATAGAACGCGCCGCCGAATGCTGCCTTGACCACGGCACCGATGATGATCGCCATCATCAAGGTCGAGAACGACAGCTGGATATCGGCCAGCCGCATCAGTAACGCATCGACGAAGCCTCCCCGGTAACCTGCGAGCAGCCCCAGCGCCGTACCCAGCACGGATTGCAGCAGCACCGCGCCGAAGCCGATCGCAATCGACACGCGCGCGCCGTAAAGCATACTCGAGAGCAGATCCCGGCCCTGCACGTCGGTGCCCAGTAGATGGGCAGGTTCACTGCCTGCGATCCAGAAGGGTGGCAGTTCGGAATCCAGCAGGTTGATCTGCGCGAGATCATAGGGATTGCTGGGCGCGATCCAGGGTGCGAGAAGAACGCTTGCCATGATCAGCACGAAGAGTGTCAAACAGACCTGGGCGCGGCGGTTGCGTTGCAACCGGTATAGAAAATAGGAGCCGCGGAAGCGACGCCAGACGGTTGCCGGGGAACGAGTTTCGGGACTCATGCAGCCCTCCCGCTCAACGTGATCCGCGGGTTCAGCAGCCGATACAACAGATCGACGAGGGTATTGATCACCACGAAAAGCAGTCCGACCACCATCAGGTAGGCCACGATCAGCGGCATGTCTGCACGCTCGATGGCATCGAGAAACATCAGGCCTGCTCCTGGCCACTGGAAGACGGTCTCCGTCAGCAGGGTATAGGCCACCAGCGTACCGATCTGTACCCCGCCCAGCGTCACTACCGGCAGCAGCGTGTTCTTCAGCGCGTGCAGAAAATAGATGCGCGATGGCCGCAGCCCTCGGGCTCTGGCGTATTTCACGTAGTCCGACTCCAGTACCTCTAGCATTTCGGCATGAATCAGGCGGACAAACAATGGCAGCATGACCAGCGCCAGCGAGAAGGCCGGGAGTAACAGATAGAGAATGCCCTGCAGCGTGGCGAAATTGGTGTACCAGACGCCCAGGACATGGACGGGATTGCCACGCCCATAGGCAGGCATGCCGCCTTCGATGGAGAAAAGCTGGTTGAGCCAGTGGCCCCAGCCGGTATCCGCGGGAAACAGCGTTACCTGGATGCCGATCGAGAAGACCTGGATCAGCACCATGGCGGTCAGAAAGACCGGCACGGAGATACCGATCACCGATAACCCCATCAGGGTCTGCGACAACCAGCTGCGTGGCCGAATCGCGCAGAAAACGCCCATCGGCACCGATAGCAGAAGTGTCAGTACGGCACTGGCCGCCACCAGCTCGAGGGTCGCCGGCAGATAGCGGGCAATCACGCTGAGCGCAGGCTCGTGAAAGAAGTAGGAGCGGCCGAAATCCAGGTGCAAGGCGTCGTTCGCGAAATCCAGATATTGCGCCCACAGCGGGGCATCCAGACCGAGCGAGTGACGCAGTGCCGTGGCTTCTGCCTCGGTAGCCGCTGGCCCGAGCATCTGCTGGACGGGATCTCCCAGTCCACCTTGGATCGCGAAGCCGATCATGCTGATGATGAACATCACCAGGACCGCCTGGCACAGCCGCCGAATCAGAAACGGGATCATCGAGACCGCACGACCACGTCGCCCAGATAGGGCATGTTCATGACATTCAGCACGGGCGCGATATCGACCCGCTCGGCCGCCGCCCAGGCGAGATTCTGCCAGTACAGCGGGATGAACGGAGCGTCGTCATGGATCGCCTGCTCGGCCTGCCTCAGCAACTGGGCGCGAGCGTCCGGCCGGGTGGTGAGGTTCGCCCGGTCGACCAGCGCGTCGATCTGCGGATTGCAGTACTCGCTGGCGTTGTAACGCCCGGCGCCCGTGTCGGGATCGGGACAGAAGGTCAGATACTCGAAAAAATTGGCGGAATCGCCGGTATCGGAGTACCAGCCCATCATCATCATGTCGGCGGCACGGTTATCGTATTTGGCCCAATACTGATTCTTGGGTAGCGTCTCGAATTCGACAGTGACGTTGATCTTGGCCAGCATGGCGGCAATCGCCAGTGCCACCTGTGCGGTCTGGGCATCGTTCACGTAGCGGTTGTTGGGCGCCATCAGGGTGACCGAGAACCCGTCGCCGTAGCCGGCGTCACGCATCAGCTCTCGGGCCCTGGCGAGATCATAGCGTGGCGTCAGCGTCGATACGTGCCCAGCATAACCCTTGGGCGACATCTGCGCCGCGGGTGTCGCAAAGCCTTTCAGCAGACGCTCGGCAATGGCCGTCTGATTGACCGCGTAGGCAAAGGCGCGTCGCACGCGCGCATCGCGAAATGCCGGTACCCGCTGCTCGTTGAGCTGCAGCATGGTAATACGAGTGCCGGGCATGGTGACCAGCTTGACGCCATCCGCGTGACGTAATCGCTGCACGGCACTGAAGGGCACCGGCGAGATGAAATCGACGTCACCGGCGAGCAGGGCGGCGACACGAGTCGCACTCTCGGCGATCGGCGTCATGACCAGACGATCGACGTTGCCGGGTGAATCGTCGTCCCAGTATTTGGGGAAACGCTTGAACTCGATCCGGGTGCCCGGCTGACGCGACACGATCTCGAAAGGGCCGGTGCCAGACAGGTGATTCGAGGCAAAGGAGTTGCCATTCTTGACGATCTCGCTCTTGTCCTGCCCCTTGGCCGAAGTGCCGGTATAGAACTGGCTGTCCATCGGAAAGATATAGGTCGCGAGGTTGAGCAGTAGCGGATAGGGCTGACGCGTCCGCAGGTCGACGGTGAAGTCGTCGACCGCTTCGACGCGTTCGACGGGAGCGAAAATGGCGCGGAAATCCGGGCTCCGCTTGAGACGCTGCACCGTCCATACGACATCCTTGGCCGTGAAAGCGTTACCGCTATGAAAGGTGACGCCGTGCCGCAGGTGTAGCCGCATGGTCGTATCGTCGAGTCGTTCCCAATCGGTGGCCAGCCGGGGTTCGAGCTGAAGATCCCGGTTCCAGCGAACCAGCGGGTCGAAGGCCAGATGGGAGAGCTGGAGCATGCCGATGGCAAGCTGTTCGTGAATATCCAGCGACACCGGGTCGGTGTCATAGGCCACTCTGAGCAGGGTGCTCTTATCGTCCGCCATGGCTGCGCAAGTCAATGGCAACAGAGACAGGCTTCCCATCAGCAAGCCAAGCAGAATCGTCGTGAGACGCATTGCGGGTCCGATATTGTTATGAAATCACGCCTTGAGATGACGTGGGGAACGTTGCCAATGCATGCTGCCATTGGTCATTGGCTCGATCGGTAATGTCTGGCAGATCCATCGTGTCATCCACCTTACTCATGGACGACCGATGGACCCAATCGAAATCTCGAACCATGCCATTCAATCAGCGAATAGCTCGACTCGGCTCATGAGATGTTCGGCTCTGATGATGCAGGTCTGCTGCCTGGCGTTCACTCCTGGGCGGAGAAGGTCGGCTGAATACGGATACTTCCCATCTGATCGGCGCGTGACACGGTGCAGCCCAGATCATTGACGCGACCATCCGTGAGGCCATAGACCCAGCCATGCACGGACAGCGGCTGCTCCCGCTCCCAGGCACGCTGAATGATCTTGGTACGGCACAGGTTGGCAACCTGGAGGCGAACATTGTGTTCGCACATGCGGTCGACCTGCTCATCCAGGGGGAGTGACTCGAGTGTCGGCCGATGCTGCTGATAGAGCTCGCTGATGCTATTGAGCCAGTAGTCGACGATACCGTGCTCCCCGCCAGTGATTGCGGCCCTGACCCCACCACAGCCGTAGTGCCCGACCACCATGATGTGCTTGACCTTGAGCACGTCGACGGCGAACTGAACGACCGACAATGCATTCATGTCGTTGTGGTAGATCAGATTGGCAACGTTACGGTGAACGAAAACTTCACCTGGTGGCAGGTCGACGATCTGGTTGGCAGGTACGCGACTATCCGAGCATCCGATCCAGAGATAGTCGGGATTCTGCTGCTGGGAAAGCTCCGCAAAGAAGTTCGGAGCACGCTGCTGCACACCGTCGGCCCAGCGCCGATTCTGTTCGAGAAGAGTCTGGATATCGCTCATGACAGTAACCTGAGTACGTGGCTTGGCGAACGTCTTGTGTCGCCGTCAAGACAACGATTCTAGGCTATCCGGCGATATTTTCGAAGTCACACCATCTGACGCGCCGAACGCGAGCATCACGCCTTGCAAAGCTTTTTTTATATCGCCTCGATAGTCACGGACTTTTCCGACACCGGATCGAGGCTGGTATCATCGCCGCATCATGTCTCAAGGAGTTTCACTGTGGCGAATTACGATTACGATCTTTTCGTGATAGGAGCCGGTTCCGGTGGTGTACGTGCCGCACGGACGGCTGCAGCAACGGGCGTCAAAGTGGCCGTTGCCGAAGATCGCTATCTGGGCGGTACCTGTGTCAACGTCGGCTGCGTGCCGAAGAAGCTGTACTCCTACGCGGCACATTTTCATGACGCCTTCGAAGACAGCAGCGGTTTCGGCTGGACGATACCGCAGGCGCCGAAATTCGATTGGGCCACGCTTCGTGACAACAAGGTCGAAGAGATCAAGCGTCTCAACGGCATCTACAACCGCCTGCTGGAAGGGGCCGGCGTCACGCTGATCAATGGCCGGGCCAAAGTCGTCGATGCCCACGCGGTCGAGGTCAATGGCGAGCGCATCACCGCGGAGAAGATTCTGGTCGCGGTCGGCGGCTGGCCGTGGACGCCGCAGTTCGAGGGCAGCGAATATACCGTCAACTCCAACCAGGTATTCGACCTCGACGACTTCCCCAAGCGCTTTCTGGTCCTGGGCGGCGGCTATATCGCCGTCGAGTTCGCCAGCATATTCAATGGCCTGGGCGCCGATACGCACCTGGTCTATCGTGGCGCGCTATTTCTGCGCGGATTCGACCACGAAGTTCGCGAGTTCACGCGGGACGAAATGGCCAAGAAGGGCGTCAACCTGCATTTCGAGGCCAATATCGAGCGTATCCGCAAGGTGGAAGGCGGGCTCGAAGTGACATTGACCAACGGTGAACAGCTCGAGGTGGATGCCGTGCTTGCCGCCACAGGGCGTCGTCCGCACCTGGAAGGGCTGGGCCTGGATTCGCTGGGCGTGGAGCTCAACACCGACGGCACGCTCAAGGTCAACGAGCGCTACGAATCCTCCGTGCCGTCGATCCTTGCGTTGGGCGACGTAACCGGCGGCCCCGAGCTGACGCCGGTCGCGCTGGCAGAAGCCATGCACCTGGTTCAGCATCATTACGGCGACAAGACACCGGGACCGCTCGACTACCAGAACATCGCGACGGCCGTGTTCTGCCATCCCAATATCGGCACCGTGGGTCTTTCCGAAGAAGAAGCGCGCGAGCGCTTCGGCGCAGTGCGCATCTACAGCGCGGATTTCCGTCCGATGAAGCACACGCTGTCCGGCAGTGACGAGCGCTGCCTGATGAAGCTGGTGGTCGATGATGCCAGCGACCGCGTCGTCGGCGCCCATATGGTTGGTGACGAAGCGGGGGAAACCATTCAAGGCATCGCGATCGCCGTGCGCGCCCAACTGACCAAGACGGATTTCGACGCCACGGTGGGTATCCACCCGACGGCAGCGGAAGAGTTCGTTACCATGCGCAGCCTCACTCGCCGCTGATCACGGCTCCGCTGCTACGTTCAATGGCCGCCCTCGAGGCGGCCATTGTCGTTATGCCCGATGTCCGGCCTTCGTGACTCTCATCGGCGCGCCCCGAATTCGCCATCAGAGAAAGTTCTTCAGAACGATGCGAGCATGGGGCCTCAAAGACTTCGCCTATTTCCTCCAATACATCTTCCTTCAATATATCGCCAGCCTTCGTCTAGACTGGAATTGCCGGAATTTCCGGATGCTCACCCAGCATATAAATATTCATTATTGAACTGGTTGAGTAAAATAACCTGCGGTTTGAAGCTTGCTTCACTCGCTGTTATCCTTGAATTCAAATTCGCCATAGCGACGATGACGATGACCAACCCCAATCCGGCATTTACGCCGTCGGCAGACTTGGCAAGGCCTACCGTGGCCGATGCCGTCGTTGGCAAGCCCGATATGCCACTGTTCATTCGCAAGCCCACCACGGAAGATGGGTGGGGGATCTATGAACTGGTCAAGGCCTGCCCGCCGCTCGATGTCAATTCCGGTTATGCCTATCTGTTGCTGGCAACGCAGTTCCGCGACAGCTGTGCCGTCGCGACGACGGAAGATGGTGAAATCGTCGGATTCGTGTCCGGCTACGTCAAAGCTGCCGCTCCCGATATCTATTTCCTGTGGCAAGTCGCGGTCGGGGAAAAGGCACGGGGCACCGGCCTGGCTAGACGCCTGGTCGAAGCCGTGCTGACTCGGCCGGAATTGGCAGGGCTGAATCATCTCGAAACCACGATCACGCCGGACAATCAGGCCTCATGGGGCTTGTTCAAGCGTCTGGCGGATCGCTGGCAGGCGCCCCTCATCAGTCGCGAATACTTTTCGACCGATCAACTGGGCGGAGAGCACGACCCGGAAAACCTCGTCCGGATCGGCCCGTTCGACCCCCAACGTATCCAGGGCGGGTAAGGTCTGCGTTGTCACGCATGTCTTATGCCAGCACGCCTTATCCACGCTCCCCACGACATCCACACTCCCATTACGGAGGTTGTATGCAGACTCAGATTCTCGAACGCATGGAATCCGAAGTCCGGACTTATTCTCGCTCTTTTCCAATTGTTTTCACCAAGGCCCAGGGCGCGCGCCTGATTGCCGAGGATGGCCGCGAGTACATCGATTTTCTCGCTGGCGCCGGCACGCTCAATTACGGTCATAACCATCCGAAGCTTCAGGAAGCGCTGGTCGAATACATCACTTCCAACGGTATCGTCCATGGTCTGGACATGTGGACCGCCGCCAAGCGCGACTACCTCGAGACGCTGGAAGAAGTGATCTTCAAACCGCGTGGGCTGGACTACAAGGTTCATTTGCCGGGCCCGACGGGTACCAACGCTACCGAAGCCGCGATTCGCCTGGCTCGAGTGGCGAAGGGTCGTCATAACATCGTCACCTTCACCAATGGCTTCCATGGCGTCACCATGGGCGCACTGGCAACGACCGGCAACCGCAAGTTCCGCGAAGCGACCGGTGGCATCCCGACCCAGGGTGCCAGCTTCCTGCCGTTCGATGGTTATCTCGGGGAAGGCACCGACACACTCGACTATTTCGAGAAGCTGCTGAGTGACAAGTCTGGCGGGCTCGACGTGCCGGCCGGCGTGATCGTCGAGACGGTGCAGGGCGAGGGCGGTATCAACCCGGCAGGCCTGGACTGGCTGAAGCGTCTGGAAGGCATCTGCCGCGCGCATGACATCCTGCTGATCGTCGACGACATCCAGGCAGGTTGTGGCCGTACCGGCAAGTTCTTCAGCTTCGAGCATGCCGGCATCGTGCCTGATATCGTCACCAATTCGAAATCGCTGTCCGCTTATGGCCTGCCGTTCGCCCACGTGCTGATGCGCCCCGAATTGGATAAGTGGAAGCCTGGCCAGTACAACGGCACATTCCGTGGTTTCAACATGGCTTTCGTGACAGCGGCGGCCGCGCTCAGGCATTTCTGGAGCGACGACACCTTCGAGCGCGACGTCCAGCGTAAAGGGCGTATCGTCGAAGAGCGCTTCGCCAGGATTGCCGCGATGCTGACCGAAATGGGTTATCCCGCGAGCGAGCGTGGCCGCGGTCTGATGCGCGGTATCGATGTGCGCGACGGCGACGTGGCGGACAAGATCACGGCGAAAGCCTTCGAGAACGGGCTCATCATCGAAACCGCGGGGCAGGATGGTCAAGTCGTGAAGTGCCTGTGCCCGCTGGTGATCAGCGATGAAGACCTCCTCGAAGGTCTGGATATTCTGGAGCGCAGTGCCAAGGAAGCCTTCGCCTGAGGCGGAAACTGACACGACGCACAATAGGGCGGCCCTCCTTCAACGAGCATGGGGCCGTCTCTCATGTCATCTTTTGACGAGTCACCCACCAGGAGTTGTATCGATGATCGTACGTAATCTTCAGGAATGCATGAAAACCGACCGCTTCGTCGAAGCCGAGAACGGCAACTGGGACAGCACTCGGCTGATGCTGGCCGAAGACGGTTGTGGGTTTTCATTCAACATCACGCGTATTCATCCGGGTACGGAAACCCATATTCATTACAAGAACCACATCGAAGCAGTGTTCTGCTACGAAGGTGAGGGTGAAGTGGAAACCATCGCCGATGGCAAGATCCATACCATCAAGGCCGGCGACATGTATTTGCTCGACCAGCACGATGAGCATTGGCTGCGTGGCAAGGAAAAGGGCATGACCGTTGCCTGTGTCTTCAGCCCTGCGCTAACTGGCCGTGAAATTCACCGCGAAGACGGCTCCTACGCACCGGCCGAGTAAATCTCAACGCGCCATCGTTCATTCAGGCACAAAAAAAGACCGCTTATGCGGTCTTTTTTTGATCCTGACCTCCTCCCAGAAACCGGATCCACCGGCAATGTGAAATTCCCGCTACGTTTATTCTGATAGCACGAGATCTCGCGATGGAGCCTCGACTTGGTGCCGTGAAAACAGAATACCAACGGACTAATTCGCCAGTAATTTTGAAGGGTACGGCCTTTCGAGAAGTCATCGACGCTGAGCTGCGGTAGGTCGTAGAGAGGCTCAACAACCTGCCCGCAGCGTCTGGGTTATCAGACTCCGGTCCAAGTATTTTGAGTGGATACTCAGGCTCATTGGAAATGCGTTTTTCTAAGGTAATTTCGATTGGCTAGCAATCATAGATAAAGTTGTGTCGTGATCAATCTGAGCTAAGAACTGCTTGGCCTCCTTTTGAAAGGCTGCTAATGCTTGTCCAGATAGCTGCTTGCCTTCCGGCAATTTGACGCGCATGGCGTCGACTTGATTATTGTTAACCATTAATTCGTAATGAAGATGAGGCCCCGTGCTACGACCCGTATTGCCGGATAGTGCAATCTTCTGGCCTCTGGAAACGCGCTCGCCTTCAGATACCAAGCGTTTGGATAGGTGCATATAGCGAGTCTTGTAGCCGTTGTCATGGCGGATCACAACGTAGTTTCCAGCGCCATTTGCTTGATAGGCCGATTTGACAACACGTCCATTTGCTGGAGATTGAATCGAAGTGCCAATGGTTACTGCAAAGTCAGTGCCTCGATGCGGACTAACTCGGCCAGTGATTGGGTGCTTTCGCCGCAAGTTAAAAGGCGAGCTTATCCTGTAGTCGCCTTTAAACGGCTTCCGGTTAAATGCCGGGGAGAGGCTGTAGCCTTCAGAGGTATAAAAATTGTCATCAGCAGGATTCCTAACGATAGCTAGGTCTCTTTTATTGCCTTTGTAGTGAGCAGCAAGGATGCGCGAATCAGCAGCCTGACCCTCAATCATATCGGTTTCTACCAAAACTCGGAATTGATCTCCTCGCCGGGCAGCACGGCGAAAATTTATCTTTTTCGAAAGTAGATCGCTCAGATCAGACACTTCTGAGTAAGATAAGCCAGTGGCGCTGGCTGACTGAGCAAAACTGCCATTGACGGTTCCTGAAAACAATCGCTCCGTTTTCCGAGCCGTTTTTTCAAGACGAGTAACCTCAAAGCTCTTGCTGTCGTGGTCGCGTTCAATCAGGAGGCCGGAATGTGCATCCTCCATGATTCGCAGTGCCAATAATTCACCAGATTCGTTAATTTTAAAGTCAAAGTTATCACCGACACGCCAGCGAGTGAATGTCCTTTCGTCCGGGATTTCTTCGAGAAGCTGCATAACTTCATCATAGCCTAGTCCCAGAATGCGTTCGGCCATGTCCGCGAAAGTATCGCCGGATTGAATGGTATAAGTTTCCCAAGATGGGACGAATCTTTCGTTGGCTACCAGTTCTTCTTCCATGTCTACTTTTTCATCGTTATGTATTAGGTCGACAGATAAACCAACATCGGAAGTCCCGCCAACTTTGCGATCGTTGGCTTCTGTTGACGAGTCGGTAAGTCGAATCGCCATGTGCAGCGCCTGGCTATCCAGTTCGCTAGCGTCTTTAGTACTTTCCGGCTTGGTTGTAGGAACGCTGGGGTTTAATGGTGTAGCCGCACGAACAACGCTGTCTTGGACAGTTGTTTCAGAAACGCGAGTAGTTTCAACTTCGTCTGTTACCAATAGGAGGCTTTGCGGCGAGCCTGCCGTGGGCTTGGTAAGTCCGGTGGAAGCCTGAGCGGGGCCCGTATATTTGTAGTTGGTGCTGACTTTAACAGCTGTCATGGTGTCAGCTTGAGCTTGGAAGCGAGTAGATAACTCAATGCTTGGCGAACTAGCCTCGTTAAGGGGCGCATCATCTCCATTAGAAGCTTTTAACACAGAGAAGATTTCCTGCGCTCCTAGTAACGTGACTAGCGTAGCTATAGGTAAAATCAGTAATTTTCGGCTGCGAGGCAGGAAGCGAAGGATTCTTAGCATGAGAGCTTATGATAGACCAAGTGAAGTGAAATGGCGGCACTTTACCCCAAACAACACGATGTGCCTACCCTACAGGGCAAGCCTCTGCGCATAATGACATTTTGTAGTGGCTTGCCTAACTGTCGATAACGGTGTCTTTTAGCTATTTCGCCTGCGTACCCCGGATATAACCAGCGCTGCTGACAATAGCCAGGTTGGCCAGCTTCCGGTGCGTGTGAATGGCGTTTCTCCCCGCATGGCCCGGATTTCTCCGTTGAGGGTGGTCATCCTGAATTGAGTCGCGCGATCGATAATGCGACCTTGCGGGTCGATGATGGCCGTCACCCCATTGTTCGTTGCCCGCATAACATAGCGACCATTTTCAAGGGCGCGTAGCCGGGCCATTTGCAGATGCTGAAGCGGCCCGATGGAGTCACCGAACCAGGTGTCGTTGGACACCGTGAGCAACACCTCAGCGTTATCGGCGCGTTGTGCCACTAAGTCCGGGAAAATAATTTCGTAACAGATCGCCGTGCCGATGCGCAGTCCAGCGGCTCGGATCGGGCCTTGTTCGGAATTGCCTGCCGTGAAGTCTGACATCGGCAGATCAAAGAAAGCGATAATGCCACGTAGCTGTTTTTCCATCGGGATGTATTCACCGAACGGTACCAGATGCGACTTGCGGTACACATCCGTAACCTCGCCGGCACCGACTACGGCATTGTAATAGCGGCCCGAGTCGTCGCGCTGCACGATACCGGTGAGTAGTTCGGCTCCTGATGGCAAAGTAGCCTTAACCCGCTCCAACAGCGGCTCGGCTTGACGCTGATACATAGGAATCGCCGTTTCCGGCCAGATAACCAGATCTATGTCTTCAGCAATGTTGCGGGTCAATCGGGCATAGGTGCTGACTGCGTTACGCTGCCCCTCGTTTGTCCATTTGCTTAGCTGGGGTAGATTGCCCTGTAACAGGCTCACTTGTACGGGCTCCTTGCTGGGTATGGTCCACTGAGTAGGAAGCATCAAGGGGAACAGCCATAGAGCGGCGATCGTGCCCCCTGCCCACCAGCGTCGACGCAGGAACTCCACCCCCAGCGTGCCCGTCAGGGCGGTAACCAATGTCAACAGCAGCACCCCGCCAACCGGGGCCAATGGTGCTAAAGGAGAATCGACGTGCGCGCTCCCCAGCAATAGCCAAGGGAAACCGGTGAAAAGGTATGTCCGTAGCACTTCAATCAACACCCACGCGCCGGCGAAGGAGAGAAAGGCTAGACGCGAGCCAGTAAAGCGCCGATAGAACCAGAAGGGAATGGCATAGAAAAGCGCCAAGGTGGCGGCAAACAGGGCTGTAAGGAAAACCGATAGCGGCACCCCCGTGTAACCGTACTCATGGATCGACACGTAGACCCATGAGGTTCCCGTGGCGAACAGCGCGATGCCATAACACCAGCCTCGCAGGGCTGCCTGACCCGGTGTCAGGTCATCCAGGCCTGAGTAAATGAGGCCGACGGCGACCGGCCCCAGCCACCAAAGCTCGAAGGGAGAGAAGGTTAGCGTCGTTAGAGCCCCTGCGAAGACCGCTAACACGCATCCCATCCAGGGGCGACAGGAAAATCGCATGGGTTGCTCCTTAACGTGACGGGCCACTTTTATCAAAAACGCCTCGGAAAAACATTATGGCCATTCTCAAAAGTCATGCTTCTATTGGCCGTCGCAGTCGTTCGCAAGTCGTTTTCTACCCGCCTCGCATGCTTCACTACCAGTAAGACGATGCGGCTTGACTCTATAGCCACTAGAAGGTTTAGAGTTTAAACACAGAAATTGAACGAGGTAACTTTTCATGCCAGCTACAAATCCCGAAGTATCCGATAACCCATACCAGTGGACCGTTCAAGGCATGGACTGTCCAAGCTGCGCCGGCAAGATCCGTGGTGCGGTGGAACGCCTGAAAGGCGTTTCCGACGTTCAGGTTTCGGTGATGAAGGAGACGCTGAGGCTTGGGCTGGACACGCGACAAACCTCGATGGAGCGTGTCGCGAAGACCGTCGAGCGACTTGGCTATTCCGTCCAATTCATGCCTGATTCTGATACTGCCAGTCCAGAAAACTCATCCGAATGTCATTCACCTTGCTGTGACGGTAACGCTCAAGACAACGACGCGGAAACGGTGACGGTACCTGATCGGGCCGACGCCGAGAGCACGCTCAGCTGGAAGGTCGGCGGCATGGACTGCGCCAGTTGCGCGGCGAAAATTCGTGGCGGTGTGGAGAACCTGCCGGGAGTCTCCGACGTCAAAGTGTCGGTCATGAACGAGACGCTCACGCTGAAGCTCGACGAACAGCAAACCTCGCCGGACAGCGTCGAGAAATCGATCAAGCGGCTCGGTTACAGTGTAACGCCGCGCACCGCCATAACCGGTAATGGCTCCAATGGCGCCAGCTCCACAGCTGACGAAGGCGTCGCCGAGGCAGTGTCGGCCTCACCGAAACGCTGGTTTCTGCATGGCAAGGGCCGGCTGGTGGTCATGACCGGGGCTGTCCTGCTGGCCGCCGTGGCGGTGCGCCTGGTGGCCTCGGAGTCTCTGGCTTATTGGGGCTTCATCCTGGCGTGTCTGGTCGGGCTGGTTCCCGTAGCGAAACGTGCTTTTTCCGCTGCACGAGCGGGCATGCCATTCACGATAGAAATGCTGATGACCATCGCTGCCGGTGGCGCGCTGATCATCGGTGCCGCCGAGGAGGCGGCGCTGGTGGTCTTCCTGTTCGCCGTCGGCGAAGTGCTTGAAGGGGTGGCCGCGGATCGTGCCCGCTCGAGTATTCGCGCGCTGGGTGATCTAGTGCCCAAGAGCGCGCTGGTCGAAGACGCACAGAGGGCGACTCGCAAGGTCAATGCCGCGAATCTGAAGATTGGTCAGGTCGTCGTCGCGCGACCCGGCGACCGGATTCCTGCCGATGGGCAGATCATTGAAGGAACGTCTTCTATCGATGAATCGCCGGTGACCGGTGAATCGGTGCCCAAGAGCAAGACCCTCGACGAGTCGGTCTTCGCCGGGTCCATCAATAATGATGCCGTGCTGCGTATTCGCGTCACCAAGGCGCCCGAAGACAATACCATCGCGCGGATCATCCGCTTGGTGGAAGAAGCACAGGAAGCCCGTGCGCCCACCGAGCGTTTCATTGATCGCTTCAGCCGTGTCTATATGCCCGCTGTGGTCGGTACCGCGCTACTCGTTGCGATCATTCCTCCGCTACTTTTCGGCGGCGCTTGGGGTGAATGGACTTATCGAGCCCTGGCGCTGCTGTTGATTGGCTGCCCGTGTGCGCTGGTAATTTCGGTACCGGCTTCGATCGCCTCGTCGCTGTCTACCGGGGCACGCCGCGGGCTATTGTTGAAGGGGGGCGCGGTGATCGAGTCCACCGCCAAGGCTAGCCTCGTGACCTTCGACAAGACCGGCACCCTGACCGCCGGGAAACCAGTCGTTACCGACGTGCAAGCGGCTGCCGATGACCACGATGAGGCTGATGTCGTTGCCTTGGCCGCCAGTGTCGAGGCCGGCTCCAGCCACCCGCTCGCCGAGGCGGTGTTAAGTCATGCCGAATCGCGTCATATCGCGTTTTCTCAAGGGGCGGACGCACGCGTCATCGCCGGCCATGGTGTCGAGGCAAGCGTGGACGGTCATCGTAGCTATGTCGGTTCGCCACGCTACGCTGAAGACCAGGGCGTACTGACAGAGGCTCTGAAGACGCGGATCGCTGCGCTGGAGGAGCAGGGCAAGACGGCCGTCGTGGTGTTTAGGGACGGCGCGATCGTCGGACTGATTGCCATGCGTGACGAGCCGCGCACGGACGCCATCGACGGCATCAAGGATCTCCAGGCACTGGGCATCCGCTCGGTGATGCTGACCGGTGACAACCCCCGTACCGCGAAAGCGATTGCCGATCCGCTGGGCATCGAGTTCCAGGCAGGCTTGCTGCCTGACGACAAGGTCACGGCAATCAAGGGAATGGTCGCCAAGGACCGGGTGATCATGGTGGGCGACGGGATCAACGACGCGCCTGCACTCGCCACCGCCGACGTCGGCGTGGCCATGGGCTCGGGCACCGATGTCGCCCTGGAAACGGCCGATGGCGCCTTGCTGCGTAATCGCGTGACCGACATAGCGACTATGATTCGTCTGGCTCGCGCCACCATGAACAATATTCGCCAGAACATCACCATCGCGCTGGGCCTGAAGGCGGTATTCCTGTTGACGACCATGTTTGGTCTGACCGGGTTGTGGGTGGCTATCATGGCTGATACCGGCGCCACCGTACTAGTGACGCTGAATGCGCTGCGTCTGTTACGGTTCGAGAATCGACAGGGCCCGACACGCGGCGGTGGAGCCTCCGTCAATGTGCCGCCGGAAAGCTCGGGCCAGGCCGCTTCGCCGGCGAGTGCTTGAAGGCGAGTGCTAGAGCTAGACATCGACCAGGGAAGGTGATCATGGATAGCATTTGGATGGTGTTCGGCCTGGCATTGCTTCCCGCGTTGGGAAACTTCGGTGGCGGGCTGGTTGCGGAGGTCTCGCGGACGCGTGGCATGTCGCATACACAGAAATAACGGATTATTGACATTGAGGACGACGGCGTGGGTATGGAAGCGTCCGCATTGTCGCAACTTGGTCAGCAAGAGAAACGCCTCAATGAAAGCAGCACGGTTCATGCTGTCCTATTGGCAGAACGCCGAGAGTCACATGGTCATCGTAGCGAGAATGGATTCATAAACACTTCCAGCCAGGCATAGAGCCCATGACATCTCCACACCCCCGATCTTGGCGTGGATATGCCGCTGGTCTCGTCAACCGAAAGGTGTCCGCACGACGGCAGGAGCGGTTCAGAAGCAGGCAAGCCCCCTAGGGGGCTTGCTATTCTTTATTGACGCTGTTACATGCAGCCTAGACGGGGCTCTGCTGCCTGTGGTCTCCTAATTCACATCACCAGCCCCGCAATCAGGATCGGCATCACAAACGTGACGGATAGCGGCATCCTCGGGTTGTAAGGTGGTGTGCTCAATACCGAAGCGCCCCCGCAATATCGTTTGCAACTGCGGCAGTATCTCTTCCCATCGTCCCATCGCTTCCACATCAATATGCGCCGCTAGAGCTTGACTGTTTGATGATAGGCTCCAGATATGCATGTCATGGATAGCAAAAACGCCGTCGACCCGGACAAGGGCGCAGCCGACTTCATGTGCATCGATTCCTTCTGGCACGCCTTCCATCAACACTTGCGTCACCTCACGCAGTAGTCGAACGGCGGATACCAGAATCAATAGGCTGACGAAAAGAGACAGGATCGGGTCCGCAATGGGCGGCCCGCCCAGATAAATGACCGCCCCGGCAACCAGCGCAGCGACCGAGCCCAGCAAGTCTCCCATTACGTGCAGGAGCGCTCCGCGAACGTTTATAGTCTGCTCTCCACGCATCAGCGCCCAAGCCACTGCGATATTCACCAGCAAACCGAGCCCGCCGATCGCCAAAACCATGCCACCGGCAACAGCGGGGGTGTCTGCCATGCGGCGGATCGCTTCATAGGCGATAAATACAATCACTCCGAACATAAACAGCACGTTAAACAGGGCTCCGAGAATTTCGGCGCGCTTGAGTCCAAAGGAATGCTGACGCGATGCCGGCTTCTTGGCCAGCCAAGCGGCGAAGGCACCAATCCCTAACGACAATGAATCGGTAAGCATGTGGCCTGCGTCCGATAACAGGGCAAGCGAATCAGCTATCAGGCCGCCGAATACTTCGACAGCTGCAAAACCTGTAGTGAAGACCAGTGCAAACAACAAGGTCTTGCCGCCACTATGGCTATGATTGTGGTCTGACATTGATGCCTCCTTCGTATATTGGCCATCGAGATTCCCCGCGAGCCGCTCTCACTCTCTATCAGGCCATTGGGTCGATATGTTTTTCCGCGCTAATGAAAGGCAGTTTGCACCTGCCACATTACGATTGGATATATTCACAAAGGAAGCCGTGGCTCGCCACGGCTGTCGTCCCGTAGCAGAAGTCATCCTAGTCGCTGGTGATCGTCGTACCGGCGCCAGTGCCTTTGAGCCTTTTCTTCGAGCGGGTGGTGGTGGTCTTGCTTTTTTACTCTCATTCATTTTGAGTCTTCCGTGTGCCAGGCTTTTATCTGCCTTACTTGAGGTAGGACTTAATGACCTGTAGTACCGCGTCCAAGTCTTGTTGCCGCTGCGCCAGTTCGGGCTCCCTGACGACGTGATCAGTCAGGTGCCCCTCCATGACGGCGGCCATCAACCCATTCACCGCCCCGCGAATCGCGGCGATCTGTTGCAGCACTCATCGGCACGCTTTTGTGATCGATAGCCATCACACGAAATGGCCATCGTGAAATAACGAAGAGGCACAAGGAACGTCATGCATGCATGTAGGGGCGCTGCTGGTTGTAGCGCAGCATCAGGTAGAAGCCGATATCCCGTAAAGCCTAACGCACCGATAAGTAACCGGTCGCGGACATCCATTCGCTCTTGTAGCTTCGAAATAACCGCTCCATGGACAAATTGGCCCCGCTTGGAGCGGCGGCTTCTCACATTGTGGGCGGACTTAAACCAGGGGGAAGGTCAATCCGTCAATCTCGATCCGATCATCCTGATGCAAGCGACAGCAGCGATTCGGCTATCGGCATTCGGCTATCCAGTGACATCATGACACTCAATGCAGTTACCACCACGATCGAGATACCGAAGACCTTGCGAGCCCAGGCTTGATCATTGGTGGTTCGGAAGCCTCTGAGCGTAATACTGAGCCAGTAACCGCCCACGGCAACGGCAACGATGGCGTAGGCCCATCCGGTATAGCCGGCAACCGATAGCATGACCGAGGCGATCACGAACAGCACCGTGTAGATCACGATATGTCGCTTGGCCACCGCGATGCCGTGCTTCACCGGTAGAACGGGTATCGATGCCGAGGCGTAGTCGTCGAAGCGAAAGATGGCAATCGCATAGGAGTGCGGCATCTGCCACATGCTGAAAATGATCAGCAATAGCAGGGCACCCAGATCGAACGTGCCCGTCACCGCACAGTATCCGATCACCGGTGGCGATGCGCCGGATAAACTTCCGATCAGCGTGCTGTAGACCGAGTGGCGTTTGAGGTAGAGGCTATAGGCACCCACATAGATGGCAAAGCCTAATGCCGCGAATCCGGTAGCCAACGGCGTCGTCATCCACGCCAGCAGGCCAAAACCGACGATACCCAGCAAGCACCCGAACAGCAGGGCGATCGGAATCGAAATCTCGCCGGTCACCATGGCTCGAGACTGAGTGCGTGCCATATGGCCGTCGATATCGCGATCGATAATGTTATTGAAAACACAGCCGGACGCGACGACCAACGAGGTGCCCAGTACCACTGCCAGAAATAACCACGGTTCGAAACGGCCACCGGCGGCCAGGAAATAGCCGCCGATGACTGTGACGAGATTGCCGAAGATGATACCGGGCTTGGTCAACGAACTGTAAGCCTTGTATGTCACTTGGCTATCACATCAAATTCAGACGGAGGTGGTGCATGATCCATAGTGATCCCCCGACAATCAGTCCTATGATCACCGCCGTAAATACAAAAAATCCACCAGATTCACGACCCTGCTGAGTTCTAAATTCGAGATGCATGAAAAGAATTAACTGCACCAGGACCTGAACTACCGCCGTGACAATCACCGTAATGGCAGTTGCCAGGATACTGAATTTCCCCAGCATGACTACGCCAAAAGCCGCCAGCGTTAGCGCAATCGATAGAATCAATCCAACAGTATAAGATTTATGGCTACCGTGGCTGGTGCCATCGTGAGAAGTGTGACTATCGTTCATGTCACATCGCTCCTATCAGGTAGACGAAGGAGAAGACGCAGATCCAGACAATGTCCAGGAAATGCCAGAACAGGCTCAGGCACAGCATTCGGGGTTTGGTCACACTGTCCAGCCCGCGTTTGGATATCTGGAAGAACATGATCGCGATCCAGATCAGGCCAAAGGTCACGTGCAGACCATGGGTCCCCACCAGGGTGAAGAAGGCTGACAGGAAGGCGCTACGGTCCGGACCGTAGCCTTCGGCGATGAGGTTATGGAATTCGTACACCTCCATCGCGACGAAGCCAAAGCCCAGCAGGAACGTTACCGCCAACCACTTGAGGACGGCGCCGCGGTCGCCAGCATTCTGCGCCAAGACCGCCAGACCGAAGGTGAAACTACTGATCAACAGCAGAAAGGTTTCGACCAGCACGAAAGGTAGCTCGAAGATCTCCTGCGAGGTCGGACCACCCGCAGTGGCGTTGGCCAGCACCCCAAAAGTGGCGAACAGCGTCCCGAAGATCACCAGATCGCTCATCAGGTAGATCCAGAACCCGAAGATCTTCATTGCGCCTGCGTCGTGGTGCTCATGCCCGTCGTGGGCATGAGCGTCATGTTGCTTGATTGTGTCGGTTGCCATGATTAAGCCTGCATCTCCAACCGTTTGTGGTATTCACGTTCGGTCTTTTCGACCTCCGCGGCGCTGACGTGGTAGTCGGTATCGTTATTGAAGATACGGAACATGAACGTCACGAACATGCCGATGGCCCCCAGACCCGCCAGCCACCAGATGTGCCAGATCAACGCAAAGCCGAACAACAAGGCAAACAGCGACAGGATCGGGCCTTCCGCCGTGTTCCTGGGCATGTGAATGTCCTCGAACTTGGTCGCCAGCTCGCGCTTGAAGCCACCCGGCTGCTGCTTCATCTCCCAGTAGCTATCGATGGACGCGACATCTGGCAGGTAAGCGAAGTTGTAGTTCGGGGGCGGAGAGGAGGTAGACCACTCCAGCGTACGCCCATCCCACGGATCGCCTGTCAGATCACGGTTCTTCTCGCGATCGCGAATACTGACGACAAGCTGGATCACGATGCAGGCAATGCCGCAGGCGATGATCACGGCGCCAAACCAGGCCACGATCATCAGCGGCTGCCACTCGGTCTGTTCGTAGGACTGCATCCGGCGCATGGCACCGAAGAAGCTCAGCGCATACAGCGGCATGAACGCGACGTAGAAGCCGATCAGCCAGCACCAGAAGGAGCGCTTGCCCCATTTTTCACTCAGCGTGAAGCCGAAGGCTTTCGGGAACCAGTACGTGAAGCCGGCCATCATCCCGAACACCACGCCGCCGATGATGACGTTATGGAAGTGAGCGATGACGAAGAGCGTGTTGTGTAGCACAAAGTTCGCCCCCGGCACGGCCAGCATGACACCGGTCATACCGCCCAGGGTAAAGGTGATGATGAAACCGATCGTCCAGAGTACCGGCGTCGTGAACTGGATGCGCCCGCGATACATGGTGAACAGCCAGTTGAAGATCTTCACGCCCGTGGGTATGGCGATGATCATCGTTGCAATGCCAAAGAAGGAATTTACATCAGCACCCGCGCCCATGGTGAAGAAGTGGTGCAGCCAGACGGTGAACGACAAAAATGCGATCACGACGGTGGCCCAGACCATGGTCTTGTAGCCGAACAGACGCTTCTTGGTAAAGGTCGCGATGACCTCGGAGAAGACACCGAACGCCGGCAAGATCAAGATGTAGACTTCCGGGTGGCCCCAGGCCCAGATGAGGTTGACGTACATCATCTGGCTGCCGCCCATATCATTGGTGAAGAAGTGCATGCCCAGATAGCGATCCAGAGTCAGCAGGGCAATGGTCACGGTCAGGATCGGGAACGACAAAATGATCAGCACGTTGGTGCAGAGCGCCGTCCAGGTGAAGATCGGCATGCGAAACAGGGACATGCCCTTGGTGCGCATTTTCAGGATGGTGACGAAGAAGTTGATCCCCGTCAGCGTGGTCCCGATCCCCGATATCTGCAATGCCCAGATCCAATAGTCGACCCCAACGCCTGGACTGTATTTCAACTCCGATAGCGGCGCGTAGGCCAGCCAGCCGGTCTTGGCGAACTCGCCGATAACCAGAGACATGTTCACCAGAATCACGCCCACCGCGAACAGCCAGAAACTCAGGTTGTTCATGAACGGGAAGGCCACGTCGCGAGCGCCGATCTGCAGCGGCACGACCAGATTCATCAAACCGATGACCATGGGCATGGCGACGAAGAAGATCATGATGACACCGTGGGCGGTGAAGATCTGATCGTAGTGTTCGGGAGGCAGATAGCCCTCGGCGCCACCGGCAGCAATGGCTTGCTGCGTTCGCATCATGATCGCATCGGCGAAGCCGCGAATCAGCATGACGAGCGCAACGAGGAAGTACATCACACCGATCTTCTTGTGATCGATGGACGTTACCCATTCGGTCCAGAGATAGCCCCATTTGCGATAATAGGTAATCAGACCGACGATCAGCGCACCGATGATCCCGATGGCCACCGCGGTGACCATGATGATCGGTTCGTGAAATGGAATCGAATCTAAGCTGAGTTTTCCGAACATGACGTTACTCCGCTGCCTGCGCACTCATGGGCATTGAAGACTCCCGTGCTTCGTTTTGCTCGCCATGACTGTCGCTGCCGCCATGACTCGCTTTGTAACTATTGATCAGGTCGCCGTAGAAATCAGGCGAAACCTGAGAGAAATACTCCACCGGATGGGCAATGGAAGGCTCGGCGATCTGTTCATAGTCTTCCGGGAACATCATGGTGTTGGGTGACTGCTTGATCTTGTCGACCCATGCCTGGAAATCCGCATCCGACGTTACGTGTGTGTCGAACAGCATTTCCGAGAAGCCTTCGCCGCTGTACTGGGTCGAACGGCCACGGAAGGTGCCGATCTCGTTGCCTTCGAGATAGACATCGTTGTCCATGCCGGCCATGGCGTAGATCTGGCTACCCAGCGTCGGAATCATGAACGAGTTCATGACGGTACCGGAGGTCACGCGGAAGTGAACCGGCGTATCCACCGGAATGGCCAGCTCATTGATGGTGGCAATGCCTTCGTCCGGATAGATGAACAGCCATTTCCAATCGAGCGAGATCGCATCGATCGTCATGGTTTCCTCTTCACTGGCAATCGGCTTGTGCGGATCGTAAGAGTGCGACGTCTGCCATGTCAGGATGGCAAGAAAGAAAATGATGACGCACGGAATGGCCCAAACGAAGACCTCGATGATGTTCGAGTGCTCCCAGTTTGGCGTGTACTTGGCCGCGAGATTGGTTCCGCGATATTTCCAAGCAAACAGAATAGTCATCACGATGACCGGAATGACCACGATCAGCATCAAACCGAAGGCCGTGATGATCAGCGATTTCAGACCCTGACCAATCTCGCCGGTCGGATCCATCAGCGCTGAGCCACAGCCACTCAACAATAATGGCGCGGTTAACCACGTCATCACACTCAAATACTTGAGGGAGTTCCTTTTTCTCATCTCACGACCCCAGTGGAGGAAAGCTTTTCGGCCCTGCAACAATCGGTTAGCGGCCTGCATCATACGCCGCTAGCCAGGGCTGACAACTCTGACACGACGCGCAATGGCGTACCGAAGCATCGGACGTCGCCAACGAAGTAGGGATTTCGCGGTCGGCATTGTACCGAAAAAATGGCTTCTGATCAGACGCTGGCGGGAAACTCCGCGTCAGTGTGGCGATATGTCGCAGACCCGACGCGACCCATTTCTCGATGTCACATCAGCGTAGCGCAACCTCGTGGTAAACCGAGCAGTATTTCGAAATCCCGAGCGATAAACATATCGGCATGCAGGCTGGATGGCTCGGATCATGATATCCCACGGGTTCGCATAATATATATTATGTTAAATAGGCTGTGTACGTATTGTCTTGCATGCACCGGCATGTCGAATCCCTGGATGACGATCCACCCCATCCGGGTGAATTCTTGTCCGGTGGTTCCTTCCAGCGCTAACGCGTAGAATGTGGCCCTCTCGATGCTTACCGGGAAGTTCGATGCTCGATTCGGATGTGCTGCTCAAACAGGCAGATCAACAGTGTCAGGAACGCGGCGTACGCTTTACGCCGATCCGCCGTCGCGTACTGGAAATGATCTCCAGTACGCCAGGTGGTCTCAAGGCCTACGATCTGCTGGATCGTCTGTCGGACGAACATGCGTCCGCGAGACCGCCGACGGTCTATCGGGCACTGGATTTCCTGATCGAGCAAGGTTTGGTCCATCGCATCGAATCGCTCAATGCCTACATTGCCTGCCCGTGCCCCGAACACGTCCACCGATTCCAGTTGCTGATCTGCCGTCACTGCGGACGTGTCGAGGAACTGCATCAGGAAGCCGTCGGTGAAATGCTGGCATCCACGGCACGGGAACGCGGGTTCACGATCCAGCGCCAGACCATCGAGCTGCTCGGCGCCTGCGACGCCTGTCTCGAAAAGGCCTGATCACGCTAAGCTCATCTCCAGCTCGACGGAACTCTCATGTCCGGTTTCTTTCACGATCTCGAACAATTACCTACCAATACCTCGGTGGCGCTATCCGATTTGCTATCGGCCGCCAAATGGAATGCTGACGGTTTGATACCCGCCATTGCGCAGCAGCATGATAGCGGCGAGGTACTGATGATGGCCTGGATGAATCGCGCATCTCTGGAAGAGACGCTGTCGACGGGTCGAGTCTGTTACTGGTCTCGCTCGAGACAGGCCTTCTGGCGCAAAGGCGAAACCTCGGGCCAGCAGCAGCATCTCGTCGAGGCCCGATTCGATTGTGACGGCGACACCCTGCTCCTCAAAGTCGACCAATCCGGTCCCGCTTGCCATACCGGTCGCCGTAGCTGCTTCTACCTTCGACTCACGCCGACGGCCGGGGAAATCGATAGCGACCCGTTGATGTCAAAGGAAGAACTCTACGGCGGAAAGCGCTGAGGCGTGACGTGATCGCCAAGCTCGCCACCTGGCTGATGACCGCCGTCATCCAGGGCTACCGCTACGGCATCAGCCCCCTGCTCGGCCCGCGCTGCCGATTCTGGCCGACCTGTTCCAGCTATGCGCTGGAAGCCATTCGCCTTCATGGCCCGTGGCGTGGAGGCTGGCTGAGTTTGCGACGCCTGTCGAAATGCCACCCCTTCCATGCCGGCGGCGTCGATCCGGTGCCGGAACCTCGGCAGAAATCCTGCCACTGCCGGCCGGACAACGGCGCCGGTGCCGGTGCCGGCGACGAAAAGCGAGACGGTGACGAGCCGGGCGGTCAGTGAATCTATTGGTGGGCCTGGGCTTCACGAGCGATGGCGTAGATCCGCTCGATCATGGCATGCAAGCCGTTACTGCGTGTCGGAGACAGATGCTTGTCCAGCCCCAGCTCAGTGAGAAATTGAGGCTCACCCTCGAGAATTTCCTGCGGTTCACGTTTGTCGTAGACACGCATCAGAATGGCGATCAATCCGCTGACGATGGCCGCGTCCGACGTGGCCAGAAAATGCAGCCGCCCCGCTTCCTGGGTGGATCGCAGCCATACATTCGACTGACACCCTTCGATCTTGTAGGCCGCCACCTTGTCCGACTCGGGATAGTCAGGCAATTGGCGCCCCATGTCGATGATGTACTGATAACGATCCATCCAGTTATCGAACATCGAGAATTCGTCCAGCAGCTCGGCCTGGGCCTGTCCAATACTCATGGCGCCTCCTATATTTGAATATCTTCATTATAGGGCCTGAGCGAACGTATCCCCATAGAAGAGATGATCTGATATGACACGGAAATTTTTACGTATACACTTTACGTAAAGCATCTATGCTGTATCCCGAGAGTTCTCAGAAGCTCCAGGATCATTCGCAACACAAGGGAATTCGACATGGCACGTAATGGTATCCGTTACGATGACGTCTGCCGCGCCATCGACACGTTGCAGAAACGTGGCGAGGCGGCCAGCGTTCAGAAGATACGTGAGCTTCTCGGCACGGGCAGCTACACCACGATCAGCGACCATCTTCGCGAATGGCGCTTGCGCCAGAATGGCGATTCGGTGCAATCCATCCCGCGCACCCTCGAGCGCCCGGAAGGCCTGGATAGCTGGGTGGCCGATATCTGGGACAAGGCACAACAGGCAGCTTACGAAAAGCTCGCGATCTACCGGCAGGAAGCCGACGAGCAGATCCGCGAGGCCGACGAGATCAGTCATCAGGCGCAACGCCAGAGCGAGAATGCCGAGCAGCGGCTGCAGGCACTCAACGACCACATGCTCCGCGTTCAGGAACGGCTCGAGACCAAGACGACGGAAGCCGCTCATCTCCAGGCCGAACTCCAGTCATTGCAATCCGCTCAAAGCCAACAGCAGAAGCGCATCCTGCAACTCGAACAGGCCTGCCAGCGCCACCAGTCCAGTCTGGAGCAGGCCGAAAGGCAGCACCGCGACGCGATGGCCAAACAGCATCAGGCCAATCAGGCCAAGCTCGCGCAGGAAGAGAAGCGCCACGAGTCCGCCGAAACGCGTCTCATGGGATTGCTGGAAGAGGCCCGTCAGGAGCGCTTGAAACAGGAAAGACAATACGAGCAGCGCCTGACCTCGCTGGACCAGCGCTGCGAACGCTTGCAGCAGGATCTCTCCGAACAGCGCCGGCAGTATGGTCAGCTTCAGGAATCGCTGCGTGCCGACAAGGTGCACATGGAACAGACCGAGAGTGAAAAGCGGGTCAGCGATGACCGGGTCAAATCCATGCAGCAGGAACGCCAGCGACTGGAAAGCGAACTCAAGAATCTACGGGCAGCCAACCGGGAGCTTCATGAACGTCTGTCTCGTGCTGCCCTGCCCCCAACGGCCAGTTGAAGCCTGCCGAAGCCTGCCACCTCGAGTCATTCGCTGCCGGGTGGCAGCAACCCGACCTCTTCGTAGTAGCGTCTTGCGCCTGCATGCAGTGGTACGGTCAACCCTTCGTGAACCATGGCGGACGGGGTCAATGTCGCCAGCGAAGGGTGTGACCGGCGAAACGCATCCAGGTGCTCGAATACCGCCTTGACCAGTTGGTAGACGCTTTCCTCATCGACATCCTTGCGCGACAGTAACGTCGCCCGGACACCGAAGGTGACGGTGTCGTCGGGATTATTGACATAGGTGCCACCGGGGATCACGGTGAGGCCGTAGTACGGCATCTGCTCGATCAGCGCATCCACCTCAGGACCCGCTACATTGACCAGATGGGCTCCGCAGCCCCGAGTCGCCTCGTCGATCGCCTGCGAGGGATGGCCCACCACATACAGGAACGCATCCAGTTTCCCGCTGCACATGACTCGGCTCATGTCCGTAGGCTTCAGCTCGCTGGCCAGCGCAAAGATGCCTTCCGTCTCCCCCTTCATTTCCAGCAACAAGTTGAGCGTGGCGCGTTGACCAGAACCCGGGTTGCCGACATTGACCCGCTTGCCTGCAAGATCATCGAAATTGCGGATCTCGGGCGGTGTGGCAACCACGGTAAATGCCTCGGCATGCAGCGAGAAAAGCGCTCTTACCTCCTTGCTGGGCCCGCTATCGTAGAACTGCTCGGTGCCGTGGAAGAGCGCATACTGAATATCCGACTGGACGATGCCGAAATCCAGCTCGCCGTTGCGAATGGCGCTGGCGTTGTAGAGAGAGCCGCCGGTCGTCAGCGCCTGGCACGCCGACCCCGTGGCCTGTTGGTAAAGCTCGCACATGGCCTGCCCTACCGGTAAATAGACGCCAGCGCTTCCGCCGGTACCGATCACGATCGGAGACCCCGCCCAGACAGGCAGGCTCCCCAAGGCCAGGAGACAAGCCAGATAACCACGGCAAAGCCGCTTTCCCCATGTCGAATGCATTCACTGATCTCCGCTAACAGCGCTTGTCTGATCGTTCGATTCTGCTTCCGACAACTATCGGCCGCAGGCGGAGAAGCTGAAATTCGACACGAGTTCGCAACGAGACCGGAACCACGAAAACGCGGGGAACCTTCGCCGAAGGCTCCCCGCAGGAAATGGTACCGGTTCGCGTTTTCATCGCCGGGCTTCGGCCCGAGATGCGATCTGGCGCTATCTCGACCGCAAGCCGCGGTCGTGACGATCAATCAATAGTAGGCATTGGTCGTATCGGTGTGATCGGTCACATCGCGAATACCCGCCAATTCCGGGATACGCTCCATCAGCGTCTTTTCGACCCCTTCCTTGAGCGTCAGATCCACCGCCGCACAGCCCTGGCAACCGCCACCGAACTGCAGAACGGCGATCTGTTCTTCGGTCAGTTGAATCAGCCGGATTTCGCCGCCATGCGAGGCCAGACCCGGGTTGATTTCGCTGTACAGGATATAGTTGACGCGATCTTCAAGCGGGCTGTCGGCATTGACCTTCGGCATCTTGGCGTTGGGCGCCTTGATGGTCAGCTGCCCCCCCATACGATCCGGATTGAAGTCGACAACGGCCTCTTCCAGGAATGGCACGCTATTCTTGTCGAGATAGACGCTGAATTTCTCCAGTTCGAGCCGTTCGTCGCTCGGCTCCTCCTCCCCCGGACGACAATAGGCAAGACAGGTCTCGGCGTACGGTGTGCCGGGCTGCGTGATGAAGACGCGTACGGCGATATCGTCGACGTTCTGCTTGGCCAGCAATTCGGCCAGATACTCCTGGCCGCTTTCGGTGATCTGAATCGGTTGGCTCATGAGACTGCGGACTCTGCTTGAGATGTATCGCTATGGTAGAAAAAAGCGGCCATCAAAACAATCCCGAGTGATTTAGTCAGGCTTATTGTCGGACTGTCGTCGAAGTCCCGCCACATGAGCCTTTCTGATACCATGCGGCCCCTTGGCGTCTCGGACGGGACGCAATCGTTTCCCTCGCTGTTGGAGAGTTGCCACCATGCCTGCCATTGACACCACTGCTGCGCCCGATCCGTTGAGTCAAGCACTGAGACAGACGCTCGGCGAGCGCATCGTGATCCTCGATGGCGGCATGGGCACGATGCTGCAGGACTACCGACTGGAAGAAGCGGACTTCCGCGGCAAGCGCTTCGCCGACTGGCCCAGCGAGCTCAAGGGCAACAACGACCTGCTGACGCTGACGCGCCCGGATATCGTCGAGTCGATCCATCGGGCCTACCTCGAAGCCGGGGCAGACATCGTCGAGACGAACACCTTCAACAGCACGCAGCTCTCGCAGTCGGATTACGGCATGGAGTCGCTGACGGCCGAGCTCAACCGCGAGGCTGCCCGTCTGGCGCGCGAAGTCTGCGACGCGGTCGCCGCAGAAACCGGCATCCCGCGCTATGTCGCTGGTGTGCTGGGTCCGACCTCGCGCACCGCATCGCTCTCGCCGGACGTCAACGATCCCGCCAGGCGCAACGTGACGTTCGATCAGCTGCGCGACAACTACACCGAAGCCGCGACGGCCCTGATCGAAGGCGGCGCCGACCTGATCCTGATCGAGACGATCTTCGACACGCTCAACGCCAAGGCCGCGATCTACGCGCTGGAAGCGCTGTTCGAAGCCCGTGGCAAGCGCTTGCCCGTGATGATCTCCGGCACCATCACCGATGCCTCCGGGCGTACGCTCTCCGGCCAGACCACCGAGGCATTCTGGAACGCCGTGCGTCATGCCCAGCCACTGTCGATCGGCCTGAACTGTGCGCTTGGTGCCGAAGAGCTGCGCCCCTATCTCGAAGAGCTTTCCAACAAGGCCGATACCTTCGTCTCCGCTCATCCCAATGCGGGGCTTCCCAACGAGTTCGGCGAGTACGACCAGAGCGCCGAGGAGATGGCGGCGATCGTCGGCGAATTTGCCCGCAGCGGCTTGATCAACGTCATTGGCGGCTGCTGCGGTACGACCCCGGAGCACATCGCCGCGGTCAAGCGCGCCGTCGACGGCGTGGCGCCCCGCCCCATTCCCGAGCGCCCTGTCGCCTGCCGCCTCTCCGGCCTCGAGCCGTTCAACATCGAGGCGGACTCGCTGTTCGTCAATGTCGGCGAACGCACCAACGTGACCGGCTCCGCGCGTTTCAAGCGCTTGATCCAGGAAGAGGATTACACCACCGCTCTGGAAGTGGCCCTGGAACAGGTCGAGAACGGTGCGCAGGTCATCGATATCAACATGGACGAAGGCATGCTGGAATCCGAGGAAGCGATGGTGCGTTTCCTCAACCTGATCGCCGGCGAGCCCGACATCGCCCGTGTACCGATCATGGTCGACTCGTCGAAATGGTCGATCATCGAGGCCGGGCTCAAGTGCATCCAGGGCAAGGCGATCGTCAATTCGATCTCGCTCAAGGAAGGTGAGGAAGCATTCCGACAACAAGCCACTGAATGTCGCCGCCATGGCGCCGCCATCGTCGTGATGGCATTCGACGAACAAGGCCAGGCCGATACCTTCGCGCGCAAGACCGAAATCTGCGAACGCGCCTATCGGCTGCTGGTGGACGAAATCGGCTTCCCGGCCGAAGACATCATCTTCGATCCCAACATCTTCGCCATCGCCACCGGGATCGAAGAGCACAACAACTACGCCGTGGATTTCATCGAGGCGACCCAGTGGATCCACAGGAATCTGCCCCATGCCATGATTTCGGGCGGTGTCTCCAACGTCTCCTTCTCGTTCCGTGGCAACAACTCGGTGCGCGAAGCGATCCATTCGGTGTTTCTCTATCATGCCGTCAAGGCAGGCATGACCATGGGCATCGTCAACGCCGGCCAGCTGGCGGTCTACGACGACCTGCCCGTCGAGCTGCGTGAAGCAGTGGAAGACGTCGTGCTCAATCGCCGTGACGACGGCACCGAACGGTTGCTCGACATCGCCGAGCGCTACCGTAGCGACGGCGGCACGGCCAAGAAGGAAGATCTCGAATGGCGCAGCTGGCCGGTCGACAAGCGTATCGAACATGCGTTGGTCAAGGGCATCACCAGCCATATCGTGGAAGATACCGAGGCAGCTCGTCAGGTCGCCGAGCATCCCATCGAGGTGATCGAGGGACCGTTGATGGACGGCATGAACGTGGTCGGCGATCTGTTCGGCGCCGGCAAGATGTTCCTGCCCCAGGTAGTCAAGTCCGCCCGCGTGATGAAGCAGGCGGTGGCTTACCTGATTCCCTACATCGAGGCAGAGAAGTCCGGCGACACCCAATCCAAGGGCAAGATCGTGATGGCCACGGTCAAAGGCGACGTACATGACATCGGCAAGAACATCGTCGGCGTGGTGCTGCAATGCAACAACTATGAAGTGATCGATCTCGGCGTGATGGTCCCCGCCGAGAAGATTCTCAAGACCGCGCGTGATGAAAACGCCAATATCATCGGCCTCTCCGGGCTGATCACGCCCTCGCTGGACGAGATGGTCCATGTTGCCAAGGAGATGAAACGTCAAGGCTTCGAGTTGCCGCTACTGATCGGAGGTGCCACGACCTCGAAAGCCCACACCGCAGTCAAGATCGCGCCGCAGTACGACGAGCCGGTGATCTATGTCAGCGACGCTTCCCGCGCCGTGGGCGTTGCCAGTCGCCTGCTCTCGCCGACGCAAAAGCCGGCTTATTTTGCCGACATCCAGAAAGAGTACGATCAGGTTCGCGAGCGCAATGCCAAGCGCCGCCCCAAGGCCGCCGACCTCGACTACGCCGCGGCCAGGAAACGCCGCTTCGATACCGACTGGAATGGCTTCGACCCGGTCAAGCCGATCCAGCCCGGACTCACCGTGTTCGACGACTACGATCTCGAAGAGCTGGTCGAGTTCATCGACTGGACGCCCTTCTTCATGACCTGGCAGTTGTCCGGCAAGTATCCCAGGATTCTCGAGGATGACGTGGTTGGCGAAGCGGCGCGCAGCCTGTTCCACGATGCGCAGACCATGTTGCGCAAGCTGATCGACGAGCGTCATCTTCAGGCTCGTGGCGTGATCGGCCTGTGGCCGGCCAACAGTGTCGACGACGATGTCATCGAAGTGTATGCCGATACGCGCCGTGACACGGTAGTCGAAAGACTCCATCATATCCGACAGCAGAGCACCAAGGGCCGTGATGGCATCTGCTACAGTCTGGCGGACTTCATAGCACCCAGGACCAGTGGCAAACTCGACTGGATCGGCGGCTTCACCGTCACTACCGGACATGGCGTCGACGAGCTGGCCAAGCGCTACGAGGCGGCTGGCGACGACTACAATGCGATCCTGGTCCAGGCCCTGGCCGACCGCCTGGCGGAAGCATTCGCCGAACGGCTTCACGAGCGCGTGCGCAAGGAGTTCTGGGGCTACGCGCCGGAAGAGACACTGGACAACGAAGCCCTGATCGCCGAGAAGTATCAAGGCATTCGTCCGGCGCCCGGTTATCCGGCCTGTCCCGACCACACCGAGAAAGCCGCGCTGTTTCGGTTGCTGGACGCTACGGACAATGCCGGTGTCGAACTGACCGACAGTTTTGCCATGTGGCCTGCCGCAGCGGTATCCGGCTGGTACTTCGCCCATCCCGGAGCGAAGTACTTCTCGACGGGCAAGATCGGTCGCGACCAGGTCGAGAGCCTGGCCCAACGCAAGGGGATGACACTTGCAGAAATGGAGCGCTGGCTGATGCCGGTGCTCTCTTACGACCCCGATGCCAATGGAGAATTGCCTGCCTCGAAGGCCTCGTAGCTTCGCCGGTGTAATAACGGCAAGGCAATAAAATATGATTATTTATTCTTTCATAGAATAAAGCGCACGCGGTAAGGTGCTCGCCTTGGCAATCCATGACTAGCAGGATTAGGCCCGAATGTATCGTTACGATTCCTATGACCAGACGCTCGTCGACGAGCGCGTCGACCAGTTCCGCGATCAGATGCGCCGCTATCTCGAGGGCAAGATCAGCGATGAGGAATTCCTGCCGCTACGCGTGCAGAATGGCCTCTATATTCAGCGATACGCCCCCATGTTGCGTATTGCGATCCCTTACGGAATGCTGGCCTCCTATCAGCTTCGCAAGCTTGGCGAGATTGCCGCACGCTACGATCGTGGCTACGGCCACTTCACCACGCGAACCAATCTGCAGCTGAACTGGCCGAAGCTCGAGGACGTACCGGACATTCTGGCCGATCTGGCCAGCGTGCAGATGCATGCCATCCAGACCAGCGGCAACGATATCCGCAACACGACTACCGACCAGTTTTCCGGTATTGCCGCCGACGAAGATGTCGACCCACGTCCCTGGTGCGAGCTGATTCGTCAATGGTCGACCTTCCACCCGGAATTCGCCTATCTGCCACGCAAGTTCAAGATTGCCGTGACCGGTGCCGAGGAAGATCGCGCAGCCATCCAGGTCCACGACGTAGGTCTGCGCCTCTGGCGGGACGACGAGGGCGAGGTTCGCGTCAAGGTGCTCGCCGGCGGCGGCCTGGGACGCACCCCGATGATCGCCAGCGTGATGTGCGAGGACCTGCCGTGGCGACATCTGCTCACCTACCTGGAAGCTCTGGTACGGGTGTATAACCAGTTCGGTCGTCGTGACAACAAGTTCAAGGCGCGCATCAAGATTCTGGTCAAGGCGCTGGGTATCGATGAATTCCGACGTCGCGTCGAAGAAGAATGGGTTCATCTCAAGGATGGTCCCCAGACCCTGACCGAGGAAGCGGTTTCCGCCGTGGCCGAGCATTTCGTCGATCCGCCCCGCCGTGAGGTCGCCGAAGACGCCATCGCGGCCTTCGAGCGCCTGCGCGGGGAAAACCGCGCCTTTGCACGCTTCGTGACCAACAACGTCACGGACCATAAGGTGCGCGGCTACAAGGCCGTGACCCTGTCGCTCAAGCGTCACCAGCACTCGCCCGGCGACGTGACCTCCGAGGACATGGCCGCGGTGGCGGACCTGGCCGACGAATTCGGCTATGGCGAACTACGCGTCACTCACGAGCAGAATCTGGTGCTGACCGACGTGCCGGTGGATCGCATGGAGGAACTCTGGCAGCGTCTCGATGCCCTGGGCATGGCCAATCCTACCGTGGGCACCCTGACCGACCTGATCTGCTGCCCCGGTGGCGACTACTGTGCGCTGGCCAACGCCAAGTCGATTCCGATCGCCCAGTCGATTCAGCAACGCTTCGAGGACCTGGATTTTCTCTATGACCTGGGCCCGCTGGAGCTCAACATCTCAGGCTGCATGAATGCCTGCGGCCACCATCACGTCGGCCATATCGGTATTCTCGGTGTCGACAAGAAAGGCGAGGAGTACTACCAGATCTCGCTCGGTGGCAGCCAGGGCAACGAGTCTTCCCTGGGCAAGATCCTCGGCCCCTCCTTCTACCGTGAAGACGTGACGGACGTGATCGACAAGCTGCTCAAGGTCTACATCGGAGAGCGCACCCCCGACGAGACATTCCTGGATACCTATCGTCGCATCGGCCTGAAACCCTTCAAGGAGCAAGTCTATGCCTGAACAGCATCGTACTCTGATCGCTGATCGCCGCGTCCAGGATGACGACTGGGTGCTCCTCGAGGAAGGCGCGGAGCGTCCGGCGGGCACACGGGTCATCGTTCCGTTGGCGGCGTGGCGGGAAGCTCGGGGCGAAGACGTTGCCCCGCTGCTGACCAGCGATACCGAGCTCACGCCCGAACTCGCCGAGGAATTGCTCGATGCATCGCTGATCGCCATCGATTTCCCCAAGTTTACCGATGGCCGTGGCTACAGCATCGCGCGGCTGCTGCGAGAGCGCTATGGCTATGGCGGTCAGGTTCGTGCCGTGGGGGATGTCCTGATCGATCAGCTATTCTACATGTCGCGATGTGGTTTCGACGCCTTCTCGCTGCGCGAGGATCAGATCGTCGAGGATGCCCTGCATGCCCTGGATAGCTTCAGCCTGAGTTACCAACCGGGCACCGATACTACGGAGCCGCTATTCCGGCGTCGGATGCGTGAACGCCAGGCCGGTTGAATCACCGCCATTTCGGCAGACCTTCTCGACAAATATCGAAAGTCGATAAATGTTGGAAGTCGACAAATACCGAAAGCTTGAAGACATGATCGCCCCGGCCCCGCCTGATGACTGCGCCGGGGCGATCGCGTTTCACCGTTTCACCCCCGCCGTTTCTGCTGGCGTTCGCGATTACGTGCCCTGGCGCGATCGGACTTGCGCAGCATCACGAAAGTGGCCCCCATCCCGCCTTGCTGAGGTGGCGCCGTACTGAACGCCTGAACCTGCTCGAATTGCCTGAGCCAGTGATTGAGATACGACCGCACGATGTTGGCGTGTCCATCATCATCACGAGCGCGCCCGTGAACGATGAGAACGCTGCGCAGGTCATGTTCGTAAGCGTCACGGAGAAAGCCGAATACCGCGCGACGGCACTCGATCACCGGCATGCGCATGATGTGCAGGCGCGCCTCGGCGGTGTAGCCGCCATGACGCAATCGCTCCAGTACGCCAATCTGAATACCGTCACGGCGAAATTCGATGGGATCGTGCGCACCAACCAGGTCGACGAACTCATCGGAGAGAAAATCGCGTTCATCCTCGTTGGTCTGCAAGGCACTCTCGCGGCGTGCCAGCTGGGCATCGGAGGGTGACGTCTGGGCCCGAACCATCGCGACCTTGTCGCGACCTTTCTTGAGGGGTTGCACATCGTTACCCAAGGCTTCGCGGAATGCCTGGTAGTCGTTGGCAGCGTGACTCATGATGGCGTTCCTCCGTCAGTAACGTGGTTAGCGCTTGGACTTCAAATGCTAGCATGGGGTTCGATGTCATGATCAATGTCATGGCAACCATCTTGCCGACAGGCAGTATCCGCATCTTGTGGAGATTGACGACAATGGCTCTCGCGCCCCGCCATGCCGATAGGGATTTTTCGTGATGCGACGCTTTTGCAAATGGTTTTTCATCTTGCTGGTCATAGGAATCGCCATCGGTTCCGGAGGCTTCTGGTATACCTTCATGAGCCCGTATGGTTACCACCCTTCGGAAACTGCCGTTATCGACGAGCGGATTCCGGAGCAGGATGTTTTCGTCTATGGCACGCTGCGCTACGACTGGCTGCGCTGGATCATCATGGGCACGCCAATCGAAACACGCGAGGCGACATTGCCGGGATATCATCGTCAGGATCTCGATATCCAGCCACAGCCGGGTGCCGAAGTGCATGGTGAGGTTCTGACGATCGACCCTGCCGCCCTGAAAGCGCTGGACCGTTACGAGCGTCTAGGCATTCGATATACGCGCGAAAGCGTCAAACTTGCCGACGGCACTACTGCCTGGGTCTACAAACGATTGTTTGATTAAGGTGGTAACGGAAAAAGATAACGGTATAAATGCAGGTGGTTCGATCCAACACTCGATTGAGGCGCCATTGCTACAACCGCTACAATGCGGGTCACCGTCCTCGGATCATTCCTGTGAAGACGCTCTGCCACACAAGGTCCCGTCGTACCGATGCCAACGCTCACGCTGTATCACAATCCCCGTTGCTCCAAATCTCGCGAAGCTCTGGCTCTGCTGGAATCTCGAGGCGTGGAAGTCATCGAACACCTCTACCTCAATGATCCGCTGACTCGGGAACAGCTCGAGGGTCTGGCCGGACGCCTGGGCGACGATGCCGATCGTATGCTGCGCCGTGAAGAGCCAGAGTGGAAAGCCCAGGGCATCGGCGAACCGACACGAACCCAGATCATCGATGCCATCGTCGAACATCCGCGCCTTCTGCAACGCCCCATCGCCGATGACGGCGAATATGCGGTCATCGGACGTCCGCCACAGGCCGTTCTTCAACTGATTTGAATCCCCCTGATTTTCCGCTCGCTCTCGAGGAACAGCCATGACCGACCACACGGCCGCCACCAGCCCTACCACGCCTTACGTTCTGGTGCTCTATTACTCGCGACAGGGAGCAACGAAGACGCTCGCAGAGCAGCTGGCCAACGGAATCGAGAGCGTTTCCGGCATTGAAGCGCGTCTGCGCACTGTGCCGGCGGTCTCGCCGGTCTGCGAAGCGACTGCGCCGGAAATACCTGACGAGGGTGCCATTTACGTCGACGAAGCCGATCTACGCCACTGCTCGGGCTTAGCGCTGGGCAGCCCGACCCGATTCGGCAACATGGCCGCACCGCTCAAGTATTTTCTCGACACGACCAGCGGGCTCTGGATGAATGGCGCGCTGGTCGATCGGCCCGCGACGGCGTTCACCTCGACGGCCAGCCTGCACGGTGGGCAGGAAAGCACCTTGCTGACCATGCTGATCCCGCTACTTCATCATGGCATGGTGTACGCTGGCGTCCCTTATAGCGAGACGACGCTGTTGAGTACCCAGAGCGGCGGAACGCCTTACGGCACCAGCCATTTGGCCGGCCCGAACGCAGATCGGGAAATCGACGCCGATGAGCGCAAGTTGGCATTCGCGCAAGGTAGCCGCCTCGCTCAGCTTTCCCTTGCACTCAAGGCGATGAGGGATGCACGTTCATGAGTGAAGTTCCCACCCAGCATTCAGAGATAGCGGCTCTCGGCACAGCCCGACGCGCGGTATGGATTGCCTATGCGACGCTGCTGGCGCTGCTGGTGATCAGCGGCATTTGGCACTATATCCAGCAGCATGCGCAGGTCGCGGCGCTACTGGTGAGAATCCTGCCACTGGTACTGTTTCTACCGACAGTGTTGATGCAGCGGCGTCGAGGCCATATCTGGTTGACGGCCCTGGGCGTGCTTTACGTCGTTCAAGGCCTGATGATCGTCAGCAAGGGCGGCGGTTCGGTGCTGGTTTTTGCCGAAATCCTGGCCGCCGGCGCATTGGCGATCATGGCCTACCGATACGCTCGCTTGCGCGGCAGGCTCGATCGTCGCGTCTCATGAGGCCTTCGAGCATCTTGATTCTTGCCATGCTGGCACTCAGTGTGGCCTGCAATCTGTTTGGCTGGCCGGTCTGGCCGGCCGCCGTACTGGCCTGGCTGGCAACGCTACGGCTATTTCGCACACTCCCTCGGACTTCGCGCCGTCAGGCCGGCACGCTCTTTGCCGCCGGCCTGTTGCTGTGGGGCGTGGCGCTGGTTCGCGGAACGCCCTATCCCTTGCTGGAAGCGCTCACCATCAATCAGTCGCTGCTGATGATGTTTGCCGGCGTGAGTTTTCTGACCATGGCCACGCCCATGGCCACCAAGAACCCACAACGGCCAGGCAGCATGATCGGCACCATGCTGGGCGCCCACCTGTTCGGCGCGGCCATCAATCTCTCGGTGGTCTTCCTGTTCGGTGAACGCATGCAGCGGGAAGGAAAACTGACGCGCTCACAGGCGCTCATCCTCGGGCGAGGTTTCACTGCCGCCGCGGCCTGGTCGCCGTTCTTCGTCGCCATGGGCGTGGCTCTGACCTACGCGCCCGGGCTCAACTACTTGAATCTGGTCCCCTGGGGACTGCTGGCAGCGGCATTGCTGCTGATCCTCAACTGGATCGATGTCTGGCGATTGAAAGCCCCATTCACCGGCTATCCCATCGAGAAGAGCGCACTGCTGATGCCCTGCCTGCTGGCGCTCGTGGTCATTGTGCTGCACCTGCTCTGGCCAGGGCTCTCGATCCCGCTGATCATTGCCATCGTTGCCCCGCTGTTCTCGTTTCTGTTGATGCCAAGGGATCATCGGCGCGAGCGCATGCACCATCAGTTCACGTATGGATTACAGCGGCTGGCCCCGCAATTTGCACTGTTCCTGGGCGCCGGCGTCATCTCTACCGGGCTGGCGGCGCTGCTGGCCAGCCTACCCGACGGACTCGACCTGCCAATCGCCCATTTCGGACACTGGCAAGCCTGGTTTGCGCTCGGCATGATCGTGATCATCTCGTTTACTGGCATCCATCCCTTGATAGGTATCGCCACCTTGGCGCCGCTGATTGCACCGCTCCATCCCGATCCGACCCTGCTCGGGATGCTGTTCTTGATGTGCTGGGCACTGGGTACCGGCAGCAGCCCGCTATCCGGCAGCAATCTGGCCATCTGCGTACGCTACCAGATTGCCGTTCGGGAGATGCTGCGCTGGAACCTGCCTTACGCCGTGCTGGGCTGGTGCTGCTGCGGGGCCGTGCTGGCGCTCCATGCACGTCTGGGCTAGCGATTCGCGCTGGGATGCCAAACAACCCTAGGCTAATGACTAAGGCAAGCCAGCATCATCCACCAGCCGGTCAGGCTACAATGATCACCAACTCACATCGCTGCACGGAGAATCACAGATGAGCGACCTCGCCGGTATGCGACGGGACTACGAAGGCGAAGCCCTGGCGCCGGAAAACACCCCCGATACACCGCTCCCCTTGTTCGAAGACTGGCTGAAGCAGGCGACCGAGAGCGAAGGGGCGGATGCCAATGCCATGACGCTGGCTACGGTGGACAGCGAAGGCTATCCCCATGCGCGCATCGTGCTGTTGAAGGGCTTCGACGCACAGGGTTTCCGCTTTTATACCAACTACCAGAGTCAGAAAGGCAACGAGCTTGCCCATGTTCCCAATGCCGCCCTCGTGTTCTGGTGGCCGGGACTGCAGCGCCAGGTTCGTGTCGAGGGCAGTGTCGAAAAGGTCGATGCCAAGCAGTCGGACGATTACTTCTCCAGCCGGCCTCGCAAGAGTCAGCTGGCAGCCTGGGTGTCTCAGCAGAGCGTCGAAATCCCCAATCGGGACTGGATGCAGGAACGGTTGTCGCGCTTCGAGCAGGTTTACGCGAACCAGTCCGTGGAAAGACCGCCGCACTGGGGGGGATACTGTCTCGTCGCCCATGCGATCGAGTTCTGGCAGGGCCAGCGCAGCCGACTGCACGACCGTGTGCGCTACACGCGTCGAGACCTCCAGACGCAGGAGTGGCATCGCACCCGTCTGGCGCCCTGAATTGCCGACGTCGGCCTGCTATCCCGGTTTCGATAGCCGATAGAAGATAGCCGATCGCCAACGCAAAACGCCCGGTCTGACGACCGGGCGCTTCGTGGGGACTGATGGCGGGCCAGGTTATTCGGCAGTGCCGTCGGTCCACTCAGCGACGACATCAGGATGCTCGTCGACCCACTTCTTGGCGTTCTCGTACGGATCCGAACCCTCTTCCTGGTTCATGAGCATGACTTCGCCCATCTGATCCGGCGTCCAGTGGAAATTGTCCAGAATGGCGTAGGCCTGCGGCATCTCTTCCTTGAAGCCTTTGTGTACGACCGTGTTGATATGCTCGGCATCGCCGAAGGCCTTCTTGGGGTCGTCGAGATACTTGAGATCCCAGCGCGCAAACATCCAGTGCGGCGTCCAACCGGTCACCACGATGTCTTCCTTGTTCTGGATCGCACTGGCCAGCGAGGAAGTCATGGCCGCGCCACTGCTCGACTGCAGCTGCAGGTCATCGATACCGTATTCGTCGATGGCATCTTCTGTCTGCGCCATCAGACCAGCGCCCGGATCGATACCCACGATCTTGCCATCGAATTCGTCAGCATGATCGTTGAGCTGTTCGATGGAATCGATATCGGTATAAGCCGGCACGACCAGCCCAAGCTTGGTCCCCTCGAGGTTGGGACCGAGATCCTCGACCTCGTCCTGGACCTGCTTGAGATAATCGCCATGAGTCGTCGGCAGCCAGGCGGCGACCATGGCATCGGCATCACCGGTGCCGACGGCCTGCCACATGACGGCCGCGCCCAGCGAGTTCATTTCAACGTCATATCCCTGCTCTTCAAGCACGGCGCGGATCACGTTGGTGGAAGCGACTTCGGAAGCCCATTCGACGTAGGCCAGCTTGACGGTTCCCTTGCTGTCCTGGGCCTGAGCGACACCGGCGGTCATGCTGATGCCGGCAGCCATCATCAAGGCACCATAGCGAACGGCTTGTGACATTGCGTTGCGTGTCATCGACTTTCCCCTTTTTATGGTTTACGTACCGCAAGTCATGCTGCCGGCCAGAGCGCCGACAGCATCAGACTCTACTTCGTTTAAACGCCCTGTCTGGTTTAAACGCTCTACCTGATTTTCACGCTCTACTTGGCTTTCTCGCGCTACTTCGTCTTCTTGCCACCGCTGAGAGATTGCGTCAGCCGGTCCAGAAGCATAGCCATGATGACGACAGCGATACCGGCTTCGAAGCCTTCACCCGGACGCAACCGCTGAATGGCGCGCCAGACTTCGCTGCCCAGGCCGTTGGCGCCGATCATCGCCGCGATGACGACCATCGACAGCGCCAGCATGATGGTCTGGTTGATACCGCCCATCAGCGTCGGCAGGGACAGCGGCAATTGGACCTTGATCAGCTTCTGGCTGCGCGTGGAGCCGTAGGCGTCGGCCGCTTCAATCAGATCCTTCGGCACCTGCCGGATCCCCAGCGTGGTGAAGCGGATGGCCGGCGGCATCGAGAAGATCACCGTGGCGAAGATGCCGGATACCGAGCCGATACCGAAAAACGGAATTGCCGGAATCAGATAAACGAAGGCAGGCATCGTCTGCATGAAGTCCAGGATCGGCATGATCACCTTGTAGAAGCGATCGGATACCGCAGCCAGAATCCCCAGCGGCAAGGCGATCACGATAGCCACCAGCGTCGCGATGACCACCAGCGTCAGAGTCTGGATCATCGGGTTCCACAGGCCGAGGTTCCAGATCAGCGCCAGGCCAATCAGCGCCCCGATGGCCAGGCGCCGCCCACTGACTTTCCAGCACAGCAATACCACGACGGCGATCAGCGCCCATTCAGGCAGCCACATCAACCCGTCGTTGAGCAGATTGATGCCGGTCTGCGTACCGCGGGAAATCGCCCGGGTGACGCCGGAAAACTCGGTAGTCAGAAAATCCAGCCCGCCCTCGATCCAGTCGCCCAGCGGAATTCTTGGAATATCGAAATCCATCATTCTTCTCCCGTCTGCGCCAGTTGTTCGAGTACGGCACCCTTGACCACCACGCCGAGCAGCCGCTGCTGGTCATCGATGACCGCCACGGGAATGCTCTTGCCCTGAAACATGGGGTACAACGTGGCCAGCGGCTCGTCCGGACCGATGCGGGGGAAGTCGGTCACCAGCAGTTCCTGGATCGAATCCTTGCCGGCTTTCGCTGCCTCATCGAGGCTATCGGCCTCCAGGATTCCCAGCAGTTTGCGCTCGCGATCGACGACGTAGATCGAGTCCAGCGCATTCTCGCTCATCTTGCGCAATACGGTGCGCGGGCCGTCGTCGTGACGGGCCGTGGCGCGAACCGGGCGCATGACGCGACGTGCCGTCACGACGCGAGAGCGATCGACACCCTCGGTGAAGCGGGCGACATAGTCGTCGGCAGGACGTGTCAGCACTTCTTCCGGCGTGCCGATCTGCACGATCTCGCCATCACGCAGCAGAATGATCCGATCGCCGATATTGAGCGCTTCATCGAGATCGTGGGTGATGAAGATGGTGGTTTTCTTCATTCGATGCTGCAGCTCGATGAGCTCCTGCTGCATGTCGCGTCGGATCAGTGGGTCGAGGGCGGAAAAGGCCTCGTCCATCAACAGCACGCTGGAGTCGTTGGCCAGCGCACGAGCCAGGCCGACACGCTGCTGCATCCCGCCGGACAGCTGATTGGGATAGGCATCTTCCCAACCCTCGAGCCCCACCTGCTTGAGCGAATTCCTGGCCTTCTCGGCCCGCTCGGCCTTGTCGATGCCGCGAATCTCGAGCCCGTATTCGGCGTTCATCTGCACCGTGCGATGCGGGAACAGGGCGAAATTCTGGAACACCATCGAGAAGTGTCGACGACGACAGTGCAGCAGCGCCTTGTCGCTCAATTGGGGGATGTTCTCCCCACCGATGATGATGTCACCCTCGGTAGGTTCGATCAGGCGATTCAGACAACGAATCAAGGTCGACTTGCCTGAGCCGGAGAGGCCCATGATGACGAGGAGCTCGCCTTCCCGAACGTCGAAATTGATATTGGAGAGTCCGAGCGTCTGCCCGGTCTTTTCGAGGATCTGGGCGCGATTGAGACCCTCGTCACGTAGCTTGAGCGCTTTCTTGGTGTCGTCGCCGAACACCTTGCTCAAGTTTCGCACTTGAATCTTGGTTTGCTGTGTGTCGGTCATGTCAGGCCTAGGTTGGCAAAGCAGAAGAAGCTCTTCACGTGCCGGTTAACGCGCGTGTCGAACGGTATCTGTTAGTGTTGTTAGGTTTCGCATCATACGGTTTTATCAATAACCCTTCAAACGACAATATCCTATAATTGAATGATCGTTCAACTTATTGTCGTTTCTACCTGCTCCTCCCTGCGATCAAATCTTTCGTCTCGTCAGTCCAGTGCCGCCTCCAGACGATGGCGCTGCCAATCGCTCTGCGGTTCATTCAGCCGTAGCGTGGCTTCGAGCACGCCCTCTTCGATATTCAGGCGCAGCTCGAACCCCAGGCTTGCCAGCAATTGTCGCATCGGCAGGTTATCGCTCATGACCGTTCCGACCATGGCAAGCGTTCCCACCTGGCGGCTGTAATCGATCATCTTGCGCATCAGACGACGCCCGAGGCCAATGCCGTGGAAATCGTCACGGATGATGATCGAGAACTCGGTACGAATGTTGTCGGGGTCGTTCCATACCCGCACCACGCCCAGCATCTCTTCGCCGCGTGGCCCGCTATCGCTGGCTTCTGCACTCTCACTTTCTTCGCGCCGGCGAACCGCGATGAACGCCATCTGGCGGTCGTAATTGATCTGGCTGAGCTGGGAAAGATCCCGCATCGACAGCACCGCCTTGTGATGGAAATAGCGGTAACGAATGCTCTGCTCGGACAGGAAGGTATGGAAATGGGTGATCAGCGGCGCGTCCTCGCCTCGAATCGGACGAATTTCGACGTTCATCCCCGCCAGCACCACCGTTTCCCGCAACTGTTCCGGGTACGGCATGATCGCCTGTGTCGAGGCTTCCCCCAGATCTAGCGCGAAATCGACCGCCAGCAGACCCTCTTGGTTGAGCAGCAGCGGATTGATCTCGAGCCCTTTGAGGCGCGGCAGGTCGGAAGCCATCTGAGACAGTTTGACCAGCAGGCGAGAAACCCAGGCGATCGCCTCCCGAGGATCGTCGCTGTGTTCGCGAATCAGTCGACCTGCCCGCGTACGGTCGATGAGCTCTTCCGCCAGCCGCATGTTGAGCGGCGGCAGCGCCGTCTGGCGATCCGCCATGACATCGATCTTGTAGCCCCCGGTGCCGAAGACGATGACCGGGCCGAACTCCGCATCTCGCGTGATGCCGGCACACAACTGCAGCGAGCCCTTGCCGCGCTGCATGGTCTGGAGACAGTAGCTGTAGATGGGGCTGTCCGGCAGCGCTTCGCTGACACGCGCCTCCAGACGGACGACCGCATCTACCACGCTGCCGGGCTGCTCCAGGTCCTGAATCAGCGAGGCAGCCTGCCGACGCGATTCCCCGCCATAGCGAAACGGTTCGCAGTTGTCACGATGGACGACCTTGACCGCCCATGGCCCCTGCAGCCGTTCGGTGGCCCGCTCCGCCTGCTCCAGATCGAACACATACTCGCTGGGGGCACATTCGATACCGTAGGCCCCCAGCACGTCGCCGGTTTCCTGGTGGGTCAGCCGATCCCGCTGGCGTGCCAGGGCATCGTCGATGAGCGCATGACAGCGCTGGCGCATCTCGGCACTGGAGCCGAACGGCAGCGATGGCGGGGTCTCCTGCAACAGGTTCTGGACCTGGCGATAGCGCACCAGATGCAGGAAGGCTCTGACGGCCTTCTCCGGCGACACGTAGCTGGGAATGCCGGCGCGGTTGCAGGCCGCACGGGCATCCAGCGCCTCCTTCAGCCCCATCCAGCTCACCAGCAGGCGATGCCGGAAGCGCTGGCGCGTCTCGACCAGCGCATTGGCGGTCGCCAGCGATGGCGCCAGTCGTGTCGGCGCGTGCAAGACCAGCACCGCATCGACATTAGGGTCGCGCGTCACGATCTCCAGCGCACTCAGATAATCTTCCGGCGTGGCGCTGCCGCCCAGATCGACCGGATTGCGTCCCGGGCGGCTGACGTCCAGCTTCCGCGTGATCAATGCCTGGGCGGATGTCTCGCTGAGCTCGGCCAGCAGACCGCCGCCGTCGATCAGCTTGTCGATCGCCAGCAGCGCCGGACCGACGCCATTGGAGACGATCGCCAGACGATCGCCCTTCGGCGGCCTAAACCGCGACAGCGTTTCCAGCGCATCGAACAGTTCGTCGGAATCGTCGACGCGCACGACCCCGGCACGGGCCAGCGCGGCATCGACGATGGCATCGCGACGATCGATGCCGGCCGTCGGCGCAACCGGGCTCAGCGTCGCCTCGGCGGTGCGCCCGCTCTTGATCGCCAGCACCAGACGGTTACGCGACGATTCACGCAGCGCCGTCATGAAGTGGCGCGCATTGCGGAACGCCTCCAGATGCAGCAGCAGCGCCCGGCAGCGCCCGGATTGATTCAGGTAGTCGATGACATCCGGCAACTGGACGTCGAGGCTGTCTCCCAGCGTCACCAGATGGGAAAAGCCGACCTCGCGGCCAGCGGCCCAGTCGATCATCGCGTTGCCCAGCATGCCCGACTGGCCCAGGTAGGCAACGCTGCCATCGCCAATCGGCTGACTGGCGTAGGTCGCGTTGAGCCGCATGGAGGGAACCGCGACGCCGAGACACTCTGGCCCCAGTACCCGCATGCCGGATTGCAGCGTTGCCTTTTGCAGCCGCGCCCGCAGCGATCCTTCCCCCCGGGAGCCACGCAGCGATCCTTCTCCACGGGATCCAGCGAGCCCCTCGGCACCTTCGCCAAGCGACGCTCCGCCCGACACGATCAGCGCCGCCCTGACCTGCCTGGCACCTAGTTTTTCCAGGACCTCGGGCACGCCGTGCAAGGGCGAACAAATGATGGCGAGATCCGGGGTTTCGGGAAGGTCGGCAATACGCCGGAAGCAGGCCACGCCATGAACCTCCTTGTAACCGCGCGGATTGACCGCCCAGATCGGGCCGGGAAACCCTGCCAGAAGCAAGTTTTGAAGAACGACTCCCCCGGTCGACTCGGGCTTGGGGGAAGCTCCGATCACCACCAATGAGCGCGGAGCGAAAAATCGGCGCAGAAACTGCGTGGCCACGGTGGACCTCACGACGTTGGTTATGAGGTTTTCAACCCTACACGGTCAGGCCGTCGAGGTTTACCTCATAGACCAAAGTCGAAGCGCAACGGTGTGACGCAGCGCACCGCTCTCGCCCAGAATGGAGCGACTTCGAATCGGCTGGCGAGACCCATGATCACTTCGTATCTCACTCATCCCGACATCGCGCTGCACGACATGGGCTCTCACCACCCCGAGTCTCCCATGCGCCTCGAGGCCATACGTGCCAGGCTCATGCTGAGCGGCCTGCTGCAGCAGACGATGCAGTCGGAGCCCGGACCGGCGACGCGCCTTCAGCTCGAGCGAGTGCACGCCCCAGACTACCTCAGCGCGCTGGAGGCACAGCGACCGCAAAGCGGCCTTCAGCAGCTCGATAGCGACACGCGAATGGGACCGTATTCGCTGGAGGCCGCAGCGCTGGGCGCCGGTGCGGCGATCCGGGGTGTCGACCTGGTCTGCGGCAACCGTGCCGACAACGTCTTCTGCGCCATGCGTCCGCCCGGTCACCACGCCGAGCGGGCGCTGGCGATGGGTTTCTGCTTCTATAACAACGTAGCCGTGGCGGCCGCCCACGCTCGCGCCGTTCACGGCATCGAGCGCATCGCGATCCTCGATTTCGATGTCCACCAGGGCAACGGCACGCTGGACATCTTCCACGACGACCCCTCGATTCTGGTCTGCAGCAGTTTTCAGGAAGCGTTCTATCCCTGGCGCTATCTGACGGGCGAGTGGCCCAACATCATCAATACGCCTCTGGCTGCCGGCACGGGCAGCCTCGGCTTCAGGAGAGCGGTGGAAGCCGCGTGGCTGCCTGCCCTGGATCGGCATCGGCCCCAGTTGGTGCTGCTCTCCAGCGGCTTCGATGCCCACCGAGACGACCCGCTGGGTCAGCTGGCGCTCGATCACGAGGATTTCTACTGGATTACCACGCTGGCGATGGACGTCGCGCGGCGGCATGCCGGCGGCAGACTGGTCTCGGTGCTGGAGGGCGGCTATCACCTGAAGACCTTGCCGTTGAGCGTCGAAGCCCATCTGACGGCACTGCTGGGCCACCCCTATTCGGCCTGACTTCGTGCCGAGCGCTTTCGGCGCAGGGCCTGGGCGCCGCGCTGTGATATTCTTGGGCCATCAATGCTGCACAATGATTTTCCCACGCTCCTGACAGAGAGTTTCATGGCCGCCAGTAACGATCAGGATGCCGCACTGCGCATCGCCGCCGGTCGCAAAGCCTTCGTCGAACCCCTTCGCCTGGGCGAGCGGCTCAAGGAGATACGGCTTTCGAACCATTGGACGCTGGGCGACGTCAGCGCCCGCACCGGGCTGGCCCGCTCGACGCTGTCCAAGATCGAGAACAACCAGATCTCGCCGACGTTCACCGCCGTTCAGAAACTGATCACCGGCCTGGGCATCGACCTGCCGCAGTTGCTCAAGCCCACCAAGCCCAAACGGCAGTCCAGCGGCCGGCGCGACCTCACCCCGCGCGGCGACGGCAAGCAGCACCCGACCCCGACCTACGAGCACGAGCTTCTCTCGTGCCAGCTGGCCCAGAAGCGGATGATTCCGTTCAAGACGATCGTCCGCGCTCGGCACTTCGAGGAGTTTCAGGAGTGGGTTCGCCACGATGGCGAAGAGTTCCTGATGGTTCTCGAGGGCAGAATCCTGATGTATTCGGAATTCTACGAGCCGCTGGCGATGGTCGCCGGCGATTCGCTCTACTTCGACAGCGACATGGGCCACGCCCTGGTTTCCACGAGCGAGAACGACGCCGTGGTGCTTTCGGTCTGCACGCCCGGCGACACGGACTGACGACGCGACGCTTCCACCGTGATTAATCCCCGATTTCATCTCCAGCAACGACGGGAGTCCCCGATGCATCACCTCGACGACCAGACCCGCACCGAACTCGAAGCCGCCGCCTTTCGTCGTCTACTTCGTCACCTGGACGACAACAAGGATGTCCAGAACATCGACCTGATGATCCTGGCCGACTTCTGCCGTAACTGCCTGTCCAAATGGCTGGTCAGCGCGGCCGAAGCGCGCGGCACCGAACTGGATTACGAGACGGCGCGCGAATATGTCTACGGCATGCCCTATTCCGAATGGAAAGCGCACTATCAGGCCCCGGCCAGCGACGAGCAGCTCGCCGCGCTGGAAGCGCGCCAGGCTCGCAAGGCCGAGGCCAATGGCGGCAAGGAAAATTCATGAGCGACTCGACCCTGATTCCGCTATCGATCGCGGTCCTGACGATCTCGGACACGCGTGACGAAAGCAGTGATCGTTCCGGGCAGACACTCGTCGATGCTCTCGAGGCGGCCGGCCATCGGCTCGCCGAGAAGCGTATCGTGCCGGACGACGTCTACCGGATTCGTGCCGTGGTCGCCGGATGGATCGCCGATGACGACGTGCAGGTCGTACTGACGACGGGCGGCACGGGTTTCACCGGACGCGACTCCACCCCGGAAGCGATCGCCCCGCTGCTCGACAAGCGTATCGAAGGCTTCGGCGAACTGTTTCGTCAGCTCTCGTTCGAGGAGATCGGCAGCTCCACCGTCCAGAGCCGCTGCCTGGGCGGTCTGTCCAATGCCACCGTGATCTTCTGCCTGCCGGGTTCGACCGGCGCCTGCCGCACCGGCTGGGATCGCATTCTCAAGGAGCAGCTGGACAGCCGCCATCGTCCCTGCAATTTCGCCAACCTGGTGATTCCCGAGCGGGGGACGCATAGCCATGGCTGAGCAACCCCAAAGTGGACTCCAGAGTGTCGAGCAGGCACTAGAGGCGCTGCTCGACGGCGTCGGGCGCCTGGAGAGCGAGCGAATTGCCTGCCTCGATGCCGACGATCGCGTGCTCGCCGAAGATATGGAAGCCGCCATCGACGTGCCGCCGGCCGACAACAGCGCCATGGACGGCTATGCGCTGTTCAGCGCAGACAGCGGCAAGCGCTTGCCGATCTCCCAGCGCATTCCCGCCGGCCAGCCGCCGCAGCCGCTGACGCCCGGCACCTGTGCTCGAATCTTCACGGGGAGCGAAATACCGCCTGGCGCGGATTGCGTGGCGATTCAGGAAAACGTCGAGCTGGACGGCGACGACGCGATCGTCCCGGTGACCCAGATTGGCCAGAACGTGCGTCGCCGTGGGCTGGACGTGGCCACGGGGCAGCCTCTGCTGGCCGCCGGCACGCGGCTCGGCGCCGCGGCCCTGGGGCTGCTCGCCGGACAGGGTTTCTCGACGGTGAATGTGGTGCGGCGGCCGAAGGTGGCGCTGCTGCTCACCGGCGACGAGATCGTCGAGCCCGGCCAGGCGCTGGCGCGCGGACAGATCTACAACAGCAACGGGCCGATGCTGGCGACGTTGATCCGCCGCTTCGGTGGCGATCTCGTCAGCCAGGTCAAGGTGGCCGACGATTTCGATACCACCCTGGCGCGCCTGCGGGAAGCTGCGGCCAAGGCCGATGTCATCGTCACCACGGGCGGCGTCAGTGTCGGCGAGGAGGATCACGTCAAGCCGGCGCTCGAGCAGTTGGGCGAGCTCTCGCTCTGGCGCCTGGCGATGCGGCCGGGCAAGCCGCTGGCGTTGGGAACGATCGGCCGGACCCGACTGGTCGGCCTGCCCGGCAATCCGGTTTCGAGCTATGTCGGTGCCTGGCTCTATCTGCGCCCGCTGCTGGGCAAACTGCAGGGCTGCAACGACAGGCTGTCGCTACCGGTGGTCAGCGCCGAAGCGCAGTTCGAAACCCGGACACAGGGGCGGCGCCATTACATGCGTGCCAGTCTGGCGTTCGAGGGAGAGCGAGTCACTGCCAGCCTCTATCCCGAACAGAGTTCGGCGGTACTGACCTCCTGCGCGGCCACCAATGCCTTCGCCGTGATCCCGTCCGACAGCCATATCCGTCCCGGCGATCGTGTCGACTGTCTCTGGCTTCAATACTGAAGACTGGCGGCAAGCGTCGGTTCAGTCACGGAACCGGCGCTGCATGTCGGGCCATAGCGTGACGAAAGCGGCTTCGAGATTGTCGTACTCGTCACGCAGCCAGGGCGTCAGCGCGGCGAGCTGGTTGGGGCCGCGCAAGCGCTGGCCGATGCCGGCGATGGCGCGACAGGTGAAATCGAAATCGGCATAACATCGCAGCCAGTCGCCGTCGATCAGCGTTGGCACCATCCTCTCCAGGCGCGCCGGCGCCTGCCGCTCGCCAAGGACCCGGTAACAGCGTTCCACCAGTGCCGCATCCGGATGACGGCTGGCGAGAAAATGATCCCACACCACATCCAGCGCGATACCGGCGAAACGCCGCTGGGCTTTCGGCGCCATCTGCAGCAGGCGCAACACTTCCGCGTGCCGATCGATGGCGGCATCGACCTGACGGTGATGACGAATGCCAGACGCGACCGCTGCCGGCCACGGTTGGAGATCCGCCCCCTTGACCCCGTCGGCGATCAGGTTGCCGTAAAGGAATTCATCGCTGCCGTGGCGCGAAAGCCAGGCGTGAGCGAGAAAGTTCATGAAGTCTGGTAACCGGCGCTAGAGACAGTTGGTCGGCTTGGGCAGGCCGGCCAGCCTGGCGCCGACCTTGGCCGGGCTTTCGGGGAACAGTTGCATCAAGTAGATCGAGCTGCCCTTCTCCTCGCCCAGCGACTGCTTCACTGCCTTGACCAAGGGGCGCATGGCCGGTGCGGCCTCGAAGCGCTGGTAGAAGTCTCGCAATACCGCGATCACTTCCCAATGAGCCGGCGTCAGCTCACGACCGTCATCCGCCGCCAGCGCTTCGGCGACGCTTTCCGACCAGTCGTCGAGAGAGACCAGGTACCCCTCCGGGTCCAGCGCGATGGGCTGCCCTTCCACCAACAGTGTTCTTGCAGTTGTCGTTGCCATTAGAACCAGCTCACACAGCGTTGATGGCTTTCCGTCAGCGACAGAAAGCCGTTCATGTCGACGACCGCGATGGCCGGGCTGACCCGCTCGGCCAGCCCCCGGGATGCCAGATCCTCCGCCAGCACCGACACGCGCCCCTCGAAGGGTTCGAGCGCGGCACTGGCCGACGGCAGCGCCGCGTAACAGGCGTCTTCGATCAATAATAGATGATCGTCGGCCCCGAAGGCTTCGCCCAGTTCTCGATAGACGGATAGCGACTGCGGGGATCGATTGAGCAGATGCAACAGCATTGGCGTCGTTCCAGGCCTGGAAGATCGAAATGAAGATCCTAGAAGATCAAAGCATGAGGGTGGAGCGCAAAGCACTCGGCCACCGCCTCGGCATTCAGGGGCACCACCGGCAGCATCAGGTCGTCGGCCGAAAGCCCCCGCTCGGCGAGCGCCGTCTCGCTGGCCCAAAGCGTGTCGATGTCATACATCTCCAGCATCGCTATCTGCGGATGGGTGCCCTTTTGTCCCAAGGCGCCCGCCTGCTGACCTTTCAGCAAGGCATAGACCCCATCGCCCTGAAACAACAGCCCGACTCGCTGGCCGAAGGCAGCCGCCACCAGCGCGACATCGAGCCCCTCGCGAAGCCATTGCGAGCCGTGTGGCGGATGGCGCAGCACGATAAGCAGATCCTGCGGCACGGTTTCTACATCAGAAACGGTTTCCATATCCGAAAAAGTCGTCATGGCGCAAAGGTGATCAATCGATCATTGGCGAGCATGGCATCGACCAACTGGCCGACGCCGGTCAATTCGAACGGTGGCTCGACGCTATGCACAGCCAAGCCGTGACGGCTGGCCTCGCTGGTATCCAGCACACCCCGGCGCAACCCCGCCGCCACACAGACTAGCAGTTCGGCACCATGCGCTTCGTGGAGCCGTTTCCAGCCATCGGCCAGATGGACTTCGTCCTGGGGCGGTGACATCAGCGCCGAGGCGTTGTGGACCCCGTCATGATAGAAGAAGACCGTTTTCAGACGGTGCCCCCCCGCCACGACGGTCTCCGCGAAACGCAGCGCCGAAAGCGCCGCCTGATGACTGTAAGGCGCGGCGTGCAACAACAGAGCGTAGGTCAGCATCGGCAATCGGTCGCTCCGTTTCGTGAATCCAATGACACCATGGTACCAAACGACAAGGCCCCACCGTAGTGGGGCCTCGATGCCGTCGATGGAATCATCGAGCCGGATCCTAGTCGTCGGACATTACGCCCAGGATCGACAGCAGGCTCACGAACAAGTTGTAGATCGACACATACAGCGTGATGGTCGCGAGAATGTAGTTCGTCTCACCCGCGCGATTCACGATCTCGCTGGTCTGGTACAGGATCGCCGCCGAGGAGAACAGCACGAAGCCTGCAGATACCGCCAGCGCCAGCCCCGGGATGTTGAAGATCAGCGCCGCCACCATGGCCAGTACCAGCACGATGGCACCCGCCATCATGAAGTTACCCAGGAAGCTGAAGTCCTTGCGCGTGATCAGTGCAACGGCTGACAGACCCAGGAACGTGGCCGCGGTCATGCCCAAGGCGGTCATCACCAGTTGCGCGCCGTTGGGGATCGACAGGTAGAGATCGATGATCGGCCCCAGCGTGAAGCCCATGAAACCGGTGAAGGCAAACGTCGCCGCAATACCCGCGCCGGAATTGGCAGTCTTGTGTACCAAAAACATCAGGCCGTAAGCGCCGATAAAGAATACGAAGATGTTGAGTTGCGTAATGCCCATGGCCACGGCAGCGCCTGCGGTCACGGCGGAGAATAGCAGTGTCATGGCCAGCAACATGTAGGTGTTGCGCAACACCTTGTTGGTGCTGACCGCGCTCGATCGACGATCGGCGACGTCGTGCGATGTTCGAAAATCCATTGTCGTCCCCTCAGTTCTGTTGAAACTCACCCATAGACCAGAATGCCCTTGCAAAGTTCCCCTGACAAGCGCTATGGAAGCCCCGGAGAAAGAAATAACTTATTGAAAGCTAAAGAACCTATTGACGTTTTCGAACGAGCTGGTAGTATGCCTCGCCGTAAGCCGGAGGGATGGCAGAGCGGTTGAATGCACCGGTCTTGAAAACCGGCGTAGGTTAATAGCCTACCCAGGGTTCGAATCCCTGTCCCTCCGCCACTTTTTCGAGAAAGGTCAGCTACTTAGCTGGCCTTTTTTCGTTTCTGAATGGCTTAATCCATTGCTTTCTGGCTGCTGCCATCTCGATATAAAAATGCGCATGCTTTTTGGTCGTCGTGCTGCCGAAGTTCCCAGCCACCCTCATTTCAACTTTGCTCCGACATCCCCCCAGCGGGCTTTGTGAATAGCCCAGCCAAAACGCCGGCCCACGCTAGAGAGCAACCGTCAAAACTGTCATAGTGGGTAGCCTCCACTACAAGACAGGTAGCGTTTTGAATTCCATGAAAAATATTCTCGTTGCCGGGGCGCTGGGCGCCATCATCGGGTCAACCCAGGCGTCTGCGGCCGACTTCGAATGCTCGGCGGATAGCTTGATGGAGCATATCGGCGAGCAGACCCAGCAGATCGAGGCGTACATTGCCAGCAGTGACGATCCCCAGCAGACCCAGCAGGAACTGGCGAACATGGCGAGAGGCTTGCGTGAGAATGGTCGGGTTTCCAATCATGACGAGGAGATGAAAAAGCTGGCGAGCGGAGCCGACTTCCAGCCCTCCCAGTCGTTCTGTGACGATATGCAGACCACCATGTCCGCCATTCAGTCATACATGGAGAGCCACCCGCACTGAGTTCGCTTTCAGCACCGGAAGCCGTGCGGGCTTGGTTCGATATGGCGATGCAAGGCGTAGGTCCGATCGAGCGTCCCGTTTGTGTTCGCCTCTCTCCTGATGGATACTGTATGAATGAACAGTTATCTCGGAGCGTTCGATGGTCATCCCCTTCCCAACGCCTGAATCCAGACTCGTACGCCGGGCGGAAAAGCTCATCTCGCTGGCGCACGCCAATCGTCGTCATCAGGTGACGATCAGCCGAGGGGACGAAGAGCCCGTCGATGCCTGGGAGCGGCTTGTCGAGCAGTTCGAAGACAGTGACAGCATCCGTGTCATCCACATCACCCGCCATGACGTATTGCTCAACTGGCGCTCGCCCACCTCGGGCCTCGCTTCGTGACGCTGATCGCTGAAGACGTCTGCATGGGGTCGGAACCGAGATATCCGCCAGCCACTTTTTTTGATTGAGGGTGCGGATAAGGGGCCGGACGGTGCTACCCTGCGACTAGTCTCTAATGATGTTGCCAATGCACCGCGCGCTAATCTTCTTTCTCGTTTCCCTTCTATTGGCAGGCTGCGTGTCGGTGACGCCGCGGCTGACGGCCACGAATTTCCTGCAGGACAGCAATACCTGCGAGCGTCAGACGCACCAGATCGCTGGCGAACGCGAATATCAGCTATGCATGGCGCGCCTGGGCTGGCCGGACCCTCAGAGGCAAATGGCACTGGAACAGGCTGACGATAGCCGCAACGGTCAAAGTAGCGGCTTCATCGACGAAGCGATCAATGGCCTTCAGTTCGGTTTGCAGTGGGATCTGGACCCGGATTGAAGGCCGCTGAATTCGCTGTACAACGCCAGTGTCTCGACTACCCTGAAGGTCGATGTCTTTCCTGGAGGATTCCATCATGGCAGAACCGTTCGTCGAGATCAGAAAGACACATCTACCCGGCAACCCCCAACAAGTCAGCTATGAGGTCTACGATGGCGACACGGGTGGCAGCCTGGGGCATTTTCCGGAAGCTGCCCAGGCGCAGAAGCGAGCAGACAGCATGAACAGCATGACGTCTCGGGAGACTGGCAAGCGGCTGGACCACCCGACCGACGATGCAGACGTCGAGTAATACGCTTTTTCGACTACACAGATGCCGCTACGGAGCCATTCATGCAGAGCAAGGCCCCGTAGCCTTGATTCAGAAGCCTTGATTCAGAAGCTTTGATTCCGAAGCGAAGCCCAGCCGCTTCGATGGTCAATGATAGAGACGTAGACCCACTCGCGTGACGCGATTCCCTTCCATCTCGCTGACGACCCAGTGGAACCCATGCCAGTCGACGTCGTCCCCGACCACGGGATGACCGCCGACGCGCAGCGCCACGAACTCCCCTAGCGTCATCTCCTGCTCTCCGGGACTCAGCGTCAAACCGTAGGCGTTGGCCACTTCCTGCATCAGGGCCTCGCCATCCAGCGTGAAGGTACCGAAGAACGCACGCTCCCGCTTGAGCTTGGCCTCCCCGTTGAACAGCCGGTTGAGCGATGGCAGATCGCCGGTCCGCCCGATCAGACAAATCACGTCACTCAGCCGCAAGCGCGTACTCCCCTTGGGATGCAGCATGGCGTGCTGGCGAAAGATCGCCGAGATCAGCGTGCCGGATGGCAGGCGAAGCAGGCGAATCGGTACGTCATCGAGAGATTCGTTCTCGACCTTGTAGACGAACATCTCGTAGTCGTTTTCCGGCAGCACGCCCAGTTGCCCGCGCCGATCGGGCGTCGTGGTTTCCGGCAGCACCACCCGCATCCAGCGGGCAACCCGCGCCAGTGTCGAGCCCTGCAGCAGCAGCGAGATCAGCACGACGAAGAACGCCACGTTGAAGTAGAGCGTGGCGTTCTCGACACCGCTGATGACCGGGAAGATCGCCAGCACGATGGGAACGGCCCCGCGCAGGCCGACCCAGGAAATGAAACCGATCTCGCGCCATCGGAAATTGAAAAACGGCACCAGTGAAGCCATTACCGCAACGGGACGCGCCAGCACGATCAACGCCACGGCCAGAATGGCGCTCGGTACCGCGTAATCGATCATCTCCGACGGTGTGACCAGCAGGCCCAGCACCAGGAATAGCCCGATCTGGCTCAGCCAGGCCAGCCCGTCGTGGACGGGAAGAATGTGCGTGAGGTGACGTCCGGGCTGATTGCCGATCATCAGACCGGTGAGATAGATGGCCAGGAAGCCGCTGCCGCCAGCAGCGCTGGTTGCGCCGAAGATGCAGAACCCAAGCGCCAAAGCCAACAGCGAATAGAGACCGGGCGCCAGATCCAGGTAACGCAGCAGCTTGGCCGATACCCAGCCGCCGCCCAGCCCGACGGCGAGCCCCAGCCCGAACTGCAGGAAGAAGCGCATCAGCGTCTCCCATACGCCTCCGACGGCACCGGTCAGCAATTCGGCGAGAGTGATGGTGAGAAAGATCGCCATCGGATCGTTGGTACCGGATTCGATCTCGAGCGTTGCCCCCACGCGCTCGTTGAGATTGACGCCCTGCCCCTTGAGCATGGAGAAGACCGCGGCGGCGTCCGTCGAGCCGACGATCGCCCCCACCAGCAAGCCTTCGGTAAGCGTCAGATCCATTAGCCACATGGCCAGCAGGCCCAGAATACCGCTGGTCAGGAAGACCCCGATGGTGGCCAGCGACAGCGCCGGCCTGAGCCCCACGCGGAAGGTTCGGAAGCGCGTGCGAAGGCCGCCGTCGAGCAGAATCATCGCCAGCGCCAGGTGGCCGATCAGAAACGCCTGGGAGTAATCATCGAACTGCAGGCCTAGCACGCCTTCCTCGCCGGCGAGCATGCCCAGGCCCAGAAAGAGAACGAGCAGCGGTACGCCGATCCGGGACGACACCCGGCTGGCCAGAATACTGAGGGCTATCAGTGCCCCACATACAAGAAACAGGCTATTGATCGAGTCCAATTCTCAGCCATCGGTTATGAGTCGGGATGATCCAGGGTCTGTTGCCGTTCCGGCGCGGCCGTGCGTGAAACGGCAACAGGCCTTAGTATGCCATGCAGACGAAGTCTTGCGTGGTCGAAAATTGCTGCAAATTTAATCTTTTAGCCAGTGTGGATGGCCGATTACCCGGTCCCCGGCGCCTTCTCCATGCAACCCCAGCAGCACCGCCAGCGCCCGCATTCCGGGGCGATAATCGGTGAGATCCGGTATCGAGTGATAACGGCCATAAGCGGCGATGAAGGCATCGCGCTGGCCGGCATTTTCGAGCAGCAGTTCGAGCAGGCAGAGATCCAGCTCCAGCGGCGCCCACACCAACGCTTCCCAGTCGCTCCATAACCAGTCCGTCGCGCCTTCGAGAAATTGATCGCTGCGCAGATCCGGCAGGCACCAGACGCTCTTCGAGGGCTGCGGCCAACTCGGCACGTGGCCTATCCAGTCGCGCCGGGGGTGGTGCTCCACGAACGCGCGGGCACGCTCCGGCCAACTCGACAGCGGCAAGATGTCACCGACGGGATGACCAAACCCCGGCTGTGCTTCCCGATGCAGTAGCGCCAGTTGATCGCCGAGCCGCGCGGCCAGCGTCTCGCTCATCACGGGCGGGGCGGCATGGCGCCATGGCAGGCTCCAGAGCGGCGCCTGCTGCAACCGGTCGAGGAACGTCATCGGCAACGGCGCCATCGGCAAATGGGGTGGCAGCCATCCCGGCACGCGGGTCAGCGCTTCGGGAACCTGCCAGCGGTCGAACCCGAACAGCTGTCGGATCCCCCACCAGAAGCCGTCGGTCGCGGGCGATCTCCTCGCCAGCTTCAGCAACTGCGGAGAAAGCTCTTCGCTGCGCCACAGCCAGTTGGCGCTGTCCGGCCAGCGTAGCGCCAACGGCGTCAGCGACTTGCCCGTCAGCGCCGCCATGCGCCGGGTCAGTTCGTCATCCGCGCGGATCGCAACGTCTCGCATCGTCAATGCACTTCGTCCTTGTGTCGGTCCGATCATCGCCGGTGGGCAGGCGGTGACGGTCGGCGTACAATCGCAGGCACTGGATAGGGGTGCCCATGCGACGGGCTGAGAGTGCGGTATGCACAACCCTTGAACCTGAACCGGCTAATACCGGCGGAGGAAATGCCAGCAGTTCTCGCATGACTTCGCCCGGCCCCGATGGGAGTTGTCATGCCACCACCCGGACTCGTCGTCCGCCAGGCCTCGCTGACGTTCGGCAATCGCCCGCTGTTTCACGGGCTTCAGGCCCGGTTCGACGCGGGCAGCTGGACTTGCCTGCTCGGTCGCAGCGGCAGCGGCAAGAGCTCGTTGCTGCGCATGATCGCCAGCCTGAGACTGCCTGACAACCATCATCTCGATCTCGCTACCAGCGACGGTGCGCCGCTGACGGGCCGTCTCGCCTGGATGGCGCAGCAGGATCTCCTCGTTCCCTGGCAGCGCGTGGTGGGTAACGTGATGCTGGGTTCGCATTGGCGAGGACGACCCGCGCCTGAGGACCGGCAGCGTGCCCAGCGCCTGCTGGACCAGGTCGGTCTCGCCGACAAGGCCGGTCAGTGGCCGGACGAACTCTCCGGCGGGCAACGCCAGCGCGTCGCCCTCGCCCGTACGCTGTTCGAGGATGCCAGCGTCGTGCTGATGGACGAACCCTTCTCGGCGGTCGATGCCATTACCCGGCTGGAGCTGCATGACCTTGCCAGCCGACTCCTGGCCGACCGCACGGTGATCATGGTGACGCACGACCCGCTCGAGGCGCTGCGTCTGGCCGATCGAATCCTGATCCTGCAGGGCGAGCCCGCCCGCCTGGTATCGATACCCGTACCCGAAGGCGCTCGCCCGCGCCCGCTCGACAATATCGACCTGCAGCGTCGTCAGGCCGAGCTCGTCACCCGGCTGCGGGAGTCGGCTCATGCTTGAGAAGATCGCACCGGGCCGACTCGTTCGCCCCGTGGTGGCGCTCGTCGTCCTCGCTGCCATCTGGCAGCTGGTACTGATACTGACCGGCGTGCCGCGCTACATTCTGCCCTCGCCGATGGCCGTCGGTAGCGCCTTGATCGAACAGCGTGCGTTGCTTGCCCATCATGCCGGCATCACCGCGATCGAGATCGTGGCCGGGCTGATCGGCGGCATCCTGCTGGGGCTGGCAACGGCGCTGGCGCTGGCTCGCTTCCGCGCCCTGCGCCGCACGTTGCTGCCGCTGCTGCTGATCAGTCAAGCCATCCCGCTGTTCGCGCTGGCACCGATCCTGATGCTGTGGCTCGGTTACGGCCTGGGGCCGAAGATCCTGATGGCCATGGTCATCATCTACTTCCCGGTCGCATCGACCGGCTACGACGGGCTGCGCCAGACACCGCAGGGCTGGCTCGATCTGGCTCGCACCTTCGGGTTGAGCCGGCGCCAGCAGCTGCTGAAAGTCCAATTGCCGGCCGCCCTGCCGTCGCTCGCTTCCGGGCTGCGGATGGCGGCCAGCGCGGCGCCGATCGGTGCGGTGATCGGTGAATGGGTCGGCTCCAGTCAAGGGCTGGGCTACTTGATGCTCAACGCCAATGCACGATTGCAGATCGACCTGATGTTTGCCGCCCTGGTCGTGCTCGTGGCGTTTGCCGTCCTGCTCTACTTCGGCGTCGACGCTGCACTGAGGCTGTCGATGCCCTGGCACCGGGATCGTGTGGAATCCGGATCCTGAAACGAGATCACACCGGCTCTTTCTAGCGAATCGTAGCAACCATGCATGTCTTCATGAATACATCGAAATGACAGGGGAACAAACCATGGCAATCCAACCTTCGACACTATGGCGGCGCGGACTGGCGATGAGCCTGGCGCTGCTGGGCCTGGCCCTGGCGACGCCGACCTTGGCGCAGCAAGACGAAAATGCCCTGGCGCCGCCACAGATGATTCCGCTGAGCGTGATGCTCGACTGGTACGTCAATCCGGTTCACGCACCGATCGTCATCGCCAAGCAGCGCGGGCTGTTCGAGAAACGCGGCCTGGATGTCGACATTCAGGCCCCGGCCGATCCCAGCGTCCCGCCCAAGCTGGTCGCTGCCGGGCGGATCGATCTTGCGGTCAGCTATCAGCCGCAGCTGCATTTGCAGGTGGATCAGGGGCTTCCGGTCGTACGCGTCGGTACGCTGATCGCGACGCCGCTGAATGCGCTGCTGGTACGCGCGGATAGCGGTATCGAAGACCTGTCCCAGCTCGCCGGGAAAAAGGTCGGATACTCGGTCGGCGGCGTCGAGGAGGTTCTGCTGTCGGCCATGCTCGAGCACAGCGGCCTGAGCCTGGACGATGTCGATATGGTCAACGTCAACTTTTCGCTGACACCGGCGCTGATCAGCGAAAAGGTCGACGCCGTCACCGGGGCCTTCCGCAACTTCGAACCGGCGCAGATGAAACAGGAAGGCGTCGAAGGCAAGGCGTTCTATATCGAGGAACAGGGCGTGCCCACCTACGATGAACTGATCTTCGTCGCCAATCGCGAGACGCTGGATCAACACCGCGAGGCCGACCGCCGCTTCATGGATGCCATCGGCGAGGCGACATCCTGGATAATCAATCATCCGGACGACGCGTGGCAGAGCTTCATCGCCTACGATCCCGCGCTGGATACGCCGCTCAACGCGGCCGCCTGGAAAGCCACACTGCCCCGCTTCGCCTTGCGGCCGGCGGCGCTGGATGCCAAACGCTACCGCGATTTCGAGGCATTTTTGCTCGAACGCGGCCAGATCAAGGCCCAGAGTCCGGTCTCCCGCCTCGCGGTGGATCTCAACGCACCCTAGCGGAGGATCGTCTAGATTGGTGATATGAGTTCAATATCATCGCGTTATGACGCATTGCATTACGACCCGCGGCAGGATCCGACCCAGGCGCTGCCGAGCACGACCGTCGACGATCTGGGGGCGTTGCCGGCGCGGCCCGGGGTCTACGTCTTCTTCGGTCAGAATGAACTGCCGCTGTACGTCGGCAAGAGCATCAACATGCGCAGCCGTGTTCGCAGTCACGTGCAGCAGCCGGTTTCCCGCCGCCATGACCAGATGATGGCGCAGACCCGACGCATCGCGTGGATGCGAACCAGCGGCGACCTGGGCGCTCAGTTGCTGGAGGCCGACCTGATCAAGCGATGGGTGCCGCTCTACAACCGGCAGCTACGCAAGCGTGTACGCATGGTGAGCTGGAACTGGCCCGACGGCGATGATCGCCCGACGCTCACCGACGGCCAATGGGTGGTAACGGCACGGACACGGTTCTACGGCCTGTTTCGGAATCGCCGCGATGCCCAGATGACGCTCCGGGACATCGCCAACGACGAATCGCTGTGTCTGCGTGTCCTGGGGCTGGAAGCCGGACGGGGCCGCTGCTTCGGCTATCAGATCGGCCGTTGCCTCGGCGCCTGCTGCGGGAGGGAAAGTCTGGAGGAACATACCTGGCGAGCGCGGGATGGAATGGAGAAACTGCGCATCGAGAACTGGCCCTGGCCCGGCCGCGTCGCCTTCAGGGAAAGCGATCGTCAGGGCGAGGTCGGCCTGCATATCGTCGATCACTGGCACTACCAGGGCAGTGTCGAACGGCTCGACGATCTTGACACCTTGCCCGACACCCGCGGTTTCGATATCGATACCTATCGTATCCTCAATCGCTTCATCTCGTCCGAAGACGCGAAGATCGAGCCGATCCCGATCGATGGCGGAATCGACCCGTTATAGCGCCGAGCCGACATGACGTCGAATCGCTATGCTTACCCTTCGGGCCAGCCTTCGGCTGTTACTCCCTACGGTCGTTGCGCCTTGTCTGGCTATCGCTCGTCGATTTTCAGACAGAGCTTAGGAGCCGGTGGTGAAGCGATTCACGGCCTCCCGAAACGCCTCCGGCTGTTCGGCGTGCAGCCAGTGGCCGGCGCCTTCCAGGGTCTGCCATTCGACGTTGGGCATGACCGCGGCGACCGCGTCGCGATGACGATCCCGCACATAGTGGGAATCACCGCCACGAATCAGCAAGGCCGGACCTTCGAAGGGCTGATCGCCATCGGGCGGTGCGATGATGTCCTCGTACCCCGCGCCGATCTCGTCGAGCCCGACCCGCCAGCGCATGATGCCATCGTCGTCGCGCACCAGATTGGTCGCCAGGAACTGACGCGTGGGAGCGCTATCGATCTCTTCTTCCATTATCGCCGCGGCTTCGCGACGGGAGGTCGGCTGCCCCGTCTCGACCCGACGCATCGCCGCGAAGATCTCGTCATGGCCGTGCTCGTACGCCACCGGCGCGATGTCGGCGACGATCAGATGCGCTACCCGCGCCGGGTTGAGCCGTGCCAGCGTCATCGCGACCTTGCCGCCCATCGAATGCCCCAGCAGGTCGAAGCGTTCGATATCGAGCTCGTCCAGCAACATGATGACATCGGACGCCATCGCCGCGTATCGCATCCCCTCGACGTGAGGCGAGCGGCCATGATTGCGCAGGTCGACGGCGATCACGCGTCGATCGACCTGCCACTGCTTGATGTGGGAGCGCCAATTGTCGGCGCTACCGAACAGCCCGTGCAGCACGACCAGCGGAATCGCGGTATCGCCGCTCTCCGCGATTCCGGTATCGATACAGTGAAGTTGCAACGTCATCCCTCCTGAAATCCGATCCGACGGCTCGAGAAGCCGCCAGCTCGGTCAAGGATAACAAAACCCGGGGTTCGGCTCCGCCCCCGCGCAGGCGGACACCGCCAGCGCCCGATGGACGGCGTTGTGCGGCGACAAGCGGATGACTGCTATCCGCGCTGGCGCGACACGCCGGGCAGATTGAATCGATCTCCCTGGGCCAGCAGTCGACGCCCCAGGTAGGCCAGCAGAACGCCGTACAGCGGCAGGAAGAAGATCAGACTGATCGACAGCTTCACCGCGTAGTCGAACCAGGCGATCTCCACCCAGTGCTCGCGCATGAACGGATCGGGGCCCTGCCAGAAGGCGATGGCGAAGAACGCGAAGGTATCCGCCAGATTGCCGAGAATGGTCGAGAGCGTCGGCGCGACCCACCAGGCGCGAAGCCGGCGCAGCCGGTCGAACACGTGAATGTCGAGCAGTTGGCCCAGCACGTAAGCCATGAAACTGGCCAGTGCGATTCGGCCGACGAACAGGTTCCACTGGGCCAGCGCCTCCACCCCCTGGAACCGCCCCTGCTGAAACAGCACCGATACTGCATAGGAGATCAGTAGCGCAGGCACCATGACCCTGGCGATGATCCTTCTTGCCGGCGCCTTGCCGAACAGGCGGACCGTCAGGTCGGTGGCCAGGAAAATGAACGGAAAGCTGAACGCCCCCCAGGTGGTATGGAGCCCCCACAGGGTGAACGGTAGCTGGACCAGATAGTTGCTGGCAGTGATCACCAGCACATGGAAGCTGACCAGCCATAGCAGGGCAAGTCGGCGCTGGCGTTTGTCGAGTGTCAACATGAGTAACCTTTTTCGTTTGCCGTAGCTCTCATTGTCAAAGAGCTATTACCGGAGTTGGCCGAGGGGTTAGGGAACCCTCTGGAATGGCAGCAATGTCTGAATCGCTTGGAGCGGGCGCGAATTATAGGGATCAGCCGAAGAGATCGCTAGCACCACCACGGAGATACGCGCCAAAAAGCATTGTAACTTTACGTTACGTCACGCTAATATCAGTAACGACTGAACAGTGGGTTCAGTGTAGGCGATCCGCCAACGCGCACGCGGAACTTCATGATGACGACAATGATTACCCCACTTGGCGACCACCAGATCGGTCCTGCCACTGCGACTCTCAAGGCGATCGCCAATGAGAGCCGGTTGCGTATCCTTTGCCTGCTGATGCAGGGTGAGCATTCCGTGACCCAGATCAACAGAGAAATGACGCTGAGCCAATCGGCGCTATCACAGCATCTTGCCGTGCTGCGCCAGGAACGTCTGGTCGCGACCCGTCGCAGCTCTCAGGTGATCTACTACTCGCTGAACGGCGACGTGGCCGAACGCCTGATCCAGACGCTCGGCAAACTGGATATTGCCTGAGCCGCTTTCGCCCGGCTTGCCTATGCCGGGCGATGCCGAGCGGGTCAACGGCGTTGCCAGCGCAGATCTTCGACCCGCTGGAGAATATGGTCAATGCTTCTTTCCAGACCGCTCTCCATGCCTTTACCCAGTTTGCCCATCAGGCCAGCGCGTGATGCCAGCGACACATTGAGCACGCGTAGCTGCTGGCGCTGCTTTTCCAGCAGATAGGCGTCACTGGTACCCACCGCATCGATCAAGCCGGCGTCGAGCGCCTCGCTGCCATACCAGATCTCCCCCGTCGCGACGGTTTCGATATCCAGCGCTGGCCGCCGCTGGGCCACGTAATGCTTGAAGAGATCGTGGGTGGATTGAAGATCCTCGAGAAACTTGGCGCGCCCCTCTTCACTGTTTTCGCCCAGCACCGTCAACGTGCGCTTGTAGCGCCCGGCAGTCAGCAGCTCGACATCCACATCGTGCTTCTTGAGCAGCCGATGGACATTGGGAATTTGCGCCACGACGCCGATCGAGCCGATGACCGCGAACGGAGCGGCGATCAGGTGATTGGCGCAACACGCCATCATGTAGCCGCCGCTGGCCGCGACCTTGTCCACGCAAACGGTCAGACGAGCGCCGGCATCACGCAGGCGATCCAGCTGTGCCGCGGCGAGGCCGTAGCTGTGTACCAGGCCACCGCCGGACTGCAGACGCAACACGATCTCGTCCCCGCTCCTGATCTCTTCCAGCAGCAGCGACACCAGTTCGGCCAATGCCGACGTTCCGGAAGCTTTCATGTCACCTTCGAAATCGAGCACCCAGACACGCTCGGCCTCGCGTTTGGCCTCCTGCTTGTGAGCCAGTTTGGTGGACTTGCGCAACTGCTTGGCCAACCGGCGTCGACCCGCCTTGGGCACCGCGGCCAGATGCAGCTGACGACGCCGACGCTGAAAGCGCTCGTCCAGCTCGACGATCTTCAGTGTCGATCCGGCGCTGCCCTGCCCTTTGCGACGCCCATGGGCGATCAGCGTCAGAATCACGCCGAGGGCGATCACCAGTGTCATGGTCTTGGCGAGGAAGAGACCGTAGTCGGCCAACCATTCGATCACGTCATACTCCTTGTTCTAGCCATTCTGAACATTCACTGCTCTCGACGGAGGCATCGAAGAAAATCGCGTTCCCCGCTTCCGCCGCTTGCATGGTACTACCGGCGATGATTTGCTTAGCGCTTTCGCTGCAGGAGACGCCCTCATGGATGACGAACAATTGATCGCCAAACTTCGTGCCCGGTTCGATACCAATGCCGCCGAGTCGGTCTCGGCCATCTATCAGTTCGATCTCGATGATGTCGATGACTACTACATGACGATCGATCAGGGCTCGCTCGATATCCAGGCGGGCCGTCATCCCGAACCCAGCGTCACCATCTCGAGCGATACCACGACACTCATGAAGCTGGTGAGAAAGGAACTCAACGCCATGCAGGCCCTGCTGACCGGCAAAGTAAAGGTCAAGGGAGATATCGGTCTTGCCAGCCGGCTTCCCAAGCTGTTCGGTAAATCCTCCGTCTGAACCGACACATTCAGCGTATTGCGACCGCCTTGCGATGTGTCTCGATCAACTGCCGCGAAATCGAGTAGGTTGGCGGCAGTTGAGGCGGTTTTTCCGGGGTGAACCAGGCCGCATCGACGATCTCCTCGCCGTCGATCCGTATCCGCCGGCTGGCCGCCTCGGCGAAGAATCCCATCATCAGCGAATGCGGGAACGGCCAGGACTGGCTCTTGAAGAAACTTACCCGCCCTACCTCGACGCCGACCTCTTCCATCACTTCCCGCCGCACGGCCGCTTCCACCGACTCTCCGGGTTCGATGAAGCCCGCCAGCGTCGAGTAGCGCTGCGGTGGAAAGCGCGGGCTTCGCGCCAGCAGCATGTCTCTGCCGTGCGTCACCAGCGTGATGATGCAAGGCGAAATACGGGGATAGCCGCGCAGGCCGCAGTTGTCGCACTGCATGGCAAACTCGTGGGACAGCCGCCGCGTAGCGTGACCGCAACGGCCACAGAAGCGGTGATCCTGCTCCCAATGGGTGACCTGCAGCGCGGTCGCCAGCAGTTCGCTTTCGGAGGCCGACGCCTGTGCCAGCCAGTCGCGAAACGGTGGCCAGTCATCGCCGTCCGTCTCGACAACCACGGCCACCGGCTCGCCGTGCCAGTATCCCAGCCGCAGCGCCTGTTCGGGCCATCGTTCGCAGTAGACGAGCATGCTGCCGGATTCAGCCGGCGCGACTCCGCTCTCGCCCATGCGCAGCAACCAGCCGCCGACGACATCGGCCGGCGGTATTTCGCGGTGTAACATCAGTGCTGAGCCTCCGGCATTTCCAGGGCATCCCATTGGCATTGCCCGGCCGACTGGCGGATCTGCTCGAGCCGTTGCTGATGGGCCTGCCACTCGGCTTCGCTCGGCTTGAGCACCGTCAGCGGCATGCCGTTTCGCTCGACCCGACGCACGCCGCTGGCAGCACCAGGTTCGCGGCCGTCGCCCTCGTCATTGCCGGCGAGTGACAGTGCGGTCTGGCCCCCGGTCATGGCCAGGTAAACCTCGGCCAGGATCTCGGAGTCCAGCAGCGCTCCGTGCAGTACGCGCTGGCCGTTGTCGATGTCGTAACGCTTGCACAGCGCATCGAGACTGTTGCGCTGTCCCGGATGCATCTCCCGCGCCATCTTCAGCGTATCCAGCACGCTGCAATGCTCGGCCACGGGGCCCAGCACTGGCTCGCCACGCACAGCGTTCAGCAGCTTGAATTCATGATCGAAGAAGCCGACGTCGAACGGCGCATTGTGAATGACCAGCTGCGCGCCGCGCATGAACTCCCAAAGCTCATCGGCGATCTGGGCAAACACCGGCTCGTTGGCGACTCGTTCATTGGTGATGCCGTGGATCTCGACGGCTTCCGCCTCGATGTCCCGCTCCGGATTGACGTACTGATGATAGGTGCGCCCGGTAAACCGGCGGTTGACCAGTTCGATACCGCCGATCTCGATGATGCGATGGCCTTCTCGCGGGTCGATACCAGTGGTTTCCGTATCCATGACGATCTGGCGCATACGTTTTCCTCGCTTGTGCCTGACGGCAGTCATTCGTGTTTTGACGACAGGATCACGACTTCTGGTGTTCGGACCGCCGCATGAAAAACCGGATTATCGTGCCGAAGACCGACGCTTCGCGATGACTTCGTCGATCGCCTCGTTGACCAGCCGGTCGGCGGCCTCGTTTCCCTCATGGCCGCTGTGGCCCTTGACCCAGTGCCATTCGATGGCGTGGCGCTGCGTTTCGGCAAGCAGTTCCCGCCAGAGTTCCGCATTCTTGACCGGCTGCTTGGCCGCGGTCTTCCAGCCGCGTTTCTGCCAGCCGTGTATCCATTCGGTGATGCCCTTGCGAACGTACTGGGAATCCGTCCACAGAGCGACGCGACAGGGGCGGTCCAGCGCACGCAGGGCCTGGATCGCCGCCATCAGTTCCATGCGATTGTTGGTGGTTTCGGCCTCGCCGCCCTTCATCGGCTTCTCGTGCCGACCGGAGACCAGCAACGCCCCCCAGCCGCCGGGGCCGGGATTGCCGCGGCAACCTCCGTCGGTATAGATGGTCACGGCGGGCATCGTCGGCGATTCGGAATTCGGAGCGGGCAAGACGGACTCTCTTCTGGTGATGACGCTTCTGGTAATGAGGCTTCTGATCTTCTGGTGAAACGGGCTGTCGATGATGACAGGCGGTCGTTGAGGTCAGGCATCGTCTGCGGGGATCTGGCGGACGCTTGATCCCGGCGCTCGGCGTGGTCACGTTTCGACGAGAGACTCACGTTTCGACGAGCGACACGACTCGCCTTCCGTTCCCGGCGCCGCAGCGTCGACCGCCATGCAGCCTGCGGCCTGTATCGGCGTGCGATACGATTTCTGGCAACCGTGATGACCGGTCGGCCGGGTCTCCCTGGCCAGCCCCAGCCAGGCCCCTGACTTGCCGCCACCGAGTACCGGGTCGCGCAGCTTGATCGGCTGGACCGGGACACTGCGCCGGCTTGCCACCACCAGGTAGGCCGAGGACAGCGGCAGATTGTAGCGGCGCCCGAGCGTCTCCAGACGATCGCTGCCCAGCGCACGGCCGGGCAACCGGAAACCGCAATAGTCTACCCGCTCGATCTCGAAATCGACAAACGTCAGCCAGTCCCGCAGGCGCGCTGGCGTTCGCCACTGGTGCTGCCACGGCGCGGGGTGATAGCGCCGACGAAGGCCGGTCGGTCCGAAGGGATGCCAGCCGAATATCACCAGGCGACCGTCGCCGCGCGTCACGCGTGCCGCTTCCTGCAGAACGTGGTGAGGTTGATCCACGGCCTCCAGCAGGTGATGCAGCAACACCAGATCGACACTATCGTCGGCGAGCGGCAGGCTGCCGGGCAGGCAGACCAGACAGTTCTCGGTGCGAACGAGTTCGGTGGAAGGCGCCCAATCGAGCGAATGGCGAATCGGACACATGTCGCTCATCAGCGGCGCCATGCCCAGTTGCAGGCTCACCATGCCGCGATGCTGCTCGCAATGCGGCCCGAGACAGGCGCGCTCGGCGCGCCACAACGCCTGTCCGGGCGGCGATGCCCAGAACCGGCGTCCCTGGCGGACGGCTGCCTGCAGGCTTTGATCCGGCGGCGAGATTGACACGGACGGCTTTACTCCCCAAGGTTATCGCTTTTTGGACGGCAGCTCGCCGCTGAACCTGACGGCGTGAAGGCTTGCGGGAACCCGCGCGTGCTGCACGGGGTCAGACCAACGGCTCGACCCTCGATACCCGAATCCACAGACGAACCTGCCGGAGAAGAATGCCACATGTTGACCGTGAAGCCGATTCCCGCGTTCCAGGACAACTACATCTGGCTGCTGCGCCAGGACTCGCAGGAGCGCGTCGCTGTCGTCGACCCCGGTGATGCCAAACCCGTCATAGCCTGGCTGGAACAGGAAAATCTGACGCTCGACACCATCCTGATCACCCACCACCATCAGGATCACACGGGCGGGTTGCAGGCGCTGATCGAGCGCTACGCTCCCACGGTCTACGGCCCCGCCAACGACGCCATCTCCGGCATTGACCATCGCGTCGGCGAAGGTGACGAATGTCGCGTGCTGGGGCGCCGCTTCGAAGTCTACGCCGTCCCCGGCCACACTCTGGATCATATCGCCTTCCATGCGCCCGGCACACCAGGGCTTTTGTTTGCCGGTGATACGCTCTTCTCCGGCGGTTGCGGGCGCTTGTTCGAAGGTACTCCCGAGCAGATGCGGGACTCGCTGGCGAAACTCGACGCACTGCCGGAAGACACCCTGGTGTTTGCCGCCCACGAATACACCCTCGCCAACCTGGCTTTCGCCGCCGCCGCCGAGCCCGACAACGCCGCTCGCGACGCCTACCGGCGCGAGTGCCAGACCGCTCGCGACCTGGATCGGCCCACGCTGCCGACCACGCTGGGCCGCGAACGCCAGATCAACCCGTTCCTGCGCGTCGACGAGCCAGGCCTGCGCGAGACATTGCATGAGCAAGGGCCCGTCGATGACAGCATGGCCGCCTTTGCCACGCTGCGCGCATGGAAGGATCGTTTCTAGCATCGCAGAGCGAGACGACGTGATTCGCTGTCGACCTGACCACTGCGGTGACCGTGTTACCAAGGATCTTGAACGAATGAATTTCCCACCGAGGCGCTGCCATGTCTTCGTTGGCCTCGCCGGTAGCCTGCTGCTGTCCGCGCTTCCCGTGGCCGCCATGGCAAAAACGGCGCCGGAGGCCGCAAGCGGCGCTTCACAACGTACCTTCTGGTCTTCGCTGGTGCTCCAGGAGCGTCGAGCGCCCGATGTCTGGAACCGCCTGCGCAAAGGGTTCCGGATGTCCCACGAGACGGCCAACCCCCGCGTGGCCGAGTGGCTGGCGTGGTATCGCGAGCACCCGCAACACGTCGAGCAAGTGGCGGAACAGGCCAAGCCCTGGCTTCGCTGGGTCACCCGGCGACTGGAGGCCCATCAACTGCCCAGCGAGATCGCGCTACTGCCCTTCATCGAAAGCGGCTACGACCCGACGGCCACCAATCCGGGCGGGGCAGCGGGCCTGTGGCAGTTCATGCCTGGCACCGGTGATGCCATGGGCCTGTCGCGCACGGCCTGGTACGACGGCCGCCACGACGTGGTCGCCGCCACCGACGCCGCCATGAACTATATCAAGCAGCAGGCCGACCGCTGGTATGACGGTGACATGCTGCTGTCGCTGGCCGCCTACAATGCGGGCGCCGGCACCGTGAATGCCGCTCGGAACGCCGCGGCCAATCGCGGTGACCCGATCGACTACTGGCATCTGCGCCTGCCTGCGGAGACTATGGCGTACATTCCGCGTCTGCTGGCGCTATCGGCAGTGATCGCCGAGCCGGAGCAGTACGGTGTAGCGCTGCCCTCGATTCCCGACAAGACCCAGTTCGCCCAGGTCGATACCGGCGGTCCGCTGACGCTGTCGATGGCAGCGGACCTCGCCGGCGTCGACCCGCAGACGCTGCGCGATCTGAACCCCGGCTTCAAGCGGGCCTCGACGCGCCCGCGCGACGACGCCAGCCTGCTGGTACCGGCGGCAGCAAAGCAGCGTTTTCTCGCCAACCTGGCGACGCTGCCCACTGCGGAACGCACAGTGCTCAACCACTATGTAGTTCGTCGCGGCGATACCCTCTCGGCCATTGCCGTGCGCTTCGGCGCCAGCGTCAGCGAGATCCGTCAGGAAAACGGCCTCAAGGGGAGCATCATCCGTATCGGGCAGACGCTTTCCGTGCCCGCCACGACATTGGCGCAGAACGGCGATCATCGATAGCGTTTTTCCCTTGATCGCGCTTTGACAGGGCAGCGTTTAGCGGTACAACGATTTACCACGTCTGGCGCCCACACGGGCGCTCGCACCGAGATGAAGGATATCGAAGATGGCTGGATTCCGATGGCTCCTGGCTGCTGCCGCGCTGGCGCTGACCATACCGCTGTCGGCGCCGGTCAGCGCCCAGCCGACAGAAACGCCGGGGCAGAGCGCTGGCGTACCTACCGTGCATGCCATCGCGCTCTATGACGATCCGGCACTGCCCGCCGACTTCGACCACCTGCCCTACGCCAACCCCGCCGCCCCCAAGGGCGGGACGCTGCGCCGGGCAGCCAACGGCAGCTTCGACTCCACCAATCCCTTCATCATCCAGGGCACGCCTGCCGACGGCCTCAACCAGATCTACGACACGCTGATGGAATCCAGCGCCGACGAGCCTTTCACCATGTACGGGCTGCTGGCCGGCGGTATCCGGCTCGATCCCGACCGCCACTGGATGGAAATCGATCTCCGGCCCGAGGCGCGCTTCCACGACGGCACGCCGGTCACCGCCGAGGATGTCGTGTACAGCTTCCGGCTGCTCCGCGACAAGGGCTCGCCCTTCTATCGCGCCTACTACGCCAGTGTCGAATCGGCTTCGGTACTCAGCGAACGCACCGTGCGCTTCACCTTTTCCAACAACCAGTCGCGGGAACTGCCGCTGATCCTGGGGCAGTTGCCCGTACTGCCCAAACACTACTGGCAAGACAAGGACTTCACCAAACCGACCCTCGACAAGCTCCTGGGCTCCGGTCCCTACGAGATCGACGAAGTCGACCCCGGCCGGCGTATCGTCTATCGGCGCGTCGACGACTACTGGGGGCGGGATCTGCCGCTCAATCGCGGGCGCTACAATATCGATCGGCTGGTCTACGACTACTTCCGCGATCAATCGGTGGCGCTGGAGGCGTTTCTCGCCGGCGCGCTGGACATGCGCATCGAAAGCAGCGCCAAGAACTGGGCGACCGCCTACGATACGCCGGCCGTCGAGGACGGCGCGATCCAGCGGGTAATCGTGCCGGATGGCCAGCCGGCAGGAATGCAGGGCTACGTGTTCAATACGCGCCGCGACAAACTATCGGACCCTCGTGTACGCCGGGCGCTGGGGCTGGCGTTCGATTTCGACTGGCTCAACCAGCATCTCTTCTACGGGGCCTATCAGCGCACCGAGAGCTTTTTCCAGAATTCCGAGATGGCCGCAACCGGGTTGCCCAGCGACGGCGAGCTTGACTTGCTCGCACCCCATCGCGACCAGCTGCCCGCCGCGGTATTCGACCAGCCCCTGCCGATGTCCCGCCCCGAGGCGCTGCGTCCGCGCCTGCGTCAGGCGCTCGAACTGCTGCGCGAGGCCGGCTACGACGTCCGCGACGGCAGACTGGTGAACCTCGAGACGGGCCAGCCTTTCACGCTGGAGTTTTTGCTCTACGACAGCCAGTGGGAGCGCATCACCCAGCCGTTCATACGCAATCTGGAGCGGCTCGGCATCCAGAGCAAGATCCGCGTGGTCGACGTCAACCAGTACCTCGACCGCCTGCGCCACTTCCAGTTCGACATGATCGTCGGCAGTTTTCCGCAATCGGCCAATCCCGGTAACGAGCAGCGCGACTTCTGGACCAGCGACTATGCCGACGTCCCCCAGAGCCGCAACCTGGCGGGCGTGCGGGACCCGGTAGTGGACGCTCTGGTCGATGAACTGATCCAGGCGGACGATCGAGAGACGCTGGATGCCGCCTCCCGGGCACTCGACCGGGTTCTGCGGTGGGGCTTCTATGTGGTGCCGCAATGGAATTTCGACGGCACTCGCGTCGCCGTCTGGGACAAGTTCGACTACCCTCGACCGTTCCCGCGCTATACGCCCGATTTCACGGTGTGGTGGGTCGATCCCGACCGCGCCCAGGCCATCACCGCGCGCCAGCGCGGCCAGGAGTGATTGCCCGCCATGGCCAGCTATATCGTTCGTCGCCTGCTGCTGATGATTCCCACCCTGCTGGGGATTCTGCTGCTCAACTTCATCATCGTGCAGGCCGCCCCCGGCGGACCGATCGACCAGATGATGGCCCGCTTCGAAGGTTTGAACAGCAATGCCAGCACCGGTCTCGAAAGCGGTGGCGGCGACGGCAATAATGGCGGCAGCGCGCAGCGCCTTGCCGGTGTCAACGAGGAACTGCGTCAACAACTGACCGAAGAGTACGGCTTCGACAAGCCGGCCTGGGAACGCTTCGGCCTGATGCTCAAGGACTATGCCACGTTCGATCTGGGCGAGAGTTTGTTCCGGGGGCAGCCGGTGCTGGACCTGGTACTGGATCGGCTGCCGGTGTCGATTTCGCTGGGGCTATGGACGACACTGCTGGTCTATCTCATCTCGATCCCGCTGGGCATTCGCAAGGCCCTGCGCCACGGCAGCGCCTTCGATGTCTGGTCGTCGGGCGCGGTGGTGGTCGGCTACGCGATCCCCGGCTTCCTGTTCGCGATTCTGCTGATCGTGGTCTTTGCCGGCGGCAGTTACTTGAACTGGTTCCCGCTGCGCGGGCTGACGTCCTCCAACTTCAGCGAGCTGTCGCTGCTCGGCAAGATCCAGGATTACTTCTGGCACATCACGCTGCCGGTCCTCGCCTCGGCCATCGGCAGCTTCGCCACCCTCACCATGCTGACCAAGAACAGCTTTCTCGACGAGATTCACAAGCAGTACGTGCTGACGGCTCGCGCCAAGGGCGCCTCGGATCGGCGCGTGCTCTACGGCCACGTGTTCCGTAACGCCATGCTGATCATCATCGCCGGCCTGCCCTCGGCGCTGATCGGCATCCTGTTCACCGGCTCGCTGCTGATCGAGGTGATCTTCTCGCTCAACGGCCTTGGCCTGCTGGGATTCGAGGCCGTCATGCAGCGCGACTACCCGCTGATCTTCGGCACGCTCTACCTCTATACCCTGATCGGGCTGGTACTCAAGCTGATCTCGGATCTGACCTACGTCTGGGTCGACCCACGCATCGATTTCGGCACCCGGGAGTCGTGATGACATCGAGCCATCGCCGGCGCTTGTCGCCAATCACTCAGCGTCGCCTTCAGGTCTTTCGCGGCAACCGACGTGCCGTCTGGTCGCTCTGGATCTTCGGGTTGCTGTTCATCGTCAGCCTGGGCGCCGAGCTGGTCGCCAACGACAAGCCGATCGTGATGCAGTACGACGGCCATTGGTACGTGCCGCTGCTGGTGGACTATCCCGAAACCGAGTTCGGCGGTTTCCTACCGACGACCGCGGACTATCGCGACCCCGTCGTCTACGAGCAGATCGCCGACAATGGCTGGATGCTGTGGCCGCCGGTGCCGTTTTCCTACCAGACGCTGGACCGCGACGTGCAGGGGCCGGTGCCTTCGCCGCCCGGCAGCCGCCACTGGCTGGGGACCGACGACCAGGGCCGCGACGTCTTCGCCCGCGTTCTCTACGGATTTCGGCTGTCGGTGGCCTTCGCCCTGGCGCTCACCCTCGGCTCGATCTTCCTCGGCGTGGTGATCGGCGGCATTCAAGGCTACTTCGGCGGCAAGATCGACCTGATCGGCCAGCGCCTGATCGAAATCTGGTCGGGATTGCCGGTCCTGTTCCTGCTGATCATCCTGGCCAGCCTGGTCGAACCCAACATCTGGTGGCTGCTGGGCATCATGCTGCTGTTCTCGTGGCTGGGCCTGGTCGATATCGTTCGCGCCGAGTTCCTCCGCGCCAGGAATCTGGAGTACGTGAGAGCCGCGCGCGCCATGGGGCTACCCTCGCATCTGATCATGCGCCGACACGTGCTCCCCAACGCGATGGTCGCCACGCTGACCTTCATCCCGTTTCTGTTCACCGGCGCCATCACGACGCTGACGGCGCTGGATTTCCTCGGCTTCGGGCTGCCACCGGGCTCGCCGTCGCTGGGCGAACTGGTCGCCCAGGGCAAGAACAACCTGCAGGCGCCCTGGCTCGGCGTGACCGCTTTCGTCACCCTGAGCGTAATGCTGTCGCTGCTGGTATTCATCGGCGAGGGGCTGCGCGACGCATTCGATCCACGCCATATCCTCACCGCGAGCCGGGTCGACCGACCTGCCGCCCCACTCGATAGCCCGCGTCAGGAAAGCCTGCCATGAGCGACAAGCGACTGTTCGAACTGCGCCAACTGACCATCCGCTTCGGTGCCCAGGCGGCGGTAACCGCGCTGGATTTGCATGTCGATCGAGGAGAAACCGTCGCCGTGGTCGGGGAGTCGGGGTCGGGCAAGTCGGTCAGCGCACTGGGGGCGCTGGGCCTGTTGCCGGCGGGCACCGACATCCAGGGAGAGCGCTATTTCGACGGCCGCGATATCGGCCATCTCTCGCCTCGCCAATGGAACGCGCTGCGCGGCGGGCAGATCGGTTTCATCTTCCAGGAGCCGATGACGTCGCTGAATCCGTTGCATAGCGTCGGCAAGCAACTGGGAGAAACGCTGCGCCTGCATCAAGGGCTTCGAGGCGAAGCCGCCAGACGCCGCATCAAGGAGCTACTGACACAGGTCAGGCTGCCCCGGGTCGAGGAGCTGATCACGGCCTGGCCCCACCAGCTCTCCGGCGGGCAACGCCAGCGGGTGATGATCGCCATGGCGATCGCCAACGACCCGAAACTACTGATCGCCGACGAGCCCACCACGGCGCTGGACGTGACGGTTCAACAGGAGATTCTGGCGCTGCTGGACGACCTGCGGGATCGTCACGACATGGGCCTGCTGCTGATCAGCCACGATCTCAACCTGGTGCGTCGCCATGCCGACCGGGTCGTCGTCATGCGTCGTGGCGAGCGCGTGGAGACCGGCCCCACGCCCGTCGTCTTCGACACGCCGCAGGCCGCCTACACGCGACAACTGATCGATGCCATTCCCAGCGGTCGGCCGACGCCTCCGGAACAGGACGGCGAAACACCGCTGCTGGCCGCCGATCGCGTCAGCGTGGCGTTTCCCCGACCCAAGCCCTTCCTGCGGCCGCGCCCTCCGGCTTTCGTCGCCGTCGAGCCGTTGTCGCTGCAACTCCGTAAAGGGGAAACACTCGGCATCGTCGGTGAATCCGGCTCCGGCAAGACAACGCTGGCCTCGGCCCTGATCCGGCTGCTGCCCGCCAGCGGCGAGATCCGCTTCGCCGGACAGCGGCTCGATACCTTGAGCGGCGATGCGCTCAGGCGCCAGCGACGCGGGTTCCAGATCGTGTTCCAGGACCCCTACGGCTCGCTGTCACCGCGCATGCCGGTTGCCGATATCATCAGCGAGGGGCTGCGTTTCCATCATCCCGAGCTCGACGAATCGACCGTGGCCGAGCGCATTGCCGAAGCGCTCCGCGACGTCGACCTGCCGCCAGACTGCGGCGACCGCTACCCTCACGAGTTCTCCGGCGGCCAGCGCCAGCGTATCGCCATCGCCCGCGCCCTGATCCTCAAGCCGAGTCTGCTGGTCCTCGACGAACCGACCTCGGCCCTCGATCGCACGGTGCAGAAGCAACTGATCGAGCTGCTGCGCAACGTCCAGGCCAGACACGGCCTCGCCTATCTGTTCATCAGCCACGACCTCGCCGTGGTCAGGGCGATGGCGCACAACATACTGGTGCTGAAGGACGGCAAAGTCGTCGAACAGGGAGAGTGCGAGGGGCTGCTCGAAAACCCGCAATCGGCTTACACACGAGCGCTGATCGACGCTTCCTCCCTCTCCCCGCCTTGATGACGAATTCGAGGCAGCCTGAAGGTGTTTTTCCAAAACAAGATAACGGTATAAAAATTGAAGCCCGCGCTCCCGCTTCCCGCTGGAAGGCATTCAGAACGCGGCTATCTCTTCCGGGCGCAGATAGCGACATTCGCCGGGTTCGAGATCCGGGTCGAGCTCCAGCGGCCCGATCGCTTCACGGTGCAGCGTCTCGACCGTGTGCCCCACCGCCGTCAGCATGCGCCGGACCAGGTGGTAGCGGCCTTCGGTGACGCCGATCAGCACTTCGGTATCACCCACGGCTTCGAAGGTGGCCGGCCGGGTCGGCCTGTCGTCACCGTTCAACTCGACGCCCTCGGCAAACTGTTCCGCGATGCGCTCAGCCTCGCCCGCTATCAGAGGTTCACCCAATGTCGCCCGATAGCGCTTCACACAGGCGCGGTTCGGCGAGGTCACGCGGTGCGTCCACTTGCCATCGTCGCTGATCAGCAGCAGTCCCGAAGTATCGAGATCCAGCCGCCCTACCGGATGCACCCGCTCGATCTGCGGGATATCGATCAAACTCAGCACGGAGGGATGATGCGTCGGGCGCAGGGAGCACTCGACACCTACCGGCTTGTGCATCATCAAATATCTCCAGCCGACCCGTTCCAGTATGTCGCCCTGCCAACGCACCACCTGGTCGTCGGAAACCTGATACGAGGCGTCTCGCGTCACTTCGCCGTCGACGCTGACCTCGAACTGGCGCAGTGCGCGCTTGGCCTGGCTGCGCGTGAGTTCCGTGGCCTCGCTAAGAAATCGATCCAACCGCATTGTCAGTCATCCCAGTGAAAAGGTCAGTCACCCCAGTGAAAAGTGTCGGCATCTTGCCACGCCGGGAACTTGTCGCGAAACGTCTTTAACGCATCGCTGGAAATCGTGACGGTTTCGACGAACGCCTCGCCCGGCGGATGATCGGCCAGCGGCTCGCCCTTGAAGTCCACCACCATGGAGTCGCCGGCGTAAGGCAGCCCGTTGCCATCCTCTCCCACCCGGTTGACGCCGATCACGTAGCTCAGATTCTCGATGGCGCGCGCCTGCAGCAGCGTTCGCCACGGGTGTCTGCGCGGCGCCGGCCAGTTGGCGACGCACAGCAGCGCGTCGTATTCGAAAGGTTGCCCAGCGCCGGGTTGCTGGCGCAGCCATACCGGAAAACGCAGGTCGTAACACACCGACAGCAGGATACGCACGCCCTTGATCTCGACCACCTGGCGCCGGGTGCCCGCCGCGTAATGCCTGGGCTCATCGCCCATGCGAAACAGATGACGCTTGTCGTAATGGGTCATCACCCCTTCCGGCGTCATCCAGATCAGCCGGTTGTAGCGGCGCCCACCGTCGGCGATCGCCAGGCTCCCGGTGATGGTGCAGCCTCGCTCCTGCGCCTGGCTGCGCATCCAGTCCAGCGTCGGGCTGGCGTCGAAGGGCTCCGCCATCGCTTCGGCATTCATGGTGAACCCGGTGGCGAACATTTCCGGCAGCACGATCAGATCGGTCCGGCTGCCATCCAGCGTCCCCATGCGGCCATCCAGCAGGCGTCGATTGGCTGCCGGATCCTCCCAATGCAGCTCGCTCTGTACGAGGCTGACGCGTAACTCGTTCATGGCTTTCCTCTTTGAAATCGCCGCCTTCGTCTGACACGGAACATTCCGGTACATTTCCCGTCGACATCGGGCAGCCTGCGTGACGTTGGTCATGATAGATTACGGGCCCGAGATATGGAGCGTCGATCATGTCGAGCCCTGCAATGGATGATTCCCGACCTCGAACCACCGAGACGGCAGCCCCCGAGCGGCAGGCTTCCGCGAGCGATGCGCGCCTTGGCGTCGTGTTCGGCGTCGGCGCGTACGCGATGTGGGGCTGTTTTCCCCTGTTCTTTTCGCTGTTCGATGGCGTGCCCGCGTTCGAGGTACTGATCCAGCGCATCCTCTGGTCCTGCGCCTTCCTGATCGTCGTGGTCACGCTGATGAGACGCTGGGCCGTGTTGGGCCGTAGCTTTCGAAGCCCGCGCGATCTGGTCCGCGGGCTGAGCTGGAGCCTCGGCTGCGCACTGCTCATCGCGCTGAACTGGGGGCTCTATATCTACGCGGTGGAAACCCACCACGTGCTCGAGGCGAGCCTGGGCTACTTCATGACGCCGCTGGTCAATGTGGCGTTAGGGATGCTCGTGCTGCGCGAACGGCTGGGGCGCTGGCAGATGCTGGCGATCGGCCTCGCGCTCGGCGCCGTTCTGCTGCAACTGGTGATACTCGGCAAGCTACCCTGGATAAGCCTGGTGCTGGCCATGACATTCGGCACCTACGGGTTGTTGCGCAAGCGTGTTTCCCTGGATGCGCTGTCGGGTCTGTTGGTAGAAACAAGCCTGCTGCTGCCATTGAGCCTCGCCGCGTTGGCCTGGCTGGCCTGGCATGGCCAGTCCCATTTTGGCGAGACATCGAAAACCACCGCGCTGATGATCATCAGTGGCGTCGTCACCACCCTGCCACTGCTCGCCTTCGCTGGCGCCGCGCGACGGCTGACGCTCTCCACCGTCGGCTTTCTGATGTATCTCAATCCGACGCTGCAGTTCCTGCTGGCGCTATGGGTATTCGACGAAACCCTCTCGTGGCCCCAACTGACCACCTTCGTCCTGATCTGGATCGGGCTCGGATTCTACTCGGTGGAAACATGGCGCCAGCATCGCAAGCGTGGTGTCTGATGAACGCGAAAAGCCCGGCGGTCAAACGACCGCCGAGCTTCGGTGAAGCGCAAAACGAGGCCGGAAAAGCGCCTTAAATCTGCAGCCCCATGATTTCCTTGTACGCGGTCACGAGGCGATTACGTACCTGGACGCCCATGTCGAAGGCCACGCTCGCCTTCTGGGAATCGATCATCACGTCGTTCAATGCCACGTCGGGATCGCCGGCCTGGAAGGCCATGGCCTGCTGATTGGCGGACTGCTGCATCTGATTGATTCGTCCGAGCGAGGCCTGCAGTTCCCCGGCGAAGCTGCCGTGAGTCTCGGCAGCAGGGCTCTGCGCGCTCATGCCCTGTCCGCTCGCCTGAGCCGAGAGAGCCTGCATTTGCTGAAGCGCCGCTTGAATGGCTGGAGCACTCATGAAGTTTTTCCTGTATGACGGCGCCCCGTGGAAAGACGACACGACCGCCGGTGGATTCGACGCTGGCAGCCTATCAATAGCAAGCCAAACACTATCGCGGTAAATGCGCGTGAAAACATCGGCTTTTCCCACCTTCGCCATTAACGCATCGACACATAATGGCTGCCATCAAACTAACGCCCCGGCCAGGGCCGCGTCGGACTGACTCTCCGAGCGTGTCGAGGCACGGATGAGCAGACGCGTTGCAGGGAGCAGACTACTGCTATGTTGTCGAGTCGCACCACGTGCCATGAGCGGAGTCCGACATGAGCACGGCCACGTCGTCCAACGACGCTCAGAATTCAGCCAATGCATCCGCCCGGAATTCGAATCGCCAAGCCGCTTCGGAGACGACCTCCGGCGGCCGCGACTGGTTGAACAGATTGCAGCGGAACCCCCGTATCCCGCTGATCGTAGCCGGCGCCGCCGCCGTGGCTATCGTGATCGCCTTGCTGCTGTGGGCTCGCAGCCCGGAATATCGGGTTCTCTATTCGACGCTGACTGACGCCGACGGCGGTCGAATCATCACCCAGCTCGATACCATGGGCATCCCCTACGAGTTCAGCGAGGGCGGCCAGGCCCTGCTCGTCCCGGCCGATCAGGTCCGCCAGACTCGTCTCCGGCTGGCCGAACAGGGGCTTCCCGAAGCCAGCGGCGTCGGCTTCGAGCTGATGGACGACCAGGCATTCGGCATCAGCCAGTTCGCAGAGCAGGTCAACTACCAGCGGGCCCTGGAGGGCGAGCTGGCCCGTACCATCGGCACGCTGGGCAGCGTCGAGCGGGCCCGTGTCCACCTCGCCATGGCCAAGCCGTCCGTCTTCGTCCGCGAGAGCGAACCCGCCTCCGCCTCCGTCGTCCTCGATCTGCAGCCGGGTCGGGTACTGGGCGAAGGCCAGGTCAACGCCATCGTCCACATGGTCTCCAGCAGCGTGCCGCAACTGGCCATCGACGACGTCACCGTCATCGATCAGAACGGCGATCTGCTGAGCCGCTCCAACCGCAACAACAACCAGCTGGATGGTAGCCAGCTCGATTACGTCAACAATCTCGAAGACCAGTACGCCCAGCGCATCGAGGCGATCCTGGCGCCGATCGTCGGCGCCAGGAACGTGCGCGCGCAGGTCACCGCGCAAATCGACTTCTCCCAAAGAGAGCAGACCGCAGAGCGTTACGGCCCCAACCAGGCGCCGAACGAGGCCGCCGTACGCAGCCAGCAGACCAGCTCGTCGTACCAGAGCAATGGCGATCTCGCCATGGGCGTACCGGGCGCGCTGAGCAATCAGCCGCCGGGCGTTGCCGCCTCCCCGATCAACGCGCAGGGCACCCAAGCCCAGACCGATGGGGCCGACGATGCCGATAATGCCGACAACCAGAACGCGGATACGCAAGGCACCGAGACCGCTGACACCACCGACACCGGCCGGGCACGCCATGACAGTACCATCAATTACGAAGTCGACCGTACCGTAGAGCACGTCAAAGAGCACAGCGGCGACATCGAGCGCCTGTCGGCAGCCATTGTCGTCAACTATCGAGACGGCGTGGATGAAGACGGCAATCCGACCCAGGTCGCGCTGAGCGATACGGAGATGGAGCAGATTCGTGGCCTGGTTCGTCAGGCGATGGGTTTCTCGGCGGCTCGCGGCGATGCGCTCGAGGTCGTCAACAGCCCGTTCCAGATCGATGCACAGGATTTCGATACCCTGCCCTGGTGGCAGACGCCGGAAGTCTGGAGTCTCGGCAAGAGCGTACTGAAGTATCTCGTCGTCGCCCTGGTCGCCCTGTTCCTGTGGTTCAAGGTGGTGAAACCGCTCCTGCGTCGCCAGACCGCAGAGCCCGCTCCCGCGCCGGTGGCGGCACCGACACCCGCCACCGGCGCGGCGGCAGCCGCCGGTGCCGCGAGCTACCAGGCAGTCAGTGACAGCGGCGTCAGCGACGAGCCTGTAGAAGGCTCGAGACGCGAACGCAGCCGTCGCGGCGCCTCGAGCTACGAGCAGGATCTCAAGGAAGTTCGTGAAATCGCCCAGGAAGATCCCCGCCTGGTCGCCATGGTCGTCAGAAGCTGGATGGACAAATCATGACGGTGGAAATGACTGGCGCTCGACGCGGCGCCATCCTGTTGCTCTCCCTGGACGAAGACAGCGCAGCGGAAGTCTTCAAGTACCTCTCCAGCCGAGAGGTGCAGGAGATCAGCCAGGAAATGGCCAAGCTCGGCCAGGTCTCTCATCAGGAGATGGCGGCGGTATTACGCGATTTCTACGAGGAAGCCGAGCAGTTCACGGCCATCAATCTGCACTCCAGCGATCATATCCGCGCGGTTCTGACCAAGGCACTGGGCAGCGAACGCGCCAGCAGCCTGATCGAGGACATTCTCGAGACCAGCAATACGGCGTCGGGCATCGACTCGTTGAATCTGATGGAAGCGTCGATGGTCGCCGAAATGATCCGCGACGAGCACCCGCAGATCATCGCCACGATCCTGGTGCATCTGGAGCGCTCTCAGGCCGCCGATATTCTCGAACTGTTCGGCGACAAGCTGCGCGAAGACGTCATGCTGCGCATCGCCACCTTCAGCGGCGTACAGCCGGCAGCGCTGCAGGAACTGACCGAGGTACTCACTTCGATGCTCGACGGCACCAACCTGAAGCGCAGCAAGATGGGCGGGGTCAGGACAGCGGCCGAGATTCTCAACCTGATGAACTCCACTCAGGAAGAACAGGTCATCGAAGTGGTTCGCGCGCACAGCGAAGATCTGGCGCAACGCATCATCGACGAGATGTTCCTGTTCGAGAACCTGCTGGATATCGACGACCGCGGCATCCAGATGATCCTGCGCGAAGTCGAAACCAACTCCCTGGTGATTGCACTGCGCGGTGCCGAAGAAGCACTGGTCGACAAGTTCACGCGCAACATGTCTCAGCGTGCGGCGCAGCTGATGCTCGAAGACATGGAAAACCGAGGACCGGTTCGTCTATCGCAGGTCGAAAACGAACAGAAGTCGATTCTGGCGGTCGTACGGCGTCTGGCGGATTCCGGCGAAATCGCCTTGACGGGTGGCGACGATGGCTACGTCTGATCGCGGCAATCGGACCGGATCTGACCGTGTCGAATGGCACCGCTGGCAGATGGAAGAGCTCGCGCGCGCCCCGTCCCCGGCTCCCGGTCAATCCGCCGCAAACGCCGAAGCGCAGCGTCGTCGCCGGCAACGGGAAGACGCCGAGGAGAAGGCGCGCCGAGCGATCGCCGAAAAGGCCCGGCAACAGGGTTACGAAAGCGGCTACAGCGAAGGGCACGAGCAAGGCTATCAGGCAGGTTACAAGGAAGGTCTCGAAGCGGCCAACGCAGCCGCCGAACTGGAATTCAACAAGCGCCTGGACATGACGCTGCGCCCCCTTGCCGAGCTGGCCGACAATTTCCGCCAGGCATTGGCGACGCTGGATACCGAAGTCGCCGATCAACTGGTCGAGCTGGCGCTGATCACAGGCCGCCAACTGGCGGGCGAGTCGCTGGCCGCGAACCCTGAACATATCCTGAGCGTGGTGCGCGAGCTGCTCGATGCCGACACCACCCTGAACGGCAAGCCCCGCCTGTGGCTGCATCCGGATGACCTGGAGCTGGTAACGACGTCCATGGGCGACTCTCTCGAGGCCAGCGGCTGGGAGTGTCATGCCGACCCTTCGCTCGAGCGCGGTGGCTGCCATGTCACCAGTGCCGCGGGCGGACTCGATGCCAGCTTGAGCACCCAGTGGAAAGCGATTCTCGACCAGCGGCGCCAACGCAAGACGACGTCGAGCGGCCAACCGGCGGAGCCTGAATCTCAGGACAGCGAGCTCGAGTCAGGCCATGACCGCGCCCGCCGTGACGGCGCGAAGCAAGAAGGTGCCGATCACAGCGGTAGCCACAACGGCAACGGTCGTAAAGGCCTCGGTCACGAGAGTGCCGATGGCGAGGGTTTCGGTGGCGAGGGTTTCGATGGCGAGAGCTCCGATGATGAGTGACGCCACAGAGTCCTCGATCTCGTCGGGAGTCTCCCAGCACCACCAGCATTGGCGTCAAGTGCTGGGCAAGATCAGCCATCGTGTCGAATCACTCTCCCATTACCGCCACGAAGGCCGGGTGACTCGCGCCACGGGGCTGGTGCTGGAAGCCATCGGCATCCGCCTTCCGCTTGGCAGCGCCTGCCTGATCGAACTCTCCCCCGGCAACGGCCACGACGACGAACGCTTCGCCGAGGCGGAGGTGGTCGGATTCGCCGGGGACAAGCTGTTCCTGATGCCATTGGCAGACACCAGCGGCCTGTTGCCGGGCGCGCGGGTACTCGCGCTCAGCGGCAACCGCCTGGACATCGCCAGCGCCAGGCGCTTCCCGCTGGGCGACGGGCTGCTTGGCCGCGTCGTCGACGGTAACGGCCGGCCACTCGACGACCACGGCCCGCTCGAGCAGGCACCCCACGCCCCGCTGGACACGCCGCCGATCAACCCGTTGGCCCGTGCGCCCATCGATACCGCCATCGACGTGGGCATCCGTGCCATCAACGGGCTGCTCACCGTGGGCCGCGGCCAGCGCATGGGCCTGTTCGCCGGCTCCGGGGTCGGCAAGAGTGTGCTGCTGGGCATGATGGCGCGCTTCACCAATGCCGATGTCATCGTCGTCGGCCTGATCGGTGAACGGGGGCGCGAAGTTCAGGACTTCATCGAAAACATTCTGGGCGACGAGGGCCTGGCCCGAGCCGTGGTGGTTGCCGCCCCGGCCGATACCTCGCCGCTGCAACGCATGCAAGGCGCGGCCTACGCGACGCGGCTGGCGGAAGACTTTCGTGATCAGGGGCGCAACGTGCTGTTGATCATGGATTCGCTGACCCGCTATGCCATGGCGGCTCGCGAGATCGCGCTGGCCATCGGCGAGCCGCCTGCAACCAAGGGTTACCCCCCCTCCGTCTTCGCCAAGCTCCCGGCGCTGGTGGAGCGGGCCGGCAACGGCAAGCGCGGCGGTGGCTCGATTACCGCCTTCTATACCGTGCTGACGGAAGGTGACGACCAGCAGGACCCCATCGCCGACTCCGCCCGCGCGATTCTCGATGGCCACATCGTGCTTTCAAGACAGCTGGCGGAGAGCGGCCACTACCCGGCCATCGATATCGAGGCCTCGATCAGTCGTGCGATGCCGGCGGTGGTCGACACCAGGCGCCTGCGCCAGGCGCAAGGCTTCAAGCAGATGATCTCGCGCTACCAGCGCAACCGCGACCTGATCAACGTTGGCGCTTATATCACCGGCCAGGACCCCCAATTGGATCGCGCAGTCGCGCTCTATCCACGACTCGAGGCCTTCCTGCAACAGCGTATGAACGAGATCGCAGAGCTGGCTCCTACCCAGGCCGACCTTGACCGACTCATACCGATCGACGACTGACCTTCCGCCGCCCCCTCGAGTGGCAAATCGGCGCGCGCTGTTCCGGAATAGTGGCATTTTTCATCGCTTATCAATCCTTTGACGGGACGGCCCGAGCGCCACAATGGCAATCGGTGGATTGTCCCGGTGGATTGTCCCGGTGGATTGCCCCGATGGATCGCCACGGTGAATCGCCCCGGTTGACGGACGGATAGGAGGTAACGCTTTGGCCAACATGCACGCCATGCAGATGCTTCGTGATCTGGCGCAGCGCAGCAGCGACAAGGCTGTCGAGAACCTGGGTCATCTGCAGCGTCAACAGCAGGAGGCTCAGAATCAGCTCGGGCAGCTGCAGCGTTATCGTGACGAGTACCAGCGCAAGCTCCACGACAGTCTGACCCGGGGTGTCTCATCAAGCCAATGGCGGGACTATCAACAGTTCATCGCCTCTCTCGACAAGGCGATCGAACAGCAACAGCGCCGGCTCGGCGAGCACCAGTCTCGCGTCGAGAACGGCAAGCAGCACTGGCAGGGCGAACGCCGAAAACTCAACGCCTATGACACGTTGCACACACGCCGCCAGCATGAAGCGGCCCGCCACCAGGCGCGTCACGAGCAACGTCACAGTGACGAGATGGCCGCGCAGTTACGCCGCCGTCAGCAGGACGCCGGGCACCAGTGGTAATACCGAGACACTGAATGGAAGCCCTGCTCAGCAGCACCGATTAGAAGCTCTATCCGATAACGAAACTGGCGGCGTAGTCCATGGAACTTTCCTCTCTCATCAGCGTGACCTCATCCTCGACGCGTGGCGCCAATACCGGGAACAGCGCGTCCAGGGAAACGGCCAGCGCGCCCTTCGCCGATGTCATGCAGCGGGCCGCAGGGGCAGAAAAACCCCAGCGATCCGCAGCCGGTGGAAGTTCAGCGTCACAGGCAACGAAAACTCCCGAGCGGTCGAATACCCAAGAAACCGATGACACATCCCCGGCCCTCGCCTCCAGCCGCCAGCCGACAAAGGATTCGCAGGTAGCGGATGCCGAATCCGATTCCACTCGACAGACGAGCGAGGATGCACGCGAGATTCTGCAAGCCCTGGAAGAGGGAGACATGACAGGGCTTCACGCCGTCCTGGCCAGCCTCGAAGGCAAGACCGACGGCAAGGCGCCATCGAGCTCCGAGGCGAGCGATAGCGACGCAGGGCCGATCGACGCGGACGCTCTTGCCGCCATCTTCGCCGCGCTTCCGCTGACGGCGGGCACGCAACCCGCCGGTAACGCTTCGGCGGCTGCCGCCGGCAATGGCGCCGCGGCACTCGGTGCCGGACAATCCGCCTTGCAGCAGATGACCCTGACGGCCGGCGACGCCGCACGCAACGTGGCCGCGATGCTGTCCGGCAAGATGTCGGATGAGGGCGAGCGACCCGGCTCCTCGACTCGCGTCAATGCGACTTCCGGACAGCCTGGGCTCAGCGAGCTGCTGTCGACAGTCGAAGGAAACCGTAACGGCAATCCGACCTCGTCGTCGGGGCTGCTGGCAGCGGCCGGCCAGGTTCTGTCACAATCCTCGTCAACGGGAGACCCTGCCGGTGCAGCGCTGACGGACGCGCTTGCGGACGCCCTATCGGCATCCGGCGCGAAACGTGACGGACTGGATAGCGCCCTCTTCACGAGCCCGCGGCCCGATGGCGGATCTCTGTCGCATCTGACGTCGCCGCTATCGAACGGTACGGGATTGGCATCGGCAGCAACGATGACCAACGGCGCCATCTCGACCCCGGTTCAGTCACCGCAATGGCCAGCTTCATTCGGCCAGCAAATCCTGCAGATGCATCAGCGTGGCGACCAGCAGATGTCGCTACGCCTCCATCCGCAGGAGCTCGGCCCGCTGAGCGTATCGCTGACGGTACAGGACCAGCAGGCACAGCTTCAGATCCTTTCTGCCCACGCGCCGGTTCGCGCTGCCGTCGAGGCCGCAATGCCTCAGCTCCGCCAGGCGCTCGCCGATAGCGGCATCGCTCTGGGTGAAGCGATGGTCGGCGATCAGGGGCAGTTCCAGCAAGGCCAGTCATCGGACGACGATCGTCCGCGTGGCACGTCGAGCGCCTCCGGCCCGCTGCTTGCCGCATCGGGAGTCGATACGAGCGATGACGCCACCCTGCGCCAGGTTGCCCTCACCCCTAACGGCAATATCAACCTTTACGCCTAGCCAGCGCTGCCGATAACACGGATAGCGGCGGGCACTCCCGCCGCGACATCAAGTCATGCGGCGCCGTTCGCGATTGGCACGCCTTCATCTTCCGACCCCGGCGCATGAAAGGGGAAGTTAGCAGACCGGAAGGCGTCTTTTCCGTCGATCGCGACACCCTCTAGCACCGCATAATCCGCTGCAACTTTCAGAGATCACCGTAATGGCAGAATCAATGGCCGCATCCCGTAAAAGCCGCTCCCTCTTGTTGATAGGGCTACTGATCGTCCTGCTGGCGGTCACCAGTTCGGTCGCCGTGTACTTCTTCCTCGACGCCCGCGACGGCAGCGAGGCGACCAAGGTCGTCAATGACGAGCCGGTTGAAGCCCCGGTGCCGATTTTCGTGACCATCAACCCCTTCACCGTCAATTTGCAGAGCGATTACGGCGACCGCCTGCTCTACGTCGGGCTGTCGCTGCGCGTCGGCGATGAGGCGACCAGCACGTTTCTCACCCAGAACATGCCCGAGGTTCGCAGCCGGCTGCTGATGCTACTATCCGGCAAGAGCGCCGAAGAGTTGATCAAGCCCGAAGGCAAGGTCCAACTGAAGCAGCAGATTCTCGACTTGTTCAACGAGCCGATCACCACGCCGCAGCCCACGTTATCCATCGACGACGTGCTGTTCTCCGATTTCATCGTGCAGTAAGCGGACGCCAGGCCAATCATGTCCCAAGACGATTTGCTGTCGCAGGAAGAGATCGACGCCCTTCTCAACGGTGTCAGCGGCGATACCGACGCGCCCGCCAAAGCGCCCGAGAGTAACCGTCGCGACGCGCGCCCGTTCGACCCGGCCAACCAGCACCGGGTCATCCGTGAGCGTCTGCAGGCGCTGGATATCATCAACGAGCGGTTCGCGCGTCTCTTCCGGGTGGCCCTGTTCAACCTGATTCGACGCAGCGCCGATATCACGGTCGCCGGCGTGCGCTACCAGAGCTACAGCGAGTTCGCGCGCAACCTGCCGGTACCGACCAACCTGAACCTGATCAGCCTCAAGCCGCTCAAGGGCACCGCCCTGCTGGTGTTCCCGCCGGGTCTGGTCTTCATGGTGGTGGACAACCTGTTCGGCGGTGATGGCCGGTTTTTGACCAAATCCGACGGTCGCGAATTCACCGCCACCGAACAGCGAATCATCCAGCGGCTATTGTCGCTGGCGCTGGAGGGTTACAGCGACGCCTGGAAATCGATCTATCCCGTGGACGTCGATTACATGCGTTCCGAAATGCAGGTGCGCTTTGCCAACATCACCAATTCGCCGAACGAGATCGTCGTCAACAGTACGTTCCATCTCGAGGTCGGCAACCTGACCAGCGACTTCAACATCTGCATTCCCTTTTCCATGATCGAACCGATCCGGGACATTCTGTCCAGCCCGATCGGAACGCTCGACAGCGACGATACCCAGTGGGAGTCGCGCATGGCCGGCGAGATCAAACAGACCCAGGTCGAATTGATCGCCGATTTTGCCGAGATACCTTCGACCATCGGTGACGTGATGGCACTGAAGGTCGGCGACATTCTCCCCTTCGATCTCCCCAAAGCCATCGACGTGCGTGTCGACGGTGTACCGGTCATGGCCTGTGAATACGGGACCCGGCAAGGTCAACGCGCGCTACGGGTGAAGCATCTTATTGACCATGGTACGTACTCCGCCATGAAGGACTTCGACAATGAGTGATGATCAAAAACCGGGATCCCAGAAGGGAGCTTCCGATACGGCCAGCGACAACAACCAGGATGCCGACGATCTTTGGGCAGCGGCCATGGCGGAACAGGGTGTCGAGCCTGAAGCCGACGAGTCCGAAACGGTCGAGGAAGCGACCAAGCCCACCGGCACGGCGGGTTCCGGCGAGGCACAATCGGCGGAAGCCGGCGTTTTCCAGTCCTTCGATCAAGGCAGCGGCAACACTCGCGAGGCTCGGGATCTGGCCGTCGTCATGGATATCCCGGTCAAGCTCTCGGTCGAGCTGGGCCGAACGCGCATCACCATCAAGCAACTGCTCGAACTGGCCCAGGGCTCGGTCGTGGAGCTGGACGGACTGGCCGGTGAACCGATGGACATCATGATCAACGGCTATCTCGTCGCCCAGGGCGAAGTCGTCGTCGTGGATGACAAATACGGCATCCGGATCACCGAGATCGTCACGCCGTCCGAACGCGTCCAGAAACTGAATCGATGAACGACGATACGCTACAGCAGGCGGCGCAGACCACGGCCGGCAGCGGCGACAGCATCGGCCTTCTGATGATGGGCAAGACGGCAATGTCGTTGCTGATCGTCGTGGCGATCATCCTGGCCTGCGCCTGGCTGCTGAAGCGTATCGGTCCTAACCGTCGTGCCGGAACGCAGCATCTGCGTGTCGTGGCCAGTACGCCGGTCGGGCAACGCGAGCGCGTGGTCATCGTCGAGGTCGATGATCGCTGGCTGGTTCTGGGCGTCGGTGGCGGTCAGGTAACCAAGCTGGACAGCATGACCCCGCCCCCCAATACGCCTGTCGCCTCTGGGTCGGCACCCTTGAGCGGCTCCTTTGCCAGTCGCCTGGGTCAAGCCCTCAAACAGAATGCGAGTGACTCGCTCAAGCGCCAAAAGCCCAGGCGGGACAACGGGGTCGACAACTAGTGGCTATTGCGGCTAATTCCAGATTGCGTGGCGTCGTCGTGGGGTTGGGCGCCCTGGCGGCGTTGACGGCCAGCCAATGGGCGGTGGCGCAGGCGATTCCCGGCATTGTCAGCGAGCCGATGGCGGACGGCGGTCAGCGCTGGTCGCTGAGCCTGCAGACGCTGCTCTTTTTGTCTTCGCTCGCCTTTCTACCGGCGATGCTGCTGATGATGACCTGCTTTACCCGGATCATCATCGTGCTGGGGCTGTTGCGTACCGCCATGAGCACGCCCTCGGCGCCGCCGACGCAGGTTCTGCTCGGGCTCGCGCTGTTTCTGACGTATTTCGTCATGTCGCCGGTACTCGACCGGGCCTATGAAGAAGCCTGGCAACCGTTCTCGGCCGAAGAAATTTCGATGGAGGAAGCGCTGGAGCGAGGCAGCCAGCCATTCCGCGAGTTCATGTTCGCCCAGACCCGGCAGGCCGATCTGGCAATGTTCGCCCGCATCGCCGATGTCGGCGAGATGCAGGGTCCCGAAGACGTGCCGATGCGTATCCTGGTGCCAGCCTATGTCACCAGTGAGCTGAAGACGGCCTTCCAGATCGGCTTCACGATCTTCATCCCATTTCTGATCATCGACCTGGTCGTCGCCAGCGTACTGATGGCTTTGGGGATGATGATGGTGCCACCGGCCACGATCTCGTTGCCGTTCAAGCTGATGCTGTTCGTGCTGGTCGATGGTTGGCAGCTTCTGATCGGCTCGCTGACCCAAAGTTTCTATTTCTCGTGAGTCGCACAGACACGAACCGTGTCGTCAGCCCCCGCTTCGCGACTGCATGGAGGTAAGCAATGTCTCCCGAAATGGTAATGAGCATGGCCTACCAGGGCATGAAAGTAACCCTGATGATAGCCGCTCCGCTACTGCTGACCGCGCTACTGGTCGGCCTGCTGGTCAGCCTTTTCCAGGCGGCGACCCAGATCAACGAAATGACGCTGACGTTCATTCCCAAGATCCTGGGCGTCTTCGCCATGCTGATCCTCTCCGGCGCCTGGATCATTCAGCTCCTGGTCAACTTCACTCGGGAACTGCTGCAGAACATTCCCCAGATGGTGAGCTGATTCGTCAGCGCGATCGATGATCGATATTACCTCAGCCCAGTGGGAAAGCTGGATACGGCTCTTCTTCTGGCCCACGGTTCGCATTCTTGCCTTCTTCATGGCTTCACCGCTGTGGAACTTGCCGAGCGTACCGACGCCGGTAAAGGCGCTGCTTGGGGCCGCAATCGCTGTGGCCATCGCGCCTGCCCTGCCACCGATGCCGGCGATTCCTCTGTTCTCGCTGGAAAGCTTCGGCATCATGCTTCAGCAGATCCTTATCGGTATCGCCATGGGCCTGGTGCTGCGGATCATGATCGCCGTGGTGCAGACTGCCGGCGAGTTCATCAGCATGCAGATGGGCCTCGGGTTCGCGACCTTCTATCAGCCGGATGCCGGCACCAATACGATGGTGCTGTCGCGCCTGCTGGAAATTTTGACGCTGCTGACGTTCCTGGCGATGAACGGACACCTTATCACGATCGAAATTCTCGCCTGGACCTTCGAGGTGCTGCCCATCGGCTCGACCTCGATCGATGCCAGCTTTGCCGAAACGCTGGCCCGCTGGGGCGGCACCATTTTCTCCTCCGGCCTGCTGATGGCGATTCCCATCGTCACCGCGCTGCTGTTGATCAATCTCTCGCTGGGCATTCTCAATCGTGCATCGCCACAGCTGTCGATCTTTTCGGTGGGTTTCCCGATGACACTGACCGCCGGCCTGGTGCTGATTACCGCACTGATTCCGGATATGGGAGGCTTCTGGAGCGATCTGTTCGAGCAACAGCTTCGTTTCATGCAGGGCATGATCGAACAGATGGCCGGCACGCCCTGACCCGAGATCACAACGGGGCCAATCTCTCCCCGAGCTCCTTTCCAATGTTCGAAATCGCCAACCGACGGCTCACCCAAACAAAAGGGGCGCATCCTGCAGGATGCGCCCCTTTGACTTTGACCGGGCCGTTAACGGCCCGATCCGTTGGCGATTGAAATCCGACGCCGCGTCAAGTCGAACGTCGCGTCAGACCAAACATCACATCAGGTCGAACAACGAAGTCCCCTGCAAATCGACGAAGGCTTTCTGCGACGCCTGCAACCCCACCTGCCGCAGCACATAGTCCGAAATGGCGGTGGTGTAATCCAGATCGATCAGATCGCTCTGGGTCTGGGTGTAGCTGATCTTGCGATCGCCCCCTACGGTATCGAGCGTGTCCAGTTCGTTGAGTCGAGCACCGACGGACGCGCGCACGGTCAGCACGTTGTCCAGCGCGTTATCCAGCTCCCGGCTGGAGGTCGACAGCGTATTGGCGAAGGCCGCCTTGTCGGCGTCGGAATCCAGCGGGTTCTCGAGGGCAGAGAGCATGTTCTCCAACGTCGTAAAGACGTCAGGGTCCATATCCTCGGCTGGCCCCACCGCAAGCGTGTCACTTGGCTCGGGCGTTCCTTCCAGCGTCAGACGAATCCCACCGAACTCGAGCGAGCCACTCTCGCCGTTATAGGTGCCGGTGATGTCGCCATCGGGATATCCCTTCACGGTGTAGTCGTAAGTGCCATCCCCGTTATCGCTAAAGCTGATCTCGTAGCTGCTGCCATAGCCATCGGCGGTCGTGTCCGTCACCTGGGGGCCGGTGAAGGTCAGGGTGCCAGTATTGCCGTCGCCAGCCTTGGCCAGATAGCCGGAGCCTGCCGCCACCGACTGGAAGACGTCTTTCCCGGTATCTCCCACTTCCATCATCCGCGAAGAGTCGACCTTCTGCTGACGAACCTGATCGGAGCCCTCGTACTCCACGGCACCGGAGTCATTCTGGACGAAGGGCGCGGAACTATCCTTGTAACCGCCGAAGAGATAGCTGCCATTCCCATCGGTGGAGTTGGCCTGCCCCAACAGCGCCTCGTAGACGCCACGCAGCTCCGACGCCTGGGACTGACGGTCGGCGTCGCTCAGCGTGCCATTGCCGGCCTGGATCATGAGCTCCTTAGCCCGCGTCAGAGCATCGGAAACACTGTCGAGAACGCTCTCTTCCTGGCTCAGCGAATTGCGTACCGTCACCCGGCTGTCGCTCTGCTGAGCATTGGTGGCCAGCGATTGCGATACCCCGACCGCACGTGACGCGGCCTGCGGATCGTCGGAAGGGCGCACCACACGCTTGCCGGAAGCGATCTGCTCGCCGACTTCCATGAAAGCGCCCTGCTGGCGGCTCATCGAGCTGACACTGCGCTCGAACATCATCACGGTGCTGACACGCACGGCTCTCTCCTCGAAGGCACCCGATCAGGGCGCGCTCAATCATTATTCAAAAACGGCGCTTCGACAGCTCTCAAGCGCGCAGCCCCAAAATCGTATCCAGGATGGCCGAACCGGCTTCGATGACCTTGGCATTGGCCGAGTAGTACTGCTGATACCGCATCAGGTTGGCGTACTCTTCGTCCAGGTTCACGCCCGAGTCGGCCTGCTGGTAGGCGTAAAGCTGATCGCTCAGCCCCTGCTGGGTCGTCAGGTTGGCCTCGGTGATGGCCGCCCGGTTGCCCACATCGCTGACCAGCGAAGCGTAGCCGCCACTGAAGGTCGCACTACCGCCAACTAGCTTCTGATTCTGCAGGTCGAGTAACGCCAAGGCATTGCGGTTGTCACCGGAGTCACCGCTTTCCGAAGCGGCGATCTGGCTGGTATCACTCAGCGCCAGATCGAATCCGGCAGCCGCATTGCGCGTCGGCTGTAGCGTGAAGACGTCGCCTTCAGCCGGGGGCGGGGTACCGGGAGCCAGCGTCACCCCGCCGAAGGACAGATTGCCATCAGCATCCGGAGAGACATCAGGAAGCTTCTCGCCGCTGCTCAGGTTCTCGACCTTGAGGGAGCCATCCGCCTGATAGGTCAGCTGATAGTCGTCCGCCGTCAACTGGCTGATGTCGCCATACTCGGCATCCAGCGAACCGCTGCCTGCGTTATTGGCACTGGCAATGATGGTCGGGCCACCGATTTCGAAAAACGCTTTGCCGGAATCACCGTTGATATCCACGCCAGCCTCATGCTGGTCATTGAATTCCACTGCCAATGTCACCGCCAACTGACCGAGCTGGTTCTGAACGCTGTCGAGGGTTTCGCTACGAAAGCTCAACAATCCACCCAGTTCACCGCCTTGAATGACGGATTCCTTGAGTGGCGAACGCGAGCCGGCACCATCTTCGTAGGCGATCGTGATATTGGAAGGATCTTCATCGCTCTTGACGGCGACGAGATCGAAGGACTTGTTGCCGGCGACCAGCGGCGTGCCGTTGGATAGCGATACCTGGTAGGTCGAACCATCCTGGACCTGCACGTTGACGTCGACCAGCTCGCCGAGATCACTGACCAGCTTGTCGCGTTGATCCAGCAGCGCGTTGGGCTCCTCGCCGCTTCTGGCACGGGCCAGCGTCACCTGCTTGTTGAGATCGGCAATCTGGTCGCTGAGATTGTTGACCTGGGTGACCACGTCGCCAATCTGGCCGTTGATGCCCTCACGCATGTCGCTGAGATAGCCATCGTAAGCACGGAACTGTGCGACCATGCTGCGAGCGCTGCCCAATACCCCTTCGCGCGCGGCTGCGTCCGAAGGCGCACCGGTCAGATCCTCGAGGCTGGAGAAGAAATTCTGCATCAGCGTGGTCAGACCGGAATCGCTGTCCGCCAGCAGATCGTCGATCTGGTTGACCTGGCTCTGGTAGGTTTCCAGGGCCGACTCGCGGCTATTGACCTGATTGAGCTGCGAACTGATATAGCTGTTGTACTGGCGCTGGATGCCGTCGACGCTGACGCCGGAACCGCCACCCTCGCCGCTGCTGTTCTGTCCCAGCAGCGTCAACTGTCGGCTATAGCCATCGGTGTAGACGTTGCTGATGTTGTTGCTGGTCGTCGAGAGCGCATTCTGCGCCGCGCTCAAACCGCTAAGGCCAATCGAAAACAGGCTCATATCGCTATCCCGTGAAACGCCATGACGATGCTGGCGATGTCCGTGCAAGGTTATGATTTTTATCGGCCGCGAAAGCCGCTTCTTGACCCCTTCAGACAGCGATTTCGCAACCAATTGTTAACGCCGATCAGAAAATCGCCGTGGGCAGATCGTCGGGGCCGAACGGATTGCCGGCATTACTCGCAGTCGCCAGCAGATCGCGACCTGCCCCGGCTTCTAGCGTGCCCAATTGCGCCATGATGCCGCGAAGCTTCTCGGCATAGCGTGGATCCGTGGCATAACCGCCCTGCTGCAACGCCTGAGCCGCCTGGTCGGGTGTCGAAGCCGCCACGACCCCCTGATAGCGAGGGTTGTCGCCGATCAACCTGGCGTAATCGTTGAAGGCATCGGTATAGGAGTCATAGACGCGGAAGCGATCGACCATCTTGACCGGCCGCCCGTCGACATACTCGGTGGTGGTGATAGCCGTGGTGTCGCCCTGCCAGGACTGTCCGGCCTTGATACCGAAGAGATTGTGGCTGTTGCCGCCGCTGGCGGTGGGAATCTCCCGCTGACCCCAGCCGGTCTCGAGCGCGGCCTGGGCCAGAATCAGCTCGGCCGGCACGCCCGAGGACTGTTCCGCCTGCCTGGCCGGACCTGCCAGACTGTCGAGGAAGGCGCGGACGTGCGCCGGACGATCGTCGGCCTCGTCTGCCATCAATGCCGATGTCGATGACGAGCCGTTGGCCGTGGCAGCGCTGGCAATCTCATGCCGTGACAGATCCGGCGCAAATCCCGGCGTGCGAAGGCCACCATGCAACAGCCGTGGCGTACCCCGCGGAATGCCGGCGATCAGGGCCGAGGCATCGTCGCCCGTAGCGCCCGAGGCGGCGGGCAGTGCCGAGGTGCCCGGCAGGCCGCTACCCTCGAGCTGCGCCACCAGCTGATCGGCAAGCCCCAGCCCCTTGCCCGCCAGCTGCTGCGCCCACTGCTGATCCTGCATCGAGCGCATCATGTCCATCTGATTGCTATGTAGTAGACCGGACTGGGGGCTGGCATCGCGCATGCTCTTGAGCATCATCTGCAGGAACACGGCCTCGAACTGGCGCGATGCTTCCCTGAGACTCCCCTGCGGCGAGTTGGCCGCACTGTACTTGAGCTTCTGCACGCTCTGGACGTCGAGCGCAAACTGCCCCGAAAGATCGTTGGTGATCGCCATCAGATGATATCCAGCTCGGCGTTGAGCGATCCCGCAGACTTCAACGCCTGGAGAATCGACATCAGATCCTGGGGAGAGGCGCCCAATGCGTTCAGCGCGTTGACCACATCCATCAGATCGGCACTGGTCTGAACCATCTGCAGCGCACCGCCCTCCTGCTGTACGGTGATGTCGGCGTTGGGAACGACCGTCGTGTTGCCACCAGCCAGCGCATTGGGCTGACTGACCTGGGGATTGGAATCGATGACGATCGACAGGTTGCCGTGGGCCACCGCGGCACGATTGAGCGTGACGGTGTCCGACAGCACCACCGAGCCGGTACGCGCATTGACGATTACCTTGGACGGGCCACGCTCGGTAGTGACGTTCACCCCCTGCACGCGAGCCAGAAAGGTAACGCGGTCATTGTCGTTGGCCGGCAGCTTCAACTGCACCGTGCGTCCGTCGAGCGCGGCGGCGACCGGCGCGCCGAACTCCTGATTGATCGCCGCGACCATGCGTCGGGCATTCTCGAAGTCGGCATTCTTGAGGAACAGATCCAGCGTGCCACTGGCGTCGCCCAGTCGCATCGGCACTTCCTGCTCGACGAGACCGCCTCCGGGAATACGGCCCGCGGCCAGGTGATTGACGGAAACACTGCTGCCCGCCGCTTCCGCCCCGGCGCCGCCGACGTAGACGTTGCCTTGAGCCAGCGCGTAGACGCGACCGTCCGCCCCCTTCAACGGAGTCATCAGCAGCGTGCCGCCGCGCAGGCTGTCGGCGTTGCCCATCGATGACACGGTGATATCGATCTCCTGCCCCTGGCGGGAGAACGGCGGCAGTCTGGCGGTCACCATGACGGCCGCCACGTTGCGCAGCTGCATGTTGGTGCCCGCTGGCACCGTGACGCCCAGCTGCGACAGCAGGTTGGTGATGCTCTGCCCCGTGAACGGCGCCTGAGTGGTCTGGTCACCCGTTCCGTCGAGACCGACCACCAGGCCATAGCCGACCAGCTGGTTGTCACGTACGCCGGCGAAATTGGCCAGATCCTGAATGCGCTGCGCCTGGGCGCCCAGACTGAACAGCAGGATCGCCAGGAACAGAAGCGCTCTGGCCAACGGCGAGCGACGCAACTGGAATGAACGAAACAGAGCGGACATAGGCATCAGAACGGCGAAATGTTGAGGAAGAAGCGCTGCAGCCAACCCATGGTCTGCGCTTCGTTGATATAGCCATCACCGACATATTCGATACGGGCGTCGGCGACCTGCGTCGACTGCACGGTGTTGGAACCGCTGATCGCGCGTGGATTGATCACGCCGGAGAACCGGATATATTCGGTGCCCTGGTTGATCGCGATCTGCTTTTCCCCGCGAACCTTCAGGTTGCCGTTGGCCAGCAGATCATAGACGGTCACGGTAATCGTCCCGGTAAAGGTGTTGTTGGCATTGGCGCCCCCCGAACCGTTGAAGATGTTCTCGCCTTCGAGGTCCATGCCATAGTCGCTCAGTTTATCGAGAGGGTCCGGCACCAGCGTCGGCGTGAACGTCGCCGAACCGTCTCGTGACGCATTCGCCGCCGAGCTCTTGCTGGCACTGACCTGTTCGTCGAGCACGATGGTGATGATGTCCCCGATCTGACGCGGACGGCGGTCCTCGAAGAGCGGCTGGAAGCCGAAGCGCGCCTGATAGATCGAGCCGTTGGCCTGCGTCGGCGGTGTCGACGGTATTTCCACCGGGGACGAATTCTCGACCACGGAGTGGCGCGGAATCTGGGCACAGCCAGCCACGATCAGCACCAGACAGAGGCCGGTCAGCATCAATACCCTGCGCCACACCGTGGCCAATTCTGCGGTCAGCAACACGCGCCCTTCCCCGGTTTATAGCTGTGTCAGACGCTGGAGCATCTGATCGGATGTTTCGACGGCCTTGCTGTTGATCTCGTAGGCGCGCTGCGTCTCGATCATGCTGACCATCTCTTCCACCACATTGACGTTGGAAGTCTCGACGTATCCCTGATAGAGCACGCCGGCCCCATCCAGACCGGGGTTGAGATCGTTACGCGGACCAGAGGCGTCGGTTTCCAGGTACAGGTTCTGGCCGATGCTCTGCAGCCCCGTCGGGTTGATGAACGTGGAGAGCATGATCTGCCCCACCTCGTTGCTCTGGGAAGTCCCCGGCTGCATCACGGAAACCACGCCATCCTGGCTGACAGTGATCGACAGCGCGTTCTGCGGGATCACGATCGGTGGATCGACCGGATAACCGCCCGCCGTCACCAGCTGGCCGTTCTCGTTGACCTGAAAGCTGCCGTCACGGGTGTAGCCCGTGGTGCCGTCCGGCATCTGCACGGCAAAGAAGCCCTTGCCGTTGATCGCGAGATCGCGGGAGTTCTCGGTATTCTGCAGACCGCCCTGGGTGTGCAGCCGCTCGGTGGCGACCGGACGCACGCCCGTACCGACCTGCATGCCGGATGGCAGCGTATCGACCACCGAAGATTGCGCACCGGGCTGACGCACGTTCTGGTACAGCAGATCTTCGAAGACGGCGCGAGACCGCTTGAAACCGTTGGTCGAGACGTTGGCCAGGTTGTTGGAAATCACATCCAGCTTGACCTGCTGCGATTCCAGGCCGGTCTTGGCCGTCCATAAAGACTTGATCATGACAAAACCTCATTGTCGGTAAGCCAGCCAGCGGCCAGCCTCAGCTGGTCAGGGTCAACTGGTCAGAGAAAGCAGGCTGTTGGCGCGTTGTTCGTTCTCGTCCGCGCTTTCGATCACCTTCATATGCATGTCGTAACGTCGAGCGCTGTCGATCATCGAAATCATGGCGTCGGTGGCGGTGACATTGCTGCCTTCGAGCGCCCCGGGAACCAGACGCAGGGTATCGTCGGCCGGGATCGGCGCCGCCACGTCCTGCCCCTGGGCCGGTGGCATCCGAAACAGGCCGTCTTCGCCACGCACCAGATTGTCGTTCCCCGGCGCGACCATCTTGAGACGCGCCAACGGCGCGATCGCATCCGGGTTCTGGCCCGGCTCGAGCACGCTGATCGAACCATCCGGCGCGATCGTCACGTCGCCCCCCAACGGTACGACGATGGCCTGGCCGTTGTCGGAGAGCACCGGGTTGCCGAGCGATGTCAGCAGGCCGGTGGAATCGACCTGGAGGTCGCCACGGCGGGTATAGGCTTCGCCGCCGTTCGGCGACTGCACCGCCAGCCAGGTATCGTCGCCCTGCAGCGCCACATCGAGACTGCGCCCGGTGGTACTGATGGTGCCCGGCGTGAAATCGGCGCCCGGCGTCGTCATCATCGAGGCAACGCGGGTCGGCAGGCGCGCCTCGCCTTCCACCGGCACGGCACGAAACGCCATCAGCTCGCCGCGAAACCCGGGCGTGCTGACGTTGGCCAGATTGTTGTTGACCACCGATTGCTGCGCCATCGTCTGGCTCGCGCCACCGCCGGCGGTGTAGAGAATTCTATCCATGCCCTATGCCTTTCATATCGGCGCCTTTCATATCGGCGCCTTTCATATCGGCGCCTTTCATATCGGCGCCTTTCGAAACCGTGGCTATCGAAACAGTGCTTGCCGAAATCGTATCTATCGAACCCGGCCTATCGAAGCGGGATCGTTGCCGGCCGACTCGCGACCGGCAACGCCACTGCTGTTGGCGACAGAACTATCAGCGCAGCTGCGCGATCTGATCCATGACTTCGGACTGGGTACGGATCGAGTTGGTGTTGGCCTGGTAGTTGCGCTGCGCAATGATCAGGTTGACCAGCTCCTGCGTCAGATCGACGTTGGAGGCCTCCAACGTTTCGGACTCGATCGAGCCCAGCGTGCCGGTACCTGCAATGCCCAGCAGTTCGTTACCGGAAGCCGCCGTCGCCGCGAACAGGTTGTCGCCGGAAGGCGTCAAACCCTCGGGGTTACGGAAGGTGGCCAGGGCAATCTGGCCCAGATCGACGGTCTTCTCGTTGGAATAGTTACCGACGATGGTGCCGTCGTCAGCGAAGCTGATGCCGACCAGTGCGCCGGCGGCATAGCCATCCTGCGCCAGGCTCTTGACAGTGGAGTCACCAGCGAACTGCGTGCTGCCCGCCATGTTGAAAGTGGTCGTGATCGTCTCGACGCCACCGCCCAGCTGTCCAGACCCGTCAGCAGCGGCAGTAAACGTCAGATCGGGCCATTCGACCGGATTGGCCGTTGTCTCTGCGCCGTTAATGGTTGCGAGCTTGCCGGAATTGTCGAACTCCAGTTGCAACGCCGGCGTCGTCGACGTCAAAACACCGTCAAGCGCCGTGCGTGCATCCCAAGTATTTTCACCGGTCTTCTGGAAATAGAGCGTCGCGTTATGCTGCGCGCCCTGGGAATCGTAGACGGTGAAGCTGGTGGAGTAGTTGTAGGCGATAGAGGTCTGCTGGTCCGTATCCTCGGTGGTCTTCGCATCGAGGTTGTCATATAGAACCGCCGTCGAGGTATCGTCGGCAACCGTGGCGGAATCCAGGTTGAGCAGGATGTTGATACCGGTGCCGGTGGCGCCCGTCGCGCTGGCCGGCATATCGGCCGCAGGGATGTTGAGCACGCCCGGCTGGCCGCCGGTAACGACGCCGGAGTTGACATCGGTGGCATCGGCCAGCCCATAACCCATCAGCCGCGCACCCTGGGCGTTCTCCAGGTAGCCGTCCGCGGTCATCGTCAACTGGCCGTTACGCGAGTAGCCCACCTGGCCTTCCTGCTGGAAGCGCAGGAAGCCGTCACCGGCGATGGCGATATCCAGGTTGCGCCCGGTGGCTTCCAGGCTGCCGCTGCTGAAGTCCTGCAGAATGCCGGAAACCCGGGTACCCAGGCCTACGGCGCTGTTGGCGAAGACGTCGGAGAACTGCACCGAGCCGCTCTTGAAGCCTTTGGTCTGCGAGTTGGAAATGTTGTTGCCGATGACATCCAGCTGCTGGGAAGCGGCGTTGACGCCGCTCAATGCCTGTGAAAAGCCCATGATTCATCCCCTACGTTTATCGGTTGCGTACGCTCAAGCGGTTTCGTGTCGTCAATGCTTTTGCTCAGAGAATCTGACGCACTTCCGAGAGCGCCACGGGATCCCGAGCAGGTCCCAAGTCCAGTTGCGGTCCACTGGCATCCTGGATCACGCCATTGACCAGGGCGTAATTCAGCGCTGCCGGTGCGTATGTCTCGTCTCCCACCGTCGCCGTCAGGGAGGCGGTATAGATACTGTCGGTGGAGGCCTTGGAACCATCGGCCAACTGACCATCCCAGCTGAAGCTGTGCACGCCGGCCTCGAGCGGACCGGTAGAGAAGCTGTCGATGATCTCGCCGCTGGGACCGCGAATATCGATCTGCAGATCCTCGACGGCGCTGTCCAGATTCACGCCGATCGGCGTCGCGACAACACCTCCCGTGTCATCGGTCGCCCCCACCAGAACCTCGTTGCCCGGCACCATCACGCCCTGCCCGATCAACGCCGTCGCCTGCAGGGCCTGCCCCGCATCGATCTGGTCGTTGATTCTGGTAAGGCTGTCATTGAGCTTTTCGATACCACTGACGGTACTGATCTGCGCCAGTTGCGCGGTCATGTCCGAGTTTTCCATCGGACTGGTCGGGTCCTGATTCTTCAGTTGGGTAACCAGCAGCGTCATGAAGCGATCATTGAGCTCGCTGCCGGATTCCATTCCCGTAGTGGCACTGCTGGCGGCCGTGTCATTGATATTGGCTAGCGTACTGCTACCGATCACCGGACTGGACATGACATCTCCTTGATGTGGCCCGACACCGATCAGCCTTCGCCGATGGTGAGAGTTTTGGTCATCAGCGTCTTGGCGGTATTCATGACCTCGACGTTGGCTTGGTAAGAGCGGGAGGCTGCGATCATGTCGACCATCTCGTTGACCGGGTCGACATTGGGCATCTGCACGTAGCCCTGCTCGTCGGCCAGCGGATGCCCCGGGCGGTACTCCATGCGCATCGGTGTGACGTCGTCCTCGACCACGCCGGTGACGCGAACGCCGCCCGTGCCGCCGCCCTGCTGGCTCAACGCCTGGAACATGACCTGCCTGGCGTGGTAGGGCTCTCCGTCCGGCCCGGCGACGCTATCGGCATTGGCGAGGTTGCTCGCGGTGACGTTCATGCGCTGCGAATTGGCCGACAGCGCCGAACCGGAAATATCGAATACACTGAACATAGACATCGTGTTACTCCGGCTGCATGGCTTTCTTCAGCCCCTGGATCTTGCGACTGACGAAAGTGACGTCCGCCTGATAGCGGAGCGAGTTGTCGGCAAAGGCCGAGCGCTCCCGATCCATATCGACCGTATTGCCATCGAGGCTCGGCTGATCGGGAATGCGGTAGAGCAGGTCCTGAACACCCGACCCGCCTGACGCCTGCCCCGGAATGTGTCGAGCGGATGTCCGAGCCAGCGACAGCCCGCCGGAGCCCTCGCTGCGCCCCTGCTCCATGACCCGATCCAACTCTGCGCGGAAATCGAAATCCCGCGCCTTGAAGTTGGGCGTATCGGCATTGGCGATATTGTTGGCCAGCACCTGCTGACGTTCTGCGCGCAGGTTGATGGCCTCCTGCTGGAAGCGCAGCGCGTTATCCAACTTGTCGAACATGCCGTGCACCTCGGATGGCGTTCGCTGGAAAATTGACAGGATGGAGAATAGCGGCGGGCGGCGCGATTCAAACCCGTAAACAGACCGTCAATTGCGCGCCATTTTCATCAATGCTCGATGGCGAGCACGCCTACAATCGTTTTCCAATGTGGGGGATTGCGTCCACCGGCTTGCCATGTCGGGACGCCCCGGCCCGGATCCATGATCTGGTTCGGATTTCCAGAACCGCCCCGCCGAGACCCGCGAACAGCCCGAGCTCCGTGACATGCGTGCCGACCCGACTGAAGCGTTTCCGCGAAACCGGTTGAAACATCGACCGTCCCGCCAGCTCGTGTTCCGAGCCGGCGCCGTCACGCTGATGGCGCTGCTTTTCGCGCTATCGTTGCTGCCGCTTCCCTCGATCGCCCGCGCGGCATCGGCGGATGAACCCTCCGACGCCGTCGTCGCCAGCGTGCGTCAGTTCCTGAAGGAGCGCACTGCCTCTCTCGGCGACCAGGTGACGATCGATATTCGGGAAAGCGACGTCGATCTCGGCGACTGCGCGACACCGCAACCCTTCCTGCCTCGCCCCGGAGTGCCTCAGGGCCGGGTTACGGTAGGTGTTCATTGCGACAGCGACGGCAGCCGGACGCGCTATCTGCAGGCCACGGTTTCGGCGATAGTTCGCCACCTGGTCGCACTCCAGCCGATTGATCCCGGTCAACGGATCGATGCGACGATGCTGGATTGGCAGGAGGCGGATATTTCCCGCCTGCGCCGCGGCTACCTCGATGATCTCGACCAGGCGGTCGGCAGGGTTGCCACGCGACGCATCCCGACCGGAGCGACGCTGACCGACACCATGATCAGAAAGCCGTGGATGGTGAAACGCGGTGATACGGTCGTATTGACCGCCGTGGGCCAGGGGTTTCGCATCAGTCGCAGCGTCGAGGCGCTGGATAACGGTGAATTAGGCAGCACCATTCGCCTCAAGACGGAGGATGATCAGATTCTACAGGGAAGAGTGACGGGACAGGATCGGCTGCGCGTCGACCTGTGAGCCGTCCAGATAATTTTTTTAACAAATCTCTGTTCGAATTTCGTTCAGCTTCCGCTGGCCTTGCCGATAACGTAAGCAAGTACGTGATTGTGCATCCAGCCATGAGGTAATGACCTTGAAAATCGATCAAACGCAACCGCTGACTCGCCCGACCCAGAACGAGGCCGCCGAGCAGCGCAAAAGCGCGGAGTCGCTGGGAGCCGCCAAGACGACGGCCGGTTCCAGGACGACGCTGAGCCAGATCCCGCGGGGCGACGAGAGCGGAGACATCGACACTGCCCGTGTCAACGATATCCGCCAGGCGATCTCCGAAGGCCGGCTCGAACTCGATACCAGCAAGATTGCCGACGGCCTGATCCAGAGCGTTCGTCATATGCTGGGTGAGCAATAATCCCTGACTTCAGGCCCAGTGCCAGGAATTCTGCATGACGCCAGCTGAATTGATTGCCGAACAACATGCCTTGTTGGAAAGGCTCGTGGAAACACTCGATGCGGAGGCCGGCTGTCTCGGCGCCGGCAGGGCCGACGGGGAACGTCTCGGTGAGCTGGCAGCGCTGAAGCAACAGCAGTTGAATGACCTCGATCAAATCGAGAGTCTCCGGCGAGAGCATCAGCAATCGCAAGGATTCGGCATGGGGAGCCGCGGTGCGGAGCAGTTTGCCCAGTCACTGGACAGGCAGGAAACCTGGCAGCGGATTCGAGAACTGGCAGAGCGGGTCCGTCGGACCAATCGCCTCAATGGCCACATCATCTCCACACGGCTGGAGCACAATCAACAGGCCATCGATTTTCTGAATCGTGCCATCGGGGGCAGCGTCTACGGCCCCAAGGGCGAGTCGCGCCACAACGGCTTCGGCGGCATCAGCTCCAAGGCTTGAGGTTCGCTTGAGGTTCGAGAGCCGCTAAATACGAAACCCTCCGCCGTTGTATCTCGGCGGAGGGTTTTGTTTTGACCAAGCGCATGAAAAAGCGCCCAAGCGCATGAAAAAAGGAAAAGGCGCTTAGTCTTCCGTCCTGACGACCCAGGACTCGACGGTATCGCTGCCGTGTTCGTCTTTCCAAGCCTTCAAGGTCTTGTGATTGCCGCCACGTGTCTCGACGACTTCCCCGGTGTTGGGGTTCTTGTAAATCTTGAGCTTGCGCTTGCGGCGGCTACCGGCCGATCCGGTCTGCACAGCAGCGGGCTGAGCGTTGTCAGCTTTCGGGTTCAACAATTCAATGACGTCACGCGTCGTCTTGCCATACTCCGCCATCAGAGCTTCGAGTTTCTCCTTGAACTCGAGCTCGGACTTCAGACGTTGATCACCCTCCATTCGCTTCAGCTCTTCTTCAAGCTGCTTCAGGAGCTGTTCTTTCTTGACGTAATCGCTAAGTAGAGACATTCGTTGGTCCGTTGCGGGTAGGTTTAAGCGTGTGCATTATTGCGGATATTTAAAAACTTTCAAGCCTTAGCGAGAGGTTTTTTAAAGCGCAAGGATTACCAGTATTTATTTAACTCCCGGCTCGTTAATGACTTAGCGTAATATCGACCTTCCGGCCTCGCAAAGTTGGCGCTTCTTTTATCGGTTGCCGATCCCGCTATATACGTCATCCCAATCCCGCTTTGCAAGGGGTAAACGCCCCAGATAAAAATCACCGCTATCGTGGAATCCGAACGGCGTTATCAGGACGCACGGAATCTAAAAATTACCAATCAGCAAATGATTGTAGATAAGAGCGCTCTAAATCAATGATATCTAATTGGTTATACGTATCGAGAGTGAGCTACAATTTCCCGCCCTGCCGTCGCTATTGAACGGAAGACTCGCTTCACTTCAGGCTTCATACGAATGGATTCGATTTTCGGCTGTCTGACGACGCCAGGCGTTTTCGATGACCAGGACATCGGTTCAGGACATGACAAAAAAGAAAAGTCGCTTATCGACCCGTACGATAGTGGAATTGGCTGGCATCTGGCTGGGTTCCTCTCTGTTGATGCTGGGCGCGGCTTGGCTGGTTGGCGCCGGCGGGCCATTCTTGATTGCCGTGCTGGTCTGCCTCTTCAGTGGGCTGTCGGGCCTGGTTGCCAGTTTCTGGCTATTCAATCTTCGACTGCTGGCCCCGGTCAGGCGGCTGGCAGATCACGTGCGCTTTGTGCATGAATTCCGCGACACGCCGCGCGACACGCCGCAGCAGATGCCCTTCGATCTTTCCCGCCGCTCCGACGCCGTGGGCTTGCTGACGCGGAACCTGCAGAAGCTGATCGAAGAGTCGAGAAGTGACCACGCCGCTCTGCTGGAACAGACGCTGAACGATCCACTGACCGGACTCGGCAACCGGCGCATGCTGGAAAGCCAGCTCGACGTGCTCATCCCTCTCAGCCGTCGCCTGAGCTGCACGGTGTCGGCGATGATGATCGATGTCGATCACTTCAAGGCATTCAACGACCACTACGGCCACCCGGCCGGCGATGTATGCCTCGTGGATATCGCTGGCGTGCTGAAAGACACCTTCCGTCGAGAAACCGATGTGGTGGTACGCCTGGGTGGCGAAGAGCTCCTGGTACTGCTGATCAATGCCGACAAGGACGAAGCCTGGGCACTGGCCGATGCCATGCGCGCCATGATTCAGGCGCTGGGCATTCCTCACGAATATTCCTCGGTGGCTTCCGTGGTCACCGTCAGCGTCGGGGTGGCCACCAGCCCTCATGGCTTGCTGGTCGATATCGACGACATGATCGCCCATGCCGATGAGGCGCTTTATGACTGCAAGGCCCGGGGCAGAAACCAGGTGGCATCCAGGCTGATGGGGGCCGACACTACGCTCGAGGGATCTCAGCCGTCCATCGAATCCACGGCATGACCCGTTCGAGACAACAATCTTTGAAACAACAATCTTTGAGACAATAATCTTTACAGCAGAATACTGGATATAAATACAGTCTTTCTTTACCTTATCCTCATCGACGTTACCGATACCGCCATTGCGGTTATAGTGATTTTTGCGCATAAGCGCAAAAATAGCTTTTTTTGGCTATAGTTATGGCCGTATGAATGGCTATCGATGAGGAGCCTCATGTCAGTGATTGGCGTGCTCAGCGGGGATATCGTCGCGTCGCGCGATATCAGCGACAAGCGCAAGCTTCGGCGGGCAATAGATACCGGTATCGAACGCCTCGGACAGTCACTGGGCGCCGTGGGTACCCGGTTTCGGGGGGATGCGTTCCAGGTGGCGATTCCCGAGTCGCGGGATTCGCTCGCCGCCGCCGTGATCATGCGCGCCAGCCTGATCGAGCACTCCCCTTCCAGACAGCAGATGTGGGACGCAAGAATCGCGGTCGGTATCGGCGAGGGCACGGTGCCCACGCTCGAGAATTTCATCGATGCCGATGGCGAAGCGTTCATCCGTTCCGGGCAGGGGCTGGATGCGTTGAGCCAGGGCGATCGACGCCTGGGGCTGTTTCTGGCGACCCCGCAACCCGAACTGGACCTGCTGATCCGGTTTGCCGACGACATCGTCAGCCACTGGAGCCATAACGCCGCGGAAGTGATTCGCTTCAATCTGACGACCGACCATTCGCAAAGCGAACTTGCCCGGCGTCTGGGTCGTTCTCAACCGACGATCAACCGGCGCCTGAGTGCCGCACGCTGGCCGCTGATCCGTGACTTTCTGGCGTTCAGCCGGCAGCGCCTGGAGACACTGACATGAACGAGACGAGTCTGTCGCTGCTGTTGGCGTTGCTGCTGTCGCACACCATTGCCGACTTTCTGTTGCAGAGCGATACCTGGGCGGCTCGGAAGCAGCAGCACCATTTCCGCACGCTATCGCTTTACTGGCACGTCGGCATTCACATGTCGCTGAGCCTCGCCGTGTTGCTCGCTTTCGGTACCGGCGTGCACGCCGCACTGATCGCCACCTCGGGAATCGGCGCATCCCACTGGCTGATCGATACGTTGAAGAGCTACGCCCCGGCGCACCGGGTTCGCTTTTTCCTTCTCGACCAGTTTCTGCATCTGCTGATACTGGGACTCGTCTGGTGGTGGGTCGTGGACGGCGACATGGCCGTGCCGATGGTCCAGCTGGCGCTATTGTGGCAACCCCGGACGCTGCTCGTCGCGCTGGCTTATCTGGTGGTCCTGCGCCCTGCGTCGATACTGATCGCGCTGATCATGCGGCGCTGGAGCGAAGGCGTCGACACACGCGGCACGCTGGCCGATGCAGGCGCCCGGATCGGCATGCTCGAACGCTTTCTCATTCTGACCTTCGTTCTCAGCCATCAGATGGCCGCTATCGGCTTTCTGCTGACCGCCAAGTCAGTGCTTCGCTTCGGCGATCTCTACGAAGACCGCGATCGAAAGCTGACCGAGTACGTACTGCTCGGCACCATGCTGAGTTTCTCGATCACGCTTACCCTGGGTCTGTTGACCCGTTATCTGCTGGGTGTGCTATGAAGCCTCGACGACAGGTTCATCCGCGCAGAGCCGGGAGCCTGCTGGCCGGCTGGATGCTGCTGACGATACTGGCCGGCTGTGCCGGCTCACCGACGATGGAGACCCGAAACGGTTATATCGCCGACCGCGCGCACCGCTCCGATGCCTACAACCAGCGCATTCGCTATCTGATTCTGCATTACACCGACTCAGAGGCGTCCCGGGCGATGCGCACCCTGCTCGGGCCCGATGTCAGCTCACACTATCTGGTGCCCCGCTCCCCCTCCCTGTCGGATGATCTGCCGCAGATCTGGCAACTGGTCGACGAGAAAGACCGCGCCTGGCATGCCGGCGTCAGCGCCTGGGAAGACCGCACCCAGCTCAACGACACCTCCATCGGCGTGGAGATCGTCAACCGTGGCCCGCAGGAGACGCTCGAAGGTCAGCGATGGGAGCCTTATCCCGAGGACCAGATCCGTGCGGTCATCGCCTTGGCGAAGGATGTGATTCGCCGCTATCGGCTGCCGCCGACTGCCATCCTGGGACACTCGGACATCGCGCCGTCGCGCAAGATCGACCCTGGCCCGCGCTTTCCCTGGAAACGCCTGCATGATGCCGGCGTCGGCGCCTGGCCGAGAGACGAGGATATCGCCAGCTTTCGTCATCGATTCGCCCAGTGCTCGCCCTCGATCACGCAATATCAACGATCGCTGAGCGCGTACGGTTATTCGCTGGCGGCGACGGGGGTGATCGACGGCGAGACACGGGACGTGACGCGCGCCTTCCAGATGCACTTTCGCCCGGCCAGCTATTCAGGCCAGCCGGATCACGAGACGGCAGCGATTCTCTGGGCACTGCTCGCCCGTTATCGACCGCAAGCGCTGCTGGATACCACGCTGGCCGAACCCGCAGGCTGCAGGAAGCCGGAAGAAGACGACCCATTCACGCCCGAAACGGCGCCTCAGCCGCTGAAGGGATAGTGAATCAGATCGTGGATTTTTGCCGGCTCCGGGTTGCGATTGCGGTACGCATGGGGCTGATCCGCGGGAAATCGGACCGCGTCGCCGGCGGATAATGCCTGCCAGCCGCCGTCGACGAAGAGCTCCATTCGCCCTTCCAGCACGACCAGATGCTCCACCACGCCAGCGGCGTGGGGCGCGGACTCGCTCAAGGTATCCTGGAGCAGCTCGATCGCGAACATCTCGAACCCCAGAACCGGATCGAACGCAAACAGTGGAGTCACGATCATCCCCGAGGCATCGTGATGGCGAGGCATCGCCTCCATCCGCTGCAGCGCGAGGCCCTCGGGCACCAGGAATTGCGACAGCGGCACCTGCAGGCCACTGGCGATCTTCCAGAGTGTGGAGATGGTCGGCGTCGACTCTCCCCGCTCGATCTGCCCCAGCATCGCCTTGCTCACTCCGCAGATATCGGCCGTCCGGGATAGGCTCCAGCCACGCTCGGCGCGTCGTTTTTTCATGTGTCGGCCGATCGCCGAGACATTCGCGTCCATCTCTCCTCCGCCCGCTTCCTGTCATCGCCTGGTGCTTGCGCCCTGCCTGATGTCGCCAGTACGAAACTCGTATGCACTCACGTCTATAGGTTTTATTTGTGCTCATGTGCGTTATAGCGCACGTTGCCGAGATCGCGCAATGTACGTTATAACGCACATTCCTTCCGATTTTCAGGAATGTGTTCATGGCACGTTTACCGGCCGACCGTCGGCACGGCACGACGATAACGGCTTCCCACGTCACGGCGGGATTCGTCGCAGTCCTCGTCGGCTATACGAGTTCGGCAGCGATCATTTTCCAGGCGGCTGCGGCAGCTGGCGCGTCACCGATCCAGATCGGCGGATGGCTGAGTGCGCTGGGACTGGCCATGGGCGTCACCTCGATCGGCTTGTCGCTACGCTACCGGCAACCGATCCTGACGGCCTGGTCGACGCCGGGGGCCGCGCTCCTGGCCGTCAGCCTGCCCGACCTGCCATTGAGCGAGGCGATCGGCATCTTCGTTTTCTGCGCCGTGCTGATCCTGATCTGCGGCATTACCGGCTGGTTCGCCAGGTTGATGCAGATCATTCCGCAATCCATCGCCGCGGCCATGCTGGCGGGGGTGCTTCTGCGCTTCGGCCTGGATGCCTTCGGCTCGCTGAACGGCGACTTTGTGCTGGTGTCGTCGATGTTCCTGATCTATCTCGCCGCCAAGCGCTGGCTACCGCGCTACGCCATCGTGCTGGTGCTGCTGGCAGGGCTTGGCGTTGCGGGGCTGCTGGGCGAAATCGATACACGGCAGGCACAACTGATCGTCAGCGTACCCCATTGGATCTGGCCAACCTTCTCGCTGTCGAGCCTGATCGGCGTAGGCATCCCGCTGTTCGTGGTGACGATGGCCTCGCAGAACGCGCCGGGCGTGGCGACTCTGCGTGCCGCGGGTTACGACGCGCCGATTTCTCCGTTGATGATCTGGACGGGGCTGGCCACCCTGGTCCTGGCGCCTTTCGGTGCCTTCAGCGTCTGCCTGGCCGCGATTACCGCGGCGATCTGCATGGGGCCGGATGTCGACCCCGATGCCGACCGACGCTATCCGGCGGCGATCTGTGCAGGAGGCTTCTATTTACTGGCGGGTCTTTTCGGCGGCTCGATCGGCACGCTGTTCGATGCCCTGCCCCAGGCGCTGGTGCTGGCAATCGCCGGGCTGGCGCTGCTCTCGACCATCGGTGGCAGCCTTCATCGCGCCCTGCTGGAGCCTCATCACCGCGAGCCGGCACTGATCACTTTCCTGGTTACCGGTTCCGGCGTGACGCTGTTCGGGGTCGGCGCTGCCTTCTGGGGCCTGGTAGCCGGCATGCTGGCGCTGCTCGTGGCGCCGAAATCGCGACCGGCCTGATTCGGAAGCCGTTCAGGCAAGCGGGAGCGATTCAGATAGACGGGTGCGATTCAGATAGGCGAGAGCGATTCAGATAGGCGGCGGCACTGCCGGACCGAATTCGATTCTCGACACCGCCTGATCCAGCGTCGCGACCCGCTCGACGATGGGCGCTTGCGCCTCTGCAGCGAGATCGTGACCGGTACGTGTCTCGATCATCGAGGCCAGCGAGTCGGCGCTCAAATTGCCCTCGTAATGGACGCGATCGATCGACGCCTCATGGGAGCCCGGGAGATAGATGGTGTTGTTGGAAAAATCCACGGCATAGGCGATCACGCCCGGCACGATGAACAACAAAAGGCCCAGCCCGTCGGCAATCGCCACGCCGGGATCGATACGCCCCTGCAGTTGCCCCTTGCGCTCGGGATAGAAGAGCGTGCCGCAGCCGGTCAGCGGCAGAATCAGGCCGATAACGACAGCGCCAGCGATCAGGCGTCGAAACGGAGGTTGCATTGCGAAATCCCAGTGACGGAGAGGTAACGCGGAGTAACCTAATCCATCGACCCGGGTCGAGTCCAGATGCTGTCGGCCCCAAAACGGCGCCCGCCATAGGGGCGGGCGCCGAGCGTCGAAAGAATCGTCGGAAGTCAGACCAGCGAGGCGCCGTAACCCCACAGCAGCACGGTGATCGCCAGCAACGCCTCGAGCACGAGAATGCCGATCGCCAGCGCCGCACTCGAGGCACGTACGCCCTCGTGCTGATCGATACCCAGAAAGGATGGCAGGCCTGCATAGACGAGGTAGACCGTATAGCAGAGCCCCGCGATGCCGGCCAGCAAGCACAGCCATATCAGCGGGTAGAGCGCGACCACGCCGCTCAGGAACATCGGCGTCGCCATGTAGCCGGCGAACACCACGCAATGGCTGAGATCCGGTCGCTCCGGATAGCGACGCGCCAGCCAGTGAATCACGTTGCCCATCAGCCAGACGGCGCCCAGGATCAGGGCATAGAAGATGATCGCCAGCAGCACCGCAGTCGCAGGCGAGACAGTCACGGTCTTCGCCAGTCCCTCCTTGGTCGTGCCGAAGTGCCAACCGACCACCGTAGTGCCGATGAAGGCGCAGACCACCGGAATGGCTGCCATCACCAAGACATGGGAACCGTAAAAGTGCGATACGGTTTCGTTTTCGCCGCGGATCTGCTGCCACTCGCGATTGGGATGCGTAAGCAGTCCCCAGACGTGATGAATCATGACACACCTCCCTCCGGCGCGGGCCGCCAACGACGGATTTCCGATGGTGTCCTGTTCCGCTCGCCTTCCCGGCGATGCCGGATGCGACCCTGACTCTCACTATAGGAAAGATCGGCAAAGTGGGTAGAGCAATCGCGACGCCCGGCGCGAACTGCCATCCTCGGCCCTTGCACCACCTCGTTTGCGGGAGGTTTTTGCCGCTCGCCCTTCCCCGTCCGCTGCTCGCATCTCTATACTGACGACCCTACGAATGACTGCAGATCACGCCATATCGAGGATATGCCGCGTTCCGCTTACGCTGATGAATACAGGAAAGAACACTCAATGCGTGCCAGCCAATTACAGATCTCGACCCTCAAGGAAACACCGGCGGACGCGGAGATCGTCAGTCACCAGCTGATGCTGCGTGCCGGCATGATCCGCCGTCTGACATCGGGGCTCTACACCTGGCTGCCGGTGGGCGTGAAAACGCTGCGCAAGGTCGAGCGTATCGTCCGCGAGGAGATGGATCGCGCCGGCGCGCAGGAAGTCCTGATGCCGGCAGTACAGCCCGCCGAGCTATGGCAGGAATCCGGCCGCTGGGACGAGTACGGTCCGGAATTGCTGCGGCTCAAGGATCGTCATCAGCGCGACTACTGCGTCGGCCCTACCCATGAAGAGGTCATCACCGACCTGGTACGGCGCGAGATCAGCAGCTACAAGCAACTGCCGACCAACTTCTATCAGATCCAGACCAAGTTCCGCGACGAGATCCGCCCCCGCTTCGGCGTGATGCGCTCGCGCGAGTTCATCATGAAGGACGCCTACTCGTTCGACAGCGACGAAGCCGGCCTCAAGGCGTCCTATCAGCGCATGTACGACGCCTACGTGCGGATCTTCACCCGGCTGGGTCTCGATTTCCGCCCGGTACTCGCCGACAACGGCTCCATCGGCGGCACCGGCTCGCATGAATTCCACGTGCTGGCCGACTCCGGCGAAGATGCCGTGGTCTTCTCCACCGGCTCCGACTACGCCGCCAACATCGAAAAGGCCGAGGCGCTACCGCCCAGGGGCGCCGAGCGTGCCGCGCCGCAGGAACCCATGCGCCAGGTGCCCACGCCGGGCGTGCGCACCATCGCTGCGCTGGTCGAAGGCTTCGACCAGCCGATCGAGAAGACCGTCAAGACGCTGATCGTGCATGCCGCCGACGGCGGGCTGATCGCGCTGATGGTACGCGGCGATCATCAGCTCAACGAGATCAAGGCCGAAAACCTCGATGCCGTCGCAGCGCCGTTGACCATGGCCAGCGAAGAGGAAATTCGTGCCGCCATCGGCGCCGGCCCCGGCTCGCTGGGTCCGGTGAATCTGCCGCTGCCATTGATCATCGATCGCAGCGTCGCGCTGATGAGCGACTTCGGCGCCGGCGCCAACGTCGACGATCATCATCTGTTCGGCATCAACTGGGAGCGCGACCTGCCGCTGCCGCAGGTCGCCGATCTGCGCAACGTGGTCGAGGGCGACCCGTCGCCGGACGGCCAGGGCCAGCTTTCGATCACCCGAGGCATCGAAGTCGGCCACGTCTTCCAGCTCGGACAGAAGTACTCCAAAGCGATGAACGCCACGGTACTCGACGACAACGGCCAGCCGACGACGGTCTGGATGGGTTGTTACGGTATCGGCATCACCCGCGTGGTGGCTGCGGCCATCGAGCAGAACCACGATACCGGCGGTATCATCTGGCCCGATGCCATTGCCCCGTTCCAGTTGGCGATCGTACCGATGAACGCCCACAAGTCGGACCGGGTTCGCGAGACCGCCGACAGGCTCTACCAGGAGCTGACGGATGCCGGCATCGACGTGCTGCTGGACGACCGCGACCTGCGCCCCGGCGTCAAGTTCGCCGATCAGGAGTTGATGGGCATTCCCCATCGACTGGTGATCGGCGACCGCGGTCTCGACAAGGGCGAGCTCGAGTACAAGGGCCGCCGTGACAGCGAGGTCACCATGGTGGCGCTGGACGAACTTCGCGCATTCCTGGACGCCCGGTTCGCCTGATCGGAGGGATCGTGCCGGCGCGACTCACCGCGACACTGGCGACGGCGAGCTGGCTCGTCGTCGCCAGCCTGTTCACGGCTGGCGTGACGCTGGCCCAGACGAACGCGCCGTCCGTCGGCAGCCCGAGCGAGCCGCCATCCCCCGCGCTGCTGGAGTCGCTGTCGCGGGTCATGGCGGCACCGGATGGCTTCGAGGATGCCTTCGACGCCCAGGTGTGGCTGCTGGACATGCAATCCCGCCTGGCCCGACGCCAGCCCGAAGCCTATCCGTCACGCCATGATCGCCTGGCGCTGCTGGAGCGCATTCATGCCGAAGCGCGGCGTGCCCAGCTACCGCCCGAGCTGGTGCTGGCACTGATCGATGTGGAGAGCCGCTTTCGACCGAACGCGGTCTCGTCGGCGGGTGCGCTGGGGCTGATGCAGGTCATGCCGTTCTGGAAAGCCGAGATCGGCCGTCCGCAGGACGATCTGCACGATATCGATACCAATCTGCGCTACGGCTGTACCATCCTCGCTCACTATCTGGCACGCGAGCGTGGCGACTGGACCCAGGCCCTGGCTCGCTACAACGGCAGCCTGGGCCGCACGGTCTATCCGGAGCAAGTCATGCAGGCCTGGTTCACGCGCTGGTGGGTGGATCGCTGAGAACCCGTTCACAATCTGCTGCGCGTCGGCCAAACATTGTTGAGTCGGAGCCCTGCGGAGACAACAGCCGGAGGCTGGCCCGCAGAGTGAGCAAAGCGAATCAAAGGACTTCGGGATACTCATTTACCCCTATGTAAACTCGTGCGCGAGCCCGGTCCTTTCCTCAGTCGTTTTCGCCTAGTTTGATCCTAGCTCGCGAGATTGTGAACAGGCTCTGAGAAGCGCCGCCCCGCTATCGGCGGCCAGTCTTTTCAGGAAGAACTGGTCCGCTCAGAAAGAGCAAGCCCCTCAGAAAATGCAAGTCCCCCAGAAAGAGCAAGTCCCTCCGGAAAACTACCGTTTGCGATCTTCGACTTCGGTGTGCGAGGTTCCCGGCGGTAGCGGATGCCCCTTGGCCAGCTCGGCCCGCGTCGCCTCGCGTACCTCGAGAATCTCGATCTCGTAGGTCAGCGTCTCGCCGGCCAGCGGGTGGTTGGCGTCAACGGTGACCTGCGCCTCGTCGACCTCGACCACCGTCACCGTCCGTGGGCCGTCCGGCCCCTGCGCCTGAAAGCGCTGGCCGGCCTGCAATAGCTGATCTTCCGGAAAAGCCGATCGCGGGCTGGCGCTGACCAGCGCTTCGTCGCGCTCACCGTAGGTATCGGCAGGCGCCAGGGTGACGCGCAGCCGCTCGCCCGCCCGGCGCGCGGCCAGTGCCGTTTCCAGCGCCGGAAACAGATTGTCGTGCCCGTGGAGGTACTCCAGCGGCTGCTGGCGTGCCCGGGAATCGTCGAGAGTGCGGCCTCGCTCGTCCGCGAGAACATAATGCAGGGACGCAACGAGAGACGGTGCGATGGCGAACTGGCTCATGATGACTCCAGGGTGACGGTAGAAATTCGTGGCGAATGAGGGATGATGGCGGCTTGGAGCGGTTTGCCGGAAGTTCGAGGAATCTAACGGCTAGGAGTGCTTGCGCAGGGCATCGACAGGCACTTCGAGGCGCTGGGCCTGCTGCAGCAGGTTGAGCAGCACAATGGCGCGCTCTTCGCCCTTCTGCGCCTCGAACACGGCCTGCAGGGCACGAAACGGCCCGTCGGTGATCTCGACGATATCGCCCTGGCGATAGTAGACGTTGGCGCGGTCGCGGCTAGCGTCGGCACTGACGCGATCCCGCAGGGTATCGACCAGCGCATCCTGCACGAACACCGGCTCCTGGCCGAAACCGACCAGTCGCAGAACCCCCCGCGTGGAGCGAATCGGCCGCCAGTTGCTGGCAATGCGATCGAGACGGATGAACAGGTAGTGCGGAAACAGCGGCTCGGCGACCCAGGTCAGCTTGCCACGCCGGCGCTTCTGCACCTCGAGCACCGGGTGGAACACTTCGTAGCCCTGGTTGTCGAGATGCTCACTGGCACGAAACGACTCGCCGCCCTTGCACTGGATCACATACCAGCGTGGCAACGACTCGCCATCCTGCGCCGATTCACTGGTCATCGATATACCTTCCCTGATCGCCGCCACTGATCATGACCTCTGATCATGATTACTAATCATGACCTTTAAAAAAGACAATCCCTGTCATCGCCCGTTTCGACGAGGCAGAATCACGCGTTATTGCGAGATCGCCAGCGTGGCATTCGGGCCAGACGCGACAGGCCATCTAGCGTACCATTTTCGATCCGACACGTCCGCCCGCGGCGTGCCGATCCGGTTTATTGGAAACACTGAATAAATCGTCGAGCAGGATGAAGTGGGCGGCATTCCGTCGCAAGGCGCACGGAGCGCAGCAACCGGAGCCTATGGGGTGTAGTGAGGATCCGACCGGGCTGGCGCTCCAGCACCGCGCAACGCAGCGATTCGCCTGCGCAGACATTTAGGCAGCGTTTCCTTTGGAGGTTGCATGCAACGCAAGCCACGTGACTGGCTGACATCCTTGCGCGTCTACCTGCGGGCGCCGGTGGTGACCTTGCTGTTCCTGGGGTTTTCCGCCGGGCTACCCTATCTGCTGGTGTTCTCGACACTCACCGCCTGGCTCGAGGATAGCGGCGTCGAAGTCGCTGCCATCGGCTTCTTCAGCTGGGTAGGGCTGCTCTATTCGATCAAGCTGTTCTGGGCGCCGATCGTCGACCGGGTGAGGCTGCCGCTGATCGGGCGCTGGCTGGGCCAGCGTCGCAGCTGGATGCTGCTGGGGCAGACGCTGATCGCCGCCGGCCTGCTGGGGCTGTCCGGGCTCGATCCCGCCGGACACCTGCCGCTGGTGGCGGCCTTCGCCCTGCTCACCGCCTTCGGCGCGGCGACCCAGGACATCGTCATCGACGCCTACCGTATCGAATCCGGCGAAGCGGCAATCCAGGCCGCCATGGCCTCGACCTACATCATCGGCTATCGCATCGGTATCGTCATGGCGGGGGCCGGTGCGCTCTACATCGCCGACGCCGCGTCCTGGGCAGTAGCCTATCTGAGCATGGCCGCGCTGGTCGGCATCGGCATGGTCACCGTGCTGGTACGCCCGGAACCGCCGCGTCCGCAGAGCCTCACCGTAGTGCTGTTCCATCCTCGGGTGAAGCGCTTTCTCCGCCGTAGCGCGAACCGCCCCGGCTGGCAGCGACAGACCGGTGTCTGGCTGATCGCGGCTATCGTCTGCCCGATCGGAGACTTCTTCCAGCGCTATGGCCGCCTGGCGCTGTGGCTGCTGGTCTTCATCGGCATCTACCGCATCAGCGACATCTCGATGGCGGCGATGGCCAATCCGCTCTACCTGAGTCTGGGCTTCACCAAGAGCGACATCGCCAGCGTCACCAAGGTCTTCGGCGTGCTGATGACCATCGGCGGCGGCGTTCTTGGCGGGCTGCTGGTGGTCCGTTATGGTCTGGGCCGGATGCTGATCGTCGGCGCGCTGGCCGTGGCACTGACCAACCTGCTGTTCGTGCTGCTCGCCACCGGCGGCGACAGCCTGCCGCTGCTGATCGTGGCCATCACCGGCGACAACCTGGCCAATGGCCTCGCCAGCACGGTGTTCATCGCTTTCCTGTCGAGCCTGACCTCCCGCACCTATACCGCCACCCAGTACGCACTGTTTTCCTCGCTGATGACGCTGCCCGGCAAGTTCATCGGCGGCTTCTCCGGCGTAGTCGTGGCCGATGTCGGCTATGCCAGCTTCTTCGGGATCGTCTGTCTGCTCGGTCTGCCGGCCGTGGCGCTGGCCTGGTGGCTGAGCCGCCGGCTGCCGACGCTCGATACCAATAGTGAAGGCGACGAAGCGGCCGATGAGGCGGGGGCGGCCTCGAAAACCCAAGCACGGGGCAACGGACAGGAAAGCGGACGGGAAGACGGCGAGCCCGCCAGCACGCGCTGACGGGTACGGACAGGAATGAGAAATGAAGAGGCCGTTGCCAGCGAACCTCAGGAGAGCGCCCGACGCTGCCGGGCGAGCCAGTCCAGGGCGCCCTCCGAAGCGAGCCACTGGTCGCGCATCAGCTGACGATACTGCCACGCCTCCGCGCGCGTGCCCGGCTCCGGCATGTCGTCGCCGAGTCGTGCCGGCCGCGGGCGGTCTTCACAGAGAATCGGCAATATGTAGGGGTTGGCCGAATAGACCTCCCGCAGCACGGCGAGCGCGTCCTCCCGACGCGACAGGCGATAGAGCGCCAGTACCCGGCCCATCTGCACGCCCAGCATCTCGGTTCCTTCCGGCCCCTGTTCGCTGACCGCCAGCGCCTGTTCGTCGTTGCCCTCACGCAGCAACTGGTCGATCACCAGCTCGCGCAGGCCCAGGCTGTCCTCCTCGTCCAGCGCCAGCAGCCGCTGCGCCAGCTTCCGCGCCTCCTGCCCCGCGCCACGCTCCATGCCGATGACCAGCGCCAGGCCGGTTCGCAGCAGCGTCGCGTTGTCTGCATCGTGCCAGGAAAAGCTGCCACCGGCGTCCTCGAGCTGGTTGAGCCAGAAGCCGTAGCGCTCCGCCAGCGGCGTGAAGAAGGTATCGACCATCCAGGGCAGGCTGCCGAAGCGACTCGCCAGCGCCAGGGTCAGCGCCTGCATCACGCGCGGCGCGTCCAGCCATTCCGGGTTGGCGCACAGTGCCTGCAGCCACTGCGGCGCCGTTACCCACGGGTCGCCCAGAAACCCGAGCGCGGCATCTTCGTCGATCTCGACCTCGCAGGCATCGGCCCAGCCACTATAGAGCGATGCCTCGCGAGAGCTGGGTTCATACAGCAGCGCGCCTTCCTCGGAGTGGGCCAGTTCGAGACGGGGCGGACGCTGCTGGGTATGCAGCAGCGCCTGCAGCGCCGTCAACGGGCCGGCCAACGCCTCCTCCGAGTGGATGACCTGCTCCGCCAGCGCCGCCTGAGGGTCGTCGGCCAGCTCGGCGATGAATTCGAGCTGATCCGGGTCCAGATGATGCTGGCGCGATAGCCGTCGCCACCAGAAGGCCGCACGCTGACGCGCCTTGCCGACATTGCCCTCGTGGAGCAGCACCATCGCCTCGATATACGCCAGCGACGGCGAATCCGGCAGGGTTCGCTGGGCGCTCTGGAAGGCGTCCCGCGCGCTGGCCAGATCGCCGCTGTCCAGATGCATCAGGCACAACCGCTCGAGGGCGGCACCCCGCAGGAACCCCGGCCCCTCGGCCATCACTCTCTCGACCAATGCCGCCCGCTTGCGATGAAAACCGCGCTCCTGATAGAGATCGACCAGGATTTCGAAGGCCGGCTCGATCTGCTCTTCCAGCGCCGCCCAGTCGCGATCGCCGGCAAACAGCGACTCCAGAATCTGCTGGGCGCGGCCGTTGTTGCCGCTCTCCGCCGAGACGATGCCGGCTTCCAGCAGCGCCTGCGGTGGCGCCTTGCGGCTGTCCAGCGCGGTCTTCAGCGTCTCGCCACGCCATTCGCGCAGCGACAGCATCCACATCAGGTGTCCGGGAATGACGCTGGGCATCTCGACCCGCGCACAGCAGTCGCGATAGAGCCGTCCCGAATCGCACCAGCAGGGTTCGTCCCGCTGCGGCTCCGCCAACGGCTCGGTATCGAAGTCGCGCCGAACCAGCGGAGTCTGGTTCCAGATGAGCGGAGCGAGCGCCTGAGCCAGGTCGAGACTGCCGCCGCAATGCTCGACCCCCTCGGCTCGGGCCCATGCCATCATCGTCGGGTAATATTCATTGGCGCGAATCGTCTCGAGGGCGCCGCTGGCAAAACCCAGCAGCTGTTCGACCCAAGCTGTCAGCATGGCATTCCTCCATTTGCTCGCTCCATCCTAGCATGCCGGGCAACAGCGCTGGCGAGTGCCGGCATGGGGTGATAATTTAGCCGCCGCTTGCCCTGTCGGGGTCGGCAGGGCCATCGTCGCCGTCAGCCCGGTTGCCGGTGCCAACCCGGTCGTCGCTGTCAGCCGGTCGCCGTGACGAGCCGACCACCGTACCCATCCATCGTCGTCACCAGAGAGGAGCGCCCGTGCTCTTGCCGATTCCGTTTCGTCGCCCTTCGCAGTCGGCCGCCAGCGATGCACCACAGGTAAGGCTGGAACGGGAAGGCCGTGACGAGATTCGGCGCATCACCGCGGCGGTCGAGAAAGTCCCCTGGACCGTCAGCCTGCTGCAGATCCTGTGGACCGCCGGGCCGGTCACCCTGCTGGGCGCCTGGGGCGGTTACCTGCTGGGATACGGCAAGGCGCCGACGCTCGAGAACTACATCTTCTTCATTTCGTTCACGGTCATCACCGGCGCGGCGGGGATCATCGCCAATCTTCTGCATCACCTGACGGGCGGGAGACGGCTGGAACGAACCTCGAGTCGCATCGAGCGCGTCATCAAGACGCTGCCGGAGCTGCTGCTGGCGACGCGCAATCTCATCGTCGAAAGCCTCGAGGGCGATGCCCGGCGCCGTGAAGCGGCCGCCATGCTGTTGCGCAAGCAGGATCTGTCGCCGGAAGGTGTCGAACTGGCGGCGCTCGAGTTGCTGGACGATCACGAGAGCGCTCGCGTGATTGGCCAGATCGATGTCTACCGCCGGGTGGGCCTGCACGCGCGCGTCAGCGATCTGGTCGAGATCTACCGCGACGACATCGAACCCCGCCTCACCGAACTGTACGAACTCGCGCCGGTGGCGATCACCCTGCTGCGCGAGCGCTTCGAGGGGCACGCCCCGGACCCACGCTACGGCGTGCCGCGGGACGAGCACTTCATCGAACGTGTCATGGCCGCCATCGAGCACGACAACGACCTGCTGATGACGCTGCAGGACGTCGAGGAGATGGTGATCCTGGCGTTCGAGCTGATCAGCGGCCGGGAGATTCCGGTGCTGTCGTTCGAATATCGCGGACGCTGGAAGCTGGCGCGGGCGTTCGACAGCCTCGAGGAAGCCCGTGCTCGTCACCGCATCGCCCAGGCGACCGGGCTATCCCGCCTCAAGGCGCTGAACACCTATCTGATCGAGCATTCGGTGACCCCGCTTGCCGAGAACGTCTCCGGCCAGCGCGCCGATGCCCTGCTGGCCCACAGCGTCGCGGCCATCGACGAATTGAGCGAGCAGATCCAGACGTTGGCCCATGCCATCCACACCGGGCGCAGCGACGATCGCCAGACCCTGCGCCACCAGGCAGAGGTGCTGACCAACGCGATCAAGCTCTACAAGAGCGTCTCCAGCGCCTACAACGAAGTCGGGCGCAGCCACGCCCATCGCCTGCGCATGGCCCAGCGCTGGGAGGCGGTGAGCGCCGATCTCTCGGACGACACCACCCGCCTGCGCCTGGGGCCGGGACGGCGCGGCCTGCGCATTCGCGAGAGCAAGATCGCCCTCAACGACGAGGCCAAGGCAGTGGTGTGCAAGCATCTCGGCCGCCATCTCGAGAAAGCCAATATCGGTACGCTGCGCGAGCGGCTGCGCCAGGCCGAGCGGGACACCCAGCTCAGCGTGGGGGTCGAAAGTGCCAAGCGCGTCGCGGTAGAGATATTCCTGGCGCTGGAGCCCCACGTGCATCTGTCGCGCCCGGCCGTCCAGCGCGCCATCAACAGCACCAACGCCGCGGATTTCGGCCAGCTCGAGCCCAACCTGTCGATCGCGGCGAAAGCCGCGATGGGATCCGCCATGGTCCGCGAGATCGAGACCGACCTGTCGCGCACGGCGGAGTCGCTGGCCCTGGCCCTGGTCAAGCACTACCGCGTCGCGCTGGAACCGGAAGCGATGGCGTTTTTGCAGCGTCAGTACGGCGCGCGGGAAGCCACGCTGCAGATGCTGACCAACGTCAACCTCGACCGTGGCGAAACCCCCAACGTCAGTTACCTCAGCATGGCGCCGCCCGCCGTGGGTACGCCGCATCGCCAGTGGTATCGGGCACTGGTTCGCGCTCGTCGCCATCTCGAAAAATGACTGCCGAACGGATCGACCACCGCCACCTGCCGGAGCCCGCGCCATGCGTTTGATCGTCGCCGAAAAGCCGAGTCTCGCCCGCGCCATCGCCGATGCCCTGCCGGTCAAGGCGACGCGCCGCGATGGCTATCTCGAGGCCGGCGATACCGTCGTGAGCTGGTGTCTCGGCCATCTGCTGGAACAGGCGCCGCCCGAGCGCTACGACCCGAGATACAAGCAGTGGAGGCTCGATGACCTGCCGATCATTCCCCAGCGCTGGCAACTGGTTCCGAGAAGCCAGGCAAGATCGCAGCTGGCCGTGCTGCGCAAGCTGATCAAGAGCGCCGACAGCGTCGTGCACGCCGGCGACCCGGATCGCGAGGGCCAGTTGCTGGTGCAGGAAGTGCTGGATCATCTGGGCTGGCGCCGGCAGACCCAGCGGCTGCTGGTTCAGGATCTCAATCGGCCCGCCGTAGTCAAGGCGCTCGCCAGCCTCGAGGACAACCGCCGCTACCAGCCGCTCCATGCTGCCGCCGAGGCCCGTTCCCGCGCTGACTGGCTGTATGGCATCAACCTGACGCGCGCCTGGACCTTGATCGGTCGTCAGGCCGGCTTCGACGGGCTGCTGTCGGTGGGTCGCGTGCAGACGCCGGTGCTGGGGCTGGTGGTCCGGCGCGATCGCGATATCGCCGCGTTCGAGCCCAAGCCCTTCTACGTTCTGTGGGTCGACCTTCAGGTCGCCAGCGGCTCGTTGCGGGCCTGGTGGCAGCCCGGCGAACACCGTCCGCTGGACGGCTCGTGTTTTGATGAGCAGGGCCGCCTGCTCGATCCGCGTCCGGCCGAGGCGCTAGCGCAACGGCTTGTCGGCGCCCGCGGCCATCTCGCCGAACTCGACCAGAAGCGCAAGCGCCAGGCCGCGCCACTGCCCTACTCGCTGTCCGCGCTGCAGGTCGATGCTGCACGACGCCACGGCCTTTCCGCGCAGCGAGTGCTCGATGTCTGCCAGTCGCTCTACGAGCGCCACCAGCTGATCACCTATCCCCGCTCGGACTGCCGCTACCTGCCCGCCGCGCACCATCGGGAAGCGGCCAAGACCCTGACCAGCGCCTGTCAGCTAGACGACCAACTGCAGGGATGGGTCGAGCAGGCAGATTTCGGCCTGCGCTCCAAGGCCTGGGACGACGCCAGGGTTGGCGCTCACCACGCGCTGGCGCCAACGGGCCGGCCGGCGGACATGGACAGGCTGAACCGCGACGAGGCCAACCTGTTCCGGTTGATCGCGCGCAACGTCCTCGCCCAGTTCTATCCGGCGCTCGAGACCTACGAGACCCAGGCGATCTTCGAGCTCCTCGACGAGCGCTTCAAGGCCCAGGGGCGGGAGATCCTCGAACCGGGCTGGAAGCCGCTGTTCACCACTCGCGACGACGTTCCCGCGCTGCCTCCGCTGACGCGTGGCGAGCCGGCCACGGCGACCGATGCGAGCAGCGAGGATCGCGAAACCCGGCCACCGGAGCCGTTCACCGACGCCAGCCTGATCAAGGCGATGATGAACATCGCCCGCTACGTCGAGGACCCCGCGGTCAAGCGTACGCTGCGCGAGTCCGACGGTCTCGGCACCGAAGCGACCCGGGCCGGCATCATCGAGACGCTGCTCACGCGGGGCTATCTGGTTCGCGACAGAAAAGCCATCAAGGCCACGCGCACCGGCCATGCCCTGATCGACTCGCTCCCGCCTGCGGCGACCCGGCCGGAACGTACCGCGCTGTGGGAGCAGCGGCTTTCGGCGATTGCCGACAATCAGGACGCGCCGACGCCTTTTCTGGAAGCGCTGGTCAGCGACCTGCGCGCGCTGTTGGGCCAGGCAGACGCCAGCCGGCTCAATCAGGCGCTCAAGCTCGCGGCGCAGGGCAGCGCGCCGGAAGCCCCGGCAGCAAAGCGCGGCGGACGCAAGACCAGCGCCGGCCGCTCGCGGCGACGATCGACGGGAACTCGATCGAAGGCAGTGTCATCGAAAAGCGAACAGTCGAAAACCACCGCCAAACCGGCACGCGCCCGCCGTGCCAGGAAGCCCGGCTCATGACGACTCGACCCGAACACGCCCGACCCGCGACGTTAGCCGACGGCGACCCGTGGCTGATCGTCGGCGCCGGCGCGCTCGGCCAGCTGTTTGCCGCCGCCCTCGCGCCGACGCATCCCGTGATCCTGCTCGGTAGACGCCCGGCTCCGCCGGCCATCCGGCTGCGCACGCTGGAAGGCCGGGATCGGCAGATAGCGTTGCCACGCGGGCAGTTGAATGATTGGGCGGATCGGCCCGCCGGCAACGAAGCGCCCGCGCTGGCGATACTGGCGACTAAATCGCACGACGCACAGGCGGCCCTGGACGCGCTGGCGCCCCGTCTCGCGCCGGCCACGCCACTGCTGCTGTTGCAGAACGGCTTTCGCAGTCAGCCGGACATCACCGAACGCTGGGCCGGACCGGTACTCTGCGCCTCGACCACCGAAGCCGCCTATCGTCCCGGACCCGACCCGGATAGCCTTCTACCCGATGTGGTTCATGCCGCTACCGGGCAGACCTGGATCGGCGATCTCGCCGCCCGCCACCGCGCCCTGGCGGCCAGCGTTGCCGAGCGCCTGACCCGAGCCGGCATCACGGCCGCGCCATGCCGCGATATCCGCCAGCGACTCTGGCAGAAGCTCGCGATCAACGCCGTGATCAATCCGCTGACCGCCAGTCATCGTGTTCGCAACGGCGAACTGGCAGCGCCCCGATTCCGGCCTCGAATCGTCGCGCTGGTAGCGGAGATCGCCCAAATCATGCAGGCCGAAGGCGTCTTACCACCCGACGCGGGCTGGCAGGCGCTCATCGACGCCGTGATCGAAGCCACTGCCGCCAATCGGTCTTCGATGCTGCAGGACGTGCTCGCCGGACGCCCCACGGAGCGTGATGCGATCCTGGGGCCGCTGATCGAGGCGGGGCGCCGCCATGGACTCGAAGTCGCCACGATCGATGCGCTCTATCGAACGACGCCGCGCTAGCGTCGAACCGATGGCGGGAAACGAATACGGCCGGTCAATATGACCGGCCGTATCGTTCATCGTTGAGCGCGTCAGGCGATCATTCTGCAGCGCTGGCCGCTCCAGAAGTCTCATTTGAATCGACCTTGGCCCTGTCCGCCGGGAAAAAGATGCCCTTCTTGAGATCGCTCTCGATCTCTTCGAGCGAGCGCCCCATCGTCTCGGGTACGTAGCGGATGATGAAAACCAGGGCGATCGCAGTGATCACGGCATAGAGCCAGAACGTGCCGGAAGTGCCCAGCGCGCTGATCAGCGACAGCGTGGTCAACGTGACCAGCAAGTTGAATACCCAGTGGCTCAGCGCGCCCATGCTGGCGCCTTTTCCCCGCACGAACAGCGGATAGACCTCCGCGTTGATCAGCCACAGGCAGACACCGAAACTGCAGTTGAGCGCCATGTAGATCGCCAGGCACGCCACCAGCGCATACTGACTGAAAGCGTCCTCGGGTGCGCCACCGATAAACAGTAGTCCCATAAGGAACAGCGCCACCGCCGAACCCGGCACCATCCACAGCAGGAACCGCTTGCGGCCAATGCGGTCAACCAGAAAGATGCCCAGGATCGTCGCCAGATTGATCAGCACCGCGCCACCGATGGCCGCCAGCACCGAGGCACTGTCACCGAAGCCGGCCTGGCTCAGGATGGTCGGCGCGTAGTAGATCAGCGCGTTGTTGCCGGTGATCTGCGAAAACATGGCGATCCCCACGCCGGCCACCAGCGCGGGGCGGATCCAGGGCTGGAACAGATCGCGCCAGGAACCTTCGGGGCGCGCCGAGACCTCCTTGATCTCGTCCATTTCGGATTGAGCCCCTTCCCGACTGGCGCGCACGCGTTCGAGAATGGCCAGCGCTTCCGGTTCACGCCCCTTGCCTACCAGCCAGCGCGGACTCTCCGGCAGAACCAGCATGCCCAGCATCAGAATCACCGCCGGGATGATGCCGAGACCGAACATCCAGCGCCACTGCTCGCCCAGGCCATAGCCCACGAGATAGGCGACGAGAATGCCGAATACCACCATGAACTGGAACATCACCACCAGCTTCCCGCGGTGCTCCGGCGGCGTGACTTCGGCGATGTAGACCGGAATGATCTGCGTGGCGCTACCGGCGGAGAGCCCGAGAATGAATCGCGCCGCGATCAGCATGCCGACGCTGGTCGAGGCCGCCGACAGGATCGAGCCGAGGATGAACACCGCGCCGACCAGCACGATCGTCCAGCGGCGGCCGAGACGATCGGACAGCCGCCCGGTACCCACGCAGCCGAAGATGGCGCCCAGGATGATAGCGCCGGTGACGAGCTGCTTGAGGGTATCGTCGAGTGCAAACTGCTTCGACAGTCCCAGCAGAGCCACACCGATGATGCCGGTATCGTAACCGAACAGCAGGCCGCCCAGCGCGGCCACGACAGATACCATGACGACCAGCCCCTTGCGCTGCGGGCCGCGACTGGTGGAAGCATTTGCGTTCATGTCTCTCCTTGCCTCTTTCCTTATGTTTTTCCATAAACACCGAGCAAGCCGGATGACGCGTTGGCTTCGCCCGGCGGGCGATCACACCGATTTGAACCGTATGCTGGAACCGTTCCACCACAACTGGCGATCCGCGCTGGCAGCCATGGCCTCGATGCGTTCGGCGTTGAGGGCATCGGTCGTTCGCACCCACTCCCGTGCCTGCCGTTCGGTACGGCCGAACTGCATATGCCGAGCCACCAGGCGCTCTTCCCGCAGCTCCCGATCGACGTCGAGAAACCAAACTTCGTCCAGCATGGCACGCACTCGAGGCCAGGGTTCCTCCTCGAGCAGCAGATAGTTGCCTTCGGTAATGATCAGAGGCGATCCCGGCGTGACCGCGATACTGGCGGCGATGGGTTCCTCGATTTCCCGATAGAAGCCGGGGGCATACACGGTTTCGCGATTGCGATAGCTAGCGCGAAGACGATGCAGCAGATCGCGGTAGCCGAACGCATCGAAGGTGTCCGGCGCACCCTTCCTCTGGGCACGCCCCAATGCGTCCAGTTGGCGATTGGAAAGATGGAAGCCATCCATCGGCACGACTTGCGCCTGATCCCCCAGCGCAGCGAGCAGTGCCTCCGACAGCGTGCTCTTGCCGGAACCCGGGGCGCCGACCAGGCCGAGGATTCGACGCTTTGATGAATCGATTAAGCTACGGGCGGCATCGAGAATCAGCGGGTCGATATCGATCGATAGCGCCCGCGTTTCCATTATCGTGATTGGCATGGGGGAATCGCAGAAAAGCGGGAAGTCAAAACAAGCGTAGCATGCTCATTTTGATGACGAGAGTGGTTTTTCTGCGACAAGACTATAGTCGTAAACTTACCAACATAGCCCATGACCGGGAGCTATTTGGCGACTCTCCCGGCCGATATTCAGGCTATTCAGCTGCAAAGCCGTTTCATGACGCGGCAACGATATCGAAAAACCGCCCCTAGTTTTCACCGACTTTCTGACGCAATCTTGCCACCTCATCCATCAGTTCGAGCGCCAGCGCCGCCCCGGCCAGATTGACACCGAGATCCCGTTGCAGTCGCTTTACGACCTTCACGCGGTGCAGGCTAGCGCCATAGAAACGCCACTGCTCGCGCCGACGCCCGCTGGGCTCGATGATGCCTTCGTCGACCAGCTCGATGACCCACTCCGCGTGGACCGTGCAGGCTCGGCATAATTCGCCCAGCGTCAGAACGGGGGTTTCGTCGAGATTGTCGACCGGCATTTCAGTGAGGTCGTGGATGGTCATGATCCGTTCTCCGCGTCCGCTCTGGGGTTGAAACCTGCCACCGCCGCCAGCTGGCGATAGGCTGCCTTGACGTCGTCACGCTTCGCCGAAGGCAGGACGACCTCCAGGGTCACGTAGCAATCCCCCGGCGGCTGACCGGGTATACCGCGACCCTTGAGTCGCAGGCGCCGCCCGCTCTGGGAGTCCGGTGGAATCTTCATCTCCACGGAGCCTTCGGGCATCGGGACCGTAACCGTGGCGCCCAATGCCGCCTCCCAGGGCGCAACGGGGAGCTTCACCGTGACGTCGCGCCCTTCCACCTGATAGCGCCGATGCGGCTCGAATTCGATCTCCAGGTAGAGATCGCCGGCCGGCCCGCCTCCAAGGCCCGGCTCGCCCTGCCCGCTCAATCGGATCCGCTGGCCCTGCTTCACACCCTTGGGAATACGCACTTTCAAGGTGCGATGACGGGACCGCAGCCTGCCCTGCTCGTCGATTTCGCCGCTCTGGAGCGTCAGCGTCCGCGTCGCACCGCGATAGGCATCCTCGAGTGCAATCGAGACCTTGGCGTGATGATCCTCGCCGCGCACATTCGCGCCGCGGGTACGATACCGGGCACCGTCGGACTCGCCATGCGCGAAGCCGTCCGAACCGAAGCCCGTCGAATCAAAACCCGTCGAACCAAAGCCCGTCGAGCCATAACCCCGGCGCTGGCCGAACAGGGACTCGAAGAAATCGCTGAAAGCCGCACTGTCTTCCCGAGCATAGCCTTCCTGCGTGTAGCCACCGCCTCTGAACTCGAATCCGGTATCCCAGTCTGGCGGCGGCCGGAAATCCTGCCCGGCCCGCTGGCCTCGACCCACCTGATCATAGGCGAGACGCTTTTCCGGATCCTTCAGCACCTCGTACGCCTCGCCCAGCTCCTTGAAGCGGGCATCGGCGTCGGCTTCCTTGCTGACGTCCGGATGATACTTTCGCGCCAGCTTGCGATAGGCCCGCTTGATCTCATCCTGGGTGGCATCCCGCTCGACCCCCAGCACCGCATAGTAATCCTTGAACTCCATGCCGCACTCCCCGTGACCGAACCGACGGTGACCGCGCCCGGATGACGGAGGACGGACCGACCAGCCGTCGGTACGCCCTCGATCGCGTCTCGCAGTCACTATCCTTATAGCAGGATTCCCTATAGCAGGATTGGCAAAGCTCGGTGGCTAGCCGGTATTACGAAGGCCAGCGGCGATGCCCGCCATCGTGACCATCAGCGCCCGCGTGAGCTCCGGGGTAATGTCGCCGTCCGCATCGCGGTTGCGTTGCAGCAGTTCGGCCTGAAGGCCATGCAACGGGTCGATGTAGGGGTTGCGCACCTCGATGGCCTGACGAATCAGCGGCGTATTCTCGAGCAACTGGCGCTGATCGAGTATTCGCAGCAGCACGGCCTCCAGATCCACCAGGCGCTGACGCAGCGACTCGCCCAGGCGCGTCAGGGCGGGATCGTCGACCAGGCGGTTTTCGTAGTAGGCGGCGATGAGCGGATCCGACTTGGCCAGCAGCATCTCGAGCATGTCCAGGTAAGTGCCGAAGAATGGCCACTGCTCGCGCATCTCGCGCAGCCTGTCGAGCCCGCCATCTTCTTCCAGCCGCTGCGAGAATGCTTCGCCGCTCCCCAGCCAGGCCGGCAACATCAGGCGGGTCTGCGTCCAGGCGAAGATCCAGGGAATGGCACGCAGCGTTTCGATACCGCCCTCCTGACGCCGCTTGGCGGGACGCGAACCCAGCGGCAGCCGGCCCAGCGCGCCTTCCGGCGTTACCGCCCGGAAATAAGGCACGAATTCAGGATCCTCGCGCACGACGCCAACGTAGGCGCGGTGGGCGATACCGGCCAGGCGGTCCATCTCCTCGCGCCAGACCGGCTGCGGCGCGGGCGGCGGCAGCAACGTCGCTTCCAGCACCGCGCAAACGTAGATTTCCATCGAGCGCAGGGCGATATCGGGCTGGCCGAACTTGAAGCGGATCATCTCGCCCTGCTCGGTCACCCGCAGGCTGCCGTTCACCGAGCCGGGCGGCTGCGACAGGATCGCGGCATGGGCCGGACCGCCGCCACGACCGACGGTGCCGCCACGGCCGTGGAAGAGGGTCAACGACACGTCGCCTTCACGACACACCTCGACCAGCCGCTCCTGGGCCCGATACTGGGCCCAGGCAGCGGCCAGCTGGCCGGCATCCTTGGCCGAATCCGAGTAGCCGATCATCACTTCCTGGTGATCGCCGGCGACCTCGCGATAGCCCGGTAGCGCCAGCAGGCGTTCGATCACGTCGCCGGCTCGATCCAGATCGTCCAGCGTCTCGAACAGCGGCGCGATGGGCAGACGCACGCCGTTGCCGGCTTCCTTCATCAGCAGCGCCACCGCCAGCACGTCGGAAGGTTGCTGCGCCATGGAAATGACGTAGGTGCCCAGCGCCTGACGATGCTCGCGGCCGATGACACCGAAGGTATCGAGCACTTCCCGCGTCTCGGCCGAGCACGCCCAGCGCGAGGGAATCAGCGGTCGCGGCGAGGCCAGTTCCTCGAGCAGAAACGCCTGCCGCGCCGGTTCGTCCCAGTCCTGATAATGGCCGATGCCGAGGTATTGGGTCAGCTCCTCGAACACCTGAGCGTGGCGGGCGCCATCCTGGCGTACGTCGAGCTTGGCCAGGTTGACGCCGAAGACCGCCACCCGTCGCAGTGTGTCGAGCAGCACGCCGTTGGCGATGGTTTCCAGCCCCACGTCGCACATCGAGCGGTAGCAGGTCAGCAACGGCGCGAAGAGCTGTTCGCGCGTTTCGATGGTCGGCGCGTCGCCGGGCACTTCACCGTCGAGTCGTGCGCGTGACCAGGCCCGGGTCGCCTCCAGCCGGGTCGATAGCCGCTTGAGCAGGGCGCGATAAGGTTCTGCTGCTTGTCGAGAATCGCGCTCGGAACCGTCCCCGATCTCGGCCCGCAGCGCATCGCTGGCCTTCCACATCGACAGCTCGGCCTTGAGCTGTTCGAGATCGCGCAGGTAGAGATCGGCCGCCATCCAGCGGCCCAGCAGCAGGACTTCTTCGGTCACGCTGGCCGTGACGTTGGGATTGCCGTCCCGGTCGCCGCCCATCCACGAGGCGAAGCGGATAGGCGAAGCTTCCAGCGGCAGGCGCTCGCCGGCGGTCTCCATCAGCAACGTGTCCAGGTCGCGGTGGAACGTCGGCACCGCTTCCCACAGCGAATTCTCGATCACTGCAAATCCCCATTTCGCCTCGTCGACGGGCGTGGGACGTTCATGCCGGATCTCGTCGGTGTGCCAGGACTGGGCGATCAGTTCTTCCAGGCGGCCGTGCGCGCGCTGCAGCACTTCCGGATGGTCGGCGCTGGTCTCGATGATCTGCAGGCAGTGATCGATGGCGTCGTATTTCTGGATCAGGGTGCGGCGAATGACTTCGGTGGGGTGCGCCGTCAATACCAGGTCGATTCGCATGTCGGCGATGGCATCGACCAGCTGGCGCGGGGAATGCCCCGACGACGCCGCCCGATGGAGCAGCTCGCCGAGATCGGGCTGGGTGCCGGGCTTGTAGTCCTCGACCCGCCGAAAGCGCGCCCGATAGTGCTGTTCGGCGATATTGGAGAAGTTGAGAAACTGGTTGAACGCGCGGGTGACCGGCAGCAGTTCCTGCTCGGGGAGCGCGCGAAGGTAGTCGATCAGCTCGCGGCGGTCCGCCTCCTCCGCGCTCTGCCGCCCTTTCTTGGCCAGGGCGCGGATACGTTCGATGCGGTCCACGAACTCGCTGCCGAGATCCTTGGCAATAGTGCGGCCGAGACTATCGCCCAGCAGCCTGACATTGTCCCGCAACGACTCATGCAGCGACGTTTCCGTTTCCGAGTTCATGGCATCCCTCCCAAGATGGTGGCGCAGGGACACCGCGTGGCGACCCTGCCCGGACAGACCGATATCGTCAAAAGCCCTTTAGGGTTCAGCATAACGATCTGCGGGACGGAGTCGACCGGCAGGAAAAACGACATTAGTCGTAAATTTACGACCTCAACGAAGGATTCAGGCGTTTTCGTCCTGCTTCGCCGCCTGCCAATGGCGCTCCATCTCTTCCAGCGAGGCATGCTCGATGAACAAGCCATCTGCCGCCAGCGCCCGTTCGACATGACGAAAGCGGCGCTCGAACTTGGCGTTGGTGCGGCGCAGCTGCTGCTCCGGGTCACACCCTAGACGGCGCGCCAGGTTGACCACGGCGAACAGCAGGTCGCCGACCTCTTCCTGGGCGTGGGCCCGATCGCCTTCGGCCAGCGCCGCTTCGACCTCGGAGAGTTCCTCGCGGATCTTGTCGATGACGCCACGCTCATCCGGCCAGTCGAAGCCCTGGCCGGCCGCACGCTTGCTCAGCTTGGCGGCACGGCTCAGAGCCGGCAAGGCGGTCGGAACGTCGTCCAGCGCCGAGGCTCTGCCTCGATTCGAAGTATGGCGAACCTCGCGCTCCTCGGCCTTGAGCGCTTCCCAGCGCGCCTTCACCCGGCTCTCGGCGATCTCGTCATCGCCTCGCCGGGACTTTAGCGTGCCGTCGGGGAAGACGTGCGGATGGCGGCGCAGCATCTTTGCCGTCAGCGTATGGACGACATCGCCGAAGTCGAAGCGCCCTTCTTCACTGCCGAACTGGCTGTAGTAGACGACCTGGAACAGCAGATCGCCCAGCTCGCCGGGGAGTTCGTCGAAAGCCCGCCGCTCGATGGCGTCGGCGACCTCGTAGGCTTCCTCGAGCGTATGCGGGACGATGGTGTCCCACTCCTGCTTGATATCCCACGGGCAGCCGTGCCGGGGATCTCTCAACACGGCCATCAGGGTCAGCAGGTCATCGAGCGTATGCCGCCGAAAATCCTGGCGGCCAGCCTCGGGCGATAGTGTCGTGTCCTCGTCCTTCATTGCGATGCCTGTCCCTGAGCATGGCCTTGGCGCAGCCGTTTGACGTCGATCACGTTGGGCAACTGCTGGATGCGCGAGAAGATGCGCTCCAGTGCCTCCAGCCCTTCGATTTCCAGGGTGATCCGCATCCGCGCGATGTTGTCCAGCTTGTCCGTCACCGTGTTGACCGAGGTCACGTTGACGCGATCGCTGGAGAGCACGTGGGTGACATCGCGCAGCAGCCCGGAGCGATCCCACGCCTCGATCTCGATATCCACCGGATACTGGGCGCGCACTTTCTGCCCCCATTCGACATCGACGATCCGCCGTGGCTCCTCGCTGCGCAGCTGCAGCACGTTGGCGCAGTCCTGGCGGTGAACGGTGACACCGCGACCCTGGGTGATGTAGCCGATGATCTGGTCCCCCGGCACCGGGTGGCAGCAATTGGCCATGGCCGTCTTGAGATTGCCGACGCCGAGTACGGTGATGCCGTCGCTGGGCTCCTTGCCCTGGTGCCGCCTGGGCTTGGTCAGCAGGCGGTCGAGCTGCTCCTGGTCGTCACTCTCGCCGAACAACTGCTGTGCCTGATGCAGCACCTGGCCGATGCGAAGATCGCCGGCGCCGATCGCGGCGTACATGTCATCCACCGAGGTGTAGTTGACCGCCCCTGCCAGGCGTTCGAGATCGACGCCATCGATATCGAGCCGGCGGAACTCGCGGTCGAAGATCGCCTTGCCCTCGTCGAGGTTCTGCTCCCGCGCCTGCAGCTTGAACCAGGCCTGGATCTTGGAGCGCGCGCGCGAGGTGCGGACATAGCCCAGGTTGGGGTTGATCCAGTCGCGGCTCGGCGCACTCTTGGTCGCGGTCAGGATCTCGACCTGCTGGCCGGTCTTGAGCAGGTAGGTCAGCGGGACGATTCGGCCATCCACCTTGGCCCCGCGGCAGCGGTGGCCGATTTCGGTATGGACGCGGTAGGCGAAATCGATCGGCGTGGCGACCTGCGGCATGTCGATGACGTGGCCGTCCGGAGTGAACACGTAGATCCGGTCCGGCGCCACATCGCTCGCCAGCCCTTCGCGGAAATCGCCGACGTCGCCGACCTCCTCCTGCCACTCGAGCACCTGGCGCAGCCACGCGATCTTCTCTTCGTAGCTCCGGCTCTTGGCGTTGGTGTCCATCCCCTTGTAGCGCCAGTGCGCGCAGACGCCGAGCTCCGCCTCCTCGTGCATGGCGAAGGTACGCACCTGGATCTCGAGCACCTTGTTCTCGGGGCCGATGACCGCGGTATGCAGCGACTGGTAGCCGTTCTTCTTGGGATTGGCGATATAGTCGTCGAACTCGTTGGGCACATGGTGCCAGCGCGAATGCACGATACCGAGGGTGGTATAGCAGTCAGCGATTTCCGGCACCAGAATGCGGACTGCGCGTACGTCGTAGACCTGGGAGAAATCGATACGCTTGCGCTGCATCTTGCGCCAGATCGAATAGATATGCTTGGCGCGACCGTCCAGGTGATATCGCAGTATTCCCTGACGTTCGAGCAGCGTTTCCAGAGTATGCACGACCTCCTGGATATAACGGTCTCGATCCAGCCGTTTCTCCGCCAACTGCTTGGCGATCGATTTGTATTCGGTTTCGTGCAGGTAGCGGAAAGCCAGATCCTCCAGTTCCCACTTGATCTGGCCGATGCCCAGCCGATGGGCCAGCGGCGCATAGATATCGAATACTTCGCGCGCCACGCGTAGCCGCTTTTCACGCGATGCATCCTTGACCTGACGCAGCATGCAGGTGCGTTCGGCGATCTTGATCAGCGCCACGCGGACGTCGTCGACCATGGTCACCAGCATCTTGCGCAAGTTGTCCTGCTGGTTGTGCTGCGACAGACCGTGCTTGGGGGCCTGCAACTGGCTGATCGCGGCCATGCTGAGCACACCTTCGATCAGCTTGGCGACTTCGCCACCCATCTGCTTGGAGACACTATCGAGACTCAACAGGCCGCGGCGGACACTGCGATACAGGATCGCGGCTTCCAGCGTGGGTTGGTCCAGCTTGAGCTGGCTGAGAATGTCGGCCATTTCCAGGCCAGTGAGCAGCGTCTGATCAGAGAGCGCTTCGGACACGCCCTGGGCATCCCGCTCGCTGGCCCGGAGAGCCAGGTCGCAGGCCTGGCGTATACGCTCGGGCGCTCGCAGCTCGACATCCTGCTGCAGTCGTTTCAGCCACAAATCCAGATCGACGCTGCCATCGACCAGCGGTTCGCTCTCTCGCACTTTCACCATGCTAGTGCTTGCCTCCCGAAATCGGACTTTCGAGACCGCCAACCCGCCGCCGTGGCCGCTCGAACAACGCGAGCGACTCCAGATGGGCGGTATGCGGAAACATGTCGGCCATTGCCAGACGCGACAGCGAATAGCCGCCCGCCAGCAGATGCGCCGCGTCTCGCGCCAGCGACGCGGGATCGCAGGAGATATACGCCACCCGCGCCACGTCGCTTTTCGCCAGCCGTCGGCAAACGGCATCGGCGCCGTCTCGCGGCGGATCCAGCAATACCGTGTCGTGCTCGGCAATCAGGGCATCGATCGTCGCGCCCGGCGCGCTGAGATCGGCCTGCAATGCCGAGACGTTCAGGCCGTTGCGGCTGGCATTGTCTCGCAGCCGTTCGACCATCTCATTGCTACCTTCGACAGCCGTGACGCTGGCAACGTCATCGGCCAGCGCCAGCGAGAAGTTGCCGATGCCGGCGAACAGGTCGAGCAGCCGTTCCTCGCCACGAGGTGCAAGCCAATCTCGCAGCGTGTCGACCAGGCGCTGGTTGATCTCGGCGTTGACCTGCAGGAAATCCCCCGGCGCCAGCGAAAGCGACACCGGCCGGCAACCACCGCCGTCGACCGTCGTGGCCAGCTCCGGGCGGTCGCCAAGCCAGACCAGGCTGGTCGACTCGCGGCCTCGGCGCAGCGCGCAGGCGAAGCCGTCGCGGGCGGCGAACGCTCGCCAACGCTGCTCGTCTCCGGGTACGTCGCGCAACTGCCGCACCACCACGGTGACCACGTCGGCATCGGTCAGCAACAGTTCGAGGTGCCCGACATGACGCGGCGCCTCGAGAGACTCAAGCTGGGCGCGCAGTCGCGGCAGCAGGGCCGCCAGCGGCGGCGCCAGCACATGGCAGCTGTCGATGTCGACCAGTTGCTCGCTGCCTCGCGCGCGGAACCCGAGATGCACCTGACCTTGCGCATCGCACTTGACGCCCAGCCTGGCGCGACGACGATAACCGGCATCGTTGCCAGCCAGCATCGCGATGGCTTCCGGCGAATCGATGGCTTGGCGCTTGAGCAGATCGACCAGCGCCTGGCGCTTGTGCTCGCGCTGGCCCGCGACGCTCAAGTGCTGAAGATCGCAGCCGCCGCAGCGCGCCGCGTAGACACAGGGCGGTTCCACACGCTGTTCAGCCGCGTTGAAGCGCTCACGGACATGAGCCTCGTCATAGCGCTTGCGCTGACGATGAATCGCGATATCGACCCGCTCTCCCGGCAACGCGGCATCGACGAACACCGTCTTGCCTTCGGCGTTTCGCGCCACGCCGCGCCCGTCATGCGCCAGTCGCTCGATGGTCAGCGAGCCGTCGTCGGCTTTCGCTGCCGGCGCATGCCGCGACGGCTGGCGTTCACGCCGCACGGACGGCGATCGTCTTTTTCCCAGCATCGCCATGATCAGGCGTCCGGCGCGTAGAGGCCGGTGGAGAGATAGCGATCGCCACGGTCGCAGACGATGAACACGATCACGGCATTGTCGACCTGCTCGGCGACCCTCAGCGCCCCCGCCAGCGCTCCGCCGGAGGAGACACCAGCGAGAATCCCCTCTTCCCGTGCCAGGCGGCGCATGTGCTCCTCGGCTTCCTGCTGGCCGATGTCCAGCACGCTGTCGACCCGCTGCGGTTCGAAGATGTCGGGCAGATACGCCTCGGGCCAGCGCCGGATGCCGGCAATGCTCGCGCCGTCTGCCGGCTGCAGGCCGACGATCTGGATCGACGGATTGCGTTCCTTGAGATAGCGCGAGGTCCCCATGATGGTGCCGGTGGTTCCCATGGCGCTGACGAAATGGGTGATGCGCCCTGCGGTCTGCTCCCACAGTTCGGGGCCGGTAGTACGGTAGTGGGCCAGCGGATTGTCGGGATTGGCAAACTGGTTGAGCGGTTTGCCTTCGCCCCGGGCGATCATCTCGTCGGCCAGATCCCGCGCCCCTTCCATGCCGGCTTCCTTGCTGACGCCGATCAGCTTGGCGCCGTAGGCCGCCATGGCCTGCTTGCGCTCGCTGGAGGCGTTGTCCGGCATGATCAGGATCATGCGATATCCCATCACCGCGGCGGCCATGGCGAGCGCAATGCCGGTATTGCCGGATGTCGCTTCGATCAACGTATCTCCCGGCGAAATATCGCCTCGGGCTTCCGCTTCGCGAAGCATGGACAGCGCCGGACGATCCTTGACCGATCCTGCCGGATTGTTGCCCTCCAGCTTGGCCAGAATCGTATTGTCGCGTCCGGCATTGATGCGGGCGAGTCTCACTAGTGGTGTATTGCCAACGGTCTGCGCAAGCGTGGGGAATGCCATAGAAAAGTTCCTGGAGCCAGAGCTTGTACGGTTCAAGGCCAGACCGACGAAGAAAACGGCCGGCCGAGAACGGTAAATGGAATGGTAATAGTATATCGAAGCCAGCGGGGGACATGACAGCGATCATCCAGGACACGGCAACGACTCGTGTGCCGGTCTCGCGCCCTGATTCAATGATGGGCGATCCTTTTTATGGCATCGCCTCATGGCACGGCAGGTTCGAATCACTGGCAGGGCTATGGTTTTTCGGGCCTTCGCCGATAAACTTGATGGAAACGCAATAGCTGCAGGGTTTAATGATTTCACGCTGGCTGGTCATTTTTTTCCTACTATTTTCTTCGCTGTTGCTCGGCTTGGCCGGGTGGCACGCCTGGGAATGGCGCCGTGCCAACGATCAGATGCTGTCTCGGCGACTGCAAAGCATCAATCGTGTCTTCACGCCGTCGCTGGCCGAGGCCGCGCAGAACGAGGACATGGCTCGGGTGCATGAGCTGCTGGCCCGCCTGACCAGCGATCCGGCGATCGTCAACGCCACCCTGCGGGATGAAAGCGGTAACGTTCGGGATTTCACGGGGGCGATTCCTTCTTCCATGCCATTGGAGGCGCTTCCTTCGGCATTGCACACCGGGAATCACGAAGGGATCCAGCGCTGGATACAGCCTCTGGAGACCTTCGTTGTCCCGCAGTCATCGCACCGCTACTGGCTGGATCTGAGTCTCGATCCTCTGCGTGCCAGCGCCGTCCCTGACCGCCCTTTCTTCGGCCCCTGGATGTCGCTGCTGGCACTGGTGCCACTATTCGCGCTGGCGCTGACCTGGCGGCGATCACGCCATCTTGGTCGTACGAGGCGTGGCCGCACGGCATCCGATACCAGATCGCCGCTTTTCCCGGCGTCATCGCTGGCTCACGCATCGGCAGTGAGCGCGGACGACGATCTTGCCTATGTGAGTCATGAGCTCCGCGCGCCGCTGTCCGGGGTGCTGGGGTTCTGCCGCCTGCTGGAGAACAGTCCTCTCGATGCGCAGCAGCGGGAATGGCTGCGCCACATTCATCTGGCTTCCACCGGGCTGCTCGATACCGTCGATCATGTGCTGGGAGACAATCGCGGTCGGGCAGATAATGTGTTCGATATTTCAGAGGTGCTCTGGGAAATCCTGTGTCTGCAGACACCGTTGGCGCAAGCGAAGCGCATGACCTTGCTGGCTACCGTCTATGACGACGTTCCCCCTCGCCTCGTCGGTGCCGACATCGGCATCCGCCAACTGCTGACCAATCTGATCAACAATGCCATCAAGTACGGCGAGGAAGGCGATATCGTCATTCGCGTCGTTCTCGAGAGCCGTGAAGGTAGCGCGGTCCGCTTGCGCTTGAGTGTCAGCGATGGCGGCAGCCGCGATCCATCACATCGACAGCGCCTGAAGCGAGCGCTCGAAAGAGGGCGAGCCAAGGCAGTCGATGGCAAAACCGGCATGGGTATCGCGATCTGCCAGCGGCTGGCAGCGGAGATGAACGGGTCGCTGGCCCTGGGGGCCCGTTCGGGCAAGGGCAACACGGTCATCGCCAGCATCGGACTGGAGGCCTGCGAGCCCTATGTTCGCCCTGCGGAATTCGATCTGGAAGGCGCGGAGATCGCGATATGGCAACCCCATGCCCGGCTGGCGTATAGGCTCGACTATGCGCTCAAACGCTGGCGTGCACGCCCGAAATCACTGAGCGAACCGGATTCCTTGAGCGCGACGGGTGACACGAGTCAGCTATCGATCATCGGCATCGATGAGAAGGCTCTCGAGCCCGAGGCCCACCGAATCTGGCAACAGCGCTTCGATGCCATGCGTCGCCCTTGTCTGCTGATGGCCAACCTCGCCCCGACGCGGCCGATAACCTGGCGCCTGCCGGAAGGAAGCACCATTCTCCGACTGCCGATATCCCGATACAGCCTGGGGCGAGCCCTGGCCAGGATGCTTGCCGAGCATCGTCAGCGGGATTTCCCCCCGCGCCCTCGAGTGCTGGTCATCGATGATGACGAGGTGTCGCAGCATTATCTCGATACGGTACTTACCGCCATCGGCGCGGAAGTCGTGGCGGCGCGTAACGCCGCCGAGGCCGTTGCCCTTGCCTCGGAACTCACCATCGATCTGGTACTGGTGGATCTGCATTTGCCCGATGCCAGCGGCTTCGAAGCGACCCATCGTCTACGACGATCGAATCGGGAATGGGAGGGCAAGCCCGTCATCGCCATGACCGCCGAACCGAACGCGCACCAACGAGGCCGATCGACGGACGATATCGACGAGATACTGATCAAGCCGCTGGAAGAAAGTCTGCTGAGAAGCGTGCTGGCGCGGTACCTGACGATGCCCCTGCCCCCGCCCTCGCCCTCGCCCTCGCAACAGATGCTCTCGGCGTCAGATACAGATGTCCCCCGAACGCCACCCCCCTTGCACGCGGGCGACCTGCCGGTCGTCGACAAGGCCCAGGCCCGCCGGATCAATGGCGATCGCGAGGTGCTCGCCGAAGAAATGCTGGCATTGCTGATCGCAGACTTGCCCAGATATCGACGCGAACTGAACGCGGCATGGCACCACCGCGATACCGAGCAGCTTGCCGAAATTGCCCACCAGCTCGGCGGCGGTTGCTGCTACTGTGGCGCGCTCCAGCTGGCCGCGGCTTGCGAGACATTGGAGAGCCGCGCTCGCCGACACCCGCTGGACGCGTGTGGCGAAGCATTTCGTGAAGTGATGACCGCTTGCGACCGCCTGGTCATCTGGGCCGACGACCAGACAGCCACGAACATTCATTGACCCGTTTATGCGTGGTCGTGGTCGTGGTCGAAGGATTCGATCTGGGCGACGAGCCCCGACTCCTGGCCGGCCACCATCAGCCGTTTCATTTCCGCCACGGCCTCCTTGAGCCCGACGAACAGCGCTCGCGCAATGATCGCATGGCCAATGTTGAGCTCGTGGATGCCGGGAATCGCCGCAATCGCCTCGACGTTGTGATAGTGCAGGCCGTGCCCGGCGTTCACCACCAGGCCCAGTTCGTCGGCGAATTCCGCCGCCGCGGTCAGTCGTTCGTACTCGAGGCGCTGCGCCTCGCCGCTGGCTTTCGCATAGCCACCGGTGTGCAGCTCGACGACCGGGGCGCCGACCTCGAACGCCGCCTGAATCTGTGCCGGCTCGGGATCGATGAATAGCGAAACCCGACACCCTGCCGCCTCGAGCCGACGACAGGCGCTGGCGATGGCATCGCGACCGCCCACGACATCAAGCCCGCCTTCAGTGGTCAACTCTTCCCGCTTTTCCGGCACCAGGCAGACGTCGGCGGGTTGCAACCGCTCGGCCAGGGCGACCATCTCCTCGGTGACCGCCATTTCCAGGTTCATGCGCGTGTTGAGCACGGCGGCGATCAGCTCGACGTCACGCTCCTGGATATGGCGCCGATCTTCGCGCAGATGCAGGGTAATGCCATCGGCACCGGCCTCCTCGGCCAGCAGCGCGGCCTGGACCGGGTCGGGATAGCGAGTGCCGCGCGCCTGACGCAGCGTCGCGACATGGTCGATATTGACCCCCAGTTGAATACGAGTGGCGATCATGGACTCGAACTCCTTGATGTAATAAGCCGTGGTGAAAACGTCGTCGCGGCGGGATTGCGAATTCGGCGTCGCCGTATCAGGTATCACTGCCCTGACGGCGGCGCTGATTGAGGCGCTGCATCAGCTCCCGGGAACGCAGTGGCTGATTGCCGATCAGCGGCGCCAGGGCGGCACGGGTCAGTGCCTTGCTCAAGCCCGCCAGCCCCGGCACGTCCCAGTCACCCCGTGCCAGCAGCTTGAGGCTGCGACCATCCCAGCCGGGCTGCTGGGCCGCGATCGGCATGAATCGGCGATTATCGGGCAGGTAGGTATAATGCGTGGCGGGATCGAGCGGCCGATCCTCGAGGTCGAGAAATACCGGCTCGGCGTCCAGTGTTTCCAGCAGCGTGATCTCGAGACGCCTGAGGCTGGTCGCGCGCTCGGCCGGCCGCGTCAGCCGCTCGATCGCCCAGGCATAGATGGCGAACACGTCCGCCGCGGGCAGCCCCACCGGCAGCGCTCGCGTCAGCAGCTCGTTGGCATACAGCCCGCAAAGCAGCCCCTCGCCGGCCAGCAGCACTGCGCTCTGCGTGGTTTCCATCATGCGCAGGCGCTTGAGATCGCCATCCCCGACCCAGGTCAGGTGCAGGGGCGCGAATGGCTGCAGCTTGGCCCGGGATTTGCTCCCCGCGCGCTGCACGCCTTGTGCCACCGCCCGCACGTGACCATGTTCCAGCGTAATGACATCGACCAGCGCGCTGGTTTCCCGATAAGCCCGCTTGTGCAGCAGATAGGCCGGCTGAGGTTGCATGCCGCTCAATCGAGGTCGTAGCCCAGGCTCTTGAGCGCTCGATCGTCGTCCGACCAGCCGCGTTTGACCTTGACCCACAGGTTGAGCATGACCTTGCTGTCGAAGGCTCGCTCCATCTCCTGGCGCGCCTCGATGCCGATCTTCTTGATCCGCTCTCCCTTGTCGCCGATCAGGATCTTCTTCTGGCCCTGGCGCTCGACCAGCATCAATGCGCTGATATGGATGACCTTGCCTTCGTCGCGAAACTCCTCGATCTCGACGGTCATCTGGTAGGGAAGCTCGTCGCCCAACTGGCGCATGACCTTTTCGCGGACCAGCTCGGCAGCCAGGAAGCGCTGGCTCTTGTCGGTGATCTGATCGTCCGGGAAGTAGTGCACGCCTTCGGGCAGGCGCTTGCCGACTTCGCCTTCGAGTTCCGGCACGTTGGTTCCGTGCTTGGCGGAGATCGGCAGGATCGCGGCAAATTCACGCCTGGCGGAAAGTGACTCCAGCCACGGCAGCAACGTCGTCTTGTCCTCGAGCCAGTCGACCTTGTTGACCGCCAGAATCACCGGCGCCTCGACGTGGGTGAGCTTGTCGAGAACGACCTGATCCTCTTCCGTCCAGCGCGTGCGATCGACCAGAAACACGACGCAATCGACATCGCGGAGCGCCTGTGACGCAGCCTGGTTCATGAAGCGATTGATCGCCTTGTTGCGATCGCGGGTCTGCAGATGGATACCGGGCGTATCGACGTAGATGAATTGCGCTTCATCTACTGTCTTGATGCCCATCACCTGGTGGCGTGTCGTTTGCGGACGCCGCGAGGTGATGGAAATCTTCTGCCCCAGGATGCGGTTCATCAGGGTCGATTTACCCACGTTGGGACGCCCGACGATAGCGACGAAACCACAGCTCTGTGTCATTGGCGTTTGCCCTTTGATGGTTCGAGTTTGGACAACGCAAGCTCAGCGGCCTGCTGTTCGGCAAAACGTCGGCTCGTCCCCTCTCCCAGCGTCGGTGACTCGCCCAGCATGGCCACGTGACACTCGACGCTGAAGGTCTGGGCATGAGCCTCGCCTTCCACCGAGATCACTTCATAGCGCGGCAGTGCCTGCTGACGTGACTGCAGAAACTCCTGCAGGCGCGTCTTGGGATCCTTCTGCGTATTGTGCAGGTCGATCGCTTCCAGACGGGTCCCGAACCAGGCCAGTACGCGACTGCGCGCCACGTCCATGCCGGCATCGAGATAGATCGCCCCGATCACCCCTTCCAGCGCATCGGCCAGGATCGAATCGCGCCGATGACCGCCGCTCTTCATCTCGCCGGACCCCAGCCTGAGACACTCGCCCAGGTCGAATTCCCGCGCCACCACGGCCAGCGTCTGCCCCTTGACCAGCCCGGCTCGCAGGCGGGACAACTGCCCTTCCCGCGCGGCCGGAAAGCGCTTGAACAGCGCCTCGCCGATCACGAAATTGACGATCGAGTCGCCCAGAAACTCGAGCCGTTCATTATTGGCGCCGCCGACGCTGCGGTGCGTCAGCGCCAGTTCCAGCAGCGCCGGATCACGAAAGTCGTGGCCAATTCGGCGGCTGAAGCCTTGCAGAGGATCACTCACGTCATTCCCATTGAGTCGTTATCTTTGAAACAAAGAATCGTTGTCTTTGAAGCAAAGCGGGCGCGGGATAGCCCGTCGCCCGCTTTGCGAGTTGCGTGTCTTGCCGCTGCTTAAAGAACGGGACCGTCATGGTTCCGCAGCCAGAGCCGGCGGCCGACACGCTTGAATTCACCAGCTATATAAGAATCAGTTTATCTGGCGTACCGTGCTGAAGCTAGGCAATCCACCATCCCAGTGCATCCAGACCGCAAACGCCTTGCCGACGATGTTCTTTTCCGGGACGAAACCCCAGTAACGGCTGTCGTTGGAGTGGTCGCGGTTGTCGCCCATCATGAAATACTCGTGATCGGGAACGACGATCTCCCGCATCTGGGGCCCGGGGCTCTGGGGATTGTTGAAGATACTGTGCTCGACGTCACCGAGGTGCTCCTCGAACAGTTCTTCGCCCGGTGCTTCTGCCGGGTCGGGATCGGTCATCGACTTGGGCACCGGCTTGCCATTGACGTAGAGCTGCTTGTTTTCGTAGCGAATGTGATCCCCCGGCAGGCCAATGACGCGCTTGATGAAATTGACCGACGGATCCTGCGGGAAACGGAAGACCATGACATCGCCGCGCTCCGGCTCACCGATATCCAAGATTTCGGTGTTGACGACCGGCAGGCGGAGACCGTAGCTGAACTTGTTGACCAGGATGAAATCGCCGACCTCGAGTGTCGGCCGCATCGAGCCCGAAGGGATCTGGAACGGCTCGATCACGAAGCTGCGCAGCACCAGGACGACCAGCAACACGGGGAAAAAGGAGCGGGCGTAGTCGACCGGCCAGGGATCCTTGTAGTCGACCGACTTTTCGCCGCCCTGTGTCTCTGCGGCGGCCTGCTGGCGCTGGTGACGCGAGCGTCGCCAGAACAGGCTGTCGAGCAACCAGACGAGCCCCGTGATGGCGACAGCCAGCACCAGTAACAACGAAAAATCCATGAGGTGTTTTCCTACTCGTTCACTTTGAGAACGGCAAGGAACGCATCCTGGGGGATTTCGACACGGCCCACCTGCTTCATGCGTTTCTTGCCGGCTTTCTGCTTCTCCAGCAGTTTCTTCTTGCGCGTCGTGTCGCCGCCGTAGCACTTGGCCGTCACGTTCTTGCGCAGTGCCTTGACCGTCGAACGGGCCACGACATGGCCGCCGATCGCGGCCTGAACCGCCACGTCGAACATCTGACGGGGGATCAGCTCTTTCATCTTGTCGACCAGGATTCGACCCCGGGAATGGGCGTGGTCGCGATGAATGATCAACGCCAGTGCATCGACGCGATCACCATTGATGAGAATGTCCAGGCGAACCAGTTTGGCCGCCTCGAACCGCTCGAAGCTGTAGTCGAGGGAGGCATAGCCCTTGGAGATCGACTTGAGCCGATCGAAGAAGTCCATGACGACCTCGGCCATCGGCAACTCGTAGACGAGCTGCATCTGGCTACCCAGCACCTGCATGTTCAACTGCACGCCACGACGATTGACGCACTCGGAGATGACGTTGCCCACATACTCCTGCGGCACCAGGATGCTGGCCCGCACGATCGGCTCGCGCATCTCGGCCACGTTGGCCATGTCGGGCAGCTTCGACGGGTTGGAGATGGTCAGCAACTCGCCGTTGTCCATCAGCAGCTCGTAGTTGACCGTCGGCGCCGTGGTCAGCAGGTCGATATCGTATTCGCGCTCCAGGCGCTCCTGGACGATCTCCATGTGCAGCGTGCCGAGGAAGCCGACGCGAAAGCCGAACCCGAGCGCATCGGAGTTTTCCGGCACGTAATCGAGCGAAGCATCGTTGAGCGCCAGCTTCTCGAGCGCATCGCGGAAATCTTCGTAATCATCGGAGCTGACCGGGAACATTCCGGCGTAGACCTGCGGCTTCACTTTCTGGAAGCCCGGCAGCCGCGGTACGTCCTTGGTCTTGGTATGGGTGATGGTATCCCCGACCGGCGCACCATGGATGTCCTTGATGCCGGCGATGACGAAGCCGACTTCGCCGGCCCGGAGGATGCCGGTGGAGTTCTGCTTGGGCGTGAAATAGCCGATGTCGGTCACTTCCCAGTCGCGACCGGTCGACTTCATCTGGATCTTGTCGCCCTTCTTCAAGGTGCCGTCGAACAGCCGCACCAGCGACACGACGCCTTGATAGTTATCGAACCACGAATCGATGATCAGGGCCTGAAGATTGCCCTCGCGATCGCCTTTGGGCGGCGGAATATCGCGTACCAGACGCTCCAGCAGGAGATCGATGTTGAGACCGCTCTTGGCCGACACCCGTACCGCGTCATGGGCATCGAGACCGATGATCTCCTCGATCTCGTGCGCCACCTTCTCCGGATCCGCCTGCGGCAGATCCATCTTGTTGAGGACCGGAAGCACTTCCAGATCCTGCTCGATGGCGGTGTAGCAGTTGGCAACCGACTGCGCCTCGACACCCTGAGCGGCATCGACCACGAGCAAGGCCCCCTCGCAGGCGTAGAGCGAGCGCGACACCTCGTAGGAGAAATCGACGTGCCCCGGCGTGTCGATGAAATTGAGCTGATAGGTATGACCGTCCTGCGCCTGATAGTCGAGCGTGACCGACTGCGCCTTGATGGTGATACCGCGCTCGCGCTCGAGATCCATCGAATCGAGCACCTGCTCCTTGAGTTCACGATCCGTCAGGCCACCGCAGAACTGGATGATTCGGTCTGCCAGCGTGGACTTGCCGTGATCGATATGGGCGATGATCGAGAAGTTGCGGATGAACTTCAGTTGCTCGTTGCTTGCAGCGTCTGCCATTGAAACCTTACCGGTAATTTGTACGCACGCGGTCCGCACGATGTGCCATAGCCAGGAAAACACCAACTGATTCGTCGAGCGGGATGAAACGCGCGACACGCGGTGCGGGAAACGCCGGCCATGACGCGGGGTCCGGTCAGCAGCCGAGCAGCGCACGACGCAGCGATTCGCCCGCGCCGGTACTGAGATACCGTTGTTTTCCAGTCGCGCGGTTGATTACGAATTTGGCGCATTGTACCGACATGGCCGTGGCAAAGACAGCGACAACCGGAACGCACACAGCCTCGCAAAGCGAGGCTGTGTGACGGGCCTGGCCCGGACCTGTCGTCGTCCGGCGCGACTCAGTCGCCGGCCTTCAAGCGCAACGCTACGAACAGCGAAGTTCCATCCCGGACGATACGCACCGGAATGGCACGATCGCCGTCGGCCTGCTTGACCGCATCGATCAATTGATCGGCGCTGTCGACCGCTTTCTGATCGAAACTGACGATGACGTCACCAGGCTGAATGCCGGCCGCCGCCGCCGCGCCACGCGGGTCGACGCGACGCACCAGGGCGCCATTGTCGATGTCCAGCTGTTGCTTCTCCTGATCGCTGATATCGCTGATCGCGATTCCCAGCTTGCTCTGGTCATTGGTAGATCCGCTGGACGGCGAGCCATCGTCCGCCATCTGCTCCGGCCAATCACCCACGGTCACGTCGATCTTGCGCTGGTCACCGTCGCGCATGACCTGCAGAGTGACCTCGTCTCCCGGCGCCACCTGGCCAATCAGACGCGGCAGGGTCGTGGAGTCATCGATATCGGCCCCATCGGCGCTCAGAATGACATCACCGGCCTTCAGACCCGCCTTCTGTGCCGGGCTGTCATCGCTGACATCGGAAACCAGTGCTCCCTCGGTGCCATCGAGCCCGAACGATTCGGCAAGATCCTTGGATACCGGCTGAATCACCACGCCCAGCCAGCCGCGGCTCACATGACCTTCGGTGCGCAGCTGATCGGCAACGTTCATGGCAACGCTGATCGGCACGGCGAACGACAGCCCCATGAAACCACCGCTACGCGTGTAGATCTGCGAATTGATCCCCACGACTTCACCGTCGAGGTTGAACAAGGGGCCACCGGAGTTACCCGGGTTGATCGCCACATCGGTCTGGATGAAGGGTACGTAGGTCTCGCTCGGCAGTGTGCGGTTGATCGCGCTGACGATGCCGGCCGTTACCGAATGATCGAAACCGAACGGAGAACCGATGGCGGCGACCCATTCGCCGGCTTCGAGGTCATCGGAGTCGCCGATCTTGAGCGTGGGAAGATCGTCGGCATCGACCTTGAGCAAGGCGACGTCGGTTCGCGCATCGGCGCCCACCAGCTTGGCCGGCAGCTCCCGCCGATCGTTGAGACGCACCATGATCTCGTCGGCATCCTTGACCACATGGGCGTTGGTCAGGATGTAACCATCCTTGCGGATGACGAACCCGGAGCCCAGTGACTTGCGCTCCTCCTCGCCCTGCGGCGCGCCAGGCATCGGCGGCATCTGATCACCGAAGAACCGGCGGAATATCTCGGGGACGTCTTGCTGACCATAGGGCCCATTGGGCGCACTGACGCTACTGGTGGTGGCGATGTTGACCACGCCGGGAGCGGCCTGCTTGACCAATCCGGTGAAGTCCGGCAAATCGCGGGCCTGCGCCGTCTGGAAAGATAGCAACGTGACGGCCATCAATAGCCAGGGAGCAAACCATCTTATCATGCGTTCCATTAAACACTCCTAAACATTCGATGAAGACTCTGGCGAGTCGCACGTAGATAGATCGATGTTCATAAGGGATAAATCGGCGATAACGAACCTCACGCCATCGAATCGTCGCCGCGCCCGGTCAAGGCACGGCGACCACTTTCATTGATGCGAAAATACGCCAAGAGTTCAACGGGATGTAAAGTTTCTTTGCGCTGAAGAGCGAAAAGCCCCCGTCACCGACTGACTGCAGAACTGGCTGAAGAACTGACCAAAGAGAAAAGGCGAGAGACTAGGGGCTGTTGACGTCTCAGCGCGAACCGCGTTGCTGCGCCAAATGGCGCCAGGCCAGGCGCGGGATGCAGAGAAGGGTGGTTCCCTTTTCCAATCCCGCAACGCCGCATGGCGCTATTTGCCGCGCAACCAGAAGGGCCGGGCCAGTTTTTTCACGGTGCTGCGTTATTCGTCGTTCATTTGGAACGACCAAACTACGCTCCTCACGCCTTGCCCCGCACAAAAACTGGCTTCGGCGCGGCCGTGCATGAAACGTCAACAGTCCCTAGGAACCGGCGGCGGGAGCACTCGCTTCAGGCTCGTCCCGAGCTCCGGAGATATCGGCGGACGGTCCGACATCGCCTTCGTGCCAGGTCACTCGCGCAGCGATACGTGCCAGAACCTCGGCCGGTGCCTCGCCCAATACCAGTATCTGCATGGGCCGGCCCTCATGATTCACATGACGAACCGCTGCATAGGAGATACCCAGTCGATGCATGCCGGGCAACAAGGAACGCCGGTTACCGGTAATGGGTTCGACGAACAAGCTGATGCTGGTCAAACCGTCGCTGTAGAGCTGGTGCTCTATCCGTGCGCTCTGATCAGGACTATCAGGCGGGATCGGTTGGGAGGTAAATCCGGCAGGCAGCCACTGCGCGTGCCACGGAGAATTCGCCGGTGGCTGGCCAGGGCCGAGACGGAGCGTATCAGGATAAAGCGTGGGGGCACGCAGATCGGTTATCTGAAAGGTTTCGAGAATCTGGCCATCGATACCGATCATTTCACGCTTGAGCGGCAGCGATGTCTCGCGATCCAGCCAGAGACGGTAACCGTAGCGGAGCTCGTCCTGCGGCTCGATGTCGAGACGCCATGCCGCGCGTCCGGCAATTCGCTCGATTTCCATCGGCTGGAGGTCGTAATGTCCGGCGATCTGCCGGGTCAAGGCGCCAGGCGCGAGACCGGCGGTGAAATCCAGCATTCCCTGGCCCGCGGCATCCTGGCTCACGCTACCCCGCTTTTCCACAGCGACGGGCGGGCCATCCAGAAATCTCGCGGCCTCGGTCTCCACCCCCTGCTGCACGCTATGCGTCAGCGCCAAGGTCCTGACGCCATCGAAACTGATACGCACGGCCCGTGCACTGAAGTTATAGCAGTGGCTGGCCCAGAGACTGCGTTGAAACAGCGCCTCGGGGGAGATATCGCTATCGCTCGCCGCGGCCAGGTCGCGACAATCGAAAGTCTCCGGCACCGCCCGCTCGTCGGCGGACGCTTGAGCCTGAGCGGTACCGGAAACCGCAAGCAGAGGAAGTATCGCAGCCAGGGAGGCCCGGGGAGAAAACCGAAACATCAACGCGCTTCCGTGGCTCCGACACGGTCGACCTGAGCGGACAATGCGCCCGGCGTGCGCAGCAATGGCATCCAGTTGTCGCCAGTGCTGTAGGCAGCCCCGACGGAGTGACGCTCCAGATACGATTGCAGCGTCTGCGCCTGCTCCATATCGACGTTGGGGGACTGGCGCGTGCTCGACGACAGGAACATCGGCTGCATCACCTGCTCGCCGACCGTCATCAGGCCACTGTTATTGCCAGCGCCGAGACTTCCGCCGCCAAAGCTGCCGCTGCCCAGCGAATAGGGCAGCCCGCTGGAGACCGGCGCCTGCATGGAAGCCTGCATCGCCCCGCTCTGGTCGTCGGCAACGCTTCCGGAGGCCAGCGAGGCACGGGCACTTTCATTGACCGCAGAAGTACCCGTGGCGGCCGCCACATCCGAGGACGTGGTGGTGTCGCCACCGAAGCGGCCGTTGTAGACCTGAACGCCGGTAATCACCATGAGCGATACCGCCGCCGCCACGGCAGCGCCGCCCATCATGGAAAACGAGTGGCGCCTGACCGGCTCGCTGGCCGGTTCCGCGACGGGCCGGGGTTCGTCCGCCAGCGCCGCCATCACGTCGCCGGAGATATCGATATCGACGATCGCATCCCGCTCGCGCCGCATCATGCTGCGGGCCAGGTGATATCGACGCCAGGTATCGGATTCCTGCGGCGACGTGCCCAGCGTCTTGAGCGCTCGCCTCAGATCGAATTCATCGGCCTCGTTATCCATCAATGCGGAGAACGATTCGTGTACCTGCTTCATAGTCACACCCTCACACTCGCCTTGCGGCTTGCCACGTGTTGAATGACGGCGACACTCAGGGCGACATCTGGGGGCATGCCATTGCGATCCTCGAAGGCCGCAATGCCCTTGCCCGCTACCTGCGTCACCGGCCCGTCGTCGCCGGATTGTCTCCAGCCGACGACGGCTTGGCTATTACCTGCCCCACTATGACGACAGAAATCGATGACAGTTCATTTTCGATTCATCTTTCTCGATTCGATCCGCCGTCAGCGCCCGGATCCGATGGTCCTGCATCGCTCAAGCGTCGTTGATCGCGTCTCGCCCACCGTGCTCCAGCAACGGTTCGATATGCTTGTCGACTGCCTCGCGCGCCCGGAAGATACGCGATCGGACGGTTCCCACCGGGCACTCCATGATCGTGGCGATATCTTCATAGGAAAGCCCGTCGAATTCACGCAGCGTGATCGCGGTGCGCAGATCGTCCGGCAGCTGTTCGATCGCTTCGAACACGGCCGCTTCCAGTTGATCGCGGGCGATCGCCGCCTCCGGCGATTCGATATCCGACAGACGCCCGCTCTGGTCGACGATCTCGGCATCGCTGATATCCAGATCGCTACCGGGAGGACGCCGCCCCCGCGATACCAGGTAGTTCTTCGCCGTGTTGATGGCGATGCGATACATCCAGGTATAGAAGGCGCTTTCGGCACGAAAGCTGCCCAGGGCACGATACGCCTTGATGAAGGCTTCCTGGGCAACGTCCTGAACTTCGGAATGGTCCTGAACATAGCGGCTGATCAGACCGAGAATCTTGTGCTGATACTTCTTGACCAAAAGATCAAAAGCTCGGGTGTCCCCTTTCTGGGCGCGTTCGACGAGTTGCTGATCGGTCTCTCGGACACCCATTCAACGCCTCCCCGTACGACTGGGCACCGGAAGCTGCAGGACCTGGAGCAGGGAAATGACACAGCGATGACGAGTGTGGTGACTAGGAGATAATACGCTCATGATCCCACCTGGAGCCCTTTGAGCTCACGATTCAATGACAGGCGTGCAAGTTATAACAGAAACGATGGATTAGCACGCGAAGCCGGCCAGTGTTCCTGTTTTAGCCCGCCTCATCAAGTCGCGCCTCGGCGCCGATTTCCCCGGCATGCAGGGCACAACCGGGCCGGAAAGTTGATTTTTGCACCTTGCAGCCCCCATAGTACGCGCTCCACGCGCAGTCACTATCAGAGTCAACGGGCCCCAGCATGTCGGAACAGCAGGTCAACAATCTCAACGTTCTTTCCCAGGATGTCCTGATTACCCCGGAAGCGTTGAAACAGAACATTCCGCTTTCGGAATCCGCCGAGCGCACGGTCATCGAAGGACGCCAGACCATCCAGCGCATTCTCGATCGCGAGGATCCTCGCCTGCTCGTGGTCATCGGCCCGTGCTCGATTCACGATCCGGAAGCCGCACGCGACTACGCCAGGCGCCTTCGCAAGCTCGCCGATGCCGTCAGCGACAGTCTGTATATCGTGATGCGTGTCTACTTCGAGAAGCCGCGTACCACGGTCGGCTGGAAGGGCCTGATCAACGATCCGCACCTGAACGACTCGTTCGAGATCGAGGAAGGCTTGCATATCGCTCGCCGGCTGCTGGTGGATCTGGCGGAAATCGGCCTGCCGCTGGCCACCGAGGCGCTCGATCCGATTTCGCCGCAATATCTGCAGGACTGCATCAGTTGGTCCGCGGTAGGGGCTCGTACCACCGAATCCCAGACCCACCGTGAAATGGCTTCCGGTCTTTCCGGCCCGGTCGGCTTCAAGAACGGCACCGACGGCAGCCTGGACGTGGCGGTCAATGCATTGCAGTCGGTCGCCAGCCCGCACAATTTCCTGGGCATCGATCAGGCGGGCCAGGTCGCGGTGATCCGGACTCGGGGCAACGCCTACGGCCACGTCGTCCTGCGGGGTGGCAACGGCAAGCCCAACTACGACAGTGTCAGCGTCACCCTGGCCGAGCAGGAACTGCACAAGGCGGGGCTGAAAGCCAACCTGATGGTCGACTGCTCCCACGCCAACTCCAACAAGGACCCGGCGCTGCAGCCGCTGGTCATGGAGAACGTGACGCACCAGATCCTCGACGGCAACCGCTCGATCATCGGCCTGATGATCGAATCGAACATCGGCTGGGGCAGCCAGAAGATTCCCGAAGACCGCAGTCAGCTCGAATACGGCGTCTCGATCACCGATGCCTGCATCGACTGGCCGACTACCGAGCGCACGCTTGTCCAGATGGCCGAGCAATTGAAGCCCGTGCTCCAGTCGCGCCAGCGTTCCGACGACTGATCCCGGGACGACGACCGTTCAAGCAGAACGCCCGGTGCCGCAATTCACGGCACCGGGCGTTTTTCGTTGGCGGCAGCGGCAACGCGGCCCGCGTCAGTTCCTGGCCGGCTCGCCCGCTTCCCCCCCTTCGATCTGGCGCCGAAACGGCGGCAGCGCGTCCAGCAGCGCCTTGCCGTAGCGCCGGGTCAGCACACGTCGATCCAGCAGCGAGATGCGGCCGCTGTCGTTCTCCTTGCGAATCAGCCGCCCGCACGCCTGCACCAGTTTGATCGATGCATCCGGCACCGATATCCGCATGAACGGGTTGCCGCCCTGGCTCTCGATCCACTCGGCGAGCGTGGCGCCGACCGGATCGTCCGGCACCGAAAACGGCAGCCGGGTAATCACCACGTGGGTCAGGTAGCGACCGGGAAGATCGATCCCCTCGGCGAAACTCGCCAGCCCGAAGATCAAGCTGCCGCTGTCGGCGTCGACCGCAGCGCGATGGCGCTCCAGCAGTTCGCGCTTGGGCAGCCGATCCTGTGACAGCAGGCGCGACGCCCAGGGTTCCGGCAACGCATCGGCCACACTGCGCAGTTGCTTGCGGGAGGAGAACAGCACCAGCACGGCTTCGTCGTCTTCCAACCCTTCGATGAACTCGACGATGGAACGGTCGTGCGCCTTGGCGTCGCCGGGCTCGACCGCTTCCCGCGGCACACTGAGGATGGCCCGGGAATAGTCGAAAGGGCTCGGCAGGCGCTGGTAGCGATAGCGGTTGGCCAGGCCGGCCCGCTCCTGCAGCCGCTCGAAACGATTGAGCGCCGTCAGCGTCGCCGAGGTCACCACCGCCCCGTAGCAGGTTCCCCAGAGATGTCGGGCCAGCGTCTCCGCCGCCGATACCGGGCTGGCCGAAAAGGTCAGCTCCGGCTCGCCACCGAAGTTCTGGAACGTCAACCACCGCGCTTGCGGTGCCTGCCCCGCCGGGTCCGGCTTGGCCATGGCGGACCATAGTGCATGCGCTTCCAGCGCGCGGCCGTGGAGCAGCGCCGTCAGCGGCAGCCACGGTTCCGCCTGCTCCCGCGGGAGACCGGTGGATTTGTCCGGGTCGAGACTCTCGCGAAGGATATCGCTCATCGTTTCCAGATCGCGCGATAGCTCGGCGAACGGAATGACCAGCTGCTGGGCCAGATCGACCAGCGGCTCCGGCGCCCGGCCATTGGGGAAGCGGAAATGCTGCGTCTCCTCGCCCGCCCCGGAGCCGAGTCCGGCAATCTGATGTCCCATGGCGTAGGCATCGCCGAGCCTTGGCTCCAGCGCCGCGATGCGTTCGGGAAAAGTCGCCAGCAAGCGGCCGAGTGTCGGCTGGGCGCCGAGCGCGGTGTTCAACTCCGTCAGCGACTTCTTCAACGTCCGCAGCCAGCGCAACGTGCCGTTGATTCCGAAGCGATGATAGAAATGATCCAGCGCCTTGTCCGGCAGGTGATGCCCCTCGTCGAAGACGTAGATACAGTCCTTGGGCGACGGAAGCACCATGCCTCCGCCCAGCGCGAGATCCGCCAGCACCAGATCGTGATTGGCGACGATGATGTCGGCCTGCTCGAGATGCCGGCGCGAGCGGAAATAGGCACAGGCGCCGAAATGGCCGCAGCGCCGATTGGTGCACTGACGATGATCCACGGTCAGCCGTCGCCAGTCGCGATCGTCGATGGCGACCGGCCAGCTGTCCCGATCCCCTTCCCAGTTGCCCGAGGCATAGGTATCGGCCATCTCCTGGATCAACTGCGGGAAGTCACCGCCGGCGTCCGTGGCGATGGTCTGCTCGAACAGCGACAGCGTCGGGTTGGGCTCGGCGCCTTCCAGCGCCTGATCGAGCTTGGCCACGCACAGGTAACGTCCCCGGCCCTTGGCCAGCGCGTATTCGAAATCGAGCCCGCTGTGCGCCTTGAGCATCGGCAGGTCCTGATTCAGCACCTGCTCCTGCAGCGCCACCGTCGCGGTGGCGACCACCAGTCGCTTGCCCCGCGCCTTGGCCACCGGCAGCGCCGCCAGCAGGTAGGCGAGCGTCTTGCCGGTGCCAGTGCCCGCTTCCAGCACGCAGACGTGTTCGTTGGAGGTCCGCCGCCCCTGCTCGTCCTGCTCGATCGACGCCAAAGTGCGCGCGATCTCCGCGATCATCAGGCGCTGGCCATAGCGCGGCGTGAGCTCCAGTCCTTCGAGCACATGCCGGTAAGCCTCCTGGATCTCTTGCTTGAGGGGTTCGTCGAGCATGCGCATTCCGGGGAAGGAAGGTCAGAAACAGATCGCCCACCGGCGGTGGACGATCGAGAGAGCCGAACCGTTGACGATGTCAGCCGCTCAGGACAGCATCGGCTCACGACATCATGGACTCGGGCGGATGCTCGCAGGGCAGCTTGCCGTTGATGTAGTTCTCGATCTCCGGCAGCGAGAAGGCATCCTCTTCGCCGACGAAACTGATCGACACGCCCTTGGCACCCGCGCGGCCGGTCCGCCCGATACGATGGACGTAGTCCTCGGGATCTTCCGGCAGCGTGAAGTTGATGACGTGGCTGACATCTTCGATATGGATGCCACGACCGGCGACATCGGTCGCCACCAGCACGGTCACCTCACCTTCCCGGAAACGCTCCAGCGTCTTGATCCGCTGGCTCTGCGGCACGTCGCCCGAGAGCATTGCCGCATTGATGCCCTGATCGCGCAGCATCTGGTCCAGTTCACGCACCAGATCACGACGGTTGCCGAACACGATCACCCGCTCCATCGCTTCCTGGCTGACCAGGTTGAACAGCAGCTTGCGCTTCTCGCTGTCGCTGACCAGATAGACCCGCTGGTCGATATTGGCCGCGTTGTCGGTGGTCACCTCGATCTCGACGTGGGCCGGATTCTGGGTCCACTGCTCGGAGAGGTTGAGGATATCCGGCGTGAAGGTCGCCGAGAACAGGAAGGTCTGGCGTTCCTCGCGCTTGGGCGTATAGCGGATGATGCGCTTGACGTCCGGAATGAAGCCCATCGACAGCATACGGTCGGCTTCGTCCAGCACCAGCACCTCGACCTGGGAGAGATCGATGTCGCGCTTCTGCTGGAAATCGAGCAGACGCCCCGGCGTGGCCACCAGAATGTCCAGGTTCTTGCTCAACTGATCCCGCTGCTTCTGGTAGTCCATGCCGCCGACGACGCTGGCCACATGCAGAGACGTGAAACGGGCCAGCGCCTTGGCGTCCTTCTCGATCTGCAGCGCCAGTTCGCGGGTCGGCGCGATGATCAGCGCCCGCGGCGTTCCCGGCTTCTGGCCATCCGGCGCTTCCTCTTCCAGGAAGTAGGCCAGCATCGAAATCAGGAAAGCTGCGGTCTTGCCGGTGCCGGTCTGCGCCTTGCCGACCACGTCGCCACCGAGCAGCGTATGCTTCAGCGCTTCGGCCTGGATCGGCGTGCAGTATTCGAAACCTTCTGCCTGGATCGCGCGCATCAATGATGTCGGCAGGTCGAAATCATGAAACCGCCAGCGTCCGGCAACGGGCTCGACCTGAAACTGTTTCAGCGACCAGTTGGAAGCGTTCCGCGACTGCGATTTACGTGGCTTGCGCCGACGCCGCTTGGGTCTGCGGTTCTGTGCCGGGGCCTGGGTGTTGTCAGACTCACTCATAGTTATGACGAATGTCCGAAATCGATTGACGGTTTGACTCGCGACGGCTGGCGTTCTGCTCGGCGGCGCCACAACCAAGGCACGGCGGGCCGGCATTCACGCCATCAAGGACGAACCCTCGACGCGACGATGATCGACTTCGCCGGGGCCATGCCCGGCGCGAGCCGAACGTATTGTACCAGTTCTGGCCCGCTAACGTCGCGAGCCCA
>NZ_PZJT01000006.1:0-7203 GCF_003206135.1 Salinicola salarius | reverse complement strand
CCAACGTCGCGAGCCGTGATCGGCAAGCCGATGGCACAACCCCCTTCCCCTGTTAGAATGCGGGCTATCGTTGGCTCGGGAACACCGCCCTCATGGTCGAGAGTTTCCCATGCTGATGCCTATATCGCCATATCGCCGGATTTCCCGCTGAATACTGACAGGTTGCGCGCATGACTCGCAGAAAAAAGACCCGGTCGCTGGCCGACAAGGTGACGATCCGTACCGGCAAGCGCAAGGACTATCGCCGCTGGCGCCATGACAATCCCGATGAAGTCGCCCCATCGCGTCGTTACGTCGACAAGAAGACCCAGCAGCGAAAACTGCAGGCCGAACGCAAGCGCCAGCGTCAGAGCGCTCCACCGCTGCCGCTGCATTCCGCCAGCACCGATGGCGACGCCTCGAAGGATGAGGGCTCCGATTGATGCGACTCGTCTCTTTCAATATCAACGGTATCCGCGCTCGTCTGCACCAGCTCGAGGCATTGATCGAGAGCCACGCGCCGGACGTCATCGGCCTGCAGGAAACCAAGGTCCAGGACAGCGAATTTCCCCGTGACGCGGTGGAAGCCTTGGGCTATCACGTTCACTTCCATGGTCAGAAAGGCCACTACGGTGTCGCGATGCTGACCCGGGCGGCACCGGTATCCGTTCATTATGGATTGCCCGACGATGGCGAGGAGGCGCAGCGCCGCCTTATCGGGGTGACGCTCGACATGGACGATGGTAAACCGCTGACGGTGTGGAACGGTTACTTCCCCCAGGGCGAGAACATCGCTCACCCTACCAAGTACCCCAACAAGCGGGCGTTCTACGCCGGCCTCAACGCGCTTCTCGAAACGCAGCACCAGCCTTCGGAGCGCATCGCGATCATGGGCGACTTCAACATTTCGCCGGCGGATATCGATATCGGCATCGGCGAGGACAATCGCAAGCGCTGGCTGCGCGAAGGCAAGACCAGCTTCCAGCCCGAGGAACGCGAATGGCTGGAGCGCCTAAAAGCGTGGGGGCTCGAGGACAGTTATCGGCTTTGCCACCCGGACAGCAGCGACTACTTCAGCTGGTTCGACTATCGCTCCAAGGGTTTCGATCGCGAGCCCAAGCGCGGCCTGCGCATCGATTACATCCTGGTCACCGAACCGCTGGCTCGCGCCACACGTCGCTCGGGTATCGACTACGACCTGCGCGCCATGGAACGGCCTTCCGACCACGCCCCGGTGTGGAGCGAGTTCGAGCTGGCGTGAGTTTCGTTTCCTATGGCGACAAATTCACGATGGCGACAAATTCAAGCGGACGAACTTACCACTGACCGAGCATCAACTTTCCTTCTGCTCGTCAATGCGAGGGGCAAGCCCCTCGCGCTCCCCTTTTTGACGCCACAGACGGCGGCAAATTCCAGTGCCCCGGCTTTATTGACCAATAAACAAAAACGCTGACAAGGACCACTGGCGATGGTCAGTGGAGAACTGGTCAAACGACAATCTGTCACCTTGTCTCGCCACCTTGCCAAAACCGACCAGCGCGTGAGCCAATCACCGCTACGCCGATCCCAGCGAATCCAGCCACTGCTGCGCCTGCTCGACACCCGCTGCCCTGGCCTGCTGGAAGGCATTGCGGGCCGCCTCCCGATCGCCGAGCTGCAGCGAGGCGATGCCCTGCAACAACCAGTCCCGCCCGGAAATCTCGCCGCCGGCCTCCCGCAGACGGGAAAGCGCGTCCCGTGTCGTCTGCCACTCGCCCCAGCCGTAAGCGAGCTCGGCCAACTGCTGCCAATCCTCTGCCCGGCCGCTCTGCTCGGCCAGCGTCTGCCAGGCCGACAGCGCACGGCCATGATCACGAGCGGCCGTCCAGGCCTGGGCGATCAGGCGCAGGTTGGCGCCGCCGGAATCCAGCCGACCGCTATCCAGCCAATCCTCCAGATGCTCGGCGGCACGCGCCGGCGTCCCCCCGGCGATATGCAGCCTGGCCAGCTGCACCAGATCGTCGTCCGATGTCAGCACACCTCGGCGCCAGCCGCTTTCCCAGATCGCAGCGGCACGACCGTCATCACCGGCTTGCTGGGCAAGTCCCGCGGCCCGGCGCCAGACGTCCGGCGAGCTCGCATCGTCGCCCAGCAGCGTCAGGGCGTCGTCGAAGCGTCCCGCCTGCTGGTAGACCGTACTTGCCAATTGCCGTTGCGACTGGCTCCAGCCCTCGGTGCCGGACGCTCTCAGCCGATCGAGCGAGCTGGCCGCGGCCGACCACTCCTCGAGCGACGCCCGCGCCTGGATCAGCAACCAGCGCGAAGCGTCGTCTCCGCCGCTACGTTCGACCCATTGGGTCAGCAGATCCGCGCCCTGCCGAGTCTGACCGGCGCTCAAGCGCAGCCGTGCCTCCTGCTGCAGCCAGGAGAGCCGGCGGGCATCGGGAACGTCATCGATGCGACGCGCTTCGGCCAGTTGCTCCGCGGCCTGGAGATCGTGGCCCTGGCGGGCGTTGGCCGATGCCGCCAGTTGCAGGAACAGGGCGCGCGCCCAGCGGTCGGCCGCATTGCCACCTTCGAGGCGCGAGGCCGATTCGGCAGCGCGCGCGGCCACCGTCGCGTCGTCGCCGGATGCGAGCTGCGACTGCATCGACTGCAGCGCCTGGATCATGTCCGCGCGCAGCGCCGGGCCCTCTGCCCGGGCCAGCGAGATGCCGCCGCAACCGATCAGGCCCACCAGCGCCAGCGACAGACAGCGCTTGCCCAGGCGACGAACCGTCATTGAATTCACGATCAGCCCTCCAACTGGAACTGGATACGCTGCGTGGCCCGCCGCACGTCATCGGCCGGCGGGAATCGCCACTGGGATACCGCCTCCTCGACGGCACGATCGAACACATTGGCGGGATCGGCGTCGATTATCCGCAAACTGTCGGTATCGACGCGTCCATCAGGCTGAATGATAAAACTCACCTCCACGTAACCTTCCAGGCCACGCCGGCGCGCACGCATCGGATAGGACGGATTGACCCGGCTGGTAGGCTGCAACTGGCCGACATCGCGCGGCGATGCCTGCGTTCCTCGCGGCGGTTGCTGCGGTGCGGGTTCCGACTGCGGCGGGCCAGGCTCGGATTCCGGCTGCGGCGCCGCTTCCGCCACGGTTTCCTGCGTTGGCTGGGGTTCCGGCTGAGCCTCGGGTTGCGGTTCAGGACGCGGCTCCGGCTGCGCCTCGCTCAGCTCGGGCAGCGATTCATCCAGCGTCACGTCCGGTGCCTCCATGGGCGGCGTCTGCGGTTCCGGAATCTCCACCGGGCTCGGCGTCTCCGCCGCAGGTACGGGCGCCGCCGCAGGGGGCGGCGGTGGCGCACTCGGCGGCGTCGGTAACGCCGGCGACGTCGGTTGCGCCTGCTCCTGCTCCGGCGCGTCGACCATCGAGATCGCCGTCGGCGTCACGATCTGGGTGCGATCCGGTTCCGGCGGAGCCACCAGCAGCGCCAACAGATAGAACAGCAGCAGCGCCAGCAGCGCGCCGCCGACCAGGCCTGCCACTCTACGCATCAGCCGGCATCCCGGTTGGCGGCCACGGCGACGTTATCGACGCCCGCCTGGTGAATGCGATCCATGACCTCGATCAGCAAGCCCGTCGTCGAGTTCTTGTCGGCCTGCACCACGACGCTGCCATCGCCGGAAACCAGCTGCGCGACACGGGCACCGACGCGATGGGCATCCACCGCCTCGCCGTCGACCCAGACCGCGCCTTCGCCGGTGATGGCGACGAGCACCTGGGTATCCTGGCGCGCCGTGGCCTCGCTCGACTCGGGCCGCTGGATTTCGACGCCACTCTCCTTGATGAAGCTGGTGGTGACGATGAAGAAAATCAGCATGATGAAAACGACATCCAGCATCGGCGTCAGGTCGATGCCGGTCGAATCGTCACTGGCTTCCCGCAAGCGGCGCCTACGCATGAGAGTCCTCCACGGCGCGGGCCATGCGGTCATGCAACCGCTGGTCCTCGCGCCGAATGATCTGTTCCAGACGAGTGACGAAAAGCAGGCCGACCACGGCAACGGCCATGCCGCACAGCGTGGGCAGCGTGGCCTGGGCGACGCCGTCGGCCATGGCGCGGGCCTGGTTGCTCTCGGTGAGAGACAGACTGTCGAACACCTGGATCATGCCCGTCACCGTTCCCAGCAGACCGAGCAGCGGGCAGACCGCGATCAGCAGCTTGAGCCACGGCAACGGCAGGCGTAACCGGGCGATCAGTTCGCTCGTCCACACTTCGCGCAGGGTGAGCGCGCTCCAGCTCGAGTGATCGCGACGCTGGATCCACGCTTCGATCAGCACTCGCCGCGCACGTCGATGGGTGAACTGCCAGTAGAACAGCCGTTCCAGCGACATCGCGAACAGCGACATCGCCACCAGCATGATCACCACCAGCACCTCACCGCCAGCGCCGATCAGCCAGCGGATCGGCTCAAGCGTGGGCACCATGACGGCGCTCCTCGGCGTGGGCGACAGCGGCCGTCTCGGCCTCGAGATGTTCGGCGAGCACCGCACTGGCACGGCCTTCCAGCAGGCCGATCAATCGTCGGCTGCGGCTGCTCAAGGCGGTATTGACGAACAGCAGCGGAACCGCGGTGATCAGGCCCAGCACGGTGGTCACCAGCGCCTGGCTGATGCCGCCGGCCATCAGTTGCGGATCGCCGGTGCCGAACACGGTGATCGACTGGAAGGTGACGATCATCCCGGTCACCGTACCCAGCAGCCCCAGCAAGGGCGCGACGGCGGCGATCAGCTTGACGGCCGGCTGGCCCCGCTCCAGGCGCGGCTGCTCCGCCAGCAGCGCCTCGTCGAGTCGAGCCTCCAGCGCTTCCGGCGCGTGATCACGGCCCAGCGCGGCGAAGCGCTGGAGTACGCGCCCCAGCGGGTTGTCGTCGCTGAGAGACTCCGGCGCCCGCATCTGCCGACGCATGCGTGCGCTGACCCGAAGCAGGTAGACATACTGCACCAGTGCCACCAGCAGCCCGATGATCCCCAGCGCAACGATCACGTAACCGACGTAGCCGCCCTGCTGGAACCGCTCCCACAGGCTCGGTTGTTGGGCGAGCGCGTCCAGCACGTCGCCGTCGGTGGGATCGACCACGATCTGGTTGCCCTCGCCCTGCTGGAAAGCCTGCAGGGCCTGGCGAGCATCGCCCGGGGTTGCCGCCACGACGGAAAGACGATCGTCGTCGCCGATTCGCTGCAGCAGATCGCCGTTGCTGAAGGCGACGGTATCTCCCAGACGGATCACGGGGCGCTGGGCGACATCGCCGTCCGGCCCGGCAACCGGCGCCTGGAACCGCACGCCTCGGCCGCTTTCCGCGATCAGGCCCGCCAGATCCTGGCGCACCCGGTCCAGCGTCTGCAGGTCGATCAGCCCGCGATCGTCGAGCCGCGGAGGCAACCGTGCATCACCGCCGACGGTCAGCCAGCTCTCGCCCAGCGCATCCCGAAGCTCGCTGGCCTGCTGCTTGACGATTCCGGAGATATCGCCGATATCACCGGCCTCTTCCGTGCGCTGCCGCTGTAGCGCCGCCAGTTGCTGCTGCTGTTCCGCCTGGCGCGATTCCAACTGGTCGCGCTTGTCCTGCGCGTTCTGAAGCCGCTGCTCGGCATCGGCAAGTGCCTGCTGCAATGCCTCACGATCATCCAGCAGCGTCTCCAGCCGCTGGGTATCGCGCTGTTCCGCGGCCTGGCTGTCGGCCCGGAACGTCTCGAGCACCTGTTGTATCGATGGCGCCCCGCCACCCGACGCGTCGCCGGACTGAGCACTGGCAACGACGGGCAATAGCGTTATCGCCACGAAAGAGAGCGTTGACCACCACGCATGGCGCTTCATGACCGTCCGTCTCATGACTGCCCCTCCGCAGCTGACTGCCCGTCTTCGACGACCAGCGACGCCGGCAGATGCAACAAGGCCGGCGCGCTCTGATCCTGCGCGATGCGAATGCCGCGACGGACCTCGTCGATCTGATCGCCGTCCAATGCTTCCCACTCGCCGTTGGCAACGCTCCAGACGCCACCGGCCTGATCGTTCGGCGTGACGTAGTACCAGCCCGTTCTTCCGACCCGTAGATAGTCGACTTCCCGGGCGAGCTGGCTACCCTGACTCGCGGCGTCGGATTGCGCCCCCTCGAGCGGGCCGCTCCATTGGTCCATTTCCCGCCCGTAGGCGAGCTCGGTACGCCAGGCGGAAAAGATTCGCTGCAGCTTGTCGGCCTGCGAGGCATCATCGCGGGACAGCATCTGCTCCAGATCATCGACGCGGGCCAGACGCTCGTCACGCAGGAACGGCATGTCCGCTTCGACCATCGCGCGCAGTTGCTCGACCATCTCGCGCATCTCCCCCGGCAGTGCCTCGCGGGTCACGGAGATCTGCGTCAACGCCTGCTGCTCGGAAGCGATGCGCTTGGCCTGGTTGTCGACGATCGGCGCCAGCTCGGCGTTGTAGCTCTCGAGCCGGTCGGCCTGCTGACTGGCCTGGCGCAGGCGCTGCAGCGCTTCCCGCGTGGCGTCGTCGGCGTTGTCGATACGGCTTTGAAGTTCGGCCTGGGTCTGCTGGGCCTGGATGCTGGCCTGGCTGAGCGAGTCCTGGGCCGGCGCCGTGCTGGCAACGCCCAGGCTCATGGCGGCGAGAAAGGACGCCAACAGGCGTGCGCTTCCTCGTTTCCGCGGGGAATCATGCACCACGCTATCTCCTTGCGTATGAGCCGTGACAACAAGCTGGTGACAAGCACCGCTAACCAGCGGTGTAACGAAGCTGAATTCGACGCGATACGCTAATACAAACAAGAACAATTATCAATCCGTATAACTTGGCGCTCCAGTGACAGCCCGCGACATCCGCTGAACGGCGAGGCACAAAAAAAACCGGCACCCGCAGGTACCGGCTTTCTGGATCGCGAATCGCGTGGGCGAGTCGTCTACAGCTTCTGCTCCAGCTCGGGCAGAATCTCGAACAGGTCCCCGACGAGACCGTAATCGGCCACCTGGAAGATCGGCGCTTCGTCGTCCTTGTTGATCGCCACGATCACCTTGGAGTCCTTCATGCCCGCCAGGTGCTGGATCGCGCCGCTGATACCGACGGCGATATAAAGCTCGGGGGCGACGATCTTGCCGGTCTGCCCGACCTGCATGTCGTTGGGCACGAAGCCAGCGTCAACCGCGGCGCGGGAGGCACCGATGGCCGCGCCGAGCTTGTCG
>NZ_PZJT01000005.1:184813-232782 GCF_003206135.1 Salinicola salarius | reverse complement strand
AGCAGGTAGCGGTGCAGGGCAGGATCCGACGGCATCGTGCTGCCGCCCATGCGGAACCAGATCATCCGCGAGGGCGGGCAGTCGTGGCATTCTTCCACCGTGATGAACTCGACGGGATGACCGCGAAAGCGCTGATGGACCGCCTTGCCCTCCGCCAGCAACGCTTCCGGCGACGGCACGTCGGGCGCGGTAGGCTGGTGGTGCAGGCCGTGTTCACGCCCCTGGAAGGAAGCGCTGCAGAAGAATATCGGCTTGCCTTTCTGAATCGCCGTGACCCGACGCGTGGTGAAACTGCCGCCATCGCGAACGCGATCGACGGAATAGACGACTGGCAACTGGGCATCGCCGGGGCGCAGGAAATAGCCGTGCAGCGAGTGCAAAAAGCGGTCTTCGGGGACCGTGCGGGTAGCGGCGGCGGCGGATTGTCCGAGGGCCTGACCTCCGAAAAGCTGCGGCAGTCCCAGATCCTGGCTCTGGCCGCGGAACAGGTTCTCCTCCAGCGCTTCCAGGCCAAGAAGCTGGATAAGGTCGTTCAGCGCTTGTGTCATTCGGGTATCCTTGATGGCGCGTCGATGAAGGCTTTTCGAACCAGATTCGTCACGAGTATATCCTGCTCGCCGACGACTCGCCGCGACGCCGGATGGGGCAATACGGGACGGTCATGATACGTAGCGACGAATTCTACATGCACCGTGCGCTGGAGCAGGCGCAACGGGCGTTCGACAGTGGCGAGGTGCCGGTTGGCGCCGTGGTGGTCGATGCGGCGGGCACGGTGATCGGGGCCGGCTACAACTGCCCGGTCGAGGGAAAGGACCCGACCGCTCATGCCGAAGTGCAGGCGCTGCGCAGCGCGGCGCTGGCATTGGGCAACTATCGGCTGGACGAGTGCTCGCTCTATGTCACCCTCGAGCCCTGCCTGATGTGCACGGGCGCGATCATCCATGCCCGTATTCGCCGGGTCGTCTACGCCACCGCCGAACCCAAGGGCGGCATGGTCGAATCCCGCGCCAATCTCTTCGCACAGCCCTGGTTCAATCACCGCGTCGAGATCGACGGAGGCGTGCTTGCCGCCCCGGCGAAGCGGTTGCTCCAGCAGTTCTTTCGGGAACGTCGCCAGCATGATGCGTCACCGGGGACCTCTTCGAACTGACCGAGCCGGCGCGAAGGGGGAGCTTCTGTCCGACCCTACGCTGTGTCTGGAAAATGTCTGCGTTTTCAGACAGAGCTTAAAGCGTCGATTCGGACGGCTCGGCAAGCACGACGCGATTGCGGCCCTCCTGCTTTGCGCGGTACAGCGAATCGTCGGCGGTCTGGAAAATCCGGTTGCGCTGCAACGGGAGCGAGTCGGTGACGCTGACCCCGATGCTCAGCGTCACCGGCTCGTCGTTAGGTAGCACGAGGCCGCTCTGGGCGACCGTTCGGCGTATCGATTCGGCGATCTTCCCGGCCATATGGCGATCGCAATTCGGCAGACAGGCGACGAACTCCTCGCCGCCGTAGCGGGCGAACATTCCGCCCGCGCGCTCCACCGGCAGGCGGCAGCGCTCGGCGATCGTCTTGAGGTAACGATCCCCCTCCAGATGCCCGAAATGGTCGTTGACGCTCTTGAAGTGATCGAGATCGCAGATCAATACCGCCAGTGGCAAGGGATGCTCGCAGGCATCCATCCAATGCATCAACTCGCGCCGATTGGGCAGTTGGGTCAACTCGTCGTGACTGGCGATCCATTCGATTTCCTGCTGAAGCCGTTCTCGCTCCTTGATCTCTTCGCGTAGCGAGGCGTTGGCCTGATTGGCCAGACGATGCTGGTGCGCCAGACGCCGATAGATGTAGAGCACCATATGCAACAGATAGGCGAGCAGAATGCCGAAGATCAGGGTGATTTCCGGTAGCCTGCTCCGCATCGCCTGTAACCAGGACAAGGAGGGTCTCACGCTGAGGATGAGCCGGTCGGTGCCCATCTCGACCATCTGTTGATAGCGCCAGTCGGCCAGGTCGCCGAGCGGGCCATAATGGAAATAGAGCTGGCCGTTGCCGCTGAGCGTGATGGCTTGATTCCTGTTGCTGGTTTGCGCGAGCAACGAATTGAGCAGAGTGTCGACGCTGACCGACATGCTGACCGCGCCCAGCAGCGTGCCATCGACCAGGTTGCGCACCGGCAGATAATTGATGATGCCGCGCCCGCCCTGAAGGAAGTCGACGATGCCGGTCTGCCCCTCGATGCCGTAGATCAGCGATCGGTCCAGTGCTTTCCTGGCCAACGTGTACGACTTGTAGAGATTGAGGTCGAGGGTGGATTGATTGCCGCGCAGCGGATAGACGCGGATGACGGTGCCATCGAGGTCGATGAAGGCAATGTTACGGAAGTAGCCGAAATCGTCGTGATAGCGTTTGGCCTGCTGTTCCCATTCCGAGCGTGTGGGCACGTGCCCCAGCATGTTCCAGAAACTGGCGAAGCGTCGCATGGCCTTGACGTGATCGTCGGTTTCCGTGGCCAGCAGAGTCGCGATCCTGTTGCCCTCGCTGGCGGCGAGGGCGTAGAGGCGCAGGTCATCCGTCTGGCGCTGCTCCTGCCAGCTGACCATGGCCAGCAGCGCGATCAAGCCACCGACCAGGAGCGGTAGCAGAATTCGCCGCCAGTAGCGTCGTAGCGTCGGAAAGAGCGATAGCCCCTGAGCGGCCCACAACAGCCATAGCGCCACCAGCATCGGCAACGGGATACCGTTCAGGCTGGAGGCATGTTCCGGTGGTGGAGTCAGCCAGCGATAGCCGAGCCAGGCGCCGCACATGGCCACCAGCAGCAGCGTGATGGGGGAGCCCAGGCCCAGCCGCGACAGCAGCAGCACATTGAGAATCAGCCCGAAGATCATGCACAGCGCGAGAATGGGTGGGCGGCTGTGGAAGAGCTCCCAATGGCCCGGCAGAAAATCGAGCCCGCGTTGCCAGAGATCGACGCTGACCCAGTGTTCCGCGATGAGAAAGGTGGCGATGATCGCCAGGGTCAGGATACCGGTGGGAATCAGCAGCCAGCGACTGGTCCCGATCCGCTGACGAAGGGCAGCGAACTGACCCAGCCACAGCAGGCCAAGCAGCAGAAGGATCCAGTACTGGTCTGGCTCGCCGTCTGGCCAGAGACCCAGCAGCAAGGCCGGAAGTGCCAGATACAACGACAGACGGGACAACACCATCGACATAGACGTTAGGGTTCTCCACCGCGGCTGCCGACGACAGCCCAGCGACAACTCGGCGACAATCCGGTGACAGTCTGGCAGAACGACCGGTCACAGCAGGGGAGCGACGGTCTCGAGAGGTAGCGTATCCCCCTCGAGTGCGCGCTCCCCTAACAGGTTGAACTGCTGCTGGCTGCGATTGACGTACTTTAATATTTCGTAATAGCGGCGCACGTTACGCACGTAGATTACCGGTTCCCCGCCACGAGCGTAACCGTGGTGTACCCGAGAGTACCATTCCCGGTCCTGCAGCAACGGCAGCGCTTCGCGAACGTCGGCCCAGCGGTTGGGATCGCCCCCGCGCAGGCGGGCGATATCCTGGGCATCGAACAGGTGCCCGAGCCCGACGTTGTAGGCGGCCAGCGCCATCCAGGTGCGATCCGGCTCGGGGATGTCCTCGCTGAGGCGCTGCTTGACCTGAAGCAGGTATCGCGCGCCACCGTCGACGCTCTGGCGCGGGTCGAGGCGATTATCGATGCCGATCTCCTCGGCGGTGGGGCGCGTCAACATCATCAGGCCGCGAACGCCGGTCGGCGATTCGGCATCGGCTTCCCAGTGCGATTCCTGGAAACCCAGCGCCGCCAGCAGACGCCAGTCGAAACCGGTCTCGCGCGCGGCCTCCTTGAAGTAAGGCAGAAAACGCGGCAGACGAGTGCCGATGTGATGGATGAAAAGCCGGGCGCCGACATACTCGAGGTAGTCGTCATGGCCGAAATACCGTCCGATGAGCTCGTCCAGCCCGCCATTGCGCCGCTGCGCCTGGAGAAAGTCGTTGGCGGCATTGAGGAGATCGATCGGCTGGTTTGCCGCAAAGGCCCAGGCCAGGCTCAGGGGCTTGCCCAACGGAAAGCCACGCTCGACGTTGGGGAAGAACAGGCGGTTGAGCTGGAACTGGTGGGTATAGACGACAGCGGCATCGAGATCGTCGCGCTCGACCATCTCCATCAGATCGGCAATGGTCAGCCCGTCCGCTTCGCGCCAGCCGAGCCCCGGCAGGTTCTGCTGCTGCGTGTGCAGTGCCTCGGCGTTGCCGGAGTTGGCAATGACCCCGATACGCAGCCCCACGAGGTCGTCCAGGGTGCGCACCGGTGGCAGGCCACGGCGATAGACCACCAGCGGCTGCAGCGTCAGAATCGGTTTGCTGTAGCGAATGCCCGGTCGGCTCAGATCCAGAGACAATGCGGCGGCGCCCATGTCCGCCTTGCCGCTGCGCACGTCGTCGAGGACGTCGTCGATACGGGTATCGCTGTCGACCGCCAGACTGACGCCCAGCGACTGTGCGAAACGTCGCATCAGTTCGTATTCGAATCCGGTCGGCCCATGCCCTCCGTTATAGAAGGTAATGGGACCCTTGCGAGTCGCGACCTGCAGGAAATCGCGCTTTCGAATCGGATCGAGCCCGTCACTGTAGCGCAGCGCGAACTGAGCGGGGCAGAGAAGAGTCGCCAGCGTCAGCAGCACTGTCAGCGCGAGTCGCAGACGTGTCAGGAGCTTGGGCATGCAATGGGGTCGGTAACAGCGTGACGGGACACCATAGCCGGCCACCGTCTCGCTGTCATCCATTCGGTTTCCTGCCACGCACCCCGAAACGCGGGCATCAGGCGTCGATCATGGCGGTATCTTCCCCGCCGGATTCATGGCTTGCGACCGAGACCGGCGTGTTGACTTAGCGAGCGCCGCCGCTTTCCAGTATCATGTCGCCCTGATCCCGGCATCGCTGCCCGTCTCGAGCTCAGTATCTCGAAATGAGACAAACGCGATCCTCGACCGTCCTGGAGGCTTTCCACGCCATGCTCGAATTGCAAGGCGCTCCCGCGCTATCTGCATTCCGTCACGCCAAACTGCTCGCCGATCTTCGCGCTGTCGTTCCCGAAGTCGAGTCTCTCAGCGCGCATTACGTCCACTTCGTCGATCACCATGACGAGCTCGATGATCAGGCTCGCCAAGTGCTGGACCGGCTGCTGGACTACGGTGTTCAAAGCCTCGAAGGTTTCGAAAGCCGTGGCAGCGACGCCGACCAGCGTGCGTCCACCGACGGCCATCTGTTTCTGGTCGTTCCCCGTATCGGCACGATCTCGCCCTGGTCCTCCAAGGCCACCGATATCGCCCACAATTGCGGGCTGGATCAGGTCGCGCGCATCGAGCGAGGCATCGCCTACCGCGTGACATTGAAGAGCGCACCGAGCGCCGAGGCCTACGAGGCCATGGTCGCGCACCTGCATGACCGCATGGTCGAAACCGTGCTGTTCGACTCGAGCGACGCGGCCAAGCTGTTCTCGCACCACCAGCCGACGCCGCTGGCGACGGTGGACGTGCTGGGCGGCGGCCGGCCGGCGCTGGCCAGCGCCAACACCGAACTGGGGCTGGCACTCGCCGACGACGAGATCGACTACCTGGTCGAGGCCTTCGGCGAGCTCGGGCGCAACCCGACCGACGTCGAACTGATGATGTTCGCCCAGGCCAACTCCGAGCACTGCCGCCACAAGATCTTCAATGCTGACTGGGTGATCGACGGCGAACCCGAGACGCACTCGCTGTTCAAGATGATCAAGAACACCTTCGAGCAGTCCAGCGACAAGGTGCTCTCGGCCTACAGCGACAACGCGGCGATCATCGAAGGGCCGACGGCCGGGCGCTTCTTCCCCGCGCCGGACAGCCAGGTCTACGGTGCGACCCGGGAGCCGATCCATATCCTGATGAAGGTGGAAACCCACAACCACCCGACCGCGATCGCCCCGCATCCGGGCGCGGCCACCGGCGCCGGCGGCGAGATTCGCGACGAGGGCGCGACGGGGCGCGGCGGCAAACCCAAGGCGGGGCTCACCGGCTTCACCGTCTCCAACCTGCGCATTCCCGAATTCGTGCAGCCGTGGGAAGCCTTCGACTACGGCAAGCCGGAGCGGATCCAGTCGGCGCTCGACATCATGCTCGAAGGGCCGATCGGTGGCGCGGCGTTCAACAACGAGTTCGGCCGGCCCAACCTCAACGGCTTCTTCCGCACCTTCGAGCTCGATGCGGTGGGCGCCGGCGGCATCGAGCGTCGCGGCTACCACAAGCCGGTGATGCTGGCCGGCGGCTACGGCAACGTCCGCGACGGCCACGTGCTCAAGGGCGACATTCCGGTCGGCGCCAAGCTGATCGTGATGGGCGGCCCGGCGATGCTGATCGGTCTCGGCGGCGGTGCGGCGTCGTCGATGGCGTCCGGTGCTTCCAGCGAAGATCTCGACTTCGCCTCGGTGCAGCGCGACAACCCCGAGATCGAGCGTCGCGTCCAGGAAGTGATCGATCGCTGCTGGGCGCTGGGTGACGCCAACCCCATCGCCTTCATCCACGATGTCGGCGCCGGCGGTCTCTCCAACGCCCTGCCGGAGCTGGTCAAGGACGGCGGCCGCGGCGGCCTGTTCGACCTGCGTGCGGTGCCCAACGCCGAACCGGGCATGAGCCCGCTGGAAATCTGGTGCAACGAGGCGCAGGAGCGTTACGTGCTGGCGGTCACGCCCGAGCAGCTCGACACCTTCGATGCGCTGTGTGTCCGCGAACGCTGCCCCTACGCCGTGGTCGGCGAAGCCACCGAAGCGCACCATCTGGCGGTGCGCGATGGCCATTTCGAAGCCGATCCCGTCGATCTGCCGATGAGCGTGCTGTTCGGCAAGCCGCCCAGGATGCAGCGCAGCTTCGAGCGGCACACGCTCAACCTGCCGGGGCTGGGGCTCGACAACCTCGACCTGCGTGAAGCGCTGGATCGCGTGCTGCGGCTGCCCACGGTGGCGTCGAAGAGCTTTTTGATCACCATCGGCGACCGCTCGATTACAGGCCAAGTGGCCCGCGACCAGATGGTCGGCCCCTGGCAGGTACCGGTGGCTGACTGCGCGGTGACCACCTCGAGCTACGACACCCACGCCGGCGAAGCGATGGCGATGGGCGAGCGCCCGCCGGTGGCGCTGATCGATCCTGCGGCCAGCGCGCGGCTGGCGGTGGCCGAGGCGATCACCAACCTGGCGGCGGCACCGATCACGCAGCTTTCCGACATCAAGCTCTCCGCCAACTGGATGAGTGCGGCCGACCACGTCGGCGAGAATCAGGCGCTGTATGATGCCGTTCACGCCGTGGGCATGGAACTCTGCCCGGCACTGGGTATTGCCGTGCCGGTGGGCAAGGATTCGATGTCCATGCGCACTGCCTGGCAGACAGAAGAGGGTGACGAGAAGAGCATCACCGCACCGCTGACGCTGAACATCACCGGCTTCGCCCCGGTCACCGATGCGCTGCGCACACTCACGCCGCAGCTGCGTCTCGACCAGGACGAGAGCGATCTGATCCTGATCGACCTTGGCCGCGGCCAGAACCGTCTCGGCGGCTCGGCGTTGGCGCAGGTCTATGGTCAGGTCGGCAACGTCTGCCCGGATCTCGACGAGGCCGAGGACCTGGTGGCGTTCTTCAACGTCATCCAGGGGCTCAATGCCGACGGCAAGCTGCTCGCCTATCACGATCGCAGCGACGGCGGCCTGATCGTGACGCTGCTGGAGATGGCCTTCGCCGGCCGCGGCGGGCTCGAGATAAAGCTCGACTGGCTCACTGACGATGCCGTCGGCGCGATGGATGCGCTGTTCGCCGAAGAGCTCGGCGCAGTGATTCAGGTCAACCGTCAGGATACCGAATTCGTGCTGGCGCAGTTCGCCGCCGCCGGGCTCGAGACCTGCGGTGTCATCGCCCGGCCGCGTTACGACGATCAGGTCCGCGTGACGCTGTTCGAAGAGCCGCTGCTGGAAACCACCCGCGCCATGACCCAGCGCACCTGGTCCGAGACCAGCTACCGGATGCAGGCGCTGCGCGACAACCCCGAGGCCGCCAAGAGCGAGTTCGACGGCCTGCTCAACCTGCGCGATCCGGGGCTGTCGGCCAGTCCGACCTTCGACGTCGACGACGACATTGCCGCACCTTTCATCCAGACCGGCGTGCGCCCGCGCGTGGCGATCCTGCGCGAGCAGGGCGTCAACGGTCACATGGAGATGGCGGCGGCCTTCGATCATGCCGGTTTCGAGGCGGTCGACGTGCACATGAGCGACATCCTCGCCGGGCGTGTCACCCTCGACGACATGAAAGGCCTGGTCGGCTGCGGCGGCTTCTCCTACGGCGACGTGCTCGGCGCCGGCGGCGGCTGGGCCAAGTCGGCACTGTTCAACGGCCGCGCGCGCGATCAGTTCGCCGCCTTCTTCGAACGCGAAGACACCTTCGGCCTCGGCGTCTGCAACGGCTGCCAGATGTTCTCGCAGTTGAAGGAGCTGATCCCCGGCGCCGAGCGCTGGCCGCGCTTCGTGCGCAATGACTCCGAACAGTTCGAGGCCCGCGTATCGATGGTGCAGGTCGAGGAGAGCCCGTCGATCCTGCTCGCCGGCATGGCCGGCTCGACCCTGCCGATCGCCGTCGCTCATGGCGAAGGTCAGGCGCTGTTCGAGGACGGCGGCCACCTGCGCAGCATGCAGACCAGCGGCCAGATCGCGATGCGCTACATCGACAACGAAGGCCAGGTCACGACTCGTTATCCGGCCAACCCCAACGGCTCGCCGGCCGGCATTACCGGCCTGACCACGCCGGATGGTCGCGTCACGATCATGATGCCGCACCCGGAGCGTGTCGCCCGCGCGGTGACCAACTCCTGGCGCCCGCCGGAGTGGACGCAGGACGGCGCGTGGATGCGGATGTTCCGCAATGCCCGCGTCTGGGTTGGTTGATGTAAGGGGTTGACGTCAGCGTTTTGGCGTGACGATGGAAGCCGGCTTGCCCTGGGGTCTTATACCCTGGGGCAAGCCGGTTTTTTGTCTGAGGACATCGCTATGGATGGTTATATCTGCCAGCGCCTTCGAAAGCGCGCTGGCGGATTGACGGCTAGCCGGGTCTTTCGACATGGATGTCGAAAGAGGCGCACCAGGACAGGATGTCCGTGTGCGCCGACCCGAAGCGCAGCCGGCGAATTAGCCAGGGTTTCGCGATTTCGGGCGCAAGGAGAGGGAGAGCGAAGAGAGGGCGAGCGTTAAGCCCTCTCTTCAGACCGTGCAAAAGGATAGTAAGACCGTAAGCAGTCGTGTCCTTTGCTGAGTCCGTTGTGACCGCCTTTCAGGTTTCCGGATAAAGCATCCAATGCCGCGCCCGTATCCGCTCGAGACACCGCCTGAGCTCGCCATCCAGCGCGCGATCTTCGACTACCGTGGCGAAATCTTCGCGCAGCGCACCAACCATCTCGGCGAGCGGCGCGGGCAGCGGATCGCTGCGCAGGTGTACCCCCTGCAATGCCGCCAGCAGCGCGGCGGCGGCGACCTGTTCGGTGAGTTCGAGCACTCGCAGGGCGTCGCGGGCGGCGATGGTGCCCATGCTTACCTTGTCCTGGTTGTGGCACTCGGTGGAGCGGGAGAAGACGCTGGCGGGCATGGTGCCCTTGAGCGCTTCGGCGGCCCAGGCGGAGGCGCCGATCTGGACCGCCTTGAAGCCGTGATTGATCATCGCGCGTTCGGCCGGCGCGCCGGAAAGATTGCTCGGCAGGCCGTGGTTGTAGCGGGTGTCGACCAGCAGTGCGAGCTGGCGGTCGAGCAGGTCGGCGACGTTGGCGGTCAACGTCTTGAGACTGTCCATGGCGAAGGCGATATGGCCGCCGTAGAAGTGACCGCCATGCATGACGTCTCCGACGTCAGGATCGATCAGCGGGTTGTCATTGGCGCTGTTGAGCTCGGTCTCGATGAAGCCGCGCAGCCAGCCGAGGCTATCCGCCAGCACGCCCAGCACATGCGGCGCGCAGCGCAGCGAGTAGCGGTCCTGCAGGCGCTGCCGCGGCGGCAGATTTTCCAGTTCCAGATCGGCTCTCAGCCACGCGGCGATACGAGACTGGCCGGGGTGCGGTTTGGCCGCGAACAGTCTCGCCTCGAAATGGTTGGGGTTGCCGCGCAGAGCGGCCACATTGAGCGCGGTGATGCGGGTGGCGAGCTTCAGCAGATATTCGGCGCGGCCGAAGGCCTGGCACGCCAGCGCGGTCATGACTGCCGTGCCGTTCATCAGTGCCAGCGCTTCCTTGGGTCGCAGCGTGAGCGGCTCCCAGCCCAGCTCGGCGTGCGCCTCGGCTGCCGTTCGTGTTTCACCCCGCCAGATCACCTCGCGCTCGCCGCACAGCAGGGCGGCCACGTAGGAAAGCGGCGTGAGGTCGCCGCTGGCTCCCACCGAGCCCTCTTCGGGGATCTTGGGCAGCAGATCTTCCTGTAGACAGGCGTGAAGACGCTCGAGCAGCGTGAAGCGCACGCCGGAGACGCCCTGACACAGCGACTGCAGACGCGTCGCGAGCACTGCCCGCGCCGCTTCGGGTTCGAGAAAGCGGCCCAACCCGCAGCCGTGAAAGGTATAGAGCTGGCGCGGCAGCGCTTCGACCTGGGAGAGCGGAATGGCGGTAACGCAGGAATCGCCGTAACCGGTGGTGATGCCGTAGATCTGCCCCTCGCGGTCCAGCAAGCCGTCGACGACCGCCGCGCCCCGGTCGATCCTGGCGCGCCACTGCGGATCGGCCTCGAGTGTCGACTCGGCGCGGCGTTCAGCCAGAGCAATGATCGATTCGAGGGATAGCGGCGTAGGGCCAAAAGTGACCAGCGGGGCGTTCGGGGGCATGCGGCGGCGTCCGGTTAGGCTCATGGATCGCCGAGTGTAGCCGCGAGCCAAGGCTCGCGGCCAGCAGAGGCGGCCAGGCACCTCTTTTCGATGGGCTTACTCGGGAAGGGTAGCGGTGTAGAAGAAACGTACCGAAGGCTCGCCATCGAGCAGCGGAGCGGTGCCTTCCTTGAACGGCGGGTAGTGCGGCATCTGCATGTGATGCTCGAAGGCGTTCCGGTCGCGATAGACCTCGTGCAGAACGACGATGTCTTCGCTGCCTTCCGGCGTCAGCACGTCGAATGCCAGGCAGCCTTCCTCGTTGGCCAGGGACTCGCTGGCATCGTTGTGGGCCAGTGCGAGGAAGGCCGGCACCTGGCCCGGCTTGATGCGAAATTCGGCAATGACCACGAAGTGGGTGGATTCGGCCATGGTGATCTCCTTATCGAAATTGAGCGGGGCAATGGCGAGCGCATCGTCGCCGACACGCCGGCCTGGGCATCAGTGTACGCGCGGCGCCTCGCCCATGCCGAGACGTTCCTGGAATTCGGCCACGGCGCTCTTGAGGAGTTCCAGCAATCCGGGAATCAGCGCGACGCCCTGGTCCGGCCCCTCGACGAACTGTTCGACGCTGACGTGAACGGCCTCGTTGTGCACGACCAGCTTGGCGGCTTTCAGCGTATTCATCACGTCGTTGGCGGTTTCCAGCAGCAACGTGCGATTGGTGGCCGCGGCAGCCTGCCACACGCCGGGCAGCATCAGTTGGAAGAATGCCGGTTCGTCGGTGGCGACGACCAGCACGAACTCGAGATTGTCCTGACGAATGCGCGCCGCCTGGGCGTCCATGGCCTCGATGTCGATCTCCATGGCGCGCAGCTGCTCGATATAGCGTTCGAGCGGGGTGGGGGCTTCGTGTGATGTGTCAGACTGCATGAAGACGCTCCGGGCAGAGTCATGGCGTGGGCGCGGCAGCGCCATGACCTTATTGTAAGGCAGGGCGCCAAGACGGTCAGGTTTCCGTTGCCGATGGATGCAGGACCGAAGCGCCGAGGGCTCTGAATGCATCGATTCGCTCGTCGGTGGCGTCGGTGATCAGCGTCCAATGGTGCGGGAAGGGCGTCCAGTGCTGCTGACTGGCGTGACCCAGTTTGGTGGCGTCGGCCATCACATAGACTGCCGCGGCACGCGCAATCATCGCTTCCTTTAGCCACGCCTGTTCCGGACTCGCCTCGCAGAGGCCCAGTTCGGTGATGCCGTCGGCGCTGAGGAACAGGCGATCGACCGTCAGACGCGAGAGCGCGGCGTGCGCCAGCGGGCCATAGGCGGTCATGCTCGAAGCGCGCAAGTCTCCACCGAGAACGGTGGTGTGCCCTTCCGGCAACTGCGTGAGCCAGGGAAGCGCTGCCATATTGTTGGTCACGACGTGAAGGCCGCGCCGTTCATTGAGCCGAGCCGCCAGCGCCGAAGTCGTAGTGCCTCCGTCGAGCAGTAGCGTATCGCCGTCCTTGATGCACGTCAGTGCGCAGGCCGCGAGGCGTGCCTTGACGTCACCCTGGCGCATGCGTCGCTGCTCCAGCGTCAATTCGGGCTCGCGCTGGCCAATCGTCGTGGCAGCGCCGCCGTAGGTACGAACCAGCAGCCCTTGCTGGGAGAGCGCGCCGAGATCGCGACGAGCGGTCGCCTCGGAAATGCCGAAGTGGCGGCACAACGCCTCGATACTGGTAATGCCGGCGTGGACGGCTTCCAGCATGTCGTGGCGGCGTTTGGCGACTTTCATGTAATCCTCCGCAATCGAACGAACCCGCCTGGGCGGGTTCGAGCTTCGTCTCTTGGCTAGTCTCGGCGCCTATTGTGCCAGGGTCTGGAGCTCACGGCCGCCGATCGCTGACCCATCGATGGATCAATCGCCCAGAGACAACTGATGACGCGCCGCAACGATATCGGAGAGCTCGGGAACGTACTTCTCGCCGTCACCCTGGGATTCGGCGCTGGCGTAGAGATCGCGGACCGCCTTGGCGACACCTGCCTCCACCTCCATGGCTTCGGCCAGCGCGGCGAGATAGCGCGTGTCCTTGTGGGCATTCGCCAGGGTAAAGCGATGTGCGTTACGGTCTCGCTCCAGCACGTACTGGAAGAAGGTCCGGTAGAAGCCGCTATCCATGCGCGAGCCGCGAATGACTCTATCGAACGTCTGCGGCGTGATGCCGGCCTTGGCGCCGATGGTCAGCGCCTCGGCGAAGATCGCGCCGTAACCCATGGCGAGAAAGTTGTTGAGCAGCTTCATGGTATGGCCGGCGCCCACCGGGCCTACGTGCATGATCCTGGCGGCCCAGGTTGCGATGACCGGGCGCACTCGCTCGAGCGTAGCCTTGTCGGCACCGATGATCGCCTGGAGTTCGCCGCTCTCGGCCTGCGCCGGGATGCCGCCGAGCGGGGCGTCGATCATCGAAATACGATCCGTGGCCAGCGACTCGGCAAGCTTGCGCGTCAGCGTCGGTTCGGACGTCGAGCAGTCGACGATGACGAGGTTGTCCCGTCCCGCCTGCCTGGCGCCGGCGCGGATGCCATGCTCGCCATCGATCAGTGCTTCGACCTGAGGCGCGCCGGTCACGCACAGGAAGACGATATCGCACTCGGCGCCCAGAGTGGCCGCGCTGGCCGCTTCCTCGGCACCCTTGGCAACCAGGTCGTCGATGGGTTGACGATTACGATGCGCCAGTACCTTGAGCGGATAACCCGCCTTGAGGATATTGCCGGCCATGCCGGCGCCCATGAGTCCGAGTCCTGCGAAACCGATGATCGGCATATGTCTCTCCTGGTATCGATGGATCGTTGACGATCGAGATGGGCCTCAAGCGTTGGCGTCGTGACGGCTCGCCAGTTCCACGGCCTGACGAAGCGCCTCGATCAGGCTGCGATCGTCGGCAATGCCCTTGCCGGCGATATCGAAGGCGGTTCCGTGATCCACTGACGTGCGCACGACAGGCAGGCCAACGGTGACGTTGACGCCGGCTTCGAGGCCCATCACCTTGACCGGGCCGTGGCCCTGATCATGATACATTGCCACCACGCAGTCGAAGTCGCCACGACCGGCACGGAAGAACAGCGTGTCGGCGGGCAGCGGGCCTTCGACATCCCAGCCGCGCTGGCGCAGTGACTCGATGGCCGGCACGATCTTTTCTTCCTCTTCACCATAGCCGAACAGACCGTTCTCCCCCGCGTGGGGATTGATGCCGCACACCGCGATGCGCGGATTCGTCTGGCCGGCGCGTACCAGCGTTTCATGGGCGCGCTCGATGGTACGCGTGACCAGCCCCGGCTCGATGCGCGCTATGGCGTCGATGATGCCGATGTGGGTCGTGACGTGGATCACCTTCATCTTCGGTGTCACCAGCATCATCGAGACTTCCTCGGTGTCGGTCAGGTGCGCCAGCAGTTCGGTGTGGCCCGGGAAGATGTGGCCGCCGGCATGCAGGGCTTCCTTGTTGAGCGGGGCGGTGCAGATCGCATCGAGCTCGCCGGCTTCGATCAACTCCACGGTCTTGGCGATGTACTGATAGGCGGCATCGCCCGCGATCGGAGAGACCTTGCCCCAGGGCAGGTCGGCGGGGATCAGACCGAGATCGATGCACTCGAGCGTGCCGCGCTCGAATCGCGCCTGTGCGGGAGTCTCGACGACATGCAACTGAAGCGTGGAACCGACGATCTCCATGGCCTGACGCAGGCGCCCGGCATCGCCGATGACCAGCGGACGGCACGCGTCGTGGACCGTGTCCTGGGCGAGCGCCTTGACGATGATCTCGGGGCCGACGCCGGCAGCGTCGCCCATGGTGATGCCGATGATGGGGCGGTCGGTCATGCTCGTATCCTCTGCTGAATCCTGAAAAGGGGTAGCGGCTTTTGCGTCATGCCACATCCGGGCGAAGGCGGCAGTGTCGCCAAAGCCGCCTGCCTTGGTAATGACTTCCAGCGTCCGGCCGCGATACCCGGCCTGGAGTCGCGCCATCCCGGTATCGGGTGCATCGACGAGACCTAGCCGGGTAATGTCCGCCGCTGTCAGTAACGCTCTGGCGGTAGCGCCTCCGGTGGCGATCAGTCGATCGACCGTGTCCAGATGCGGCGCGAGTATCTCGCCGAGCCGGACGCTGAGCCTGGGTCCGTCCGCGGCGTTGCGATCGTCGGGCTGGGACAGGCGAACCATGATGTCGTCCCCGGCTTGCAGCGTTTGCTGAATGCGTCGGGTGACCGATGCCAGAGTGGGCGAGAGCGAGTCGTCACGTGCCTCGCCAACGAGATCGGCGGCATCGATCTCGATCACCTCGATAGTCGGGTTGGCGTCGATCAGCGCGTCGGCCTGCGCATGCGAAATGCCGCTCATGCTGCCGATCACGATCATCGTCGGGCGCCGACGTGGTTCTCGCGGGAGACGGTTCGTGGCCGACGTGCCGGCGAGCCCCAGCGCCGCCGGCAGTGCCAGTCCCAGCCCGGCCGAACCGACCCAGAATACGTCATCGAGCGGTGCGGACAGCGTTGCCAGACGCTCTAGATCGACATCGGTCAGCGCGTCGCAAACGACGGCCTGGACGCCGTCCTGCTGATATTGACGCAACGTTTCCGACACCACGGCATCCGCTTCGTAGAGCGTCGACAGGTCGAGTCGGCGTGTTTTCAGCTCGGCGCCCTCCAGCATCTCGACCAGATCCGCGCGGCCACGAATACCTTCGTTGGTCCAGACTTCGGTCTCTTCGACGGGGCGCTCGTGAAGCCACTGGCGGCCATCACGCGTGGTTCTTCCGGTGGCCGGGTAGGCCGGTGCGACGATCGCCATGCCGGCACCGGGAACCAGGCTCGCGATTTCGGCGGCAACATTGCCGCGTAGCGTCGAGTCGACCTTCTTGAACAGATAGTGGTAACGGCCTGTCCACTGTTCCAGGCAGGTACGGTGACGCCGGGCGGCCTCGGCAGGATCGCAGGCCCGGGAATCCATATCGATAGCTGTCGCGTCGCTGTGACCGACGGTCGTGGTGGACAGCATGACGTCGGTCGACAGGCCCAGCGTGGTGCAGCCAATCGCGGAGTCTGCGGTGCCGGTGAGATCGTCGGCCAGAATCAGCAGAGATGTCAGAGCACTTTCAGGCGGATGAATGTCGGGGGGGAGAGTGTTAATCGTCATTTTTGATCGAATCGATAGAATATTGCTCTATAAAATGATCGTTTCAATCACAAAAGGCAAGTCGACGAAAGTGGTGCGTTTGCGTAAAAATGATTCATCTTCAGGGATAAAACTGGATGCAGCTGATCGGTAAGCGAGCTTTTTTGAGTGGATCGATCACTTTCGGGACAGATGTGACGTCTTCAGTCTGGCGTGGGCCGCTATAGCGCCTGAATGGACATCGGCCACGCTGCAGTCGTGCGCCAGCGCCAGCCGGTGAACATCCTCATACTCCGGCGCGACACGGATGTCCCGGCCGTTCAGCGTGCCTATCTTCACCCGTACCGTGCCCCATTCGGTTTCGACGAGTTCGATCCGGCGTTCGAGGCGCCGTCGGCTGGTCTGGTGGCGCCGCACGCCGAACGTCGAGGAGTGAAGCAGCATGAGCTGCTCCAGGCGGTCCGCTTCGTGACAGGGGGCCAGTACCGTGATCAGGGTTCCCAGGCGCGACTTTTTCATCGTGACCGGGGTGTAGAACACGTCCAGCGCCCGAGCTTCCAGCAGTACGCCCATCAGGTGGCCCAACTGCTCTCCGGTGACGTCATCGAGCTGGCACTCCAGCACCGCGATGATCTCGCGCTCCGGGGAGACTGTCGCGTTTTCCATCGAGATGACGCGCAGCACGTTGGGATGAGGAAAGTCGCGATTGCCGGCACCGTAGCCGATCCCGATCGGCGTGCCTGCCGGAGCGGCGCGGAATGACTCCACCAGCGTCGCCAGAAACGCGGCGCCGGTGGGCGTGGTCAGCTCGCCCGCGACATTAGCCTCGAAGGTGGACAGCGGCACGCCCTTGAGCAGTTCCAGCGTCGCCGGCGCGGGGATCGGGAAGCGCCCGTGCGCCATCGTGACCACACCGTATCCCACCGGCACCGGGGTCGCGGTGATCGTATCGATATCGAGTGCTTCCAGCGCGAAGCAGACGCCGAGGATGTCGATGATCGAGTCCATCGCCCCCACTTCATGCAGGTGTACCTCGGCCGGATCGATACCGTGGATTCGTCCCTCGGCCTCGGCAATCGCGGTGAAGATCGCCGTCGCCCGGCGGCGAACCCGGGGGGGGAGATCGGCGTCGGCGACCATCGTCAGAATCTCTCCCGCAAGGCGGTGGGGATGATCATGATGTTCGTGTTCGTGTTCGTGTTCGTGTTCGTGTTCGTGTTCGTGTTCGTGCGAGTGCGAAGCATCGTGGTCGTGGCCATGGCCGTGATCGTCGCCATCGGATTCAAGCTTGATTCCGAGCAGCCGCGCCCGGATACCGCAGCGATCCACCGGCCGGGTATCGAGTTCGAAAGGGTCGATTGGCAAGCGGCGTAACGCCGTGGTGACATCGTCCAGGTCGGCGCCGAGATCTACCAGCGCCGCCAGCAGCATGTCGCCGGCGATACCGAAGGTACAGTCGATATGAAGCGTCTTCATGAGCGACGCGGCTCCTCGAAACAGGCCGGACGGGGATCGGGACCTCGCTCGAGCAGCGAGAGAATGTTGGCCGCCTGCCAGGCGGCGCCGAAGCCGTTGTCGATGTTGACCACGCTCATGCCGGTGGCGCATGCCGAGAGCATGCCGAGCAGGGCGGTGACGCCCTGCAGGCTGGCGCCGTAGCCTACCGAGGTCGGCACCGCGATCACCGGATTGCGCACCAGCCCGGTGATTACGCTGGGCAGCGCGCCTTCCATGCCGGCGATCACGATCAGCACGTCGGCCCGGGTCAGCGCTTCGCGATGCGCCAGCAGTCGATCGAGCCCGGCAACGCCGACGTCGTTGAGCCGGGCGACGTTGACGCCAAGCCATTCGAGGGTGCCCGCCGCTTCTTCGGCCACGGGCAGGTCGGACGTGCCGGCGCAGATCACCGCCACGGTGCCGGGGAGGCGCTTCGGCGGAGCGCCCCAGCAAAGCAGGCGGCTGGTCGGGTCGTAGCGCCCGGCGGGATGCTCTAGGAGTACCCGCTCGGCACGCTCGGCGTCGAGACGAGTGACCAGCGCTCGCTGGTGTCGATCAATCAGGCGCCCGACGATGGCGCTGATCTGGTCGGCCTGTTTACCCTCGCCGAACACGACTTCGGGAACGCCGTTACGGTTTTCGCGATCGTGATCGACGCGGGCGAACCCCAAATCAGAAATGGGGCGGTCAGAGCGTTCGGTCATGCCATATCCTGTCGGGCCGAATTCAAGGCAGCAGGCGATTCATGCTGCCGCTGCGGTAGCCGGCCAGATCCAGCGTCACCCAGGCGTATCCCAGCGCCGTGAGTTCCGTGACCAGCCGGTCGTGATGTTCGAGCACCGTCGCCATGTCCTGGGGTTCCACTTCGATCCGCGCCAGTTCGCCGTGATGGCGTACGCGAAGCTGACCGATGTTCAAGGCCCTGATGCGGCGTTCGGCCTCGGCGATCCGTTCGAGCTTCTCCAGCGTGATGCGCTCGCCGTAGGCCACCCTCGACGACAGGCAGGCCAGCGAGGGCTTGTTCCAGGTCGGCAGGCCCATAGCCTGGGAGAGTTCGCGGATCTCGGCCTTGTAAAGACCGACTTCGTGCAGCGGGCCGCGTACGCCATATTCGCGGGCGGCCTGGGTACCGGGGCGGTGCTCGCCGTCGTCGTCGGCGATCAGGCCGAAGACGATGTTATGGAATCCCGCGTCGACCATGATCGGTGCCAGATGGGTGAACAGACCGGACTTGCAGTAGTAGCAGCGGTTGGCATCGTTCTCGGCGTAACCGGGGATGGCGATCTCCGAAGTCTCGATGACGCGGTGCGGTGCCTCCAGGCGCCGGGCCAGCTCGCGGGCGGCATCGAGTTCCTCGAACGGATAGGATTCCGAATCGGCGGTGACCGCCAGGACGCGTTCCCGGCCCAGCGTCTCCAGGGCAATGGCGAGCAGAAAGGTGCTGTCGACGCCTCCGGAGAACGCCACCACGACATCGTCCATGTCGCGAAGCACTTGGTGCAGCCGCTCGAGCTTGGCGTCGAGTTCGGCGCCCTGGGCCACGTCGGCGGTCAGCGAAACGCTGTGCGGACGCGACGGCGGCGCCGCGTCCACGCTCAAGGCGTCGATCCGTTCGGTTCGAACCATCGAGGTCATGGGATCCCTCCCGTCGTGTGATTATCGGCCAGCCGTTCAGTCATCGACCTGATTCAATTGTCGGTCTGATCAGTCATCGACATACGGCACTGTCAGCGGCCCCAGCGGCATCACGGCAATCGACATTTCCTCGCCGTAACGTGCCTTCAACGCCTGCAGCGTTTCGGCGATGTCGTGGACGGGCTCCAACAGCGCGGCGCGCGCCTGGGCGTCGCTCAGCGTCGAGTAGAGCATCACGTCGGCCCAGCTCTGGATGACCGCCTGCTTCTGCACCTGCCACTGATCGAGCATGGCGAACTCCGGATCCTCGATCATTTCGAGCAGTGCCTGGGGAGAGTCTGCCATGGCGAGAATCTCGGCGAACTTGCCGTGATCGGGAATGCCATCGGAACACTCGCAGGCCATCAGGATGGTGCCACCACGCTTGACGATCTTGTGCGCGGCGCTCATTCCTTTCACCGCCTGGTAGAGATTCTGGTCGAGCGGGTAGCCGGAATTGCCGGTGATCACAACATCGAAGCGCTGGCTGGCGCGTACCATGGCGTGTTCCAGCTCGTGTTCGCAACCCTGACGGTGCGCTTCGGTGAGGTCTCCGGCAAACACCCGAGTGATCGCCTTGTCGCGATTCAACGTGACGTTGAGCATGAAATGGGGCGGGCACAGCGCGTTGATCTCGCGGGTCATCGCCTGCAGCGGATTGTCGTCCATGTTGCCCCAGGTGGAGCGCGGGTCGCCGATCATGCGGGCGTTGTGAAACGTCATGATCGTCTCGAGACCCGCGATGCCCGGCATCACCCCTTTGGGCCCGCCGGAGAAGCCAGCGAAGAAATGGGGTTCGATGAAGCCGGTGACGATACGAAAATCGGCCTCGACCCATCGCCGATTGAGCCAGGAAGGGCAGCCGAAGCTGTTGTCTCCCACGTTGACCAGCTCATCGTAGTTGTCGCAGTGGTTGTTGATGATCTCGATGTGATCCACCACCCAGTCGCCCAGCATGCCGCGGAGCTCCTCGACCGTCTGGTCGCGGTGAGTACCGGTGCCGTTGATGATGACGAAGTTTTCATGCGGCACGTGATCGAGCGTTTCGATCAGCAGCGGTACCAGCAGATGATTGGGCGTCGGCCGGGTGATGTCGCTGATCACGATGGCGACGCGATCGCTGGCCTTGACCATCTCCTTGAGCGGCGGGGTGCCGATCGGCGAAGAGAGTGCTTCGCGCACCCCGGCTTCGGGATTCTCCATCGCGTGCTGCGTCGTGGGTTCGACGACGAAAGTGTCGTCCGGCAGGTCGAGTGCCAGCTCACCCTTGCCGTAGAGCAGAGAAATGTTCATGAAGGCTCCAGGATCGCGGCGCTTGCGCGCCGCCGGATGATATCGTGCGTCTCAGCATGCCACGATACGGCAGCGACGTCGCTCAACCGTCGCGTGCCACGCCAAGATCCTCGTCGACACGAGACTGCGGTTCGTCCTCGCGGGTGCCGTCGATACCGCGTTTCTTCTGCCAGCGGTCGACCAGCATCACGGCGATTGGCCCCAGGATGGCAGTCGTCAGCGTGGCGATCGAGATCTGCGACGTCGCGATATTGACCAGGTCGTGATAGCTCTGCGCTTCGGCCGCGCTCATCATGCCCGAGTTGGCGGCGACCGCAGCGGCTGCGGCAATGGCGGCCGGGGTGCCGGCGGCGTTGCCCGCCGTGGTCGCTTCGGAGACCGGGGCGATGACGCTGGATTCGCGGAACAGTCTGAAGACCAGGATGCCCACGCCGCCGGTGAGTACGGTCGTCATGACGCCCAGCAGCAGGCCGGCACCCACGACCTCAGGGTTGAAGAACGCCGCCAGGTTCATGTTCGCGCCCAGGGCAAAGGCGAAGAACGGTACCGGCAGGATTTCGCCGGGCTTGAGGAAGGCGCGAATGTCGCGATCGAGATTGCCCAGCAGCATGCCCAGCGCAATCGGCAGCAGCACGGCGATGAAGGCGATGACCGGGAACTGGGAGCCCAGCAGCCCGAGCGACATGAGAGTGAAGAACGGCCCGTCATTGAGCGACAGAATCGCCACCGCGCCGGTATCGGAGCGGTTGCCGTACTGGCTGGTGAGTGCCGCATACATGCCACCGTTGCCGTTGGTCATGGCAGCGATGATCGCCACAGTCGAGAGGCCCAGCAGCCCGTCGATCGGGTCGAACACCAGCCCTAGCCCCACGCCTACCGCCAGGCCGGTCAGATATTTGGCAGTGACCAGCAGGGCGCCTTTCTTGAGCGCCTTGCCCCCCACGCGCAGGTTCATCTGGCTACCGGAGCAAAACAGGAACAGCGCGATGAGTACCAGTGCGCCATCCTTGAACAGTTCCTGGGAGAAGCCGCCGATACGCAGGAATTCGTATTGACCGCTATCGGTCTGTCCCGCACCGAGCCATTGCAGGATCGCGGTGATCCATGACAGGTGGAGCTGATCTATGGTGTTGAGTGCGGCACCGAAAATGAGGGGAACCACCATCAGGCCCCCGGGAACCTTCTGGACCGTGGCGAGCAGTTTCATGAGCTGGACTCCCGTGCGCCATATGTGGCGAGTGATTCACTATTGATCGAAACGATTGCTAATCTGATCGAAACGATCATTTGTGGCAATGCCACTAAAGGCGTAGGCGACCGCAATCCGTCTATTCCCGGAACGGCTCGACCTGAGTACCATGCCGTTCATGTCCAGATCCCGCTCGGCCAACGCCTTTCCCCAGCTCCGCCCTTACCAGACGCAAGCCGTCGATAACGTCATCGCGCATTTCCGTGGCAGCGACGATCCGGCCGTGGTCGTGTTGCCTACTGGCAGCGGCAAATCGCTGGTCATTGCCGAGCTGGCACGCCGCGCGCGAGGCCGGGTGCTGGTGCTGGCGCATGTCCGTGAACTGGTCGAGCAAAATCACGCCAAGTACCTGGCCTACGGACGCGAGGCGGACATCTTCAGCGCCGGTCTGGGACGCAAGGAAAGCGGTCGCCAGGTGGTGTTTGGCTCGGTGCAGTCGGTGGTCAACGGGCTGGAGGATTTCGCCACCGGCGAGTTCACGCTGCTGGTGATCGATGAATGCCATCGCCTATCGATTTCAAAAGAGGCGCTGGCTCGCGGTGCCGGAAAGGCCGAGGATGATCGCCAGCGCAGCGCTTCCACCTACGAGAAGGTGATCGCGCGGCTGCGCGAAGCGCGGCCCAACCTCAAGGTGTTGGGGCTGACGGCAACGCCGTATCGCCTCGGCGAGGGGTTTCTCTATCACCGCCACTACCACGGCATGGTGAAAGGGCCGGAGGATGCCTTCTTCCGCGACTGCGTGTTCGAGCAGCCGCTGCGGGTGATGGTGCGTCAGGGCTATCTCGCCGAGCCCAGACGCATCGATGGCGCCATGGCGTTCTATGACTTTTCGCAGCTGATGCCACAGCGCAACGGCCAGTTCGCCGAGCGGGATCTCAACGGTGTGGTCCAGGGCAACCGCGCCACGCCCCAGATTATCCATGACGTGATCGAGCGCGCCCGCGATCGCCAGGGCGTGATGATCTTCGCCGCCACCGTCGCGCACGCCGAGGAAGTGCTTGGGCTGCTGCCCTCGGAGGAGAGTGCATTGGTGACCGGGGCGACGCCGGGGCCGGAGCGGGAGCGATTGATCGCGGCGTTCAAGGCGCGAAAGCTCAAGTATCTGGTCAACGTGGCGGTGCTGACGACCGGCTTCGATGCGCCGCATGTGGATGTGATCGCTATTCTGCGTCCGACCGAATCGGTGGGGCTCTATCAGCAGATCGTCGGCCGCGGATTGCGGCTCTCGCCGGGAAAGACCGACTGCCTGATCCTCGACTATGCCGGCAACCCGTGGGAGCTCTATGCGCCGGAGATTGCCCAGGCGCGCCCGGACGGCGAGAGCGAGCCGGTGCAGGTCGAATGCCCGGAGTGCGGCTTCGCCAATACCTTCTGGGGCAAGCGCGACGGCGACTTCGTGATCGAACATCACGGCCGGCGTTGCCAAGGGCTGGTGCTATCTACACGCGCCGCTCTCCATCGCGCCCAACCCCGCGCGAAAGACGGAAGGTCAAACCCGGCGGGCGAGCCTGATGTGGGCGCGGCTTCTGGCGCGGGTGAAGGGAAGGGCGCGGCTTCTGGCGCGGGTGAAAGGAAGGGCGCGGCTTCGGGCGCCTTGGAAAGCCGACGCCAATGCACCTTTCGTTTTCGCTTCAAGGTCTGCGAGCAGTGCGGCGGGGAGAACGATATCGCCGCGCGTGCCTGCGGCCATTGCGGCGAGCGCCTGGTCGATCCGGACGACAAATTGCGCGATGCGCTCAAGCTGCGTCATGCCAAGGTGCTCAGGGTCAGCGGCATGCAGCTCGAGGCGACCACCAACGGGCGCGGCGTGCCGCGGCTCAAGGTGACCTACCACGACGAGGATGGCGAGACGCTGAACGAATGGTTCGGATTGGAGACGCCGGCACAGCAGCACGTTTTCGACCGCGTCTTTCTACGCCAGCATCTGCGCGCGCCGGGCAGTGGCTGGCGGCCCGGTTCGGCCGAGGAGGCGGCTGCCGAAGCGGGGCGTCTGCGCGCGCCGGACTTCGTCATCGGCCGCAAGAGCGGCCGACATTGGCGGGTCGAAGAGAAACTGTTCGACTACGTTGGCCGTTATCGCAAGGCGGATGCCGCAGGGGGCGAAGTGTGAAAAATGATTTACCTGCTAATAAATTCGTTGGGGCAATGGCGACCTTTTGACTAGAATGAAGCAGCGCTCGCTCGAGCGTCGCCATAGGCGCCGCTCAGGGCGCCGCCCCTCAAACCGTTAAGCAAGGAGCTCCTCATGAGCTGGACGACCCCGGAAGTGAAGGAAATCTGTGTCGGCATGGAAATCAACGACTATATGCCCGCTGAATTTTGAACCCGCAGCAAGACGCGCGCGGCGGCGCTGCTCTGCAGCTGCGCGTACTGGGGGCGGCCGCCGGTGGCGGTTCGCCTCAGTGGAATTGCCGCTGCGACGTGTGCCGCCTGGTCTGGGAGGGCGATCCGCGCGTCACGCCACGGACCCAATCCTCGATCGCCGTTAGCGTTGACGGCGAAAACTGGGCGCTGATCAACTGCGCGCCCGATATTCTCAAACAGATTCAACAGACGCCGGCATTGCATCCGCGCCAGGGCCTTCGGCATACGCCGATCGCCAGCGTGCTGCTGACCAATGCCGACGTCGATCATGTCGGCGGGCTGCTCAATCTTCGCGAGAGCTCGCCGTTCCGGCTGCTGGCGACGCCGATGATCCAGGATGTGCTGCGTGGCAGCCCGATCTTCGATGTGCTGAACCCCGAACATGTCAGCCGTGAATCCATCGCCCTGGATCAGCCCTTTGCACTGCTCGACGGGCTGCAGGCCCGGCTGTTCGCGGTGCCGGGCAAGACCGCGCTCTATCTCGAAGGTGACCAGGTCGAGATCGGTGTCGAAGGAGAAAGCACGGTCGGCGTCGAACTGATCAGCGGGAACCGGCGCGCCTACTATATCCCCGGCTGCGCCGCGATGACGCCGACGCTGGCCGCGCGCCTCGACGGTGCCGATCTGCTGCTGTTCGACGGCACCCTGTGGCGCGACGACGAGATGGTGCGCGCCGGCGTCGGCCACAAGACGGGCAACCGCATGGGCCACATGTCGATGTCCGGCGCCGAGGGCAGTATCGCGGCGCTGGCCGATCTCTCGCTGGGCCAGCGCGTCTTCGTCCACATCAACAACACCAATCCGGTGTTGATCGCGGATTCCCCCGAGCGCCAGACGGCCGAACGCGCCGGCTGGGAGATCGCCTACGACGGTATGGAGTTGAGCTGTTGAGCCTGACCTTCGAGAATCATCCGGATTTGACCGAACCGTTGAGCGTCGAGGCGCTGGAAGCCCGACTGCGCGAGGTCGGCGAGACCCGTTATCACCATCGTCACCCCTTCCAGTTGATGCTGCAGAACGGCGAGCTCGACAAGCGTCAGGTTCAGGCCTGGGCGCTCAATCGCTACTACTATCAGGCGATGATTCCGATCAAGGATGCCTCCTTGATGGCGAGGCTGGACGATCCGGAATTACGCCGAATCTGGCGTTCGCGACTGGTCGATCATGACGGCGAAGCGGCGGGCGAGGGCGGCATCGAACGCTGGCTCAAACTGACCGATGGCCTCGGCCTGTCGCGGGAGCTGGTCGTCTCGACGCGGGGCACCCTCCCGGCGACGCGCTTCGCGGTCGAGGCGTATACCCACTTCGTGCGTGACCGGTCGCTGCTTGAGGCGATCGCCTCGTCGCTGACCGAGCTGTTCTCGCCGATGGTGATCGGCCAGCGGGTGCGCGGCATGCTCGAACACTACGACTTCGTCTCCCGCGAGACGCTTGCCTACTTCGAGCCGCGCCTGACCCAGGCGCCGCGGGATGCCGAGATGGCGCTCGATTACGTCAAGCGCCACGCGCATCGCGCCGACCAGCAGCAGGCGGTGATCGATGCGCTGCGCTTCAAGTGCAGCGTGCTGTGGGCGATGCTCGATGCTCTTCAACATGCCTACGTTGGCTCCGGCCCGAATTCATCGGGTCAGGTGCCGCCCGGTGCCTGGGGCAGCGGCATCGAAGGGCAGGAGATCGAAGGTGACGGCCTGGGTGGCTACATGAATGGCCGCCTGAGTGACGGCCTGAATGACCACGGGAGGCTTGCCCGATGAGTGCCGATAGCGATACCCATCTCGACAGCAATGCCGGCGGCGTGCCGGCGCTTGCCGAGCGCGACGTGGTAAGAATCCCGCGCGGCGTGAGGCTGCGTGAGGACAAGGCCCGTGGCGGCTGGGTGCTGCTGGCGCCGGAGCGGGTGTTCCAGCTCGATCCGATTGCCCAGCAGGTGCTCACTCGCGTCGACGGCGAGCGCGACGTCGCTGCCATCGTCGACGATCTGGCGCAGGCGTTCGCCGCGCCGCGGGATCGCATTCTCGCTGATGTGCGAGCGATGCTCGCCGATCTGATCACCAAGAACGTTCTGGAAGTGGCATGAATTCCCAACCGGAAGCGCGCCAGTCGCCCTCGATGCAACCACCCCCTATTGGCATGCTGGCGGAGCTCACGCATCGCTGTCCGCTGCAGTGCCCTTACTGCTCCAACCCGGTCGAGCTGACCCGCAAGCGCGAGGAACTCGATACCGAGACCTGGCAGCGGGTCTTTGCCGAGGCGGCCGAGCTTGGCGTACTGCAGGTGCATCTTTCCGGCGGTGAGCCAGCGCTGCGCCAGGATCTGGAAACGCTGGTGGCGAGCTGTGCCGAGCACGGCCTCTACTCCAACCTGATCACCGCCGGCGTCAACATCAGTCGCGCGCGGCTTGAGGCGCTGGCGGATGCCGGGCTCGATCACGTCCAGCTCTCGGTGCAGGGGGCGACCGCGAAGGTCAACGACCATATCGCCAATCTTCCCGGGGCCTTCGACAAGAAGCTCGCCTTTGCGGCGGAAGTGACCGACGTCGGTCTGCCGCTGACGCTCAACAGCGTGATCCATCGTGCCAACTTGCATCAGATTCCCGATCTGGTCGAGCTGGCGCTGGCGCTGGGCGCGCGGCGCCTCGAGATCGCTCACGCGCAGTATTACGGCTGGGCGCTTCAGAATCGTGGTGCGCTGATGCCGCCTCGGGAGCAGGTGATGGAAGCCCTCGAACTGGTGGAAGCGGCCCGCGAGCGGCTGAAGGGCAAGCTGGTGATCGACGCCGTGGTGCCGGATTACTACGCGCGCCTGCCCAAGCCGTGCATGAATGGCTGGGGGCGTCAGTCGCTCAATGTCTCGCCTTTGGGGAAAGTGTTGCCGTGCCACGCCGCCGAGACCATCCCCGGTCTCGAGTTCTGGAATGTGCGCGACCATGCCCTGGGCGAGATCTGGCAGGAAAGCCCCGCGTTCAACGCCTATCGCGGAACCGCCTGGATGCCGGACGCCTGCCAGAGCTGCGACCGCCGCGAGATCGACTGGGGCGGCTGCCGTTGTCAGGCTCTGATGCTGACCGGTGACGCGACCCAGATGGACCCGGTCTGCGAGCTTTCGCCCTATCACGACGAGATCCAGACGCTGGCGATCGTCGATTCCCGGCGCGACGACGAATTCACCTATCGCCGATTTTCACGCCAGCCCGCCTAGCGAAGATTCGGGAACGGGGAGGCCGCCTCCTCGCCGATAGGCCGCCGCGCCAACGCTTGATAGACTGGATGCCTTTCCGCCCAGCACCGGCTTTTCATTTCGTGGCTTTTCATTTCGTGGCTTTTCATTCAGCGGCTTTTCATTGCGCGACAATTCATGGCGCAACAAGGAGGGAGGCGGTGTGAGCGTTATCGAATCCGAACGACCCGATGCCGCCGAGGCGTCGCCCTCCGCGCAGCTGCCGCTCGAATTCGTGGCGCGGGTCAATGGCGAAGGCCTGACCGAGCTGCCGCAGGATCTCTACATCCCGCCGGAAGCGCTGAAAGTCTTCCTCGAGACCTTCGAAGGCCCGCTCGATCTGCTGCTCTACCTGATCCGCCGGCAGAATCTCGACATTCTGGCCATCGACGTTGCCGCCATTACCCACCAGTACGTCGAGTACGTCGATCTGATGCAGGCGATGGAAATCGATCTTGCCGGCGAATATCTGGTGATGGCCGCGATGCTCGCCGAGATCAAGTCGCGCACGCTGCTGCCGAGACCGCCCAGGGGAGACGACGAGGATGAAGAGGATGATCCGCAGGCCGAACTGATTCGTCGCCTGCAGGAGTACGAGCAGCTCAAGCTTTCCGCCGAGACGCTGGACGAACTGCCGCGGATGGGGCGCGACTGGCATCCGGCCCAGGCGGCATTGCCGGAGCTCGAGCCCCGCGTGGTGCATCCGGATGTCTCGCTGAGCGATCTGCTCGGGGCGCTGGGCAGCATGCTCAAGCGCGCCGACCTGCGCCAGTCCCACCGGATCAGCCGCGAAGTGCTGTCGACGCGGGAGCGAATGCTCGCGATCATGGCCAGACTCGAGGCGGATCGCTATACGCCGTTCGAATCGCTGTTCGAGCTTTCCGAGGGGCGCGCCGGGGTCATCGTCACCTTCATGGCGATTCTCGAATTAGCGCGTGAGTCGATGATCGAAATCGTGCAGAATGCGCCGCTCTCGCCGATTCACCTGCGGGCCCGGCTGGCGCTGGAGGTGGGCGTCCCCGGCGAGAACGAAGGCGCTCCCGGCGAGGCAGAGGGCGTCTTCGAGACCGGCAGCGACGACGAGGCGAAGGCATGAACCGCCTGACCGACCCCTACGTGACCCCAGCGTTGGACGAAATTCTCGAAGCGATACTGCTGGCCGCCGGCGAGCCGGTCTCGCTGGAGCGGCTCGAGACGGTGTTCGAGGCAGACCAGGCTAACGCAGGGCTGTTCGATTCGAGGCGGCCGCCGTCGCGGGCGGCGATCCGCGAATCGCTCAACAAGCTCGGCGAGCGGCTGGCAAGCGGCGGCGCACTGGAGCTGATCGAGTCGGCGTCGGGGTACCAGGTGCGCATTCGGCAGCGCTATTCGCCCTGGGTATCACGACTGTGGGACGAGAAGCCTCAGCGCTACTCGCGGGCTCTGCTCGAGACGCTGGCGCTGATCGCCTACCGCCAGCCGGTGACCCGCGGCGATATCGAAGAGGTGCGCGGCGTGGCGGTGAGCAGTTCGATCATGCGCACCCTGGTGGAGCGCGGCTGGATTCGCGTCGTCGGACACCGTGACGTGCCCGGACGGCCGGCGGTCTACGCGACCACGCGGACGTTTCTCGACGATCTGGGGCTGAAGACCCTGGATTCGTTGCCGCCGATGCATGAACTCAAGCAGTTCGAAACGTTCGAAACCGGCATGCACGAGCCTTTCGAGGATGTGCCCCCTGTCGAAACGGCTGATGAGGACGGCGGCGAGACGTCGTCACCTGAAGAAGGCGGCTCGAAAGCGGCGGTGGAAACGCAAGAACCCGATTTATCGGCAGCGTCGGGTGAATGTGACAATGATGAGCCCGACAACGACGAACACGCCGAGATGGCGTCCCCCGGCGAGTCGCTGAGTTTTGCCGAGCTCGAAGCGCGACTGGCCGAGCGTGCCCGAAAACGCCAGGCCGAGGCGGCGAACAACGCCGGCCCGGCGGACGAGAATTCGGACACGGACACCTGAGAATCGCCAATTCCGATCGGTTTGCCTGTGGGCGCGACGGTCACTGGCGAATTCTCCAGCCGACGAGGCAATGAAAGACATGACGGATACCAACACCGAAAAGCTGCAGAAAGTGCTGGCGCGCGCCGGTTACGGCTCGCGACGGGAGATGGAAACGGCGATCAGCGCCGGCCGGATCAAGGTCAACGGTCAGGTCGCCAAGCTGGGCGACCGGGTCGGGGCACGCGACCGTGTGGCGCTCGACGACCGGGCGATCAACCTGCGAGCGGTCGAGGAAGTGCCGCGACGGGTGATCATGTACAACAAGCCGGAAGGCGAGCTGTGCACCCGCAAGGATCCCGAAGGCCGGCGGACCGTCTTCGAACGCCTGCCGCGACTGAAGGGCGAGCGCTGGATCGCGATCGGGCGTCTCGACATCAATACCAGCGGGCTGTTGCTGTTCACTACCGACGGCGAGCTGGCCAACCGGCTGATGCATCCTTCACACCAGATCGAACGGGAATACGCGGTGCGCGTGATGGGTGACGTGAAGCGCGAGCACGTGGTCAACATGGTCGAAGGCGTAATGCTCGAGGACGGCCCGGCCCGTTTCACCGACGTGCAGGAGTTCGGTGGCGAGGGCATCAACACATGGTTCCACGTGGTGATCCTGGAGGGCCGCAACCGCGAGGTACGCCGGCTGTGGGAGTCCCAGGGGCTGACCGTCAGCCGCCTGAAGCGCGTGCGCTACGGCAACATCTTCCTTGACAAGCGAGCCAAGGCCGGCGAGTGGACGGAGATGACCCAGGACGAGATCGACGAGCTTTCGACCCTGGCAGGTCTCGAGCCGCGCAAGGTGCCGGAGATGACGCCGGACGAGAAGAATCGCTGGAGCCGCGACAAGAACAAGCGTCGCCCGGTGACCGCGATGAAGAAACCGCGTCGGCCGCGCCGCGAAGACGCCTGATCCCGGCGGCGCGTCGATTGCCTCGGAGCGGGGAAAAAACGCTTGCCTGCTCTGAGGCTTATGAGTAACATGTGCGCCCAGTCGGAAGGGGGTCGTTAGCTCAGTTGGTAGAGCAGTTGGCTTTTAACCAATTGGTCGTAGGTTCGAATCCTACACGACCCACCACTTTCCGACGGGTCGATGTTCTTGGCGCAAACGAGCGCCATTGATCAGAAAAGCATGGGTCGTTAGCTCAGTTGGTAGAGCAGTTGGCTTTTAACCAATTGGTCGTAGGTTCGAATCCTACACGACCCACCATCGATCTCTTCCTCGCCTTCACGGCATCGATTCGGCATTCCCTCGCCGATCATCCGTTCCGGGTCGTTAGCTCAGTTGGTAGAGCAGTTGGCTTTTAACCAATTGGTCGTAGGTTCGAATCCTACACGACCCACCATTCTGCTTTTATTTCCATGCTTCACGCTGATTGATGCGCGCCTGGTCGTGTCTGTGGTACTGGTTGATCTAGGGTCTGTTGNNGCGCCATGCGGCGTTGCGGGATTGGAAAAGGGAACCACCCTTCTCTGCATCCCGCGCCTGGCCTGGCGCCATTTGGCGCAGCAACGCGGTTCGCGCAGAAACGTCAACAGACCCTAATGACCGTTCCAGGAGAGAGCCCATGTCTTCCCGTGCCTCTGCGCCGCTCGCTGACGCTCGACACTCGTCCCGATCGAGTGTTGCCTATCGCCATGCCGACGAGCCGATCGGCAGCGTCGAGCAGATCTACAGCGGGCGGTTGGTTCCGGACCTGGCGGTCAGCACCTTTCGCAACATCGACCGGCTGTTTCCTTCGAGGATCGTCACGGCCGGCGAGCGGCCACGCCCGCTGACGCAGGCGCTGGAAAGTCTCGACGGGGTGCTGGCCATGATGAACGGGGAGTCCTACGACCTCTATGACTATCTCGCCTTGAATCAGGTCACCGGGCTGGTGGTCCTCCACCGGGGCCGCATCGTCCACGAGACCTATCAGCGCGGCAACGATCGCGTCACGCGCTGGATGTCGATGTCGGTAGCCAAGTCCATCTGCTCGACGCTGGCCGGCATGGCGATTCAGGACGGGTCGATCCGGGAGGGGCTGGCGGCTCGGGTGGTCGACTACGTGCCGGCGCTGGCGGGAAGTGCCTACGATGGCGTGAGTCTGCGCGATCTGCTGATGATGGCCTCCGGCGTGGCCTGGAACGAGACCTACACCGACCCGGCGTCCGATCGCCGTCGGCTGCTCGAGGCGCAAGTCGCCCAGCAGCCGGGCGGGGCGATGAAGGTGATGGCGTCGCTGCCTCGCGCCGCGATGCCGGGAACGGTCCACAACTACAGCACCGGCGAGACGCAGATTCTCGCCGAGCTCGTTCACCGTGCTATCGGCCGGCCGTTGGCCGACTATCTGTCGGACAAGCTGTGGCAGCCCTTCGGCATGGAGCACGATGCTACCTGGTGGCTGGAGTCGCCGGACGGCATCGAGATCGGCGGCAGCGGAATCAGCGCCACGTTGAGAGATTACGCGCGTTTCGGCCAGTTCATGCTCGAAGGCGGGAAGATCGATGGCGAACCGCTGTTGCCCGAAGGCTGGGTTGCCGAGGCCACGCGGCCGACCATGCTCGCTGGCGGCGAATCACCGGGCACTGAACCACTGGAATATGGCTACATGTGGTGGACTGCCTGGACGGACCCTTCACGCCAGGATCAGGCCTATGCGGCGAAGGGTATCCACGGGCAGGCCATTTACGTCAACCCGGCCTGTGAGATCGTGATCGCGCAGAACGCCGCCGCCCCCAAGCCGTTGGGCAAGTTGGCGATCGATCCCATGGCATTCTTCGACGCAATCGTCGCGCACCTCGACCGGCATCGCTGAATTCTGCTCTCCGGCCGTTTCTTTCTCGGCAAGAGATGTCCGGAAGCCATCGCCGGGGTCCGATGGCGGGGCAGGTCAGAAGTTTTGCATCGTATCCCGGTAGCCGAGGAAATCCTTGCGCCGCTGCTCGATGCGGCTGGCCATGGCGTAGTCGCCGCTCTGCCTGGCCACTTTCTCGGCGGAGTCTATCTGGCGGATGGCGGTGTCGATGCGTCCTTCGAGCTGTAGCTGCTCCGCGCGCGCCAGCTGGCCCCAGGCATCACGGCCGGTGCGGCCGGCGGCTTCGGCCAGTAGCCCGAACACGTTAGGGTCCTCCGGATACTGTTCGCTCATGTCGCGCAGCACGTCGAACGCCTGGACGGGAGATGTCTGCAACAGCGTTTCCGCCTGTACCCATTGCGCCGGAAAGTAGGAGGGGGAGAGCCGCAGGATGTGTTGCGCCCGCGTCAAGGCTTCCTGGCGGCGGCCGGCATCGTAGGCGATCTGCGCCGCCGTGGCGGGAATCATCGAAAGATCGGGGTATTGCCGGGCCAGCTCGTCCAGTGTTTTCAGCGCGGCGTCGGTGTGCGTCTGCTGGGCGTCGACCAGCGCCCGAAGGTAGCTCACCGCCGCCGGCGGCGGGTTGTCCTGCTCGAGCACTGTCATCGCCTGGGGCGGGTTGTCCCGATTGATCATCAGCAGTGCCCGGCCGCGAACCATGGCGTACGTGGGGTCGTCATGATGGGGAGGCGAGGACAACTGGTCGGCGCGCGCCTGGGTGTCGCTGATGCGCGATTCGGTGACCGGGTGCGTCAGCAGAAACTCCGGCGGGTTGCCGCCTTGCAGCGCGGCGAGCTTCTGCAGCGTGCGGAACATGTCCGGCATGGCCTGCGGGTCGTACCCGGCCTTGGCCATGGCGTTGAGACCGACGCGATCGGCTTCCTGCTCGAAGCGCCGGGAGTAGGCGAGCTGGTCCTGGATGAAGGCGGCCTGCGTCCCCATCATGGCGGCGATGCCGGCGCTGCCGCCACCCCCGGCCGCCAGCACCATGCCCGCCAGCATCGCCGCCATGGTCGGCAACTGCGTCTCCTCGACCCGCTCCATGCGCCGGGCATAGTGGCGCTGGGCCAGGTGGCCCAGTTCGTGGGCCAGCACCGAGGCGAACTCGTCTTCATCGGGCGCCGTGGTGAACAGGCCGGCGTTGACCCCGACCACGCCGCCGGGAACGGCAAACGCATTCAGCAGACGGCTGTCGACCAGCGTGACCACGAGCCGTTCGTCGACGCCGCTGTACGGCACCAGCTTGGCCAGCATCGAGCGGACGTAGGTCTGGGTGATCGGATCCTGCCAGGGATCGGTCTGGGCACGGAACTGGCGCAGCCAGGCGCGACCCAGGCGGTATTCGTCACTGGTAGTGACGGCGGCGCTGGTACTGCCGAGATCCGGAAGCTGATAGCCTTGCTGGGCCTGGGCGAGCGGGGCGGCGCCGGCCAGCGTTGCGGATAGCAGCGAGACGGCCAACAGCTGCCGTTTGAATGATGTCGGTCGGTGGTTTGTCATGCTGACGGTCTCGATCCCCATTCAGGCAAAGCTACGGTACAGGCAAAAGACCCGGCGCAGCCAAAGATACGCTGCAGGCGAAAGCCGCGGTAGGGGGTAACGGTCTGGGTTATTATGCCTTCGACTACAGTTTGTCGCAGACGTGCCCAGGCGCTTTCCAAAACTCGGGGAGCGATGCCACCGGCCCTGTGGCAGGCTAACGAACTTTCGATTCATCTTTCAATTTACCGTTCACCAACCCGGGATCTGTCATGTCTCAAGCGCCCGATTGCCGACTGGATGCCTCCGGTCTGAGCTGCCCGCTTCCATTGCTCAAGGCCAAGCAGGCTCTCGCCGGCATGCAGGCCGGGCAACTGCTCGAAGTGATCGCGACCGATGCGGGCTCCTGGCGTGATTTCGAGAGTTTCGTCGAGCACAGCCGACACACGCTGGTCGAGCGCGAGCAAGCGGACGGAATCTATCGCTACTGGCTGCGCAAGGCGGATGGAGACGCACCGGCATGAGTTTGAAGGGCATTCTGCGTCACTGGTTCGAGCGTTATCTCTCCGATGAAGAAGCGATCGTCCTGCTGGCACTGCTGATCGGCGGCTTTGCCATCGTGATCTGGCTCGGCGGTGCGCTGGCACCGTTTTTCACCGCGCTGGTCGTCGCCTTCCTGTTGCAGGGCGTGGTGGCCTGGCTGGAGCGTCGAGGGCTGCCGCGTCTGCTGGCGGTGGGGCTGGTCTTTCTACTGTTCGTGGGGGCGCTGCTGGCACTGGCACTGGTCATCATGCCGCTGGTCTGGAATCAGCTGGTCGAGCTGGTCCAGGAAGCCCCCAGCATGTTTGCCAGCAGCCAACGCTGGCTGGGCGAGATGCAGACGAAATATCCGACCATCGTCACGCCGGATCAGATCCAGGGCTGGATCGCCACGGCCGGACACCAGGCCTCGCAGCTCGGCCAGCGGGCGCTGACCTTCTCGCTGGCGTCGCTGGGTAATCTGATGGCGGTGATCATCTACCTGGTCCTGGTGCCGATCCTGGTCTTCTTCATGCTCAAGGATCGCGAACGGCTGGTCGCCTTCATGCTGTCGATGCTGCCGGGCAAGCGCACGCTGATGACCCGTATCTGGCAGGAAATGGATGACCAGATCGCCAACTACGTGCGCGGCAAGACCATCGAGATCATCATCGTCGGCAGCGTGGCCTTCATCGTGTTCTGGGCCTTCGGGCTGCCCTACGCCGCCTTGCTGGGGCTGATAGTGGGGCTGTCGGTGCTGGTGCCCTATATCGGCGCCGCGGTTGCCACGCTGCCGGTCGCGGCGGTGGCGGGTTTTCATTTCGGCGCCAGCGAGCAGTTCCTGTATGTGCTGGCGGCGTACGCCATTCTGCAGGCGCTCGATGGCAATGTACTAGTGCCGGTCCTGTTTTCGGAAGCGGTCAACCTGCACCCTGTCTCGATCATTCTGGCAGTGCTGTTTTTCGGCGGGTTGTGGGGCTTCTGGGGCGTGTTCTTCGCGATTCCGCTGGCAACCCTGATCAAGGCGCTGGTGCAGGCCTGGCCGCGAGGCGAGTCGGACCAGGCCGAGATAGAGAAGGCGCCCTGAAGCGCGTCGCGCCGACCGTCAGGCGTTGAGTTCGCGCGCCGCTTCGAGCACTGCTTCCACGTGCCCCGGCACCTTGACGCCGCGCCACTCGCGGGCCAGGTTGCCGTCGGCGTCGATCAGAAACGTGCTGCGCTCGACACCCAGATGCTCCTTGCCGTACATCTTCTTCAGCTTGATCACGTCGAACTGCCGGCAAATCGCTTCGTCGCGATCGGAGATCAGCTCGAACGGGAAGCCTTGCTTGGCCTTGAAGTTTTCGTGGGACTTGAGGCCATCCCGCGAGACGCCGAAGACGACCGTGTTGGCGGCCTCGAACTCGCCGATCCGGTCACGGAAATCGCCGCCTTCGGTGGTGCAGCCCGGGGTGCTGTCCTTGGGATAGAAATAGATCACCACCTGCTTGCCACGGTAGTCGCCGAGACGAAAGGTCGTGTCGCCGGTGGCCTCGGCGGAGAAATCTTCGACGGGTTGTCCAACGCTGAGGGTCATGAGCCGCTCCGAAATGAAAGGGGAAGGGTTCGCCAAAATCCCTGAGGATTCCGTTGCGAACGAACGATAGCCGATTCTGGCGGTCAATGCTCGGCGTGACGATCATCGAGGCGGGCAGCGGTCTTCAGCCAGCGGCGACGTCGGGTGTCGAGGCGCCGATCTCGGCGGGGAGCCGGCTTGCCGGCTGTACACGCCGAGGCTGCCTGAGTACCATCTGAGGTTTGCAAATCGTGCCTGGTAGGCGCCATGCCCGCATCGGCATGCGTCCGGGGTTCCGGGATCCGTCAGGTCCGGTTGTTCGCTTGCCGGATAATCGACTTGCGGTGAGTTAACGCGGCCGGCGTCCATCCCGGCCACAGGGAGAGAGCTGCAAGATGATCACAGGCAGTATCGTTGCCATGGCGACGCCGATGAAAGCCGGTGGCGAGATCGACTGGGAGGCGCTGCGTCGCCTGGTGAATTTCCATCTCGATCACGGCACTGACGCGATCGTCGCCGCCGGTACCACGGGCGAACCGACCACGATGTCGTTCGCCGAGCACTTCGATGTCATCCGCACAGTGGTCGAAGAGGTCAACGGTCGGATCCCGGTCATCGCCGGCACGGGCGCCAACAACACGGCCGAAGCGGTCGAGCTGGCGCGCTACGCCAGCGAAGTGGGCGCCGACTGCTGTCTGTCGGTGGCGCCTTACTACAACAAGCCGACCCAGGAAGGCTTGTATCAGCATTTCAAGGCGGTCGCCGAAGCCAGCGAACTGCCGATCATTCTCTACAACGTGCCTGGTCGCACCTGCTCCGACATCTATAACGAGACGGTTTTCCGCCTGGCGGAGCTCGAGCGGATCGTCGGCTTGAAAGATGCCACCGGCAATCTGGAACGTGCCGAGGAGTTGATCGATCGGCTCAAGGGCAGCGATTTCGCGCTCTACTCCGGTGACGACCCCACCGCTTGCGACTTCATGCTGATGGGCGGCCACGGCGATATCTCCGTCACCGCCAACGTGGCACCGAAGTCGATGCATGACCTGTGTGTCGCGGCGACCAGCGGCCAGCGCGAAAAGGCGCACCAGATCAACGCGCGTCTGGCGCCTTTGCATACGGCGCTGGGGATCGAATCCAACCCGATTCCGGTCAAGTGGGCGCTCAACCGCATGGGTTATGCCGACACCGGGATCCGGCTGCCGCTGACCTGGCTGTCCGAGCGCTACCACGGCAGCGTCGGCGAAGCGTTGCAGCTCGCCGGCATCGACAGCAAGTGATACCACCCGGCGTGGATCGAATCGCTAACCAGCCCATTGCTTCAAACAAAGGTGGATGCATGAAGCCCGTCCTCAAATGGATGCCTCTGGTGTTGTGCTCGTCGCTGGTCCTGTCCGGCTGCGGTCTGTTCCAAGACGGTTATTACTATGACCGCAACGACGAGTACCAGAACGCCAAGATGACCCAACCGCTGGATCTGCCGGCTTCGCGCAATCAGGTTCGCTATCAGGATTCGATGCCGGTTCCCCAGGCCGACAGCGATTTCTCGTCGACGGAGGCCATGGACGACGCGCCGCGTCCGCAGCCGCTGGCCTCCGGGCAGAGCGACGAGCAGCCTTATGTCGAAATGCGTCAGGCGGGCAGCGAGCGTTGGCTGCTGGTCGATGCCGCGCCGGCCAGTGTATGGCCGCGCCTGCAGGGCTTTGCCGTCGATCATGGCGTCAATCCGACCGCCATCAATGCCGCCAGCGGCCGCATCGATACCGCTCAGGGCAGCATGAGCCTGCGTCAGGGGCTGCGCAGCGGTACCAGCGAAGTCCGCTGCGATATCGGCAGCAGCGCCCAGTGTCTGACCTCGGTCAAGGCGTATCTGGACAGCAACCATACCGCCGACAGCGGCGTGTCGCTGGCCGCACAGCCGCTCGACCAGAGCGAGCGCGTGAAGCTGCGCAACCGCGACGGCGGCTGGAAGCTCGACCTGGCACTGGACAGCGAGCGTGCCTGGTCCGAGCTCTACTATCAGTTGCAGAACGGATTCGATGACGATCGCCTGACGGTGACGGATCAGAACCGCAGCGCTGGCCAGTTCTTCGTCGACTATCTGCCGCTGGAAGCCGACGACGGTGGCTGGTTCGACTGGTTCGGCAGCGACCCGCAGCCCAACCATTACCGCCTGCAGCTCGACTCGAACGCCAACAATACCGTGGTGACGGTCGATGATGCCGATGGTCAACCGGTGGCACCGGCCGCGGCACGGGAGCTGCTGGACGCGATCGCGTCCACGCTGCGCTGATGGCGTCGCCTTCCACACCGGGCCTTCACTTCGCCTCGCTGGGCAGCGGCAGCAAGGGCAACGCGACGCTGGTCAGCGATGGCGAGACCCTGGTGCTGGTGGATTGCGGTTTCGGCGTGCGCGAGGCGGAGAAACGCCTCGCGCGGTTGGGTGTCCATCCGCGCCAGCTGTCGGCGGTGCTGGTCACCCACGAACACAGCGATCACATCACCGGGGTGGGCGCCCTGGCGCGCCGCCACCAGCTGCCGGTCTATCTGAGCGCCGGCAGCTGGTTCTCCGGCAGATTGGGCGAGGTGCCCAGGCACGAACTGCTGGTGCCGCAGGCACGCTTCGCCATCGGCGGGCTGGAGATCGATCCGGTCACCGTTCCCCATGATGCCCGTGAACCGATCCAGTTCTGCTTTCGTGCCCACGGCCGCCGCCTCGGGGTATTGACCGATCTCGGCCACCCGACGTCTCACGTGACCGATGTCTTCGGTGGCTGCGATGCGCTGTTCCTCGAGTGCAATCACGATCCGCGCATGCTGGCCGAAGGCCCCTATCCGCCGCACCTGAAGCGCCGTGTCGCCGGTCGCTGGGGCCATCTCGCCAACGGCCAGGCGGCGGAACTGCTGCGCCGGCTGGGGCTCGATCGGCTACAGCGGATTGTCTGCTCGCACCTGTCGGCGCAAAATAATCACCCCGAGCGGGTACTGGAAACTCTGGTGCCGCTGCTCGACGGCGATGAGTCGCGTCTGCTGGTTTCGGCCCAGGATAGCGGTATCGACTGGCAGCAGGTGGCCTGACGGTGACAGGAACCGTCTCGTCGCCACACCACGTTTCACCTTCATCACCCTCATGAACCTGCTGCCCCCAAGGGGCCGCGACGCGGAGACAGCTCCATGCAAAAACGCGATCTTCTCTATGCCGGCAAGGCCAAGTCGGTCTACCTGAGCGACGACCCGCAGCGGCTTGTCCTGCACTTTCGCGATGACACCAGCGCCTTCGACGGCAAGAAGAAGGAAGCCCTCGAGCGCAAGGGCATGGTCAACAACAAGTTCAACGCCTTCATCATGGAGAAACTCCAGGCAGCGGGCATTCCCACGCACTTCGAGCAGCTGCTCTCGGACACCGAGTGCGTGGTCAAGAAGCTGGAGATGATTCCGGTGGAGTGCGTGGTGCGCAACCTGGCCGCCGGTGGCCTGGTGCGCCGCCTTGGCGTCGAAGAAGGCATCGCCCTGAATCCGCCGACCTTCGAGCTGTTCCTGAAGAATGACGAGAAGGGCGACCCGATGATCAACGAGTCGCTGGCCGAGACCTTCGGCTGGGCGACGCCCGAGCAGCTGGCGACCATGAAAGCGCTGACCTTCCAGGTCAACGACGTGCTCAAGCAGCTGTTTCTCGATGGTGGCATGCTGCTGGTCGACTACAAGCTCGAGTTCGGCGTCTTCGAGGGCGAGATCGTGCTGGGCGACGAGTTCTCGCCGGACGGCTGCCGGCTCTGGGATGCCGAAACCCGCGAGAAGCTGGACAAGGATCGTTTCCGCCAAGGGCTGGGCGGCGTGATCGAGGCCTATGAGGAGGTAGGGCGGCGTCTGGGCATGACCTTCTAGAAACGCTGTCTCAATTCTTGCGCGGGCAAATTGCTTTGTTGTACGGCCCCGGTGCGCCGGTCCGATCGGAATCCTCACCCATACCCCATAGGCTCCGGTTCCTGCGCGCCGTACGCCTTGCACATTTTCATGAGAGGCCCCGACATGACAACGTCGGGGCTTCTCGCTTTCTGGCGATGAGGTTTCCGGCGTATGCCTGCGCCTTCAGTCGATGCGTTCCGCGCTCTCGATCGTGATCGGCGTCTTCGGCACATTGGCGTGAGGGCCCTGGCGGCCGGTGGCAACGCCGGCGATCTCGTCGACGACGTCCATGCCGGAAACCACGTGACCGAACACCGTATAGCCGGGGTTGTAGAGATCGCGGTAGTTCAGCGCGCTATTGTCGACCAGATTGATGAAGAACTGGCTGGTCGCGGAATCCGGATTGGCGGTTCGCGCCATGGCGATGGTGCCGCGAGCGTTCTCGAGCCCGCTCTTCTCCAGCGCGATCGGTGCGTGGGTCTCCTTCGGTTCGAGATCCGCCGTCATGCCGCCGCCCTGGATCATGAAGTCCTGCATCACGCGATGAAAGACCGTGCCGGCATAGAAGCCTTCATCGACGTAGCTCAGGAAGTTGCCCACCGTCTTGGGGGCCGCCTGGGCATCGAGTTCGACTTCGATGTCGCCCTGGCTCGTGTGCAGGCGCACATGCGGATGATCGGCATCGGCGAGCGCCGGAAGAGAGAATGCCGTCAGGGCGGACAGGCAAAGGGCAATCAGCGACTTTTGCATCGAAGGCACTCCAGTCATTCATCGAAGTTCGCCAGCCTAGCCGCATCGGTGCCGAGTGACCAGCCCTGGTCACGTTCGATCCGCTCATCAGCGCGGCTCGATTGCTTCCACCCGAATTTCGGTGTCGACGGCACCTTCCATGACTCGAAAGCGCACGTTGACGTCGCGCAGGAAGACCCCGTAGCGCCGGGTGACGTCCTGCCGGTTCGAGCCGCTGCCGTGATAGGCGGGGCGTGGGTCCTGGGCCAGCACCTCTTCGATCAGTCGGGACAGCGATTCACCGTCGGGATGGCGCTGCAGCGCTTCCTGCGCCGCGGCACTGAAAGCGACGCGGTGCCGGGGCGGCGGCGCAGGCGCGAAACCGGCATCGGCATCGGGGCGGGACTCGGCCCAGGGCAGATAAGGCTTGATGTCGAGAATCGGCGTGGCGTCGCAGAGATCGTGCCCCCGCAGGTGCAGCTTGACCCGGCTTCGATACTCGGCCAACCGAGACCCGGCAATCGGCGTCTGGGCGAACGCGGGTTTCGGCGTGCATTCGATATCGACCAGCTCGACCAGCGACAGGCCAAGGCGGTTGGGGCGGTGGGTGCTGCGGCTGGCGAAGACGCCGATGCGCTGATTGCCTCCCAGGCGGGGCGGCCGCACCCGGGGCGTCCAGTTCTCCGGGCTGCGATCGAAGACGAAGGTCAGCCACAGATGGGTCATCGCCTCCAGGCCTTCGACGGCGAGCGGATCGTCGAACGCTGGCGCCAGATAGAGAATCGCCCGCGCCGACGGCGCCAACCCCGGCTGGCGCGGAATCCCGAACTTGTCGGGGTAATCGCTGGCGACATGACCGATCGTCTCCAGCGTGAAAGCGCTGTCGGACACTGGGGCATGGCATGAGGGCTCTGGAATCATGAAATCGCGCTTTTCGAGGTGAACTTTTGCAATGGTGCCATAATGCAGTAGCGCTCGGCCCCGGGTGCGGCAGGATTCCGGAAGCTCGCATGATACCAAGGAGAGGTGTTTGATGAGTTTTTTGCATGTTTACCACGAAGCCGATGGCGACCAGCCGTTGCTGTCGACGCGCGATGACGAACGTATCAAGCTGGAACTGGGCGCCCATCAGATTCTTTTCCAGTCCCATTCGCTACCGCCGCTTCGCAGTACCGCCAGTGCCGACGAGGTGCTCGATGAGCACGCCGCGCTCATCGACGAGATGCGTCTGCACAGCGGGTGTCAGCGGATCGAACTTCGCGGCATGAGCCCGGTCTATCCCGATGGACAGTTGCGGCGGGAGCTGCTCTACAGCGAATCGCGCGGCATGGGGCAGCAATGGCATCTGTTTCTCCATGGTCAGGCGATTTTCTACCTGCATCTGGCTTATCGTGTCTATGTCGTTGGCTGCGAGCGCGGCAATCTCATCACCATTCCCGCGAATCTGCCTCACTGGTTTGATATGGGACCACAGCCGGATTTCGTCACCGTGACGCTCAGCGAAGGGGATACGGATTCGCTGGCGGAAACCGCCAGCGACATCGCGCTGCGCTTCCCGCGCTATGAGTCTCTGGTCAACGACGCGGCGTGATCCGGCGGTGTCGTTAATGGTCGGTCAGCTCGGAGGATCTCGATATGCTCGAACGAACCCGCTTCCGTGAGGCATTGCCTCAGGATGCCTCGGATCAGGCCGAGGTTTTTTACCATGCGATCATGGAAGGCGCGGCCAATCACTATACCCTGGCCCAGCGCGAGGCCTGGGCATCGGCGCTGCCGCGCACTGCGGAAGCGTGGATGGCGCGGCAGGCGATCCACTCCACGCTGGTGGCAGAGTGCGACGGGCATTGCATCGGCTTCTGCGAACGCGATCTCCGGGCCGGGCGCATCGAAACGCTCTACGTCTGGCCGTCGGTGGCACGGCAGGGCGTGGGATCGCGTCTGCTGTCGCTGTCCATCGAGGCATTGAGAGAAGCGGGGCACAGCGAGGCAATGATCGAAGCGAGTCTGGTGCTGGCGCCGTCGTTGGTCGAGCGCGGTTGGGCGACCCTGGGCGAAGAGTGGAGCGAACGCCAGGGCGAGCGGCTGCCGCGAGTGCGAATGCGATTGGCACTGGATGCCGGCGGCACGTGAACCCAACCGTTGCCGGTTTCGGACGTCTCCATTTCCCTTGAGGCGAGAAATTCGGTAGAGTCGCTTCCATAATGAAAGTGACCCACGATATTTCCTCTTTCTGCCCGGTGGCCCGCGCACTCGACTGCGTCGGCGACAGCTGGACGCTGCTGATCCTGCGCGACGCCATGCAAGGCGCGCGTCGCTTCGACGAGTTCCAGCGCGGCCTGGGCATCGCTTCCAGCATGCTGACGCGGCGTCTGGATCGCATGGTCGCCAACACGCTGTTCGAAAAGCGCTGCTATCAGCAGCATCCGCCGCGTTACGAGTATCATCTGACGGCAAAGGGCCACGACCTCGCACCGGTCATTCTGATGCTCTACCGCTGGGGCGAAGACCATTTGCCGATCGAAGCCGACGGCTTCCATCTGGTCGATCGACAGACCCTGGACCCTGTCGATCCGATCCTGTACGACCGCCACCACGACAGGCCATTGTCGCCCGGCGATGTGCGTCTGGCCCCCGGCCCCGACGCCAGCCCGGCGGTTCATGCCCGTATCGAGCGCATGCAGAAAGCCTTCGACCGTGGTGCTTCTTCCCACTCGCAGACAGCGGCAGCGAAGGCCTCTGGCCAGCTTGTCGATGCTGCGAGTAACTCGATCAATGACTGAAAGGACATCGTCATGCGACGTATCGTAGTGACAGGTATGGGCATCCTCTCGCCGTTGGGATGCGGTATCGAAACCGTGTGGCAGCGTCTGCTGTCGGGCGCCTCCGGCCTGCGCCGGCTGCCGGCGGAGACCGTCGAAGGTCTGGCCGTGGGCGTCGGCGGGCCGGTGCCGACCATCGAGGAAGACAGCGCCGGCTTCGACCCGGATGCCACCATGGATCCGAAAGAGCGGCGCAAGATGGACCGCTTCATCCAGATGGCGGTCGCGGCGGCGGAAGAAGCGCTGACCCAGGCCAACTGGTTCCCGCAGACGGAAGCCGAGAAGGAGCGCACGGCGACCCTGATCGGCTCGGGCATCGGCGGCTTTCCCGCCATTGCCGATGCAGTGCGCACGGTAGACAGCCGGGGGCCGCGGCGGTTGTCTCCGTTCACCATTCCTTCGTTTCTGGCCAACCTCGCCTGCGGCCAGGTCTCGATCCGTCATGGCTTCAAGGGCCCGCTCGGCGCACCGGTGACAGCCTGTGCCGCCGGCCTGCAGGCGATCGGTGATGCCGCGCGCATGATTCATGCCGGCGAAGCCGATGTCGCGCTCTGCGGCGGCAGCGAGGCGTGTATCGATCGCGTCAGCCTGGGTGGTTTCGCCGCCGCCAAGGCGCTCTCCAGCCATTTCAACGACACGCCGGAGCAGGCGTCGCGGCCGTTCGACCAGGCTCGCGACGGGTTCGTGATGGGAGAAGGTGCCGGCCTGATCGTGATCGAGACCCTCGAACACGCCCTGGCACGGGGTGCGACGCCGATTGCCGAGCTGGTCGGATACGGCACGACCTCCGACGCCTACCACATGACGGCAGGGCCCGAGGACGGCTCCGGCGCGGCGCGCGCGATGCAGATCGCACTGCGCCAGGCCGGGCTGGAGGCGTCCGAGATCCAGCATCTCAACGCTCATGCCACCTCGACGCCGGTGGGCGACCGAGGCGAGCTCGCCGCCATTCATCGCCTGTTCGGCGATCGCTCGCCGGCCATCAGCGCGACCAAGGCGACCACCGGCCATCTGCTGGGTGCCGCGGGCGGTGTCGAAGCGATCTTCACGCTGCTGGCGCTGCGTGACCAGACCGCACCGCTGACCCGCAATTATGCCGATCCCGACCCGATGACGGCGGGCCTGGACATCGTCCACGGCGAATCGCGCCAGATGCCGATGGAACATGCCATCTGCAACGGCTTCGGTTTCGGGGGCGTCAACGCCAGCGCGATCTTCAAGCGTTACGAGGCGTAAGCTTTCGGCCACGAGCCACGAGCCACGAGCCACGAGCCACGAGCCACGAGCCACGAGCCACGAGCCACGAGCCACGAGCTAAAAAAGGCGCCAGCGACATTGTCGCTGGCGCCTTTTTGTTCGGGCGAACTCAACTGCGCGATGCGTGCCAAGACGTAGCGCCGACGAAAGTCGCAAGGCTAAACTCGACGTTGGCAGCCGCTCGAACCTAGTCCTTGCGATGGGGACCTGTGCTGATACCTTCGGCATAGGACGCTTTTCGCAATTCGCCGTCCCATCGCTGAAAGCCGTGGGGCTGCCGCCTCCTTATACTCGATTGACATAACCCCTAACCCTCAGGGAGAAAGACATGGCCGCGAGCCCGACACGTGACGATTTCGACCGCTACATGACCCCCAACTATTCGCCGCAGCAGGCGATCCCGGTGCGCGGCGAGGGGAGCCGCCTGTGGGATCAGGCGGGCAAGGAGTACATCGATTTCGCTGGCGGTATCGCGGTCAATGCGCTGGGGCACTGTCATCCGGCGCTGGTCGGCGCGCTGACGGAGCAGGCCAACAAGCTGTGGCACCTCTCTAACGTCTATACCAACGAGCCGGCACTGGCGCTGGCCAAGCAGATGGTCGAGCGCACCTTCGCCGACAAGGCGTACTTCTGCTCTTCCGGCGGCGAGGCCAACGAAGCAGCGTTCAAGCTGGCGCGGCGCTGGGCGTTCGACAACTTCGGCGAGAAGAAGCACAAGATCATCTCGTTCAAGCAGGCGTTCCATGGCCGTACGTTGTTCACCGTCAGCGTCGGCGGTCAGCCCAAGTACTCCGAGGGGTTCGGCCCCATCCCGGGCGGCATCGTGCACGCCGAGTTCAACAATCTCGACAGCGTTCGCGCGCTGATCGATGACGATACCTGCGCCATCGTGGTCGAGCCGATCCAGGGCGAAGGCGGCGTAACGCCGGCAACGCCCGAGTTCATGCGCGGTCTGCGCGAGCTGTGCGATCAGCACCAGGCCCTGCTGGTCCTCGACGAAGTTCAGTCCGGGGTCGGTCGCAGCGGCAAGCTCTACGCCTACATGCATTACGGCGTGACCCCGGACATCCTGACCTCTGCCAAGGCGCTGGGCGGCGGCTTCCCGATCGGCGCGATGCTGACCACCGATCGCGTGGCGCCGTCGCTGGCGGTGGGAACTCACGGTTCCACTTACGGCGGTAACGCGCTGGCCTGCGCCGTGGGTCTGGCCGCGCTGACCACCATCGATACGCCGGAAGTGCTGGCGGGCGTCGAGCGTCGTCACGAGCTCTTCCGCGAGCATCTCGAGGTCATCAATCGCAAGTACGGTGTGTTCAAGGAGATCCGCGGCATGGGTCTGCTGATCGGCGCCGAGATGAGCGACGACTTCGAGGGCCGCGCGCGGGACATCCTGCCGCTGGCCATCGAACAGGGGCTGATGATTCTGGTCGCCGGCCCCAACGTGCTGCGCATGGCGCCGTCGCTGGTGATCCCGGAGGCGGATCTCCAGGAAGGCATGGCGCGGCTGGAACTGGCCATCGAGCAGCTCGTCGGTCAATCATGAATCATGCCGATGTCGTCTCAGGTGCCGTAGCGGATTCGACGACGAGAAGCGTCGGACACCTGCTGTTTCGTCCGGCGCAGTCCGGCGATCTGGCTGCGATCGAGCGGCTGGCTGGCGGCTCCACGCCCAAGCTGACCAACCTGCCCGCGCATCGCGACCGGCTGGAGGAGCGGATCGCCCGCTCCTCCCGTTCGCTTGCGCGCAATGTCGACTTCCCCGGCGACGAGCTCTACACCTTCGTGCTCGAGGATCGGAACCTGGGGGAAATCATCGGCACGGCGAGCATCCGGGCTCAGGCCGGCGCGCAGGATGCCTATTACACCTACCGCCAGGAAACCCTGATCCACGCCTCGCAGCAGCTCAACCTGCGCCATGAGGTGCAGACGCTGTCGCTTTCCCACGAGATGTCGGAAGTCTCGCTGCTGTGCGCGCTGTCGCTGGATTCGCGCTACCGCGGCACCAGTGCGGCGACGTTGCTGCGCCGCGCCCGGCTGATGTTCATCGCCCAGTATCCTGAGCGCTTTGCGGAGACGCTGGGCGTCGCCTTCCCGGGCTTTCTCGACGAAGCGGGCGGCTCGCCGTTCTGGGACAGTGTCGGCCGCCACTTCTTCGAGCAGAGCTACCACGAGATCAACCTGCTGGCGGGTGTGCGCTCGAAGAGCTTCATCGCCGAGGTGATGCCGCAGTTCCCGCTCTATCTGCCGTTGCTGACGCCGCAGGCCCGGGCGGCGATCGGGCGTGAGCATCCGGCCCACGAGCAGGCGCTACAGGAGATGCTGGCCGAAGGCTTCGTGCGTTCGCGCCATGTCGATATCTTCGACGCCGGCCCGGTGGTCAGAGCGGAAAGGCAGCGGCTGCACACGCTGACCCACTGCGGCTGGCACCCGGTGCGGATCCGGCCGGCGGCCTCGCTGCCGGATGCCGAGCCGGCGATGGTGGCCAATCAACAGCTGGCGGATTTTCGCTGCACCGTCGCGCGTTACGCGCTCACCCCGACCGGCCAGCTGCTGCTGTCGGAAGAGCAGGCGGCATTGCTGGGCGTCGAGGAGGGGCGTGCCGTGCTGGTCGCGCCGCTGGCGCTACCCAATGTCGAAGACGCGCTGGACGAGGGAGAACTGTAATGCGCCTGCGACCCATTGGGCACCACGATATCGACGAACTGCAGGCCCTGGCCCAGGAAACCGGCGTCGGTTTCACCTCGCTGCCCAACAGCCGCGAGTTCCTGACCGCCAAGATCGACAACGCGGTAGCGGCTTTCGAAGGCCGTGTCCCCGAGCCGGAGCGGCTCTATTTCTTCGTGCTCGAGGACGAGCAGACCGGCGAGCTGGCGGGCTGCTGCGCGATCGAGGCCGAAGTCGGCCGGGAGACACCGTTCTACCACTATCGTGTCGGCAAGCTGGCCCACTCTTCGGTCCAGCTCGACCTGCATCGCACCATCGACACGCTGTTTCTGAGTTCGGATCACACCGGTGACGCCGAAGTCGCCTCGCTGTTCCTGCGCCCGGCCTACCGGCGTGACCGCAACGGCACGCTGCTCTCCAAGGCGCGCTGGCTGTTCATGGCGGAGTTCCGCGAGTGTTTCCCGGCCAAGGTGCTGGCGGAAATGCGCGGCGTCTTCAGCCCGGACGGCGTCAGCCCGTTCTGGAACAGCCTCGGCAGCCACTTCTTTCCAATGGAATTCAAGCAGGCCGACCAGCTCACCGGGCTGGGGCAGAAGAGCTTCATCGGCGAGCTGATGCCGAAGTACCCGATCTACGTGCCGTTTCTGCCACAGGCGGCGCAGGACTGCATCGGCCAGGTCCACGAGCACACCCGGCCCGCGCTGGAGATGCTCAAGAAGGAAGGGCTGCGCTGGGAAGGCTATATCGACATCTTCGATGGCGGCCCCACGGTGGAAGCCTATATCGATGACGTGCGCGCCATTCGGCATTCGCGCTGCGTCACGGTGGAAGTCGGCGGCGAGCGATTGACGCAATCCGAGCGCCCCGGCTGGCTG
>NZ_PZJT01000005.1:0-184734 GCF_003206135.1 Salinicola salarius | reverse complement strand
CGCGGCTCGCGGCTTACCAACCAATCATCAGGAGCGACATATGCACGCCAAACAACAACTGCTGATCGACGGCCGCTGGATCGAGGGCGCGGCGGCGTGTTTCGACAAGCGCGATCCCGTTTCGGGCGACTCGCTGTGGCAGGCCGCGGCGGCGTCGCCCGAGCAGGTCGACGAGGCGATCTCGGCCGCGCGGCGTGCGTTTCCTGGCTGGGCGCGCCGTCCCTTTGCCGAACGTCAGGTGATCGTCGAGCGTTTCCGCGATGAGCTGGAAAATCACCGCGAGCCGTTGGCCCGCAGCATTGCCCACGAGACCGGCAAGCCGATCTGGGAGGCGCGCACCGAAGTAGGCGCGATGATCGGCAAGGTGGCGATCTCGTTGACGGCCTATCACGAACGGACCGGCGAGCGCGCCCGGGACGCCGGTGGCACACGCGCCGTGCTGCGTCATCGTCCGCATGGCGTGCTGGCGGTCTTCGGCCCCTACAACTTTCCGGGCCATCTGCCCAACGGCCACATCGTGCCGGCGCTGCTGGCGGGCAACTGCGTGGTGTTCAAGCCCAGCGAACAGACGCCGATGACCGCCGATCTGACTCTGCAGTGCTGGGAGCGGGCGGGCCTGCCTGCCGGCGTGATCAACCTGGTCCAGGGTGCGGCGGAAGTGGGGCAGGCGCTGGCGGGCAACGCCGATATCGACGGGCTGCTGTTCACCGGCAGCGCCAAGGTCGGCGGGCTGTTGCACCGCCAGTTCGGCGGCCAGGTCGGCAAGATCCTGGCGCTGGAGCTGGGCGGCAACAACCCGCTGGTGGTGAAGGACGTGCGCGATCTCGACGCGGCGGTGCTGACCATCGTCCAGTCGGCGTTCCTCTCCGGCGGCCAGCGCTGTACCTGTGCGCGTCGCCTGATCGTGCCGGAAGGGGAAGCCGGTGATCGACTGATCGAGAAGCTGGCGCAGGTGCTGGCTGAACTGCGGGTGGCCGAGCCGTTCAGCGAGCCGGCGCCGTTCTATGCCGGGCTGGTCAGCCCGCAGGCGGCGGAAGGCCTGCTCGTGGCGCAGCGCGATCTCGAAACCCGTGGCGGACGCGTGCTGGTACGCATGCAGTCGCTGCAGGACGGCACCAGCCTGCTCTCGCCCGGGCTGGTCGATGTCACCGGCTGCGACGTGCCTGACGAAGAGCACTTCGGCCCGCTGCTCAAGGTCCATCGCTACCAGAACTGGGACGAGGCGATCAAGCTGGCCAACGACACCCGCTACGGCCTTTCCGCCGGCCTGATCGGTGGCGACCAGGCTGACTGGGACGACTTCCTGCTGCGGATTCGCGCCGGTATCGTCAACTGGAACCGCCAGACCACCGGCGCTTCCAGCGACGCGCCGTTCGGCGGCATCGGCGACAGCGGCAACCATCGCCCCAGCGCCTATTACGCGGCGGACTACTGCGCCTATCCGGTCGCCTCCATGGAGGCCGATACGCTGGCGATGCCCACGGAGCTGCCGCCGGGGGTGACCCTGTGAGCAGCGCAGCGGACATGACGGCCGAACAGGACGTGCGCGAGGTCAATTTCGACGGTCTGGTCGGCCCGACCCATAACTACGCCGGACTGGCCCACGGCAACGTGGCCTCGATGCGCCACGGCGGGCTCGCGTCCAACCCGCGCGAGGCCGCGCTGCAGGGTCTGGCCAAGATGAAGTCGCTGATGGACGCCGGCTACGCCCAGGGCGTGCTGCCACCACAGCAGCGCCCGGACCTGGGCGCCTTGCGGGCGCTTGGTTTCCAGGGGGACAACACCCAGGTGCTGGCGCGGGCCGCCAGGGAAGCGCCGCAGATCCTGCGGGCGGTGTGTTCGGCCTCGTCGATGTGGACCGCCAACGCCGCCACCATCACGCCGAGTCTCGATGCGCCCGACGGTCGCGTTCACTTCACGCCCGCCAACCTGCAGTCGAGCTTCCATCGCTATCTCGAGCCGGAAACCACGGGCCGCGTGCTCGCCTCGATCTTTCGCGACGAACGCCATTTCGCCCATCATCCCGTGCTGCCGGCGACGCCGGCGTTCTCCGACGAGGGTGCCGCCAATCACACGCGCCTTTGTGGCGAATACGGCGATGCCGGCGTGCATCTGTTCGTCTATGGCCGTCAGGCCTTCGGCGGCGAGCGCGCCCCCAGGCGCTATCCGGCCCGCCAGACGCTGGAAGCGAGTCAGGCGATCGCACGCCAGCATGGCCTCGAGGATGCCCGGGTCGTCTTCGCCCAGCAGCATCCCGACGCCATCGACGCCGGTGTCTTTCACAACGACGTGATCGCCGTAGGCAACGGGCCGGTGCTGCTCTATCACGAGATGGCGTTTCTCGACGAGGAGAAGACGCTGGACGCGCTGCGCGAACGAATGACGACGCCACTCATCCCGGTGCGGGTGCCCAGCGAAGCGATCAGTCTCGAAGACGCGGTATCGACCTACCTGTTCAACTCGCAGTTGCTGTCGAATCCGGATGGCAGCATGACGCTGGTGGTACCGGGGGAGTGTCAGGAAAACGAATCCGTCTGGCGGACGATTCAGGACCTGCTGCTGGCGGGCTACAACCCGATCAGCGAGGTAATGGTCAAGGACGTCAAGCAGAGCATGCGCAACGGCGGCGGCCCCGCCTGCCTGCGTCTGCGGATCGTGCTGTCCGCGGCCGAGCGTCAGGCGCTGAGCGGGCGGGTGCTGTTGAACGACGCGCTCCATGCCGATCTGGTGGGCTGGGTCGAGCGGCACTACCGCGACAGCCTGACTCCGGACGACCTGGCCGACCCCCGGCTCGCCGACGAGACGCTCACGGCGCTCGACGAGCTGACTCGGCTGCTCGGCATCGGCAACGTCTATCCGTTTCAGCGCGAGTCGACAGAACGCGCGTAACGAGACGCCTGCCTGGTCAGAACCGTCGACGCCGGCTCAGCGCCGCGAGGCCGAGCAGTGCCCCCGCAATGACCGTCGTGGTGATGACAGGGTGCATCGAGGCCTCGGTGTAGAGGCTGGTCTTGGAAACATGATGCGGGTAGTTCCCGCGCTCGCGCATCTCGGTGCCGGGTTCATGTAGCGCAAATGACTGGCGATGCTCCGTACGCCCGGACTTCTGCTGATCGATCATCATGCCGCCCATGAGGCGATCGGTCAGGCGCGGCGCGAAGTAGTCGAGCATTGCGATCGCCTTGCTGCCGCCCCCGGCACGAATGTCGCGTCGGGGATGAACGGCGCAGTGCAGGATCGCCTTGGCGACGATGCTCGGCTCGTAAAGCGGCGGCGGCAGGCTGGGCTCCTGCTCGAGCAGGTTGTGGGCATGTTCGGCATAGGGCGTGGCGATGCTGCCGGGTTTGACCAGGGTGACCGAAACCGGGGCGCCCAAGGCTTCCAGCTCCACGCGCAGCGAATCGGTGAAGCCCTTGACGGCATGCTTGGAGGCGGAATACATGCCCTGAATCGGAATCGCGCGATCGGACACCAGCGAACCCAGATTGATGATCGCGCCGCCATGGCCCGCAGTGCGTGTGGAGAGATAACGCGCCGCCTCCAGCGAGCCGTGAACGACGCCCCAGAAGTTGGTCTCGAACAGCTTGCGATGGTCTTCCAGCGGCACATCGAGCATATAGCCGTAAAGCGACGCGCCCGCATTGTTGATCCAGGTATCGAAGCCTCCGAAATGGTTGAAGGCGGTCTCGGCGATGCCGTGTACCTGAGCGGGATCGCCCACGTCAGCCACGGCATGAACCGCCTCCGCGCCACGTTGGCGAAGCTCCTCCACCAGTCGAACCAGCGTATTCTCGTTACGTGCCGATACCACGAGGCGCGCCCCCCGATCGGCGGCCATGCGCGCCGTGGAAAGCCCAATGCCGGAGGTCGCGCCGGTAATCACGACGACCTGATCTTCGAGCTGCTTCAGCCTGATACCCATGTCGCTCTCCTTGCCGGCCCTTGACGCATCGCGCTCGTGCCTGAGCGAAGTCCGTTTCGGGACCTGTTCCGAGGTCTGTTCCAGGGTCTATTTCGGGGTCTGTTCTGGAAAATAACTCTCTACAGCATAGAAGGCGGCAGGGGATTGCAAAGCCAAGGCATGCCCCGGCTTTACCGAGAGCAATGAAAGGGAGAAACCGTGCGTCAGTCGTCCGTCAGCTTGACCATCTTCGGCCGGCCGATCAGCACGCCGGCCACGCTCTGGCCGGCCAGCAGCACGATCAGGAAGATCAGCGACAGCTGCCAGTCGCCGCTCAGCCCGTGCAGCGCGCCGAACAGCAGCGGCCCGCTGGCGCCCATCAGGTAGCCGATACTCTGGGACATGCCCGACAGCATCGCGGCGTGCTGGGGCTGACGGGTGCGCAGCACGATCATGGTCAGCGCGAAGCTGAAACAGCCGCCCTGGCCGGCGCCCAGCAGCAGCGCCCACAGCAGCGGCGAGGCCGTGGGCGCAAGCAGCAGGCCGAACAGCGCCAGCGCCACCAGCGAGCAGAGCCCCAGCACCAGCAGGCTGTGATGGGTCAGCCGCGATGCCAGGCGAGCAACGATGTAGCTGCCCGGAATGCTGGTGAGGTTGATCAGCGACAGCATGATCCCGGCGGTCGCCACGGGAACGCCGGCCTGGATCGCCACCGCCGGTACCCAGGTCTGCAGCGTGTAGAAGCTGAGCGACTGGGCGCCCATGAACAGCGTCAACATCCACGCCACCGGACTTCTGAACAGCCGCGACATCGGCGGCCGGCGCGTGGCGGCCGGTTCTTCGGGCGCCAGCGTGAGCGCCACCCGCCACCACACGATGGCGGAGCCGATGCCGAAGGCGGCCCATAGCCAGATCGGCGTGGACCAGCTTCCGGAGAGATTCATCAGCGGAATGGCGCTACCGGCACTGATCGTGGCGCCGACGCCCATCATCACCGTGTAGAGCCCCATGGTGCGGCCCAGGCGGTCGCCGCGATCGCGCTTGACCAGGCTCGGCATGAACACATTGCCGAAGGCGATGCCCAGCCCCGCGCACAATGTCCCCAGCAGCATGACCGTCAGACTCTCGACGCCACGCAGCACGCCGCCGAGGGCGATCAGCGTGATCGCGCAGGCGATGGCGCGGTCGAGGCCGACGCGATCGGCGAAGCCCGGCGCCAACGGCGAGAGCAACCCGAAGCAGAGAATCATCCCGGTGGTGAACAGGCTCGCCGTTCCCGCGCCGATGGAGAGCGTCGACATGATCGGATCGAGTACCGGCCCGATGACGACGATCGGCGCACGCAGATTGATCGCCGCCAGACCGAAGGCGACGAGCCACAGCCAGGCCGGTAGCGGGGGACGAGAGATCGAGGCTGACGACACGGGGAATGATCCTTCGCTGAATGGGCCGGCATTTTACCATCGTTGATCGGCGTATCGGTGCTGACGAGGTTCACCACCCGTTGGCTGCGCGAGGCACGTCAAAGTCGAAGCGATTGGTGCTTGCGCGTGTAAAGTGATCGTTTTACATTGGGTGTCATGGATATTCGCACACGACTCATCTCGACTGCCGAGCAGCTGTTCGACCGGTACGGCTTCACCGCCACCGGGATGGACCGGCTGACGCAGGCCGCCGGGATCTCCAGCCGCACGCTCTACAAGCACGTCGGCAGCAAGAACGGCCTGATGGCCGTCGTCCTGAACGAGCGGGACCGTCGCTTCCATCGGCTCGTCGGCGCGGACAATATCGACGCGCTGTTCGATGCGCTGGAAATCTGGTTCGCCCAGGAGGGGGCGCGGGGCTGCCTGTTCCTGCGAGCCTGGGGCGAAACCGGCGGTAGCGTACCGGAGATCGCCGAGGCGATGGCGCGACACAAGCAGCGACTGCGGCAGCGAATCGACGAGATCGTGGTGGCGGAGATCGGCCGGCGCGACGACGAGCTGGCCGAAGCGATTCTGCTGCTTTTCGAGGGCGCGACCCATGCAGCGACCTATCGCGGCGGCGCGGCCGTCGACGGTGCGCGGCGTGCCGCCCATCGATTGGTCGAGACCGCACGGGCGCCTAGACGCCGCTAGCTGGTCATGTCGTTCGACGAACGGGCCGACGCCAGGGTCGGCGAATTTTTTACGCCCGTAATGAAAACGACCGTTTTACATCTGTTCGGACTTCGACTCCGGCAAGCCGGCTTCCCAGTCTCGCGACGGTGAATGCTCGAATGGAGAATGCCTCATGAATCGCTCGGAAATGCGCCTGGTCCTCGCCGGCACACTGCTGACCGGCGTCAGTTATGGTTTGGCTCGCTTTGCCTACGGACTCTTTCTGCCCAGCATGCGCGAGGATGTCGGTCTCGGTCCGGCCATTGCCGGGATCATCGGTAGCGGTGCCTACGTCGGCTACTGTCTCGCCATCGTGGCAAGCGCGCTGCTGGTGGAACGTCTCGGGGCGCGCCGGGTGGCGATCGCCGCGGCTCTGGTTGCCGCAGGTGGCATGACGATCGTCGCCATCAGCACCAGCGCGCTCTGGCTGGCCGGCGGCATCCTGTTCGCGGGGCTGAGCACCGGGCTGGCATCGCCGCCCATGGCCCAGGCCGTCTCGGCGTCGATCGCGCCCGCTCGGCAGGGGCGTGCCAATACCGTCATCAATGCCGGCACCAGCCTGGGTGTTGCCGTTTCCGGGCCGGTGGCCTTCATCGCCACGGGGCAGTGGCGACTCGCCTACGCTGCGTTCGTCGTCGCCGCACTGCTCAATGCGCTGCTGCTATTGATGACCATGCCGCGAGCGAATGCTGGCACCGGCCGCCAAGCCGATTCACCACAAGAAGAGCCTCGTGGCGGTCTCTGGCGCCCGCGTGCGCTGATGCTCGTGGTCGCGGCCACCAGTACGGGCCTGGCCAGCGCCGCCTACTGGACCTTCTCGAGCGAAGCCGTGGTCATGCTGGGCCACTTCGATCAAGCGATGACCAATATCGTCTGGATCCTGATCGGTGTCGCCGGGCTGATCGGTAGTTTGGCGGGGGATTTGGTCAAGCGCCTCGGCCTCAACGTCACTCATCGTGCAACGCTGGCCGCGCTTGCGCTCTCGCTGGGTTTGCTTGCGCTGATCCCATCCAGCCTGCCGGCGGTGCTCTTCTCGGCCGCACTTTTCGGTGGCGCCTACATCATGCTCACCGGTGTCTACCTGGTGTGGGGAATCCGGCTCTACGCGGACCGACCCGCCATCGGTCTTGGCCTGCCGTTTCTGATGATCGCCGTGGGCCAGATCGTCGGCTCGCCGCTGGCCGGCTATCTGATCGGCAGCCGGGGGTACGCCTTCTGCTTCATCGTCTTTGCGCTGATCGCTCTGGCGACGATGCTGGTCGGATATCGCCCGCACGAAAAGCAGGACAAGCGACAGGAGGAAGTCGTGGTTGCTCCAGGCGCTTGCCGGAAGCCCGTTTCGTCAGCAATGTCGGGCTCTCCGGTCCCTCGCTTCTACATGCCGGCCATGCCGCCGCTGGGGTTGATGGACAGGATCGGCCGCAGCGTCGGCGACTGGCTCCGTTCGGTCAGGCGCTGATGCCATCGCGGGAAGCCCGGGGGCTCCCCGAGGCGACTCACCCTTCCAGCATCGCCTCCACGATGCAGGCGTGCTGCAGCAGCGCCTCGTCGCCGCCCTGGGGGCGAGACAGCATCAGGCCGATAGGGAATTCCGCGCCTGAAGGGAAGTAGGGCAGCGAGATCGAGGTGGCGTCGAGATAGTTGAAGACGCTGGTGTTGCGCAGCGCCAGCCGATTCGCGCGCTGAAAAGCGGCGGCATCGTTCTCGAGTTCGGCTCGCTTGGGCGGCAGCGTCGCGACGGTGGGCAGCAGCACCGCGTCGAAGCCGGCCATCTCGACTTCGAAGCGGCGCTGCCAGCCCGCTCTCGGCCACAGGCGTTGGAGATAATCTGCGGCGCTGATGTCCCGACCGCCGTTCAGGCGCTCGGCGATCAGCGGATCGTAGTCCGCCTCGGCACGCGCGAGCTGTTCGCGGTGCAGCGCTGCCGCTTCCGGCACCACCAGACCGCCCTGCTGATTGATCGCCAGCGCGCCGTCGACGGCCGCGAACGGCAGGCGCTCGACGTGGCATCCCTTGGCTTCGAGGGCAGCCACGGCTGCCTCGAGACCGTCACGGACCGCATCGTCCAGTTCGCCAAGCAGGCCGCCTTCGGCAATCGCCAGCCGCAACGGTCGCGGCGTGGCATCCAGCGCCGGCATCGGCCGGTCGGCGAGTATCGACCACAGCCGCGCGCAGCAGTCGACGCTGGGCGCGATCGGGCCGACGCAATCGAGGCTCGGGGCGAGCGGGTAGGCGCCTTCGCCGGGAATGCTTTCCTGACTTGGCTTGAATCCGGTCAGGCCGCAGAACGCGGCAGGAATGCGCAGCGAACCGCCGGTATCGCTGCCCAGTGTCGCCGCGGCCAGGCCGAACGCCACCGACGCGGCGCCACCGGAGGTCGACCCACCGGTAATGCGCTCGGCATCGAAAGGATTGGGCGGCGTGCCATAGTGCTGATTGAGCCCGAGCCCCGAGAACGCGAACTCGCTCATGTTGGTGCGTCCGGTTAGCAGCGCCCCGGCGCGACGCAGACGGGCAACCGAGGGCGCGTCCCTCTCGGCCGGTGCGCTGTCACCCAGCACCCGTGAAGCGGCCATGGTCACCTCGCCGCGAACATCGAACAGATCCTTAATGCTGATCGGAGCGCCGCCCAGCGACTCGCTCGGGTCGACTCGCGTCAGCCGGTCGCGCAGCTTGTTGGCATCGAACTCGATGAAGGCAGAAGTGGCGACGTCGGTCTGCGACTGCGCCCGCTCGATCAACGCCTCGAGCGCCTGGGCGGGCGTGAAATCGCCAGCATCGACTGCCGCCTGCCAGTCATTCAAGCGGCGCTGATGCGGCGGGCGGGCCCAAAACGCGCTGGCGGCATCGAGCTGGCTCATTGCGCCACCTCGAGTTCGATGACGGTGTAGCTGTGGCCCAGACGACGATTCAGGACCGGATCGTTGAGCATCATCGAGAAGCGCGGGCTGGGTCGAATGCCACCGATGGCCGGCACCGTGCCGCACAGCAGCAGGGTGTTGGGCGCCAGCGACTGCCCCTGCTTGAGCGCGTCGGGCAGTTTGGCCAGCAGCGTATCGACATCCAGCAGCTCGGCGAGCGTGCCTTGTTGATAGGTGACGGTCTGGCCGTTTTCTTCGATCTCGCTTGCCAGTTCCAGCGAATCCCAATGATCGCGGACCTCGTCCAGTGCCCAGGCCTGTCTGGCGACCGGCTTGGCGCAGAGCTGCTTGGATTCGGCCACGCCGACGGCTTCCAGCTTGCGGTCGGTGTGATCGGAGGCGAGCGTTACCCACAGGCGGCCGTTGCTATCGCTGACCAGACAGACTTCGGCTTCACCGGAGCCTTCGCCGCCCAGCATCTCGACGTTCTCGGCCTGGGTCAGTAATTGCGCGCTGGCGCGGTAGAACAGCGGCACGCTCGACGGCGGCTTGACGCCGAGCTCGGCCAGCTCCTCGATGTGGTGCTGGACGCCGGCCTGGTCGCGGCCGGCCCAGCCGGCGATCGCCAGACGTTGTGGAGTGACGGTGAGCGTGTCTTCAGGCGTTTCGAAAGTCAGCATGAGATAGGTTTCCGGATTCGATGAATAAGGTTTACAGCGCGCGGATCATAGTGAGTCGGGCAGCCACAGCGCGATACTGGGGAAAGCCACCAGCAGGGCGGCCATCAGCAACATGGCACCGATGAACGGCAGGGTGCCGACGATCACGTCCGAGAACGGCTTGCCGCGCCGGGCGGCCTGGACGATATAGAGGTTGAGTCCCACCGGCGGCGTGATCAGCGCCATCTCGACGAACAGAATCATGACGATGCCGAACCACACCTTGTCGAAACCGGCGGCGGCGATCAGCGGCGTCACGATCGGAATGGTGATGACCATCAGCGACAGCGTTTCGATGAAGAAGCCCAGTACGATGAACAGCGCAATGACCGCCAGTAGCAGCCCATAGGGCGAGAGGTCGTAGGTGTTCAGCAGTGTCGTCAGTTTCTGGACCAGCCCCGACGAAGTCAGTGCGAAATTCAGAAACGAGGCCGCCAGAATGATGAATAGCAGCATCGAAGTCGTCTTGACCGTGCCGTCCAGCGCGGCCACCAGCATTCGACGATCCAGACGACGATTGGCCGCCGCCAGCCCCAGCGAGACGATGACGCCGACGGCGGCCGCTTCGGTGGGCGTGGCCCAGCCCAGGTAGATCGAGCCGACGATTACGATGAATAGAATCAGCAGCGGCGCCAGGAAGGCTAGGCTGCGCAGCCGTGCGTCCCAACTGGCGACGTTGCGCGGGCCGCCGAGGCTCGGCTTCCACCAGCACATTACCAGTGCCACGGCCATGAACAGCAGCGACAGGCCGAGGCCGGGAACCAGCCCCGCCATGAACAGCTTGGGAATCGACGTTTCGGTCAGGAACCCATAGACGATCAGGTTGATCGACGGTGGAATCAGAATTCCCAGCGTACCGCCGGCGGCGATGCTGCCGCAGAACAGACGGGGATCGTAGTTAAGCTTGTCGCCCTGTGGCAGCGCCACGGTGGAGATCGTCGCGGCGGTGGCGACCGAGGAACCCGAGGTGGCCGAGAACAGCGCGGCGGTGGTGATGTTGGCGTGGATCAGCCCGCCCGGCAGCCACGAAAGCCAGTGATCCATGGCGCGATAGGCCTTCTCGGCGATGCCGGCGCGGACGATGATCTCGCCCATCAGCACGAACAGCGGAATCGCGATCAGCAGGAATGAGTCCGCCGCCGACCACAGGTTCTGTCCCAGCGCCTTGGTCAGCGGAAAGAACGAGAAGAACTGGTCGACACCGAAGGCGAGCAGGAACAGCGTGACCGCGACCGGAATGCCGGCCAGCAGCAGCATCAGAATGCCGACCGAGAGAAATCCGAGCATCAGCGTGACTCCTCTGAAAGTGGCGCTTCGGAAAGTTCGCCGTTATCCATGCCGGCCAGCGCATCGAGCGTCGCCGTGTCCCGCTGGAACAGCGCGACCAGCACTCTCAGGCCCATGACGCTGGTGGTGAAGGCGAACCAGCAATAGCCCGCGGCCCACAGCAGTTGAGGAATCCACAGTGGTGTGGCCAGTGGGGTGTTGGCGGTCGAACCGTTGGCGAGGGACTTGGCCAGCACCGGATAGGCGTTCAGCGCGATCATCCAGGCCACCAGATTGAGTGCCAGCAGCGACACGATGTTGAGAGTGTGCTGCGACAATGGCGGCAACCGGCCGTGAACGACATCGATGCGGATGTGCGCCCGCTCGAGCAGCGTGTGGGAAATCCCCCAGGCCGAGAGCACGGCCAGCACGTAGCCCGAATACTCGTGGACGCCGGAGAGCGAATGGCCGGCCAGCTTGCGCAGCAGGATCTCCACACCAATGAAGATGACCACCGCCAGCAGCGCGAAGCCGATCACGCGGGCGGCGAGCCGCGACAGGCCGCGAGTGAAACGCACCAGCCCGTCCAGCCCCTGAATCAATGCAGACATGGGAAGTTCCTGTCCATCGAAGGTAACGATTCACACACACCGGCNNCGGTGTGTGTGAAAGCGGTCGTCAGGGCGTCTCGGCCTGCAGGCCGACGATCTTGCCGACGCCGGCGTTCCACTGCTCGAGCGTTTCGGCATCGACGCGACCGGCCCAGGCGGGCAGCACGACGTCTTCGAGAGCCTGGTGAGCACGATCGATATCGGCCTGGGTCGGCTTGACCAGCGTCATGCTGGCCGGCTTGCCGGATGCGCACTGGCCCTGTCCCGTCAGGCAGGCAATGCCACGTTGGGTTTCGGTCTTGGAATTCGCCCACACCGGCGCGGTGAACTGCTTGTCGACCTGCTCCTGGATCAGCTGCTGTTCGTCCGCGCTCAGGCTGTTCCACTTGTCCTGGTTGACCGCGGTGATGACGTAGTCCCAGCCGCCAATGGGCAGCGGCAGCATGTGGCTCGAGACGTCGTACCAGCCGGCGCTGTAGCCTGACATCGAACCGGTCACGGCGCAGTCGATCACGCCGCGCTCGAGCGATCCCGGCACTTCGTTGAACGCAATGTTCAGGCTCTGAGCGCCGAGGGCTTCGAGGAATTCACCGGTGGAGCGGCCGCTGCCACGTACCTTCTTGCCTTCGAGATCGGCAAGGCCCGAAATCGGCGTGTTGCAGAACAGGACCTGGGCGGGGTAGGGAACGATGGCCAACACGTGGCTGTTGAAACGCTCGTTCATCGTCTTCTCGGCGATGGGGCGGAAGGCATCCGCCACCGCCCGGGCCTTGTCGGTTTCGGTCGCCATCATCGGCAGGTCGAGACCTTCGAGCTCCGGCGCATCGCTGACGGTGTAATCGCCCACCGTCATGCCGACATCGAACAGTCCGTCGCCGAGATAACGGAAGACGTCGCCGCTGGCGATGCCCATCTGGTCGAAGCTGGTGACCTGGGTGGTGATATCGCCATCGCTGGCTTCCGGCAGCGTCTCGCTCCAGAACGGCTGCTCGAACTTCTGGTGCAGCTCCAGGCTGCCCCAGCTGCCGACGACATTGAGTGACGTTTCCGCCACTGCCGAGGTGGCAACGCTGGCGCTGAGTGCGGCGGCAATCACTGCGGCCGCGGTGCGGGTTCGACGGAGAGGTTTTGCAGGGTTGCAGATCATGATGGTGAGCCTCGCTATTGGCATTCGTTGTTGATGTTGTGTCGTACTATCGACGTTGCGTCGAGAATCGCCCGTTTGGCTCGGGCTAGCCGTACTTCCAGTTCTAGCCGTACTTCAGTCGATGGTTGGGAATGTCGGTGATCAGCATGTGTCCCGGGCTGTGCGTTATCACCAGCGGGAGTCTTGCCGCTTCGATGGCGGCCTGGGGCGTGACGCCGCAGGCCCAGAAAACCGGCAGCTCGTCGTCGTTGACGACCGGGGCGTCGCCGAAATCCGGCCGGGCAAGATCTGCGATCCCCAGCGATGCCGGCAGACCGATGTGAACCGGTGCCCCGTGAACCCGCGGCATGTCGGTCGTGATCTGGATGGCACGGATGGCATCGGCCGGCTTGAACGGACGCATCGAGACGACCAGGTTGCCGCCGAATGGACCGCTGGGCGCGAGCGGGACTCGTGTGCGGTACATCGGCACGTTGCGATCGAGCTGAATATGGCGGACTTCGAGCCCGTCGGCGATCAGGGCATCCTCGAACGAGAAGGAGCAGCCGATCGAAAAGGTGACCAGATCGTCCTGCCATAGATCGGCGATATCCGTGGGCTCTTCGCTCAACACCCCGTCGCGGTAAAGACGGTAACGCGGTACGTCGTGGCGCAGATCGATATCGTCACCCAGTGATCGCGGATGTGGATCGCCGGGATCGGTAACGTCGAGCAGCGGGCAGGCGCGCGGGTTGCGCTGACAGAAGCGGAGAAAATCTTCGGCGTAACGAGCGGGCAGGATTACCAAGTTGGCCTGGGCGTAACCTGGCGCGAGCCCGCTGGTATGACGTTGCCACTGGCCTTGGCGAATGGCCTGGCGGGCGGCGAACGGTCGGGATAAATCGGTCGAGGCGATCATGTCGATGACTCGGTTGTGATTATGGTCTCGACAATAAAAAGCGGCAATCGATAAGGCAAATCGATTTTTTTGATGTTAACGGATAGGAATAACCTTTCATTTGCTGGAATTGGCACCCGGAAGCGAGGATTGCTGATCGAGCCGAGCGATCTCGATCGCCAGTTCCGTGACGCCCTCGGCCAGCGATTTATCCAGATGTTGTGGCCAGGAGGCGGTGAATTCGAGTTCGGGCAATTCGATGGGCAGTTCGATCAGCTTGCCCTCGGCCAGCTCCTCCCGAACCAGCCGTGGGGGAATGGCACCGAGCCCGAGGCCATCCAGCGTCATTCGCACGATTGTCCATAGCGAACTCGAGCAGTGCAGCTTTAAGTGTTCGAGTTTCTGCTGGTGGAGCAGCGAGCCCAGTTCGCGATAGGGCCGGCTATCACGGGCGAAGGTGATCAGCGGCAGTCCGCGCACCCGATGAAGGGAGAAGTGCGCGGGATCGAGCCCGAGTCGCGGGCTCGCGATCAGGCCCATGGTGTAGTGGCAGAGAAACCGGTTGAACACTTCCTGGACGTTGACCGGCCCCATCAGGAAGGCCATGTCGACATCCCGGTTGTGCAGCTTGGCGGCCAGCCCCGGTGAGCTGTCCACCTCGAGTTCCAATGTCATCTCCGGAAAGCGCCGCGACAGTTCGGCCAGAAACTCGGGCAGCCAGCTGTGGGCGATCGACTCGACAACCCCCAGGCGCAGCGTGCCCTGGAACGGCGTTGCCAGTTCCAGCATGGTCATGGCTTCCTGGCGCGCTTCCATCAGCCGTAAGGCGTGACGGTGGAACTGGCGTCCCTTCGGCGTCGGCTTGATGGGACGCTGGGTTCGCTCCAGCAGCGGCTCGCCGACGATGGACTCGAGCCGCGCGATCCGATCGGAAACCGAGGGCTGGGTCAGGTGCAGGTGGCGCGCCGCGAGGCGGAACGATCCCAGCCGCACGATCCAGACGAAGGCTTCGATTTCCTTGAAGTCGAACATGACAGGCTCGCTCGGGTTGCGGTGGGGAACGGTGGCACAGGGCGCCCGCCAGTATTGCATAGACGATCGCGCAGGAGATGGGCGATTTCCGCCATGGTCGGATGTCCGTGCGCGCTTCGGGCCGCTACAATGGGTCACCCTTTCTGTATCGGACGCGGCCGATTCGCTTCACGAGAGCCGCTTCACAAGAGCCATCGCGTCCGTGCATTGTCATCTGACCGTGACACCACGACACAAGCCGACCGTCACCTTTCGCTGCATCATCCAGCCGGCCTGTGTCGCTCAACCTCTGCCCGACGTGGCAGCCAGACTGCCCTCGCGGCGAACAGACGAAAATGAGGAGTGCTTGATGAGCCAGGATTTCCCGGACGACAATTTTCCCGGCAATACGGACCACCGCCGTCGCCATTCCGCCAATGTGGTCGATGGTCCCGGCAAGGCGGCCAGCCGTGCGATGCTGCGCGCCGTCGGTTTCACCGATGAAGATTTCAAGAAGCCTCAGGTCGGTATCGCTTCGACCTGGAGCCGCGTCACCCCGTGCAACAGCCATATCAACGTCCTGGCGGAAGCGGCCAGCGACGGCGCCGATGCCGCTGGCGGCAAGGGCGTGATCTTCAACACCATCACGATTTCCGACGGCATCGCCAACGGCACCGAGGGCATGAAGTACTCGATGGCCTCGCGCGAGATCATCGCCGATTCCATCGAGGCGGTAGCCGGCTGCGAAGGATTCGACGGCGTGGTCGCCATCGGCGGCTGCGACAAGAACATGCCCGGCTGCATGATCGGCCTGGCGCGCCTCGACCGCCCCGGCATCTTCGTCTATGGCGGCACCATCCAGCCCGGCGCCGGCCACACCGATATCGTCTCGGTGTTCGAGGCGATGGGCGCCTACTCCCAGGGCAACAAGTCGCTGATCGAGGTCAAGCAGATCGAGGAGACCGCGATCCCCGGGCCGGGTTCCTGCGGCGGCATGTACACCGCCAACACCATGGCTTCGGCGATCGAGGCGATGGGCATGAGCCTGCCCAACTCCTCGGCCCAGGAAGCCGTCTCGCAGACCAAGCACGACGATTGCCGCGCCGCCGGCGAGGCCGTGCTCAAGCTGCTCGAGCTGGACCTGAAGCCGTCCGACATCATGACCCGCAAGGCGTTCGAGAACGCCATCACCGTAGTCATCGCCCTCGGCGGTTCCACCAATGCCGTGCTGCACCTGCTGGCGATCGCCAATACCGTCGGTGTCGAGCTCTCCCTCGATGACTTCACCGAGATCGGCAAGCGCGTTCCGGTACTGGCGGACGTGCGCCCCAGCGGCCACTACATGATGAGCGAGCTGGTGGCGATCGGCGGTATCCAGCCGCTGATGAAGATCCTGCTCGATGCCGGCATGCTGCATGGCGACTGCATCACCGTCACCGGCAAGACGCTGGCCGAGAACCTGGCGGACGTGAAGCCGTATCCGGTCGATCAGCAGATCATCAAGCCGCTGGACAAGCCGGTCAAGGCGACCAGCCACCTGCGCATTCTCTACGGCAATCTGGCGCCGGAAGGGGCGGTGGCGAAGATCACCGGCAAGGAAGGCACCCGCTTCACCGGCCGCGCTCGGGTATTCAATTCCGAAGAGGAAGCGCAGGCGCGGATCAACGATTTGACCGTGGTCGCCGGCGATGTCGTGGTGATTCGTTACGAAGGGCCGAAGGGCGGTCCCGGCATGCGCGAGATGCTGACGCCGACCTCGGCGATCATGGGCCGCGGCCTCGGCGACAAGGTGGCGTTGATCACCGACGGTCGCTTCTCCGGCGGCAGCCACGGCTTCGTGGTCGGCCATATCACGCCGGAAGCCTTCGTCGGCGGCCCGATCGGGCTGATCGAGGACGGCGACGAGATCACCATCGACGCCGAGAACGACGTGATGACGCTGCATATCGACGACGCCGAGATGGAGCGCCGCCGCGCGGCCTGGAAGCGTCCGGCACCGCGCTACACCCGTGGCACGCTGGCCAAGTACGCGCGTACGGTCAGCTCGGCGTCCAAGGGGGCGGTCACCGACCTGCCCGAAGCGCTGGACGACTGAACCGGCACCGGGCGATCGATGCCGTTTCGCATCGACGCTAGCCGTACGAACGCCTCGAGGTTTCGACCTCGGGGCGTTTTCGTTCGCGTACCGATTTTTTCCGCATGCTAATGAATTCAGTTCATGAAGTGGCTGCATAACTTTCATGCCGTCATGCGCTATCCTCATCGCCGCTTGGGTATCCTTGGCGGCCTGTGTTTTCGGCGGCGCTGCGCCTGCCAACCCTCTCGCCGCCTTCGAGCCGGCCAACAACGCCAAGGAAAGATCATGAAGACCAGTCGCGATCGCATCATCACCACGCATACCGGCAGCCTGCCGCGAACGCTCGAACTATCGAAGCTGCTGGTCATGCGCGAGCAGGGGAAGCCGGTGGACACCGCGGCTTTCGATAGCGAGGTCGCCCGCTGCCTGGACGGGGTGATCGCCGCGCAGCTCGACGCCGGGCTCGACAGCATCAACAACGGCGAGGCGCCGCGGGTCGGCTTCTCGACCTACGTCACCGAGCGCATGACCGGCTTCGGCGGGGAAGGGCGGCGCAAGCCGACGCTGGATATCCAGCGCTTCCCCGGCTACGCCGAGCACATGGCGCGTCAGATCGGGGTCTCCGACGATCTCGCCAAGGTCTGGAACACGCCGCTGGCCCAGCGCGCCGTCCAGTACGACCCGACGCTGGCCGGGGTCAAGGCGGAGCTCGCCTCGTTCGATGCCGCGCTCGCCAATCGCCCGCAACCGCTGGAAACCTTCATGACGGCGGCGTCTCCCGGCGTCGTGACCACGACCATGCTGCGGGCGGAGAACAACCCGGACTATCCCACCGACCGCGACTACGTACTGGCGGTGGCGCGGGAAATGAAGCAGGAGTACGAGGCCATCGTCGCGGCCGGTCACGTGCTGCAGCTCGATGCGCCGGATCTGGCCATGGAGCGGGTGATCATGTTCGGCGATGACGATCTGGGCACGTTCCTCGAACGGGTCGAGCTGCACATCGAAGCGATCAACCTGGCACTGGAAAACATTCCCGCTGACAAGGTGCGGCTGCACGTCTGCTGGGGCAACTGGCAGGGGCCGCACCAGGATGATGTGCCCGTGGCCGAGCTGCTGCCGATCCTCTACCGGGCCAAGGTCGGGGCGCTGAGCATTCCGCTGGGCAACCCGCGCCACGAGCACGAGACGGTGTCGTTCAAGACGCATCCGCTGCCGGATCACATGCTGCTGATGCCGGGCGTGATCGACGTTACCACCAACTATCTCGAGCACCCGGAGGTCGTCGCCAACCGTATCTGCGCCTCGGTGGCGGCCATCGGCGACCGTGAGCGTGTCGTCGCTGGCACCGACTGCGGCTTCGGCACCTTCGCCAGCTATGAGTTCGTCGCCCAGGACGTGGCCTGGGCCAAGCTCAAGGCGCTGAGCGAGGGCGCGGCGATCGCCACCCGTCGGCTGTGGGGCTGAGCGTTCATTGCAAAACGTAACCTTGCAGGCTGTGGCCTTCTCCTATACTGCGTGGGCAAGCGGCACAACAGGGAGAAGTGCAATGTCGATGAAAGGGATGAAGAATGCCGGTGTGGGGTTGGCGCTCGGCGCGCTGCTGTTCGGCGGCGGGGCAATGGCACAGGACAAGACGAGTGATCAGCCCAATCTGGACAAGCAGTCGGGAGATCAGACCAACGAGCAGGAGGACGCCCGCGAGACGGGGGTTCAGAAGAATGGGGTCCCCAAGCTCGCGCAGGAGTGCCGTGATCTTGCTGTGCAGAAGGATGAACAGTCCGAGGAGATAGATGGCAAGTCCATCTACGAGACCAACGCCAAGAATTACAAACAGGGAGAGGAGTTCGAGCTGCTCGTCGATCTGCTTGGCGCGGGTAACGCCAAGTACAACCTCACCTGCAAGATCGACGCCGACGGCAACATGAGTTACGAGGGTATGGAAAAAACCGCGACCGTCAAATCCAGCCCGGGTGGCGCTTGAGTCTATTCCTTTGGCTACGCCATGGCTTCGCTGCGACGCCATGGCGCGGTTGTTTTGTCCACACATCTGACGGGTTCGGACCAGGGTAGCGATGGCAGAGGCGATTCCCTCGGCAACGTTCGAGACCGACGCTCCTGTCGGCGTCATTTCGGATACTCACGGGCTGCTGCGAGACGAAGCGCTGGCGCTGCTGGCCGGTTGCTACCCGCTGTTCCACCTGGGTGACGTGGGCGATCCGGCCATTCTCGAGCGACTGGCCGAGCTCGCGCCCGTTCATGCCGTCCGCGGCAATATCGATATCGAAGGCGAATGTGCTTCCTTGCCGTTGCACCGGCGCCTGGTGATCAATGGCCGGGCCCTGCAGCTGGTTCACGATATCGCAGATATCGATCCCGGGATGAGCTGTGAGGCCGTGCTGCACGGCCATTCCCACAAGCCGCGCAACGAGTGGCGGGAGAGCGCCAGCGCACGCCAGCTGTGGTTCAACCCCGGCGCGGCGGGAAAGCGCCGCTTTCGCCTGCCCATCACGCTCGGCAAGCTATGGATCGACGAACGCGGCATTCGCGGCGCTATCGTTCACCTGCCGTTATGAACGGAATCACTCGTCTTCGGGCGTGATTCGAATCAGCGCGCCGTTGCTGGCATCCGTCAGCACCCATAGCGCGCCGTCCGGCCCTTCCGTCACGGCGCGCACGCGGCCGAGAGATTGTGCGAGACGCTGCTCGCCACTCACCCGTTCCCCATCGAGCGCGAGCCGAACCAGGCCGCCCGGCGAGAGCGAGGCGATGATAAGATTGCCCTGCCAGCCGGGGAAGCGTTCTCCCTGGTAGAAGGTCATGTCGCCCGGAGCAATGACCGGGTCCCAGTAGTAGATCGGCTGCTCCATGCCTTCCTTGGCGGTCAGACCCTCGCCGATGGGCGCGCCGTTGTAGTCCTCGCCGTAGGTGATGATCGGCCAGCCATAGTTCTTGCCGGGTTCCGGGACGTTGAGCTCGTCGCCGCCCTTCGGGCCGTGCTCGATCGTCCATAGTTTGCCGCTTTCCGGAGATAGCGCGGCACCTTGCACATTGCGATGGCCGTAGGACCAGATCTCGGCCAGCCCGTCTTTTGCGACACTGGCGTTCTGACCATCGGCGAACGGGTTGCCATCGGGAATGGAGCCGTCGGCGTGGATCCTCACGATCTTGCCGAGATGGGTGCTCAGATCCTGTGCCAGTTGCCGGGATTCGGGTAGCGAGCGCTCTCCCAGGGTCACGTAGAGCCTGCCTTCGTTGTCCCACACCAGCACGGAGCCGAAATGCTTGGTGGAGTCCCACGCCGGCGTCTGGCGGAAGATGACTTCCACGTCTTCCAGGCGGCCGTGGTCCTGGCCGAGAACGCCGCGAGCGACGGCAGTGCCGTTCTTGCCATCGCCTCGGGGCTCGGCGTAGCTGAAGTAGATCCGACGGTTATCGGCGAAGTCGGGATCGAGACTCACGTCGAACAGCCCGCCCTGGCCGCGGGCGTCGATCTCCGGCAACCCCTCGATCGGCTCGGACAGCGTGCCGCTCTGCAGGTCGACGGCGCGCAGGCGTCCGGAGCGCTCGGTCACCAGCGCCAGGTCGTTGTCGACAAAAGCCAGCCCCCACGGGTGGACCAGCCCCTCGGCCACGGGCGTCGTGGTCAGTGCGACATCATCCTCGAGCGCGGGGGCGCGGGTCTGGCGTTCGAATGCCGGCGTCTGATCCGGTGCGTTGGGCGGGCCGCCCTGTACCGGCTGCTGGGCCAGCGTCTCGCCGCAGAGCGATAGCAGCAGGGCAGTGCCGGACGAGGTCACGAGGCTTCGTATCATGTCAGTCTCCATGGGGTTGGCATCGCGCTTCCTTTCTGACTGTAGCAGCCTTCCGCGCGAGCGGGCGGCATGGCGAGTCGCATCGTGGCGCTAAGCGACATCCGAACGTGAGATTGTCGACAAACCCTGCCCGGTATTAGCCAAAGTTGATATCATTAGCCTTTTACCGGAGCTTGACCTTGTCTGCTGATTCCTCTCCGCCGCGCTTGTCTCCCCCGACATGGATGCGTTGGCTGCTGCTCGTCCTCGGCTGTGTCATCGCCAACCGCGCATTGAATGCGATCCATATGCCGGCTGGCGGCTTCATCGGGCCGATGGCGGTCTCGATCACCTATGGCGTCATGGTCGGTGGCCTGAGGCTGCCCCGCATCGGCTTCAAGCTCAGTCAGGGCGTCATCGGAGTGCTGATCGCCCAGACGCTGACCCTGTCGGTGCTGTTCAAGATTCTCGATGCCTGGCCGGTCATGCTGATCGCCACGGCGATTACCCTGCTGTTGAGCCTGATCGTGGGGATCGGGCTGGTTCGCTACGGCGGGCTTCCGGGATCGACGGCAGCCTGGGGCACGACGCCTGGCGCCGCCGCCGCCATGGTCGCGATGGCCGAGGAGAGCGATGCCGATCCGCGAATCGTGGCGGCGATGCAGTACGTGCGCGTGGTCTGCGTGGTACTGGTGGGAGCGCTGGTCAGTCATTATCTGGGTGTGACGGATAGCGGCAACGCTGGCCATGCGGCGGCTCTTCCCGTCGACCTGGGCTATCTGGGCAACCTCGTCGCGACGCTGGCGGTGGTTGCCATCGGCGTGTGGATCTTCGATCGACGGATGCCCGCCGGTGCGCTGCTGGGGCCGGTGGTGGTGGGGAGCGTGCTGCATCTGACCGGGGTGATCACCATCGTGTTGCCGCAGCCGCTGCTCGAACTGGCTTACGGCGTCATCGGTACCTACGTGGGGCTGCGCTTCGACCGCGAGACGGTCCACAACATTGCCCGTGCGTTGAGCAAGATGATCTTCGCCTCGCTGATGCTGATTGCGCTATGCGCCCTGTCCGCCTGGCTGATGACCCTTTTGATGCATACCGAGTTCATCACCGCTTATCTCGGCACCAGCCCCGGTGGCCTCGACTCGATGACGATCATCGCCATCGATACTCATGCCGATGTCGGACTGGTGGTAGCGTTGCAGACGCTGCGACTGTTCACGGTCGTGCTGGTGGGGCCGGGGATGGCGAGACTGGTGGCGCGTTTTGCCAGACCTTCGACGGCGTAGAACCGGTGTTGGTTTCGAGTGTTGGTTTCGAGTGTTGGTTTCGAGCCATTCGAGCCGCTCCGGCCCGGCTAATCGAAGCTCCACTGCCAGCGCTTGTGAGTGCGCTTCGAAGGCTTGGCCGGGGTATGGCTGCGTACCCGGCTGACCCAGGCCTGGCGCGCCTCCCAGCGGATCAGGTAGACGGTCTCGCCGTCGCGTAGCGGCGGGTTGGCGGGATCGATCAGCACCGCCTCGAACCAGCGCGACAGATGGTAGACCTGCAGTTTTCCACTAACCGGATGGGCGGCCACCTGAACGGCAATTTCCGCCCCTCTGCCATCGGTGGGAAGCATTGAGGTGGCGAGCCAAGCTGACAGGCCCGGGCGGGAGAGACGCCGATAAACCAGTACGAGAGAGGCCAGGCCCAGGCACAGTGCTATCTCTTCCGGCGTTTGATTGAACCATTGATCCATGGGGTCTCCCCTGCTTCTTGACGCGATAGCCTCTATCGGTGGGCAAAGTCGTTATTTCTTACGGTGCCTGCTTGGGCTCCTTTCTCTCTCAAATCCAGCATTGCTGGCAGACCCGACATGCCTAGCAGAATACGGATCGCCACTACCGCTCTCCACATTAGAACGGTAAACAATTGCTGTCTTACGTAGCGATCGATAAGGATTGCTATTGCCGATGCAGCGGGGAGGCCGTGCTGGCAAACCAGTCGTATCGGTGCGCATGAAGGCGGGCATGAAAACGCAAGGCCCCGATCNNGATCGGGGCCTTGCGCCTTGACGCGGCGAGTCTCGAAAGAAACCGCGCCTCGTCGGGCGTGCGGAATCACGCCCGGCGGGTGGTGACGATTACTTGACCTTGAAGTACTTGTCGTAGATCTCGTCGTAGGTGCCGTTCTGCTTCAGCGTGGCGAGGGCGTCGTCAAAGCGGTTGGCGAGCTCCTTGTCGCGCGGGCGGAAGGCGATACCGAAGCCTTCACCGAAATACTTCTCCGGCTCGCTGATCATGTCGCCGACAGTGACGTAGTTGCCCTCTTTGCTGTCCAGCAGGGTGGACTTGCCGACCGGGAAGTCGAGGAAGGCAATGTCGACGCGTCCGGCGTCCATGTCCAGCACCAGATCGTCGGCGGTGGAATAGCGGCTGATATCGGCATCGTCACCGTACATGTCGGTCACGTAGTTGTCCTGCAGCGTGCCGCGCTGGACGCCGATGGTCTTGCCTTTCAGCGACTCGGGATAGACCGTGTCGATACCGCTGTCGGCGGCGGCGAACCATGCAGAGGGCGGCTTGATGTACGGATCGGAGAACAGCACGGTCTGGCGGCGCTCGTCGTTGATCGTCATCGACGACATGATGGCGTCGTACTTGCGTGCCAGCAGGCCGGGGATGATGCCGTCCCAGGCTTGAACGACCCATTCGCACTCGGCCTTGATCTGCGCGCACAGGGCGTTGCCGAGTTCGATGTCGAAGCCGGTCAGCTCGCCTTCCGGGGTACGGTATTCCATCGGCTCGTAGGGAACGTCGACGCCGATGCGCAGCTGTTCGGTATCCTGGGCCTGGGCGACACCCGCGATCAGCGCGGCGCCGAGCAGGCTGGTAGTCAGCAGTTTCTTCATGGATCGCTTCTCTCTTGTGATGCGTGAGTTCTTGTGTGTTGCGACTCGGTCCCGGTCCGCTCACCGCCTTTTGAACGGTGAACGCTCCCTGACACTCGATGGGCGACAACCGCAGCATAACCAATGCTTGTACGGTTGAATATCGCCGCAATCAACGCCTGGTTCACGGCGCCAGCAGGTAGCCGCTCCGGTGGCTGTGATGGCCGGCGATATCGGCGACGATCATGCCGGCAGTGGCCATCCGACGCTGGCTGCGGGCGTAGAACATGCCGGCCTGAGTGGCATGGACCGGCTCGACGCGATCGCTGATCGGATCGATGATCTCGGCGATGAGCTGGCCGGCTTCCACTTCGATGCCGGGTTCGGCGTGGAATACCAGCAGGCCGCCGATCGGCGCATGCAGAAAGTCCATCGCCGCCAGTTCGGTGGCCGGATAGGCCAGCTCGGGCAATGCCGGGGCCTCGCCCGCGACGAGCCCTAGATGCCGCAGCCAGTCTATGATCGCCTGGGCATCGTGGCCGGCCAGAGCATGGTCGACGTCACACTGGCCGCGCAGCTCCAGCGTTACCGATTGGCAGCCGTAGTCGAGCGGGAAGCGCGCGCCGAACGTCTGCTGCAGCTGTTCCCACACCAGCGTGAAGCACTCGTCGAACGACTGCCCACCGGAATCGGTGGCCAGCATGCTGGCCTTGGCGCCGAAGTAGCGCGCCAGCGGCTCGAACACCGGCCAGGCCGCCGGCGTGGTGTAGAGATGTTCGACGGCATCGAAATCGCAGTGGAGGTCGAGCACGAAGTCGGCGCGGCAGGCCAGGCGCTGCAGCGTCAACCGCATCGACTCCAGCGTGGTGGTCGGTGTGATCGACGCCAGCGCGGCTTCGAAACGATCGCGAATCACCTGGCGATTGTGGGCGATGTCGTCGGTCAGCACTGTTTCCAGTCCGTCGGCAATGTTACCGGCGACGTTCACGTAGCGACGGTTGAAGTTGGTCAGACTCTCGAAATCGTAGCGCCCCAGCGGCGTATCCATCAGTTGCTGGTCCAGCCCCACCGGGTTGGCGACGGGCACGAGCGTCACGCGGCAGGCCAGCTGCCCCTGGGCCTCGAGCTCGGCGAGGCGCTGCTTGAGCGTCCAGGCGACCAGCATGCCCGGCAGTTCGTCGGCATGCAGCGCGCCCTGTACGTACAGATGCCGCTCGGCATCCGCCGGGCCGAAATGAAAGCTGTCGATGTAGCGTTCGGTGCCCGGCACCGGGCTGATCAAAGGGTGCTTCTGGTGTTCCACGACACTTCCTCGACTCGAGAATCATGAGCCCGGTCGCTGGCACTACGACCAGCGACCGGACAGGGCGGGTTTATTCGGCGCAGTCCTGCTCGCTCGGGCGTACCGACAGATCGTAGTCGAAGTACTTTTCCATCAGCTCGTCGAAGGTGCCATCGGCGTAAACCTCGCAGATCGCCTTGTCGAACTTGGCGGCCAGCGCCTTGTCACGCTGGCGGAACGCCATCGCCGCGCCTTCCCCGAAGATCGAGGTGGGCGTCTTGATGCTGTCGCCGAGCTGCTTGTAGGGGCTGTCGTCCTTACGGAAATCGATGGCGTCGTTGGCGATCGGGAAGTCTTCGAAGGTCAGGTCGAGCCGGCCGGACTTGAGGTCGTTGACCACATCCTGGGAAGAGCCGTAGCGGTGGATATCGAGAACGTCGCCGTATTCCTGGGTGACGTAGACGTCACGGATGGTGCCGCGCTGTACGCCGACGGAGAGCCCTTTCAGGGAGTCCTTGTCGCTGATATCGATATCGCGATCGCGTGCGGTAATCCAGACGCTGGGCGTGTTGTAGTAGGGCAGCGAGAACATCACTTGGCGCTCACGCTCCGGCGTGATCGCCATCGACGACAGGATGGCGTCGTACTTGCGCGCCAGCAGACCCGGAATGATGCCGTCCCAGCCCTGTTCCACCCAGCTGCACTCGAGGTTGGCGCGGGCGCACAGCTCGTTGCCGAGATCGATCTCGAAGCCTTCGAGATCGCCATCCGCGTTACGCACGACGAAGGGTTCGTAGGGCACGTCGATACCCAGGCGAATGGCATCCTGGCTTTCCTGGGCCATGGCCTGACTGAATGCCTGGCCCGAGACGAGGGCGCCCGCGATAAGCGCACTGGTGATCCACTTGTTCATGAGAAGCTCTCTTTTGTGTATGTGGTGGCTTGTGTGTGATGGCTCGTGATGGGTGGCGGATGACGTCGAGCGATGACTCGGTCTGCGGTCAGGCGCCGCGCGGGCGCAGGTGCGCCAGCAAGCGTTTTTCCAGCCTTCGGAACAAGAACATGATACTGAAGGTCAGGCAGAGGTAGATCAGCGCGACGAAGATGAAGGCATCGAACGGCGCGTAGAAGCGCGCGTAGACATAATAGGCCGCGCCGGTCAGATCCATGATCGTCACCACGCTGGCCACGGCGCTGGCATGCAGCATGAAGATCACCTCGTTGCCGTAGGCCGGCAGGGCACGGCGAAAGGCGCTGGGCAGAATGATGCGGCGCATCATCAACTTGCGCGACATGCCGTAGGCGCGGGCCGCCTCGATCTCGCCCTTGGCGGTGTTCTTGATCGCGCCGTGGAAGATCTCGGTGGTGTAGGCCGCCGTGTTGAGCGTGAACGCGATCAGCGCCGGGAAGAACGCCTCCTTGAACACCACCCAGAAGATGCTGTCTTGGATGCCGTCGAAGAAGACCACGCCATAGTAGACCAGGTAGAGCTGGATCAGCAGCGGCGTGCCCCGGAAGACATAGGTGTAGGCGTAGATCGGCAGCTTGATCCAGCGTCGCTTCGAACCGCGGCCGATGGCCAGCGGCACCGCCAGGATCACGCCGATCAGCAGCGACAGGAAGACCAGCTGTACCGTGGTGACGAGCCCGTCCCAGTAGAAGCCCAGCGTATTGGCGGTGAAGATCGCGTTGTTGGACAACAGGTCGGTGAACCAGCCGTTCAATTGTTCCATTCGCTGGACTCCCCGAAGCCGGTGTTGTAGCGCTTGGTCAATTTGGCGAAGCCCCACTCGGACAACGTCGCGATCAGCAGGTAGATCATCGCCACCGGAATCATGAACAGAAACGGTTCATGGGTTGCCTTGGTCGCTTCGGCAGCGACACGGACCATGTCGGTCAGGCCGATGATCGAGACCAGCGCGGTGGTCTTGAGCAGCACCATCCAGTTGTTGCCGATCCCCGGCAGGGCGTGACGCATCATCAGCGGGAAGCGAACGCGTCTGAACGCGAGCAGGGGGCTCATGCCATAGGCGCGCGCGGCCTCCATCTGGCCCTCTTCCACTGCCTGGAAGGCACCGCGGAAGGTTTCGCCCATATAGGCACCGAAGATCAGCCCGATGGTGATGACGCCCGCGACGAAGGCGTTGATGTTGATGAAGATATCGATGTCGAAGGCGTAATAGAGCTGATCGGTGAGCATGTTGATGCCGATCTGGCCGCCGTAGAACAGCAGCATCATCAGCACCAGATCCGGCACGCCGCGCACCAGCGTGGTGTAGAGCGTACCGATACCGTGGATCAGCCGATTGCGCGACAGCTTGGCGCTGGCGGTCAGCAATCCCAGGATGACTGCCAGTATCAGCGATAGCACGGCCAGTTCGATGGTGACCATGGCCCCCTCGAGCAGCCGCGGGCCGTAGCCTTGCAGGTCGATCATGATGGAGTCCGCCTCAGTGCTTGGGCGCCAGAAACTGGCGCAGGCGCTCGGAGCGCGGGTTGTCGAGGACGTCGGCCGGCGTGCCGGACTCTTCGACCACGCCCTGGTGCAGGTAGATCACCTGGCTGGAAACGTCCCGGGCAAAGGCGATCTCGTGAGTCACCAGGATCATGGTGCGGCCTTCGTCGGCGAGGCCGCGCATGACCTGAAGCACGTCGCCGACCAGTTCCGGATCGAGCGCCGAGGTCGGTTCGTCGAACAGCATTACTTCAGGATCCATCGCCAGGGCGCGGGCGATGGCGCCGCGCTGCTGCTGGCCGCCGGACATCTGGGTCGGAAAGTAGTCGGCACGATCGAGCAGGCCGACCCGATCGAGCAGGGCGCGGGCTTCGTCGATCGCCTGTTTCCTGGGCTTGCCGAGTACATGAACCGGCGCTTCGATGACGTTCTCGAGCAACGTCATGTGCGACCAGAGATTGAAGTTCTGGAACACCATCGAGAGCTTGGCACGAATCCGCTCGACCTGTTTCCAGTCCGCCGGCTCACGGCCGTGTTTGGTCTCGCGGAAATTGATCGTTTCGTTGTGAACGATCAGCTCGCCTTCGTCGGGCTGCTCCAGCAGGTTCATGCAGCGAAGAAAGGTACTTTTCCCGGAACCGGAAGCACCGATCAGGGTGATGACGTCACCCTTGTGTGCCTGGAGAGAGATCCCCTTGAGCACCTCATGATCGCCGAAGCGCTTCTTGATGCCCTTCGCTTCCAGGGGGATGGGGGTCGCGGCCATGATGTTGTCCACCGAGTGGGTTGGCTGGCGGGAAGCGGCACGGCGTCAGATGGCCCGTCATGCTGTCGATCGTGCCATCGTCGGATGGCATGGGCGACGCCGACTCCCCGGCGAAAAATCCGGCGATTCTAGCAGTTTCGCCGTTAGGTTCCAGACAACGCCTGCTCGGAGCGAGGGCGCGACGCGGCAAAAACCGGGTAAGCTAGCGGTAACTCATTGTTCATTTGGGAAAACTCCTGGTAAGTGTTGTCGTTGTTGGTTGAATCAAAAATCGCTGTGAACTGAGTCCAAGATCGTTGTAGTCGTGCCCCGGGGCGTCGTGGTCGAACCCCCGAGACGTAGTCGAGGGACGCAAAAGCACTACGACGAACCGGGGGGCGCGCAGGGGCGGACCAGCAAGGCCGCGCGCGCATGCAATTCTACCTGGGCGTTGGGGAAGACCACCGACAGCGGTGCCTCTTGCACGGTAAAGGCCCCGGTCGCGTCATCCTCGGCCAATGTCTCGCCGACCGCGAACTCGGTGAAGTTGGCGACGTCTTCGGCAAAGGTGAGACGGAAGGACTCGCTCGTACGCATCAATTCGTGGGCGACCTGAAAGAAGCGCAGGCCATCGAGGCTGTCCGCCGAAAACGGGCGACCTTCCGCGAGGGCGGCCAGCCAGGCCCGCATGCCGCCGAGGGCGTTTAGATCGTTTTCACCGAAGGGACGCACCTTGCCGAGTTCCAGCGTATAGGCTTCGGCCGCGTGGTAGTGACGCGAATAGTGGGAAAAGGTCCAGCTGTGCTGATGCTGCAGCAGTACGGCCTGCATGCCGGCCGCGGCCAACCCCGGCCAACGGGATTCGGGCTGCGTCTCCGTATAGGGAACGACGGCGAAGCGCGGGTAACGGCTGTCGCGAATGGCGGTATGCAGATCGAGATGCAGCGGTTGGTCGGGATGTTTCGCAAAGAAATCATCGACTGCGTGCATCAGCTCGCGCGCCCGCTGGGGCTCGTCGCCCGCCTGATCGAGATCGCGCCTGAACAGGCGGTTGAGATTGGTGGTGACGAAACGGGTCCGGGCGCGGATCGAGGGAATGTTGCCGAGAATGACCAGCAGCGGTGCGCCCAGCGCGAGGCGGCCGACCTCGAGTGCCGCGAGCAGCTCGCCGACCAGCTCGATCGGCGCCGTCTCGTTGCCGTGAATGCCGGCGGAAATCACCACGCTACGGGCGTCCGGCGCGGCGGTATCCGGCGTCAGTTCGAGGATGCCCTCGCCGAGGATTCGATAGCGCCCGCCGGGCAGGCGGCCTTGTTCTGCTGCGTTGCGGTCGGTGGAACCCGAGGCGCCGTCGCCCGGCTTCGATGCCTCGTCCAGTGTCGCCGAGAGCCACTTATCCAGCATGGCGCGACAGTCCAGCATGGCGCGCTCGCCACGGCGTAAGCATTCGAAGGGTGTCGGGCAGGGCGGGTATCGAGATCGGCACGGACATGGGCAGGATAGGCTCTCTCGCCAGCTTCGGCTGTTATCACGGTGAGATCAGCTTACCCCGTTCGCGATCTCCGGCAAGCCGCCGCGTCGATACGCTGAAAAAACGCGGCTCGATCATGAAAGCGCGGTTCTTGATAGTCTGGGCTGGAAAGCCCTCGTTCTCGTCGTCGCGCTGCCACGCTCCTGCAATGGAATCCAGAAGGCCCGCTTGCCGCGTGCCGTTCCGGATTCGTGTCCTGCGTCGCCAGACCGCACTCAGACCGCACTCAGACCGCGCCCAGGCCGCGCCCAGGCTACGCCCAGGTCTTCTACGCCAGGCTACGCCCAAGTCTACGCCAGACGCCGGTCGGGTCTTATACCAGCCCTCGGGTTCCGGTGTAGAGGGTGTAGATCGAACGGCTGGCGGTCATCAACAGCCGGTTGCGATGCTCGCCGACGAAGCAGAGGTTGGCGCAAACCTCCGGCAGCAGGATCCGGCCGATCCGGTCCCCGTTCGGGGCGAAGATCGATACGCCGTCATGCCCTTTGCCGCCGGATGTCGCCGCCCACAGGTTGTCGTCCTGGTCCAGCGTGATGCCATCGTAGGTTTCCGTATCCTGGCTCGATACCACGGTTTCGCGGCCGCTGAGCGACTGGCCATCCTGGGAGATCGCCCAGCGCGACACCGTTGCCGGTCGGTCGGGGAAGTGGGAGGGCGCGGTGTCGCTGACGTAGAGGCGGCGCTTGTCGCCGGACAGCGCGATGCCGTTGGGTTTGCCCAGCTCGTCGGTCAGCAGTTTGGGCGTGTCCATGGTGTCGTCGATGTAATAGATCGCCGGCTTGAGCGCCAGCGGCCGCTTCTCGCCTTCATAATCGACGTGGGCGCCGTAGCCGGGATCGGTGAAGATCACGCCATCGTTGTCCAGGATCACCAGGTCGTTGGGGGCATTCAGCGGTTTGCCCTGAAAACGGCTGGCCAACACGGTGGTGGTGCCATCCCACTCGTAACGCACGACCCGCGCCGGGGAATGCTCGCAGGCGACGAGGCGACCCTGATGGTCGAAGGCGTTGCCGTTGGAGTGGCCGACGCCTTCGCGCAGCACGCTGACCTGGCCGGTCACTTCGTCCCAGCGCATCTGCCGAGCGCGGGGGATATCGCTGAATACGGCGTAACGCCCGACCGCGTTCCAGGCCGGGCCTTCCAGCCACAGCCCGTCCGACCAGTGGCGTTCGAGCGGCGTGTTGAAGACGTAGTAGGGCTTGAAGCGATCGTCCAGCACCTGCCACGCTTCGTCCGGGTAGCGGGCGGGCGGTGCGCCGGTCGTCTGGGCCAGCAGGCCGGGGGAGAAGGCGAGGGAAGCACCGAGCAGCGCCGAATTGCGCAACAGCTGACGACGATCGAGGGTCATGGCAGGCTCCAGGTCGGAAGGGTGACTTCCACTATAGGACCTCAGCCGGATGGGGCGAGAAAGAGACCTTCGAACGTCGACCAAAGCATGAGCTTCAAGGCGGATGCGCCTCGAGGTGAGGGCTTCGGAACGGATCAGCCGGGCGCTTCGCCGACATCTCCGGTTCGCTGGCAGGCTTGCGGGTCCTGCGAGACCTGGATCAGCTCGTCGACCGGGAACTCCAGCTCACGCGCCCGGGATACCAGGGCGGTGTAGGTGGGGGCATCCAGGACCGGGTCCCGCGAAAGTATCCACAGGTAGTCTCGGTCCGGACCGGCGACGAGGGCATGTTGATAACTGTCGTCCAGCGCCAGCACGCTGTAGCCGGCATAGAACGGGCCGAAGAAACTGACCTTGAGATGGCCGACATCGGGGTCGCCGACAAAACTGGCCCGGCCCTCGGCGCTTTCCCAGCGCTGTTCGGCCGGATCGTAGCCACGATTGATGACCCGGATATCGCCATCGTCACGGCGGCTGTACTCCGCCGTGACGCATTCGAGCCCTTCCTCGAAGCCGTGATCGAGTCGAGCGATCTCGTACCACTGGCCCAGGTAGTGATCGATCCGGAAGTCGCTGACCGGCTGGGTGCCTTCGGGCACGCCCGTGCAACCGGCCAGCAACGTGAACGGCGCCAGCCAGGTCAGGCGCGGGTAATGCGGGAGTCTCGATGGCAACAACATGAAGGTCCTTCCTTTTTCGGCTGTTGCTGAGAGTTACCCGATGAGAAAAAGTTGCATTTGCTGTCGGTGTGACAGCGTCACGGCTTTCAAGTCTCGTCACGCGGTGGCGTCGGTCGAATCAGGATCTCGTTGACGTCGACGCGTTCCGGCTGGCTCAGCGCATAGAGCACGGCGTTGGCGATATCCTGGTCCTCGAGCACCTGCTCGGGCGGCGAGTCGAAGAACGGGGTGTCCACCATGCCGGGCTCGATCAGCGTGACGCGAATCCCCGAACCGCGCAGCTCCTCTCTGAGATTGTGGCCGATACCGGTGACTGCCCACTTGGTGGCGCTGTACATCGAGCCGGCGATGGTGGTGCGGCCAGCGGCCGAGCCCGTCAGCAGCACATGGCCGTGGCTTTTGCGCAGGGCCGGCAGCGCTGCCTGGATCGACAGGCCGACGCCGTAGATGTTGGTCAGTATCATCGACTTCCACACCTCCGCATCGGCCCCGCTGAATCCGCCCGGCGTGCCGCCCATGCCGGCATTGGCGAACAGCCCGTCGAGACGCCCGAAACGGGCAAGGGTCTGTTCGACGGCTCGGTGCTGATCCTCGACGGAGGTGACGTCGCAGCTCAGCGCCAGGGCGCGCTCCTCGCCGAGAGAAGCCACAAGGGTCTCGAGCTTGTCCGTACTACGCGCTGCCAGCGCAACGCGATATCCCGCCTCGACTGCCAGCCTGGCGGTCGCTGCGCCGATACCGCTCGAGGCGCCCGTGATCAAAATGACCTTGTCGTGAGACATCGTCGAATCCTTTCGTCCTGATCGAGAATGACCGCCCACCGATGGCCGAGGGGCGGTCGCGCTGGTTTGGTTGATACAGGTTGGTCGAGAAAGGCTGATTGAGAAAGATTGGCCGAGGAAGATTGGTCGAAATAGGGTAGTCGAGACAGGTTGGTCAAGACAGGTTCGAGACAGGCCGACCGACCTGCCGCGACGTCAGCTGGCTTCCCGGCTTTCCATTTCCTGGCGATAGGTCTTGGCCAGGGAGGCCTTTTCCGAATCCCCCAGGGCGCGCCCCGCCAGCTGGAAGACTTCCTGTTCTTCCTCGTCGAGATGGTGCGTGACCAGGTGCTGCAGCTTCTTGGCGCTGGCCAGCCAGCCGGGAGAGTCGTACTCGGTCGCTTCCAGCGTCTCCAGCAGCTCGTCGATCTCGTGATGCTCGGCCACGCTGTGGCGTGCCTTTTCCTGCGTCATGTCGTGCTCCATCATCGGAATGTAGAGCGCGCGCTCTTCCGCAGCGGCGTGGTTCTCCAGCTCGGCACGCAGACGTTTGTAAAGCTCATCGCGGCCTTCACTGTCGCCATGGGTCTTGACCAGCAGGTCGAGCAGGCGGCGCTGCTTGTCATGGCTTGCACGCAGGTCTTCGAAAAGCGTCATGGTTCTCATCCTTGTGTCACGGTCCTGTTAGCGTCGGCGAATGGACGTTGCATTAGCCTGGGTAAAGACTAGGCGATAAAAGCGGCATCTGCTAAATCCCTCCCCCTGCTGCCGGGCTCGTCCGCTTGTTGCCGCGCGACGATAGCCTGCGGCTTAAGTCGGATGTCATTACTTCGTCAACTGTGGTTACTTACGTCAATAATATTATCAATAATTATGGCGACGAGGACGACATGGCTAACGGCTCTCATGACGACAACCAGCACGGCAATCAACCCGACAATCGAAACGAAGGGCCGGACGACGAACGGCAGACGGGGCTCAACCAGGGGCTGGTGAACTACGGCGATGCCGGCTTCTCGCTGTTCCTGCGCAAGGCGTTCATCAAGGGCGCGGGCTACAGCGACGATGCGCTCAATCGCACCATCGTCGGTATCGTCAACACCGGCAGCGGTTACAACCCTTGCCACGGCAACGCGCCGCAGCTGATCGAAGCGGTCAAGCGCGGGGTGATGCTGGAAGGCGGGTTGCCGATCGAGTTTCCCACCATCTCGATCGCCGAGAGCTTCTCCACTCCGACGAGCATGTACCTGCGTAACCTGATGTCGATGGATACGGAGGAGATGATCCGCGCCCAGCCGATGGATTCGGTGGTGCTCATCGGCGGATGCGACAAGACGGTGCCTGCCCAGCTGATGGGCGCGGCCTCCGCCAACCTGCCCATGCTCGAGCTGGTGACCGGCGCCATGCTGACCAGCGGTCACCGTGGCGTCCGGGTGGGGGCGTGCACCGACTGTCGTCGCTACTGGGGTATGTATCGCGGCCAGGAGATCGACGACCAGGAGATCGAGGAGGTCAACGCCAAGCTGGTGGGCAGCGTCGGTACCTGTTCGGTGATGGGGACGGCCAGCACCATGGCGTGTATCAGCGAAGCGCTAGGTATCGCGTTGCCGGGCAGCGCCTCGCCGCCGGCGGTGACCGCGGATCGCATGCGCGTCGCCGAGGCGACGGGGCGTCAGGCCGTGATCAACGCGCGGGCAGGCGTGACCCCGGACAAGATCCTGACCGAGAAGGCATTCGAGAATGCCTTGCGGGTGCTGCTGGCGATCGGCGGCTCGACCAACGGCATCATTCATCTGACTGCCATCGCCGGGCGCATGGGTATCGACATCGATCTGGCCGCCTTCGATCGCATGAGCCGCGAGACGCCGGTGCTGGTCGATCTCAAGCCTTCGGGTCAGCACTACATGGAAGACCTGCATCGTGCCGGCGGGCTGCCGACCGTGCTGCGCGAGCTGAAGCCGCTGCTGCACCTGGATGCCATGACCGTGACCGGGCGCACGCTGGGGGAGGAGATCGACGCGGTGCCGGCGTTCGAGCAGCAGGTCGTGCACCGCTTCGATTCGCCGCTCTATCACGCCGGCGGGATCGCGTTCGTGCGCGGCAATCTGGCCCCCGATGGCGCGATCATCAAGCAGTCGGCCGCGGATGCCCGTCTGATGGAGCATGAAGGGCGCGCCGTCGTGTTCGAGGACGCCGAAGACATGGCGGCACGGATCGACGACCCGGAGCTGGACGTGACGGCGGAGGACGTTCTCGTGCTCAAGCGGATCGGCCCCGTCGGGGCGCCGGGGATGCCCGAGGCGGGCTACCTGCCGATCCCGCGCAAGCTGGCGCGGCAAGGCGTGCGGGACATGCTGCGAATCTCGGACGGGCGCATGAGCGGCACGGCGGCGGGCTCCATCGTGCTGCACGTGACGCCGGAAGCCGCCCTCGGCGGGCCGCTGGCGCTGGTCGAGAACGGCGACCGGATTCGCCTGAGCGTCAGCGAACGCCGGCTGGAACTGCTGGTCGACGACGAAGAGCTCGCCCGGCGCCGGGAAGGCTGGCGGCCGGTGGCGCTGACCGCCGAGCGCGGCTACCGCAAGCTGTTTCTCGAGCAGATTACCCAGGCGGACCAGGGCTGCGATTTCACCTTTCTGCGGCCGCCGAACATTCAGCGGCGCGTGCCGAAGTGACACCGGGCCGCTTCGCGGCCCCGTCGTGCCTATTGCCTGCGGTCATCGCGGCCGACTACCCGCCTCAGCCGCCTTCCCGGAGCCGGTAGAGGTGCAGGTAGCGCTCCTTGGACGGCTGCAGGTGCTGGTAGCAGAGGCGGTGTAGTTCGGCGCGGTCCTGCCGTTCGAGCGCGTCGATCATGGCGAGATGTTCGTCGCGGGCCAGCAGGATGGACTGGCGGTCGGTGGTGCCGATGAAACGGATGGCATGCGCCTTCTGGGCGAATTCGTTGATGGTGTCGGAGAGATACTCGTTGCCGCAGGCGGCGAACAGCGTGCGGTGAAAAGCGATGTTCTGATGGAACACCGCACGCAGGTCGCCGCTCTCCACGGCAGCGCTGTGTCGCGACTGGATGGCGGTCAGCGCCTCGATCAGCGCGGGCGGCGCCGGCATCGGGATGCGATCCGCGGCGGCCTCTTCCAGCAGTTCGCGCATGACGTAGATCCCTTCCACCTCTTCCGGCGTATAGGATTTGACGAAAGCGCCGCGATTCTTGATGCGTTCCACCAGGCCGGCATTCTCGAGCTGAAACAGCGCCTGGCGCACCACGTGGCGCTTGCCGGCGAAGCGCTGCATCAGGTCTTCCTCGACCAGCCGCTCCTTCGGATGCACGCGATTCAGCACGATGTCCTCTTCGATGGCCGACACGATATCGGTCACGCTGGCCGTTTCGGCGACCGTCTCAGCTTGCTCGTCGACGAGGTATCGGTCCGTGTCGGCGCTGCTCGGTTTGGCGTTGTCCCGTTTTGGCATGAATGTGTTCCCGTCACGATGTAGTTCCCGTCACCCGGTTGGCCATTGTCTTCAGCAGGGCAGGCATGGAGCAAGCGCCGCCGCTGGTCGGTCCGCCGGTTGCAGAATCGATTCTGCCACGCCTGTTCGCCGGATGATGGCGATTTCGCGGCCTTTAGGACCATTTTGTACGCCGTTACTGCTTTAGTCTCTATTGGCGGTAATATTATTGACAATCTGATCGATAAATTAATACGTTCTCTTTGGCACGACAAGAGTAGGTAAGACAAGAGTAGGCAAGACAAGGCTAGGTAAGACAACGACAAACAGACTCCGTCAGAGAGGAATCGATCATGCACGCCAAAGCCCTTCGCCACTGGCTGACGGCCACCGCCGTCGCCATCAGTCTGTCTCCCCTGGCGCAAGCCGCCGATTATGTGGGAGGCGATGAAGTCACCGTTCTGCAAGGATTCAAGCCGGGAGGCGGGAGTGATGCCCTGGCTCAGTTGGTGCAGCCGCGCCTGAGCGAGATCCTCGGCGTCGATTTCGTCAACGAATACATGCCCGGCGCCACCGGGGCCGTCGCCTGGACGCGGCTGGCCAAGCAGTCGCCCAACGATGGCAGCATCATCAGCATCACCAACACGCCGATGCTGATGACCAACTACATCATGAACGACGCCATCACCTACAACACCGACGAGATGACGCCGATCGCCAACGTAGTGACCGATCCGGGCATCGTCGTCGTCAATGCCGACAGCCCCTACCAGACCATCGAGGATCTCTTCGAAGCCGCCGAGCAGAGCCCGGGTACGGTGACCATCGGCAATTCCGGCGTCGGTGGTGACGATTTCTTCACTACCATCCTGCTCGAGCAGGCCAAGGGTCTCTCCTTCAAGAAGGTGCCTTTCCAGGGCGATGGCCCGTCCGCGACAGCGGCCATGGGCGGCAAGATCGATGCCAGCTTCAACAACGTGGGCAACGTCTACGGCCAGATCGAGTCCGGCAACCTTCGGGCGCTGGCGGTGTTCGCCGAGAAGCGGCTGCCCAGCCTGCCGGACGTGCCCACCATGAAGGAGAAGGGGGTCGACGTGGTGGCGGGTTCCTCGCGGGGTTACAGCGCGCCGGCGGGCATTCCGGATGAGGCCCGTCAGCAATTGATCGAGGCATTCGAGACGCTGGCGCAGGAGCCCGACTTCCAGGCCCAGGCGGAAAAGCGCGCCATGAACCTCGATGTCGTCACTGGCGATGACTACCGCGCCATGATCGACCAGATGGAGAGCGATTACCGCGACATCTGGGAATCGGTCAAGGACGAGGTCGGCCGCTGAGTGGCCGATCGATACCCGACGAGGAGGACGCCATGAACGTCAGTCGTTTGCTGCTGGGAGTGTTTGGCATCGTCGTGGCCGGCGTCTTCTTCTTCGACGCCAGCGATTACCCCCGCGCCGCCGCTCAGATGCCGATGATCTACGCAGTCGCCGTCGGGCTGCTGTCGCTGGCGATGGTGGCCAGCGAACTGCGGCTGCAGCGTCGCGCGCCGGCCACTGGCGGCACCGCCGCCGAGCCAGCCGGCCGGGAAGCGGACGAGGCATCACCGGCGCCCAAGCGCTGGGGGGCGGTCGTCGCCATCTTCCTGCTGGCGGTGGGGTATGTCGCGTCGATGACGACGCTCGGCTACGTGCTGGCCACGGCACTGTTCATGACCCTGGCGCTGGCGATCCTGCGCACCGTGAAGTGGACCTTCGCGCTGATCGCCGGTGCGATCCTGATCGCCATGGTGTGCCTGGTGTTCGTGCAGTTCCTGGGTCTGCCGATCCCGCTGCTGCCGAGCTTTCTTTAAGCCTTCGCCAGCACTGGTAAGCCCTCGCCAGCACTGGCGGCCACGACGCTCGGTTCGAGCGCAGGAGAGTAGACGCGCATGGATTCCTCTTTGGTAATGATCGGGCTGACCAATGTGCTCAGCTTCAACAACATTGCCTGCATTCTCGGCGGCACGCTGCTGGGGCTTTTCGTCGGGGCGATGCCGGGGCTGTCGGCGACAATGGCGCTGGCGCTGCTTTTGCCGCTGACGTTCAGCTTCGACCCGGCGACCGGGCTGAGCATGCTGGCTTCGCTCTACGTGGGGGCGTCCTACGGCGGCTCCATCGCCGCGATTCTGCTGCGTACTCCCGGCACGCCCTCGGCGGCGGCGACCGTTCTCGACGGCTTCCCGCTCTCGCAGCAGGGCAAGGCGGGCCAGGCGCTGGGGGTCTCGCTGTTCGCCTCGTTCTTCGGCGGGCTGATGAGCGGCATCGCGCTGCTGACGGCGGCACCGCTGCTCGGCACGCTGGTGCTCGAGTTCGGCCCGGTCGAGCTGTTCGCGATTGCCGTGCTGGGCATCACCATCATCGGTTCGCTGGCGCAGGGATCGGTGATCAGCGGTCTGCTTTCCGGCGGGCTGGGGCTGCTGCTCAGCACCGTGGGGATGGATCTGACCACCGGCACGCCACGCATGACCTTCGATCAGATCAACCTGTTCGCCGGGATCGATTTCACGGTGGCGCTGATCGGGCTGTTCTCGGTGCCCCAGGCGCTGACGCTGATCGAGAACTCCCATCGCGGCAACAAGGTGGCGAGCCGTATCACCGACCGCTTGATGCCACGTTGGAGCACCATCAAGCAGCTGATGCCCAATATCCTGCGTTCCAGTGGCATCGGCATCGTCGTGGGGCTGATCCCCGGCACCGGTGGCGATACCGCCAGCTGGTTCGCCTACAACGAGGCCAAGCGCTTCGCCAAGGACAAGAGCCGCTTCGGCAAGGGAGAGATCGCCGGCGTTGCCGCGCCGGAGGCCGCCAACAATGCGGTCGTCGGCGGTGCGTTGATTCCCACCATCGCCCTCGGGATTCCGGGGAGCTCTTCCACGGCGATCCTGCTGGGCGCGCTGATGGTGCAGGGCATCCTGCCCGGCCCCAATCTGCTCACCGACTACGGCGATGTCACCTATACCCTGATCTGGGCGGTAATTCTCGCCAACATCGCGCTGCTGGTGGTGGGGCTGGCGTTCACCAAGATGAGCGTCTCGGTGACCAAGATCCCCGACGGCTTCATCGCCTGCGCGATTCTGACGCTCTGCATCATCGGTGCCTTCGCGATCAATAACAGCCTGTTCGATGTGGGGCTGATGCTGGGCTTCGGGTTGTTCGGCTACTGGATGAGCAAGGCCGGCGTCTCCCCGGCGCCGATGGTGATCGGCCTGATCCTGGGGCCGGTGATGGAGACCAGCTTCCAGCAGTCGATGCTGATCGGCAACGACAGCTTCGGCGTTTTCCTGGAAAGCCCGATTGCCACCGTGCTGCTGATCCTGGCGCTGCTTTCGATCCTGCAGGCGACCCCGTTCTTCCGCTGGCTGCGTCTGCCGCTCAAGCGCCGCCTGAAACAGAGTTGATTCAGGACGCATGGATTCAAGACGCGTGGATTGATCACACCTGGGTTAGCCCCCTTTCTGGAGAGATGAACGATGACGAGAATTACCGATGTGCAGGCGCGAACGGTCAACGTCGCGCTGGATAATCCGACCAGCTTTTCCAACCGGCAGGTGCTCAAGCGCGACTACGCGCTGGTCAAGGTGACCGGCGACGACGGTATCAGCGGTATTGGCTTCTGCTACGGCGGCAACAACGCCGGCCATCTGGTGACGCAGGCGGTACGCGACCTGCTCAAGCCGGTGCTGATGGGGCAGGACGCGCATCGCGTCGAGGGGCTGTGGCAGGAGATGTACCAGGAAGGGCTGCTGCATGGCCGCACCGGCTCGGTGATGCGAGCGCTGAGTATCCTCGACGTGGCGCTGTGGGACCGCAACGCCCGCGCCGCCAACCTGCCGCTCTACAAGTTTCTCGGCGCCAGCGACGAGCACAGCGTGGCGGCCTACGCCAGCGGCGGCTATTACCTCGACGGCAAGACGCCGGCCAGGCTGGCGGAAGAGATGACCGGCTACGTCGAGAAGGGCTTCAAGGCGGTCAAGATGAAGGTGGGGCGCGAAGATCTGGCCGGCGAAGAGGCACGGCTGGCGGCGGTTCGCGAGGCGATCGGCCCCGACGTGCTGTTGATGATGGACGCCAACAACGCCTGGCGCGATCTTCCTTCGGCCCTGGCGTTCGCGCGCATGGCCGAGCCCTATTCGCCCTATTGGATCGAGGAGCCGTTCAGCCCCGACGATATCGACAACCATCGTCGCCTGGCCGAGCGCACGCCGATCCCGGTGGCAACCGGCGAGATCGAAGCCGGTCGCTGGCGCTTCAAGGAACTGCTGGACAAGGAAGCGGCGATGATCCTGCAGACCGATGCGGCAGTCTGCGGCGGGGTAACGGAATTCCGTCGTATCGCGGCCACGGCGGCCAGCTACGGCGTGGAGATCTGCCCACACTGGTTCCACGATCTTCACGTGCATCTGGTCGGTTCGACGCCGAATGCGCCTTTCGTCGAATTTTTCGCCGACGATCAAGTGCTTAACTTCCGTAGGCTGATCGATACGCAGTTGACCTTCAACGACGGACGGCTGAATCTACCCCAAACGCCGGGACTGGGATTCGACTTCGACGAGGAGGCGCTGTCGCGCTACGCCGTCGAGCCCTGGTCCTGAAGTTCGATAGCCGCGGGGTCATGACCGATCCCATCCACCATTCTCTTTCAAGAGGTCTGTGTTCATGTCGTCGAATGCGCCCTGCGGTACCGTACTCTCTCCGGTCATCACGCCGTTTGGCGAGGACCTTGCTCCCGATGCCGCGCGCTTCGTCGAGCACTGCCGCTGGCTGATGGCCAACGATGTCGGGCTAGCGATCTTCGGCACCAACTCCGAGGCCAACTCGCTGTCGGTGCAGGAGCGCCTCGACCTGCTCGATCATCTGGTCGCGGCGGGGCTCGACACGAGCCGTCTGATGCCGGGTACCGGCTGCTGTTCGATACCCGATAGCGTGACCCTGACACGCCATGCCGTTAACCAGGGCGTGGGTGGCGTGCTGATGCTGCCGCCGTTCTACTACAAGGGCGTCTCGGAGGAGGGGCTGTTCCGGTTCTACAGCGAGGTGATCGAGCGGGTCGGCGACGAGCGGCTGCGGCTCTATCTCTACCATATTCCGCCGGTGGCGCAGGTGCCGATCGGACTGGGACTGATCGAGCGCCTGTTGAAGCGCTATCCTGAGGTCGTGGCAGGAATCAAGGACAGCTCCGGCGACTGGGCCAACACCCAGTCCGTCATCGACGCCTTCGGCGCACAGGGGTTTCGCGTCTACGCGGGCAGCGAACGCTTCCTGCTGCCCACGCTGCGGGCCGGCGGCGCCGGTTGCATCAGCGCCACGGCCAACGTCAATCCCCGCGCGATCTCGGCGCTGGGTGCCAGCTGGCGCGAGGATGACGCCGACGCGCGCCAGCAGGCGTTGAACGAGATTCGCGATATTTTCGAGAGCGTGCCGATGATTCCGGCGCTCAAGGCCGCCACCGCCCATTTCAGCGGCGATCCCGCCTGGGACCGCCTGCGGCCGCCACTGGTCTCGCTCGACGACGGCCAGCGCGACAGGCTGCTGACGACGCTGGCGGGGGTCAACTTCGCGATGCCGGGACTGAAGGGATGACGGCTTGCCGGCATCGCTCGCCGACTTTTCTTGTAAAGCCTGACATCGCCGTAGGACTCTTTTCCCTTTTCCACGCGTAAGGATCATTCGTGACGCGCCAACAACGCCGCCTGTCCCGTATTCGCAACTTCCTTGATCTCGAACGCGCCGGCAAGCGCCATCTTCCCCGGCCGATCTACGGATACGTCGCCAACGCGGCGGAAGAGGGCAAGAGCCTGGCCGCCAACCGCGCGGCCTTCGATGACTACTGCTTCGTGCCGCGGGCGCTAAGGAATGTCTCCCGCGTCTCGCTCGAGACCGAACTGCTGGGCACGCGTTATGCCGCACCGTTCGGCATCGCCCCGATGGGGATCAGCGCGCTGTCGGCCTATCGCGGCGATCTGGCGCTGGCTCGCGCGGCGTCGCGGGCCGAGGTGCCGATGATCATGAGCGGGTCGTCGCTGATCCCGATGGAAGAAGTAGCGAAGATCGACGGCAGCGATTGGTTCCAGGCCTATCTGCCGGGGGACCGGCCCGGCATCGAGGCGCTGCTCGAGCGCATCGAGCGAGCGGGATTTCGTAACCTGGTCATCACCGTCGACTACGCGGTGCCGCCCAACCCCGACAACAACCGGCGCAGCGGCTTCTCGTCGCCGATTCGCCCCAGTGCCCGCCTGGTACTGGATGGGCTGCTCAAGCCCCGCTGGCTCTATGGCACCTTCTACAAGACGCTTCGTCATCACGGCATTCCCCACTTCGAGAACAATCACGCCACCCGAGGTATTCCGGTCATCTCGCGGAACGTCAATCGCGACTTCTCGGGACGCACCCATCTCGACTGGGACTATCTCGCACTGGTACGGGAACGCTGGCCGGGCAACCTGGTCGTCAAAGGCATCCTGCACCCCGAAGATGCGAAGCGCGCCAAGGATCACGGCGCCGATGGCATCATTGTCTCCAATCACGGCGGCAGGCAACTGGATGGCACGATCGCCCCGTTACGGGCACTGCCCGACATCGTCGAGGCTGTCGGCGACTATCCCGTCATGATCGACAGCGGATTCCGGCGCGGTACCGATGTGCTGAAAGCGCTCGCGCTGGGCGCGCGATTCGTTTTCTTCGGCAGGCCTTTCAACTACGCGGCGGCCTACGCCGGGGAAGCGGGCGTCGAACACGCGATTCATCTGATGCGGGAGGAAATTGCGCGGGATATGGCACTTCTCGGCATCACGGAAATCCAGCAGATGGACAAGAGCCGGCTGCGGGAAGTTCGTTAGCCGGCAATGTAGAAAGATCGTCTTTGATTACTAAAAATCACAATAACGTTTAAAAACATTACTCTGCGGCAAATTCTATCTATTGATCGGTTTTTACGTTATCTGGCCTTTATTCGCCCATTTAACAGGCAAATCTGAGATTTTCCTGGGTTTCCTATCTTTTTGGCGGGTTTCCGTAAATATCATCGATTAACAATGTCGGCGGGTAAGTTATGGCAATATGCTACGCTGCAAAAATATTTACCCGATAGGGCAATAGGGGAACATGAAGATAAAGGAATTGAAGATAAAGGAATGCTCGCCCGTCACAAGACGGTGGCAGGGAACGCCATGAGACTGAAATCGTAAGTCAGCTTACTTCGAAGCACATTAGCCCAATTGTAAAGTTCAGGGATCGCTCTTGATGCGATTATCGACATGCCAGGCTCTTCGATCAGTCACGCTGAGCGCTGCACCGAGATTTTGCCGCTCGGTATTTCCGAGATGGGACCGGGTTCGGATCGGAGGTCATCCTTGAAAACCTCAACGACAGCAGCAGAGTCAGGGAGTCATGACGCATGCGGAGGGGGTTGACCGGATGTCTGTTGCTCATGCTCACTCTCGTCTCTTTCTGCAGTCTCGCAGATGAGCCCGCAACTCTCGTTATCGCCAATCGAACCGTGCATCAGTCCGCTTTGCCGCTAGAGACGCTCAGAGCCATATTCGCGATGCGGCAAAGAACGTTGCCAGACGGACAAGCCGTCCATGTCTATGTATTACCCGACGACAATCCGGTCCACGAAGACTTTTCCAAGAAGGTACTGGGTGTCTATCCGCACCAGCTTCGTCTGGCCTGGGACCGTGCGGTGTTTTCCGGGACCGGGCAGGCCCCCAATGAAGTCGACGATGAAACCGAGATGCTCGAGGCTATCGGCTCCACACCTGGCAGCATCGGCTATATCCAACAATCAAGCCTGAATGATCAGGTTCGGGTGCTCGATATTGAATAGATTGAAGCGTGTCTTGATCGCCGCTCAGGCTGCCATAACCACGATAGGGGCCGCTGGCGCCCATGCGATGGAAACGGCGGATACCTTCCAGGTTCATGGCTTCATGAGCCAGGCGCTCATCGTGACCGATCACAACGATTTCTTCGGTTCCAGCAGTGACGATGGCGGCAGCCTGGAATATACCGAGCTGGGGCTCAATGCTTCCTTTCGCCCCTTCAGCCATGTCCTGGTTGCCGGTCAGGTGTTGAGCCGGAAAGCCGGCAACTACGGAGACGCCTGGCAGCCTGAGCTGGACTACGGCGTCGTGGATTATCAGCTGATCGCCAATGAAGAAAGAGCATTCGGAATACAGCTGGGAAGATTCAAGAATCCGTTTGGATTCTACAACCAGACGCGTGATGCGCCATCGACACGCCCCAGCATCCTGCTTCCCCAATCCATCTACTTCGATAGAAGCCGATCTTTAGGGCTGGCTTCGGATGGGCTGAGCATTTACAACGAGGAGCGGTTCTCCAACGGCACTCTCTATATTCAGGGCGGTGTCGGCATGCCTCAGGTCAATAGCGACGCCGAGATTTCCCTGTCTCCCGATAATCCGTCTCTGGACAGCAAGCTCTCTTCGATCGGGCAAGTGCTCTATGCCCATGATGGCGGTCGGATCAACGTGGCACTGAGCATGGCTCGGGTCAGGGCGGATTATCAGTCCAGACAGGAGCGGCAGGCGAAAGGCGAGTTTATTTTCCAGCCAATAATTCTGTCTTTCCAGTACAACGCGGAAAACTGGAGCCTGACGACGGAGTACGAATATCAGCGGAAGGAACTGAAGGACTTTGCGGTCTCTTCCTACAATGGAAGAGTGAATGGAGAAAGTGTCTATGTTCAATACTTGTACCGGCTCTCCAACCGCTGGCAATGGTTGTTGAGATACGACTATGCCGTCAGCGACAGAAACGACCGGGATGGCGAGCGCTTCGAGGCGTCCGGTAAAGGACAGGACTATTCACGATTTGCCAAGGACGTGACGACGGGCGTGCACTGGCGAGTGACTCCCAACTGGAATATTCAAGCGGAAATTCATCATGTCAATGGTACGGCCTGGCTGCCGAGGCAGGACAATGACGACGACAATACCGAACAGCACTGGAACATGCTGTTGCTGCAGACTTCGTTCAGTTTCTGATGTCACATCCTGATTCTCGTCCCTATCGACTCAGTCTGAAATGGCGGGCTTTCGCGCTGACCAGCCTGATACTGCTGGGGCTGGCGGTCCTCATCACGTGGATCAGCTACAAGAGCCTGATGGAGCAGTTTCAGACCCATCAGCAGGTCAACCAGCGCGAACAGCGCCACCAGATCGAGACGTCCCTGCAGAGCGCTGCCAACGAGTTGAAGCAGTTGGCCGCCGTCGCGGCTTCTTCTGAATCGCTCAATGACGCCCTGCTGTCGCTGAACCAGGCCGAAATTGCGGAATCTCTCCGAAACCAGTGGCCTACGCTGCAGCTGGATGCCGGGATCGACGAGCTGGTCATCTTCGGCCTGGACGGCGAGCTTCTAGCCTCCTATGGCGAAGACAACAACGGTAACGATAAACGGCCGTCGCGGGCGTGGCTGTCGAAAGTCGTCGAGTCGGAACAGCCGCAGGACCTCCTGCTGTGTGCCGGCTCCTGCCTTCAGTTTGCGGCGGTGCCCATTCTCGTCCAGGGGGAAAATGCCGGCGTATTGATGGTGTCCCGATCGCTCGTGGATGTGATGAGTTATTTCCAGAGGAGCTCGGGAGACGATATCGCGCTGCTCACTCGGCAGGAAAGCGGGGCAACCCACGGTAATTCGGAGCGCGTCATACCCGAATGGGACTCCTATTCCCTGGCGCTGACGCATCAGGATATCGTGCTGCCGGTCCTCAAGGAGATCTCGCGCCGGGTGTCGATCGAGGCCCTGATCGCCAGTCCGGAAGATATCGAATACGGCGGGCGCCAGTACGAGACGAGCATCATTCCCCTCGAAAGCGGAGAAGCGGGCAGCGCCAACCGTTCAGGCTATTTCGTCTCCGTCGAGGACGTCACCGCGCAGTTGGAGGGCATTCGGGAAACCACAGGAATGGTGTTCTTCGTTGCCCTGGCGGGATGGTTGTGTTCCGAGGCTTTCCTGCTCTTCCTTTTATGGAAACCCACGCTTCGAATACGAACGCTGAGTCAGGCCCTCCCCGGGCTGGCGAGAGGAAAATTCGCGGAACTGAGATCGCAGGTATCGCGTCATTCCGAAGGAAAGCCCAAGGATGAAATCGATGTCCTCGCGGATACTGCCGTCGAGCTCTCCTACCAGCTGGAGCGGCTGAAAGGCGAAGTCACTGCCCGCGGAGAGTTGCTCGAGCAGCAGGTCGTGGAGCTGGAGCGTGAACGGGATCTCGTCAGCGGCTTGATGAATACCGCCCAGGTTCTGGTCGTCGTCCATGGTGGCGACGAGATATTGATGGCGAATCGCTACGCCGCGGACATGCTCGATGCGTCCGAATCCAGACTGGTAGGCGGCTCCTTTGCGAAGACGTTTCAGCCCTTCGCAAGAGAGTTTCATAGTGGGCAGCAGGAGAGTGACCTGGTCACCCTGAAAGGAACGCGTCGAACGATTGCCTGGCACCATACGCCGCTGAATACCTGGGCCGATGGCAAACCCGCAACGATATCCGTAGGGCTGGACATTACCGACCGAAAAAGTGCGGCGCAGAGAATTTCCTGGCTGGCGAATCGAGACCCTCTTACAGCGCTCTACAATCGAAGCTATTTCGAGGGCGTACTGGCGCATGCCGTCGTTCGTGACATGCATGGTGCCATGCTCTACATGGATCTGGATCGCTTCAAGGAAATCAATGAACTGGGCGGTCATCAGGCGGGAGACGATCTATTGGTGCTCGTTTCCGAGATGTTCCAGAGACAACTCAGTCATGCCGGCACGATTGCCCGGTTAGGCGGCGATGAATTTGCCATTTTGATGGAAAATGCCTCCGCCGAGCAGGCCGTCATATTGGCAAATATCATTACCCAGAGTCTGGAAAAAATCAGTCTCGATGTGGATGGACAGAAGCACAGGGCCGTTGCGAGTATAGGTATCGCTTTGTATCCGGATCATGGCGCCACACCCAAGGAATTGATGGCGAGTGCCGATTTCGCCATGTATCGGGCCAAGGAAGATCCGGCGCAGCGATGGCATCTTTTGTCGGCGCAGGCGGACAAAGAGGTGCTGCAGGAACGGGTCTACTGGGAAGAGCGCATTCGCCACGCACTGGAGCATGAGGGCTTCGAACTCTGGGGCCAGCCCATTGCGAGTGTCGACGGTCTGAAGGTGAAGCATAACGAGGTCCTGCTGCGCATGCGTTCCTCCGATACGGGCGAGATCGTTTCGCCGGGATCGTTCATACCGGTGGCGGAGCGTAGCGGCCAGATCGTCAGTATCGATCGCTGGGTCATCTCGGAAAGCTTGAAAATGATGGGGTCCTGGGGCGACTCCGATCGGCGGCTGGCCCTCAACGTATCGGGCCAGTCACTGCACGATGAAGCGCTGACGGGGTTCCTCGAAAATGCGCTGAAGATGAGCGGCGTCTCCGCCCATCGGCTGGTCATCGAAGTCACGGAAACCGCTGCGGTCACCGACTTCGCCACGGCTCGCTGCATCCTGCAGAACATTCGGGACCTGGGATGTGCAATAGCCCTGGACGACTTCGGCGTTGGTTTCAGCAGTTTCTACTATCTGGACCAGCTGCCCATTGATTACATCAAGATCGACGGTTCCTTTATTCGGGACCTGCCGGAAAATAAACGTAGTCAAATGATCGTCAAGGCCATCGTCGAGATCGCGAAAGGGTTCGGCAAAAAGACCGTCGCGGAATTCGTCGATCGGGAACCTGTTTATAATATTTTGAAAGAGTACGGCGTGGATTATATACAGGGATACTGGTTGGGTAAGCCCCGACCTTTTAGCGAAAGCCTTGATGACTGACGACGCTCGCTTGAATACGGGACATTGGCTTGAACACGGGACATTGGGATGAGTCTGTACGATCAGTTTCATCAGCAGTTCGAATTCGTATTGGCAACCTCGGAAGCCGATAAACGGTACGTCTATCGCTTGCGCTATCAGGTCTATACGTCCGAGTTCGGCCATGTCATGCCGGGGGAGCCCGAGCGGCAGCTGGAATATGACGAATTCGATCGCTCGGCGCTGCACTGCTTCATCCGCCACCGTGCGACGCAGGAACCCGTCGCCTGCATCCGCGTCATCTACCCCGGCTCCGGTCACGGCCTTCGTGAACTGCCGATCGAATCGAACTCGCGCGGTGAATTCTGCCATGCCGAACTGAATCCGGATCTCCTTCCCCGGGATTTGACCTGCGAGGTCTCGCGCGCCGCCATTCTGGGGCGTTACCGAAAGCGGCAGTCGATGCCGGATCCCGTAGCCGAGAACGAAGGGCCGATCTACCCGCGCACCGACAACGACTACAAGGTGGCTTCGCTGCTGGGCGTTTCCGTCTATCTGGCCTCGACCGTGATGATCGGTCTGATGGAGCGCCGCCATGCGCTGGCACTGATGGAGCCGAGGCTGGCCAGGCTGCTGGGGCGATTCGGGCTTGCATTTCTGCGAGTCGGCAACATTCAGCAGTTCAACGGCGTCCGTGCGGCTTATTACATCGACCAGCACCAGGCGGAAGGGGCGCTGAAGCCGGAACTGCAATCGTTCTATCGCGATATCGTCGGGTCGCTGTCGGCACAGTTCGGCGAACCGGTCCACCGTGGCGTCCAGAGCCGTTCTGCCGTGGCCGAGTACGCCGGCTCCTGAACACGACCCGAGCCGGAATCTGGGGCCTACAGCTCCGGTCGGCATGATGCTTGTGCAACGGCGACGGCGATATGGATCGCCGTCGCCGTTTCGTTTCAACCGATGGCCGCGGCGATCTTCTCGCCCAGGCTGCGGGTCGTGCCCTGGCCTTTCAGGTCCGGCGTCAGCGCGGACTTGTCGTCGTTTGCCAGCACTGCCTCGATGGCGCTGACCATCGCGTCGCCGGCTTCCTTGTAGCCGAGATGTTCGAGCATCATCGCGCCGCACCAGATCTGGCCGATGGGGTTGGCGATGCCCTTGCCGGCGATATCCGGCGCGCTGCCGTGGACGGGTTCGAACAGACTCGGGAACTTGCCTTCCGGGTTGATGTTGGCCGATGGCGCGACGCCGATGGTGCCGGTACAGGCCGGGCCGAGATCGGAAAGAATGTCGCCGAAGAGATTGCTGGCGACGACGACGTCGAACCAGTCCGGATGCAGCACGAAGTTGGCGGTCAGGATATCGATATGGAACTGATCGACGCTGACGTCCGGATAGCCTTTCGCCATCGCTTTCACGCGCTCGTCCCAGTACGGCATGGTGATCGAGATACCGTTGGATTTGGTCGCCGAGGTCAGCTTCTTGCGCGGCCGGCTCTGGGCCAGTTCGAAGGCGTATTTCAGCACCCGGTCGACCCCGGTGCGGGTCATTACCGTCTCCTGCATCACCGTCTCGCGGTCGGTGCCTTCGAAGATCTTGCCGCCGATGCTCGAATACTCGCCCTCGGTGTTCTCGCGCACCACGTAGAAGTCGATATCGCCGGGCTCGCGGTCGGCCAGCGGGCTCTTGATCCCCGGCATCAGGCGGCACGGCCGCAGGTTGATGTACTGGTCGAAATGGCGCCGGAACTGCAAAAGCGAGCCCCACAGCGAGACATGATCCGGCACCTTGTCCGGCCAGCCCACCGCGCCGTAGAAGATCGCATCGAAGCGTGAAAGCGTCTCGAACCAGTCGTCCGGCAGCATCTTGCCGTGTTCCAGATAGTAGTCGCAGCTGCCGAACTCGAAGTGCTCGAACTCGAGATCGATATCGAAGCGTTTGGCAGCCGCCTCCAGCGCACGCAGGCCTTCCGGCACTACTTCGGTACCGATGCCGTCGCCGGGGATGACGGCGATCCTGTGAGTCTTGTTCTGGGCCATGGGGGATTTACCTCATGAAGTCGGTGATTGGCTGGAAGGCCGCACCCGGCGCTTCCCGAAAGATGACGCCCGTGTGATACACCGCTATCGCCATGAGAACGGCACGGTCAAGGCATCGTAGACGAACCCAGTGTAGTGGCTGAACGGTGCGGGATAATCCGGGTAGAATCGAATCGACTCTTGCTCTGAAGTGGAGAATCCGGTGGCTTCGATCGATGATCTCGCTTTTTTCCAGCGCATCGCCCAGGCCGGCAGCCTGACGGGCGCCGCCCGGGAGCTCGGGCTTTCCCTGTCGGCGGTGAGCAAGCGGCTGCAGCAACTGGAGGCGCGGCTGGGCGTATCGCTGGCGGCGAGAACGACGCGGCGTCTGGCGTTGACGGCGGAAGGGGAGCGCTACCTGCGGCGCGGGGCGATGATCCTCGATGATCTGGGCGATCTGGAAAACTCGCTGGGAGACCAGGACGCCATGCTCTCGGGGCGGCTGCGAATCAACGCCACCTTCGGCTTCGGCCGCCGACACGTGGCGCCGTTGATCTCGCGCTTTGCCGAGCGCCACCCGCGACTGGAACTGCTGCTGGAACTGACCAGCTTTCCGGTGGGACTCGACGAGCAGGGCTTCGATATCAACATTCGTGTTGGCGACCCGCCGGATTCGCGCTGGATCGCCCGGCGGCTGCTCGCCAATCGTCGGATACTCTGCGCCGCTCCCGGTTATCTGGCGCAGGCGCCCCGGCTCGAACGGCTGGAAGACCTGGCCCGTCATCGCTGCCTGATCGTGCGGGAAAACGATACCGACTATTCGCTGTGGCGGTTCGAGGCCACCGATGGCACGCGGCTCCAGCGCGCCATTCGGGTTCAGGGCCGGCTTGCCAGCAACGACGCCGAAGCCATGACGCGGATGGCACTGGACGGCCACGGCGTGCTGCTGCGCTCCTGGTGGGATGTTCACGAGCATCTGGCGAGCGGCGAGCTGGTGGCCCTGCTGCCCCAGTGGCGGGGAATCCGCGCGGACTTCCATCTGCTCTACAGCGAACGGGCCCGGGAGAGCACACGGATCCGGCAGTTCGTCGACTTCATGACCGCGGAAATGGCCGGCCGCGTGCCTGCGCTGCCCTGAAGGCGGCTACCGGATGAGGCGGTCGGCCGGGGCGGGCGCCAATCGCGGACAAAAAAATGCCCACCAGGGGATGGTGGGCAAGTAAGGGATCATTCAAGGGAACACCTATTCAGAGTGCCGGGTGTTCCGTTAGTTCCGAGAGACGGCAAAAAAATCGGCATGAATTTGTAACGGTTTTTTGCTAGCGCCGTCTCGCGTCTCGATGCCGGCGCTTGGATTCTGAAGGAGCCAGTCTTCTCGACTTCAGAAGGAGAAAGACTTCTCGACTTCAGGCCATGCGGGATCGCCGCCCTGGGTCTTCACGCCTTCCAGCATCTTTTCCACGCGCTCGGGATGCTGCTCGATCCACGCCTTGGCGACCTCTTCCATCGGCTTCTCTTCCTGTCCGTACTGCTTGATCATCCAGCTCTGCTCCTCGGCAGAGAACGAGAACTGATTGAAGAAGGTCACCAGATTCGGATGAGCATCGGCATAGTCGCTCGCCATCAACGTGCGCACGTCGCTGGCGCCGTTGCCTTCGCCGAACAGGTTCTTGGAATCGCTGAGATAGCGCATGGGGAGTTCGAGGTTCATCCAGTGCGGCGTCCAGCCGACCCAGACGATAGGCTCTTCGTTGGTGATGTGGCTCTTGGCGGCGCTCAGCATGCCGACCGTGCTGGTATCGACCAGCGTCCAGTCGCCCAGCCCCCAGGCGTCTTCATCGATCGCCTTGTTGAGGATTTCGCTGGCGGCGGAACCGGCGCCGAAGCCGTAGATCTCGCCCCGGAACTCGTCGCGATGGGCATCGAGATCGGCGAAGGAGGTGATGCCGCTATCGTAGACGTAGTCCGGCACGGCCAGCGTCATCTGCGCGCCGGTCACGTTGGTCGCCAGGCGGGTAATGCTGCCGTCGGCTTCCAGCGGCTCCAGCATTGGGTTCTGCGCTGGCAGCCAGGCGCCCAGGAAGACATCCACGTCGCCGGTATCGAGCCCCTGATAGATCACCTGCAGGCCGATGTCCTGCGTCTTGCCTTCATAACCCAGCGGCGCCAGCAGCTGCCGGGCGATTTCGGTCTTCACCGTGATGCCGGGCCAGGACGGCACGCCGAAGTTGATCTGCTGGTCTGCCGCCATGGCGGTGCTCGTGCCCATCAGGGCGAAACCGGTTCCTGCGATCAAACCGGTGGTCAGCGTCAGGGCGGAAATCGTCATCGGTCGTTTCATTTGTTGTCTCCTGTCGTTCCCTCAATTGGCGTATCCCGTTCCGCGAAGGCGGACAGCCTGGCAGAAATGCACCGGGATACACGCAGAAAAGCCGCCCGGTCATGAAGTTCACGACCTCGGGCGGCTCGTATCAACGTCGTGCCGCGCGTCGGTTCACCGCGACAGCACTCGTAGATGTGATTGCAACATGTCCAGATCGAGATAGGTACCCTGGAGATGGCGCTTGCCGGTGTTGGGGTCGAAGGCGTTGCGACCGTGCAGCACGCGGCGGTTGTCGAAGGCGACCATCTGGCCGGGGGCGAGCGTCAGCTCCACGCGCCCCTCCGGGCGGCGCAGAATCTGCCAGAAGGCGCGGTAGGCGTCGTACCAGGCCTCGATCCGATCCAGCGGCAGGCTCAGCGTGTCGCGAATCCAGTTGTTGAAGCGGATCTCGCGGGGGCGGCCTTCGGCATCGAGATCGATGACCGGCTCGCGCACGGCGATATCGTGGCCGTCGTCCTGAAAGCGGAAGTCGATGGGCGTCTCCGACAGCACCCGGAAGGCGTCCGGCTTCTCGGCGCGCAGGATCTCGGCGGCCGCAAAGCCGTCGGCAAAGCTGGATTCGCCGCCCTCGGCATCGTTCTCGAGGCAGTAGAGCAACTGGATGTCCGGCGGCTGCCGCCAGTTGGGCAGGTCGGTGTGCAGCTCGAGCCCGATCGCCGTGTAGGCCGCGTTGTTCGGGTTGGGGACCGAACGCACGTCGAACCGGCCACCGAAGTTGGTCGAGCGCATCGGGCCGATGCTCTCGGCAATGCGTGAGACTTCTTCCAGCTCGCACGGCCCCCGGTCGAGCATGACCAGGCCATCGCGCAACAGGGCGCTGACCCAGCGGCTGCGGCCCTCGCTGCCGCCGACGAAATCGGCATGTTCGACGTGCTCGGGGGCGAAGCCTTCGGGCCACGGCGTCGGGGTGGGCAGCAGTGTCGCCAGCTCCTCGCCGGGGCAGCGCTGATAGAGCCAGCCGGCATCGAAGCGCGACACGTGGCCGTCCTGCCAGACCAGCGTCAGGGAGCGCGCATCGAACTCGAGCGACGCCAGCGCCTCGTCTGCCTCGAAGCGCTCCCACAGCGGATCGTCGAGCAGCTTGTAGAGGCGTTCGCGCGTCATCGGGTGGCGGCACTGGTCGCAGGCGCAGTGATCGCGCAGCCACATCAGCGGAAACTGGCCGGACCGACCATCCGACCAGCTCAGCGTCACTCGACGCGCCTGCCCGAATGCGCTCTCGAGCTCGGCGGCCGGCGCGCCGGCGTCCTGGCGGTAGCGGCGCAGTTCGGCCATGTCGATGGGTTGATTACCGCGATGGGTATGGGTCTCGTTAAAGGCGTTTCCGGATGACAAAAGGCACTTCCTCGATGGCTGACAGCGCCATCTTTGTTAACAGCGTGTGTAGATGAGTGTCACAAGGATGCGGATTGCGCCGAGACATGACAAACGATTAATCTGACCGCAAAGGCCAAGCTGAGCTAATGGCCGACTTTGGCTATTAGACTTACGAACCACCGCTAGACGTACGGACCACCAGATCCGAGATCCATTCTGACGAGATTCATTCTGAAGAGAGCTTCGACGAAGACCATGTCCGAACTCCCCCCGGTATTGTGGCTGCAGGCGTTCGAAGCGGCGGCGAGAACGCTGAGCTTCACCGAGGCCGGCCGAGAACTCGGCGTCACCCAGTCGGCGATCAGCCAGCGCATCCGGCTGCTGGAAGATCGCGTCGGCCAGTCGCTGTTCGTGCGCTATCCGCGTAGCCTGGCGCTGACGCCGGCAGGGCAGGCCTGGTTGCCCAGCGTTCAGGGCGCGTTCACCCGCCTGGCCGAAGGCACGTCGGAAGTCTTCGGTCCCAGCCCCGGCGCGCCGGTGACGCTGCGGGCGACGCCGGCAATGCAGCAGACCTGGCTGGCGCCGAGATTGATGCGATTCCAGCAGATGCACCCAGAGATCACCCTGCGGCTGGTCAGCGCGATCTGGGCGGACGACTTCGGGGCGGAAGGGGCCGACCTGGAGATTCGCTACGGAGACGGCGAGTGGAACGACGTTACCGCGGAATGCCTGGGGGAAGAGCGGCTGTTGCCGGTCTGCTCCGCCGCGCTGGCGGCGGAACTGCATACGCCGGAAGATCTGGCGGGCAGGACGCTGCTGCATGCCGCGGGGTTCGCTGCCGGCTGGCCGCGCTGGCTGGCCGAGGCGGGCGTCGCCGGGCTCGAGCATCGCTGCCAGGCGATGATCTGCGACACCCACGTGACGACGCTGGCGCTGGCCTCCTACGGCGGCGGCGTCGCGCTTTCCCATCGCCGCCTGCTCGAAGCCAGCCGCGATCTGGTCGCGCCGTTCGAGCTCGACATGGCGACGGACGAAGCGTTCTGGCTGGTCCGGCCCAGCCGCCGCCAGTTGCGCCCGGCAGCCGCCGCGCTGTGGGAGTGGCTCTCCCGGACCCGCGAATCCGCACCCTGAACGCATCACGTATCCCGCGGCGAGCGCTACACTATGTCCATGGAATATGTCCATGGAACGTCATGCCCGGCTGACGCCGGGCGCAGGCAGCATTCCCGTAGGTGAGATACCCACCCGGAGGTGGATCATGCGCATCTCTATCATGCCCGTCAGCCGTCGCCGCACACTGGCCGTCACTTGTCTCGCGCTGGCGATTGCCGGCACGGCGCTGGGCAGCGCGCCCGCCGTTGCCGATGGCGTCACGGTGGTCGATCCCCAGACCGGCCACCGCGTGAGACTGCCGGACAACGACCGCGATGGCCGTGCCGACTACGTGCCCAGGCACATGGACATCAATGTCAGCCCCAACCTGATCTACCCACGGGAAACCCGCGAGCGGCTGCCCAGCGGCGGTGGTTCGATCTGCCGGGGCAACGATGGCGGCTCGACCATTTCCACCGCCCGCCGTACCTGCGATCCGAATGCGCCCGCCGGCGACGGCGGCCCCCAGGCGGCGCCGAACCCGGGCGCTTCCTCGACGCCGACCCGGCCGAACAATTCTTCATCCACCCGGCTCGACTGAGCCGGGCGGTCAGGCGGTGAAGTACTCGTCGAAAGCGGCGACGACGCGATCGATGTCGTCCATCGACACATCGCGATGGGTCACGAAGCGCGGCGCGTAGAGCGCACCGACCAGAATGTCGCGTTCCTTCAGCCAGGCGTGCAGCCGAGCCGGATCGAACGCCGAACGAGTGAACTCGACGAACACCATGTTGGTCGCCTGCGCCGTCACCGTGACGCCGTCGATACCGGCCAGCCCCGCAGCCAGCCGCTCGGCCTTGGCGTGATCCTCGGCGAGCGGTGCCAGATGATGCTCCAGCGCGTATTCGCAGGCCGCTGCCAGCATGCCGACCTGGCGCATGCCGCCGCCGACCACCTTGCGCCAGCGCCGTGCCGTCTCGATGAACGCCGCCGGCCCCACCAGCACCGAACCGGCCGGTGCGCCCAGCCCCTTCGAGCAGCAGATCGAGATCGTATCGAACGGGCTGCAGAGCGCTTCCAGGCTGGCCCCGGTAGCGGCCGCAGCGTTGCCGATCCGTGCGCCATCCAGATGGGTCGCCAGGCCATGACGCCGCGCCAGCGCAGTGGCCGCTTCGACATAATCGGCATCCAGCACCTGGCCGTGGAAAGTATTTTCCAGCGTCAGCAGGCGCGTGCGGGCAAAGTGCGGGTCGATCGGCTTCACCGCCGCCTCGATCTTCGCCAGCGGCAGCGTGCCGTCCGCCTCGTTCTCGATCGGCTGCGGCTGGATCCCGCCGAGTACTGCCGCGCCGCCGCCTTCCATGCGATAGGTGTGCGCCTGCTGGCCGACGATGTACTCGTCGCCGCGCTGGCAATGGCTCAACAGCGCCACCAGGTTGCTCTGCGTGCCGGAAGGGAAGAACAGCGCCGCCGCCTTGCCGGTACGCTCGGCGATATAGGTTTCCAGATGGGCCACGCTGGGATCGTCGCCCCATACGTCATCGCCCACTGGCGCATCGAACATCACCCGGCGCATCGCCTGGCTTGGCCGGGTGACGGTATCGCTGCGAAGATCGATCATGGAATCTGGCCTCTTCATGTCGTTGAACGGTGTCGAGAAGGATTGTACAGCCGACGGCCTTGTTCCCGCGCTGGTATCGACTCGATCCAGCACGGCATGGCACGGCAAGAAACGACGCGAACGACTCGCCCACCGAGCTTCGAATAGGGGCCGAATACCATCCGTAACGACAAGATATGACCACAAAAAGCCCCGGATCGGCATGGTCCGGGGCAGTAGCAAGGTCGCGATTTGCGGGCGGCGAGTCTAGCCGGTGTGGCGTCCCGTGAGCTTGTCACGGAGCCGGTCGATCATGCCGACGCCTGGCCCGACACTTTTATGGAACAGCTCGGAGTGGGGTGCGCTGGGGTGAGGGCGAGTCGGCGCCAGGTGCTTGGCCTTTTGCACCTTGTCGCCCATTTCCACGAGTTGTTCACTGGAGAGGTGAGCGCGCAGTTTGGGAAACTGGTCGGACTCCTCGTCATCGGCGTGGTGACGCAGCTGCTTGTCCAGTTCCTGCACCAGCTCCATGAACGCCGGATCGGCAGCATCGGCCTCTTCCAGCTTCTTCATCACCTGCACGATCTCGTCATGTTCCTGCTTGTCATGCTCGACCTCTTCCTTGCCGCCCGGCAGATCCTTTTCCATCACCGGGTAGACGTACATCTCTTCGGCAACGGCATGACGCATCACTTCCGCGATCGCCGTTTCGACCAGATCCCGGCGTTGCTCGACATCTTGAGTCTGCGTCGCCCTAGCCAGCAGCTCCGTCATCTCTCGGTGATCGGTCGTCAGGATGTCGACGACATCCTCGTTCGGTCTAGTCACGTTATCGGTCGTCATTATATTCCCTCCTTGGGATTTTCTTCCTGAGCGCCGATTCGAAGCCCGATTTTCCACCTCGATGCTCGACCTCAGTTCTCAAGATAGTCACGTTCCGATATCCGGTCCAAGCGGGGAACGACCCCATTGCCGGGCGCTGACCGTGCGATCGGGAGGCGGATTGTCTCTTCAGGCGGGCTGACGCATGATGCGAGTCGTCTTCGATGAACCACGAAACGACAGGAGCACCGCATGAAACAGTACGCCGTAGTGGCCTATGACTACACGGACGATGAAGCGCTCGAGCGCCGGCTGGCCCATCGCGAAGCGCATCTGGCAGGGGTTCGTGAGCTCGTCAGGCAGGGGAAGTTTCTCAGTGGCGGGGCGATCCTGAACGATGACGGCAAGATGATCGGTTCCAACACGCATTTTTGTTTCGACGACCGCGCCGATCTCGACGCCTGGCTCGAAACCGAGCCCTACATGACCGGCCGGGTCTGGGAGCGAGTCGACATTCGCGAAGTGAAGCTCTTCGATCCCGACGCCTGAGGGCAGCATGGCAGACAACTCCTCATTGCCCGCGCAGGTTCGCCACTACCTCGAGACAGTGCCTCGCGAAACCCTGCCGCTGACCTACCAGCAACTCGCCGAGGCGTTGGCGCTGCAACCACCGCGCACCATTCAGCGCGTGGCTCAGGCACTGGAGAACCTGATGCGCGAGGATGCCGAGCACGACCGACCCTTCATCGCTGCGCTGGTCGTCAGCCGGCGCGGGGAAGGGCTGCCCGCGCAAGGCTTCTTCGATCTGGCGGTGGAACTGGGGCGGTTTCCTGCCGATCCGGTGCAACATGCCGAGGCCTGGCGGCAGGAGTTCGAGCGGGTGCTGGCGGCGATGAATTAGCCTTCGAGGTCAAATGCCGACCCAAGCCGAAGCGCGGGTCATGCTTCCTTGGCGCCGATCGCCGGCAGTTCTGTCAGTAGCGGCCCACCGGCCAGCGCCTGCTGCAGGCGAGTGGCGAGGAGTTCCAGGATAGCGTCGTTCTCGCCCACCAGCCGGGTCGTCACGACGTTAAGGCCTGGGGCGCGAGACATCGCCTGCGCGCAGATCTCGGCAATGTCGCCATCTTCTCCGGCGTGACGGCCCGGGGAAAGAAACAGCATGGACAGGATCACATCACCTTCGGCCAGGGCCGGCGAGGCCAGCAACGTCTCCAGCAGCGGCTCGTTGAAGCGGTAGGCGTCGCCGTCACGGCGCTCCATGGAAGCGAAAGTGACGCAGTCGACCTCATCGGCCAGCAGCGCGCTCAGTTGCCCGGCGAGATAGTTGCGCACCGCCGTGACCTCCGGGATCGGGCTGCCGTGATCGACCAGCACGACCTTTGGCCGCGACAGATTGGTCATGCGCTCGCGCACGTTGTCTGCCAGCAGCCGGGCCAGACGCAGATCCGGCGCCAGCAGCGTGTCGACCAGCGGCGGGGCGACCTTTACCGAGAGCTGCGGATAGCTGGCCTGCACCTCGGCCAGTCGCTCCGGCAGATAGCGGGTCAATGCCTGACTGGGGCCGAAGAAGAAGGGCAGTATGATCAGTTCCGTGCCGCCCTCCGCTGCGTAGCGCTCGGCCAGTGGCCCCACCGTGGCGGCCTTGCGTCCGCCGAGCGCCTCGGGCGGAATCTTGAAGGAGTGCAGCAGCGATGCGGCCTCGACCGCCTCGCCCGTGGCCTGACTCAAGGCATCGGCAAGACGACGCAGATTGAGCGTCGCCTGGGGGCGCAGGGAACCGTTGTCGACGAGCAGTATCTTTCGCATGGGGCCTCAAAGCTGGCGCAGGTAGATGGCGAGTCAAGCCTTTCACGGCAAGACGAGTCGATACGAAGCCAGCATAAGCGACTTTTCCTGATAGGGAAAAATAGCTAAGAAATGGGCTGATGGCGCTCTGATTTTCCCTATCGGGAAAGTGGGCATCCTTTGGAACGGGGGATCAGGCGAGGTGAATATAATGCCACTGAGCACGCGCGGCTGCGTCATAATTGCGAAACCGCAATGCCGTTGCCGTGACTGGCCTTGTTAGGGCTTTTCAGACGGCATAGCATAACTTTATCGCTACTCGTGGAGGCGTCATGACTACCGAAACGCTGGATCACCTACGCTCCCAGATTTCGACTCTCTCCGAGTCGGAACGTGCGGCGTTGGCTCGCGAACTCATCATGAGCCTGGATGGCCCCCGTGACGACTCCGTTGAGCAGGCCTGGAGCGAGGAAATCGTTCGCCGTGCATCCAAGGCCAAAAGCGGCAAGGGCACAATGTTGAGTCGCGAAGAATTCCGAACCAAGATGCGGACGAGACTGGGCCAGTAAGTGCGAACGGTAAGAATACTTGAAGAAGCCTCGCATGAAGCGATAGAGGCAGCAGTCTGGTACGAATATGAGCAACCTGGACTCGGAGCAGAGTTTTTCATTGCCGTTGAAGCTGCTATCGACGTCATTGAAGAAAACTTCATTCCTTTATCCCCTCTCTCGGGAGAAGCTGGCGAAACCGGTGCAAAGCGGCTGATCCTGGAGCGCTTCCCGTTTGACGTTGTTGCGATTGAGTTGCCGGAAGAAACCGTCGTTATCGCCTTTGCCCATCATTCCCGAAAACCTGGCTATTGGCTGGGACGCAGTAGGTCCTAACTGACATGAGACCGCACATGGCGAATCAATCGGTCCAGCGGCTTCATGGATGGGCGTCGCGTGTGATGGCGGCACGATGTGAGCCTTACGCGCACCATCCAGCGCACCGCCCAAGCACTGGAGAACCTGATGCGCGAGGATGCCCAACAGCACCGGCCCTTCATCGCTGCGCTGGTCGTCAGCCGGCACGGGGAAGGGCTACCGACGCCAGGCTCTTCTATCTCGCGGTAGAGCTGGGGTGGTTTCCCGCCGCCCCGGCGCAGTATGTCGAGGCCTGGCAGTTTTCACGATTAATCTTCAATGAAAAAATCAGTATCCACTTTCTTGACTTCGTATGTCTCGGCAGAACTCACACCTACACCATGATCAATCATAAGTTGTACAAGGTCAGTGCCATCTAGAAGAACCACCTTCGGATCAATCTGGCCGACATAATCCAGCGCCTCTTCCGAGAAACGGCTGGTGGTAATAAACACGCCTTTCTTAGCTCGCTGTCCATGAAGAGCACCAACAAATTTTTGAATCTCCGGTCGGCCAACTACCGCTTCCCAGCGTTTAGCTTGAAGATATATTGTCTCCAGCCCGAGACGGTCTTCTTTGATAATGCCATCAATTCCTTCATCTGCCGTTTTTCGCGTAGCTTTCCCTGCTTCTTTTACGGAACCGCCATACCCCATCGAAACAATGAGGTGGATGACGAGCTTCTCAAAAAACTCTGGCGTATTAGCTTTAATTAAATGAAGAAGCTCATTCGCTACTTCGTCCCGAAGTTGTTGATATGCTTGCTCAAGCGTTTCTTCAGGCGTGGTAGAAGAAGTATCGTGGTCGCCCACGTGAGTCACTTTTTGAGTGCGATTCTTGCTGCTCGCCTGCCGAAACTCTTGAAACTCTTCGAACTGTTCCAAATACTTGATACTGATCCGATCAGGGGCTTCAATAAGGATCTGCTTGCCACGATTAGAGATATTAAATTTACCCCGTTTGGGAGATTCCAAAATCCCCGCTTGGGTCAGATAAACCTTTGCCCAAGCCACACGATTTGCGAACGTATATTGCCGGCCGCTCGGCAGTCTTTTTTCAAGATCCTCTTGGGAGAGCCTCATGACTTCTGCCAGCCCTTCTCGGGCTTCCTGCATCGAATGTTCTTCGCCGTCAGCGGAGAATTTTAGTAATGGCAGCATTAATGATTGAAAGTCAGGTACGGCCAAGTGGTACTCCCGTTTTCAACTATAACATTTGTTAGGTGGCGGGCTCGTTATACTCTTTTTAACGAGTATGCGTATTCAACATTTTTATGCAGCATCCTTATTTGTATGACTTTTCCAATTTTTAGTTGAGTCCATCCTATAACACCAAACATCGCGTCGGCTGCAAACTCTATTATATTGAACGACCTATCATTCCTGCCAATGTAAAACAATATTTGTCCCGAGTAACGTTGTGAGACCATTTCTCTAGTCAGGATTGGCTTAGGTGTTTTGGCCATTGGGGCCGATATGCGGCTACAGGGCAACGAGGGTCGATTCTATGAGCCATCATCCTCATCTTTCCGCCGCTGAAATCTCACCAACGGCTCCTGACGAAAGTAGCGGTTCAGCAGGTCGAGCAGGTCGGGGTAGACGGCGGCGAGTTGATCCGGGGCGCTGAAGAAGAGTTCGCAGCAGACGGCGAAGCATTCGCCGGGGTGGGTGGCGGCGTAGTCGTCGATGGGGGTGGGCTCGTCGTGGGCGATGTGGGCCTGCAGGTCGTCCCAGACGGCGGTGAAGACGCGGTGCCATTCTTTCGATGTGACATCGCTCGCGGCGGCGAGCGGCGGGAAGCCGTCGACATCCTGCGAGTTGCCCAGGTCGAGCTTGTGGGCGAATTCGTGAATGATGACGTTATAGCCGGTGTAGTCGCCGCTCTCGGCGACATCGGGAATCGCCAGCACCACCGGGCCGCGCCAGGAGGTTTCCCCGGCGCGCTCGTCCACGTATTCGTGCATCACGCCAAAGTCGTCCATCTCCTCGACGTGTCGATGAAAGGCGTCGGGCAGCAGGATGATCTCGGTGACGTTGTCGAAGGCGGCGCTGGCGTCGCGATCCGACCAGCCGAGGGTGAGCAACTGGGCCTGGGCGGCGATGGCGAGCAGGGCGGCATCGTCGAGCTCGACGCCGTCACCGGCGACCCAGCGCTTGCCGTGCAGCAGTTGCCAGGCGCGCGGGCCGAGACGTTCGGCATCAACGTCGTCGAGATCGGCCAGCAGCGGCAGGCCGTGGCGGATCGGCCGCCACGCCTCGGGGTCGAACGGGGGGCGCGAGCGTTGCCGGGCGTTGTGCCGGTTGCCTTTCCGATCCTGCCGCCAGGCTTTCCACCAGTCCTGCCACCTGCTCTTCCCCCCGCCTTTCAACAAGCTCATGTCCCGCTCAGCTCTCTTCCTGACGCGCCCCGGATTTCCACGACCAGTCGCGCAGGCGCAGGTCGAACAGGTCCAGGCGGCGGTCCTTGAGGTTGGTCACTGCGCCTTCGGAACGCACCAGCTTGAGTTTGGTCAGATCGAGATCCGAGAACATCACCATTTCGGTATTGGGCGTGGTCTCCGACAGCACGGCATCGTGGGGGAAGGCGAAGTCCGACGGCGAGAACACCGAGGACTGGGCGTACTGGATGTCCAGGTTCTCGATCGAAGGCACGTTGCCGACGCTGCCGCAGACGACCACGTAGCATTCGTTCTCGATGGCGCGGGCCTGGGCGCAGTGGCGCACGCGCAGGTAGCTGTTCTTGGTGTCGGTCCAGAACGGCACGATCAGGATGTCCATGTCCTGCTCGGCCAGCAGGCGCGGCAGCTCTGGGAATTCCACGTCGTAGCAGATCAGGATGCCGACGCGGCCGGCATCGGTCTCGAACACCTGCAGTTCGTCGCCGCCTTCGACCACCCAGTCGCGCCGCTCCTGCGGGGTGATGTGCAGCTTGGCCTGGCGGTCGATCTCGCCGTCGCGGTGGCAGAGATAGGAGACGTTGTAGAGCTTGCCGTCCTCGCCCAGCTCGACCATCGAACCGGCAACGATGTTGATGTTGTAGGAGACCGCCATGCGCGAGATTTCGGTCTTGAAGCGCTCGGTGAAACCGGCCAGGAACTGGATCGCGGCGACCTGGTCTGTCTGGTCGGTCAGCCCCATCAGCGGGGTGTTGAACAGCTCCGGGAAGACAGCGAAATCGCTCTGGTAGTCGGAGATGGCGTCGACATAGAACTCCACCTGCTGAAGCACGGCTTCGACCGAGTCGAATTCCCGCATCTGCCACTGCACGGCGCCCACGCGAACCTGGGTCCGGCGGGTCTCGATGATCCGGCTGGCCGGCTCGTAGAGGATGTTGTTCCACTCGAGCAGGGTGGCGTAGCCCATCGATTTCTCGTCTTCGGGCAGATACTTGGTCAGCAGGCGCTTGACCAGGAAGTCGTTGGCCAGCTGGAACGAGAGGATCGGGTCGTAGAACTCCTTGCGCGCCACGCGTTCGATGTACTCCGCGGGCGACATCTCGTCGGCGTGCTGGTGGTAGTTCGGGATCCGCCCGCCGGCGAGGATCGCCCGCAGGTTCATGGAGCGGCACAGGTCCTTGCGCGCTTCGTAGAGACGCCGGCCGAGACGGTAGCCGCGATAGGCCGGGTCGATCAGCACGTCGAGCCCGTAGAGCGCGTCGCCGTTGGCATCGTTGAGGATGATCTCGCGATGGCCGATCAGCTCGTCGTACTTGTGCGGGTTGGAGAAGTGGTCGTAGTCGACCAGCACCGTCAACGCCACGCCGACGATCTTGCCATCGTCCTCGACGATGATCTGGCCGTCGGCGAACTCGCCGATCAGCTTGTCGATCGTCAGCTTCGACCAGGCGCCACCGATGTCGTCATAGACGGCATCCATCAGCCGTTTGAGCTGCGGGTAGTCCTCGGGGGTGAGGTTGCGCAGGTTGAGATGCAGTTCTTCCAAAGACATTGAGCGCCGGACTCCATGAGAAAAATAGGAGGGAGATAGAGACAAAGTCTAACACGCCGTGGGACGCCGTTCGTGTGGCAAGGGGTGATCGCTCCGCTCGTCGTTGCCTTGCCGGGAGTGGTGTTCCGCGTCTTCACGGTTTACGGTTTGATTACTTTTGTAGACGTAACGTTGCGATCGCTTGGAGTCGAGCGCCGATGAAAAGCCGATTGCCGATGGAATCTGAGCTTGGAGATGGAATCGCGTGCAAGCGGTGCTCCTGAGAAAAATGGGGCGCGATACACGCCCAAGGATACTGGTTCGGGGCGACCACTACCGCTGGCGGCATTTGCGAGGCCCGAAAGGCCCGGAAGGCCGGCATACGCCCCTCGTCTCATCACCTCAACGTGAACCCGGAGTCACACGATGATGCGCCAACGCCCCATTCCCGAGCCGCTACTGGCACGGCTCTACAACGGCCCCAGCGATCCTGAACGGCTGGAAGCAGTGATCCGACCGCTGTTGACGCTGCTGGTCGAGATCACGGGGCTCGAATCCGCCTACTTCACGCATGTCGATGAAGCGCAAGGCACGCAGGCCGTGCTCTATGCCCGTAATACGGGAGACCTATGCATTCCCGAGGGGCTCAGCGTGGCGTGGGAGGACACTTTGTGCCGACGCGCGCTGACTTCGGGATGCACCTACATACAAGACGTCGCGAGCCATTGGGGCGACTCGCAAGCCGCCCAAGCGCAGGGCATACAAACCTATCTCAGTGAGCCGGTCAAACGTCTTGGCGGTCAGCTTTTAGGCACCTTGTGCGCGGCGAGCAACGTCTCGCAACACGTCACCGACGAGGCGCGCCACTATTTGACGATATTTGCCATCTTCATCGGCAAGTATCTCGAAAGCGAAGCCTTGCTCGATATCCTGCTCGACGAAAATCTGCGTCTCAGCGAGCAAGCCTATACCGATCCGTTGACGGGTATCGCCAATCGGCGCGCCATCGACCAGGCTCTGTCAACGCAGCTGGCGCAGGCCGAGCAGCAGGGTGGCGTGCTGCACGTGGCTTTCATCGACCTAGACGATTTCAAGGAAATCAATGACCGATACGGCCACGACGCCGGCGATCGCTTTCTGATTCAGATCGCGATGTCGCTGCGTGGGCGCTGCGAGGCCGGTGATATCGTGGGGCGTTACGGCGGAGACGAGTTCGTGGTAATACGTCCCGCTGTTGCAGGTGACGATCTTGCGGCCCAGCGTGACTCGTTCAGGCAGTGCCTGATGCAGATGACGTGTGGCACCTTCGAGCTCGAAGGTGCCACCTTCGAATACGCTGGCGCCAGTGTCGGGGCGATCACCACCGAGCTTGGTGAAACCGATGTGCAGGCAGTGCTGCAGCAATCGGACGACGCCATGTATCGCTGCAAGCGAGCACGTCGCAAGTGATGTGCGCGAGCACGCCTGAACGATATGCGTGAAAACCGAGATCAGCCGGGGCGGTACATCTTGAAGTTCTGGTCCGGGCTGATTTCGAAGTAGTCGGCCGGGCCGCCGCCACGCAGAATCGGCCGGGCAGCGGCGGTCTGGTAGATACCGTCCTTGAGCAGCGCCGAGTCGATATGCACGCCGACGACTTCGCCCAACACCAGCCAGTTGTCGATATCCTCGCCCGCGGCCGATTGCAGCCGAAGGGTCTGCGTCATCCGGCACTCGAACACGACCTGCGCTTCCTTGACGTGGGGAACGCCGATGACGCGGGATTCTTGCGGCGTCAGACCCGCCAGCTCGAACTCGTCGACCTCGGCCGCTACCGACGCCGAACTCTGGTTCATCGCCTCGGCGAGCGCCCGCGTCGACAGCTGCCAGCAGAACTCGCCAGTCGCCTCGATGTTGCGCACGCTGTCCTTATAGCCCGCGCTGGAGAAGCCGATGATGGGCGGCGTGTCGGCGAACGCGTTGAAGAAACTGTAGGGCGCCAGATTCAGCCGGCCTTCGCGATCCCGCGAGGAGATCCAGCCGATCGGCCGCGGCCCGACGATCGCCTTGAAAGGGTTGTGCGGTAGCTCGTGACCGCGACTCGGTTCATAGAAATGCGCGTTGCTCGGCATGCCGGATGATCCTGGAGGGAGTGTCGGAAGCGGGAGGATTTCTCGCGTACTGGCGAAGGGTATATCGACTGAAGAGGGAAGAGAAGCAGGCCACCGGCTCGGCGGACGGGCCGCCGAGCCGGGGCGATCGGTGATGGCGCTACTTGCGCACGACGCGATAGATGATCAGCAGCACGATTGCACCGAGGACGGCGATCAGGAAGCTGCCGATATTGAAGCCGGATACGTCACCAAACCCTAGCGCGGTCCCGATCCAGCCGCCGACGACGGCACCGAGAACCCCGATGATGATGGTGACGATAAAGCCACCCGGATCCTTGCCTGGCATGACCATCTTGGCGATGGCGCCAGCGATCAGGCCGAAGATGATCCACGCAATAATTCCCATGGTGTCTGTCCCTGTTTGGTTCATGCTGAACTTTCGCAACAAGTGCATGCCTTCCTGCATGCCCTTTGGACACTAGTCGCAGATCGGAAATACGACAAGCGCGGATCGGCGCTATCATCGTGCCTTGCGCCTTGTTTCCCGGGCATCGTGATTGGCGACGCGGCCCGGACGACAGCGCATCCCGATGTATCGGTCGAATGTTCAAGGAGGGGGCATGTCTGCTGGCGGAGCCGAACAGGCGATCGTTGGGCGCGTATTGGCACCGGATCGGCTGTCGATCGGATTGACGCTGCCGCTGATGCCGAGCGGTCAGGAAGGGGTCGATGTCACCGAACAGCGGCGTCTGGCGAAACTCGCCGATAGCGGCGGGTTTCGCGCGCTGTGGATTCGGGACGTGCCGCTCAACAGCCGCGACTACCCCGATCCGGTCGGCCATCTGGATCCCTGGAGCTGGCTGGGCGCCCTGGCGGTGGAAACGCGGCAGATCGCGCTGATCAGCGGCGCCATCGTGCTCACCCTGCGCCACCCGCTGCATATCGCCAAGGCGGCGGCTTCGGTCGCCACGCTCTCGGAAGGTCGTTTCATCCTCGGGCTGGGGTCCGGCGATCGGCCGCCAGAATTTGCCGCCTTCGGTGAGGACGTCGCCGAGCGGCGGCGGCTGTTCGCGGATCACTGGCAGGTGGTGGCAAAGGCGCTGGGTACGCCGCAGCAGGTCGTGCCGGATCGGCATGAGACGGATTCGCCGGATTTCCAGCTGCGGCCGCTAGCCCCGGAGCCCGTGCCGCTGCTGGCGGTCGGTTCGGGAGGGCAGAGCGTCAACTGGATTGCCCGCCACGCGATCGGCTGGATGACCTATCACCGCGAGCCGGCGCAGCAGCGCGATCGCTACCGGATGTGGCGTGCCGCCGTGGAGCAGAGCGTACCCGGCGAGTTCCGCGGGTTCGGCGAGGCGATGCGTCTCGACCTTGACGCCGATCCGGGCGCCCCGGCGACACCGATCGACCTGGGCTATCGCGCCGGCCGTGATGCCCTCATCGACGTGCTCGAGGCGCTCAGAGAGATGGGCGTTCATCACGTTTCCCTGAATCTGCGTCTCGAGGAGCGGCCAGCCGATGCCATCATCGAGGAGCTGGCCGCCCACGTCCTGCCGCATTTTCATCGGCCCTGATTCATCAACCCTGACCGTTCAGGACTCGCGCTGGAACGATCCTATCCGTTCCGGCACGAGCTCGACTCGCTCCTCACTCGGAGTGGCTGGCCAGGAACGTCAGCGTGCGGCCATGAGCCAGCGCGGAAGCATGCTGGTTGTAGCTCGCCCGCGCCCAGCAGTTGAAGCCGTGCTCGGCGCCGCCATACAGATGCACTTCGACATCCTTGTTGCCGGCAAACGCCTGGCGGGTCTGTTCGACCTGCTCGAGCGGGATATGGTCATCCTCGGCGCCGAAGTGGAACTGAACGGGCACCTTGAGCTCGTTGGCGCGCGGCAGGTATTCGGTCACGCCGCCGGCGTAGTAGCAGATCGCGGCGTCGACACCGGCATCCAGGGCGCAGAGGTAGGAAAAGACGCCGCCCATGCAGTAGCCCACGGAAGCGATGGGGCCGTCGCAGACGGGGCTTGCCCGCAGCGCCTTGGTGGCCGCACGGAGGTCGCTGACCGCCGTCGGATAATCGAGCGCCTGCTTGTGGGCGACCGCCGCTTTCCAGTCGTCGCCGTCATAGCCAAGTTCGACGCCCGGCTCGTCGCGCCAGAACATGTCGGGCACGATGACGCTATAGCCATCCATCGCATACTGTTCGGCGACGCCACGCATGTGGCCGTTGACGCCGAAGATCTCCTGGATCAGCAGGATGCCGGGCCCTTTGCCCTTGTGCGGCAGCGCCTGGTAGGCCTTGAACGTCTTGCCGTCCTCGGCGGTGATCTCGATCCATTCGGTCCTGATGTTCGTCTGGGAATCGCTCTGAGACATGGTCTCTCCTTGTGGGCGGTTGACTGAACCTGAAATTAAGCGCTTTGGGATAAACGCTTAGCGATAAAACGGTGAAGCCCGAGACGGGAAGTTTAGCAGGCAATGCAAAGACGAGAGTGCCACGTTTCCCGAACTCTCCAGTGGCAGTAAAGGCCGCGCCAAACGCCGGTTGCCGGCGCGCCGAGGCGGCTTTCAGCGATCGGGCGATCGGCCGCGCCCCTTGGCTTCCCCCAGAATCCTCGCGCTATCCCGGGCGGGAGGCAGCCCGAATACCCGGGCGTAATCTCGGCTGAACTGTGTCGCGCTTTCATAGCCGACCTCGAAGGCGGCGCGGGTGACGCTTCTGCCGCTGGCTACCATGAGTGTGCGCGCCTGGAGCAATCGAACCCGTTTCTGGTACTGCAACGGGCTCAGCGTGGTCACCGCCTTGAAGTGGCGGTGAAACGCGGACACGCTCATCGCCGCTTTCTGGGCCAGCGTCTCCACCCTGATCGGTTCGGCAAAGTCCCGACGGATCCATTGGATGGCCTGGCTGACGCGGGCCATGGCGGTATCCGGCGCCGCGATGTCACGCAGCATCCAGCCGTGGGGCCCTTGCAGGACCCGGTAGAGAATCTCCCGTTCGTATACCGGAGCGAGGGCCGAGATCTCCTCTGGGTTATTCATCAATCGCAGCATGCGTAGCCATGCGTCCATCAACGCCGGCGTGACCGCAGCCACCGAGAATCCTGCGTTGTCGTCGTTCTCGCTTTCGTCACGTCCGGCAGGCGTAGGCAGGTCGGTCAGCAGCGTCGAGAGTACGGCGGGGTCGAGTGTCAGGCTCAGCGCGAGGTAGGGCTCCCCCGAAGCCGCCGGATGAACCGTGCCCACCGCCGGCAATTCGATGGACATGACGAAATACGTCGCCGGGTCATAGCGCAGCGTGCGGTCGCCGACGGTCATCGTCTTGCTGCCCTGCAGGATCAGATTGACCATCGGCTCGTAGACGGCGGCCAGCATATGTTCCGGGATTTCGCCCTGAATCATCGCCACACGCGGAATACCCGTCTCCGTACGGCGATTCCCGGCCCCGGCAGCCAGGGAGCGAAGCTCGAGCAGTTGATCGTTCATGGCGGGCGGCTGGTCGTTCATGGCGAGCGGTTGGGTGGTTATGGCGAGCGGTTGGGTGGTTATGAAGAGATATGCTGATCCCGGGTGCGCACCCGCGCAAGCAAAAAGCAGAAACGGGCAGGTTTCGGGCAGGAACGGCTGAGCCCGCGATGACGGTAAGGGTTACGGTGGTTGCTGACGATAGCGTCCGAACAACGAGGCCACCACATGCTGGATCATCTCTTTTTATCCGTCAGCGACATCGAACGCTCGATTCGTTTCTACGAGGCCGTGCTCGCTCCGCTGGGGATCACGGCGCGGCTCGATTACGACGGCAAGGACGGCCCGCCGGGCCATCCGGATCTCAAGGGCTTCGGCGCCAATGGCCGAATGTTCTTCTGGCTACGTGAGGGCGTGGTCGAGGGACGGGCCGTTCACGTCGGTTTCGTGGCGAACAGCAAGGCGGAGGTCGAAGCGGCCTACGCCGCGGCCATCGAGAACGGGGCTATCGAGAACGATTCTGTCGACAAAGGCGCACCCGGGGCACGGCTGCATTACGACCCCGACTACTACGCCGCCAACGTTATGGACCCCGATGGTTACAGCCTCGAATTCGTCTACAAGAACTGGCAGCACGCCCGATGAAAACACTCCTGATCTACGGCGCGACCGGCTATACCGGTCGCATGGCGGCAGCGCGTGCCAAGGCGCTGGGGCTCGATTTCGAGATCGCCGGACGCAACCGGCAGACGTTGGCCGCCCTCGCTGACGCCCTGGCGGTGTCGTTTCGTGTGTTTGACGTCGATGGCGCTGCCAATGGCGGAGCAGAACAGTCCCTGACAGGTGTCGATGTGCTGCTGAACTTCGCCGGCCCTTTCGCGCAAACGGCGGAGCCATTGATGCGGGCGTGCCTGGAAGCTGGTGTCGATTACCTGGATATCACCGCCGAGATCAACGTCTACCGGCTGGCGGAACGGCTGGGCGCCGAAGCGGCCGAGGCCGGCATCATGCTGCTGCCTGGGGTCGGCTGGGACGTGGTGCCGACGGATTGCCTGGCAGTGCACGTCGCGCAGCGTGTGCAGGAGCCGCGGTCGCTAAGCGTTGCGCTTCAGGTGCCTGGCTCGATGTCGCGGGGCTCTGCCATGAGCGTCAGCGAGATCATTGGCGCGGGCCTGATGGCGAGGGTCGAGGGCCATCTCATCCCGACTCCCGATGCGCAGCCGCGACACTTCGATTTCGGTGACGGACCGGTGCTGTGCGCGCCGCTGTCGTTCGGTGATCTGGTGACCGCTTGGCACTCCGCCGGCATCCCCGATATCGCCATGTTCGTGCATGTCAGCGGAGAGGCGTTTCCCGAGGGGGATCTGTCGCAACTGCCCGACGGCCCGACAGCAGAACAACGCGATGCCCATCGCGCCCGTGCCGTAGCGGAGGTGACGGGAGCCGACGGCACGGTGGTCCGATCGATGATCGAAACCGTCAACGGCTACTCCTACACACCATTGGCTGCGATCGAGGCCGCGCGTCGGGTACTGGAAGGCGAACGGCGGCCGGGTTTCGAAACCCCGGCGCGGCTATTCGGTAAGGGGTTCGCCAAGACCATCACCGGCACAACCATCACGGATCGCTAGAGATCGAAGCCGCTGTGGACTCCTCGGTCTTCTCCGCCAGTTCATGGGCGATAAATCGACCGGCGGTCCGGGCGACTTGCATCAGGCGCTCGTAGGGCATGCCGTTGCAGGCCGAGGCCGAGAGTCCGCGCAGAGTGACCGCCATGTAGTCGGCCAGCGTCTGCGCCTCTTGCGGGCTAACCTGATCGAGGTAAGCCCGAATCGCCTGGATACCGCCATTGGCAAGATTCTCGGCCGTCTGGCGGGCGGCCGGGTCATCCGCTCGCAAGCCCTCCGTAATCATGCAGCCACGCAGCAGGCTGTCTCGCCCGTACTGTTCGGCAGCGGCGAGCAGCAGGGCGGGAAGTGCTTGAGCAGGGGGCCGGTCTGGCGCCAGAAGTTCGTCCAGCGGCAGGGCGTTTTCCTGCGCATAGCGCAGCATTGCTCGTTCGAACAGCGCTGCCTTGCTGCCGTAGGCGGCGTAAAAACTGGGCGGCTTGATGTTCATGGCTTCGGTCAGATCCGCAAGACTGACCGCGTCATAGCCACGTTCATGAAACAGTGCCTGGGCGATGGCGACTCCCGCTTCGCGATCGAAAGCAGGACGGCGTTGCCGAGTCTTTGCGTTCATGGGACCTCGCTGGATGAAAATTGCATTGTAGCGACTGCTATAACAGAGCTCGGACACTCGAGCAAGGGCCTCTATGTATCGACCACTAAATAAAGTACGTGACACGTCGCGATATGTAGCGTTCACTATATAGGTCATTTCCGTCTACTTCCTCGTACAGGGAAATCTCCATGTCATTCAAAGATAAGGTCGTGCTGGTTACCGGTGGGTCATCCGGTCTGGGGCTCGCGATTGCGCGGGAGTTCGTTGAACAGGGCGCTCGCGTGGTCATTACCGGACGCCGGCAGGAGGCGCTGGACGAGGCCTTGTCCAGCTTGGGCGACAACGCGGCCGCCATTACTGCCGATGTGTCGAATGCAGCCGATCTGGCAGCACTTTTTGGTCGTATCGAGTCGCTTCATGGCCGTATCGATGTCCTGATCGCCAACGCCGGGATGGGCGAAATCACCCCACTCGGCAAGATTACCGAGGCGGTTTTCGATCGCGTTTTCGATACCAACGTGAAAGGGGTGACGTTTACCGTCCAGGGCGCGCTGCCCCTTATGCCCCAAGGGTCCAATATCGTCATCATCGGCTCGACTGCCTCGATGAACCCCGGCCCGGGCTTGAGCGTCTACGGCGCCACCAAGGCCGCTCTGCGTGCCATGGTCAGAAGCTGGATTCTGGACATCAAGGGTTCCGGCGTTCGGATCAATCTTCTCAGTCCCGGCCCTGTCGATACGCAATCTCTGCGAAGCATGCTGGCCGATGACGCGGAGCAGATCATTCAAGCGTTCAGCGAAAAAAGTACGCTGGGGCGGATCGGCGAGGCGCACGAAATCGGCAAGGCTGCGGCATTCCTGGCAAGCGATGCCTCGAGCTATATCAACGGCGTCGAGCTGTTCGCCGATGGTGGCGCGTCGCAGGTCTGATCAGCCTTTGAGGCGTTCATCCATACCACTGGAACCACAGCGTACAACAACCATGACCATCCTCGATCACATCGAATTCGCCGTGCGCGACGCTGAAGCCTCGCGTCGCTTCTACGAACTGGCCCTCGCGCCGCTGGATATCGTCCGGGTCATCACCGTCGGGCCCGAGCGCACTCGCACCGGAGGCACACGCCACGGCTTCGGCAGGGACGGTTACCCCAGCCTCTGGATTCATGACAACGAATCCCCGGGCGCCGGCACACACATTGCCTTTGCAGCGCAGAGCCGCGCCATCGTCGATGCCTTCTATCAGGCCGCAGTGAAAGCGGGCGGGACCGATAACGGGCCGCCCGGCATCCGAACGCACTACCACGACCACTACTACGCGGCGTACGTATTGGACCCGGACGGTATCAATGTGGAAGTGGTGTGCCAGCATCATCGCCCGGATTAAGGTGCTGGCCCGCACGGTCAGATGACTTCGAACACGGCACGTTCATGAGAAAGTTCGCGGAATCCGTGGACGCTATGATAACGGCCGGGTCCGCTAGTGTTGATTCCACCAAACGGTAGATGGCTCTCTGGCCAGTTTCTTGCCCTGGCCTATTCGAGTTGGCAGTCATATGGACCGTAACGGCGCAACGTCGCGAATCGGTGGCGCACCGAACATCCGTCGGTATTCCCGGTTGAATTGGCTAATGCTTTCGTAGCCAACCCGGATACCTGCCGTTGCAGCATCGATATTTTCCGCGATCAACAGCCTTCTCGCCTCATAAAGGCGTAGGTGTTTCTGGTACCGAAGCGGGCTCATCGAGGTCACTTTACGGAAATGATGGTGAAGCGTAGACACGCCCATCTCGGCCAGTTCCGCTAGGGCTTCGATTTTCAGCGGCTGCGTATAGTGATCATGCAACCAGGTAACGGCCTTGGCGACACGCTGGCTTTGCGTTCCCGTCATGACGGTGTCGCGAAAACGACCGCCGGCAGAGCTGGTCAGTACCCGATAAAGAATCTCTCGCTGGACAAGACCGCCCAGGTGGAGCATGTCGTGTGGCTGGTCGAGCAGCCGAACCAGTCTGCTCGTCGCATCCATTAAATCGACTGTCGCGGGGCCGGTCGCCATGGCTTTGTGCTGTATCTCTGCTTTCGGGCCACGCGTCTCGACATCCGCAATCAACTGGCGAGCCATCTGTAAATCAATCTTCATCAGCAAAGAGAGATAGGGCCGCTCGGGCGATGCTTCGGTGACTTCGGTAATCGTGGGCAGATTCACTGCCGTCAGCAGAAACCGTGAGGCGTCGTAGATATACGTCGTGTTTCCTAGTACGACGCGCTTCCTTCCTCGAATGATGATGGCAAGGCTGGGCTCGTACAGGTAGGGCGTCGGTGGCTGTGGCGTCGTTACCTTGACAAAACTCAGGCCCGGCAGACGGGTTTCACGCTCCATCTGATTGCCGACAAAGGTGGAGATCTGTCTCGCCATCTGATCGCGGATGGCTGCCGTTTCCTCTCGCCGTGCCTGGTCGTCTATCCCGAGTTCGATGATCACTGTCCGCTCCTGCCTGTTCGAGCACTGCCATTCTAGATCGAGGACTGACCAGATTTCCGCTTTTCCCGGGTCAAGAGAATCAGGCAATCAATGGGAAGAAATGGCGTCACGTGTTCCCCCTCGAGGGTCCTAGCCTTTGGGTCGTCACTTGAATCAAGTATCTGGACACGGACGACGGCATCGAGCGTCCCGATCCAGGTCGACGCAAACGGAGGAACATCATGGAAAACGTCGAGAAGCTCAAAGGAACCGTAGCCCTCATCACCGGCGCATCCAGCGGTATCGGGCAGGCGACGGCCATTCGACTGGCCAATCTGGGAGCCAGCGTTGCGCTGGTGGCCAGACGCCAGGATAGGCTCGAATCACTTGCCAACAGGATCGCCGCCACTGGCGGCACCGCGTTGGTGATCGCAGCCGACATCACAGACAACCACGAAGCCGAGCGCGTGGTTGATCAGGTGCTCGAACGCTTCGGTCGTCTGGACACCTTGGTCAACGCAGCGGGGCTGATGCTCAATGGCCCCTCCGTGGAATCGCCGCTTGAAGAGTGGGATCGCATGGTGGACATCAACCTGCGGGGGTTGATGTACCTCACCAAGCAGGCGCTGCCGCATCTTCTTCAGGCCGTGACATCAAGCCCTCGCGCTGTGGCGGATGTCGTCAATATCTCCTCGGTTGCCGGGCGTATCGCTGCTCCCCAGGTCGCCATCTACAACGCCACCAAGTTTGCCGTCACGGCCGCCACCGAAGCCTGGCGCCAGGAGTTCACCAGGCAATCGCTACGCTTTTCGGTGATCGAACCCGGTGCGACCGCGACCGAACTCTTCGAGCAGAAAGACGGACAGTGGGAGGGTTTCACCAGCATGTTCGGCGAGGTGGAGCGCTTGCATGCGGAAGATATCGCCGAGGCCGCTGCCTTCATCGTGACCAATCCCCGACGAGTGGCGATCAACGAAATCGTCGTCAGACCCACGGATCAACCCTGATCCATTAGATACGACCTGCTCATGAGGAAGATCGCTATGTCTACAGCACAGGATTTCGCCCAGAAAGTCGTACTCGTGACCGGTGGGGGTACCGGGATCGGCAAGGCTGCGGCTATGCAGTTCGCCCGTCGGGGAGCGCGAGTGGCTATCGCGGCCCGACGGCCTGAAGCGCTCGAACAGACCGTTACCGAGATTCGCGCGGCCGGCGGGGATGCCACGGCGTTCCGAGCCGACATTGCCCTGGCTACGGATGTGGAATCGCTAATTGGCAGTGTCGTCGAGCGATACGGACAACTGGATATCGCCTTCAACAACGCAGGCGTCATGGGAAAGTGGGGGCTCAGTGAGTCACTGACGGCCGAGGATTTCGACCAGGCCATCGGCATCAATCTGCGAGGTACCTGGTTGTGTTGTCAGGCCGAGATCGCCCAGATGGCCAAACAGCAGACCGGGGGTGTCATCGTGAATACGTCATCATGGCTTGCGCATGGTGCGCTCGAGGGGTCGACCCTTTATTCGATCAGCAAGGCGGGTCTCGACAACATGGTACGGGCGCTGGCGCTGGAGACCAGCCGGCAGGGAATCCGGATCAACAATGTCAATCCAGGCGTCATCGACACGGATATGTATCGTCAGAATACCGACGAAGCCAGCCGCAAGCCGTTTATCGCTCATACACCCATGAGCCGGGTGGGTAGCCCCGATGAAGTCGCTGAAGCCGTGGTTTGGCTGAGCTCCGACGCGTCTCGCTTCGTGACCGGTCAGAACCTGCTGGTCGATGGCGGGTATACCATTCCGGGTAATCGGGTCTGACGGGAAAACCGCAACGCGGTCGCCGAGAGCAAGACGAGAACCCTCGGCCAACCCTTCCGCCAGACTCGGGTCACCGGCCAATCTCAGCTAGAAAGGGCACAAGAGTGGCTCTCGCGAGGATGTCGTTGTGTGAGCCGAACGCATCGCTGGACCAGCCGATGCATTGTCGGGCTTGAACAAGTCAGGTCTCGTCGGAAGCAACTCCGAACAGTTTGCCGGCAGCGGCCCAGTCGGAATGTGCCACGTCTTCGAAAATGACGTAGATGTAGTTGGGGTCGGTGCCGGTGTTCTTGACGATGCTTTCGGTGATGTCGGCCGCAACGGCTTCTTTGGTGGCGTGATCCTTACCTTCGAACCAACTGACACGTACTACGGGCATGAGGTGTTCCTCTTGAATGGAGGCAGAAATGAGCAGGGCGAGAAAACGATATGAGTAGAGCTTCCTCAAAAAGTGGTTGAGGTCTGAACGACCTTGGAGGCCAAACCACTTTTGCGGTGAACTCATGCTAGGGTAGAAATGGATGGCGATAAACAAGCCAAAATTCGCATCTGGGTAGAGATTTTATCTACAATAAAGGATGTTTATGCTTCCTCCTGATACCCTGCAAGGCGTGCTCACCTTTGTTGTCGCTGCCCGTGCCCATAGCTTCACCGAAGCTGCCGAGCGGCTCGGTGTGTCCAAGTCCGCCGTCGGTAAATCCATTGCACGCCTCGAAGAGCGACTGGACACCCAACTGTTTCATCGCTCGACCCGTCGCATCACCCTCACTGCCGACGGCGAGGCCTATTTCTCTGCGTGCTCGGCCGGCCTGGAAGAAATCAGCACCGCCGAACGCGGACTTGGCGTCGGAAGCCATGAACCGACCGGGCGCCTGCGAGTCGATATGCCGGTGGCCTTCGGCCGCCGCGTGGGCGCGCCGTTACTGTTCGGGATCGCTCGGAAATATCCAGCGTTGCAACTCAATATCACTTTTTCCGATCATTTGGTCGATCCGATCGAAGAGGGCATTGACCTGCTGGTGCGCTTTGGCGAACTGGAGGACACCAGCGAGCTGGTAGCGCGTCGACTGATGAGCCAGCGTTGGGCCATTTGCGCATCACCAAGCTACTTGGCCCAGGCAGGCGAACCGCAAGACCTCCAGGACCTGGACAACCACCATTGCATCGTCGGGCATCGACGAGGGCAACCGCTGAGTTGGCGAATCAGACGCGAGGGGGAAACGGTGCGATACGCGCCTCCTCTGGCGCATCGGATTGGCGACGGCGAGGTCATGATCACCGGTGCGGTTGCCGGGATAGGGCTGTGCCAGATGCCTCGCAGCCTGATGAAGAACGATATCGATGCCGGGCGATTGGTCGAAGTGTTACAGGACTTCGAGCCGGAGCCGGTCGACGTGCATGCGGTTTGGCCCAGGGTTTCGCATCTGCGCCCCAAGGTCAGATACGTGGTCGACGAACTGGTGAAGTGCTGCCAGGAGTGATGTCGATGGCCCCGAGTTTCTTGAAACTTCTTCTCGGGACCATCGACAACCTTCGATGTGACTACATCACTCCCGATTTTCGCCACTGGTGTGTTCTGGCGCCCGGCACAGCGTCATCGGCCGCTCGAGCTTGATCTCGACGTTCGCAAGCGTCCGTTTTGGCGCCGAGTGGGCTTAGCGGTTGCTTTTACGACATTGGGCTCATGGCGATAGCGGTTTTGAAATTCCGGCAAATGCATCGCTCATGGTCCGAACCGTCTAGGCTGAGGGCTTTCAAGCCAATCCTGCTCAGACATTGGGAGCCGCATGGACGCCTACAACCCAATCTGGATCGCCGCCCAACTGGGCGGGTTCGTCGCCCTCGGCTTCATCATCGCGGCTTTCGCCAGCCGTCAGGACGACCGGCTGCTGCTTTACCTCATCTTCGCCAACGTCGCCTTCGCCGTGCATTTTCTGCTGTTCGGCGAGGCAGTCGCCGCCGGCATGTCGGGTCTGGTGGTCGTCAGGATCTGGCTGGCACGGCGCTTCCCGCGTCGCCAGGGAATCATGTGGCTGGTGCTGATCGCAACGGTGGCGGTCGCCGTGGCGACCTGGCACTCCTGGTACGACATTTTCCCGCTGCTCGCCGCCATCTTTGGCACCCTGGCGATGTTTCTGCTGCGCGGCCTGCCCATGCGCTCGCTGCTGGCGGGTGCCGCGTTATGCTGGCTCGCGAATGCGCTGATCATCGGCTCGATCGGTGGCGCCATCGCCGAATTGCTGGCGCTGGGCACCAACCTGATCACCATGTGGCGAATACAGCGGTCGAAGCGGCGGCTTCAGGCTGGCTGACGGCGATCGGCAAGCACGCGCCGGTCACGAATGCAGTCGGCCTCGTGAGGCTCGTCGATCCACGGCTCGGCGATGCCCTGTTCGATCCATTCGGCGACCGCCGGATGCGCGAGCAAACGGTCGGCGTAGGCCATGGCGGCCATGCCGAGTTCGATGCCGTAGCCGCGCAGGCGTACCGCGACCGGGGCGAACATGGCATCCACCGCGGTGAAGGCGTCGCCGGCGAGCCAGGGGCCGCCGAAAGTCTCCAGCCCTTCCTGCCACAGGGCGTCGAGTCGAATCAGGTCCTTCTCTAGCGACTCGCTCGGGGTATCCAGATCGATGGTCAGCGAGCAGTTCATCGAACACTCGTCGCGCAGCGCGGCAAATCCGGAATGCATTTCGGCGCTGGCGCAGCGTGCCCAACTGCGGGCGGCACGATCGGCAGGCCAGACAGCCGGATGATCTTCGGCGGCGTATTCCAGAATCGCCAGCGAATCCCACACCACCTGATCGCCATCGTGCAGGCAAGGGACCTTGGCGGTGGGCGAGAAGTGCGTGAATGCCTGCTGCTGGCCGGCACCTTCGAACGGCGTCAGTACCTCCTCGAACAGGATTTCCAGCGCGCGCAGCAGCACCCAGGGCCGCATCGACCAGGAAGAGTAGTTCTTGTTGGCGATGAAGAGTCGATAGGTCATGGCTGCCTCCGCTGTCGGGGGAAAGCTCGAGTATGCGATTTCGGATTTGATACGCAAAGCCCTGAGTACTCGATCGAATAAGGACAGCGCCGATCGAACTTTTTGATTCTTTCACCTGCCCCAACATTCAACAATTAACCGACTAGGCTTTAGTCAATCGATTTCGAGAGCGCGTTTCGCGCCATTTCGTTCAATTACCGGTTTATCGGTTACCGGATATGCCGAGAGGTCATGGATGGCTCCCAACTCGCTGACCGACACCAATAGTCCCTTGAGTGCCGATCAGGCTAGGCGCGTGCAGCAGGCGCTGGCGGATCTGGATGCCGCCCAGCGGCAGTGGCTGAGCGGATATCTGGCCGGCCTCAACGCCCAGTCCGCAGGGGCGCCCCAGGGCGGTGATGCGCAGGCGGTGCCAACGCCTTCCGCGGCGTTGACCGTGCTCTACGGCAGCCAGACCGGCAATGCCGAAGGGGTGGCCGAGCTGGCCGCCGAGCGCGCTCGCGCTCAGGGGTTCGACGTCACGCTGGTGAGCATGGCGGACGCTGGCAAGAAGACCTTGAAGGCGACCGAGCGGCTGCTGGTTGTCGTCAGCACCCAGGGGGACGGCGACCCGCCCGATCCGGCACTCGAATTCCACGAGCTGATGATGGGCCGTAAGGCGCCGAAACTGGCGGGGCTGCGTTTCGCCGTGCTGGGCCTGGGCGACGCCAGCTACGAGCACTTTTGCCAGACCGGCAAGGAGTTCGACGCCCGGCTTGCCGAACTCGGGGGCGAGGCGATCCTCGAGCGGACGGATTGCGACGTGGACTACGAAGAGAAGGCCGAGGCCTGGATCGACCAGGTGCTCGAGTCGCTGGCCGGCGATCTCGCCACGCCGCCACCGGCCCAGGCCGTTGGCGGCGACGTGTCGCAGAGCGCCCAGCCGCGCTACTCCAAGAAGCATCCGTTCATGGCCGAGGTGCTGACCAGCCAGCCGCTCAACGGCCGCGGTTCTGACAAGCAGACGCTGCATCTCGAGCTGTCGCTGGAAGACTCCGGGCTTGAATACCTGCCGGGCGATGCCGTTGGCGTGGTGCCGCAGAACGATCCCGCCCACGTCGACGAGCTGATCGAGATGCTCAAGTTCGACGCCGAGTCGCCGCTGGAGGAAGGGCGCGTGCTGCGCGACGCGCTGCTGACGGACTTCGAGGTGACGACGCTGACGCGGCCGTTCCTGCAGCAGTGGGCGGAATGGTCGCAAGCGCCGGAACTGCGCCGGCTGCTGGGGGAAGACGCCCGCGACGAGTTGCGCGACTGGCTGCAGGGGCGCCATATCATCGACGTGATCGAACAGTTCCCGGTCGACGGGATCGACGCTGCCCAGTTTTCGGCGGCGCTGCGCAAGTTGCCGCCGCGACTCTACTCCATCGCCTCGAGCCAGGCCGCGGTTCCGGACGAAGTGCATCTCACCGTTGCCGTGGTGCGCTACGCGACTCACGGGCGTTCCCGCAACGGCGTGACCACGAGTTACCTGGCGGACCGAATCGAGCCCGGCGACCGCGTGCCGATCTACATCGACCGCAACAAGCAGTTCAAGCTGCCCGACGATGACGACGCGCCGCTGATCATGATCGGCCCTGGCACGGGCGTCGCCCCGTTTCGCGCCTTCCTGCAGGAGCGAGAGGAGCGTGGCGCCAGCGGCGACAACTGGCTGTTCTTCGGCGACCGTCATTTCCGCAGCGATTTCCTGTATCAGGCGGAGTGGCTCAAATGGCGCCAGCACGGGCTGCTCACGCGCCTCGATGTCGCCTTCTCCCGCGATCAGCCCGAGAAGATCTACGTTCAGGACCGGCTGCGCGAGCAGGCGGAAACGCTCTATGCCTGGCTGGAGGCGGGCGCGTATGTCTACGTCTGTGGCGATGCCGAATTCATGGCGCCGGACGTGCATCAGGCACTGCGCGACGTCATCCGCGAGCAGGGCGGGCACGGCGAAGCCGGCGCCGATGATTATCTGCGTCAGATGCAGCAGGAGAAGCGTTATCAGCGCGACATCTATTAGAAAACTGCCTGCACTTGCCCATACGTCGTTAAAAATCGGCGCTCAATGCTCATTAACGACCACGTTAACTCCGTGTGAGCGCCGATTTTTGCCTAGTCTGGCCTTCGTTCGATCAGTTTTCTGCGATTGCGGTACGACGATCAAATAGATACGACATCTAGCTCCAGTAGAGGAGGCTGACATGGACATCATCGCCAAACTACGTGACGTATCCTGGGACGAACTGCATCCCAACGAGCGACTCAAGGTGGAAAGCGATTACCTGCGGGGCTCGCTCGAGGAAGGGATGGCGGATCGCGCCACTGGCGCCGTCGCCGAGAGCGATACCCAACTGACCAAGTTCCACGGCTTCTACCAGCAGGACGACCGCGACCTGCGCGACGAGCGTCGGCATCAGAAGCTCGAACCGCTCTACAGCTTCATGGTGCGGTTGCGCCTGCCCGGCGGGCTGGTGACGCCCGCACAGTGGAGGACCCTCGACGACGTCGCTTCACGCTACGCCAACGGCACGCTGCGGATCACGACCCGCCAGACGTTCCAGTACCACGGCGTGCTCAAGGAGAACCTGCGTCCGCACCTGCAGACGATCCATCAGGCGATGGTGGATACCATCGCCGCCTGCGGCGACGTCAATCGCAACGTGATCTGTACCGCCAACCCGCACCGCTCGGCGGTGCACCGCCGGGTCTACGAGCTGAGTCACGAGATCAGCACTCGCCTGTTGCCTCGCACCCGGGCCTATCACGAGATCTTTCTGGGCGAGGAGCGCGTGGCCGGGGGCGCCGAGGAGCGCACGGATACGGCGGCAGAGGGCGATTCGCAGCCGCTCGATCCCAAGGAGCCGCTCTATACCCGCCATTACCTGCCGCGCAAGTTCAAGGTGGCGCTGGCGATCCCGCCGGAAAACGATGTCGATCTGTTCGCCCACGACGTCGGCTTCATTGCCGACGTGGTCGACGGAGAGCTTCACGGCTTTACCGTCTGTATCGGCGGCGGCATGGGCATGACCCATGGCGAGCCGACGACCTTCCCGCGGCTTTCCGATCCCATCGGCTACTGCACGCCGGAAGCGGTGCCGGCCGTGGCGGAAGCGATCATGCTGGTGCAGCGCGATAACGGCAATCGCCGCGACCGCAAGCAGGCACGATTGAAATATACCGTCGAGGAGATGGGACTCGACGCGTTCAAGTTGGATGTGGAGCAGCACCTGGGCGAACCACTGGCGCCGGCGCGCGAGTACCACTTCGAAAGCAACGGCGATCGGCTGGGCTGGGTGCAAGGGGACGACGGCCGCTGGCACTATGGCCTGTTCGTCCAGAACGGGCGCCTCGCCGACTTCCCGGATGGCCCGCAGCTGCGCACCGGCCTGCGGGAGATCGCCGAGCAGCATGACGGCGATCTTGTGCTCACCACCAATCAGAACGTGATCATCACCCAGGTCGACGAGTCCCGCCGCGAAGCCATCAATGCACTGCTGGATCGTCATCGGCTAGTCTCGGAGACCTCGCCGCTACGACGCAACGCCATGGCCTGCGTGGCATTCCCGACCTGCGGACTGGCAATGGCGGAAAGCGAGCGTTACCTACCATCGCTGATCGACAAGCTCGAAGCCGTGATGCGCGAAGCCGGGCTCGCCGACGATGCCATCATCGTGCGGATGACCGGCTGCCCCAACGGCTGCGCGCGACCGTATCTCGCCGAGATCGGCTTCGTCGGCAAGGCGCCGGGGCACTACAACCTCTACCTCGGCGGCGGCTTCAGCGGCCAACGGCTGAACAAGCTCTACCGCGAGAACATCAATGAAGCGACCATCCTCGAGGCGCTGACACCGCTGATCCAGCGCTACGCCGCCGAGCGTGAACCTGGAGAGCCCTTCGGCGACTTCGTGATTCGCACGGGAGTCATTGCAGAGACCAGGGCCGGGCGCGAGTTCCACGAGGTTTAAAAAGACGAGTACGTCAGCGCTCGCCCGGGGATTTCCATGTCGATCGTAAGAATGGACCCCGTCGCTGATTCGGTCATGTAGAGACGTTTGCGGTCCGGGCCGCCGAAGGCCAGATTGGTCAGAGTGCGGCCTGCTGTCGGCGATCGGAGTCGCCAGAGGGGAACTCCGTGCTGATCGAAAACCCAAACGCAGCCGTTGCCCGCATCACAGACGAACAGGTTGCCGGCCTCGTCCAGCGCCAGGCCATCGGCACCGGACACGCCGCCGGCGAGCTGAACGAACATTCCTACCTTTCCGGCTGGACCTTTGTCTTTCAGTGGTACTCGCCACACCCCATTGCCTCGGGTCATAGCGACGAAAAGGGCTTTCTCTTCCAGATCCGTGACGAGCCCATTGGGACTAATACCGTTGTCGATCAAGCGCTCCAGGCGCTGTGTTGCCGGTTCGTAGCGATAGACGCGCCCCGAGGGATCCTGCAGGCCGGTCTGACCCTGGTCGGTGAAGTAGAGTTGGCCACGGCTATCGAAGAACAGATCATTGATACCTTTGAACCGCTCGCTACCCACGTGGGTGAGGAAGGGTTGTGGTTCGCCACCAGAAGGGGCGAGCGTCATCAATCCGTGTCGGTAGTCAGCAATCCATAGTTGGCCATCGGGGCCGAAACGCATGCCATTAGGCCAGCCATCGTAATCGGCGACGACTTTCCACTCGCCTCGTCCGTCGATCCTGAATATACGACCGTGTGGGATATCGGTGACGAACAGGTTGCCGGCATCGTCGAAGACAGGTCCCTCCAGAAAACTGGGAATCGATTGCCCCGGCTTGTTGGCGGAGATCCACTCGGATGGCGCATCGTATCGCTTCAAGTGCTCGGGAATGGATGTGTAGACATCGCACCATCGCGTCTCGGGCGGCGGATAAAGGCTCATGAAACAGATTTCCTGGAGGACAATGAATGAAAGCCGCCGCGGGCATGGAGCATCAGGGCAACGATGACCAGCGATGCGACTACCGATAGCAGTAGCCCTTGGGTGAGGGCGACGATACCGGCCATCGCCATGATCAAACGCTCAACGGGATTCAATGACCGCCGATAGTGACCCACGTTGGCAGCGCTGATGCCAATGGTGGCTAGTATCATCATGAGGACCGTTGCCAGCAGTGCCGGTAGCGTCGCCCAGCTCACGGCTTCCAGATTAATCTCGGGATGATAGACCCAGGCAAACGGCAGCAGGAAGGCGACCAGGGAAAGACGCAGGGCACTCATGGCAATACTGAGCGTGGGAGCACCGGTAATGGCGGCGGCGGCGAAAACCGCAAGCGCCACCGGCGGAGTGATCGCCGAGAGCACGGCGTAATAGAACACGAAGAGGTGTGTCTGGAGCTTGTCGACACCTAGGTCGAGGATCGCCGGTCCGGCAACGAAGATCACCATGAGGTAAGAGGCTGCCGTCGGTAGTCCCATGCCCAGCAGAATGGAGCAGAAAGCGGCCAGAATGAGCGCCAGCAGTAGATTGCCTTCACCAAGGCTGACGATGGCCTGGTTCAGCGTGACACCGAGGCCGGTGACATTGACGGCACCGATGACGATACCGATGGCGGCGCAGGAGATAAGCACGGCAAGCCCGTCGCGGCCCCCATCGATGATGACGGAAGTCCAGCCTCGGACGTCCAGACGCGTACCGGGCAGCAGCATGGCGACGATCATCACGACGACTGCAGCCGACATACCGCACCAGGTCGGTGAGTAGCCCGCCAGCAGCAGCCCGATCAATGTCGCGAAGCCTGCAACGAGCACGAAGCCCTGGGAACGCCGTCGCGTATCGAACGGTTCATTCCCGGTGTCTTCGGGAGCCAGGTTCAGCCGGCCGGCCTCGAAGGCCACGGCGGCCGACAGCGCGAGCAGATAGAGAAATGCAGGAATGACCGCCGCCAGCACGATGGTGGGGTAGGGAATGCCCGTGACCTCAGCCATTATGAAAGCACCGACGCCCTGATGGGCGGCATCAACTGGCCCGAGCAGGAAGCGACGGCCTCGACTGCACCCGCGAACCGCGGCTGATAGCCGGCACGCTTCATCATCGGAATGGTCAGCACCCCGGTCGACATGACATTGGCCGGTGCCGAACCATTGACCGAGCCGAACAACGCCGACCCAATGATGGCTGCTTGTGCGGCACCGGAACGCCGACCCTTGGCGAGGCGTAGCGCCAGGAAGTTGAAGAAATCTCCGGCGCCGGTATGGCGCAATGCCGCGCCGAGAATGACGAACATGAGTACGACATCCACTACCGCGCCGAGGGCGATGCCATAGATACCTTGATAGCTGTAGCTGACCTCGAGAACCTGGTCGAACCACAGTTTGCGATGGCCGATAGCCCCCGGCAGGTAGTGTCCCCACACGAGATAGACAAGGGCGCCACCAGTGATCGCGACTAGTGTCCAGCCTTCGACTCGCCTTGCCGCTTCCAGTACCAAAAGCGTACCGACGCCATAGCAGAGCATGTCCCACTGGTTGGGGAGCCCTTCGCGGTAAGCGGCAATGGCATCGTACTCGACGAGGTAGTATCCGCTGGTGGCAAGCGCCAGCAGTATCAATACGGCACTGAGACCTTGGTCCAATACGGGAGCACGCTTGGCCAGCGGGCCAGGCTTCAGCGCGAAAGTCGCGATCAAGCCCAACAGCAAGGCGATGCCATACATGATCTGGGCCGGATAGCGTACGCCGAGCGTCGTCCAGATGATGAACAGCGTGAGCCCGGCGCACGCGGCCAGGCCGAACTTCTCGAGAGGCCGCCCCGGTGCGGATGACGTTATTTGTGACATCTTGCTTTCCCGTGAACGTTATTCGATCAATCCGATTTCTCGGAAATAACGTGCCGCGCCGGGATGCAGATCGGCAGTCAGGCCCATCGTCGCCTCGTCAAGTCGCAGCAAGTTGAGGGCGGCGCTGGTCTGCTTGATGGCGTCCAGGTTTTCCCATAGCGTTTTCGTCAGATCGTAGGCAGTGTCGTCGTCCATATCGCCGCTGACGACGAACATGTAGGGGAAGCTCCAGAAGTTGTTCGTGTCGCCCGAAGAGACACGATTTTCGTAGGCCTCGGTGATGTCCTGTTGTGAAATCGCTTTCAGACGATAATGCTCCCCCGCCGTAATATGTTCCCGAAACGCCTCCATATGGGCGTCATCTGGTGAGATGAAACGCAGTTTCATGGTGCGGGAGGCATTGTCGATGGCCGCTTGCGGCAGTCCGCCCCAGACGAAAGTGCCGTCCAGACGACCATTCGACATTTGATTGAAGGCGTCGGTGTAGTCGATGTACTGCGTATCGACATCTTCTCCGGGGCGCAGATCATACGCTTCGAGGAAGGCGCTGCTGACACGACCGGCATTACCGCCAGGGCGGCCGATGGCGAGGCTGTGCCCCTCGAGATCGGCGAAGGACTCAATACCGCTATCCTCCCGCACGACATACTGGCCGGCGCTCGTGCTGATGGCGAACAGGCTCTTCAGGTTGGCATAGGCCTCGGTCAGCCGATCGGGATCTTCGCTGAAGTTTCCACGTTTGTTGACGGCGTCCAGATAGTGGGGGGCGCCGATGACGGCGATGTCCAGCCTGCCAGCCGCCAGTTGTCGCAGGCCATTGACGCTGCCGTTGTCGACGACGGTCAGGCGGTTGTCATCGCTCTGCTTGGCCAATGTATTCGACCAGGCGACTGCCAGGGCGTAATCGTCGGACGTTTGCGAAGTGGCGCTGACGACGAGATCGTCCGCATGCGCAATCGCAGTAGACAGACTGACGGCAACGGCAGCGGCCATAAAGGAACGTAGAGTGAGCTTGGCGTTCATGAGTGCCTCTCTGATTTTGTATGCTGGTCACGGAGTGCTGCTTCGAACTTGTGCAGAAAAATGGTGCGATTTCAGGGCCGTCCCCTTTTCGGCACCGGGCGCTTGGCCGGGCCGCCGTAGGGCCATAGCCAGCCCTTGGGCATCGGTCCTTTGTTGCGTCCGCCCTGGCACTGCTGTTCCCAGGCGTGGGCGAGAATGCCCACCGAGCGCGAAAGACAAAACAGGCCGCGTGCCAGCGGGGCGGGGAAGCCCAGTTCGGCGTAGATCACGGCGGTGGCGCCATCGATGTTGAGCGGGATCGGCTTGCCTTTCATGGCGATCAGCTGACGTTCGACCTCGCGGGCGATGGCGACGAAGCCGCCTTCAACCTCGCCGCGCCCGGCGGCTTCTTCCACCAGCTGCAGCAGTCGCGGTCCGCGAGGATCGACGGGATGGAAGCGATGGCCGAAGCCGGGGATGATCTTCGTCCGGCTGCGCTGCCATTCGGCGATGCCTTCCTGAACGGCGGTTGCCAGTTCCGCTCCGCCGGCCTGGCGTTCCTGAATCGAACGGTACAGCTCGACGGCCTGCTCGCCGGCGCCGCCGTGAACGTCATCGAGCACGTTGACGGCGGAGGCCATGGCGTTGTTGAGGCTGCTGCCGCAGGTCACCGCCATCCGCGCGATGGCGATGCTCGGTGCCTGGGGGCCGTGGTCGACGGCACTCATCAGTGCCGCTTCCAGCAGGGTGGATTGTGGCCGGGTGGGCAGTTCGCCACGGGTCATCAGCCACACCATGTCGGCGAACCCGACGTTGCCGATCAGCTCCTCGATGGGATAGCCGCGATAGCGGATCTCGCCGGGGCGCATGTCGATGATGTCGGTCTTCCACCACTGCTGGGCCTGGTAGTCGGGCGAGCGAGTGTCGGTCATGGGGTTCTCCGTTATTCGTCGTTGGCGGCGTGCGCCGGTAGCAAGGTGGCGTTGTCCTGACCCAGGCGCGGTGGGGGGGACGCGACGCGGGGCGCCTGGCCGTCGAAGCGATAGCCGCCGCTGACCACTTCCAGCGGCCGGCCGATCGGGGAGGTCTCGAAACGCTCGATCAGCCCTCGATCGCGAACCTGCGGGTGTGCCAGCGCTTCGGCGACGCTGTAGACAGGGCCGGCCGGAATGCCGGCGTCGACCAGCCTTGGCCACCAGTATTCGGTCGTTTCCCGCTTCAATACCGCTTCGATGCAGTCGCTCAGTGCCCGGCGATTGTCCAGCCGCGCCTGGCGCTGGGCGAAGCGGGCGTCGGCCAGCCATTCCGGATGCTCGAGCAGGTGGCAGATCGCCTCGAACTGCTCCTGCTTGTTGGCGGCGATGTTGATCAGGCCATCGGCGGTCGCGAAGGTGCCGGACGGGCTGGCGGTGACGTTGTCGTTGCCCAGCGGCTGCGGCGGCTTGCCGGCGACGAGCAGGTTGGATACCGCCCAGCCCATGGTGGCGAGCACGGATTCGAGCATCGAGATGTCGACGAAATGCGCCTTGCGCGGCCGTTCGGCCAGAGCCGCGTTGATCGCCATCGCCGCGGTCAGGCCGCCGACGGTGTCGGCCAGCGGATAGCCGACCCGATAGGGCGCGTTTTCCGGCGCGCCGGTGATGCTCATCACGCCAGCCATGCCCTGGATGATCTGGTCGTAGGCCGGATAGTTCGCCAGCGGGCCGTCCTGGCCGAAGCCGGAAATCGCGCAGTAGACCAGCTCGGGATTGGCCTGGCGCAACGTCTCGAAACCGAGCCCGAGGCGCTCCATGACGCCGGGGCGGAAGTTCTCCACCACGACATCGGCGGTCGCGACCAGTTCGAGAAAGGCATCGCGGTCGTCCGGCTGCTTGAGATCCAGCGCCACCGAGCGCTTGCCGGCATTCTGGGCGAGAAAGGAAACGCCCATCAGCTCGCGGTTCAGGTCAGGGTCCGCGCCGAGCTGGCGAGCGAGATCGCCTCCCTGGGGGCGTTCGACCTTGATCACCTCGGCGCCGAGATGGGCAAGCTGGTGGCAGCAGAACGGCCCGGCCAGCACATTGGTCAGATCGAGTACCCGGTAACCGGTCAATGGCGACGACATCATTCCTCCTGATGAAACCTATTCTTTTAGAGAGAATATTGTTCGCCGGGGTGAGTTGCAATACCGTTTTGCCTGTCGCAACATTCGCCATTAGTCCAAGCTGCACCAGTAATCCAAACTAGCCAGTAATCCAGACTGTCCAGTAATCCAGACTGTCCAGTAATCCAGGCTATCCAGTAATCCAAACTACGATCACCAGAAACCAAGGAGCGTCCTATGGCCCAGCGGCGTGTCGAAGCCGTCGAGCGAGCGCTGACCCTACTCGAAGCGTTCTCCCAGGAGCGGCGCGAGTTTTCGTTGACCGAACTGGCCAATGCGACAGGGTTCTACAAGAGCACCATCCTGCGGCTGATGGCCTCGCTGGAACACTTCGGATATGTCACCCGTGACGAGCGGGGTATCTATCGGATCGGGCCGGCGGTGTCGCGCCTGGCGCCGCTGGCGGGCGAGGGGCCGCAACTCGAGAATCTGGTAAGGCCGATCCTGGAGTCGCTGCGCGATGCCAGCGAGGAGACCGCCTCCTTCTATGTGCGCGACGGTGACCACCGGATCTGCCGTCTGCGCGAGAACGGGCGGCTGGAAGTGCGCCATCACCTGGAAGAGGGCGTCAGGCTGCCTCTGGGACGCGGCGCGGCTGGCCGGGTGCTCAATTACGAGACGCCTCGAGGCCAGGTAGCGGTATCGAGCGGAGAGCGACAGGCCGGCCTGTCGGCGGCGGCCATCGGCATCTACAACGGCGAGGGCGAGTTGATGGGGGCGCTGGCGCTGTCCGGGCCCAGCGAGAGATTCAACCAGGCGGCGAAGGATCGTCACGTGCCTCTGCTGACGCAGTACGCGCCGCGCCTCGAGCGGCAGTGGCCGCGTTCGCTGCGCACTGCCTGACACCGCCGCCTGGAGTCATCGAGTCCAGTCGCCAAATCGGAACGATCGTCAAAACGGAACGATCGTCAAAACGGAACGAACGCGCCGGGCGGCTCTTGAGCGAGTCGTCCGGCGCGGTTGTCTTTCTTGGCGGCCAACAAGCCTACTGGATCAGGCCCACTTCCTTGGAGATATCCTCGATATCGGCGATCTGCTGCTCCACGTACGCCTTGAATTCTGCTCCGCTGCGATCGAACGGGATCAGCCCGTTCTGCTGCATGACGTCCTTCCACTCCTGGCTTTCGTAAACCTGGTGCAGCGCGTCTTCCCACCAGGCCACGTCCTCGTCGGAGAGCTTCGGCGGTAGGTAGAAACCGCGCCAGTTGATGCCTTCGACATCCACGCCCTGCTCCTTGGCGGTGGGGAAGTCGCTGAGCGCGCCGGGCAGTCGCCCGTCGGCAAGAACGGCGAGAATACGGAGATCACCGGATTCGACGAAGCCCAGCGTCTCGGAGGCGTCGCCGGAGAAGGCGTCGATATGACCGCCGACGACCTGGGTCATCGCCTCGCCACCGCCGTCGAACGGCAGGTACTTGATCTTGTTCAGCGCCTTGATGCCGTCGGCCCGCGCCATCATCAGCACCTTGAGATGATCCCAGCCGCCACTGGCACTGCCGCCGGCGAAACTCACGCTGGAGGGGTTTTCCTCCATTGCGTCGAGGAGTTCCTCGAGGCTCTGATAGGGCGAGTCCTTGCTCACTGCGATCACGCCGTAGTCGGCACCGACCGTGCCCGCCCAGTTGACCATGTCGGCGTTCAGGCCGGGAAACTGATGCTGGGCCAGGCGAGTGGTGGTCGATGTCGACGCCGAGACGATGACGTCATTCTGACCGGCCCGCTTGGTGACGACGTGGGAGAACGCGACGCCACCGCTGGCGCCCGGCATGTTGGTGGTCTGGACGCTGCCATCGATGGCAGCGATTTCACTCAGTACCTGGCCCACGCTGCGGCAGGTGAAATCCCAGCCGCCGCCGGGGTTGGCGGGGGCGATACAGTCGATCTTGCCGCTCGGGCCGGCCGCTTGCGTCACCAGAGGCAGTGCCGCCAGCGTGAGCGCGACACAGAGCGCGGCTGGTTTCAAGGACAACGATTTCATGGCGTCTCCGTTATTCTCTTTTGTAGAACCTGTTTCGATGAAGGAAATTAAAGCCGTCTGTGCGTCGGGGTCAATTGCCAGACGCCGAATTGCGACTAAAGGATATTGCCAGTGGTTACTAGATTCTCTCTGGTAGAACTTTATCGGCATGAAGCCGCAGGGTTGGGCGTGGCAGGGTAAGGAAGACAGGAGGGCAAGATTCGGTTGGCTATCGGCTCGACTTTCCTCGCCTGCCCGTCGCCTTTCGGGAATGACCGGTTTCCACTCCGGGGAAGAGGCGTCAAACTATCCGGATGCGTCGTTTCCGGTTCCACGGCCCGGTACCGCTCGGCAGCGCTGGCGAGATGCCGGCCCATTCTTCCTTGGCTAGACGGTCCTTTATGTCGTTACGCAAATCTACCCGCATCAACAAGTACATCAGCGAAAGCGGGATGTGTTCTCGCCGCGAAGCCGATCGCTTCGTGGAGCAGGGCAACGTGTGGATCAACGGCCGCCGGGCCACCACGGGGGATCAGGTGGTGGCGGGGGATCGGGTCAAGGTCAACGGCCAGGAGATCGAGCCTCAGGAAGAGGAGGATCTGATCCTGATCGCGCTGAACAAGCCGGTGGGGATCGTCAGCACGACCGAATCCAGCGAGAAGGACAATATCGTCGAGTTCGTGAAACACGGGGCGCGCATTTTCCCGATCGGCCGGCTCGACAAGGATTCGCAGGGGCTGATCTTTCTGACCAACAACGGCGATCTGGTCAACAAGATTCTGCGCGCCAACAATCACCACGAAAAAGAGTATCGGGTGACGGTCGACAAGCCGATCACCGACGAATTCGTCGAAGGCATGCAGAACGGCGTGCCGATCCTTGGCCAGATGACCAAGCGCTGCCAGGTGCGCAGGGAATCGACGTTCGTGTTCACCATCACGCTGGTGCAGGGGCTCAATCGCCAGATACGGCGCATGTGCGAATACTTCGGCTACGACGTCACCCAACTGATTCGTACCCGGATCATGAACGTCTCGCTCAAGGGTTTGGCGCTGGGTGACTGGCGGGACCTGACGCCAAAAGAGATCGATACCATCGTCGCTCTGACGGCGCAGTCCGACGGCGCGTCGGAGAAGCCGGCCGCCAAGCCCCGCTCGCGCTCGAACGCCGGCAAGGCAAGAACGCCTGCCGGCAGAGGCCAGCCGTCGACCCGGTCCGGCGCCAAGACCAAGGTGGGCAAGGCGGCGGGCAAGTCGACGTCGAACGGCAGGAAGGCAGCCGGCGGGAAGGCGTCTTCCAGCCCGAAGACCGGCCCGAAAAACAGTACCGGCGGGAAACCTCGATCCAAGGCGCGGGCGGCCAATGGCGGCAAGCCCGACGCCAGGGGAAAGACGGGCGCCAAGCCTGCGGGCAAGGGCCGTGGCGGCAAGCCCGCGAACCGGGGGAAGGGCGGCCCGCCCAGGAAGCGTTAACCGATGGCTTTCACGCCGGCTTTCGCGACTTGCACGTCCTGGTCCGGTTTGACGCCGGAGACGCCGACACTGCCGATCACGTGACCGTCGTGGATGACCGGGACACCGCCGGAGAGCAGCGCGGTCATCGGCGCGGTCACGAAGGCGGTGCGGCCATTGTTGATCATCTCCTCGAAGACCTGGGTCTCCTTGCGGCCGATCGCCGCGTTGCGCGCCTTCTCGGTGGCGACGCCGGCACTGAACGGTGCGGCGCCGTTCATCCGACGCAGGCCGAGCAGGTGGCCGCCATCATCGGCGACGGCGATGGTGACCGCCCAGCCCTGCGCTTCGGCTTCGGTCTGCGCGGCATCCAGAATGGCGTTGACGTCGTTGAGTTCGAGTGAGGCTTTGGTCTGCATGGTCGTGCTCCTGTCGAAAAGAAGATGATGCATGTTCATGATGGGAGGCGCTTCAATTCCTCGCGCCAGCTTGCCGAGGGGGAATCGCGCTCTGGTCGGTTTCCGCGGTTGCCAGTAGTTCGTCCACCAGCTCGATCCAGTGGCGTACCGGCGTACGCCCGGCACCGTTGAGATGGCTCTGACAGCCGATGTTGGCGGTAACGATGGTATCCGGCGACTGGGCTTCCAGTGCATCCATCTTGTTGTCGCGCAGGCGCTTGGCCAGCGTCGGTTGGGTGATCGAGTAGGTGCCGGCGGAGCCGCAGCAGAGGTGCGCGTCCTGAACCGGCGCGAGCGAGAATCCCAGCCGTGTGAGCACGCTTTCGACGGCGCCCCCCAGCTTCTGCGCATGTTGTAGCGTGCAGGGGCAGTGAAATGCCAGGCGCGCTGATGGATGAGCCGCGCCCAGCGCTTCGAGGTCTTCCTCCCGCAGAATCTCGACCAGATCCTTGGCCAGCTCGCTGACGCGCTTGGCCTTGACGGCATACTCGGGATCGTCTGCCAGCATCTCGCCATACTCCTTGACGAAGGCGCCGCAGCCGCTGGCGGTCTGGACGATCGCTTCCACGCCGGCTTTCCCGCTCTCGCCCCCGCTTTCGTCCACGCCTTCGATCAGGGGCCACCAGGCATCGATATTGGCGCGCATGCGCTCGCGGCCGGCCTGCTGGGCGTTGAGATGAAAATCGATGGCGCCGCAACAGCCCGCTTCCCGAGCCGATCTGGTACCAATCCCCAGCCGGTCGAGCACCCGGGCGGCGGCATCGTTGGTATTGGGCGCCAGCCCGGGCTGGACACAGCCTTCCAGAATCAGCATCTGGCGGGTGTGTCGGGCGGGGTCCGGGCGGTGCTGGCGATGCGGCACGCGTGCGGGGATCTTGTCGCGCAGGTCGTGCGGCACCAGTGGACGAAAAGTCTGACCCAGGGCCAGCAACGCCTTGAAGCGTCCGGGCTCGACCAGAGCCGTGCGCAGCCCCAGACGCATGGCGCGCTCGCTGGGCCGGCGTCCGACCCGGCGGTCGACTTCGGCGCGGCCGATATCCAGCAGCTTGTGATATTCGACGCCGGAAGGGCAGGTCGTTTCGCAGCTGCGGCAGCTCAGGCAGCGGTCGAGATGCAGCTGGGTCTCTTGGGTGATCTGCTCGTCGCCCTCGTCGCTCTCCAGCAGTTCCTTCATCAGATAGATGCGCCCGCGAGGGCCATCGCGCTCATCGCCCAGCAACTGATAGGTCGGGCAGGTGGCGTTGCAGAAGCCGCAATGCACACAGGTGCGCAGAATGCGATCGGCCTCGAGAATCTGGGGCTTGGCGCGTGCGGTTTCGGAGAAATGGGTCTGCATGGGATAAAGGTCTCCTCACCACTCGGCATAGAGCCGACCGGGATTGAAAATCGCCTGGGGATCGAGGCGCTGCTTGAGCTGGCGATGATATTTGGCCAGTACCGGCGGCAGCGGGGTGAAGGGTGAATCCTCGCCACCGTTCGGCGTGAAGCGCGTGGCGTGACCGCCGGCCGCGATGGCGGCTTCGCGGATGGCAACATCATGATGCAGATCCTGCCCTTCCGCGGCGTTTCCTGCCGGGCTTTGCAGCCAGCGCTGGGCACCGCCCCAGTCGATGAACCAGTCGCCATCGAGCGCCGGCGTGCGGGCGAGCGCCGGCAACGACAGACGCCACAGGGTCCTGTCGGCCGCGTCGTCGAAAGCCCCGTCGAAGAAGGGCAGGCGCAGCTCCCGCAACTGCGACCAGAACAGGGGCGCGTCCGACTCGCCGCCGAGGCGCTGACGCGTGGCCGACACCGAGCCTTCGCCGCCTTCGAGGCGTACGTGCAGCGCCTCGCCATCGTGGGCGGCGCCGGTGATCGGCAGCGGCTCGCGCCCCCACGCCGCCAGCCGGTCGAGCGCGTCGGGCAGTGGCAGTTCGAGCCGCAGGCAGGCGCTTGCCTGAGGCAGCGGCAGTACCTTGAACGAGACCTCGGTCAGCACGCCGAGCGTGCCCTGGGCACCGACCATCAAGCGGGAGAGATCGTAGCCGGCGACGTTTTTCATCACCTCGCCGCCGAAGCGCAGCAGCTTGCCTTCGAAGGTAATGACGCGAACGCCGAGCACGAAATCGCGCACCGCGCCTACCCACGGGCGCCGGGGGCCGGAAAGCCCGGAGGCGACCATGCCGCCTACGGTGGCGTTGTCGCCGAAGTAGGGCGGTTCGAAGGCGAGGCGCTGACCGTTGTCGGCGAGCGCCCGTTCGAGATCGCGCAGCCGCGTGCCGGCGCGTACGGTGACGACCAGCTCCACTGGATCGTAGTGGACGATGCCATGGTGACCGGTGGTGGAAAGTGACTGGGTGGCGTCGACACGGCGGCCATGGAACGCCTTGGTGTCGCCGCCGACGATGCGCAGCGTGGACCGCTCGGCCTGGGCGCGCGCAACCTGCTCGCACAGGGCTGCGCTATCGTCATTGCCAGGCGCCGGCGTGGCGCCTGGCTCGGCCGGCGGCGTGTATTCCGGCTGCTGATCCTGCAAGTGGGTCATAAATGTCTCCTTGCCCTTGACCGTTAGGGAAACACTGCATAAATGTCTGCGCAGGCGAATCGCTACGTTGCGCGGTGCTGGAGCGCCAGCCCGGTCGGAATCCTCACCTATACCCCATAGGCTCCGGTTCCTGCGCTCCGTGCGCCTTACGCTTCATCCTGCTCGCCGATTTATTCAGTGTTTCCTTAGAACCGGGGCAGCTCGGGGTGCGGCAGCTCACCGTGGTGGACATGCATCGCGCCGAACTCCGCACAGCGGGCCAGCGTCGGAATGTTCTTGCCGGGGTTGAGCAGCCGCTTCTCGTCGAAGGCGGACTTCACCGCGTGGAACAAGGTGATCTCGTCGGCGGCGAACTGGGTACACATCTGGTTGAGCTTCTCGCGACCGACGCCGTGCTCGCCGGTGATGCTGCCACCCGCTTCGACGCACAGCTCGAGAATCTTGCCGCCGAGCGTTTCGGTGGTCTCGAGCTCGCCCGGCTGGTTGGCGTCGAACAGGATCAGCGGATGCAGGTTGCCGTCGCCGGCGTGGAAGACGTTGGCCACCCGCAGCCCGTAGTGGGCGGAGAGATCATTGATGCCTTTGAGCACGCGTGGCAGTTCACGCCGCGGGATCGTGCCGTCGATACAGTAGTAGTCCGGCGACATCCGGCCCACGGCAGGGAAGGCGGCCTTGCGCCCGGCCCAGAACAGCTGGCGCTCGGCGTCGTCGCGGGCGAGCTGGATCTGGGTGGCGCCAGCCGCTTCCAGCAGATCGCGAACCCGGTCGCAGTCGGCCTGCACGTCGGCTTCGACACCATCGAGCTCGCATAGCAGGATCGCCTGGGCCTCGACGGGATAGCCGGCATGAATGAAATCTTCCGCGGCGCGAATCGCCAGGTTGTCCATCATTTCGAGGCCACCGGGGATGCAGCCGGCAGCGATGATATCGCCCACCGCCTTGCCGGCCCGTTCGACGTCGTCGAAGCAGGCCATCAGCACCTTGGCGACTTCCGGCTTGGGCAGCAGCCGTACCGTCACTTCGGTGATCACGCCCAGCATGCCTTCCGACCCCATGAACAGCGCCAGCAGATCGTAGCCCGGCGTATCCAGCGACTCACCGCCCAGCGTCATGCGCTCGCCTTCGATGGTGACGATATCCACGCTCAGCACGTTGTGGACGGTGAGGCCGTATTTCAGGCAGTGGACGCCGCCGGCGTTCTCGGCGACGTTACCGCCGATCGAGCAGGCGATCTGCGACGAGGGATCGGGGGCATAATATAGACCGTAGGGTGCGGCCGCCTCGCTGATCGCCAGATTGCGCACGCCGGGCTGGACACGGGCGATGCGGGCATCGGCATCGACGCTCAGGATCTTGTTGAAGCGCGACATCACCAGCAGCACGCCTTTTTCCAACGGCAACGCACCGCCGGAGAGGCCGGTGCCGGCGCCACGTGTCACCACGGGTACGGCGTGCTCGTAGCAGACCCGCATCAACCCCTCGACCTCGGCCAGCGATGTCGGCATGGCCACCAGCATCGGCAGCACGCGATAGGCCGACAACCCGTCGCACTCGAACGGGCGCAGATCCTCTTCGCGATCGAGCAGCGTCAGCTGGGGGGCGACCGCCAGGATCGCCGCCATCAGTGCCGGCTTGTCGACGCTGGCGATCTCGCCATCAATGCGCTCATCGTACAGCAGTTCCATGGCATCTCCTTGGCGTCGGTCGGTCAGGTACGGTTCAGGAAGCGATTTTATGGAAGCGTTTTCCACATTAGTGATGCGGACATTCTGTGGAAGGTCGTCGGCGTCGGCTATTAGCCAAAAGACCAACGAGTTGGAAAATGGTCAGACCAAAACGGTATCGATAAAGCGACTCCCGGCCATGACCGGGAGTCGTGAAGGAGGGCGAAGCCGATGTGATTTCCCCTCCTTTTTCTTCCTTGTCGTCGTGCTCGTCATCCGTCCATGAGCGGGTCGGTGAAGCCGAAGACATAGAACGTCAGCAGGCCGATGATGCCCGCGAACAGGCAATAGTAGAGCGTCGGCAGGATCGTCTTGCGCAGTGTCGTGCCTTCCCGGCCGAGCAGGCCGACGGTCGCCGAGGCCGCCACCACGTTGTGGATCGCGATCATGTTGCCTGCGGCGGCGCCCACGGCCTGGAGCGAAACCATCATCGCGGTGGAGACGCCCAGCACTTCGGCCACGTTGAACTGGAAGGCCGACAGCATCAGGTTGGAAACGGTGTTGGAGCCGGCAATGAAGGCGCCGAGCGCGCCGACCGCCGGCGCGAACAGCGGATAGATGTGGCCCACGCCGTCGGCCACCAGTTGCGCCATGGCGACCGGCATCGAGACCAGGTCTGACTCGTTGACGCCGGAGTTGATCAGGATTCGTACCATCGGAATCGTGAACAGCAGCACGAAGCCGGCGCCGAAAATGGTCTTCGAAGACTCGGCGAAGGCCGCCTTCACCTGCGGCGCGCGCATGCGATGCAGGAAGATCGTGCAGATCACCGCGATCAGAATGATGCCGCCGGGCAGATAGAGCCATTCGACGCTACCGGAGACGCCCGCCTCGCCGAGAATGTTGCTCCAGCCGGTGCTGATCGACGACAGCGCCGCCTTGACCGAGGGCACGGTGCGCGAGATGACCAGCAGAATCGCGACGATGACATAGGGCATCCAGCCGCGCAGGGTGGACATCGGCGCGCGGCCGGCCACGTCGTCGACCTTGATCTCGATCTTGCCCAGCCACTCTGCCGGCCATTTCGAACGTTCCGGAAAATCCCAGGTGTCCTTGGGCAGCAGGAAACCCTTGCGCGCCGCCGGTACCACGATCGCCAGCCCGATCAGACCGCCCAGCAGCGACGGGAATTCCGGCCCCAGGAACACGCCGACCAGCATCGAGGGCACCACGAAGCTGACGCCGACGAACAGCGCGAACGGCGTGATCGACAGCCCTTCGCTCCAGGAACGGTTCTCGCCGAAGAAGCGCACCATCACGATGACCAGGATCAGCGGCATGAACACACCGATGATGCCGTGGGTGATGACGACTTCGGAAGTGATCAGGCGGAAATAGGTTTCCCAGGTCGAGCCGTTGGCGGTGAGCTGCTCGGTGATCCCTGCCTGGTTCACGCCGCCGGTAACCCCGACCACGATCGGGGTGCCCACGGCGCCGAACGAGACCGGAGTCGACTGCAGCATCATCCCGACGACCACCGCGGCCAGCGCCGGGAAGCCCAGCGCCACCATCAGCGGCGCGGCCACGGCGGCGGGTGTGCCGAAGCCGGAGGCACCCTCGATGAAGCAGCCGAACAGCCAGGCGACGATCAACGCCTGGACGCGGCGGTCCGGGCTGATGCCGGAGAAGCCATTGCGGATCGCCATGATGCCGCCAGAGTGCTTCAGCGTGTTGAGCAGCAGGATCGCGCCGAAGATGATCCACAGCAGCGAGACGGTCATGATCAGCCCCTGCAGCGTGGAAGCCAGCACGCGGGTGCCGGTCATGTCCCAGGCCAGCAGCGCGATCAGCACCGCGACGACGAACACGATCGGCATCGCCGTACGCGCCGCCATGCGGAAGCCGATCAGCAAGACGCCCGCCAGCACCAGTGGCAGGAAGGCAAGCAACGAGAGCAGCGTTTGATCCATATCGAAAGCCCCTGAGTCGTTATTATGAGCGTCGGTTGTCGCCAGGGTGGCCGTCGCTGGGTAGCGATGGCGCCTGTCTATCGCCTGTCCAACGGGATATCGGCCTCCTCCGATATCCGGCCCGCGGCGACTGACTCGGAAGATAACCAGAGAAAGTGTTACTGCCAATCGTGGTTAATTGGTTTTACCAATTGAAGAGCAGGATCAGGGTTGTCTTTCAAACCACTGAAATCAAAGAACTTAAACGCTTGGCGGCAGGGCGGAAGCAGGGAGGCGGGCGGCGTTGCGATGCGACTAATGGACATCGCCGCCTGCCCGGGGGCAAGCGGCGATAGCGATACGGAAGGGAGAGAAAACGAAGCGGAGCATGGGTTAACCGGTGGCGAGCATGCCCGTCTCGGCTTCCACCTCTTCGGTGGTCATCAACGCGACCGTCACGGGGATCGACTTGCCGGCGATGGTATTGCTCTGCCGGTCCCGGCTGGCCAGGGGGATCAGGTCGTTGACCTCCGGATAGTAGGCGCCGAGACAGTTTTCGGGCAGGTCGTAAGCGATGATCCTGAATCCCGAGACCTGGCGTTCGATACCATCATCGCTGACCGTCTTCAGCGTGACCCGGTTGCCGGCTTCGAAACCGTGCTTCTCGATGTCGGCGGGGTTCATCATCAGCACCATGCGGGTGCCGTAGATGTCGCGATAGCGGTCATCAAACGAGTAGACCGTTGTATTGAACTGGTCGTGTCCGCGAATCGACAACAACTGAAAATGAGCGTCGCCCGGTTCGGATTCATCCTCGGTCAGGTGATCCTGCGGGAACAGGAAGTGGGCCTTGCCGGAATCGGTATTCCAGATCCGGTCGCGGGCGGCGATGTCGAGATGGAACACGCCTGTCTCGGCCAGCCGCCGGTTGAAGTCGTGAAACGTCTCCGGCTGGGTCGCCTCGATCTTGTCGCGGATACGGTCGTAGTCCTCGGCGAGCCACTCCCAGTCGACCTTGGGATTGGGCAAAAACGTCGCCTTGCCGAGACCGGCGACGATGGCGATTTCGGAACGCAGATGCTCCGATGCCGGCTCCAGCGCGCCCTTGGAGCCCTGAACGTTGCACATGCCATCCTCGATGGTGATGGTCTGTTCGACGCCGGCCTGGATGTCCTTCTCGGTACGCGCCAGTGGCGGCAGCAGATAGGCCGATTTGCCGTGAATCAGGTGGCTGCGGTTGAGCTTGGTCGCGATCTGTACGGTGAGCGGAATGTTGCCCACATGGGCGGCGACCCGCGCCTGGTCGGAAACGGCCCGGAAGAAGTTGCCGCCCAGACCAAGGAAGGCGTCCACCTCGTCGCGCAGTATCGCTTCGCAGCACAGCGCCACGTCGTGGCCATGGTCGCGCAGGCACTCGATGCCGAATACCTCGTCCATTTTCGACAGGAACGCCTCGCCGGACTTGTGAAAGATTCCCACGGTGCGGTCGCCCTGCACGTTGGAGTGGCCGCGAACCGGGCAGGCGCCGGCACCGCGACGGCCGATGTGCCCGCCCATCAGCAGCAGGTTGAGGATCTGGTGGACATTATCGCCGCCACGAATGTGCTGGGTGATGCCCATGCCCCAGCAGCAGATCACGCGTTCGGCCTTGATCCAGGCGTTGGCGGCTTCTTCGATCGCGGCTCGGGTAAGGCCGCTGTGCCGCTCGATCCGCTCCCACGGCAGGGCGCGGCAGTGGTCAGCGAACGCCGCGAAGCCGTCGGTGTGCATGGCGATGAAATCGTGATCGATGACTGGCTTGCCGCCGTTGGCGCGAGCCTCGTCGTCGGTGACGAGGATATGCTTGCACATGCCCTGGATCGCGGCGATGTCGCCGCCGATGCGCACCTGATGATACTGGGAACTGATCGGCACGCCGTGATTGGTCATCATGTCCCGAGGTGTCTGCGGATTGGCGAACTTGACCAGCGCCCGTTCGCGCAGCGGGTTGAACGTGACGACTTCGGCGCCGCGCAGACGCGCCTCGTGCAGCAGGCCCATCATTCGCGGGCTGTTGGTGCCGGCATTCTGGCCAAACAGGAAGATGCAGTCGGCGTGTTCGAAATCCTCCAGCACCGTGGTCGCCTTGCCCACGCCGATGCTCTGGGGCAGGGCCACGGTGGTGGTCTCGTGGCACATGTTGGAGCAGTCGGGGAAGTTGTGCGTGCCGAGCATGCGACCGTAGAGCTGCCAGAGGAACGCCGCTTCGTTGGAGGTGCGTCCCGAGGTGTAGAGCTCGACCCGTTTCGGGTCGCAGGATTTCACGCGCTCGCCGATCTCGCGAAAGGCGGTGTCCCAGTCGATGGGATCGTATTTGTCGGTGGTCGCGTTGTAGCGCATCGGGTGCGTCAGCCGGCCCTGCTTCTCGAGAGCGTGATCCGACCAGTCGCGCAGCTCCGAAACGGTATGGCCGGCAAAGAACTCCGGCGTGGTGCGGGCAGCCGTCGCCTCCCAGGCGACGGCCTTGGCACCGTTCTCGCAGAACTCCGCCGGGCCCGGCCTTTCCGGGTTGGGCCAGGCGCAGCTGGGGCATTCGAAGCCGCCATCGGGGTGGTTGATCTTGAACATCAGGCCGTTGCCCTTGAACGGCACCTTCTCACGCAGAAAATGCGATTCGGTGGCCTGAACCGACTGCCAGCCGCCGCCTGGCGCGTCGTGCTTTCCCTGCTTGCCGTGCAACTCGTCATCCTTGAGTCGGCGTCCCATGATCTACTCCTTCGTGACGGATCTGGGTGGTAAACCATCCGCGTTCCTGCCTGAAAAGATGACTCGCAGGCTCACGGTATGACTGCTATCGGTAACAGTATGGCAACAGTTTTCGATTTTTGCCGAATCCAGGCGGATCGAAAAAGCGCACATGCAGGGTTTGACGGCTTACCTTCCCTTGGACATGCTGCTTGAATCGCAACAGTGACAACCGTATTCGACGAGGAGTGTGACATGAGCCGCAAGATGTTCGATCTGTGCGGGCGTGACGAGCGCCTGCGATTCTCTCCCTACTGCTGGCGGGTCAAGTATGCGCTGGCCCACAAGGGGCTGGCGTGCGACTTCGTGCCGTGGAAGTTCACCGACAAGGAAGCGATCTCGTTCTCCGACCAGTCCAAGGTGCCGGTACTGGTGGATGGCGACGAGACGGTGGTCGATAGCTACGAGATCTTCCGCTATCTCGATCGCGTCTATCCGGACAAGCCGCTGCTGGGGGATGGCGTGGCCGAGGCGCGGGCGCGCTTCTTCAAGTTCTACGCCGAGCGTTCGCTGGCGCCGGGCATCATGCGCACCATCCTGATGGACGTCTTCAACGCCGTGCATCCCGATGACCGCGAGTATTTCCGCACGACCCGGGAAAAGGCGTTCGGCCGCACGCTCGAGGAGATGCATTCGCCGAGCCAGGGGCTGTCGATGCTCGACAAGGCGCTGGAGCCGATGCGCGGACGGCTGGAAGAGTCGCCGTTTCTGGAAGGCGACGAGGCCGGGGCTTCCGATTACCTGGTCGTGGGCGCGTTCATGTGGGCGCGGGTCACCTCCGCTGCCGATCTGATCTCCAATGCCGATCCGGTCTACGCCTGGTTCCAGCGCATGCTGGATCTGCACGGCGGTGTCGGCCGCGAGGCGACACGGATCGTCGATATCGAAGGGGCGTTCGCCGACTGAGCGCCGCTTTTGTCGAGTGTCGGGCGATGTCGAGCGAGACGTCGCCCGGCGCAAGGCCTATCCTGACAGCATCCGGCTTACCGCCGGTCGTCACGACAGGAGCCTGTGATGATCGATCTCTACTACTGGACGACCCCCAACGGTCACAAGATCACGCTTTTTCTCGAGGAAGCGGGGCTCGACTACCGGATTCATCCGGTCAATATCGGCAAGGGCGAGCAGTTCGCGCCCGAGTTTCTCGAGATCGCCCCCAACAACCGCATTCCCGCGATCGTCGATCGCGCCCCGGCCGACGGCGGCCAGCCGCTGTCGCTGTTCGAGTCCGGTGCGATTCTCGAATATCTCGCCGACAAGAGCGGCAAGTTTCTGCCCAAGAGCGGGCGCCAGCGCTATCGGGTGCTGCAGTGGCTCTACTGGCAGATGGGCGGGCTGGGGCCGATGGCGGGCCAGAACCACCACTTCCGCAACTACGCGCCGAAGAAGATCGATTACGCCATCGAGCGCTATATCAACGAGACCTCGCGGCTCTACCGCGTGCTCGACAAGCAGCTCGACGACAACGACTTCGTCGCCGGCGACGACTACTCCATCGCCGACATGGCGATCTGGCCGTGGATCAAGCCCTACGAGAAGCAGGGCCAGGATCTGGAGGATTATCCCAGCCTGCAGCGCTGGTTCGAGCGGGTCGGCGAGCGCGAAGCGGTCATTCGCGCCTACGAGAAGGCCGAGGAGATCAACCCGCAGAACAATGTGGAAATGACCGACGAGGCGCGCAAGCACCTGTTCGGGCGGCAGTAGCGCCAAGGCAATAACGCCAGCCTTGGCGACGTCTACGTATATGTCTACGTCTACGACAACGCCGGCTTCGGCCGGGGTTGTCGTTTTGCGTTCTAGGCGGTGAAAAACTCCCGAACCTGACGGAAGGCGGTGGAAAAGTAGAGCTCGTAGGTGTCCTTCTCGACGAAGCCGATATGCGGTGTCGCCAGTACGCGAGGGTGGGCCTGATAAGCGCTGGCGCCCTCGGGCTCGTTCTCGAACACGTCCAGCGCCGCCGCGCCGGGGCGGCCGGCATCCAGCGCGTCGAGCAGGGCGCCGGGGCGGATCAACTCGGCGCGGCTGGTGTTGACCAGCAGGGCATCGGCGCGCATCGCCGCCAGATCCGCCGGGGTGATCATGCCGCGGGTATCGCGGTTGAGCTTGAGATGCAGGCTGACCACATCGCAGCGGGCGAGAAAGGCGTGACGATCGGGCTCGAACGCCATGCCCAGCTCGAAGGCACGCCCGGCGCTGCCCTCTCTTCCGTGCGCGACGACTTCCATGCCGAACGCCTGGGCGTAGCCAGCGACCCGGCCGCCGATCTTGCCCAGCCCCCAGATCCCCAGCGTGCGTCCGTGAACGGCGTGGCCCAGCGACTCCGCTTCCAGACGTTCGTTGGTGCGCTGCCAGTCGCCCTCGGCCTGGCGTGCGAGATAACCGCCCAGACGCCGGCAGCCCGCCATGATCAGAAGCCAGGTGAGCTCCGCCGGCGCGATCGGCGAGCCGCCGCCATCGCGCACGGCGATGCCCAGCTCCTCGCAGGCGTCGATATCGATGGCCGAGGAGAGGCGCCCGGTCTGGACCACCAGCTTGAGCCTCGGCAGCTGCATCAGCAGCTCGCGGGCCAATGACGTGCGCTCGCGAATCAGGATGATCGCGTCGCTATCCGCCAGCCGGGCGGGCAGGGCGTCTTCATCGAGATGCTGATGCTCGATGTCCAGGCGCACGTCGCTGCCGTCGAGTTCGTGGGCCGCGTCGAGAAAGGCACAGCATCCCTGATAGTCGTCCAGCACCGTAACCGTTATCGACATGACAGCTCCTCGAGATGATGACGTCTGCGCATTGTTGGCACTTTCGCCATCGGCTGTCGAGTCGCTTTCACGGGCATCGGCTCAACTTTCGTCACGCTCCAGGAACTTGCGTACCCGCTCGGTGCTGGGGTTGGTGAAGAAGGTCTCCGGATCGGCCTTTTCGATGATCAACCCCTTCTCCAGAAACACCACCTGGTCGGAGACGGCGCGGGCGAAGGCCATCTCGTGGGTGACGATGACCATGGTGTAGCCCTCGGCGGAGAGATCCTTGATCACCGACAGCACCTCGCCGACAAGCTCCGGGTCCAGCGCCGAGGTCGGTTCGTCGAACAGCATCACCTGCGGTTGCATGGCCAGCGCCCGGGCGATCGCCACGCGCTGCTTCTGGCCGCCGGAGAGCGTATTGGGGTAGGCATCGGCCTTGGGCGACATGCCCACCTTCTCCAGCAGCTCCCGCGCGTGGGCTTCGGCCTCGGCCTTCGATTTGCCGAGCACGTGGATCGGCGCTTCGGTGACGTTGTGCAGCACGTTGAGGTGCGGCCACAGGTTGAAGCTCTGAAACACCATGCCGGTGCGAGCGCGCACCCTGGCCAGCTCGCGCACCGGCATCGGCCGACCTGCATCGTTGACGCCGATGCGCTGGCCGCCGATATGGATGCTGCCGCGGTCGGGCTGTTCCAGCCAGTTGATGCAACGCAGCAGTGTCGATTTGCCGGAGCCGGAAGAGCCCAGGATCGTCACCACGTCGCCCTCGCGCACCTCCAGGTCCACGTCGCGCAGGACCTCGACGCCGTCGAAGCTCTTCGAGAGATGGCGGATCGACACCGCGATCTGCTCGGGTGCGGTCGTCCGGGAGGCGGCGGTTTCAGGCATGGCTTTCTCGGACGCGTTTTTCTCAAACATGGTCGAATCCCCGTTTGGCGCTGAAGCGGCCACATTGCTTGATGATGATTTCCATGACCACGCTGACCGCCCAGTAGAAGCCGATGACCACGATGAAGGCTTCGGTGGGAATGAAATAGGTGCCCGACAGGCTGTTGGCGGCGGCGGTCAGCTCGCGCACGGTAATGATCACCAGGAAGGCGGTATCCTTGAGCGCATAGATCAACTGATTGCCCAGCAGCGGCCGGGTCTGCATCACGATCTGCGGCAGGATCAGGCGGAAGAACATCTTGCCCTTGGTGAAGCCGTGCGCCTTGGCCGCCTCGACCTGGCCGGGAGGAAAGGTCAGCCGCGCACCGCGGAATATCTCGGCGAAATAGCAGCCGTGGTAGACCGCGAGCGCACCAACGCCGGACCACCAGGCGTCGAGCCGGACATCGAAGGCCGGCAGACCGTAGTAGAGCAGATAGGCCAGAATCAGAAACGGCAGCATCCGCATGCCGTCGATGAATACCCGCAGCGGCACGGTCAGGCGGGGCCGGCTGCCCTCCAGCAGATAGAGCATCCCGCAGCCGATCACGAACGCGGCGCTGACCGACAGGCCGAAGATCTCCATCGTGCTCAGGAAGCCGCTCCAGAACTGATCGCGGGCGCTCCACAGAATTTCCCAGTTACTCATGACGCTTCCTCACCGTCCTTTTCTCACGTGGCCAGCCGGTTGGCGCGGCGTTCGGCGATTCGCTGCAGCCAGACCAGACAGCCGATCGCCGCCATGTAGAGCGCGCAGGCGACCAGAATCGGCGGCAGGGGCTCGTAGGTCACGGCCGAAATTCGGTTGGTGACGCGGGTCAGATCGACGATGCCGATCACCGCGATCGCCGGGCTGCCCTTGATCAGAAACGACATCTCGTTGATCAGGCCGGGGAGGCTCGTGATCATCATCTGCGGCAGCATGATGCGCCGGAAGGTGATCCAGGGCGTCATGCCGGCGGCCATGGCCGCTTCGCGCTGTTCGCGGGAGAAGTTGCGGAAGGCGCTGCGCCAGATCTCGGCGTTGAACGCCGTGGTATTGAGCGTCAGCGCCAGAATGCCGGCGACGTTGCGGTCGAGGTTGAGTCCAAAGGTCGGCGCGCTGAGGAAGATGAACAGCGCCAGGGTGACCAGCGGCGTGGCGCGGGCGAGGCTGATGTAAAGAACCAGAATCTGGTCGACGACAGGAATGCGGGCGATGCGGATCAGGGCCAGGATCAGGCCGGCCGTCACCCCCAGGGCGATCGATACGCCGGAGATCCAGACGGTCGTCCAGGCGCCTTCCTGCAGCATTTGCCAGGCACTGGCGTTCATGGGCGGCTCCCGAAAGCCTGAGAATGGGAATGGCGCCGCGTGGAGTCCGCGGCGCCGCTACCGATGTGGCGCGTCATGCGATGTGACGGGTCAGGCAGCCGGGATCAGTCGTCCAGGCCGGCCAGTTCGTGGAACTGATCGACGCTGGTCAGCGGCTCGGTGGGCAGGTCGGGGAAGCTCTCGCCGAACCATTTTTCCTGCAGTTCGGCCAGGCGTCCGGTCTCGCGCATGTGATCGAGGAAGCCGTTCATGTACTCGAGCAGTTCCGGGCTGTTCTTCGGAATCGGCCAGGAGACGTAGCCGGCACCGGAAACCGCCGGGCCCTTGGCGAAGACGTCCGGCTTGGAGGCGACCAGGGTGTTGACCGGCACGGCTGAATCGATGACGAAGTCGAGACGGCCATTGGCCAGATCGGCGAAGGCTTCGGGGTAGGATTCGTACTGCACCACCTCGCCCAGCTCGCCGCCGTCGTCCTCGAGCATCTTCTTCAGTTCCGGCAACCGCGACAGCAGCACGCTGCCTGCCTGTACGCCGAGCGTCTTGCCGCTCAGATCGGCAACGCTCTCGATACTGTCGTCGCCGGTACGCGTAATCGCAAAGTGCTGGGCGGAGGCGTAGGGCGCGGTGTAGTTGAACACCCGCAGGCGCTCATCGGAGACCGACGCGCCGGTCAGCGCCATGTCGTACTGGCCGGTAGAGACGGCGGCCAGCAGGCCGGTCCAGGGCAGGATGTCCTGGCGGACCTCGAAGTCGGCGTAGTTGCGCAGCTCCTCGAGCATGTCGGTGTTGAAGCCCTTGGCGTTGCCGTCCTCGATGAAGTTGAACGGCGCGTAGTTGTCCTCCGTCGCCACGCTCAGGTAGCCGCGGCTTTCGATCTCGGGCAGGTCGGCGGCGAAGGCCGTCAGCGACAGGGTCGACAACGACAGCGCCACCAGCGTACCGGCCATGGCCTTGGCAGCGAGGCTGGGCAGGTGGAAGGCGTTCGGTTTACGGGTCGGGAAGCGCATCATGGAATACACCCTCTCGTTATTGTTGGCGATGGTGATTGCGTACCGTGACCCCACCCTAAAGAATCCCGAAGCGGTTGCTATAGAGCCAGTTGACGAACTTCGGCTGGCCAGATCGCCGTTGCTGCCGGCAAATCAGTCGAGCGCCTTGAGCGCCGCGATCAGCGCGTCGAAGGGCTCGCCGACGAAGCCGATGCCCACCAGCTGGCCGGTGCCCGGACGCGGCGCGGTGGGCGTCCATTCGGCCCGACCGCCGCTCCATTGGAAGACGTAGTGTCGCCCGTCGGCCTTGAGGAATCCTTTGGCCCGCGCCAGCCCCCCGGCGTGGCGGGTCAGCAGGGTTTCCAGCGAGCGGCGCGTGATCGAAGGCGGGAGATCGATGGCAAAACGCTGCCAGTCCGGGTCGCGTTCATCCGTGCGGCGTAATGTCACCGGTTGCGCTGTCGCGGGTCGCGTTGGCGCGCCGGTGCGGGAAGCGCCGCCGGTAACGGTCGCCGCGAGGTTGAGCGTCTGAAGCCGGGTCATCAGGCGATCCCGTGCCTCGCTGTCGAGATCGTCGCCGCGGTTGACCGAGAGCGTATCGGCGCTGGCGATCTGCTCTTCCACCAGCGCGGCGACGCGGCCGTCGTCCAGCCGCTGCGCGAGACTCGCCAGGTCGACCAGAGTGACGATGCGCTCCAGGCGAAAGCGTCGCGCCACGCGAATCATGTCGGCAATCCGGCGCGGGCGGGCCACGCCACTGGTCTCGATGATCAACGCGGCGGGCGGCTCCGGCCAGCGCCCGATACGCGAGAGCTGGGTACCCAACTCGTCGCTCAGCGAGCAGCACAGGCAGCCGCTGCTGAGCTTTAGCAGGCGCTCTCCGGCGTAGTCGATCAGCTCCGCATCGACATTGATGGTGCCGAAGTCGTTGACCAGCACCAAGGTGCCGGGCGTCACGCTGTCCCGCAGGTGCGCGTTGAGCCAGGTGGTCTTGCCGGCGCCGAGGTAGCCGGCCACCACGATCACCGGGATCGGGCCGGCGTCGGGCTCAGGCATTGTCGAAGACACGGCCACCGACGACCGTCGCGGCGACGCCGATCGATGCCAGCCGCTCCAGCGGCACCTCGCGGGGGTCTTCGTCGAGCACCGCCATGTCGGCGAACTTGCCCACCTCCAGGCTGCCGACGCGATCGTCCAGCTTGAGGGTGTAGGCCGCGTCCAGCGTGATCAGGCGCAGCGCCCGTTCCACGCTCAGCGCCTCGTTGGGCCCCAGTATTTCGCCGCTGGCGGTCTGGCGGGCGACGGCGCACCACGCGGTGAACAGCGGCGCCAACGGCGTGACCGGGGCATCGCAGTGGGCGGCGATAGGGATGCCCAGCCGATCCGCCGAGGCCAGCGGTTCGAGACGCTGACAGCGCTCGAAACCCAACGTGCGCGAGCGGTGAATGTCGCCCCAGTAGTAGAGGTGGTTGGCGAACATGTTGAGACACACCCCGAGCCGCACCGCGCGTTTCAGTTGGACGTGGCTGATGATCTGGCAGTGCTGCAGGGTATGGCGATGATCGGCCCGCGGCCACAGCTCCAGCGCCGATTCGATGGCGTCCAGCATCAGCTCGACGGCCTCGTCGCCGTTGGTGTGGATATGCAGCTGCAGCCCGGCCTGGTGATAACGGTGGACGATCTCGGTCAGGCGTTCCGGCTCGGCGTTCCACATGCCGTTGGGCGAGCCGTCGTGATAGCCCGGCCACATGAGGCGCGCGGTGTAGCCCTGGATCGAGCCGTCGGTCATCAGCTTGACCAGCCCGAAATGCAGCTTGTCGCTGCTCTTGTCGCGACAGCCCAGCACTCGATCGATGCCGGCTTCCGGCGTATAGGTCAGCGCGCTCATGGCCGGCGCCAGGCGCATCGGTACGTCGTCCCGGTTGCAGGTGCGCTGCATGCTTTCGACGCCGGTCTCGCTCAGCGGGTTGTAGAGATCGGTCAGCGTGGTCACCCCATGGCGCTGGCCGATGCGCGCGTAGCGTTCCAGCGTCGCTTTCTCGCTGCCGCGATCGAATAGATCGAGGTCGAGGGTGTCGAAGATCGCGAACATCGCCGCCATCTCGCGCAGTTCGCCGTTGGGACGTCCATCGTCGAAGGTCATCACGCCTTCGATATCGGCCTGCGATTCGAGCCCGGAGGCGCGCAGTATCGCGCTGTTCACGGTCATCATGTGCAGGTTGGCATGGATGACGACGATAGGTCGTTCGTCGTCGACGGCGTCGAGATCGTCGCGGTCGAGCCGGCGCTGAGGGAAGTAGATCGGATCGAAGCCCCAGGCGATTAGCGGCGTGTCTGCCGGCAGCCCGGCCACCTGCTCGCCGAGGTGGCGCTGCAGGGAGACGATGTCGGTCAGTCCCGGCCATGTGTGACCGTCGGGGTCCTGGCGCGGGAAGAAGCCGGCGTAGGGATACTCCCATAGCACGCCTTCCAGCGCGTGGCTGTGGCCCTCGACGAAGCCGGGCAGGATGACCTTGTCGGCGAAACGCTCGTCGAGCTCGAAGTCTCCCAGGTCCGACAGCGTTTCCAGCGAGCCGACGCCGAGAATCCGGCCGTCGCACACCGCGATGTGGGTGGCCTCAGGCTGTGAGGGGTTCATGGTCAGAATGCGCCGTGCGGCGAAGATGCGATGGTTCATGAGGGATTGGGCTCCTGAATCGAGGCTATCCGGTTGCCTCGGCTACGCTGCCATTTCAGCAGCAGCGGGATGCAGACCAGCATCAGTATCACGTAGCCGCCGAAGATCGCCAGGTAGCTCCCGGCGCCGAGGGATGGCGCGATCGGGGCGACGAAGAACAGCGTCGGAATGTTGACCACGATGATCGCGATGTTGAAGAACGCCAGCTCCTTGGGAACGGAGGTACTGAAGTCGGCATCCAGCATACGCAACAGCAGTAGCCCCGTGCCGGTGGAGCCGCAGCAGCAGCCGAAGGCGGTGACGGCACGTTCCGGCCCGAGCCGGCCGCTGAGCTTGCCGATCGCCATTGCGCCGAAAAAGGTGACCAGCGTCACGGCGACCGCAATGAGCAGGATCGGCACCAGCAGGGCCGACAGTACGGCGATCTGGATGCTCATCAGGGTGGCCACGACCATGAAGTCGACGGACCCGCTGGTGATGCGCTTGAGCGTGTCGTCATCGACCTTGTCGGCCCAGCCGAACCGGTCGATCGCCATTCGCATCAGCACGCAGACCGTCAGCCCGTGGATGAAGAACAGGTTGTAGCTGAAGAACACCGACAGCACCTGATTGCCGGCCACCAGCGGTTGCATCGCGGTCAGCCATACGTAGGTGATGACATAGGCCACGCCCAGCAGGCCCAGATGCCAGGCCAGCGAGTCGACGGTGCCGGAATGCGAGACCTGTCTGCCGGCCGAAGGCTGTGTCTCGACGGTGTGGAAGCCGCGAACGAAGTCGTCGTCCAGCGTCGAATTGCGGTTGGTGTTGAGCCCTCGCTTGAGGAAATGGCGCGCGGCCGGCACGCCGACGACGAAGGCGGCCACGAAGCCCAGCGAGGCGAAGATGACGCCGACCTGCGCGGCGTTGGCGATGCCGTAATCGTTCTCCCAGATCGTGCCGTAGGTCAGCGCCTGGCCTGGCCCCTGGGTGAAACCGTGGGTGACGATGGCGCCGAGCAGCGGGCTGAGATCGCTGCCGGTGATCAGGTCGTAGCCCGCCATCAGACCGTAGCCGATCACGGCCTGGGCGCCGAGGCTGGCGGTCCAGATCAGTGTCAGCCACAGCCCGCCGCCGACGATGCCCTGGCGCTGTTCTCCGGCGGCCGGTTTGGGGCTGCCGGTCAGACACAGCGACATGAAGCTCAGGGTGAAGAAGTGGAAGGCGAGTGCGGTGAAGTCGGAAGGGCCATAGCCGGGAATCAGTCCCGAGGAGAGCCCGACGAAGCCGATGATGCCGGCGACGATACTGCCGGGAATCAGGCTGACCCGTAGCCACGGAAGGCGGCTGCGCAGCAGGCTGCCGACAACCAGCAGGGCGGCGATCAGCGCGAAGGCGATGACGCCATGGAAGGTGCTGCCCATGTTGTAGTCCTCGTGATTGACGTTGTTATGGTCGGGGCGAGTCGCGCCGGCGCCGTGCGACGGGGGCATATCCGAGCGCCGGTTCGTGCGAAACCGTCGGGTCATACTAAAGTTGAGAACGGACAGCGCTACAGGACAGATGCTCGTCGTGCTCGAGACAGTTTTCGAATCCGGCCGGTCGGTCACCGATGGTCTTGTCGATTGGGTCGTGCGGGGCGGCGCCGCGGTCGCGCCCAGGTCTCGCGGGGTCGATGGCCGGCGCGAGCGTCTGACGCCAGGGAACTGGCGCAAATCTTGCAGCGTACAGAGTTCAGCCATGAGGCGGGAACTCGGCATGCTCGATCACTATTTTCATCTCGACTTCGATGCCCGGCGCGGTTTGCAGGAACAGCTGCGCGAGGCGCTGCTGGATGCCATTCATACCGGGACGATTCCGACCGAGGAGGCGTTGCCCTCGTGTCGCAAGCTGTCTCTGCAACTGGGCATCTCGCGCAATACGGTAGCGCTGGTCTACGAAGGGTTGGTGGAAGACGGTTATCTGGTCAGCCGGCCGCGCAGCGGCTACTACCTGCACGATGCCTACCATGAACCCGATGCACTGGAAACGGGCCGCGGCATGCGCGACGAGGTGGTGGATGCACCATCCTGGGGCAGTCGATTCACCCATCGGCCGAGCCATCTGCAGGGCGTCTTGCGCCCCAGCAACTGGATGAACTACGAATTTCCCTTCGTCTACGGTCAACTGGATACCCGGCTGTTTCCTCTGGAGCAGTGGCGCGAGACGTCCCGCCGGTTGCTGGGCGGACGGCGCGAGCGCCATTGGCTGAGCGACCGCTACGACCAGGACGATCCGATGCTGGTCGAACAGCTGCGTACCCGGGTGCTGCCCAAGCGCGGCATTCATGCCCGTAGCGACGAAATCCTGATTACCCTCGGCTCGCAGAATGCCCTGTTTCTGATCGCCCAGCTGCTGTTCGACGCGCGGACGCGAGTGGCGATGGAAAACCCCGGCTACCGGGAAGCGGCCAACGTCTTCCTGCGTCAGGGCGCCCGGCTGAGCTACCAGTCTATCGATGGCGAGGGCATGTGCCTGGACGCGGCGGCGGCGAAGAGCGACTACCTCTACGTGACGCCCAGCCACCAGGGGCCGACCGGGGTGACCATGAGCCGCCGTCGGCGCGAGGCGCTGATCGAGCAGATCCAGCGCCGCGATCAGATCGTGCTGGAAGACGACTACGATGCCGAGGTCAATTTCGATCGCCATGCCCAGCCGGCACTGAAGGCGAGCCGGGCCGGCTCCCGCGTGATCTACATGAGCAGTCTGTCGAAGCCGCTGTCGCCGGGGCTGCGACTGGGCTACGTGGTGGCCGATGCCGAACTGATCGAGGAGCTGCGGGCATTGCGCCGGCTGATGTACCGCCACCCGCCTTCCGGGCTGCAGCAGCAGTTGGCGCAGTTTCTCTCCCAGGGCCATTACGATCGCTATCTGCGGCTCTTCGCCGACGAGATGCGCCATCGCTGGGAGATCATGGATGCCGCGATCGGCCGGGATCTGCCCGACTGCCGCCGGGTTGGTGGAGATCATGCCAGCGTGTTCTGGCTGGAAGCGCCTAAGTCGGTGGATACCCAGCGACTGGCCTGGCAGGCCGCGCAGCATGGTGTGCTGATCGAGCCCGGCTTCCAGCACTTCTTCGATCAGGCACCGCCGCGCAACTACATGCGGCTGGGATTCGGTGCCATCGACGCCGAGCGCATCGCGCCAGGGATCGCCCGGCTGGCCCGCGCGTTCGGCTAGGTTTCGTACGCCAACCCCTTGTACGCGTCCAGACGACAGCGACCGGCCAGAGCCGGTCGCTTATCCTGCCTTGCGAAGCTGCTCAGCCAGCCGAAAACTCGCCCAGCACCTGATCGAGAATGCCTAGACCCTCGGCGACTTCCGCTTCGCTGACGATGCACGGCGGCACGACGTGAATGCGGTTCTCGACCACGAACGGCAGCAGGCCCTTGGCGATCAGCGCGTTCTTGATCGCGCCCATCCGGTCCGCCGGCAGCGGCGCCCGGGTCTGGCGATCGCTGACCAGTTCCAGCGCGTGGAAGACGCCGAGACCGCGGGTTTCACCGACGATGGCATGATCCCGTGCCAGCTGCTGCAGCCCCGCAGCCAGCGGGCCATTGCCGACGCGCTCGGCGTTTTCCACCACGCCTTCCTCGGCCATCGCATCCAGTGTGGCGACGATGGCGGCCATGGCCAGCGGATGACCGGAATAGGTCAGGCCGCCAAAGAACATGTGATCATCGAAATGGCGGCTGATCTCGTCGGAGATGATCACGCCCCCGGCCGGCACGTAGCCGGAATTGACGCCCTTGGCGAACACGATCAGGTCCGGCCTGGCGTCGAAGTGCTCGAGGGCGAACCAGCGCCCGGTGCGGCCGAAGCCGGCCATGACTTCGTCGAAGATCAGCAGGATGCCGTACTGGTCGGCCAGCCGGCGGACACCCTCCATGTAGCCCTTGGGGGGAATCAGCACGCCGGCGGTGCCGGGAATCGACTCCAGCAGAATCGCGGCGATGGCGCTCGGCCCTTCGCATTCGATCACCCGCTTCAGATGCTGCAGCGCACGCTGGCACTCTTCTTCCTCGTTGCCGGCCCAGAAATCGCTGCGGTAGAGAAAGGGGTTGAAGAAGTGGGCGTGGCCGCGGGCGAATTCGTTGGGCACGCGGCGCGGATCGCCGGTGGCGACGATGGCCGAGCCGGTATTGCCGTGATAGGAGCGGTAGGCCGACAGGATCTTGTCGCGGCCGGTCACGCTGCGCGCCATGCGCATGGCGTTTTCGTTGGCATCGGCGCCGGCGTTGGTGAAGAACACCTTGCCGAAGCCGGAGGGCGCCCGATCGAGAATGCGCTTGGCCGCCTCGCCGCGTGCCAGGTTGGCGTGCGCCGGCGCGATGGTGGTCAGCTGCTCCGCCTGTGCCTGGATGGCGGCGATCACCTTGGGGTGTTGATGACCAATGTTGGTGTTGACCAGCTGACTGCTGAAGTCCAGGTACTCCTTGCCATCGTAGTCCCAAAGCCGGCATCCCTTGCCACCGGCGATCACCAGCGGCGACAGGTTGCCCTGCGACGACCAGGAGTGGAACACGTGCTGGCGGTCGAGCTGGTGGACATACGCGTTGGAAACATCGTCGTTGACGAGGGGAGCGGTCATGGCAGGGTTCCTGTTGTTTGGCGTTGCTGACGAGCGTCCACGGTGGCTGGCCGGCATCGATATCGACTTCGACGAGATGATGACTGGCGCATCCGGACGGCAGTTCGAACGATGGCGTTCACTGTCTCGATTCAAGACTAGGGGGCGATGGGCGGATCGCGTAGAGCCAGAATTCGGCGGCGCTCGTGACAGCGGTGGAAGATGTCCCGCTATGGAGACCGAACTGGCCCTACCCGGAGGCCGGGCGGCTGGGTATGGTGCTCGCTCGGCCTCGAACGGCCGAGCCGGTCGTGAACGGACGCCGGGCGATCTGGAAAGAGGAGGGCTGACCAGCGTGATCTCATCGATGCCGATGCTGTGGCCGGCCGTGGGTCTGGCCTGTTTTGCCGGTATAGTCCGGGGTTACTGCGGGTTCGGCTTCGCCATGTTGCTCGCGTTGGGGCTGATGCTGTTCCTTCCACCGATCGAGGCGGTGCCGCTGGCGCTGCTGCTGGATCTGGCCACCAGTATCGGGCTCTGGCGACGTGCCGGGCGGCTGGCCGATTGGCCCCGCCTCCGGCGGCTGTTAAGTGGCATGGTGGTGGCGACCGTCGTCGGCGTGAGCGTGATGGCGACGCTGCCGGCCACGCCGATGCGAATTGCGGTGGCTCTGCTGGCACTGGCCGGCGCCGTGGCGTTGTTGCTGCGGCGTGACGCGCATCCCGAGATTGGCGAGGGCGATCCGGAATCTGCCCGGCGCGAAGCGACGGGAGGCGGCTGGCCGAGCGTGGCGGCGGGGGGCGTTTCCGGGCTATGCATGACGCTGGCTTCTTCCGGCGGGCCGCCGCTGATGCTCTATCTGCTTCATCAGCGGCTGCGGCCGACGACGCTGCGGGCCACGGCGATCATGTTCTTCGCGGCCAGCAGCACGGCCTCGCTGATCGGGTTGGGGATGGCGGGAGAGCTCGGGCGGGAGACGCTGCTCCGCGGCGCCTGGCTGCTGGCGCCTGCCCTGATCGGCAATGCGCTGGGGCAGTGGACCTTCGAACGCTCGAAGCCACGTTCGATGAAAGTCACTGTGGCGCCGCTGCTGATCGCGCTGTCGGTGTGGGTGCTGGCCCGTGAAGCCGGCTATGGTTAGGCCCCGTTCCGCCAACGGGTACACAGTGTCGAGCGCTGACTGTCGCTCGGCCATCGAAGTCTGACGAGGAGAAATACTGTGAGCGATGTCGTTTTCATCACCGGGGCCACTTCCGGGTTCGGCCGTGCGGCTGCCCATCGTTTCGCCGAGGCCGGCTGGTCGCTGGTGCTGTCCGGCCGTCGGGGCGAGCGTCTGGAGGCGCTCAAGGCCGAGCTGACGGACAAGGTGGCAGTGCACACCATCGTGCTCGACGTGCGCGACGACGCGGCCGTGCAGCAGGCCGTCGATACGCTGCCGGAAGCCTTCAAGCGCGTGCGCACGCTGGTCAACAACGCCGGCCTGGCGCTGGCGCCGCAGCCGGCACAGAAGGTGGCGCTGAAGGATTGGCACACCATGATCGATACCAACGTAACTGGTCTGGTCAACGTGACCCATGCGCTGCTGCCGACGCTGATCGAGGTCGGCGAGGGCGCCACGATCATCAACGTGGGCTCCATTGCCGGACAGTGGCCCTATCCGGGCAGCCACGTCTACGGGGCTTCCAAGGCGTTTGTCCAGCAGTTCAGCTACAACCTGCGCTGCGACTTGCAGGGCACCGGCGTGCGGGTGACCGATCTGGCGCCGGGCATGGCCGAAACCGAGTTCACCCTGGTGCGCACCGGCGGCGATCAGACGGCATCCGACAATCTCTATCGCGGTACCACGGCGCTGACCGCCGAGGATATCGCCGAGCAGATGTTCTATATCTCGACATTGCCGGCGCACATCAACTTCAACCGCCTGGAAGTGATGCCGACGCGTCAGGCCTGGTCGGCCTTCGCGATCGATCGCGACGACTGATGGCTGTCCGAGCTCCGCAGCGATAGCGGTGGCGGCATGAAAAAGACCCNNGGGTCTTTTTCATGCAAGCGGACTTTGTCAGCGCTGGTCCCGGCGTCTTGGCGTCAGTCGTGCCGAGACGCCGGGTGCCAGCTCAGGTCGTGGGGTTCTGTTCGATCCCCTGAACGTACCAGGGCGCGCCGTCACGCAGGGAGCGCTTCAGGTGCCAGGTTTCGTTGAACTCGGTCTCTTCGCCGTTTTCGTCGAGCACGCCGTGGAACAGCACGGTCGCTTCGGCCTCGTCCTTGATCTCCTGCACGCTGCCCAGTTCGGCGAACAGGCGCACGATCTCGGTGCGGTTGTTGGCCGGCTGCGCCATGCGTTCCGCTTTCAGCAGGTTGTAGAGCTCCGGTGTGACGTACTCCTGGATCTGGCTGAGGTCATTGTTGTCCCAGGCGCGCTGGAGCGTGGTGAAATGCTCCTTGGCGCCGGTCAGGAAGCGCTCGCGATCGAACCAGGCTGGTTCGGTGGCGATGCCGCCGGTGTGCGTTCCCGTGGCATTGCCGCCCATGAACGGCGTCGGCTGGGCGCTGTTGTCTTCCCGCGTCGTGCCGTTGGGCTGGCCGCCGTCGCGATGGCCGGCCGTCGCATGCCGCCGGCGGGCAGCCAGCAGCCGGAAGGCGATGAAGGCCACCAGCGCGATCAGCAGGATGTCGAGCATCCGGAAGCCGTCGAAGGCGCCGCCGAAGAACAGCGATGCCAGCAGGCCGCCGGCCAGCATCCCGGCCAGCGGACCGGCGAAGCGGGAGAGTCCGGCGCTCGGCTGGCGTGGCGGTGCCGAGGCGTTGCTGCGCGTGGTGGTCGGCGTCGGTTGCTGGACCGAGCGCGAGTAGGAACCGAAACTCTTGCCGCCACCGAGGCGGCGCGCCTCGGCATGGTCGACCGCAGCGCTGAAGCCGAGCAGGCCGACCATAATCATGACGAGCAGATGTCGCATGGCATTCTCCTGAAATCGTTGTCCTGGACGAGTGACGGACCTGCGTTGGCACCGTTCGGGCGCACTCGTTGCTGCGAGCATTGTCGCAGATCGTCATGAATGGAAGCTGAACGCCCGGGCTTTCGGGCTGATTCTTTAGTCGCGTCTATCGGATCTGGTCGCCTGGTCTAGTCACGATCCTGCTCGCGGCGGCGGAATACCGGCTTGTCCGGCTTCGACTCTTCCGGCGAGTATCGATAGCCGGCCACGTCGAATTCGGTCAGCGCCGAAGGCTTGTCGATCCGTTCGCGTATCAGCCAGGCCGCCATCAACCCCCGGGCCTTCTTGGCATAGAAGCTGATGATCTTGAACTGGCCATTCTTCTCGTCTCTGAATACCGGAGAGACGACATCGGCCTCGAGCCGCTTGAAGTCGATGGCCTTGCTGTACTCGTTGGAGGCGAGGTTGACCAGCGTCGGACTGCCGCTGGCCGCGACCGCCGCGTCCAGATCCCGGGTCAGCCGGTCCTGCCAGTAGGCGTACAGGTCGTTGCCGGCGGCGTTCTTCAGCCGGATGCCCATTTCCAGGCGGTAGGGCTGGATCAGGTCCAGTGGCCGTAGCATGCCGTAGAGGCCGGACAGTATCCGCAGGTGATCCTGCGCGAAGGCGTTGTCGGCATCGCTGAAGGTGGCGGCTTCCAGGCCGACGTAGACGTCGCCCTGGAAGGCCTGTGCCGCAGGCTTGGCGTTGTCCAGCGAGAACGGCGTCTGCCACTCGGCATAGCGCGCCGCGTTGAGGCCGGCCAGCTTGTCGCTGATGCCCATCAACTCCGACAGCTGCTGGGGAGAGTAGCCGCGCAGGATATCGATCAGCGCCCGACTCTGGTCGAGATAGTCGGGTTGGGTGACGTCCCGTGTCGACGAGGGCGTTTCGAAGTCCAGCGTCTTGGCCGGAGAGATGATGCTGAGCATGGCGCGCTTATCCGTATGAGAAACGTTGCGTTACCGACCGCCGTCGCCGGCGGGCGTCAGGGGCAGGGGTTGGAGATTCTGCGATGCACCGCTTCGATCGCGTCGAGCACGTCATCGGAGAGCTCGAGCGAATCGCTGGCGATGTTGGCCTCGAGCTGTTCGAGTGTCGTCGCACCGATGATGTTGCTGGTCACGAACGGACGCGAGGTCACGTAGGCCAGCGCCATCTGGGCCGGGTCCAGGCCGTGCTCGCGGGCGATGTCGACGTAGGCTTGGGTCGCTTCCTCGGCCAGCTCTGAGGTGTAGCGGGAGAAGCGCTCGAACAGGGTCAGGCGGCCCTTGGCCGGTTTCTGGCCGTCGAGATATTTCCCCGAAAGCACGCCGAACGCCAGCGGCGAATAGGCCAGCAGGCCGACGTCCTCGCGGTGGGCGATTTCGGACAGGCCCACTTCGAAGCTGCGGTTGAGCAGGTTGTAGGGGTTCTGGACGCTGGCGACGCGTGGCAGGCCCTGGGTATCGGCCAGATGCAGACAGCGCATGACGCCCCAGGGGGTGTCGTTGGACAGTCCGATGGCGCGGATCTTGCCGGCATCGACGGCGTCCTTCAGCGCGCCGAGGGTCTCTTCCAGCGGCGTGGCATCGCTGTCGTCCCCCGGCAGATAGCCCAGTTGACCGAAACAGTTGACGTGGCGGTCGGGCCAGTGGAGCTGGTAGAGATCGAGGTAGTCCGTCTGCAGGCGTTTCAGGCTCGCGTCCAGCGCCTGGTGAATCTGCTCGCGGGTGTGACGCGGGCCACCGCGCAGGTGTTCCATGCCACGTCTGGCGCCCGCCGCCTTGCTGGCGATGATCAGATCGTCGCGCTTGCCACGCTTTTGCAGCCAGCTGCCGATATAGGCCTCGGTGCGGCCTTGCGTCTCGGGCTTCGGCGGCACCGGATACATCTCGGCGGCGTCGATGAAATTGATGTCGGCGGCGATGGCGCGGTCGAGCTGTTCATGCGCTTCGGCTTCGGTGTTCTGCTCACCGAACGTCATCGTGCCGAGACACAGGCGCGAAACCTGCATGTCGGTCTTGCCTAAGGGGCGTCGCTGCATGTTGCACTCCAAGTTGAAATGGCCCGATCGAGACAAACCATGGGGACGAAAAACGGGCTGAAAACCGTATGTTACTGGCGCCGTCGTGAGGCGGCAAACCGGGCCTGGAAACCGGGGGTTGAGTCGCTGGCCGGGCAGGCGTATTCTTGCGGCCTTTCGCCGCCCGGCCCCGGCCGAGTGCCTGTGAAAGGTCGATTCCGACGCGCCATAGAGCGTTGCCATGGTGTTGCAGCAAGTCATGGTGTTGCGGCAGATCATGGTGTTGCGGCAGATCATGGTGTTGCGGCAATGAAACGTTGCGGCAATAGAGAACAAGAGCGTCCAGATCGACACGGTAGTTCGGATCATCAACGGATCCCAGTTTCCAGGGTCACTGTCAGTTATGCCACAGACGTTTTCTTTCTTTACGCGTTTCGAGTTCCAACTGGCGACGCAGCTTAGCCATACGCGCTGGATGACACGTTCGCCGAGCAAGCAGCGCCTGATGCTGCGCTGGTTCAAGCGCTGTGCCGATGCCGGCCATGTACCGGCCCGCTCGCTGTACGGCCGGGTGCTGATGCATCGCGGGATATCCCCGCGGGACAAGTCGACAGGCGCGCGCTACGTACTGCAGGCGGCCCAGCAGGGCGACCGTCATGCCCAGTACCAGGCCGGGCGCATCTACGAGCTGGGTTGCTCGCAGTATCAGCCCAGCGTTCACCATGCGGTGACCTGGTACGCTCGCGCCGGCGAGAATGGCCATGTCCGCGCCGCGGAGCGCCTGGCCGATGCGTATCGTCGCGGCGAACTCGGCTTGCCGCACGACCCCGCCCGCGCGGACGAATGGCAGCGCTGGGCGCGCAATCTGGCTGAAGACGGTGCCAGCAGCGAGACGCCCGGCGCGCTCGCCACGCACTGAGAGCCCGCAACCGTCGGCGCATCCTGCGTACCCCGCCACCGGCCTGGTGGCGGGGTGAAGTTACGCCCCAACGCTGTCATGATGCCTCATCGGCGTCACAAGATGAGACGGCATCATGGAGAGGGAGCCCGCAACGTGTTGCTGCCCACCCTGCTAGACATCGAAGCTTCCGGTTTTGGCCGTGGCAGTTACCCCATCGAGATCGGCCTGGCCCGTGCCGATGGCAGCCGCTGCGCGTTCCTGATCCAGCCGCCAAGAGAGTGGACGCACTGGGATCCCAAGGCAGAACTGCTGCATGGCATCTCCCGGGCGCGCCTGGTGCGCGAAGGCCGGCCACCTGTCGAAGTCGTGCGCTGGCTCAATGACGAGCTGGCGGCGGCCGGTATCGCCTACAGCGACAGCTGGGGCTACGACAATACCTGGCTGTCGCTGCTGTTCGATCAGGCCGGGATGTTGCCGCGATTTCGACTGGAAGCGCTGCGGCGAATTCTGAGCGAGGCGCAGACCGAATGCTGGGCCAGGATCAAGGCGCGGATCGCCGAGCAGCACGATATCCGTCGCCATCGCGCCGGTGACGACGCCCGCCTGTTGCAGTTGACCTACAAGGCCACGCTGAACGTCGAATAGCGCTCCGGGACCTTACCGTGATCGTGGGCCGGACCGTGATCGAGCGTGGCCGGTCGACGCGGTTTTACCCCGCTCCGCTGACGCTGAGCAGAATCTTGCCGGTGTTGCGGTTGTCGGAAAGGTGCTGCATCGCGGTCTCCGCTTCCTGAATGGGCCAGGTGCCGGCAATCAACGGTTCGATCTCTCCGCTGGCCAACTTGGGCCAGACGTGCGCATACAGTGCGTCGAGAATCGCGCCCTTGGCCTTCGTCGAGCGGGAACGCAGGGTCGAGCCGATCAGGCGCTGGCGCTTGACCAGCATGCGCCCCAGGTTGATCTGCGCTTCCGCGCCGCCCATCAGGCCGATGAGAACCAGCCGGCCATCGGTGTTCAGCACGGCCAGATCCTGAGCGATGTAGTCGCCTCCCACCGGATCGAGAATCATGTCGGCGCCGCCCCAGTTCTTGACCGCCTCGACGAAGCTGCCATCGTGCCGGTTCCAGCCGGCATCGGCGCCTAGCCGGTAGCAGGTTTCCAGCTTGTCGGCGCTGCCGGCGGTCACGAAACAGGGGTTGCCGAACACGCGGCAGAGCTGAATCGCCGCCGTGCCCACGCCGCTGGCGGCAGCGTGCAGCAGGACGCGCTGGCCGGTCTGTACCGCCCCTTCCATGTAGAGGTTGAGCCAGGCGGTCGTGAAGACCTCCGGCAGTGCGGCGGCTTCACGCAGCCCCAGACCCTGGGGGATGGGCAGAACCTGCGCTTCGTTGACCACGACCTGCTCGGCATAGCCGCCGCCGGCCAGCAGGGCGCAGACTCGATCGCCCTTGCGGAAGCGCTCCACGCCCTTGCCGACTTCGCTGATGGTGCCACTGACTTCCAGTCCCGGAATCTCGGATTCTCCCGGCGGCGGCGGATAGTTGCCGCCGCGCTGCATCAGGTCGGCGCGATTCATTCCCGCCCAGGCCACATCGATCCGCACCTCGTTGGCACCCAGCGGGCCGAGGTCGTCGTGTTCGCGCCAGATCATTCGATTGTCTTCGATGGCGATGGCATGCATTCCCAATCCTCCTTGATGGATACGTTACCGGTGCTCGAACCGCGTCGTTCAAGCGTCGTGATTTCTCAGTCTGGCATCTTCGGCCAGGCGATCCAGCAGGGTTTCGATATCGGCCTCGGCGACCAGCGTGCGGCGGGTGGCGACATCGAGAAAGCCGTGTTCGACGGTGGTGTCGAGGAAGGTCAGCAGCGGCGAGTAGAAGTCGGCGACATTGAGCACGCCGATCGGCTTGCCGTGCAGGTCGAGGTAGCGCCAGGTCCAGATCTCGAACAGCTCCTCCAGCGTGCCGATACCGCCGGGTAGCGCGACGAAGGCATCGGCATGCGCGGCCATGGCAGCCTTGCGTTCGTGCATGTTGTCGACCCGGATCAGCCGGGTCAGGCCATGGTGCGAGACTTCGCGCTGGACGAGATGTTCAGGCATCACACCGATCACTTCACCGCCTTCGGCGAGACAGGCGTTGGCCAGCCGACCCATCAGGCCATTACGGGCGCCGCCGTAGACCAGCCCCCAGCCGCGACTGGCGATCGCCGCGCCGAGTGCGTCCGTCGCTGCGGCGAAACGCGGATCGTTACCTTCACGCGAGCCCAGATAAACACAGATTTGCACGCTATCGCTCCTGGAAAACGAATAATGAAAGAGAGGGATTCCCGACCATCACGGAATGCTGGCGGCGACATCATGCTCTGCATCGAGCCAGCGGCCGATGGCGTTGTCGCCGCAGAGATGGTGCGCATACTGCGTATGCAGGCAGCGCACCTGATCCCAGTTGGTGATCCCGCCGACGCCGCGCTCGCGCATCAGTTGGGTGTAGCCGCGCTGCTCCACCGCCTCGCGCTGTGCGTCGGTCATGAAATCCCAGCGCTGGCGCACGTAATCGGCATGGCTCTGGTGGTAACTGGCCATCCATTCCGGGTCCTGCTGCAGCCGGGCTTCCAGCTCCTTGATCACGCCACTGGCCTCCAGGCGCGACAGCACCACCTTGAGACGCTCGCAGGAGAGCCAGTAGAGCGTCGGGAAGGGCGCATCGTCGACGATCGGCGCCATGCGCAGGACCAGCGGGCGGCCACGACTGTCGGTGGCGGCGACCGCTTCGAGACCTCGGGGCGGGCGGCCCAGCTGTTCGGTGATGATCGCCAGTTGGGCGTCAGTCGGTGTCTGATTGGTGTGAATCACCATGGGAGGAATCCAGTATGACCTTGTTGGAACGAGCCACGGCGCGATAGAAGGCCTGGCTCAGTTGCATCGGCGTGGGCGAGTAGAAATAGTCGCGCAGCAGGTAGTCGCGGGCGCGTTCGACCAGCACGGCGTGCAGTCGATTGAACGGCGCATCATAGTCGTAGGGGTCGGGACCCGGCAAACGCAGATGCGGGTAGTCGGCCAGGCGCTCCATGAAGTAGTGCTCCAGCGCCCGCTCGACGGCACGATGGCGATCGAGATCGTCGGGATCGATCCACAGGTCGAAGTCTATCGACATGCGAAGGATCAACCGCGCCGGGCCAGCGCCGCAGTACGAGCTGCGGTCAGGGCGATCAGGTCGCCTGGTGCCAGCGACAGTTCCAGCCCGCGCCGGCCACCGCTGACGTGCATCGTCTCCATGGCGCTGGCGCTCTCGTCGATGAAGGTCGGCAGACGTTTCTTCTGGCCCAGCGGGCTGATGCCGCCCACCAGGTAGCCGGTGGTGCGCTCGGCCACCGGGGCTTCGGCCATGCGCGCCTTGCGCGCACCGGCGGCCTTGGCCAGCGCCTTGAGATCCAGCGTGGCATCGACAGGCACCAGGGCGACCACCAGACGCCCGTCGTCGAGCTGGGCGAGCAGTGTCTTGAATACACTGGCAGGCGGCAGCGACAGCGCCTGGGCGGCGTCGAGGCCATAGGAATTGCGGGAAGCCGCCTCCGATTCACTACCCAGTTCGTAGCTGGTGACCTCATGGGTAATTCCCCGGGATTCCAGCAGGCGGATCGCGGGCGTCATGGCGCGATTCCCGTGCCGGTCGAGGCAGGTTGCGGAAGACCCGGCGACGTTTCTAAGCTGACCACGCGATGGAGACTCCTTATCGATGGTGACTGACGACGAGATAGCGGACTACGAGGTAACCGAGCGTTGCGCGCTGTGCGGACGTGCCGCGCCGTTGACGCGTCATCATCTCATTCCCAGAACGTTGCACCGCAAACCGCGCTATCGCAAGCGCCTTGGGCGCGATCTGATGCAGACGGCCATTCTCCGGGTCTGCCGACCGTGCCATTCCCATCTTCACCGGACATTGGGCGAGCGCGAGCTGGCCGACCATTATGCAAGCCGCGAAGCACTGCTGTCGCATCCCGATATTCGCGCCTTTGTCGAGTGGCTGGCAACCAAGCCGGACGGCTTCATTCCCAAGCGTCAGGCTAGGCGTCGTCGTTCCTGAAACCCGCCTCAAACTTGTGCAATCGGTCAGGTTTGGAGAGATACCTGAATTGAAACAGTGCGTTAGAAAAACGCCCAAGTAACCAGGGCGCCTATGTTTCGCTGCGCGCCTGTTGTTTTGTATACAAAAACAACAGGCTGGCACACCTTTTGCTCCTGTTGCTTCCGGGTCTTCGTGACCTCGAGTTCAAGCGCCAGAGAGCGATCCATGAGAAAGGAGCAAGGTGGAATGAAAGGCTTGGGACGGAGCGCTGTCGCCATCGGCGTGATTGCAGGGGCGGCCCTTGGTGTGGCCGGTGAGGCTTCGGCCGATAGTCCGATTCTGTGGCAAGGCAACAGCCTGACCTACTTGTACGGGCAGAATTTCGAAGTCGATCCGTCGACGCAGCAGACGGTAACTTTCGAGCATGCCAGTAGCTGGACAGCAGGGGATCTGTTCATCTTCGTCGACAAGATTTTCTACAACGGCGAAGAATCCGCCACCAACGGCAGCAATACCTATTACGGCGAATTCACGCCACGTCTCTCTTTCAACAAGATATTCGACCAGTCCTTCCGACTGGGCCCCATCAGTGACGTGCTGCTGGCGGGGACCCGCGAGTTTGGCGAAGGAGACGTGGAAACGACCTTGCTGGGGCTGGGCGTGGATCTGACAATTCCCGGTTTCGACTATGCTCAGATCAACGTCTATCACCGCGACCCGGATGGGGATCGTGATGGCGATACCTGGCAGATCACGCCGGTATGGTCGGTGACGATCCCGGCGGGAGAATCGGATTTTCTGATCGATGGTTACATCGACTGGGTGGTGGACAACGACGATAGCTACCACGCCAACCTGCACGTCAACCCGCAGATCAAGTACGACCTTGGAAAGGCGATGCACTGGTCTCAGAAGAAGCTCTACGTCGGTCTGGAGTACGACTACTGGAGCGACAAGTACGGGATCGAGAACAGCACGGCTTTCGATACCGACCAGAACACCGCGAGTCTTCTCGTCAAGTACAACCTCTGACCTCCGTCTGTTCATGTCAGCGTGCCCTGCGGCCTGATACGGGCTGATACTGAACGGCTCCAGCGAGTCATGGCATGCCTCGCGCCGGGCCTGGCAGGTCAGACCAGGCGCAGCCCGCGATAGTCGTGCCACGCTTCGGCCAGCGGTGCGGCGAGGCGTTCGCGCAGATGTTCGGGCAGCGCGTCGCGCGCCGTCTCGAAGGCGTCGAAGTCCCGATTGTGCAGCCAGCAGTAAGCCCAGGCGCAGGCCTCGTCGTCGTCGCGGGGCAGGGGCCGGGCCGGCATCTGCACCAGCAGGAACAGTGCCGTTCTGGCAGCCCAGCGCGGCGGCGTGGCGTCACCGCTCCAGTGGGTCAGCGTGGCGCCGTCCGGTGTCGACTCCGGCTCTCCCAATTTGGCGATGCGCGCCGTATCGGCCAGAATCAGGGCCAGACGGTCGGGATCGGCCTGCCCCAGCATCAGCCAGTGGCCGACCAGCTTCGAATTGCCGGCCAGCACCCGAGCGTAGAACGGTCGGGGAGAAGCGTTGTCAGGCACGTCAGGCCGCTCGCACATATTCGTCCATCCATTTCGATGATGAGATCACTATCGTGAACTTCGATTTTGCCACGCGTATCGATCGCCGCCAGCACGCCACCAAGAAGTGGCTGCAATACGACGAAGACGTCCTGCCCCTGTGGGTTGCCGATATGGATTTTCGCTCGCCGCCGGCGGTCATATCGGCACTCGAGTCACGCGTCGCGCACGGTGTCTTCGGCTACGGTGACGTGTCCGCGGCGTTGAAGCAAACCCTTTGCGACTGGAGCCGTGACCACTACGACTGGCAGATCGAGAAAGCGTGGCAGCTATGGGTGCCCGGCGTGGTGCCGGCGCTCAATCTGGCGGCGATGGCATTCAGCGAACCGGGGCAGGGCGTGCTCACCGCCACCCCGATCTATCCGCCGTTTCTGAGTGTCGCCAGAAATACCGGACGTGAAGCACAGACATTCGCGCTGGCCGAGCCCGCCGCGCCTGGCGAGCCCTGGCGGCTCGATCTCGAGGCGCTGGAGGCGGCGATCCAGCCCAATACCCGCGTACTGCTGTGGTGCCATCCCCACAACCCCACCGGGCGCGTGTGGAATGCCGAGGAACTCAAGGGGCTGGCGGAGCTCGCCGTGCGTCACGATCTGATCGTGGTGTCCGACGAGCTGCACTGCGATCTGATCCTCGATCCTTCGGTCTCTCATCGGCCGCTGGGTCAGCTGTGTCCGGAATTGAAGGATCGTCTGATCACGCTGTGGGCGCCCTCCAAGACGTTCAACATCGCGGGGCTCTCCTCCGCCTGCGCCATCATCGCCGACGACGATCTGCGCCAGCGATTCCAGTCTGCCGCTGCCGGCCTGCTACCCAGCGTCAACGTGCTCGGCCTGAGCGCGTCGCAAGCCGCCTACGCCGAGTGCGAGGCGTGGCGCCAGGCGTTGCTGGGCGAGCTGCGGGACAACCTGGCCCTGGTGGAAGCGCATGTCTCGCGCTGGCCGGGCGTGACCCTGTCGACACCGGAAGCGACCTACCTGGCCTGGCTGGATCTGCGCCATAGCGCATTGGCCGAGTCGCCGCAGCAGCGTTTGCTGGAAGAGGCACGCGTGGCGCTTTCCGATGGTGCCGACTTCGGCTGGCCCGGTTTCGTCAGGCTCAACTTCGGCATGCCGCGAAGCTGGCTGGAAGAGGCATTGCTGCGTCTGGACCGGTTGCTGGCCGAGCCAGCCTGACGAAAACGCCCGGCACGAGCTTTCACTCGGCCGGGCGTTTGCGGCATCACGCGGATCGACGTCTATCAGTAGAGCATGGCGAACAGACGACGGCGGTAGGTGACGGTCAGCGGGTGTTCGGCGCCCAGCGCATCGAATACCCGCAGCAGCGTCTTGCGCGCCGCATCCTCGCCGTAGGCGCGATCGCGCTTCATGACGGCCAGTAGCGCTTCGAGTCCGGCCTCGTACTGGCCATCGGCGATCTGACGCATGGCGCGCTGATACTGCGCTTCGCTGTCGTCACGCTCGCCCAGGGCGTCGATATCGGCCTGGCTCAAGGCTTCCTCGCCGAACTCGATGCGTGCCCGCACGCCGCGTGCCTTGGCCGCATCGCGGTGTTCCGGCGGCAGGTTGTCGAGGATCTGTTTGGCGTCAGCGGTCTGGCCGGCAGCGACCCGCACCCCGGCCAGCTCGATCTGGTAGTCGTAGTGCTCCGGGTACTGCTGGATCAGTTCCTGATAGATCGCCTCGGCGGTCTCGGTATCGCCGGAGGCCAGCGCCGCCTCGGCCATCTCTTCCGGGCTCTGGGAGGCGTTCGCCGGTGCCTCGAGATACTTGCCCAGCCACTCGCGCACCTGCTTTTCCGGCAACGCGCCCTGGAACTGGTCGTAGAGCTGGCCCTGGGAGATCAGCTTGACGTCCGGCACCGAACGCACCCCGAGCTGCGAGGCGATCTGCGGGAAGGCTTCGATATCGAGCCGCGCCAGCACGAAGGCGCCAGCGTATTCCTGCGCCAGCTTCTCCAGTACCGGCTTCAGGTTCTTGCACGGCTCGCACCAGGAAGCCCAGCTCTGCAGCAGTACCGGATGCTGCATCGAGCCCTCGAGCACGACCTGCTGGAAGTTCTCCAGCGTGACGTCGACGATGACGTCCTCCGGGGCAACGTTGTTACCGGCGCCATTCTGGCTGCTTTCTTCCGGGCCGGTCAGCGGTTGTCCGGTGCGGGGATCGACGATAGCCATGTGAAAACCCTTGATGTTCGATTCGAGATTGATGAGTGTTATGTGGGCCATCGTACGCCGATTCAACCCGTCTCCCGACCAGAACGCCGGAATTCTCTGCCGATGAACCTGTCCCGCATGCTGACTCGCACGTTCAAGTTCGTGCTGGCCGCCATCACGCTGATTATCGTACTGCTGCTGGGGCCTGCCTACATGCTCGCTTCCCAGCAGGTGCCGATGTCCGCCAACTGGCAGGATGCGGATCGTTCTTCCAGTGGATTGGCGCCGGATCCGGCGGAGGTGCGCGAAGCAGTCGTTCAGGTCTATGCGGCGCGCACCTTCGAGTGGCGCGGGGCGTTCGGCGTGCACACCTGGATCGCGACCAAGGCCGAAGATGCCAGCCGTTATCGCGTCTATCAGGTGGTGAGCTGGCGTCGGCCCACGGTGGAGACCAGCTATGCGCAGCCGGATCGCCAATGGTATGGCAATTCGCCGACGCTGCTGGCCGAACTCCGGGGCGACAAGGCCACGCGGGCGATCAGCGGGATCGAGCGCGTCGTGCCCGACTATCCGTTTCCCGACCGTTACGGTATCTGGCCCGGCCCCAACAGCAATACGTTCATCGCCTGGGTGGTGCGACAGGTACCGGAGCTCTCGGTGGACTTCCCGCCCAATGCGATCGGCAAGAACTACCTGCCAGGAGAGTTCGTCGCCAGGACGCCGACGCAGACCGGCTATCAACTGTCGCTGGGCGGTCTGTTCGGCGTCATGCTGGCCTGGGACGAAGGATTCGAACTCGACGTGCTGGGACTGACCGTCGGAGTCGACTGGCAGTCTCCCGCACTCAAGCTGCCCGGCATCGGCCGGGTCGGCATGGCGCAACCGACCGGTAGCCACGGGGAAAGAGAGGTGGAGCAGGAGATTCCGTGAGGATCTGGCGATAAAGCGAAACAGGACCCAGATATCCGGGATAACCCATATGCATAATGTGGCGGAACCGGTATCTACACGCACGTGGGTAATGGATAACGCAAAACGGGTCGTGAGAGAAACGGATAAAGAAAAGAGAAAAGCGGATAGCGTTTGACGGAAAAAATAGGGACCAAAAAAAACCGGCGCCTGGGGAAGGCACCGGTCAAATAATTTGGTAGCGGGGACCGGATTTGAACCGATGACCTTCGGGTTATGAGCCCGACGAGCTACCAGACTGCTCCACCCCGCATCAACTTGAGGCGTATTATACGTATGGATTAGACGATGTCAATACTGTCGTCGCTGTGATGATGTCCTGTCTGGCTCAAATGCGTCATCACGCTATCGAAAGCGGGCTCGTAGCGCTCCCAGGTCTCGGTCGTAAGCGGGGCAACCGACAACAGCCGCAATAGCGTCTGATGCAGCTCCTCGGGCGGCGTGGGCGGCCGGCCCAGACCGTCGTTGAGCCGCGCGACCTGAACCTCGAGGCGCAGCGGTTCCAGCGCTTCGGGGATGGCGTCGCCGGCCAGCAGTGCCAATTGGACCAGGCAGCGCTGCAGATGCTCTTCGGCCTGCTGCGGTGACGACGCTTGGCGCTGAGTCTCGCGGGCTTCGAGCGCTCGTCGTACGTCGCTGTCGAGCCGGGCCATATCGAGCGCTTCGCCGTCGGCCTGACGCATCCACGCTCGGTAGTCGGGCCACTGCTTCGCTTCTTCCACCAGCGCAAGCCGATCCAGCGTGACTTCCCGCGCGTGAACGATACCTTGCCAGCGCTTTTCCATACCCTCGCTGCGCCGGCTGCGGGGCAGGGGCACCAGGCGTTGCGCTTCTGTCAGCGCCGACTCGAGAACATGGCGCTCTCCGGCGGACGCGGGCTGCCAGGCGTCCAGGCGGTCGATCAGTGCCTGCATGTCATCGAAGCGCTGCTGCTGTCGTGCCTGCTGTTCGCCACGCACGGTGTCGCGGGCCGCAAAAATGGTGTCGCAGTGGTTGCGGAACTGGCGCCACAGCGTCTGTTCGATGCCTTTCGGCGCTCGGCCCAGCTCGCGCCAGCGCTGTTGCAGCGACTTGGCCTGCTCGGCACGCTGCGCGGCGGGCGCGGTATCTTCCGCCAGTTGTCGGGCCTGTTCGACCAGTTCGCGCTTGTGGTCCGCGACATCACCGGCGCGCTCGTCGATCAGCGACTGCAGCTGGCGACGCAGGCGGGCGTAATGCCGACCGGTCGAGGCGGCCTGCCGCCGCGGAACCGGCCAGTGTCGATCCCACTGTTCCTGGGCGGCATCGCGAATCCGGCGCAGGCCATCCGGGTCGGCATCCTCGGAAGGGTGGGCCAGCAGCGCTTCGAGCTGTTCGCAAAGTGCCTGCCGGGCCGCGAGGTTGTCCTGCTCCCGCGATTCGAGCTCGGCCTCCCATTCGGCCAGCTGTTCATGGAGGGCGTCGGAGGCGGCGCGGAAGCGCTGGGCCAGCTCGCGGGTCGCTGCAGCGTCGCCAAGCTGGCGCCAGTCGCGAATCAGTTGCTGATGCCGACGATGACGCTCTGCATCCGGCTGCTCGCGGGCCTCGACCAGCGCTTCGATGTTCGCCAGCAGGGCTTCGCGCTTGGGCGCGGCGGCGAAACCGCGCCAGTCCTTCAATTCGGCCAGGCGGGCGGTCTGCTGCTTGTAGGCCTGCTCCTGGGCCGGCGACAACGACTGCCCGCTGGAATCCAGGTGCTGGCGCAGACGGCGATGCAGCTGCGAGGCCGGGCGGTAACGGCCCTGGTCGAGCTCCTCGGACAGAGCCTCGAGCTGTGCGCCGATCTCTGCGTCCGACCAATGGTTTTCGATCTTGGCGGCGGCTGCTGTGTCTTGCTGTCGCCTGCTGGCTGCTGCCTGGCGCTGGGCATCGAGCACCAGCTCGGTCGGCGGCAGCGTGCGCGGCCATGCCAGGCGCTCGAGGACCGGCGCCAGCGGCTCGTCTTTATCGAGCGCTTCGCGCAGGGCGGGGGCTTCGGCCTGCAGCCGCTCCCAAGCCTGCCAGATGGTCTGGGCCTGCTGGTCGAGCGCCGCGTACCGCTGCTGGAAGGACTCGCTGACCCCGTAGCGATCCGAGACCTCCTGCCACCGCTCTTCCTGCAGCCGCCACTTGCCTTGCAGCGCCTGCATGACCTCCGGGGTCAGTCGTTCGGTTTCAGCGACGATGTTCAGTGCCTGGTTCAGGGCATCGAGGATGCCTTCGCGCGTCGATTGCGCCTCGGACTTTTCGCGCTGGACGCGTTCGAGCTCGCGATGCTGATGCTCGTGTTCGGCGATGCGCTGGCGGCAGCGAGTCACCGCGGCATCGAAGCGGGCGTGCTGGGTTGGGTCTGCGTTGCTGGTCAACGCGTCCCATTGTTTGACCCAGTGCTTCAGGCGCGCCTCGAAGGTCGGCTCCCAGGGGCGGTTGGCCTGGGCTTCCAGGGTTGCCAGCAGCTGCTCGCGCTCCGCTGCTTCGCGGCTCTGCTGTTCGGCGTCGGCACGCAGGCGCGCCAGTCGTTCACGCGCCAGGCGGGCCACCTGCTTGTCCCGGCGTGCCTGCTTGGCCAGTTGCGCCAGGCCGTCGGGGGAGGTGACACGTTCCGCGGCGGCGTGGCGCACGGCGGTGATGCTGTTCTCGCTGGCGTGGTGAATCAGGCGCGCTTCGTCGTCGATGCGAGCCAGCGCGGCCAGACGCAGGGACTGGTTGTCACTCTGGCCGATCAGGGCGTCGATCAGTGCCAGATCCTCGAGCTGCTCGATCTTTGCCAGCCGCGTATTGAGATCGGGGCTGGGCGAAACGCGCCCGCCGAGAAGGTCGACGAGACGCTGGAACGACTCTTCGCTCGGCGACTGGCGATGCCACTGGAGCAGCGGATCGAGATCCTGTACCCGCGCCAGTGCCGCCTGGCGGACCTGGGGGGAATCGTCCTGGGCGAGCTGACGAAGCGTATCGAGCTCGTCCGAGCTCAGTTGAGAGGCGGCTTGGGCGCGGACAGCGGGATCCTTGTGCCGCCAGCGAGGGGAAAACAGACGTTGAAAGAGTCCTGGCATGGCCGGTGTGGCATCCTGAAAACGACGGGGCTGGCAGAGATCGACCCCGCAAATGCGCGGCGCCGACGGCAACTGTCTATCTAACCATTTGAAGGCCAGCGGTAAAAGCCCGATTCGTCGGTGATGAAAGCCCGATTCGCGGGTTGCGTCGGTTCGTGGCGACACCTGACAAAAGGTCTGAGGGGCCTTATGATCGGTTGCAGCGATGTCCGCCCTCGCCTAGCTTAACCCCATTCCCCCGCTGCGGAGTTCGGTCATGAGTCTCAACAGGGATCGGGCAGACACTGCCTTTACATTCAAAGGCGGCATGCTGCCGATGACAGTCATGGAGTTGGCCAGTGGCGACCCTGAGCGTATCCGCGCACAACTGGCCGGGAAGGTGAGTCAGGCACCGGCCTTCTTTCAGCATACGCCGGTGGTGCTGAGTGTCGAGCAGGTCGACGAGCCGCACCTTGCCCTCGAGCGCATCTGTGCCGTGTGTCGCGCGCACAAGTTGCTGCCAGTGGCCGTACGCGGCGGATCGGATCCGGTCAAGCAGTCGGCATGGGCGCTGGGGCTAGGGTGGTTCCCGCCGCAGGAGAATCGTCCGCGTGGGGTCGAGCCCCGGCCCGTCGAGGCACCGATCGAAGCGGAGCTGCCGGTGCCGCCGCCGGAGGTATCGATACAGGCTGGGGGGCGTATTTATCGCGGTACGGTGCGTTCGGGCCAGCAGGTTTCCGCCTCGGAAGGCGATCTGGTCGTGATCGGCGCCGTCAATCCCGGTGCCGAGGTGCTGGCCGCAGGCAGTGTGCATGTCTATGGGCCACTACGCGGACGGGCGCTGGCTGGTATTCATGGCGATCGCGAAGCCGGTATCTTCTGTCACGATCTGAAGGCCGAGTTGCTTTCCGTGGCAGGAACCTACAAGCGTCTTGAGGATATCGACCCCAAGATGCTGGGATGTTCGGTGCAAGTGCAGCTCAAGGAAGACCAGTTAAGGATCTCGGCGCTGACCTGAATGGCGCGAGAATGATCAACAGTTATCGGGTAACAGGAAGTTCATCTTGGCCAAGATCATCGTTGTAACGTCCGGTAAAGGTGGCGTCGGCAAGACGACCAGTGCGGCAGCCATTGCCACGGGGTTGGCCCTTCGCGGTAACAAGACCGTCGTCATCGACTTCGACGTGGGGCTGCGGAATCTGGACTTGATCATGGGGTGCGAGCGCCGGGTCGTCTATGACCTGGTCAACGTCATCCAGGGCGAGGCCGGACTCAAGCAGGCCATGATCCGCGACAAGCGCTCGGAGAACCTGCACATCCTTCCCGCGTCCCAGACGCGCGACAAGGATGCGCTGACGCTGGAAGGTGTCGAGAAGGTCCTGATGGATCTCTCCGAGGAGTTCGATTACATCATCTGCGACTCTCCCGCCGGTATCGAACGTGGCGCCCAACTGGCCCTCTACTTCGCCGACGAGGCCATCGTCGTGACCAATCCCGAGGTCTCCTCGGTGCGGGACTCGGACCGTATTCTCGGATTGCTGTCGTCCAAGTCGCGTCGCGCCGAACAGAACCGTGACCCGATCAAGGAACACCTGCTGGTAACCCGCTACAACCCGAGCCGGGTCGATGACGGGGACATGCTCAATCTGGAAGACATTCGGGAAATACTGGCGATCGACCTGGTCGGCCTGATTCCTGAATCGGAAGCCGTGTTACGCGCCTCCAACCAGGGGGTGCCGGTCATCCATGACGACAAGAGCGACGCTGGACAAGCGTATGTCGATACCGTATCGCGCCTGATGGGCGAAGACGTGCCGCTGCGTTTTCAATCGGTGCAGAAGCGCGGCCTGATCGCACGCATGTTCGGAGGAGGAGGCCGCCGGTGAGGCTACTCGATTTTCTCAAGGGTGAACGCAAGAAATCCGCATCCGTTGCCAAGGAGCGGTTGCAGATCATCGTTGCCCATCAACGCGGGCATCGGGGCCAGCCCGACTACATGCCGATGCTGGAGCAGGAGCTGCTCGAGGTCATTCGGCGGTACGTCAAGGTCGACCAGGATGCCATCAATATCAGCCTCGACAGCGACAACGACTGCTCGGTGCTCGAACTCAACGTGACACTGCCCAACGAAAGCGAAGCGGCCAAGACCTGATAAGCGGCCAAGACCTGAAGCGGCCAAGACCTGAAGCGGTCAGCGCCACGGCCAGCGACACATGAGTCGTGCTGCCGGCTATGCTAGGCTTGGCCTTTTGCGCAGGCGGAGAGCGGAATGGCCACGAGTGGAAGGGGCAACAGCAGGAATTCCCGGCCCCAGGCAGAGCTCACATTTCTCTGGCACGACTACGAAACCTTCGGTGCCGATCCGCGTCGGCACCGGGCTTCCCAGTTCGCCGCGATTCGTACCGATGCCGACTTCAACGAAATCGGCGAGCCGCTGACCCTGTACGCCCGCCCGGCGGACGACGACCTGCCCAACCCCCATGCCTGTCTGATTACCGGCATCACGCCCCAGGCCGCGCTGCGTCGTGGCGTGCCGGAGGCAGAGTTCGCCGCGTGCATCCAGGCGGAAATGAGCGTGCCGGGCACCTGTTCGCTGGGCTACAACAGCCTGCGCTTCGATGACGAAGTCAGCCGCCATCTGTTCTACCGCAACCTGTTCGACCCCTACGTTCGAGAGTGGCAGAACGGCAATTCCCGCTGGGATCTGATCGATGCCGTGCGCGCCTTCTACGCCGTGCGCCCCGAGGGCATCGAATGGCCGAAGCGCGACGATGGCGCCCCGAGCTTCAAGCTCGAGCACCTGACGGCAGCCAACGGTATCCCGCATGAAGGAGCCCACGACGCGCTGGCGGACGTGCGCGCCACGATCGGCATGGCTCGGCTTTTGCGCGCCCGGAATGCCAAGTTCTTCGATTACCTGCTGTCGTTGCGTCAGAAGCGTCGAGTGGCCGAGTTGCTCGATGTCGATGCCCGCAAGCCGATGCTGCATATCTCGCGGCGTTATCCCGCCAGTCGCGGCTGCAGCGCGCTGGTCGTGCCGCTGGCTGCGCACCCTTCGAACCCCAACGGGATCATCGTCTACGACCTGGCCGTCGACCCGGCGCCGCTGTTCTCGCTGACGCCCGAGGAGATCCGGTCACGCATCTTCGTCAGCGAAAGCGAACTGGCCGAGGGCGAAACGCGGATTCCGCTGAAAGTGGTCCATCTCAATCGCAGCCCGGTGCTGCTGCCGATCGCCACGGCCAATGATGCCGTCGCCAAGCGTCTGGGGCTCGACCGTGCCTTGTGCGAGCGACACTGGCAGGCGCTGGTGCAGAATCCGGAGTCCGCCAGCAAGGCAGCACTGGCCTTTGCCGACTCGCCGGCCGATCCGCCGCAGGATCCCGACCTGATGCTCTACTCTGGCGGCTTCTTTTCGCCGCACGACCGGCAGGCGATGGAACGCGTGCACGCGACACCGCCCGACGAGCTGGGCACGACGGGGTTTGCCTTCCAGGACCCGCGGCTCGAGGAGATGCTGTTCCGGATGCGTGCGCGCAGCTATCCCGACACGCTCGACAGCGAGGAAAAGGCGCAGTGGGACGCCTTCCGCTGGGCGCGCATGAACGACGCCAATAGTGGCGGAATGACGCTCAAGGATTTCGCCCGCGAGATCGAACGCCTCAACCAGACGCCGCTGGAAGACCGCGAACGTCAGGTGCTCGAAGAGCTGGTGATGTACGTCGAGTCGATCATGCCGGAACAGGCGTTCGACGCTTATTGAGCGACGAGCGACGAGCGACGAGCGGGTGACGAAAGCCGACTTCCCGAACCAGACAGCCAGAAAACAGACAGCCAGAAAACAGACAGCCAGAAAACAGACAGCCGCCCCGGACGATGCGTCCGGGGCGGCTTGCGTTGGAGGGTAATGTCTTCGGGTGCGCCGCTGCCGTTATCGCGCCAGCGTCGCGTAGTCGCGAGTCAGAGCATCGACATCGCTGGGCTGGTCGCCGGCATCGGAGGTGACATTGAGCGCCGGGCTCTGGCGCAGCGTCTGCCAGGCGCTGCGGACATCCGCTGCGCTCAGCTCGTCGACCTGGGCTGCCAGTTGCTCCCGACGATCGAAGTCGGCCTGGGGGTAGGCCAGCGTCTGCCACAGCCGATCGGCACGTGCCGAAAGTGACTGGTCGCGCTGCAGCAGTTGCTGGCGCACGGCCTGGCGATAGGGCGCCAGATCGGCATCGCTCAGGGCGGCTATGCGCTGATCGAACGTCTTCAGGAAGGCGTTCATGCGCTGTCCGATGGTCTCGCTGGAAACGCTGGGCGACTGCACCAGCATCATCAGGCCCGGGGCATTCATGAAGGGCGCGTAACCGGCGCTGACGACATAGCCGAGCTGTTCGTCGGTGCGCAGTTTGGCAAAGAACGGCGGGCCGATCAGTTGCCCGATCACGGCCAGGCTGGCCTGGCTCTGCAGCGCGCGATTGGGGCCCTGGAGATAGCGCAGGACTGCGGCGTCGTCCCGTGTCGTCGACGGATGCAGGGCCGGCGCATCTGCCGGGACGTCGAGCACGCGCAACGGCGGAATGTCGCTGGCGCGAAGCCTGGGCGACAGGGCGTTGGCGACCAGCAGCCCCTCGCGTCTGGCAAGGGTGGCGTCGAGATTGCCCACCGCCAGAGCCTGCACGTAGAGCTCGTCGAGGAATTGCCGGCGATAGTCGCGCACGTCCTGGGCATCGATGTCACCGATCGCCGCCAGCATGTTGGGGGTGCTGACCTGCGGCCGCATCAGAGCCTCGCCCAGGGTGCGCTGCATCTGCTGATAGAGGGCGTCCTGTGGCGCGTTCTCCCAGCTGCGTTCCAGCCCCTGCTTGACTCGGGCGATGCTGGCATCGGTGATCTCGCCCTGCCGCAGTTGCTCGACGACCGTCTGCATCAGGCGATCCTGATGATCGCGCCAGCCGGAGAAGGCGAGCGTGATGCCGCGACCGTGGGCGTAGGCGGTGAAGTTCTGGCCGGTCAGCGAGGCGGGGTAGAAGCGCTCGTTGAGACCATCGTTCAACCAGCCGGCCAGCAGCCGTGTCAGTACGGCATGGCGGGCATCCCGCGTGGCATCGGGGTTCTGCAGGCTGAAGCGCCATTCGACGCGCGGGGCGCCAAAGTCGCTGTCGGCCTGATGCCAGATCTCGACGCTGGGGGAGTCGACGAGGCGCGCCGGTTCGGCGCTATCGAACGGCTGTACGCTCAGGTCTTCGGCGATGTAGGGGTTGGCCTCGGGAAGCGCCAGTCCTTCGAGAGGCGTCCCGCGAGGCCAGTCGTCGCGGCGCGTCAGGGTGTAGGGGGTCGAGAAGTACTCGGTCGTCTTTTCCCCCGCGACGTCCGGGCCGCTGTAGACCCGCAGCAGGTTGTCGGGAGTCAGCCGTTCGAGGATGTCATTGATCGCCGCCGCGTCGAACTGATCCATGCGGTAGGGCGAGTACTGCACATCCTTGAGCGGATAATGGGCGAGGCTCATCGCCATGCCGCTGACGGTGGCGATCGGTTCGCTGCGCTGCTGAAAGCGGAAGCTCTGCTCGGCCAGTCTGGCCTGTTCCTCGTAACGCCAGGCGTTGACGCCGTGATCGCGGATCCGCCGGATCTGCTCGAACAGGCTCGCCTGGATGTCGTCGAGGTGGTTTTCGCCCTTCGGGGTCAGGCTGATCGAGATGTCGAACAGCGCGTTCCGACCATCGCCATGGCTCGTGCCGGCAGACAGGCCGTCGGCCCAGCCGGCCTGACGCAGGGCGGCCAGCAGGCTGCCTTCGCCTTCGTGGCCGAGCAGGTTGGCGAGGTAGTCGTCGGGCTTGTCGGCATATTCGAGGATCGGATCGTCGACGGGAAACAGGAACACCAGCTGGCGCCGGGCTTCGTTGGTCTTGATGCGCAGCGACGCCGGCAGGTCGCCGTCTCTTGCCAGCGGCTGTTCGACGACCGGCTTTTTCAGGTCGCGATCGGGTACGGCGTCGAAGCGCTGGCGCACCTGCTGCTCCAGGGTGTCCAGGGGCTCCGGCGCAAGCACGGCCAGATGCATCACGTTGGCGCCGTAATGGCGGTGATAGAAGTCGAGCAGCGCCTGGCGCAGCGGACGTTTTTCGCTGTTGAGCGTATCCAGACTGCCGACGGAGAAGTGGTTGATCGGATGATCGGGATTGAGCGCCTTGCCCAGCGCTTCGTTGATGCGGCGGGCGTCATCTTCTCGCCGCGCCTGGTACTCGGAGTTCACTGCATGGCGTTCGCGGTCGACGTACTCCGGATTGAACTGCGGAGAGACGAAGAACTGCGAGAAACGGTCCAGCGCCTCGGGAAAGGCCTCGGGATCGACATCGAAGAAGTAGTTGGTGTCCTGGTCCGCGGTGAAGGCGTTGTGAGATCCGCCGTTGCGGTTGATGAAGCGCTGGTAGCCGTCGGGATCGGGATAGCCCTCGGTGCCCAGAAACAGCATGTGCTCGAGGAAGTGCGCCAGGCCGGGCATGTCCGACGGGTCGTTGTCGCTGCCAACCGAGACATCCATCGCCGCTGCGGCCTTGTCGGCATCGGGGTCGCTGACCAGTAGCACCTGTAGGCCGTTATCCAGCGTGATGGCACGATACTGGCGGTCGTCATTAGGGCTTTGGATCAGAGGACTTTGGGTCAGAGGGTTTTGGGTCGGGGAGCTCTGGTTCAGGGAGCCCTGGATCGGCTGGACGGGATCCGGCGAGACAGGTTTGGCGGCGGCGATGGCTTCGCTGGGCAGCGAGCTGAATGTCAGTGCCAGACCGAGGGTCAGGTAGCCGGCAGCGAACCAGGCGCGGAGCCCGGAGCGCCGGGATATTGCGCTGCCAACGGCATGAGCGCGATGCGATGAAGCTCGTGAATGGGGTTCCTGCATACGGATTCTCTCGGTGATGATGAATCGGCTCGGTAATGAATCGACTTGGTAATGAATCGGCTCGAGGATGAACGGAGCTCGACGGTGAATGGTTCGATCGTGAACGCCGAGACGGAGCGTGGCTTGGCTTCAGGCCGTCCACACCCGCATGGGTCCGACCGGATAGCCACAGGCCCACTCCTGGTGCGCGGGATCGTTCACCTGTCTTGATACCGGAAAAGCGCCCAACAGTTCCCTGTCGGCCGGCCCGATGAGGTCACGAGCGGCTGTCGGCGAGGTTTCCACAGAGAGCCAGTCCTCGATCCGGGAGGGCGCGATGACGGCGGGCAGGCGGTCGCTCATGGGCGCGATGACCTCCGTGGTAGGCACGGTGATCAGCGCGAACGAGTCACGCGGGGTGCCGATATCCGGAGCGTAGCGGCTCCAGATGCCGGCCAGCATCAGCGGCGAGCGGTCGGTATGTGTGACCAGAAAGGGCTGCTTGCCGCGTAGCCCGGCCTGCCAGACATAGATGCCGGTCACGGGGACCAGGCAACGGCGCTCGGCCAGCGCTTCGCGAAACATCGGTCGCTCGTCGAGGGATTCGGCGCGGGCGCAGTGAGGCGCCTGATCGAGGACCTTCAGCCAGGTGGGCGTGAGTCCCCAGAAGGCGTCGCGCAGCACGATGTCGTCTGCTTCCCGGCGCAGGATCGACAGCCAGCGGCGAGGCGCCAGGTTGGGGCTGAACACGGGCGGGTCGATGCCACGAAAGGCGGGGCTCCGCGGATGACGTGTCCAGTCGTCGACATGCAGTCGACCAGCCATGGTCTCTCCTCGTGGGCATTCTGACGGCAGGGCCACAGCCTATGCCACCGGAAGGGCAGGGCCAAGATGTTATTGATCGAAAACGGGTGCGACCGGTGCAATCGATCGGCTTAAAACTCTCACGAAATCGTTACGTTAATGCCCCAGGTGCTTGCGTTTGCGCGGTATGGCGATATGCTGAGAAACGCTGTTCGATTTTAAGTCGACAACAATATTTTCCGGCTCCCGGACCATCGGCAGCGATTCGACACCATTCCGAGCGAGGAACTTCATGGCTCGACCGCGACAGCACGCTCCCGAGGCGCTCCATGCTCAGGTCATGGCGGCCTGTGATGCCTGGCTGCGAGACAATCCCGTGCATACGCTGTCGCTGCGCTCCCTGGCTCGCGATGTGGGCTGTGCACCGAGTACGCTGCTCAAGCTCTACGGCAGCTTCAGCAACCTGCTGCAGTACGTCAATATCGAGACGCTCGATCGCATGGGGGCCGCGGTCTCCTGGCTCGAGGATGCCGATCCGGAACCGCAGCTCAAGGCGCTGGCGACCGCCTACTGGCAGTTTGCCCAGCATGAACCCTACCGTTGGCAGATGCTGTTCGAATATCCGCTGGCGGACGAGGGGGAGCTGGACGAGCGCCAGAGCCATATCATCGAAGCGCTGTTCCTTCGTGTCGAGAGCGCGCTCAAGGCGCATCAGCCGGCGCTCGACGATGCCGGTGCCCGCCGCATGGCAAGAACCCTCTGGGGCAGTGTCCACGGTCTGGTCCAATTGGGTCTGAACGATCGTCTCGGCTATTGGCAGGAGCAGCCGATGGAAGTCGGCGAGCTGCTCGATCAGCTGCTGACGATGACCCTCAATGGCCTGCGTTATCAGCCGGACGCCACGTGATCTCGGGATTGCTGACCCAACGCCGTTTTGCCCCGTTCTTCTGGACTCAGGCGCTGGGGGCGTTCAACGACAACCTGTTCAAGAACGTTCTGCTGCTGCTGTTGACCTTCGTCGCCGTGCCTCGCTACGGCTGGGATACGGGGTTGCTCAACAATCTGGCAGCGGGGCTGTTCATCCTGCCTTTCTTTCTGTTCTCCGCCTGGGGCGGCACGCTCGCCGACCACCTCGACAAGCAGCGGCTGGTGCGCCGTCTCAAGCTGCTGGAGCTTGCGACGATGATCGCGGCGGCGGTGGCGGTCTGGTTCGAACTCTTTGGCCTGCTGCTGGCGCTGCTGTTCATGATGGGCACGCAGTCTGCGCTGTTCGGACCGGTCAAGTACGCCATCTTGCCGCAACATCTCGCTGCCACCGAACTGGTCAAGGGCAATGCCTGGGTCAATCTGGGCACCTTCGTGTCGATCCTGCTGGGAACGCTGCTGGCCGGCGTGCTGGCTTCGCTGGACGGCGCCCTGGAGCGGGCGGCGATCGCGGCCAGCCTGATCGTCATCGCGCTGATCGGCGTCGTCGCCAGCCTGGGCATTCCCGAGGCGCCACCGAGCGTGGCTGGCCGTGTGCCGTGGCGTCCGTTTTCGGGCACCTGGCAGGTGATGCGGGATGGCCTGAGTGAAAAGCGCGTGCGCCCCGCGCTGATCGGTATCAGCTTCTTCTGGTTTCTCGGGGCCTGTTATCTCACCCAACTGCCCGCCTGGGTGCGTGACGTGGTCCACGGCAGCGAAGGGGCGGTCAGCTTTCTGCTGGGGGCTTTCGCGGTCGGTGTCGGGCTCGGCGCGCTGCTCTGCTCGCGGTTGTCGGCAGGCCGCCTGGAACTGGGGCTGGTGCCGCTCGGGGCGTTGGTCATCGGGGTCTCGGGCATCGAGCTGGCATCGCAATCGGGCTTGGCCGGTGAACAGCTGGCGCTGGGTGAACTGCTGGCAATGACCGAGTTCTGGCAGATGAGCACGCTGCTGGCGCTGGTGGGGCTGGGCGGCGGTCTCTATAGCGTACCGCTCTACACCCTGATGCAGCTGGCCAGTCGCGAAGAGCGAAGGGCGCGCATGATCGCCGCCAACAATATTCTCAACGCGCTGTTCATGATCCTCTCCGCCGTGTTCGGGATCCTGGTGCTCAGCGTGATGAAGCTGTCGCTCTTCGTGCTGTTCGCCTGTCTCGGCTGGGCCGCTCTGCTGGTCGGCGTCGCGCTGCTGATGCGCAACCCGAGACCGGCGCTGCGGCTGTTGATCTTCGCCCTGGTCCAGGTGCTCTATCGGCTTCGCTGTCGCGGCCGTCATCATGTGCCGGCCACTGGCCCGGCGCTGGTGGTCTGCAACCATGTCAGCTTCATGGATGCGCTGGTACTCGGCGGCGCCTGCCCTCGTCCGCTGCGCTTCATGATGGATCGGCCGATCTACGAGAATCCCTGGATCAACTGGTTCTTTCGGATTGCCGGGGCGATTCCGGTGGACTCCGACCGGCGCGATCCGGGCGGCGTGCGGCGTGCGCTGGAAGAGGTCAGCCGGGCACTGCGCAACGGCGAGGTAGTGATGATCTTCCCGGAAGGGCGGCTGACGCCGGATGGCGAGGTGCAGGCTTTCCGGCGAGGGCTGGACCTGGTGCTGGCGCGAGACCCGGTGCCGGTGGTACCGGCGGCGCTGTCGGGCCTGTGGGGATCCTGGACCTCCAACAAGGATGGCAAGGCGCTGACCAAATGGCCGCGCCGTTTGCGGGCGCGGGTCCTGCTGGTCTTCGGCGAGCCGATACCGGCGGGCTATTCGCCGCGCCGAACCCTGGAGCGGCGCGTTCGCGGGCTCAAGCGCGCTGCCGATCAGAGCCTGGCCAGGAGGCTGGGCGGCCCGATCTAGCGCAGGAAATCACTCCCTGGCGGGGCATCGCCGCCAACGCCGCGTGGGAAGTCGGCGCACCGTGAGCCCCGGTCTATTCGGGGCTATTCGGGGGGCTACTCGGTAGTGCGGCGCCGGACGCCTTGCTGCCAGCAGCGTGCCGAGGTGATCAGGTTGTCGCCGATCTCAAGGATCTCCAGGCGGCTCGTGCCGATCTGCAGGCAGACCTGCGCGTCGGGAAAGGATTCCAGCTCCTCGAGGATCAGGCCGTTCAAGGTCTTGGGGCCATCCGTCGGCAACTGCCAGCCCAGTGCCTTGTTGACTTCGCGGATGTTGGCCGTGCCTTCGATCACGTAGCTGCCGTCGGCCTGCGGGTGGATATCGCGATAGGTGCCGGCGACATCGGTGGTGAACTCGCCCACGATCTCTTCCAGAATGTCCTCAAGCGTCGCCAGCCCCTGCACGTCGCCATACTCGTCGACCACCACTCCGATCCGACGCTTCTGCTGCTGGAAATTGAGCAACTGCGTATGTAGCGGGGTCGATTCCGGAATGAAGTAGGGTTCACGGGCTTCCTGAACGATCGCGGCTTTCTGGAGATCCGGTTTGGAGAGAAACCGCGAAGCGTTGCGCAGGTGCAGGATGCCGATGATGTTGTTGATGTCGCCCTTGAAGATCGGCAGGCGGGTGTGCTGGCTCTGGCGAATCTGGGCCAGCAGCGTTTCCAGGTCGTCGTCGAGGTCGAGGCCGACGATCTCGTGACGCGGCACCATGATGTCGTTGACGGTGACGTTTTCCAGATCGAGGATCGACAGCAGCATCGCCTGGTGACGGCTGGGGATCATCGGCCCCGCCTCGTGAACCACACTGCGCAGCTCGTCACGGGTGAGGCTGTCGGCACCGGCATCGAGGTGGCGAACGCCGATGAGGCGCAGAAGCCCGTTGGAGATGACGTTGACCAGCCAGACCACGGGATAGAAAAGTCTCAGCAATGGCGCAAGGATCAGCGAGGCGGGTAGGGCGATGCGGTCGGGCTTGATGGCGGCATAGGTCTTGGGGGTCACTTCGCCGAAAATCAGCACCACGATCGTCAGTGCCAGCGTGGCGATGGCGGGCCCCGACACATCGCCGAAGAAATGGATGGCGACGATAGTGGCGATCGAGGCCGCGAGGTTGTTGACCAGATTGTTGCCGATCAGTATCACGCCCAGCAGGCGATCGGGGCGCTTGAGCAGCTCGACGACGCGTCTGGCCGAGCGGGAACCGGCATTGGCCTGGTGATTCAACCGGTAGCGGTTGATCGACATCATGCTGGTTTCGGAACTGGAGAAGAAGGCTGACAGGCAAACCAGAATGAACAGCAGGCCCAGCATGAGGCCCAAGGGTATGTCATCGCTCAAGGCGGGGAATTCCTCAGGAGTTGTCAGGTTGTTGTAGGGCGTTAGCCGAACCCTGTCAACGCCGCCGACAGCCGCACCCGGCACGGCTGTCGACTCGGGGTACGTCTCAGGCGTTGTAGTGGAAGACGTATTCCAGCACGAACTTGGTGCCGAAGAAGGCCAGTATCAGCACGCCGACACCGGTCAGCGTCCAGCGCACCGCCTTCTGGCCACGCCAGCCCAAATAGTGGTGCCCGGCCAGCAGGCCGGCGAAGATCAGCCATGCCAGCAGCGACAGGATGGTCTTGTGGGCCAGGTGCTGGGCGAACAGGTTGTCCACGAACAGGAAGCCGCTGATGATGGCGAGCGTCAGCAGCAGCATGCCGCACCAGATCAGTTCGAACAGCAGCTGTTCCATGCGGGTCAGCGGTGGCAGTACCTGAACGATACCGCCGGTCTGACGGCGTTTGAGCGCGTGGTGCTGGAAGCCCAGCAGCGCTGCCTGCACGGCGGCAATGGCCAGGAAGGAGAACGCGGCGACCGAGCTCAGGATGTGGAAGTAGAGGCCCGGCGATACCCCGGACTCGATCATCCGGCTGGGCATGCCGACGACGCCGACGACGGTGACGGCAGCCAGCGGGAAGACACAGACTCCTGCGTTGAGCACGGGCTTGAACAGGCTGGCGATCAGCAGCAGTGCCACGACCAGCCAGCCCACCAGCGCTGCGCTCTGGGTCAGGCCCAGATGCAGTCCATGGGGGCCGACGATCGCCAGCGCGACGATGAGGGTATGACATGCCAGTGCGATCAGCCCGGCGCCGCGAACCCAGTTTGGACGTTCGCCGACGCGTCGGGCGAGGCTCAGGCTTTGCCACAGCCCGGCGGCGAGATAGCAGACAATAGCGACAAGGGCGAAAGGAAGCGCCGGCATCGGTGTTTTGGCCTCGTGAGCGGTTTCTGGCGACCGCCATGACGATGAAAAGAGTACGGGATGCGGATGTGCTAGATGATAGGCAATCGCGTTTCGCGGTTACTATACCCAATCACCGCCAACTCGCCCAGCCATAGCCGCATGCAGCCGAGCTGTGTCAATCAGGCCGCATGGAGCCCAGCCCTATCCATGCGTATAATGCTGGCCACATTCCTTCTAGCGGCGCCGCGAGCTTGAGTTCGAGCATCGGTGGCGCCAGGCATCGTTGCCCGGAGCGTTTCATGTTCGAAAGTCTCTCCAATCGCCTGTCGCAGACGCTCAAGTCGATTACCGGCCAGGCGCGTCTGACCGAAGACAACATCAAGGATACCCTGCGTGAAGTGCGCCGGGCCTTGCTCGAAGCCGACGTTGCCTTGCCCGCGGTCAAGGACTTCGTCGATCGCGTGCGCGAGCGTGCCGTGGGCCAGGAGGTCTCCAGGAGCCTCTCCCCGGGGCAGCAGTTCGTCAAGATCGTCCAGCAGGAGCTGGAGGCGATCATGGGTCAGGCCAACGAGGCGCTGACGCTGCGTGGCTCGCCCGCGGTCGTGCTCATGGCCGGTCTGCAGGGCGCGGGCAAGACCACCTCCGTGGCCAAGCTGGCGAAGTTCCTGCGCGAGCGCGAGAACAAGAAGGTGCTGGTGGTTTCCGCCGACGTCTACCGTCCGGCGGCCATCGATCAGCTCGAGACCCTGGCCCGGGAGGTCGAGGTCGATTTCTTCCCGTCGACCAGTGCCCAGCAGCCGGTGGCGATCGCCGAAGCGGCGATCAAGCACGCCAAGATCCAGTTCCATGACGTGGTGATCGTCGACACCGCCGGCCGCTTGGCGGTGGACGAGGCGATGATGGCGGAGATCCAGGCGCTGAACCAGGCGATTCAGCCGCAGGAGACGCTGTTCGTCGTCGACGCCATGACCGGCCAGGACGCCGCCAACACCGCCAAGGCGTTCCATGACGCGCTGCCGCTGACCGGGGTGATCCTGACCAAGGCCGATGGTGACGCGCGCGGCGGTGCGGCGCTGTCGGTACGCCATATCACCGGCAAGCCGATCAAGTTCATGGGGATGGGCGAAAAGGTCGATGCCCTCGAACCGTTCCACCCCGATCGCGTGGCGTCCCGCATTCTCGGCATGGGCGACGTGCTGTCGCTGATCGAGGAGGCGGAGCGCAATGTCGACAAGGGCAAGGCCGAGCGTCTGGCCAAAAAGGTCAAGAAGGGCCAGGGCTTCGATCTCGAGGATTTCCGCGACCAGCTCCAGCAGCTCAAGAAGATGGGCGGCATGGGCGGCCTCATGTCCAAGCTGCCGGGCATGGGGCAGATGGCGGAAATGGCCCAGAACAAGGGGGCAGAGCAGGAGTTCGGCAAGCTCGAGTCGCTGATCAACTCGATGACGCCCCAGGAGCGACGCAAGCCCGAAATCATCAACGGCTCTCGCAAGCGGCGCATTGCTGCCGGTGCCGGTCTGCAGGTGCCGGATCTCAATCGTCTGCTCAAGCAGCACAAGCAGATGCAGAAGATGATGAAGAAGGCCGGTCAGAAGGGCGGCATGCAGAAGATGATGCGCGGCATGTCCGGCATGATGGGCGGCGGGGGCCCGGGTGGTCCCGGCGGCATGGGCGGTATGGGAGGGATGGGCGGCGGCTTTCCCCGGCGCTGATTCGCCCGCGCATCGCAACAAAAGGTTCCCAAGACAGGGTGTTTTCCGTAGAATGCTGCGTCTTCGTCTCGGGCGAGTGTCCGAGAAGACTCGAATCCGTGGCGTAACGATTAACTTAACCGAAGGATTATCAACGCAATGGTAACCATTCGTCTGGCACGTGGTGGCGCCAAGAAGCGTCCCTTCTATCACCTGACCGTTAGCGATTCTCGCGTTTCCCGCGATGGCCGCTTCATCGAGCGCGTCGGCTTCTTCAACCCGGTCGCTCGCGGCCAGGAAGAACGCCTGCGTGTCGATCTGGACCGCATCACCCACTGGCAGTCCCAGGGTGCGCAGGTTTCCGATCGCGTGGCCGAGCTGGTCAAAGAAGCTCGCAAAGCTCAGGCCTGAGTTCGATCATCATGCCGCAAGCGGCTCGCGAAACGCTGTCGGGTGAACCCTTGCCGAAAGCCGAGCAGGACAAGCCCATGCAGAATGACGAGACGCAGCACGTGGTGCTGGGGCGTCTGACCAGCCCGCACGGTGTGAAGGGTTGGCTCAAGGTCTATTCGTACACCAGCCCGGCCCAAGGCATCTTCGACTATCCGGTTTGGATATTGTCGATGCAGGGGCAACGCCAGTCGCGACGTCTGCTCGACGCGCGGCCGCAGGGCAAGAGTCTGGTGGTACGACTGGAAGGTATCGACACGCGGGAGCTGGCAGAGCAATGGGCCGGCGCCGAGGTGTCGATCGAGAAAACGGCGCTACCCGAACTGGATAGCGGCGAATATTACTGGCATCAGCTGGAAGGGCTCGAGGTCGAGACTCGCGATGGCGTCAAGCTGGGGCGAATCGATCATCTCTTCGAGACGGGTGCCAACGATGTGCTGGTGGTCAAGCCCTCCGAGGGCAGCCTCGACGATCGCGAGCGATTGTTGCCGTTTCTGCCTGACGACGTGATCGTTCAGGTCGATCTGGCTGGACGACTCATGATCGTCGACTGGGACCCCGCTTTCTGAAGCGCTGTACGTCGACAGACATGACGCGGCGATTTCGGGAAGCGGCGAACGGCAAATAGTTGGCGGCGGGTAGGAGAAGCGTACCGTGTGGATTGGTGTCGTCTCCCTGTTCCCGGAGATGTTCGAGGCCATTACCCGGCATGGGGTTACCGGTCGCGCCGTCGAGCGTGGCCTGCTGGAAATGGCTTTCTGGAACCCCCGGGATTACGCCACGGACAGACATCGCACGGTCGACGATCGCCCCTATGGGGGCGGCCCCGGCATGCTGATGAAAGTCGATACCTTGCGCGGCGCATTGTCGGATGCGCGCGCCGGGGCGGAAGCCGCCGGTCATCGGCCCAGCGTGATCTACCTGTCGCCTCAGGGGCGCAGGCTGGATCAGGCCGGGGCGCGCGAGCTGGCTTCGCGCGATGGCCTGATCGTCGTGGCGGGCCGTTACGAAGGCATCGACGAGCGCGTGGTCGAAGCCGACATCGATGAGGAGTGGTCGATCGGCGACTACGTTCTCAGCGGTGGCGAGCTGCCGGCGATGGTGATGATCGATGCGCTGGCGCGCGAGGTGCCCGGTGTGCTGGGGCACAGCGCCTCGGCCAGCGAGGATTCGTTTGCCGATGGCCTGCTGGACTGCCCTCACTATACGCGGCCGGAAGTGATCGACGGCCATCGGGTGCCGGATGTCCTGCTCAGCGGCAATCACGAGTTGATCCGCCACTGGCGACTGAAGCAATCCCTCGGGCGCACCTGGCTTAGGCGCCCGGATCTGCTGGAGAGCCGAACGTTGGATCGTGAACAGCGCAAGCTGCTCGACGAATTCATCGACGAACACGTCGCGGGAAGCGCGTCTTCCGGCGACGGCGGTGCATGAGGCGACAGACCTTCGAACGGACCTCCGAATAGCGTGATGTTCGAATGCAATAGTCGTCGACATGCGTCATCCACGAGTCCGATTCCGCCCCGACCGCTTGTCGGACGGGCGTCGGGATCACGAAACGTCTTTCGAAGACGTTTCTTCAACGAGGAGCAAGACATGAGCAGCAAGAGTAAAGTGATCCAGGCGCTCGAAGACGAGCAGATGAGCAAGGAAGTCCCGGCGTTCGCGCCCGGTGACACCATCGTCGTCCAGGTCAAGGTCGTGGAAGGCAGCCGCGAGCGTCTCCAGGCTTTCGAAGGCGTCGTCATCGGCAAGCGTAACCGCGGTCTGAACTCCGCTTTCACCGTGCGCAAGATCTCTCACGGTGTCGGCGTCGAGCGTACTTTCCAGACCTACAGCCCGCTGGTGGCCGGTATCGAAGTCAAGCGTCGCGGTGACGTGCGTCAGGCCAAGCTCTACTACCTCCGCGAGCGCAGCGGCAAGTCTGCCCGCATCAAGGAAAAGCTGGGCTGAGTCGGCGCAAGCCGCTGACTTACACGCTCCCGGTCATCCTCGGGAGCGTGCCCGGCAGGAGCAACGGAAACCCCGCGAGTCGTTCGGCTCGCGGGGTTTCCGCGTTATGATGGAACTCTTTCTTTCCACAGCCGTTTTCGTCTCGGAGCTGCATGAACGATCACGACCGACGCGATGCCTTTCTCGATGCGCTATGGCTGGAGCGGGGCGTCAGCGAGCATACGCTGAGCGCCTACCGCCGCGATCTGACGGCGTGGATCGTTTATCTCGAGGCACAGGACGAGCGGCTGCTGGCGCCCGGCGAGACTACCCTGGCCGATTTCGTCGAGTCCTGTCGCGAGCGCTATCACACCCGTTCCATCGCACGGCAGCTCTCCTGCCTGCGACGCTTCTACCGCTGGGCGCTGGCCGAAGGGCTGATGAGTCACGACCCGCTGGCGGAGGTTCACTCGCCGCGAGTGCGGCCCGGGTTGCCCTCGACCCTCGAGGAGCACGACGTGGATCGGCTGTTGATGGCGCCGGACGTGGAGACCGCGCTGGGCCTGCGCGATCGCGCCATGCTGGAAGTGCTCTACGCCTGCGGTCTGCGCGTCTCCGAGCTGGTGGGGTTGACCGTATCGGCGGTCAATCTGCGCCAGGGCGTGGTGCTGATCCGCGGCAAGGGCGACAAGGAACGACTCGTGCCGCTGGGCGAAGAAGCCATGGCCTGGATCGAGCGTTATCTGCGCCAGGGCCGCAACGAGCTGATGCAGGACATTCGCCAGCCGCCGCTGTTTCCCGGGCGCCGTGATGGCTTCATGACTCGCCAGACCTTCTGGCACCGGCTCAAGCACTATGCGCAGCTCGCGGCCATCGACAAGCCGCTGTCGCCGCATACCCTTCGCCATGCCTTTGCGACCCATTTATTGAATCATGGGGCCAATTTGCGTGTCGTACAGTTGCTGCTGGGTCACAGCGACCTGTCGACCACGCAGATCTACACCCACGTGGCCCAGGCGCGTCTGGAAGCGCTGCACGCTCAACACCACCCGAGAGGTTGAACATGAGAAGTCGTCTACTGTTGTCCACCGTCGCCTTGCTGGCTGCCGTTCTGGCACCGGCTGTATCGGCCGAGCCGCCGGCCGATCTTGCCGACAAGCTCAACGCGCACGGGGGGCAGCCTCTGCCGATCGAAGCCATCGACGACTCTCCAGTACCCGGGCTCTATGAAGTCCGCCTGCGTGGCGGCAACACGCTCTACTCGGATGCCGAAGGCCAGTATCTGATCGTCGGCGATCTTTACCAGAATGCCGAGGACGGCATGGTCAACCTGACCGAACAGGCGGCCAACCAGCGACGCAAGGCCCTGGTCGACGCCGTGCCCGAGGAGCAGCGCGTGATCTACAAGCCGGCCGGCGAGGTCAAGGCCAGGCTCACCGTGTTCACCGATCCCACCTGCCCGTACTGCCACAAGCTGCACGCCGAGATGTCCCAGCTCAACGACATGGGCATTCAGGTCGACTATCTGGCCTTCCCCCGGATGGGGCCCAATTCGGATGCGGCGCGACAGCTCGCCGAGGTGTGGTGTGCCGACAATCGCTCGGAAGCGATGAGCGCGGCATTTCGCGGTGACAGCGTGGAAGCGTCTAAAAGTTGCCAGGCTCCCATCGCGTCGCAGTATCAACTGGGCGTCGAATCGGGGATCCAGGGCACGCCCGCGATCATTTTTCCCGATGGCAAGATGGTGCCGGGATACCTGCCGGCGAAGCGGTTGGCGGCCATGCTCGGCATCGATGCCAGCGGTGATAGCTGATACCCGGCAGGATACCCGCGAGTCCGCTTGACAAGGGGGGCTGGGCTTTCTACCGTGACCGCCCTTCAGGGCGCTTTGTGCCGGGAATCCGTACAGCAAAGAATGGGAAGCCGTGACAGCGGCTTCCGCTCCGGAGGGCGATGCGGCGAGTCAATATCAGCAGGGGAGAGCGACATCTTGGATCCGGTGAGAGTGGGTATCTGCGGGCTGGGCACCGTGGGCGGTGGCACCTTCGACGTTCTGACGCGCAACGCCGACGAGATCGCTCGTCGGGCGGGTCGCCCCATCGTCATCGAGCAGGTGGGTGCGCGGCGCGACAATCCTGACTGCGACACTTCCGGGGTCAAGGTGACACGCGACATTTTCGAAGTCGCGCGCAATCCCGACATCGATGTGCTGGTCGAGCTGATCGGCGGCTACGACGTCGCTCGCGAGCTGGTCATGACCGCGATCGAACATGGCAAGCACGTCGTGACCGCCAACAAGGCGCTGATCGCCGTTCACGGCAACGAAATCTTCCAGGCAGCCCACAAGAAGGGCGTCATCGTCGCCTTCGAGGCTGCCGTGGCCGGTGGCATCCCGGTGATCAAGTCGCTGCGCGAAGGCCTCGGCGCCAATCGCATCCAGTGGCTGGCCGGCATCATCAACGGCACCGGCAACTACATCCTGACCCACATGCGCGACGAGGGCCGGGCGTTCGAGGACGTCCTCGCCGAAGCCCAGGCGCTGGGCTATGCCGAGGCCGACCCAACCTTCGACGTCGAGGGCATCGATGCCGCCCACAAGCTGACGATCCTGGCCTCCATCGCTTACGGCGTGCCGCTGCAGTTCGATCGTGCCTACACCGAGGGCATCGCCCGGATCACTGCCGAAGACGTCGAGCAGGCCGATAACCTGGGCTACACCATCAAGCATCTGGGCATTACCCGGCGGGGCGACAACGGCGTCGAGCTGCGCGTCCACCCGACCCTGATTCCGAAGGAACGGCTGCTGGCCAACGTGCATGGCGTCAAGAATGCCATTGCCGTGATGGGCGACGCCGTCGGCCCGACGCTCTACTATGGTGCCGGTGCCGGCGCCGAACCCACGGCCTCGGCAGTGGTCGCCGACCTGCTGGACGTCGCGCGCAACATTGCCACCGCGCATCGCTACCGTGTGCCCTATCTTGCTTTCAGCGGCATCAACGACGAAGCCAACGCGCTGCCGATCCTGCCGATGGAAGAGATCGTCACGGCCTACTACCTGCGCCTGCTGGCGGTGGACCGCCCTGGCGTGCTGGCGCGAGTCGCGACGATCCTGTCCGAGCAGACCATCTCGATCGAGGCGATCATCCAGAAGGAAGCCACCGAAGGCGAGCTGGTGCCGATCATCCTGCTGACGCATCGCACCCGCGAGCAGCACATGAACGATGCGATTCGCCAACTGGAATCGCTGGCCGATATCGCCGGGCCGGTCACGCGGATTCGTGTCGAGTCGCTGGACGAGCAGTAATAACTTCAGTTCCGAGCTGTAAGCCGCGAGCCCCGAGCGGGTTGTGCTCGAAGCCCGCAGCTCGAAGCTCGTCACTCACGGAGTGAAATATGCGTTACATCAGTACGCGCGGCCAGGCGCCGGCGTTGAATTTCGAGGAAGTGGTACTGACCGGCATGGCCGTCGATGGTGGCCTCTACGTGCCGGAGACGGTGCCGCAGCTGTCGCGGGAGGAGCTGGCCTCGATGGCGGGGCTCTCCTACGCCGATATCGCTTTCCGGGTGATGAAGCCGTTCGTCGGCGGCGAGATCGACGATGAAACCTTCCGTGGGCTGGTGCGCGATGCCTACGCGACCTTCAGCCACGACGCCGTCGTCCCGCTCAACCAGCTCGATGCCAACCACTTCCTGCTCGAGCTGTTCCACGGCCCGACGCTGGCATTCAAGGATGTCGCGCTGCAGCTGCTGGGGCGCATTCTCGATCATTTCCTGGCCAAGCGCGGCGAGCGGGCGGTGATCATGGGAGCCACCTCCGGTGACACCGGCTCGGCGGCGATCGAAGGTTGCCGCCACTGCGATCATCTGGATATCTTCATCCTCCATCCGCACAACCGGGTTTCCGAGGTGCAGCGGCGCCAGATGACCACGGTGCTGGCGGACAACGTCTTCAACATCGCCATCGAGGGAAACTTCGACGATGCTCAAGCGATGGTCAAGGCGAGCTTCGCCGACCAGGCGTTCCTCGATGGCGCACGGCTGGTGGCGGTCAACTCGATCAATTGGGCGCGCATCATGGCCCAGATCGTCTACTACGTCGCTGCCGGCGTGGCGCTGGGCGCGCCGCATCGCGAGGTGAGTTTCTGCGTGCCGTCGGCCAACTTCGGCAACCTCTTCGCAGGCTACATGGCCTACAAGATGGGCCTGCCGGTCAAGCAGTTCATCATCGCCACCAACGCCAACGACATCCTGCACCGCACATTGGCCGACAACGACTTCTCCAAGCGCGACCTGGCGGCAACGTTGGCCCCGTCGATGGATATCGTCGTGTCGTCCAACTTCGAGCGGTTGCTGTTCGACGCCTACGATCGCGACGGCGATGCGGTGCGCGAGCTGCTCGAGCGCTTCCAGCAGGAGCCGGCCGTGCTGGCCGAGGCGCCGCTTGCCAGGCTGCGCGAGAAGTTCTCCAGTTTCAGCGTCGACGACGACGCCATTCTCGAGACCATTCGCGACGCGCATCATCGCACCAAGGAGCTGCTCGACCCGCACACTGCCACCGGGTACCGGGCGGCGGAGCAGGCACGCGCCGATGCGGTGACGCCGATGATCACGCTGGCGACGGCGCATCCGGCCAAGTTCGCCGAAGCCGTGGTCCGGGCCGGCTTCTCCGGCGTGCCGCTGCCGCCTCATATGGATGACCTGCTCGAGCGCGAAGAGCGTTACAGCGTGCTGCCCGCCGAGTTGAAAGCGGTACAGGCATTCGTCGCCGACAACCGTCGCTGAGCGTGACCAATGCTTGACGCCGCTGCCAAGCCAGATTACGCCCGCTGCCGCATCCAGCCGCGTCCGCGCGACGAGGATGTCTATCGGCGCGGGCTGGCCGCCGGGCTGAGCGAGCTGCAGGCACGGATTCTCGCCGGACGTCTGCCGGGACACGACGGCCCACTGGAGGCGCTGACCGCACCGGCGCTGCGCTATCTCAGCCATCCCGAGCAGCTGTGCGATGCCCGCCGTGGCGCCGAGCGCATCGTGCGGGCGGTGAGCGAGGGCGAGCATATCGGCATCCTGACCGACTACGATGTCGACGGCATCACCTCGCATGTGGTGATGCTGCGCTCGATGACCGAGCTGTTCGGCGTGCCGTCCGCGAAGCTGCACAGCCTGATCGGCCACCGCATCAACGACGGTTACGGCATCAGCCTACCGCTGGTCGAGCGCGCGCTGGCGCTGAAGCCGCGCCCCAGCCTGGTGATCACTGCCGACTGCGGCTCCTCCGACGAACCGCGGATCGCGCGCCTGCGCGAAGCGGGGATCGATGTCGTCGTCACCGATCACCACGCGCTGCCGATCGAAGGGCCGCCGGCTTCCGCCTACGCCACGATCAATCCCACGCGCTCGGACTGCGGGTATCCGGACAAGACCATCGCCGGCTGCATGGTGGCGTGGCTGATGATGTCGCTGACCCGCTCGGTCCTGATCGAGCAGGGCGTGCTGTCGTCGTCGACGCCCAAGCTTTCGCCCTGGCTCTCCTATGTGGCCCTGGGGACGGTGGCGGACTGCGTGTCGCTGGGGGCGAGCGCCGCCAATCGCGCGGTCGTGACCTACGGCCTGCGGCTGATCAATCGGATGGAGGCTGCCTGCTGGCGGGTCATGGCGGAACGCCTGGGTGCCGACAGCGTGCCGTTCAATGCCGAGACGCTGGCCTTCCAGATGGGGCCGCGAATCAATGCCCGCTCGCGGCTGGACGACCCCTACGCCGCGCTGCACTACATGCTGGCCGCCGAGGATGGCGTCGCCCGCCAGCATCTCCAGGTGCTGGATGATGACAACCAGGCCCGCAAGGCGCTCGAGGCCGACATGGTCGAAAGCGCCCGCGCGCTGGCCAAGCCGCAGCTGGCGGACAACCTGCCGGCGCTGGTGATCCATCTGCCGGAGGGGCACGCTGGCGTGCAGGGCATCGTCGCTTCCCGGCTGGTCCAATCCTACGGGCGTCCGGCGCTGGTGCTGACGCCCGCTACCGCGCCGGACATGCTGACCGGCTCCGGGCGCTCCATCGAGGCTCTGCATCTGCGCGACGCGCTGCAGCGGGCCCACGAGCTGTCGCCGTCGAGTCTGCCGCGTTTCGGGGGGCATCGCGGCGCTGCCGGCGTTGGTGTACCGCTCGCCGAGCTGGAGTCGTTTCGCCACGCTTTCCTGCAGGCCGTGCGGGAACAGCTCGGCGAGCGGGAGCTGTTCCCGATCGTATGGACCGATGGCAGTCTGAGTGCATCGCAATTGACCCTGGCGACGCTGGACGAGCTCGACGCGCTGGCGCCCTATGGCCGCGAATTCGACGCGCCGCTGTTCGAAGCGGAATTCTTTGTCGAGCAACTGCGCCCGGTCGGTGCCGAGGGCAATCATCTGATGCTCGAGCTTTCCTGCGACGCGGTGGTCAGCCGGGCGATCTGGTTCCGCGCGCTCAATCCGGGCGAGGCCGCGCCGATCTCGCTGGGCGACCGAGTGCGCTGCGCCTTCAAGCTTTCCCGCAATCGCTGGAAAGGGCGCGAGTCCCTGCAACTGATGGTCGAACACGCCGAGCGCCTGACGGCCTGACGTTTCCCGCCTCATTTCCCCATCCTTTCACGCACTTCATTGGCTGCCGCCACGACGCCTGTCGCCCCGAGTCGTCGGGATCGGGCGGGTTCGGGATCGCCTCGAGCGGACGTCTTGACGATATAATCGCCGGATTGCCGGCCGGCCCCGTTCTCGGGGCTTGTCCGGACAGGCGCCACAAGCGCCGACTCATGGATCCACTGCCTATCCGACAGTGACAAGACAACAAGGATTGCCCGATGGAAACGACGTACCGTCACCGTTCCTATGAAGACGTGCTGGCCATTCTGCTGGGATCGTCATGCGCGGCGCTGGGGTTGGCGCTCTATCACCATGCCGAGATTCTGATCGGCAGCACGGCGGGCCTGGCGCTGCTGGTGACCTACGTGACCGGCTGGAGTTTCGGGCTCGTCTTCTTCGTCATCAACCTGCCGTTCTACTGGCTGGCTTGGCGGCGGATCGGCCATCAGTTCACCTTCAAGACCTTCGGTGCGGTAGCGCTTTTGTCGTGGATCTCCTGGATGCTGCCGAGCTGGCTGGAGATCGGCGAGGTCGATCCGCTGTTCGCGGCGCTGGCGGGGGGCAGTCTGATCGGCCTGGGCGTGCTGTTTCTGTTACGCCACCGTGGCAGTCTCGGCGGGTTCAACATTCTCGCGGTCTATCTGCAGGACCGTTACGGTTGGCCGGCGGGCAAGGTGCAGATGGCGCTGGATGGCCTGATCATGCTGCTCGCGTTCTTCGTTCTGCCGGTAACCAATGTGCTCTATTCGATCGTCGGCACCGTAGTGCTGGGGGCGATTCTCACCATCAATCACCGCCCGGGGCTCTACGCCGGCATCAGCCAGAGTTGAAGGGCTGGGGCTGGGCCGGCACAGCTCAATAGTTGGGCCACAGCCCCGGCGTGACCAGCTCGAGCAGGTGGCCGTCCGGGTCACGAAAATAGAGACTCACGCTCCCTTTCGGCCAGCGGGTCCGGCCTTCGATCTCGATGCCCTGATCGGCGAGGTGCGCTTCCCAGTCGTCGAGGCTTTCGGCCGGAATCGCCAGCGCCAGGTGCTGGCGGCCGTCGCCGTCGTGAGGCGGGATGGTCCCCATGCCATTCGGCAGGCGGACCGTCTCGCCGGTCTGGCCCCGCTGGAACACCAGCAGCATGGTGTTACCGGTGGGATAGGCGGTGAAGCGCTCGTCCTCGAGATGGGGTTCGAGCCCGAGCACGCGCGTGAAGAAGTCCCGGGCCTGCTTCATGTCGGCCGTGTAGAGAACGCTTTCGATGACCCCGCCCAGCGGCGGGGCAGGTTGTGGTGAAGTCATCGCTTTCTCCTTGCTGGCTTCGTCCCTTTGCTGGCTTCGCTCTGGGGTGGCTGCCATCAACCGCTCAACCAGAACCACCAGACGATGAACAGAATCACGGCGATGCCCAAGGTGTTGAGCAGAAGTATCATGCCGTCGCTTCCTTTGCGCTTGCGTTGGTCTGGATTGTCGAACCTTGGCCGCTATCGGGCCGGAACAGCCGTAGCCGGTTGGCATTGCTGACCACCGTGACCGAGGAGAGCGACATCGCCAGGGCCGCGATCATCGGCGACAGCAGCATGCCGGTGAACGGGTAGAGTATACCGGCGGCAATCGGGATGCCCAACGCGTTGTAGCCGAAGGCGCCCCACAGGTTCTGCTTGATGTTGGAGAGCGTGGCACGGCTGATGGCGATGGCGTCGCCGACGCCGTGCAGCGAGTTTCGCATCAGCGTCATGCCGGCGCTTTCGATGGCGATATCGGTGCCCTGGCCGATGGCGAAGCCGACCTCGGCCTGTGCCAGCGCCGGTGCATCGTTGATGCCATCACCGACCATGCCGACACGTTCACCGCGTTGCTGCAGCTCGACAATGGCCTGTTGCTTGTCGCCGGGCATCAGTTCGGCGCGAACCTCGTCGATGCCCGCTTCCCGGGCGATGGCTTCGGCGGTGGCGCGATTGTCGCCGCTCAGCATTACCACGGTCAGACCCTCGGCCTTCAGCCGCGAGATCGCCGCGCGGCTGTCCGCCCTCAGCGCGTCACGAATACCGAACAGGGCAGCGAGTTCGCCGCCGATGGCGAGGTAGATCACGCTGCTCGCCTGTGCCTGCCACTTCTCGGCGTCGGACGAGCCAGTGGTCACATCGATGCCGTGCTCATGCATCAGCGCGGCGTTGCCCAGGAACACCTGGCTGCCATCATCCAGCGTCGCGCTGACGCCCCGGCCGGTCAGGCTCTGGAAATCACGGATCGTCACATCGTCCGCCGTATCGCCGACGTGTCTCAGCAAGGCGTCGGCCAGCGGATGCTCCGAGCCGCGCTCCAGGGCGGTCACCACGGCATCGACGCGCGCTTGCTCCAGCCAGTAGCGGCTGTCGGTGACCCGCGGTTTGCCCTCGGTCAGGGTACCGGTCTTGTCGACCACCAGGGTGGTCAACTGGCTTGCGGTCTGTAGCGCTTCGCCGTCGCGAATCAGGATGCCGTACTCGGCGGCCTTGCCGATGCCGATCATGGTCGAGATCGGTGTCGCCAGTCCCAGGGCGCAGGGGCAGGCGATGATCAGTACGGTGGTCGCCGCCACCAGCATGTGCACGAGCTGTGGCGCGGGGCCAAAGTTGAACCAGAGCAGCGCGGTGACGACGGCGACGATCATCACGCTGGGCACGAAGATCGCCGAGACCTTGTCCGCCAGTGCGCCGATCGGCGGCCGCGACTCCTGGGCGCGGGAGACCTGGTCGACGATACGTCCCAGCCGGGTGTCGTCGCCGACATGGCTCGTGCGATAGACGAGGGTTCCCTTGCCGTTGACGGTGCCGGCGCTGACCCGATCTCCGGCCGCCTTGCGTACCGGTTCCGGCTCCCCGGTGAGCATCGACTCGTCGATGAAGCTCTCTCCCTCCTCGACATCGCCATCGACCGGCAGGCGTTCGCCCGGGCGCACCCGGATTCGATCGTTCACCCGAACCTGCTCGATCTCGATATCGCGCTCTTGTCCGTCGCGAATCACCCGAGCCGTCTTGCTTTGCAGGTCGAGCAGACGGGACAGCGCCTGGCTGGTACGTCCCCGAGCCTTGAGCTCCAGCGTCTGGCCGATGCCGATCAGACCGATGATCATCAACGACGCTTCGAAATAGAGATGTCGGGATCCCTCGGGAATCGCCGTCGGGAACAGCACCACGGCCATCGAATAGAGCCAGGCGGCGGCACTGCCCAGGGCGATCAGGGTATCCATGTTGGCCTGATGATGACGGAACGCTTTCCAGGCGCCGTCGAAGAAGCGACGACCCGCGGTGGCCAGCACGCCCAGCGTGGCCAGCCCCAGGAGCAGCCAGATCCAGCGCTCGCCGCCCTCGAGCTGCGGCATATGGAAGAACATCGCCAGCATCATCGGTACGCCCAGCGCCAGGCTGACCGCCGATTCGATCGCATGGCGACGGGCCTGCCGGGAGGCGTTCTGCTGGCGCTTGGCGGATGCCTCGCGCAGATCCTCGATCGGCGAGGCGCCATAGCCGACGTTCTCGACCGCGGCGATCAGATCGGCGATGCTGGCCTGGCCGCTGACCTGGGCCGTCTCGCTGGCGAAGTTGACCTGGGCATGCTGGACGCCGGGGGTTTTCGAGAGCGCTTTCTGAACCGCGTTGACGCAACCGGCACAGGTCATGCCGCTGATCGATAGCCGTTGTAGCTCGCCGGCCTTCATCGTCTCGTCCGCCCGGCTATCGGATGGAGCGGCGGCGTCGGATGGCCGGGGGGCGTCGGTCCGGTCGGGCTTGCTCTCACGCGCCTCGGTCTCGGCAGCTGCCTCGTCTGCGGGCGGATAGCCGGCCTCGGTCAGCAGCTGAGCGACCCGATCCCGTGGCAGTGTGCTGTCGACTTGAAGTCGGTGATCGGCGGGTTCGCCGCTGGCTTCGGCCTTGGCGTCCTCGGCCTGAACGGCCTCGCGCATGCGCTTGACGCAGCCCTGGCAGCTCATCGCCGGGATGGTGAAAACGTGTGACCCATGCTCGGTGGCCGGGGGATAGCCGGCCTCGGTCAGCAACTGGGCTATCCGATCCCGTGGCAGCATGCTGTCGACTTGAAGTCGGTGATCGGACGGTTCGCCGCTGACTTCGGCCTTGGCGTCCTCGGCCTGAACGGCCTCGCGCATGCGCTTGACGCAGCCCTGGCAATGCATGGCATCGACGCGGTATTGGTAGCGGTTCATGCGTTCCTCCTTGCCGGAGCGCAGCACTCATCGTGGGTATCGGGCGTCTGCTCGATCAATCGGCAGATGCTGTGGCCATCGGGCGTGCCATCCGGCAACCGTGACCAGTCGCTCATCGCTCGCTCCATGCGATCCGCCAGCGCCTGGAGCTCGCGGATCCGGGCATGGATCTGCGGCAGGCGAGCGGCCAGCAGGTCGCGCACCAGCGGGCAGGGCGAGTCGCCCTGATCGGCCTGCTCGAGAATGTCGGCGATCTCCTTGAGGCTGAAGCCCAGCGTTCTCGCTCGCTGGATGAAACGTAGCCGGTCGAGATCCTGTTGATCGAACAGCTGATAGCCGTTGTCGGGGTCACGGCGCGGCTTCAACAGCGCCTGGCGCGTGTAGTGGCGCACCGTCTCGGCCGTGACGCCGGCAGTTCGGGCCAGTTCGGTTACCTTCATCGGATGTCCTCGCTGATCCATTGATAACATCAGTCTAAAACCTAGGTGTAGCCCAAGGGTCAAGCGCTGCCATCACGTAGCCCGATGCTGTAAATCGGCGCTTTAGCGGTTGGTCTTACGACTAAAGAAATTTCCAAAAAGCGATTAAAACGACCGTTTGCGCATTGACGCTAAATCGCCATTCCGTCAAAACGGATATCGAAAAGTCCAGTCTTCTTACCTTGGGGAATGGCTCAGATAACAATGGAATTACCGACCGCATTAACAGGCGGGCAAGACGCCGCGGCGGCTTCCTGAGTCCAGAGGGAATCAATCATGATGATTCGTTATCACCGTCTGTCGTTAGCCGTTGCTCTAGCGAGCGCCGCAGTATCAGGACAAGCGCTGGCGGGCGCATTTCAGTTGCAGGAACAGAGCGTCAGCGGTCAGGGCACGTCCTGGGCGGGGCGAGCTTCCAACGTTCAAGATGCCACCATTGTCTTCGGCAACCCGGCAGGGATGTCGTTTCTCGATCGGGCGCAGTTGACTGCGGGCACGCACTACATCGATGCCAGCAGTGACATCAGTAACGATACCGCCACCACGTTAGGCGCGCGTTCTGGTGGCAGCACTGATGGCGACATGATTCCCCAAAAGGCCATTCCTTTCGGCTATTACGTGCAGCCGATCAATGATCGCTGGAGCTTTGGTCTCGGTGTATACGCCCCCTTCGGATTGATTACCGATTACAACGATGATTTCAAGGGCCGCTACTTCGGTAATTACAGTGACGTGGAAGTGATCACCGCGCAGCCGACACTCTCCTATCGTTTCAATGACAAATTCTCGGTCGGTGTGGGTATTACCTACAACTCTATCAATGGAGAACTTGAGCAAAAAACGCCAAGCCTGACGGCACCTGGCGTGAGCCCGGACGGCACGGTCAACGTCGACGGCGACGATGAAGCCTGGGGGTACAACATCGGCCTGATCTATCGGCCGATCGAGTCCACCACGCTGGGTCTAACCTACCGGTCCAAGGTCGACTACACCCTCGATGGCGATATTACCGTCTCCAACCTCATTGTCCCGGGGGACGTGAAGCGCGATGCCTCGCTGGATATCACACTACCGGAAACCATCGACTTTTCGATCACTCATGAATTCAATGATCGTTGGACCATGATGGCCGCCGCGACTTATATCCGCTGGAGTCGCTTTGATGAGCTGAATGTGGAGAACGACCTACTACCGGTCAGCGAACAGCAGGATTACGAAGACGCCTGGCAGTATGCGTTGGGTCTGTCCTACCGCGTCAACGCACAGTGGCTGCTGCGGACGGGGATCGCCTATGATGAATCGCCGATCAGCGATAGCACGCGTACGGTCCGCGTGCCATCGGCCGATCGTACACTGTTTTCACTGGGCGCCGGCTGGACACCCACTCCCGATCTAACCATCGACGTAGCTTACACCTATATTCAGGAGGCTGACGCCGAGGTCAACCAGACCAGCGAACAATTCCCCGGTACTACTTACAGCGCGGATTACGATAACTCGCTCAATCTGTTTGGCTTGCAGGCGACCTATCGCTTCTGATTTCACGACCATAGCGTTAACACGACCCCGGCTCAGGCCGGGGTTTTTTTAGTAGTTTTGACGCCACTTCAGGATCGGACCACGAGTTGATAGTTGGTATGTAATAGATGTTAATGACGCCACCGCTGATAACAGAGATGCATAATTGTCGATGGGTGTTTCGTTTACAGAATAAAGAAATAAGTCACTCAGTAGCGCTCATTGGAAAATGAGTAGGCGAAATACTAAATCCAACCCGAGGCCGGTTTGCCTCTGTTGTCTTGCTCGACTCCTCAACACCCATGGCTTTCCGGATTGCGCCGACGACGGTTTGCTGGAGGTCAAGTTAGATGACGACAAGACCGTGGGCGCAATCTGCGACGGGATCGGCACCCGTGTGAGAGCGGGGTCTTCATGGGGGCCCGCGTGGCTGGCCCGGTACTGGGTGTAATCGGCACCATTTTCGGTATCACCGGGACGCTGATCGCCAAGATGATCGGCGCGCCTGAGATCGGACAGCCTCGACCCAAGCTGACGGACTCGCCCCCCGGCCATCTGGCTGGGGGGCGTCGTTCGGGCTGCTTTTCTTCCATCCGAACCGAGGCTACCAGATCACCACCCGCTCTTCCGGCGGCAGATAGAGATCGTCGCCAGGCGTGACATCGAAGGCGTTGTACCATGCATCCATGTTGCGCACGATGCCATTGACGCGGAACTGCGACGGCGAATGCGGATCGCTCTGCACACGATTGATCATCTCCTCCTCGCGCATCAGGCGCCGCCAGACCTGGCCCCAGGCCAGGAAGAAGCGTTGGTCACCGGAGAAGCCGTCGATGACCGGCGCGGATTCATCACCCAGTGAGCGATGATAGGCGCCCAGGGCGATGTTGAGGCCGCCGAGATCGCCGATGTTCTCGCCCATGGTCAGTTGCGGATTGAGCGAATATCCCAGCACCGGTTCGTACTCGGCGTACTGTTGCCCGAGACGCTTGGCCAGCTCGTCGAAATGCTCGGCGTCGGTCGGCGTCCACCAGTCGACCAACATCCCGCTACCGTCCGACTTGCGACCCTGGTCGTCGAACCCGTGGCTCATCTCGTGGCCGATCACCGAGCCGATGCCGCCGTAGTTGACCGCCGGGTCGGCGTTCGGATCGAAGAAGGGCGGCTGCAGAATCGCCGCGGGAAAGACGATCTCGTTGCGGGACGGAGAATAGTAGGCGTTGACCGTCTGCGGATTCATGAACCACTCGGTCTCGTCCACCGGGCCGCCGAGCTTGGCGAGATCGTCCTGCCAGTGCCACTGACGTGCGGCACCGATATCGCCGTAAAGATCGTCCGAACGAATGTCCATTCCGGCATAGGTTTCCCAATCGTCGGGATAGGCGATCTTGGCAGTGAAGGCGTCGAGCTTGTCCAGCGCGCGTTGACGAGTCTGGTCCGTCATCCAGCTCACCTGGTGCTGCAGACGGTCACGGTAAGCGTCCTCGAGATTGGCGACAAGCGTTTGCATCTCGCTCTTGGCGCGGGGTGAGAAGTGCAGCATCACGTAAAGCTTGCCGGCGGCCTGACCGAGAAACCCGTTGACCAGCGACACGCCGCGTTTCCAGCGCTCGCGCTGCTCCGGCTGGCCGGAGAGACGCTTGCCATGGAAATCGAAATGCGCCCGGCTGAAGTCGCTGGAGAGATACGGACTGTTGGCATCCAGCAGTCGGAACGTCGCATAGGTCTTGAGCGTCGAGAGCGGCGTTTCGTCATAAAGCCGTGCCAGCTCGCGAATGGCGGTATTCTCCGCCAGCACGACCTTGTCCTGCCCGGCAAGACCGCTGGCCGAGAGCCATGGCTGCCAGGGGAAACCGGGGGCATAGTCGCCGAGTCGATCCAACTGCAGCGGATTGTAGGTCAGATCGCGATCCCGCTGTTTGGCCGGTGCCCACTCGACCCTCGCCATGGCGGTCTCCAGCTCGAGGATACGCTGCGCACTCTGCCGGGGATGGGGCTGCCCTGCCAATGCGAGCAGCCTGTCGATGTAGCCGAGATAGGCCTGGCGAATCGTGTCGAAGCGCGGATCGTCGCCGAGGTAGTAGTCCCGGGTGGGCAGGATCAGCGGTATCTGCGACAGATACGCGGCGTAGCGATCCGGTGCCTTGACGTCGATATCGATCTCTGGCGTCGCGATAGCCGGCACGCCGAGACGACTGTCGGCGCTGAAGCGGGCCAGGTCCCCCTTGCTCCCGATCGCCGCCAAGCGCTCCAGGTCCGGCATCAGCGGCATTAGGCCCTTGGCCTCGATAGCGCCCTCGTCCATCCAGGCGTGGTAGAAATCGCCCAGTCGCTGCTGGGGCGAGTTCGGCGGGGTGTCGGCGCCATCGAGCTGGTGGAGAATATCGCGAACCTGCTGTTCGGCGCGCTCCGCCAGTTGGGTAAAGACGCCGTAGTTGCTGCGGTCGGCCGGAATCGGCGTGCGTGCCAGCCAGCCGCCGTTGACGTAGTGGTAGAAGTCGTCGCCGGGGTCGACGGCGGTATTTCTAGCACTTAGATCGACCCCCCACGTTCCCATGGTTGGGGTAGAGGCTGGCGTGTCGGCAAGGGCAAGTGAGCCCATTGTGCCGGCTATTGAAAGGATGGCGATGGCGCGTGCTGATGTCAGGGGTGAAAAGATGCGTCTGTGAGTCATAACTCCTAGGGCCTTTCTTTGAGCTGATAAAAAAGCCGCTGCCTCGGGCAGCGGCAATCGATCGATAAGGAACGCGTTGCCCGTCAGAAAGCGTAATTGAAGCGGGCGTAGACCGTGCGGCCCAGTGCATCGGCATAGCGGGCATCATAGCCGAGCTGACCAACTTCTGGCTGGTTGGAGAACGGCGGGTCGCGGTCGAACATGTTCCGTACGCCGACGGTAACTGTCGGGCCGGCCGTGAACGCGTACGAACCCAGTGCGTCCCAAGTCGTGTAGGAACCGACTTCACTGTGAGTAGAGGTGTCGTAGTCGTCATAGCCCGTCATGTAGTGATTGATGACACCGGCACCCCAGTGGCCCTTGTTCCAGTTGACAGAAAGTTTATGTTTCCAGCGGAAGACCGTGCCGTAACCGGCGCGGTAGTGCCCGACGCGACTGACGTAATCGCCATCTGGCGTTTCCTGGAAGTCATAGCGATCGACGTATGTGCCGGTGTAGCCCACGGTAAAGAAGCCGTAGCTTGTCGGCAGTCGATAGTTTGCCGACACGTCGACACCGTTGGTCTTGGTGGTACCAAGATTTTGATAGCGAACCGGAATGTAGTCGATTGACCCGTCATCGTTACGCACGATGTTGCCAGGCTCGTTGGCGATAACGTAATCGGAAGTCGGCAGGGCAACTTCGTTCTCGATCTCGACCCACCAGAAATCCAGACCCGCCGAGAAGCTCTGGAACGGCTGATAGACGAAGCCGAGTGTCCAGTTCTTGGCCTCTTCCGGTTTCAGGTCCTCGTTGCCTCCCTGCTCCTCCAGGAACTGAGTGTTACAGTCGCGGCTGGCAACGCCGCCGTTGGCAGGTGAGCCACCGGGGCAAAGTCTGGGATCATTGAGGCCGCCTGGCGAGAACGTCTGCGCTGCAGGATCGTAGAGCTCATACAGGGAAGGCGCGCGAAATCCTTCGCTATAGGCACCACGAACCAGCAGTTGCTGGAAGGGTTGCCAGCGGAAGGAAATCTTGGGGTTGGTGGTATCGCCCACATCGCTGTAATCGTCATAGCGCACTGCCGCCGTGACTTCGAGCCCGTCGATAATGGGTACGTTCAATTCACTGTAGATACCTTTGACATCACGACTCTCGTTGATCGAGGCATCCGGCGAGAGTCCGCCACTGGTCGCACGAGAGGCTACGTCGGGATCGGTCTCGAGCTTCAGTCGCTCGTGGCGGTAGTCGGCGCCGACGGCGATGGCCGAGGACCCGGCGCCAAACCAGTCGCCAATTTCACGACTGAGTTTACCGTCCCAGGCATAAACATCGTTCTGGGCGGTCCACACCAGCCCACTGGCCTCGGCATCCGCCAGGGCCTGTTGGCCGGCGGCGGTCAGCGGGTCGGTGGAGAAGGGATCGATCAGTCCGTTATTGAAAGCGTCTTGCAGATCATTATCATCGAGATAGCCGCTGCGATAGTTCAGGTCAGTATCACTGCGGTTCCAGGAAACGGCGCTATCGTAGTTGAAACCGGAAAAATCTCCGGTGAAATCTAGTACCAGACGCTGGGCGTCGATGGTGTTGTCGGTCACACGGGGGCCAGCGGGGATGCCGCGCCAACGTACGTCGATCGGTTGAGTTGGGTCGAGCGCGGGATCGTCCGGATAGAAGGGCGTCCCGGGCTGAATGACCGGACCACCAGAAGTCGGTGATGGCGCGCTCAGCGAGGTATTTTTATTTCGTGACCACAGGTAGGAGAGAGAGGCCGTATGGTTCTCCGCCAGCTTGGCCGCGGCTCGAGTGTAAAGCGACGTGTTCTCGGTCTTCTGCTGGATTTGCCCGTACCGACCGTAGTCATAGGTACAGGTGCCGCCACCCGTATCGACTAGCCCTTCACCGTCGCACCCCGAGCCTGCCAGCAGATTGCCCGCCACGTCTCCCTGATAGTAGTTTCCGGGATAGGCGTAGGAGGAGGTTCCATTGATACCACTGCCGGGATCATAGATCTGACGGATATTGTTGCGGTCGGTGTAATCAACGTCGTCCTGCTTGCGGTAGCGCATCGACCCCATAATATTAAAGCCGTCTGTCTCGAGATCGCCGTTGCCCCAGGTCGCGCTGATATCGCCGCTATCGCCACCGCCACTGTGGGTTGGCGAATCGTAGCCGAATTCGACGTTGCCACCGGTGAGATTCTTCTTGGTAATGAAGTTGATTACACCACCGATGGCATCGGTCCCGTAGATTGCCGAGGCGCCGTCACGCAACACCTCGACTCGCTCGATAGCACCGAATGGAATCGAGTTGAGGTCAACGGCGCTGCCGTCCAGCGAGTTGTTGGCCAGTCGGCGACCGTTCAGTAGCACCAGTGTCTTGTCTGTGCCGATACCGCGCAGGTTGGCAAAACTGGCTCCACCGGTAATGGCTGTGCCTGTGCCATAACCTGGCCCGTAGCTTGTGTCGTTGGCTGAAATTTGCGAGAGCAGCTGTGCGGTTGAAGTAATACCTTGCTGCCGCATCTCTTCAGCTTCGATGATCGTCACCGGGACCGCGGTCTCGGCATCGGTTCGGGCAATTGCCGAACCGGTCACTTCCATGCGACCGAGATCCTGCGTCGGCGCCGCTGCGGGTGCCGCGACGGCCGCAGCAGGGGCGGCAGCCGCAGCGGGTGCCGCTTCGGCTGGAGCCGGCTCGGCAATCTCGTCGGATGCACCGGCTGGCGGGGCGACGTAATCGTCGTCACTGCTCTGTGCCATGGCCAGTGGTGCCGCTGCCAGGATCAGGCAGGTCGACGCCAGTAGGGATGATTTACGCCACACACCGGGACGCAGGATCGAGCTTCGCCACTCGAATTTCGGGCAAAGCGGGTCCGTGGGATGCTTGGCATCCCAAATTTTTCTAGTTGTCATTACCTGATGTTCCTTGAATAGCAGTTGTTGGTATTCAGTAGTCAATAACTATTATTCGGATGTTCTAGCTTGTTGTTATGTGGTGGTGCCGTTTCTCCTTTTTGAATGAACTGGATCGTGAGGTGTAAGGTCTAATAACTCATGATCATTGCTGGGTCAGAACGGCCACTTTCTGAATGCCCGATCTCTCCAGTGCCGCCATCGCCTTGGCAACGATGCCGTATTCCACCCCCTCGTCCGCCTGAAGCTGTACGGCCTGATCGGGATTGTCATCATGTGCCTGGACGAGCGCCTGCTCTAGATCCTCGAAGCTGTACTCCTCCTTGCCGATGAAGTAAGCACCATCGGCATCCACGCTCACTACCATCGGCTCCTTGGTTTCAGGTGGGGCAACGGCCCCCGTCTTGGGCAAGTTGACGTGAACGGCATTGGTCATGAGCGGTGCGGTGACGATGAATACCACCAGCAGAACCAGCATCACATCGACCAACGGCGTGACGTTCATCTCGCTGAGAACTTCATCATCGTCGTGACTGGAAAAAGCCATGTCTCATTACCTTTTCATGTGCGGTTTGAGTGCAGTCTCGGTACGTCAAGCTCAACCCATTGCCGGTGAAGGCGACGGTACTTCGGGTGCGACAGGCCTGGGCGCGTGGCTTTGAAAGGCGTGCTGCTGGGCCAGGCTGTAGAAGTCGTGAGCGAAGTCATCCATCAGCGAAACGGTGAGTTTCAGGCGCCGCGTGAAGTAGTTGTAAACCAGTACCGCGGGAACTGCGGCGGCGATACCGACCCCTGTGGCAATCAGGGCATGACCGATAGGCCCGGCCACGGTATCCAGACCCGCCTCACCGGTTTCACCGATCGTCATCAACGCCTCCATGATCCCCCAAACCGTGCCGAATAGACCGATGAAAGGAGAGGTACTTCCGATACTGGCGAGGATCGCCAGGCCACCTTCGAGCGAGCGACGCTCGCGCTGAATCTGCTGTCTCAGACTGCGCTCGAGGCGGTCGGATCGATTGATCTTTTGCGCCAGAGCCTGATTCTTTGGCGCGATATCCCGCCCGGTGACTACCGCGAAGCCAGCACGGGCAATTGAAGCCATGGTACCCGGGCGCTTTTCACTAATGGATTCACCTTCCTCCATACTCTTGGCTTCCCAGAATACTTTCTGGAATCGCTTGTTCTCGATGCGATTCCTGGCGAACTGAAGACCCTTTATCAGAAGAATGGCCCAGGTCGCAATGGAGAAGACGATCAGCGTCCAGAGCACGCCGGGTACGATCATGGCGGTAATGCCGTTGGATTCCATCATGGTGTTTTTCCTTGCTGAAGGTGTTGCGTCATTGTTGTTCGTCAGTTGGGGAGCTGGAACGCGATGGTCTGCAGTGCCCAGCCTTTGATCGGGGTATCGCCACGTCTTGCCGGCTTGAACGTCCAGCCGCGAACCGTCTCGACGGCGGCTTCATCCAGTTCTCGATGTCCACTGGATTGAGTGACCTGTACCTGACCTGCCGTGCCATCGGGCATAACCAGTATCTTCAACTGCACATTGCCCTCGTAACCGCGGCGCAGTGCCAGCGAGGGGTAGCGTGGCGGCGGGTTGCCCAGGCTCTGCATGCCGGATACCGCGGGTGTGACCTCGTTGCTCGACGATGCGCTGGAGCTCTGTGTAGGCCGAGAGGTCTGAGCCTGTTTTTGTGTCGGCGCTGACTTCTGCGGGGCCGGTTTAGGCGCTGGCTCCGGCTGAGGCTCGGGTTCCGGCTGAGGTTCGGGCTCTGGCTCTGGCTCTGGCTCTGGCTCCGGCTGAGGCTCGGGTTCGGGCTCAGGTTCTGGCTGAGGCTCGGGTTCCGGCTCAGGGGCCACCTCTTCTTCGGCAGGCGTGACGGCGACGTCGTCCACGACCGGCGCTTCCTGCACGGGAGGTGGCGGTTCGACCGGAGGCGGGGGTTCCGGTGGAGGAGCGCTGGTCAACGAGACCGTGACTTCTGATGCCTGAGACGCCTGGTTGGGCAGCACTTCAGCGGCAATCATGGGTTGGCGATTCAACGACCACCATATCAACCCGTGAACTAACGCCGATATTGCTACCAGAACCCACATCTCCGGTCGGGATATCGAACGTTTGTTTTTCTGCGCAGCGTCCTGAATGGGAAGCGCGTTCTCGATCGCGGTCATATTATCTCGATTGTTCTGGTGACAGCTTGCTTGCGGCCCATTAATAGGTGCCGCATTCCCTTTTCTGGATTTGGAGCAATTTATGTGCCAGAAGCGGTGGGAGACATCAGTTTTTCAGGAAGTGGTCTAAATTCATGCGCCGAAATGATGGACAGAAAAATAGAATATTTTATACAAAACAAGAGGGCAGTATTCCGACCAAAATAAGCCCTTGTTTATATTGGTATATTTCATAGTACATTGAGCAAAAGAAAGCAATTTTGGGTGTGGTTGGAATGAGCGAAATGTCAGTCATTCGTTCGGAATTCGGATGTCATCGTTATCTTTTGTTTCTTTTTTTGAGTTGCTTATATCTATTGAGTGGTGCGCTTTGTGTTGCAGTTTATTTGCACTTTTTTTGTGCGATTTTTCTTCAATTGCACTTGCAAGGTACATGCGCTTTTTGAATGATAGGATAGAAATTTCGCATGAAAAATTGAATAATGGTCGCAGTGGTAAAGGTCGGTGTGCTCTGGAATACGTGATACCGAAAACAATAATGCCCTCCGGGAGGAGGACATTATTGTTTTCGGAAAAAAAGCGGTCTTTAGGATTTCTAGAACCCCACGACTAACGGCCTGATCGTCAGCCGGCCTGATCCAGAATTTCTTCGGCTTCGTCGATGAGATGATTCATGTTTTTATTCAAGTTGTCGTAGGGCGTCGGCGTGGCGAGATCCACGCCGGCTTTTTTCAACAGTTGATATCCACTCTGCGCGCCGCCCTGTGAAAGCACGTTGAGGTAGCGATCTCGCCATTTTTCTGGATTATTCTCGAGGCCATGCGCAAACATCTGCGCCGCGGTTATCGAAGTGGCGTATTGATAGACGTAAAAGTCGTAGTAGAAATGCGGAATGTAGGCCCACTCGGCGTAGTCCGTCTCGTCAATGGCGGTAATGCCCTGGTCGACGCCGTAGTACTTGCGCAGTATTTCGCCATACATCTGCGTCAGGCGATCACCGGATAGCTGTTCGCCATTCTCCGCCGCGCGATGAATGGCCAGCTCGAACTCTGCAAATTGCGCCTGGCGAAAGTAGGTCCCGCGAATCGCCTCGAGTGCCTGCCCGACGTAGAAGAGTTTCTCCTCTGGCGTCTTCGCCTTCCGGATCATACGATCGACCAGCAACTGTTCGTTGGTCGTCGAGGCGACCTCGGCAGTGAAGATCGAATAGTCCGACGTCGGGTAGGGCTGATTTTCCTCGGTCAGCATGCTGTGAATGCCGTGGCCCCATTCGTGGGCATAGGTCGAGACATCGCCGTAGGCGCCGTTGAAATTCATCAGCACGTAGGGGTGAACGTCGTAGGCCGAGTCGTTCATGTAGGCGCCGGAGCGTTTGCCCTGGCTCGGGTAGGCACTGGTCCAGGCCGAACCGGTGGCATGCGCGAGCAGCTTGGCGTAATGCGGACCCAACGGAGTCGTCGCTTCCCGGGTCAGCTGTCGCGCGTCGTCGAGATCGAAGGTCTTGTCGAGTTCCGCAAGGGGTGGATAGATATCGTAGTAGTGCAACTGATCGACGCCGAGAATGCGCTGACGCAGTTTGAGGTAGCGGTGCAGCGTGTCCAAGTGAGCGTTGGTCGACTCGATCAGTTGCCGATAGACCGCCGGAGGAATGTCGTCGCGGGAGACCGCGGCGGCCATCGCGCTGTCGTAGTGGCGCAGCCTCGACTCGGTGACGTGTTGCTGGACCTGAGCATTGAGCAGTGAGCCGAAGGTGGAAGTGAACTGTTGCCAGGCCGGCCAGTAAGCGTCGAACACTCGCTGGCGCACGTCGCGATCCTTGGATTCTCGCCAGTGGCTGTAACCGGCCGCGTCGAGCCGCACGCTCTTTCCTTCGATGGTAATGGTGGGCCAGTCGATATCGGAATTCGCCAGCAGCGAATAGGGCGTCTCATGGCTCATCACCGGGCCCAACGCGGCCAGCGCGGATTCGGTCTGTTTCGATAGCGTATGTGGCGCTTCGCGAATCACATCTTCCAGAAAGCGGCGATGATCCTTGAGCCCGGGACTCGACAGCCAACTCGACAGGGTATCGCGGTCCATCTGGATCAGCGTCGGACGCAGGTAACCGATAGCCGATTCGAAGCGCGCCATCAATTGCTCCGCTTGACCTTGGCGCTCCTGGGCCGGCCCGTCGCGTAGATCTTCGTCCGCCTGGAGAGAGGCATAGGTCTGAACGCGACTGGCGGATTTCTCGACCGAACGGATGGCGTCCAGTGCCGTGGCCAGCGCCTCCGGGCTTTCGGTCAGCGTCGTCTGAAAATCGTCGAGGCTTTCGATGCGCCGATCAACATCGTTCAGCGCCTGCTGCCAGTCGTCGAGTGAGGCGTAGAGATCGGTGAGATCCCATTCCCCCTTTTCGGCGGACGGCGGTTGTGACTGCGCCAACGCACCCGTGGATGCCACGACCGATGCGCCGGTCAGAAGTGTACCAAGGATCAATGATGTGACTGTCTTGTTAGGGATGAGTTTGCTGTAGAGCACGATGACCTCTTGAGTCGATTGTTGTTGATCGCTTTCTTCGCACGCTGGGCGGTAACCTCAGGCCGCGGCTTCGCTCTCCAGAAATGCCGCTTTCAGCAGCGCCTGGGTATAGGGTTCCCGGGGATTCGAGAATATCGCCTCCACCGAGCCGTGTTCGATGACGCGGCCCTCTTTCATCACCATCACGTCGTCGGAGAGTGCACGCACCACCGAGAGATCGTGGCTGATGAAGAGATAGGTCAGGCCGTGTTTCTTCTGCAGATCGCGAAGCAAGTCGATGACGCGGACCTGGACCGAGCGGTCGAGCGCCGAGGTCGGTTCGTCGAGCAGCAGCAGTTCCGGCTTGAGGATCAGCGCACGGGCGATGGCGATACGCTGGCGCTGGCCGCCGGAAAACTCGTGGGGGTAGCGGTTGCGCATGGCGGGGTCGAGGGCGACCTCTTCCAGCGCGGCGATGACTTCTGCCTCGCGCTGGCGGCGGTTCATTTCCGGATGATGCACCTTGAGACCTTCGCTGATGATGTCGCCCACCGTCATGCGCGGGGAGAGCGAACCGAAGGGGTCCTGGAACACGACCTGCAGACGCGAGCGCAGCGGACGCATGCCGGACTTGTCGAGTCCGGAGATGTCGGCCTCCTCGAAGCGAATGTCGCCTTCGGACTTCAGCAGCCGCAGCAGGGCGCGGCCGAGGGTCGACTTGCCGGAACCGGACTCGCCGACGATGCCCAGCGTCTCGCCGCGTCGAATCGACAGGTCGATGCCACGCACGGCCTCGAAGTACTCGCTCTTGCCGAACAGGCGCTTCTTGAGGGGGAAGCGCACCTTGATATCGCGCCCGCTCATCAGCACCGGTGCGTCTGCCGGGGCGGGCTCCTTGCGCCCGCGCGGAATGGCGTCCAGCAGCATGCGGGTGTAGTCGTGGCGGGGGTTGTCGAACACCTCGAGCGTGCGGCCGCTCTCGACCACTTCGCCATAGCGCATCACCGCGACGTGATCGGCAAAATGGCGAACGATGCTCAGGTCATGGGTGATGAACAGGATCGCCATGCCGTACTCGGCCTGCAGCGACTTGAGCAGCTCGAGGATCTGCGCCTGGACCGTGACATCGAGCGCCGTGGTCGGTTCGTCGGCGATCAGCAGCTTGGGTTCGCAGGCCAGCGCCATCGCAATCATCACGCGCTGACGCTGACCGCCGGAAAGTTCGTACGGATAGCTGTCGATGCGCCGCTCCGGCTCGGGGATGCCGACCTGGTTCAGCAGCTCCAGCACCCGCTGGCGATTGGCGTTGCCCGTCAGTTGCTTGTGCTTGACCAGCACCTCGCCGATCTGGCGACCGATACGGTGCAGCGGATTGAGCGAGGTCATCGGCTCCTGGAAGATCATCGAGATGTCATTGCCGCGGACACGGCGCATGCGCTTGGGCGTCACTTCGAGCAGGTCCTCGCCGTTGAAGCGGATGGCACCGGTGGTCTCGGCGAGCTCGGGCAGCAGGCGCATGGCGGCGGTGGAGGTCACCGACTTGCCGGAGCCGGATTCGCCGACCAGGGCCAGCGTCTCGCCCTCGGCAATGGTGAAGCTCACGTCCTTGACCGCGGTCACCGGGCCGGTGGGCAACCGGAACGTCACGCTGAGCTTGTCGATTTCGAGCAAAGAACTCATGAAACGGCTCCTTAGCGTGTGCGCGGGTCGAGGGCGTCTCTCAGCCCATCGCCCAGGAAGTTGAGACAGAACAGCGTCGCCGCGAGGAAGAACGACGGCACCAGCAGCATCCACGGCGCGCTTTCCATCATGTCCACGCCCTCTGAAATCAGCACGCCCCAGCTGGTCAGCGGCTCCTGCACGCCGAGTCCCAGAAACGACAGGAAGCTCTCGAGCAGGATCACCTTGGGTACGGTCAGGGTGACGTAGATGATCACCGGTCCGATGGCGTTGGGTATCAGGTGGCGGGTGACGATCTTGGTGTCGCGCACGCCGAGCGCATGGGCCGCCTCGATGAACTCGCGGCGTTTCAGCGCCAGGGTCTGGCCGCGCACGATACGTGCCATATCGAGCCACTCCACCGCGCCGATGGCGGCGTAGATCAGGAAGATGTTGCGGCCGAACACCACCATCAGCAGGATCACCAGGAACATGAACGGCAGCGAATACATGATGTCGACGAAGCGCATCATGTAGTTGTCGACGCGACCGCCCAGATACCCCGAGATGGCGCCGTAGAGAACGCCGATCACCAGGCTGACGAAAGAAGCGACCAGCGCCACCGACAGTGACACGCGCCCGCCATAAAGCACGCGGGTGAGCAGGTCGCGGCCGTTGGCATCGGTGCCGAGATAGTGCGCGCCTTCCAGCGTCGGACCGGTGCCGAAGGCGTTCCAGTCGACTTCGGCAAGCCCCCACGGCAGCAGCCACGGGCCGACGATGCAGACCACGATGATCGCGATCAGCAGGCCCAGGCTGGCCATGGCAGCGCGGTTCTGACTGAGACGACGCCAGGCGTCGCGAGCCAGGCTTTCACCCACCGGTGCCGCGCCAGCTTTGGGGTCTGGGGATCGGGGCGGATTGGGGCCGCCGGCGGGTAGCGGGGCGCCATCCGGCTGTTCGCCGCTATAGGGCTTGGATTCGGATGTCATCAGCGGCCTCCCTGTTCTTGGTCATGATCGTCATTGTCATGCTCGGATCGTCGTCACGGTCGAGTCGTTGTAGTGAATCAGTCGTCATAGCGGATCTGGGGATCGAGTGCCGAATAGAGCAGGTCGACGATCAGGTTCATCAGCACGATCAAAACGCCGTAGAAGACCACGGTACCCATCACCAGGGTGTAGTCGCGGTTGAGCGCGCCCTGCACGAAGTAGCGGCCGATGCCGGGAATGCCGAAGATCTGCTCGATGACCACGGAACCGGTGATGATCCCGGCGATGGCCGGGCCGAGGTAGGACATCACCGGCAGCAGCGCGGGCCGAATGGCATGGCGCCAGATCACCTCGCCCTCGTTGAGACCTTTGGCCCGGGCGGTGCGGATGAAGTGGCTACCCAGGACTTCGATCATGCTGGCGCGCATCATCCGCGCGATGTAGGCGATCTGCTGGATCGACAGCGCCACGACCGGGAGCACCAGATTGGGCAGGGCGCCGCCGTTCCAGCCGCCCGCCGGCAGCCACCCCAGCAGCACCCCGAACACCAGCGCGAAGATCGGCGCGATCACGAAGTTGGGAACCGCGATACCGGTCAGCGCCGTGCCCATGACCAGATAGTCGATCGTCGAGTTGCGCTTCAGCGCCGCCGCGATGCCCAGCGGCAGTCCGACGATCAGCGCCAGCAGTATCGCCAGCCCCCCGATTTCCAGACTGACCGGGAAGCCCTGCATGATCAGCTCGGTGACCGAGAAGTCCTTGTACTTGAACGACGGTCCGAAATCGCCCTGGAGCAGATTGCCCATGTAGCGCAGGTACTGCATCGGCAACGGCTCGTCGAGATGATAGGCCGCCATCAGATTGGCCTCGATCTCCGGCGGCAGCTGGCGTTCGCCGTCGAACGGGCCGCCCGGTGCCACCCGCATCAGGAAGAACGAAATCGTGATCACGATCAGCAGGGTGGGGATAGCCTGCAGCAGGCGCTTGAGGGTGTAGATCAGCATGTGTTGCGGCCTCTTCTCGGCTTGGCTGCGGTCATGAATAACTCTCTAGTCGGCATCGTCATTCGGCATCTTTGAAGTACATCCAGCGGCTCAGATGATCGTCCATCGGGCTCTCCTCCCAGCCGGAAAGCGACGGCGAGACCAGTGCCGGTCGAATGTAAAAATAGAGCGGCAACATGGCGTAGTCGTCCAGCAGAATGCCTTCCGCGTCGGCCATGAGCTGCGCGCGCTTGTCCAGATCCAGCTCGTTCGAGGCGCGCTCCATCATGGCGTCGTAGTCGGCGTTGCTATAGCCGGAGTGATTGTTGGGTACGCCGGTGCGGAACAGATCCAGGAAGTTGCTGGCGTCGTTGTAGTCGGCGTTCCACGGCGCCATGCCGATCTGGAAGTCGCCCTGGCGCAATTTCGAGTAATAGACGGCGGCGTCGCTGTTGGTGAGCGTGACCTCGACCCCGAGCGGTTTCCACATCGCGGCCATGGCAACCGGGATGCGCTTGGTGTCCTGGTTGGTGATGTAGTCGATCGTCAGATGCAGGGGGTGATCTGGGCTGTAGCCGGCGTCCTGCATGAGCGCTTTCGCTTCGGCAAGCCGCTCATCCGTCGGTTCCTGGGCAAAGTCGAACTCGGGGCCGTCATAATTGCTGATTGCGGTGGGCACCAGGCTGTAGGCGAGGGGCTGATTGAGTCGGGTAATTTTCGTCGTGATGATGTCACGCCGAACGGCAAGGTTGAGCGCCTCGCGGATACGGAGATCATCAAGAACGCTGCCCGGCCGCTGATTGAAAGCGAAATAGAACGTCGCCAGCGTCGGTGTTTCATGCAGCGCGTCGGGCAGGTTCTCGCGTGCCCACTCGATGCGATCGGTCGGCACACTGCTGGTCATGTCGACTTCGCCGGCGCGAAAGCGATTGAGGGCGGCTCGACCGTCGTCGATGGGCAGAAACCGGACCTCGTCGAGCGCGACATTGGCGGCGTCGTGGAAGTCGGGGTTCTTCACCGCTGCGATGTGGTCGTGGGAGATCCATTCGGTCAGCTCGAAGGCGCCGTTTGAAATCATGTGACCGGGCTTGGTCCAGTCGCTGCCGTACTGCTCGATGGCGGTGCGTGGAACCGGGTAAGTCGATGCGTGGCTTAGCATCTCCAGGAAATAGCCCGTGGGGCGGGCCAGCGTTACGCTCAGCGTGTGGTCGTCGCTGGCCTCGACGCCCAGCGCGTCGGCCGGCTGTTCGCCCTGGTTATAGGCGCGGGCGTTGAGAATCGGATACAGCATGTAGGCATAGGGGGCGGCGCGTTCCGGACTCAGGATTCGACGCCAGGCATAGACGAAATCGTCGGCGGTCAGCGGCGTTCCGTCCGACCATTTTGCATCGCCACGCAGGTGAAAGGTGTAGTGCAGTCCGTCGTCGGAGATGTGCCAGGACTCGGCGACGCCCGGGATCGAGCTGCCACCAGCGTCTCGTGTGAGCAATCCCTCGAACAGATCCGAGATGATGGCCGACTCCCAGGTCCCGGTCATCAACTGCGGATCCAGTGACGAGGGTTCTGCCCCATTGGCGCGGCGCAGGATCTGCTTGCCCCCTTCGATATCGGCTACTGCCATCGGCGGCGTCAGTGTGAGAATCGCGCAGCCCGCAATAACGAGCAGTTTTCTGACTGTTGTTTTCGTCATGCCTGATTCCGCCCTCGCTCCAGCGGTGTCTTTTGTTGTTGTCGTGAGTGCATCCTCTGCCGGCGCAGCTCGGGATGGGACTCAGTTTCCCTGCGGCAGCGAAAGCCAGCGCGACAGATGCCGATTGAGGGCGTTGTCTTCCCAGCCTTCCAGCTTGGGGTTGACCAGGTTGCGCGAGACGTCGACGTAGATCGGTGCCACCGCATAGTCTGAAAGCGCCTGTCGCTCGGCCTGCTGCAGCAGTTGCTGGCGGGCGGCCATGTCGGTCTCGCGACTGGCCTTGGCCATCAGCTCGTCGAACGCCTGACTGCGATAGCCGCCGTAATTCTTGGGCGAGTCGCTCTGCAGGATGCCGAGGAAGTTGCTGGCGTCGTCGAAGTCCGCGACCCAACTGCCACGCCCGACATCGAAGTTGCCGTTGGCTAGCTCGGCGTAGTGAACCGCGCCCTCGGCGTTGACCAGTTGCGTCTCGACGCCGAGCGGCTTCCACATCGCGGCCAGCGCCACGGCGATGCGCTTGTTGGCCTCGGTGGTGGAGTAGCGCAGCGTCAGCTCGAGTGGATGATCGGGGCCGTAGCCGGCGTCCGCGAGCAGGCCCTTGGCCTCGGCAACCCGCTCCTCCATCGTCCGATCCAGGCCGGGCATGGTCTGGGCCTCAAAATGACTGACCCCTTCCGGCACGAAGCCGCTGGCCGGGGAGACCACGCCGCCCATGATCTTGTCGGCGATGACGTCGCGGCGGATCGCCAGGTTGAGCGCTTCCCGCACCCGCTTGTCGGCGGTGGGGTGGCCATCGCGCTGGTTGAGCGCGAAGTAGTAGTTGGCCAGCTGCGGCGCGAGATGAACGGCGTCGGGCAGATTCTCCTGCAGCCACTGGTAACGATCCGGCGAGAAGTCTCGGACGATATCCAGACCGCCGGCGCGGAAGCGTTGCAGACCGGCGCTGCGATCCTCGACCGGGTAGTAGTCGACGCCATCCAGCGCGACATCGTCGGCGGCGTGGAACTCGACGTTCTTGCGCGCCGCGATATGATCGTGGGAGACCCAACTGGTCGGCGTGAAGGCGCCGTTGGTCGCGATATGGCCCATCTGCGTCCAGTCGTTGCCGAATTGCTCGATCAGATGTGACGGCACCGGAGACGCGGCGATATGGGCCAGCAGCGTCGGGAAGTAGGGCGTCGGCTGGTCGAGCGTGATCTTCAAGGTCTTGGCGTCGACGGCTTCGACGCCGAGTTCGGGGGCATCCTTCTCGCCCTTGGTATGCGCCTCGGCGCCGCGAATCGGATAGAACAGACTGGCATAGACGGCGCCATTGGCCGGATCGAACAGGCGCTGGAAGGCGAGCACGAAATCCTCGGCGACCACGGGTTCGCCATCCGACCAGTTGGCATCGTCGCGCAGCTTGAAGGTATAGACCTTGCCGTCGTCGCTGAGGTCCCAGCCGCTGGCGCCGCCGGGGATGTACTCGCCGGCCGGGTCCAGCGTGACCAGGCCTTCGAACAGATCTCCCAGGACGTCGTTCTCCCAGGTGCTGCCGCCGATCCGGGCGGTGTCCAGCGAGGCGGGCTCGCCTTGAATACCGATGCTCAGCGTGGCGGCCTGAACGGCGCCGGCCAGCAGGCTCAGCCCCAGCAGCAGGGGGAGGCCGAATCTGCCGGGCCGCCGATGGGATCCATGTTTGAGCGGTTGACGCATGATCGAGTCCATCCGTTATCAGACGATTGTTGTTACTGGCCTAGTTGCCGGGACTCTCGTCGGGCTTGTTGCCGGAAACGGGAATCCCGTCTCGATCGTATTCCATTCGTTGCCAATAGCGGCGCTTTTCTGCATTGCTGCCTTAATCTTGCCGGCGGTTCGACTCAGGACGCTTCCGGCGTGGACAGGTAGCGGCGCACCGCGCAGAGCTGTTCGGCATAGCGGCTGCCACGGAGTCGGCGGCATTCGACACGCGCGTTGTTGGTCGGCGAGTGCAGCATGCGGTCGTCGCCGAGATAGAGCGCGACGTGATCGACCACTAATCGGCCTTCGTCATCGGGCTTTTCGAAGAACAGCAGGTCGCCGGGTCGGCGCTCGCCACTCTCGACCGACTGCCCCGTCTCGATCTGATCGGAGGCGTCGCGGGGCAGCGCGATGCCGATGGCGGCGAACAGGCTGTGCACCAGCCCCGAGCAGTCGTAGCCGAAGCTCGAGTTGCCGGCCCACAGGTAGCGCAGGCCATCGAAACGTCTGCCGAGCCTTTCCAGCGTGGCGGCGGTTGCCGGGAAGCGTTCATCCGGCAGATGAACACAATTCCGTGGCAGCCAGCCCCGCCCCAGCGCACTCTCGACCCAGACGCGGTTGGCGTCTTTGGCGACCGGGTTAGCCAGTCTCAGCCGGGTCAGGAAGCTTAGCTTGAGCGCATGGTCCCCAGGCAGACCCTGCAGCCAGGCAATCGGTGAGATTACCGTTACCGCTTCGGCGCTCGCTGTACAGCCATCGTTCTCGGCGAGTTGCGCCTTCGGAACCCAGCCCGGATAACCGCGAGGATCGAGCGACGAGGGCTGGCTCGGGACTATCACTCGACACCAGTCGTTGCCCTGGCTGTCCCGATGGCGTTCGAGTATCTCGACTGGCGTATCCAGCAGCACCTGGGTGGCGAGCCGTTTCTCCTTGCACAGCGCGAGGCGGGTGTCGTCATCCAGCGCGGCCAGCCAGTGTTCCAGCAGAGCCGGGTTGCCCAGCGCCGGGGCATCGATGGCCCGCGGCGCTTCGGGAGAAGTCCATAAACCGGCGACGGTAACGCCTATACAGCTCACCTCGGCGTCTCCTGGCAGCGACTCAAGCCGTTACTCCGTGAAGTGGACCCAGCGCGACGGATGGTCGTCCTCGACGTTGTCTGCCCAGCCTTCCAGCTTGGGATTCACCAGGTTGCGCGTGACGTAGGTCAGCATGGGAATGAACGCATAGTCGTCCAGCGCCACGTTCTCGGCCTTCTCGAGAATGTCTTCCCGGGCGTCGAGATCCTGGGTCTGCGCCGCCTGATCCATCAGCTTGTCGTACTCGGGATTGGAGTAGGCGCCGTAGTTGTTGCCGACGCCGGTATGCAGCAGGGTGAGGAAGTTTTCGGCGTCGTTGTAATCGGCGATCCAGCCGGCCCGGGCGACATCGAAATCACCTTGCTGGATGGTCTGGTAATGGACGGTCGCTTCGGAATTGATCATCTGCACGTTGATGCCCAGCGGCTTCCACATCGCGGCCACGGCGATGGCGATCTTCTTGTGCTCGTCGCTGGTGTTGTAGCGCAGGCGCAGTTCGAGCGGATGATCCGGACCGTAGCCGGCTTCCTTCAGCAGCGCCTTGGCGCGGGCCATGCGATCGTTCATGTCGTCGCTGCCGAGGTCCATCTGCTGGGCGTCGTAGTGGCTGGTGCCGGGCGGAACCATGGCGGTGGAAGCCTTGAAGCTGCCGGCCATGATCTGCTCGGAGAGCACGTTGCGACGAATGGCCAGGTTGAGCGCTTCACGCACGCGCTTGTCGGCGGTGGGGTTGCCGTCGCGATTGTTGAGCACGTAGTAGTAGGAGCCGAGCATCGGGCTCATGTGGGTGGCATCGGGCAGATTGTCCTTCAGCCACTGATAGCGGCTGGAGGGATAGTCGGACAGTACATCGAGTTCGCCGGCGCGGAAACGGGAAATACCCGCGTTGCGGTCCTCGACGGTGTAGTAGTTGACGCCATCCAGCGAGACCTCGTCGGCATCGTAGTAGGCCGGGTTCTTCTCGACGCTGATGCGCGACTGCGAGACCCAGTCCACCGGCTTGAACGCTCCGTTGGAGGCGATATGGTCGAGCTTGACCCAATCCTTGCCGTACTCGTCGACCAGATGCTTGGGCACCGGATAAGAGGTGTAGTGGGTCAGCAACTGCAGGAAGTAGGGCGTCGGATGGTTGAGCGTGACCTTGAGCGTCTTGCCGCCGTCCAGCGATTCGGCGCCGAGGGTGTCGGCTTTCTTGTCGCCGGTATTGATCGCCTCGGCATTGACGATCGGATAGAGCATGTAGGCGTACTTGGAAGCGTTCTCCGGTGCCAGCAGATGCTGCCAGCCGAACACGAAATCTTCGGCGGTGACCGGCTCGCCGTCGGACCACTTTGCTCCCTCCCGCATGTGGAAGGTATAGGTCTTGCCGTCGTCGGAGACTTCCCACTCGGTGGCCATGCCCGGCAGCAGCTCGCCGTCCGGTGATTGCTTGACCAGACCCTCGTAGACGTCCATCAGCACCTGGGACTCCCATACCCCACCGGAAACCTGCGAGGTATCGAACGAGGCGAGCTCGCCCTGAACGCCGATGTTGAGCGTCTCTGCCAGTGCCGGGGAGGCTGCCAGGGAGGTGGCCAGCGCCAATGCGCTGAGCGGAAACAGTGCGCGGGGAAGATGCAGTTTGGACATCTGTTGAAACTCCGACTTGTTGTTGTGGCACATTCGCCAGGGGCTCGGGCCGAATGCGTTCCTGAACTATCGACTGGCGAGGACGCCCGCGAAATGGATGCGATACCTTCGCGTGAAGCTCATGCATCGTCTAATTCAAATGCTCGATAGTCCGTTTCATTTCATGCATATGGCCGAGCGAAGGCGGCAACGACGCCGCCTTCGTTGTGATTCTAGTCACAGATAGACGTTAGTCGAATCACTCTGGGCGTTCATCCCGTGACTCTGGAAGCTGCACCCAGCGCGATGCGTGCATATCCAGCGCGTTGTCGTTCCACCCATCGACGTCAGGGTTGACCAGATTGCGCGAGCTGTAGGTATAGATCGGTGTCAGGGGATAGTCGGCCAGCGCCAGGGCTTCGGCCTGCTGCATCAGCTGCGCGCGCTTCGCCGGATCCTGCTCGGCATCCGACTGGCTGATCAGGCCGTTGTAGTCCTCGTCCTGGTAGCCGCCATAGTTGTTGGTCTCTGCCGAGAGCAACTGCAGGAAATTCTGAGCGTCGTCGTAGCTCGAGATCCACGCGGCACGGGCGACCTGGAAATCGCCTTCCATCAGGTCGGCGTAATGCACGTTGGCTTCGGTATTTCTGAGTTCGACGTCGACCCCCAGCGGCTTCCACATGGCGGCGACCGCCACGGCAATCTGGCGGTGCTCGTCGCCGCTGTTGAAGCGCAGCGTCAGCTCGAGCGGCTTGTCCGGGCCGTAGCCGGCTTCCTGCATCAGCGACTTGGCACGAGCCAGACGGCTGTCCATGTCGTCATCGAGCCCCGGCTGGGACTGGGCCTCGTAGTCGCTGGTGCCCGGGGGCACGAGAGAGGTGGCCGGCTCGACGCCGCCCTTCAGCAGTTGCTTGGCGATCACGTCGCGACGAATCGCCAGGCTCAGCGCTTCGCGCACGCGCTTGTCCGCTACCGGCGAGCCGTCACGCAGGTTGAACACGTAGTAGTAGGTGCCCAATGACGGAAACAGGTGCGTGGCGTCCGGCAGATTCTCGGAGAGGCGCGGATACTGCGCCGCGGGGTAGTCGCGCAGGATGTCGAGCTCGCCGGCTCGGAAGCGCTGGATGCCGGCGTTCTTGTCCTCCAGCGGATAGTAGTCGACGCCGTCCAGACTGACGTTGTCGGCATCATGGAAGTTCGGGTTCTTGACCGTTTCCAGCTCGGTATTGGAGACCCACTTCACCGGCTTGAACGCGCCATTCACCGCAATGTGGGACGGATCGCTCCAGTCGTCGGCGAATTCGTCCACGACATGCTTCGGAATCGGATAGGCAAACGGCAGTACCAGCGTCTTGAGGAAATAGACGGTGGGCGCGTTCAACGTGATCCTGAGCGTCTTGCCGTCGTCCAGGGATTCGACGCCCAGCGACTCGAGCGGCTTTTCGCCGGCATTGATCGCCTGGGCGTTGACCACCGGGTAAAGCCGATGCGCGTAGTTGGAGGCAGTCTTGGGATCGACCTGATGGCGATAGGCGTAGACGAAGTCATCGGCGGTCAGCGGCTCGCCGTCGGACCATTCGAGACCATCACGCAGATGAAAGGTGTAGGTCTTGCCGTCGTCGGAGATCTCCCAGCTTTCGGCAGCGCCGGGGATGATCTGGCCGTCGGCATCGATGGCGATCGGGCCTTCGAAGATGTCCCGCAGGACGTCCTCTTCCCACACGCCGCCGGTGATCTTGGCCGGACTGAGCGAGGCGGGATCGCCGGAAATGCCTACCTGCAGCGTCGCGGCCTGGAGCGGCAGGGCAGTGAGTGTGGCAGCGAAACCGATGGCGGCAGCAAGGCGAGTCGGTGACATGGAAATGCTATCCCTGAAATGAGGGTCAAGACCGAGTGATCGATGACCGAATGGTTATTGGTAGATGGCTCATGATTTTCCAACCTTAGCGCATCGAGCCCGGCCGTACAGCGCTTTGCGCTTGCCCGCGTCTGACGGGATGACGCTATGCCGGCAGTTGGCTACAATGAGCGCCCTTTTGGGGCGTTCTCTCGATTCGTTTTTCCGGTTCAGCATTCGTCGAGCCGAGGGAGCGCCCGCGGCTACGTTGGCAGGAATCCCATGCAAGAGATCAACCCGATCAACAACCTCATCAAGGACCTGTCCGAACGGACAGACGTCCTGAGGGGGTATCTTTGACTATGCCGAGAAGAAAGACCGGCTAGAAGAAGTCTCCCGCGAGCTGGAAAACCCGGACGTCTGGAACGATCCCGACTATGCCCAGAAGCTGGGCAAGGAGCGGGCGTCGCTGGAAGCCGTGGTCGAGACCATCGATACTCTCGATGCGGGCCTCACCGACAATCGCGAGCTGCTCGAGCTGGCGGTGATGGAAGAGGACGACGCGACCATCGACGAGGTGCGCAAGGAGCTTGCGTATCTCGAAGGCCAGCTCGACAAGCTGGAATTCCGGCGCATGTTCTCCGGCGAGATGGACGAGAACAACGCCTATCTCGACATCCAGGCCGGCTCCGGCGGCACCGAAGCCCAGGACTGGGCCAACATGCTGCTGCGCATGTACCTGCGCTGGGCCGAGCATCATGGCTTCAAGGCCGAGCTGACCGAAGTCTCCGCGGGCGAAGTGGCCGGGATCAAGTCCGCCACCATTCACGTGCAGGGCGAATACGCCTTCGGCTGGCTGCGTACCGAGACCGGCGTTCACCGTCTGGTGCGCAAGAGCCCGTTCGATTCCGGCGGGCGTCGGCACACCTCGTTCGCGTCCGTGTTCCTTTCCCCCGAGGTGGACGACAGTTTCGAGGTCGAGATCAATCCGGCCGATCTGCGAACCGACACCTACCGCTCCAGCGGTGCCGGCGGTCAGCACGTCAATACCACCGATTCGGCGGTGCGTATCACCCACGAGCCGACGGGGATCGTGGTGGCCTGCCAGAGCCAGCGCAGCCAGCACGCCAACCGCGACTTCGCCATGAAGCAGTTGAAGGCGAAGCTGTGGGAGCACGAGATGCAGAAGCGCAACGCTGCCAAGCAGCAGGCCGAAGAGAGCAAGGCCGACATCGGCTGGGGCAGCCAGATTCGCTCCTACGTCCTCGACGACCAGCGGATCAAGGACTTGCGTACCGGCGTGCAGAGCAGCAACTGCGACAAGGTGCTCGACGGCGATCTGGATCAGTT
>NZ_PZJT01000040.1 GCF_003206135.1 Salinicola salarius | reverse complement strand
TACGCTTTGTCTGAAAAATAATGTCTTGCTAGCCTTCCTCCATCAGGCTTGGAGGTGTTGTCATGGCAGGACGTTACGAGATTTCCGATCAGGGTTGGGCATTGATTGAAGATATCGTTTCGCCTGGCACCCCCGCTGGGCGTGGACGTCCACGGCGCGATGACCGGCAGATGCTCAACGGCATCTTCTGGATCCTCTGTTCCGGCGCCAAATGGCGGGATCTGCCCGAACGCTTCGGCCCATGGAAAACGGTCTACCAGCGCTTTCGTCAGTGGCGAGATGACGGCACACTCGAACGCATCCTGTCACGCCTTCACCTGAAGCTTCGGGAAGATGGTTACATGGATCTCGATACCTGGATGGTGGACTCCACCTCGATTCGAGCGACTCGCTCTGCCGCTGGTGGCGGTAAAAAAGGGGCTCTGGAGAACTGGTAGGCCATGCGCTTGGACGAAGCCGAGGCGGCCTGACCACCAAGATCCACCTGGTTTGCGATGCTAATGGCGTCCCCCTGAGCTTCCTGCTATCGCCTGGTCAGCATGCCGATTCACGCTATCTCGTTCCTGTCATGGAGCAGATCCGCTTGCCAGGTCATACGGGACGTCCCCGCAAGCGCTGCCGCCATCTGCTGGCCGACCGAGGTTACGATAGTGATCGATTGCGTCGCTACTGCGACCGGTACGGAATACGACCGACGATCCGGCACCGACAGATGCACCGTCGCCCCAAGCCAGGACTACCCCGCCTGTTCGAGCGCCCGCGTTATCGGCGTCGCAATGTGATAGAGCGTCTGTTTGGCTGGATGAAGGAAAAGCGGCGACTTTGTACTCGCTACGACAAGCTGGCAAAAAGTTACCGTGCCATGGTCACGCTGGCCTGCATCGAGCGCTGTTTACGGGTCTATTTTTCAGACAGAGCGTAAT
>NZ_PZJT01000004.1 GCF_003206135.1 Salinicola salarius | reverse complement strand
TTTTCTTACAGCTTAAAGCTTACGGCTTATAACTCCCGGCGTAGCCGGGCAAGAGTTGTTGGTCAGGGGCGTGTCTAGCGCCCATAATGGCTGCGGTTCGAATTCCGCCGACCCCGTGCGGTTCCCAAGAAGAGGTGACACCGATGAAGCTGCTCAATCGTTCCGCGCTGAGCGTCAAGCCGACCCAGGCGTTCGTCGACTGGGTCAACTCGTTGGAGCCGACCGTCGGTGAAGACGACCTGACGCTCGACGACATCGCTGGCGAAAACACCGTTTATCTGATCCCCGAGATGGATACCCCGGAGGCGTTGCATGCCTATGTCGGGGAGCGCTATTACGACATTCTCGAAACCGAACTGCGGGCGTGGGAAGAGGATGAGCGCCAGTGGCCGGAAAACCTCGACTGGTCGCTGTTCCAGGCGTTCCTCACCCTCGAGCACAGCTATCTGGCGGTGGACCTCGACGACGAGGCCGAGCTGGAAACGTCCGAAGTCGACGACGAACTGCTGATGGAGACCGACGAGGAGTGATGGGTCGGATGTTGCATGACGGCGGTGCTTGCCGCTACCCGAAGACATGCTGAAGCGCCTGTTCGAGGAGCGCCCGGGGGACGACGGTCTACCCGGGCGCGAACGCAAGTTGGCGCTGCTGGCGATGATCACCGGTACCCAGCTGGCGGTGCTGGACAATGGCATCGTCAATATCGCCCTTCCCACCCTGGCCCAGGAACTGTCGATCAGCGGTTCCGAGTCGATCTGGATCGCCAACGTCTATCAGCTGGTGACCGCCGCCTTGCTGCTGACCTTTGCCGCGGTGAGCCGTCGGGTAGGGCGTCATCGGCTCTATATCGGTGGCCTGCTGGTCTTTACCGTGGCATCGCTGGGCTGTGCGCTGGCGCGTTCGTTCGAGTTCCTGCTCGCGATGCGAGGCCTGCAGGCGGTCGGTGCCGCCGCGATGTTGAGTATCGGGCCGTCGCTCTATCGCATCATCTTTCCCACGCGTCTGCTCGGCTCGGCCATCGGGCTCAGCGCGCTGACGGTCGCGTTCGGCATCGCCGCGGGGCCGTCGCTGGGCGGCTTGATCCTGCACGTGGCGAGCTGGCCGTGGCTGTTCGCCATCAACGTGCCGATCGGGCTGCTGGCGCTGACGCTGGGAGTGCGCGCGCTGCCGCGGGAAGCGCCCATCCCCGGACGAATCGATATCTGGGGCGCGTTGATGTCGATCGTCATGCTCAGTGGCAGCGTCTTTGCTCTGGATCAGTTCGGCCATGGCAATGGCGGCGTGCTGGCGCTGTCGACGCTGGCGCTCAGCGTGGTCTGTCTGCTGGGGTTCATCTACCGCCAACGTCACGCCGTCAGGCCGCTGGTGCCGTTGGCACTCTTCACCGAACCGCGCTTCTCGTTCGCCGCGGTGGTGTCGATGTTTGCGTTTCTGGCCCAGGGCGTGGCTTTCGTGGGGCTGCCGTTCCTCTACCAGACCGTCATGGGCGTGTCGCCGATCATGTCGGCGGTACTGTTCACGCCCTGGCCGCTGGTAATCATGGTCATCGGGCCATTGGCGGGACGTCTGGCGGACAAGGGCAATCCGGCGCTGATCAGTTCGACCGGGCTGGGCCTTTTCCTGCTGGGCATGCTGGCACTGACCGGCCTGGACGGCGGCTCGAGCTACCTCGACGTGATCTGGCGAACCGCGCTGTGCGGCGTGGGGTACGGGCTGTTCCAGGCGCCGAACAATCGCGAGATGATCGGCAGCGTATCGGTGGAGTTGAGCGCCAACGCCTCCGGCGTGCTGGCCTCGGTGCGCACCTTCGGGCAGTCGCTGGGAACGGCGCTGGTCGGGCTGATTCTCGGTCTTTCGTTCGGATCGTTGACGCTATCGCTGTGGGTAGGGTGTGTCTCTGCCATGATTGCGCTGGCACTGAGCCTCTATCGCACGCCGATGGCCGCCAAGGGACGACGGCGCTGAGTTTCGCCTCTGGCGACAGCGCCCATCCCCGGTCGTCGCTCGATGGGCCGGGGAGACGTTACAATGATTCGGTTGGCACAGGAGAAACTGTCATGAGTGTTCAGACCCGTATCGAAGAGAAACTCGCGACGCTCGAGCCGGTCCAGATGGTGGTCGAGAACGAGAGCCACATGCACCATGTGCCACCGGATTCGGAAACCCACTTCAAGGTGACGCTGGTCTCCGAGCGGTTCGCGGGGCTGATGCCCGTCAAGCGGCATCAGCTGATCTACAGCTTGCTGGCGGACGAGCTCGCGGGGCCGGTTCACGCGCTGGCGCTGCATCTCTACACGCCGCAGCAGTGGTCGGCGCGCGGTGAATCGCGCCCCGATTCGCCCAACTGCCGTGGTGGTGGCGGGCGGTGATCGGCGATCCTCAACGCCTTCAGTACCTCGAGGCCATGGGTATCACCACCTGGACCTCGCGGTACCGCTTCGTCAATGCCAGGCCGACCGAGCAGGTCGAGTGGGAAACCGCACCCACACCGGAGAAGCCCGCGCCCGGGCAGCGACTGCATGCACTGCTGGAAACGCCGGCCCGGCCGGTCGAGGTCGAACGTGACCGACCCGCGGCAGAAACGGCGCCTGCACAGCAGACCGCACAACAGCCCCATGCGCCGCTGTCGCGAGCCCGAGCCCTGCTCGACGGCGCCTCGGGCGGAGGCGCTACGGAGTCCCGTGCATCAGCGTCGAACTCCGAGTCCACGTCTCGCCAGGCGCCTGCCTCCCGCCCGGCGGACGAGGGCTGGACGGACGAGAGCCGGACGGACGATGCTGTCCAACCCCTTGCCCAGTCCGCTGCCCCGGTGCCGACCGAACCGTTGCGTTTCACGCTGTCGTTGTCCGTCATCGGCGAGCGCTGGTGGCTGCTGCTGCCCGGCGAACGGCCGCTTTCCGCCGCTGGCCAGGCGCTACTCGGGCAGATGTTGAAAAGCGTCGGTATTCCCGTCAACGGCGCGCCGTTATCGAGCCTGACCTGGCCGTTGATGAACGTGCCGGCCAGTGACCCGGTCGACGAGGCCCGCGAGGGCATTCAGGTATTCTGTGCCGGGCAGGCGCGGCGCCACGGCATGCACATCGATGGCGCCATCGTCGTCGGCGACGAGATCTGGTCGCCGCTGTTGAGCGATCCGGCGGACGAGGCCGGCTGGATCTGCCACGCTCTGCCTCACCCCGACGATTTGCTGACCTCCGCCAAGGCCAAGCGTGAATGCTGGCCGCTGTTGCAGTCGATGGGGCAAGCCTGGCGGCAAGGGCTTGCCGCGCCGGAGTGATCGGCTTCTGCCGATGACCGACGCGTCGACGTCAAATGCTTTCCTCGAGTAGCGCTTTCCATGTCGATCAACGTTTGCAAAACCAAGAGTTCACCGGTCGGCACGGCCCCGGCCCGGCTCGCGATCGAGAACCTGCCGGCCTTGATGGCGTTCGAGCGTCAGGCCAACGATGACGCCTGGTCGGAAGCGCTGCTGAGCGCGGCGCTGCTCGACGATGACTTCGACGTCTGGGGAATCTGGGCGGTGGAAGGCGTCGAGCTGCGAGCGGCTGCCGTCCTGGCTTATCTGCCTTTCGATGCCGAGCTGCAGTCGATCTGTGTCCGGCCGAGCGACAGACGCCACGGGCTGGCGCGTGAACTGCTGGGGTGGATCACGCAGTGTGCCATCGAGCGGGGAGCCGAACGCCTGCTGCTGGAACTTCGCGCGTCCAATGTGGCGGCCCGAAGGCTCTACGAGAGTGCCGGATTCGCGGTCGACGGCCAGCGGCGTGGCTACTATCGTCGCGATGACGGTGGCAGCGAGGATGCGCTGTTGATGTCGCGGGAGCTGGGGTGAAGTCTCGCCGGTAGCGCGTTACCTTGTGGCAGCTTAAGAAACGAGGGCAGGATCGGAGGCTGGATAGGCGCGAAACTCAGGCAGTGTGGCGGGACAGGTGGCTCGACGGGGCAGTCTGCGCAGTCTGCGAGAGTCCGCCCCGCCGATTCGCGTCAGCCGTTCTGGTTGGTGCTGTCGCCAGTACTATCCAGTGATTGCAGCTTGTCCAGCAGGCCGCCGAGACGCTGTTCCCACTCTTTGCGCTCCTGCTGGAAGCGGGCATTCTCTGCCTTGAGCTCTTCGTTCTCCATTTTCAGCATTTCGATGCTGTCGACGGCATCCTGAATCTTCTGTTCCAGCTTGGCGAAGATTTCTCCGTTCATCTGCACTCTCTCCTTGAAAGTTCGGCCTCGAAAGTTTGGGCCTTGAAAGTTCGTGGCGGTGGTCTCGATACCATGACCATAAAACGACTGGTGACCTGATGGGAGCCAGCGTACGTGGCGTCAGGGCCAACGACAAGCGTCTCGAAGCGGCGACGTCATTTGGCCGTTGGCTGGCGCCGGAACAGCCGGCCATGGCTGTCTCCGGCGACGATGTCGCGATGCAATTGCCAGTGCCCCGGCGCCTGCCAGTCAAGCTCGTGTTCCGTCTCGACGTAGATCATGGCGCCGGGCGACAGCCAGCCCCCCGATTCGAGCGCCTGGCACGTACGCTGCGCGAGCCCTTGGCGAAACGGCGGATCGAGAAAGACGATATCGAACGCGGCAGGCGTGCCCGCCAGAAATCGTTCCACATCGGTACGATGCACCTGGCCCGCTGCCCCCAGCATGGCGATGTTCGCCTCCAGCGCGGCGGCCACGTGAGCGGTCGACTCGACGAACATGGCCTGCGCCGCGCCGCGCGACAGCGCTTCCAGCCCCAGCGCGCCGGTGCCGGCATAGAGATCCAGCACACGCCGACCGGCAATATCGAAGGCCAGCCAGTTGAACAGGGTTTCGCGAACCCGGTCCGGTGTCGGGCGCAAGCCCGGACTCTCGGGGATCGGTAACTTGCGGCGGCGGAAATCGCCTCCGATCAGACGCAACTGGCCGCTGCCACGGTGCGCGGACTGCCGAGCGCCCTGGAGAGCGCGGGCGTCATTGGCGTGGCCTCGAGGGCTGTGAGCATGATTGCGAGCGCCGTTGGCGGCCCGACGGGAACGACGTCGATTCATGGCGGGCAATTGTACCCCCGCAACCCTCGCGGTGATAGGATGATGTCTCGTTATCGATATTCTCCGAAGCCGTAATGATCGGCGCTGATTCAGCGACGCAAGCACGGCTTTTTCATCAGTGAAGCCATCCATGTTCGGACTATTCAAGAGTCGTAAAAAGCAGCAGCAGGAAGAGGAAGCCCGCCGGCGTGAGGCCGAGGAAGCCGAGGCCAGGGCGGCAGCGGAGCGCGGCGAGGAAGAGCCGGGTGACGACACGCCTTCGGACGAGCCGAAGCCAGCGGTTGAGCAGGGTGACGAGACCCCTGCCGAGGCGAACTCCGGCCGGGGTGACGCGCCTGCCGAGCCGGAGCGTGCCTCGGTGTCGGGCACCGTCACGCCCGATGAGCCTTCCGTCCAGGCCGAGGATCCCGAGCGTCCGGCCACCGTGGATTACGAGCCCTCTTCGCTCGAGGAAACGGCCGCCAGGGAAGCGCTCAGCGAGCCGCTGTCGCAGGAGTCGCCGCAGTCGGCCTTGCAGGAAGACCAGGCCGAGGGAACGCGCGCGACCGATCTGGCGAGGGACGTGACGCCGGCGCCGGAACCCGCTTCGATGCCCGAGCCCGAACCCGAACCCGAACCCGAACCCGAACCCGAACCCGAGCCGCCTGCAGCCGTATCACCGGTATCCGCACCGGCCCCCAAAGAGAAGCCCAAGGGCGGCTGGCTGGCGCGCGTTCGTGCCGGGCTCGGGCGCACTCGCGCCAACCTGACCGATGGCATCGCCGATCTGCTGCTGGGCAAGAAGCAGATCGACGACGAGCTGATGGAGGACCTCGAGACCCAACTGCTGCTGGCCGACGTGGGGATCGAGGCGACCACCGAGATCATCGAGCGGCTGACCGGGCGAGTCTCGCGCAAGGAGCTGGCCGACGCCGATGCGCTCTATCGTGCGCTTCAGGAAGAGCTGGCAGCGCTGCTCGAACCGGTCTCCCAGCCGTTGCAGTTGCCGCCGAAGGGCGAGGGCCCGTTCGTGATCCTGATGGTGGGCGTCAACGGAGTCGGCAAGACCACGACCATCGGCAAGCTCACCCAGCGTTTCCAGAACGAAGGCCGTAGCGTGATGCTGGCAGCCGGCGACACCTTCCGTGCCGCCGCGGTCGAGCAGCTCAAGGTCTGGGGCGATCGCAACCGAGTTCCGGTGATCGCCCAGCACACCGGTGCCGACAGCGCCTCGGTCATCTACGATGCCGTCGCTGCGGCCCGGGCGCGCAAGGTCGACGTGCTGATCGCCGACACCGCTGGCCGGCTGCACAACAAGAGCCATCTGATGGAAGAGCTCAAGAAGGTGCAGCGTGTCATGGCCAAGCTCGACGCCAGCGCGCCGCATGAGGTGATGCTGGTGCTCGATGCGGGGACGGGGCAGAACGCGATCTCCCAGGCGACCACCTTCGATGAAGCCATTCCGATCACCGGGATCACCTTGACCAAGCTCGATGGCACCGCCAAGGGGGGCATCATCTTTGCTCTGGCCAAGAAGATGGGGACACCGATCCGCTTTATCGGGGTCGGGGAGTCGCTTGAGGACTTGCGCCCGTTCGATGCGCAGACCTTCGTCAAGGCGCTGTTCGGTCGGGACGGCGATGCCGATTCATGATTGCCTTCGAGCACGTTGGTAAGCGCTACGGCGGACGCTTCGAGGCACTCGCCGATATCAACTTTCGCGTCGAGCGGGGCGAGATGCTGTTCCTGACCGGCCACTCCGGTGCCGGCAAGAGCTCGCTGCTGCGCTTGATCATGCGTCTCGAACGCCCTTCACGTGGCCGGGTGCTGGTCGCCGGTCACGACCTCGATCAACTGCATATCAGCCAGATTCCCTACTATCGCCGCCAGATCGGCGTGGTCTTCCAGGATCACCAACTGCTGTTCGATCGGGACATCTTCGCCAACGTGGCATTACCGTTGACGATACAGGGCGTCGAGCCAGGCGATGCCGCGCGACGCGTGCGCGCCGCGCTCGACAAGGTCGGGCTTCTGCATCGTGAGCGGGCCCTGCCGATCGAGCTTTCCACCGGCGAGCAGCAGCGCGTGGGCATCGCACGAGCCGTGGTCAACAAGCCGGCGCTGCTGCTGGCCGACGAGCCGACCGGTAATCTCGACCCCCAGCTCTCCGCCGACATCATGCGGCTGTTCGAAGACTTCAACCGTATCGGCACCACGGTCCTGGTGGCGAGCCACGATCTGGCCTTGATCGCTCGCCTGCGCCATCGGGTGCTGAAGCTGCGGGATGGCAGGCTCATCGGCGACGAGGAGGCGGCATGAGCGAGCGTCGACCCTCCGCCGAGCGTCGTGTCGAAGGGCGGCGCGGAGCGCAGAAGCCGCAACGCCGAGCTGCGGGCGGCGGTCGCGCCTGGATGCGCCATCACCGCGCGATGATGGGCGACAGCGCGTTACGGTTGATCAGGCGCCCGATCTCGACGCTGTTGACCATGCTGGCGATCGCCATTGCACTGATTCTGCCGGCCGGTCTGTGGCTGGTGCTGGACAGCGCCCGGCTGCTCGATGCCGAGCTCGACGAAAGCGCCACGCTGACGGTCTACTTCCAGGCGGATATCGATGAGTCCGAGGCGATGGATCTGGCCGCCGAGGTCGGCGGGCAGCCCGGCGTGGCCGGCGCGCGCTTGGTGACGGCGGCCGAGGGGCTGGCGGCGTTCCAGCAGACACTGGGCGTCGACGATGCGCTCTCCCAGCTCGACGCCAATCCGCTGCCGGCTAGCGTCGTGGTCACGCCGGACGATACCGCGCCCGCTGCCGTACAGTCGCTGAGCCAGCGTCTGCAGACGATCGAGGGAGTCGATGAAGTCCGGCTGGATCTGGCCTGGCTGGACCGGCTGCAACAGCTGGCGGACTTGGGGCAGCGCGTCGCGCTGGCGCTGGCGCTGCTGTTTGGCCTGGGCGTGCTGCTGGTGGTCGGCAACACGATACGGCTGGCCGTGGAGAGTCGGCGTCAGGAAATCGAGGTCGTGACGCTGATCGGTGCGACGCATGCTTTCGTGAGGCGCCCGTTTCTCTACAGTGGCGCCTGGTATGGGCTGGGCGGAGGTGTTCTGGCGCTGGTGATTCTCATGCTTGGCGGGAACTGGCTGGCGTCGCCGGTCGCGGCGCTGGCGGAAAGCTACGGCGCCCACTTCGCGCTGCCGTCGCTGGGTGGCAGGAATTCGGTTTTTCTGCTGCTTTTTAGTACACTGTTGGGCTGGTTGGGAGCATGGCTTGCCGTGGGGCGTCATCTATCGGACATCAAGCCACGCTAGGCTAACCAGCGGTTTCGAAAAGTCGTCAACGGTGTCGAGATGCGGCCATGATGCCATTCGCCGCCATTCATCGTATTATCGGTCAGCCCAGCGAATGGCCGATTTCAGGCCCGTTGAAGTTGGCGTGGTTATTGAACTTTTGTCTACACTGAGGGTCTCATCAGGCACTCTCGTAGACAGGCAGAACAACCTGTCGCGACGTGTTCCAGGCGGATCGAGCCAATACCGGCTCTTCGCTCCGACACGCCGCCTAGCATGGAGACAACGCACATGAGCACCAGTCTTCAATCCATTGGGAACCTTTCCCCGGGTCATGATCTCAACGGTTACATTCAGGCCGTCAACGGCATCCCCGTTCTGACGGCGGAAGAAGAGCATGACCTGGGCGTGCGTCTTTACGAAGAGGACGACCTCGAATCGGCCCGCCGGCTGATCATGTCGCACCTGCGTTTCGTCGTGCATATCGCGCGAAGCTACTCCGGTTACGGATTGCCCCAGGCCGACCTGATCCAGGAAGGCAACGTCGGGCTGATGAAGGCGGTCAAGCGTTTCGATCCGTACCAGGGCGTTCGTCTGGTCTCTTTCGCAGTTCACTGGATCAAGGCCGAGATCCACGAATATGTGCTGCGCAACTGGCGCATCGTCAAGATCGCCACGACCAAGGCGCAGCGTAAGCTGTTCTTCAACCTGCGCAGTGCCAAGAAGCGGCTGGCGTGGTTGAGCAACGACGAGGTCGATGCGATCGCCAAGGATCTCGACGTCAAGCCGAAGGTCGTGCGCGAGATGGAAGGTCGTCTGTCTTCCTATGACGCGGGCTACGATGCCAGCCCCGGTGAAGAGGAAGAGCAGGGCTATCAGGCGCCGGCGCAGTATCTTGAGGACCACAGCTTCGATCCTGCCGCGCAGCTCGAAGCGGATGACTGGGAAGCCGACTATACGCGTCGTCTGCGAGAGGCGCTTGGCGAGCTGGACGAGCGTTCTCGCGACATTCTGCAGCGTCGCTGGCTTTCCGAGCACAAGTCCACGCTCCATGAGCTGGCCGATGTCTACGGCGTGTCGGCCGAGCGCATTCGCCAGCTCGAGAAGAACGCGATGAAGAAGATCAAGCAGCAGCTGGGTGACGCGATCGCCGCGTGATGGCTGGCTGAAGATACTCGCTCATGGCGCGAGGCGGTCGGCGATGACCGATGAACGATACGAAAGGACGATACGAAAAGCCCGGCATCAGCCGGGCTTTTTGCGTTGGGGCGAAATGCCTTGCCGCAGGGGTCAGATCGAGGCGGCCTGTGGCGATACGGTCAGCAATCCGTCGCCCAGCAGGCGCCACTGATCGTTCCAGTGTGACGTGGGGCGGTGGCGGAAGTCGCTGCGCACGTACTGACTGATCCGGCCCTCCACGAAGGCCGACAACAGGTTGGCCGCCGCCGGCACCGGCAATTGGGGACGCAAGCCCTCGCGCAGCTCCGCCTCGCGCAGAACCTGCTTGAACTGGGTCTCCAGACGCTCGAACAGCTGGGACATGCGCGTGCGCAGACGCGCTGTCTCGCCCGTGAGCACATCGCCGTCCATCAACCGGCTGAGGCCGGGGTTCTTCTCGGCGAAGGCCAGCACGAGCTGGACGATCGTCTCGCAGCGGGCGAGCGCCGAGGGCTCGTCGTCCAGGATGCGCCGGATACGTTCGAACAGGCTGGCTTCGATGAATTCGATCAGCCCTTCGAACATGCGCGCCTTGCTGGGAAAATGGCGATAGAGCGCCGCTTCGCTGACGCCGACCTGTCGGGCCAGCGCGGCGGTGGTGATGCGTTTGCCGCTGTCCTCCTCGAGCATCAACGCGAGTGCCTGAAGGATCTGTTCGCGGCGGGAAAGCTGTGGGGTTGCCTGCGTCATGACGGTTCTTATCGGTGGTGTTGTCGAAGCTCCCTCCTGGAGCGACCCGGACGGCCTGTCTTCCGTTCGGCGGTCGGGGCGGGCCTTCCAGGCCCGCAGTGATTGAAATCAGAATGGCGCGAATCAGTCACGATGGTCGGTGATCTGGGTGCCGACCCCGGCATCGGTAAAGATCTCCAGCAGCGTGGAGTGCACCACGCGGCCATCGACGATGACGGCGCTGCCGACACCGCCCTTGACGGCATCCAGCGCGCAGCGAATCTTCGGCAGCATGCCGCCGTAGATCGTGCCGTCGGCGATCAGCGCATCGACCTGCTCGGTGGAGAGTCCGGTCATCACCTTGCCTTCGGCATCCTGCAGGCCGGCGACGTTGGTCAACAGCATCAGCTTCTCGGCCTTCAGTGCTTCGGCGACCTTGCCTGCCACCAGATCGGCATTGATGTTGTAGCTCTGTCCCTCGCGATCGACGCCGATCGGCGCGATGACGGGGATGAAGTCGCGTTCGGCCAGCATCTCGATCAGGTCGGTGGAGATGTGCTCCACTTCGCCGACGTGACCGATATCGATGATCTCGGACGCCGTCATCTCCGGCGTGCGATGCTCTACCTTGAGCTGACGAGCCAGAATCTGCGCGTTGTCCTTGCCGGTCAGGCCGATAGCCTTGCCGCCGCACTGGTTGATCTGGGTCACGATGTTCTTGTTGACCAGCCCGCCCAGCACCATTTCCACCACGTCCATGGTTTCCGCATCGGTGACGCGCATGCCGTTGACGAAGCGAGACTCGATGTTGAGCCGTGCCAGTAGCTGGCCGATCTGCGGGCCGCCGCCATGGACCACGACTGGATTGATGCCGACTTCCTTCATCAGCACCATGTCGCGAGCGAAGGAGTCGATCAGCTTGTCTTCGGTCATGGCGTTGCCGCCGTACTTGACCACGACGGTCTTGCCGGAATAGCGCTGGATGTAAGGCAGCGCCTCGGACAGGATCTCGACCACCTGACGTGGGTCGCGTGGGCTTTCGTTCATGAGGCGTCATGTCTCCACTATCTGCGCGCCGCTGATGGCGCTTTCCCGCCGAGGCGCTGGCCCGTACACGGGACGGTCTTGTCTGTTGCGTTATCGATCACACGTGCCGCCAGCGACACGAAGACGTCGTGACGCAGGGTTAAAACGGCAGTTCCACTTCCGGTGCCACCGCGCGCAGCGCGGCACCGAACCGTTGCTGGATGCGTGTCAACGCCGCCTGGTCCTTGCCCTCGAAGCGCAGCACCAGCATCGGCGTGGTGTTGGAGGCGCGGCACAGGCCCCAGCCATCGGGATAGTCGACCCGGATGCCGTCCAACGTCGTCTTGATGCCATCCTGACCGAAGTCGCCGCTCTCGGCCAGCCGCTCGACGATCGCGAACTTCTCCTCGTCGGTGACTGCCGCGTTCAGTTCCGGCGTGCTGACATCCTGCGGGAACGTGCTGAAATAGCGGTCGGCGTCGACCGACTGGCGCGACAGGATCTCCAGCAGCCGGGCGGCCGAGTAGAGCCCGTCGTCGAAGCCGTACCAGCGCTCGGCGAAGAAGATATGGCCACTCATCTCGCCGCCCAGCTGTGCCCCGGTTTCCTTCATCCGCGCCTTGATCAGCGAGTGACCGGTGCGCCACATCTCGGGCTCGCCCCCGGCCCGTTCGATGATCTGGGCCAGATTGCCGGTGCACTTGATGTCGAAGATGACGCGGGCGCCAGGGTCGCGCTCGAGCAGGTCGGTGGCGAACGCCATCAGCAACCGATCCGGGTAGATCATCTCCCCCGAGGGCGTGACCACACCCAGGCGATCGCCGTCGCCGTCGAAAGCCAGCCCGATATCGGCGCCGGTCTCCTTGACCTTGGCGATCAGGTCGACCAGGTTTTCCGGCTTGCCGGGATCGGGATGATGGTTGGGGAAGTCCCCGTCGATTTCGGCAAACAGCGGAATGGTCTCCGCCCCCAGCGCTTCGATCAGCCTGGGCCCCAGTTCGCCGGCGACGCCGTTGCCGCAATCCACCACCACCTTGAGCGGGCGCCCGCGCTGGCTCTGGTCGAGGGATACGTCACCCAGGATGCGCTGAAGATAGGCTTCGCCGACATCGATCTGAGTCAGCGTACCGTTGCCTTCGCTGAGGTTGCCGCTGCGGATGCGCTCGAGCAGCCCGGTAATCGCGTCTCCGGAGATCGCGACGCTATCCAGCACGATCTTGAAACCGTTGTAGTCCGGCGGATTGTGGCTGCCGGTCACCATCACGCCGCTGCGGCTTTCATCGAGCGTGGCGGTGGCGAAGTAGAGCACCGGCGTCGGTACGCGGCCGATATCGACCACGTCGCGACCGGACGCGCGCAGGCCGCGGATCAGCGCTGCCTGCAGGCGGGGGCCGGAATGGCGGCCGTCACGGGCGACGATCACGCACTGCTGGCCGCGGGCGGCGGCTTCGCTGCCCACTGCGCGGCCGATCCATTCCACCGTTTCCTCGGTCAGCGTGTCGTCGACGACGCCGCGAATATCGTAGGCCCGAAAGATCGAGGCGGGTACGTTGGCACCGGATTGGTCGTTCATCGGCAAGTCCTTGTCATTGATCACATCCGGTCGGCGTCACGCCCACCGTTCGAATTCGAGTTCCACCGACGCCTGACCGTCGGTGATCAGCCACTGGCCTTCCATCAGCGTGGCGCCCAGGCTCAGGTTGCGGTCGACGAGGGCGGTCAGCGCCGCCAGCGGCTCCGCCGGCAGATTCCAGACCTCGGTCCGCGGCTGTGCCCGGATGTCGCTTTCCAGCTTTTTCCACCACTGTGTCGCGCTGCGTGGTGCGTAGGGATAGATCAGCACGCGTTCGGCTCGGGAGAGTCCCTGCTTGATGCGCTTCAGCGACGGTTCGCCCAATTCTATCCATGAAAGGATGCGGCCGTCCGGCGCCTTGAGCCACAGATCCGGCTCGTCGTCGGTACTCAGTCCGCGAGTCATGGCGAGATCGTTGTCGCCGCTGGTGGCGTGCACATTGGCGATGAACGCCAGCAGCCGCACCATCAGGCGCGTCGCCGTCTCGGAAGGGTGGCAGGCCACGGTCAACGCGTGATCGCCATAGTAGTGGCGATCGAGATCGCTGACGTTGAGTTTCGCTTTATAGATGGTTGCGCTTAGCGCCACGCGACATTTCCTTGCAGAGAGCTCGATTGACCGAGACCAGCGAGCGTTCGGTGATCATTGCCGGCGCGTTGTTTCGCCGCTTCACTTTCGACCAGAGTGGCCAAAACCGCCGCCCGCCCGTTCGGTGGCGATGAAATCCTCGACGATCTCGAGCTCGGCCTGGACCACCGGCACCAGCACGTACTGTGCCAGTCGTTCGCCGGGTTCGAGCACGAAGGTGTTCTGGCCACGGTTCCACACCGAGATCATCAACTCGCCCTGATAATCGGAATCGATCAGCCCGACCAGGTTGCCCAGCACGATGCCGTGCTTGTGGCCGAGGCCGGAACGAGGCAACACCACGCCGGCCAGCCCCGGATCGCCGATGTGGATGGCCAGGCCGGTGCGCACCAGCGCGCTGTCGCCCGGGGCGAGGGTGAGCGCTTCGTCGAGCAGCGCGCGCAGGTCCATGCCGGCACTGCCGGTGGTGGCGTAGTGCGGCAGCGGATAGTCGTGCACGCGCTCGTCGAGAACCTTGACCGAAAGCTTCGGTCTGGCAGTCGCTGTCGAAGAGGGTGCCGCGGACGGAGTGCTGGATGGCATGAAAAGTGACTTCCTGAAAGAGCATGAAATGAAAGGCCAGAGAGCGGCCTAGCTTACCATTGCTCGAGCGCGAACCGGATGCCGACGCGGTCGTGCATGAAACGGCAATAGGCTCTAGGTCAGCCGGGGAACGATATGGTCGATGATCGCGCCGGCCAGCGCGGCCTTGGACTGAACCGGCAGCGAATGACGCTGCGTCTGGTCCTGCGTCTTCCAGAGCAGCGTGACGGCGTTGTCGTCGCTGCCGAAACCGATGCCCTCCCGGGAGACGTCGTTGGCGACGATCAGATCCAGCCGCTTGCGCTCGAGCTTGCTGCCGGCGTGGGTTTCCAGCGTCTGCGTCTCGGCGGCGAAACCGACGGTGAACGGGCGGTCCTCGCGGGCGGCGACCGTGGCGACGATGTCCGGGTTGCGCACCAGTTCGAGGGTCAGGCCATTGTCGTCGTTCGCTTTCTTCAACTTGTGCTCGCTGATGGACGCGGCGCGATAGTCCGCCACGGCGGCACAGCCGATGAACAGGTCGCAAGGCAGCCGGGACTCGACGGCGGCCAGCATCTCCATGGCCGAGGTCACGTCGATCCGCTCGACACCGGGAGGTGTCGCGAGCGTCACCGGGCCGCTGACCAGGCTGACGCTGGCGCCGCGATCGGCACAGGCGGCGGCCAGCGCATAGCCCATCTTGCCGGAGCTGTGATTGGAGAGATAACGCACCGGGTCCAGCGCCTCGCGAGTAGGGCCAGCGGTGATCACCACGCGCTTGCCAGCCAGATCCCGATGCACGGGCATTACCTGAGGCGACTCGTCGCGGGCCGGTTCGAGCTCGCTCAGCAACTGGGCGAGAATGGTTTCCGGTTCCAGCATGCGGCCCAGGCCGACATCGCCGCAGGCCTGATCGCCGGCATCAGGGCCCAGCAGCGTCCAGCCCAGCTCGCCAAGTCGATCCGCATTGGCCAGCGTTGCCGGGTGGCGCCACATCGCCTGGTTCATGGCGGGCGCCATCAGGCAGCGGGCTTCGGTGGCGAGGCACAGTGTCGTCAGCAGGTCGTCGGCGTGACCGTGGGCCAGGCGCGCCATCAGGTCGGCGGTGGCCGGCGCGATCAGGATGATGTCCGCCCATTTCGCCAGCTCGATGTGGCCCATGCCAGCTTCCGCTTCCGGATCCAGCAGCGAGGTCCGCACCGGCTCACCGGTGAGCGCCTGCAGGGTCAGCGGCGTGATGAAGGCCTGAGCGCCTTCGGTCATCACCACGCGCACCTCGGCACCCGTCTTCTTCAACAGACGGGCGAGATGCGCGCTCTTGTAGGCGGCGATACCGGCGCTGATGCCGAGCAGAATGCGGGTTCCGGCCAGTCCCGGCCCGAGCGGTGAAACCATGGTCGACGTCCTGAAAAAGCAGGCCTCCACCTTACCACCGGCGCCGGGGATTGCGTAGCTTACGACTCCCCGGTGTGGGCGGGGTTCGGCGGCAACAGACGATGGACGGCGAGCTCCACGCCGCGCAGCTCGGCCAGCCCCTTGAGCCGGCCGATCAGTGGATAGCCGGGGCGGCTGTCCCGCGTCAGGTCGTCGAGCAGATGATGACCGTGATCCGGCCGCATCGGCAGGCGGTGACCGCCTTCGTGCTGGCGCCGGCGCTGCTCCTCGACCAGAGCACCGATGACACCGACCATATCGACGTCGCCGTCCAGATGTTCGGCTTCGTGGAAGGTCAGTGGATCGGCTTCCCGACGAGTCGCACGCAGGTGGACGAAGTGGATGTGGGGCGCGAACCGGCGGGCCATGGCGACCAGGTCGTTGTCGGCGCGTACCCCGTAGGAGCCGGTGCAGAAGGTCAGGCCGTTGGCGGGGCTGGGGGCGCACTCGAGAATGGCCTGGGCGTCCGCCGCCGTCGAGACCACGCGGGGCAGTCCCAGCATTTCTCGGGGCGGATCGTCCGGGTGGATCGCGAGCCGGATGCCGGCTTCTTCCGCCGCGGGGACGATGGCGCGCAGGAACGTCGCCAGGTTGGTGCGCAGCCGTTCGCCATCGATACCGCGATAGGCATCCAGCGCCTGGCGGAAATTCTCGAGGGTGTAGTGCTCTTCGGTGCCGGGAAGGCCGGCGATCACGGTGTCGATCAGTCGCGATCGCGCCGACGCATCGAGCGTTTCCAGATAAGCGCTGGCAGCGTCGCGCTCGGCATCGCTGTAATCGTCCTGCGCGCCGTCGCGTTCGAGCAGATAGAGATCAAAGGCCGCGAATGCCGTCTGGTCGAAGCGCAGCGCGGTGCCGCCGCTGGGCAGCGGCCATGCAAGATCGGTGCGGGTCCAGTCGAGGACCGGCATGAAGTTGTAGCAGACCACGTCGATGCCGCACTCGCCGAGATTGGCCAGCGTCTGGCAGTAGTTGTCGATGTAGTGCTCGGCTTCCGGCAGCCCCTGCTTGATCGCCTCGTGTACCGGCACGCTTTCCACGACCGACCAGACCAGGCCGGCGGCTTCGATCAGCCGCTTGCGCTCGGCAATCGCTTCCACCGGCCAGACTTCGCCGTTGGGAATCTCGTGCAGCGCGGTGACGATGCCGGTCGCGCCGGCCTGGCGAATCTCGCCGAGAGTGATGGGGTCGGCCGGGCCGAACCAACGCCAAGTGTATTCCATAGATCTAGTTTCCGAGTTCGGGATTGGCTGAAGCCAGGGCGGCGATGGCGGCCTCCACGCCACCCGCCTCCAGGTGCTCTAGTGCCGTGGTGACGGCCTTGACGAACATGGGGTTCTCGCGCAGCGCAGCGGGGAAGACGGCATCGAGTGCGAGGAACGCCGCAGCCAGCGCCGGCAGGTCGTCGCCGTGGCGGCGGTGCAACTCGACGAAGGTTCCGACCATCGGGTCGTCGACCGGATGCGACCGGCCGGCGAGATCGGTGCCCGCGGTATAGCGGATCCAGCCGGCCACGCCCAGCGCGGTGGCGGCCATGTCGCTGTCGTGCTCCGTCGCCAGGCGCTCGACGCTACCGGCCAGCCAGCGCTGGGGCAGCTTCTGCGAGCCGTCCATGGCGATCTGTTGGAGCCGATGACGCAGGCTGTCATTGCCGAAGCGGGCCAGCAGGCTGTCGGTGTAGACATTGGCATCGGCGCCCGCCGGCAGTGACAGTGTCGGGATCGCTTCCTGCTGCCAGTAGTGCTGCAGTAGCTGACGAAAGGCGGGGCGGGCGACGGCGGCATCCACCGTCTCGATGCCGGCCAGCGCGCCCAGATAGGCGAGCAGCGAGTGGGCGCCGTTGAGCAGACGCAGCTTCATGGTTTCGAACGGAGCGACATTGGCGACCATCTCGACGCCATCGGCTTCCCAGTCCGGCCGGCCTAGCGGGAAATCCTCCTCGACCACCCACTGGCTGAAGGTTTCGCAGACCACGGCGGCGGGGTCGTCGACCCCCAGCGCCGACAGACGCTGGCGATCGGCGTCGGTCATTGCCGGGACGATACGGTCGACCATGCTCGAGGGGAACGCGACGTTGGCGTCGATCCACTCGGCCAGCGCGGCCTCGCGGTGACGGGCCAGCGAGATGACGGCGCGACGCGTGCGCTGGCCGTTGTGGGGCATGTTGTCGCAACAGAGCACGGTGAAGGGTGCGACCCCGGCCGTTCGGCGTCGAGCCAGCGCCTCCACCAGCATGCCCGGGGCAGTGTCCGGCGATTCGGGATTTGCGATGTCATAGGCGATCGGCGCGGCATCGGTCAGCAGTTCGCCGCTGCTCGGGCTCAGAAAATAGCCCTTCTCGGTCACGGTGAGGGTGACGATGCGGACAGCGGGATCACTCATGCGCGCCAGTAACGCTTCCCGGTCCGGGCCATCCGGGCCGGCGTAAAGCGCCTCGGCGATCACCGTGATCTCGCGCAGCGTGACGTGCTCGCTGTCGCTGTATTCGGCGACGTGGTAGCGCAGGTCTCCCGCTCGCAACTGGTCGACCAGCGCCCGATTGGAGCGGATGTTGGCGCTGCAGATGCCCCAATCTCCCTGCACCCGGTTGAGACAGCGCTGTAGATAGACCGCCTGGTGCGCGCGATGGAAGGCGCCCAGGCCCAGGTGGACGATGCCGATCCCGCTCGGCGCGTGGCGGGCCGACTGGCGCTCGATCTGGATTCGAGTTTCGGCCATGACGCTATTTCCCCATCAGCAGGTTGGGCAACCACAGCGACAGCGCCGGGACGAAAGAGACCAGCATCAGCACGATCAGATTGCAGATCAGGAAGGGCACGATGGCCCTGGCGACGCGCAGCATGGGCAGCTTGCCGATGCTCGACACCACGAACAGGCAGACGCCCACTGGCGGCGTGGTCAGGCCGATCATCAGATTGAGTACCGCCATCACGCCGAAGTGGATCGGATCCATGCCGACGCCCGTCGCCACGCCCAGCAGGGCCGGGAACAGGATGATCAGCGCGGCGATGGTCTCCATGAACGCACCGACGAACAGCAGGATCAGATTGAGGATCAGGATGACCACGATCGGATTGCTGCTGATGCCGAGAATGGCGTCGGCGAGCATCTGTGGAATCTGCTGGCTGGTGAGGATCCAGCCGAACAGGTTGGCCAGGCCGACGAGCAGCATCAGCGAGGCCGAGGTGATCACGGTGTCCGACAGGATGCCGCCCAGATTGCGCCAGTTGATGCCTTTGTAGACGAAGGTGCCCACCAGCAACGCGTAGAGGCTGGCGACGATCGAGGCCTCCGTCGGTGTGAACAGGCCGCCGATGATGCCGTAGAGAATGATGAAGGTCATCAGCAGTGCCCAGAACGCGCTGCGGCCTTCCTTGAGCAACTCCTTGAAGGAGGCGCGCTTCTCCTTGGGATAGCCGCGGCGCACCGCCAGCCAGTAGGCGGTGATCATCATCGCCACGCCCAGCAACAGACCGGGCAGCGCACCGGCGAGGAACATGCGGCCGACGGAGATGCCGGAGAGCGAACCGACGATGATCATCGGCACGCTGGGCGGAATGATCGGGCCGATGGTGGAAGAGGCGGCGGTCACGGCGGCGGCGAACGGCTTGTCGTAGCCAGCCCTGGACATGCCCGGAATCATCACCGAGCCGATGCTGGCGGCGTCCGCCACCGCGGTGCCGGAGATGCCGCTGAAGATCATCGAGCCGCCGACGTTGGCCAGGCCCAGGCCGCCGCGGATATGGCCGACCAGGGCATTGGAGAAGCGCACGATATGCTGAGTGATATTGCCCACGTTCATCAGGTTACCGGCCATCACGAAACCGGGGATGCAGAGCAGCACGAAGGAGTCGATGCCGGAAAACATGCGCTGCGGCACGATGGTCAACGAGATGCCACCGAGCATCAGATAGGCGAGTGACGACACGCCCAGACAGAAGGCGATCGGTAGACCGATCAGCAGCAGTATCAGAAAGGTGGTGAAGAGAACGGCGATTTCCATCAGAGCGCCTCCTGGCGAGCGGTGTCGACGCGTTCGCCACGAACCATGGCGATGATGCCCTCGGCAAGGCCGATCAGGCTGTAGAGCAGCAGCGTGCCGAACAGCACCACCGAAGAGAAAAAGATGTAGAGCATGGGAATGCGCAGCGTCGGCGAGGTCTGGAACGCGCCGATCTGGGCGAACTGCCAGGCGTTGGGCAGCACCATGAGCGTGAAGGCGAACGTGATCGCCGAGATCAGCGCAAGATAGGCGGCCCGACCGCGAAAACCGAGCCAGCCGTGGAACAGCTCGACGTTGACGTGGCGGTGGCGGTGCTGCACCACGCCGGCACCCATCGCCACCATGTAGATGAAGAGGTAGCGGGTCAGTTCCTCGGTCCACGATAGCGTGATGGGCAGGAACAGGCGCGAGGCGACCTGGAGCAGCACCGTCAGCGACAGCCCCACCAGCGCGATCACGGCCAGCGTCAGGAGAACGCGGTCGAGCGCGCCGGCCAGGCGGCCGATAGGCCCGCCCAGGCGCGGAACGCGAGTCAGTATCTCGAGGTTTTCCTGGATATCCTGGTGAATGTCCGTTTCATGTTCCGACATGGCGGTCTCCGAACGAGATGAGAAACGGGGGCGGCGATCGTCGCGCCGCCCCCGAATGCCGTGGCTCGGTAATCCGTCGGGGGATTACAGATCCTGGATGGCTTTGTAGAGCGCTTTCTGATCGTCATTCAAAGCGTCGAGCACGGCAGGTTCGGCTTTCTTGGCGAAGGCGGCCTGGTCAACCTCGACGAACTTCATGCCCTTGTCCTTGAGTGCCTGTTCGAGACGCTGCTGGTCTTCGACGAACAGCTTTTCCTCATAGGACTGCATCTCGCTGGCGGCATCCCGCACGACGGTCTGCAGGTCGTCCGGCATCGACTCGAGCTTCTGCTTGCCGATGACGACATAGATCCAGCTGCGCACGTGATCGGTCATGTCCACGTACTGCTGGACTTCGTTGAAGCTGGCGCTTTCGATCAGGCTCAGCGGGTTCTCCTGGGCCTCGATGGTGTTCTGCTGCAGCGAGGTGAAGACTTCGCTGAAAGCCATCGGCGTCGGGCGGGCGCCCAGCGCTTCCCAGGTATCGACGAACAGCGGCACGTTGGGTACGCGGATTCGCAGGCCGTCGAGGTCGTCCGGCGTCTTGATCGGACGGTTGGAGGTCAGCTCGCGCGGGCCGCGCTCGAACCAGGCCAGCGGGACCAGGCCGGTGCGTTCGGTGATCTGCTGTTCGATCTGCTTGCCGACGTCGCCCTCCACGGCCTTGCGCATGTGGTCCGCGTCACGGAACAGGTAGGGCACGGCCATCATTGCCGCCTTGGGTGCCCAGTTCTGGAGACTCTCGCCGGTGATGGTCATGTCGGCGGTGCCCAGCTGAATGCTGTTGATCACATCCATTTCGCTGCCGAGCTGCTCGTTGGGGAAGACCTGGATCTCGATCCGGCCATCGGAATTGGTTTCGACCAGTTCCTTGAACTTCAGCGCGGCCTTGTTCCAGATGTTCTGCTCGTTGGCCAGGTGGCCGAATTTCAGCGTGTAGTCCGCGGCCATGACCGCCTGGCTACCCAGTAGCGTGGCGCCGAGGGCAGCGCCAGCGAGCAAGTTCTTGAAGGTTGTCGTCGTCAACATGGCGTGAGTCTCCTGTCGCGTTGGTACGCGTCGGTTTTGTTGTCCGGGCCAGCGCTGTTCCGGGTCTCTTTCCGGCATGGGTGGCGGACTCGATCGGGCGTTCAGGGCGAGATTTTCACCAGCACCTTGCGCGCCTGTTCCGGGTGGTTCTCGAGCAGATCGATGGCATCGGGCATCTCGGCCAGCGCGACGCGATGGCTGATCAGCGCCTTGGGGTCGAGACGACCCGCGGCGATATGGTCGATCACCTCCGGGAATTTGCGGTTGTTCAGGCGGGAGCCGACCAGCGTCAGCTCCTTCTTGATCACTTCCAGCTGGATCAGATCGCTCGGCGTCGGGCTGAAGCCGAGCAGACCGATGCGTCCGGCGGGGCAGGCCATCCGCAGCATGGCGGGCAGCATGGCCGGTACGCAGGCGGCATCGGCGATCAACGGGATGCCTTCGCCGTTCGTGGCGGCCAGCACGGCCTGCTCGAGATCTTCGCTGCGCCCATTGATCACGTGGCTGGCACCCAGTTCTCGCGCCGTTGCCAGGCGTTCGTCGAGGATGTCGGTGACGATCACCTCCTCGAGCCCGATGGCGCGCGCCATCTGCAGCACGGTCAACCCGATCACGCCGGCACCGATCACCAGCAGGCGATCGCCCGGGTGCGGCTCCATGCGCGACAGCACGTTGGCGGCGATCGAATAGGGCTCGACCAGGGCGGCGGCATCGAGGTCGAGATCGTCGGGAATGCGGTGGGCGTTGGCGGCCGGCACGTTGACCTGTTCGGCAAAGCCGCCATTTCTGTGAACGCCGATCACCTGCATCGCGCTGCAGACGTTGGGACGGCCAATCCGGCAGGGATAGCACTGGCCGCAGTTGACGACCGGGTCGATACAGACCCGCTCGCCGACGCGGGCCGCGTCGACGCCATCGCCCACGGCGCGGATGACGCCAGCGAACTCGTGCCCGGTAATGCGGGGGAATCGCACGAAAGCGTTGTCGCCGTGGATGATGTGCATGTCCGAGCCGCAGATGCCGGCGAATGCAACGTCGACGACCACTTCTCCCGGTGCCGCGCTCGGTGCGGGCTGGTCGCCGACGGCGAACGCATGCGGTGCGCTGACTTCAAAGGCTTGCATCGATGACTCTCCTGAAATTCTCACGGTTGCCGGTATCGCTTGTTCATCCGTGCCGCGCTTACCAATGCCAAAGGGTGCCGTCCTCGAGCCGGTTGACCGGCAGACTGGCGCGCTTGAACGGATAGCGGGCGGCGGCTTCCTCGTCGATGTCGACACCGTGCCCCGGGTTCTCGCCGACCAGGAAATGGCCGTCCTCGAAGCGGTAATCGTGGGGGAAGACGCTGTCCGTCAGCTCGTCGTGGGGCATGTGTTCCTGAATGCCGAAGTTGGGCACCCAGGTATCGAAGTGGATCGCGGCGCCGAGACAGACTGGCGATAGATCCGTCGGCCCGTGGAAACCGGTGCGCACGTGATAGAGCGAAGCCAGGTCGGCAATGCGACGCACGTGGGTGATGCCGCCGCCGTGGGTCAGCGGCGTGCGGATGTAGTCGATCCACTGGTTCTGGATCATCTCGCGGCAATCGTGGATCGAGTTGAACACTTCGCCGATCGCCAGTGGCGTGGTGGTGTGCTCGCGGATCAGGCGCAGACTCTCCTGGTTCTCGGCGGGAACGCAGTCCTCCAGCCAGAACAGGTGGTAGGGCTCCACCGCTTTGCCCAGCCGCGCGGCCTCGATCGGCGTTAGCCGGTGGTGGACGTCATGCAGCAGGTGCAGGTCGTGACCGAAGCGCTCGCGCACGGCGGCGAACAGCTGCGGCACGTGGTTGAGGTACTTCTCCGTGCTCCAGACGTGCTCGGCAGGCAGTTCGGCATCGGCCGGCTCGTAGCGCTCGCCTTCCCGCTTGGCGACGCCGTAGATCGTCTTGATGCCGGGGACGCCGGCCTGAACGCGCACCGCCTTGTAACCCAGCTCGACGTGACGGGCGACTTCCTCGAGGCAGCTGTCGATGTCCTTGCCGGTGCAGTGGGCGTAGGTCATTACCCGTTCGCGACTCTTGCCGCCCAGCAACTGGTAGAGCGGCATGTTGGCGGCCTTGGCCTTGATGTCCCACAGGGCCATGTCGACCGCGCCGATCGCGCTCATGGTCACCGGGCCACGACGCCAGTAGGCGCCACGGTAGAGATACTGCCAGGTGTCCTCGATGCGGCTGGCGTCGCGCCCGATCAACGCCGGCACGACGTGCTCTTCGAGATAGGCGGCGACGGCCATTTCACGACCGTTGAGCGTGGCATCGCCGATCCCGTAGATGCCGGATTCGGTAATCAGCTTGAGGGTGACGAAATTGCGTCCGGGGCTGGTGACGATGACGCGGGCGTCGATGATTTTCATGGAGTCTCCGGCTAGGAAAACGGCAGATTCAATGGTTGTCGAACAGATCGGGAAAACGCTCGATCAGACGTGGTAGTGAAACGAGCAGTTCGCGCAGGTGGGCCTGTACCGCGCGTTCGGCAGCATCCGGTTCGCGGTCTCTGATCGCTTCGACGATTCGGGCGTGCTGCTCGACCAGCGTCTCCAGCGGCGTGCCGTCGGGCACGCTGATGTAGCGCACGCGGTCGAAGTGCGCCTTGACCTCTTCGGTGAATCGCCAGGCCGATTCGTGTCCGGCTTCCCGCGACAGCGTCTGGTGGAACTCCTCGTCGAGCACGTAGAAACGGTCGTAGTCGCCGCCGACGATCGTCCTTCGCTGGCGCTCGACCAGTTCGAACAGGTCATCCAGCCCGCGTGAAGACAGGCCTTCTTCCGCGGCGGACTTGGCCACCGCCACTTCGATCGCCTCGCGCACGAAGCGCGCACTGTAGACCGCCTGAGGGGAGATCTTGACCACGAAGGTGCCGCGCTGGGGGCGCACCTCGACCAGTCCCGCTTCCGAAAGGCGGATGAAGGCCTCGCGCACCGGCTGACGGCTGACCTTGAATGTGTCGGCGATCTCTTTCTCCGACAGTGCCTGGCCCGGCGCCAGCACGAGACGAATGATGGCGTGACGCAACACGTGATAGAGGCGTTGGCGTACATGGCCGGCATCCGACTCGTTCCATAGGGTTTGCAGGGTCGTTGAGGTCACGAGAGCTCCGGTGTTCTTGTCTGACTAGTATGGTAGTGGGTTGCCGGAAATTGACGATTCGACTTTGGGAGTAGAGCGTCATCGCCGATGAAAGGTAGAGCGTCATCGCCGATGAAAATCGGTCAGGTTTTGGCGGAGCTGGCCGATGTCCTGATTCAGAGGTTCTGATAATTCACGGTGAATGGACGGGAAGGGCATGGCAATACGCGACTGGCCGGAAGGGGAGCGGCCACGGGAGAAACTGCTAACGCTAGGGTCCGCGGCACTTTCCGATGCCGAGCTGCTGGCGATCTTCCTGCGGGTCGGCGTCAAGGGGCGCTCGGCGGTGGATCTGGCGCGTGATCTGTTGAGCAGCTTCGGCGGGCTGCGTCAGCTGCTGGAAGCGGATCGCCAGCGATTCTGTGCCGAGCATGGCCTGGGCGAGGCGACTTTCGTGCAGCTTCAGGCGACGCTGGAGCTGTCGCGTCGTCATCTCGGCAGCCTGCTCGAGCGTGACGCGGCGTTGACCTCGCCGACGCTGGTGCGTCGGTTCCTGAGTGCACAGCTGCGCCATCTCGATCACGAGGCGTTCGCGGCCCTGTTTCTGGACACGCAGCATCGCGTGATCCGCTTCGAGATCCTGTCCGAGGGCACGCTGGACAGCGCCTCCGTCTATCCGCGTGAAGTCGCCCGGCGCGCGCTGGCGCACAATGCCGGCGCCGTCATCTTTGCGCACAACCATCCTTCCGGCGTGGCCGAGCCGAGCGATGCCGATCGTCGGATCACCGAACGCCTGCGCGAGGCGCTGGGGCTGTTCGATATCCGGGTGCTGGATCATTTCGTGATCGGCGACGGCGAGGTAATCTCGTTCGCCGAGCGCGGCTGGTTATGAGCAGGCGACGCGGCGCCAGATTGGCGGTATGGGCAGTGAATGGACTGTGGTAATGGACAGTGTTTCGAGATTCGGATGGGAACGCGTGTCGGATTCGGGTAACATACCGCGCCATGTTCTGGGGTGACGCCCTTCGATGGCCTGTCGGAAACGATCGGCCAACGCTTCGCTGGAACGGCGGCAGTTGTCGTCGATTGTTGCGAAGCACGGAGGCGTCTGGTATAAAGTACGCCCTTTGAATCGGGGCACCTTTGAGTCGGCGCATTGATCCAGTGAATCAAGGCGTTGGACCATGGCAGTCGAGCGAATGAATACCCGCCATTTCCATGAGGGAATCGAAATGGACGGACTCTTCCCGAACTGCGTGTCCGAGATAAACCGAACAACCCAACCCGCCAGTGGTCGGAGGCTTCCATGTCCCAAGTTTGTCAGGTTACCGGTAAGCGTCCGGTGACTGGTAATAACGTCTCGCACTCACAGCGCAAGACACGTCGTCGTTTCGTCCCGAACCTGCATACGCATCGTTTCTGGGTCGAATCCGAGAAGCGTTTCGTCAAGCTGCGCCTGTCCTCCAAGGGCATGCGTATCATCGACAAGAAGGGCATCGAAGCGGTGCTCAGCGACATTCGCAAGCGCGGCGTTAGTCTTTAAGGAGTCGAGAGATGCGTGACAAGATCAAGTTGGTGTCCAGCGCCGGTACCGGCCACTTCTACACCACGGCAAAGAACAAGCGTAACACTCCGGACAAGCTCGAATTCAAGAAGTACGATCCGGTCGTTCGCAAGCACGTCATCTACAAGGAAGCCAAGATCAAGTGATCTAGCTTTCCGATAGCGCTGAAATGCCGGCGCTGAAATGACAGTACGGAAAACCCGGTCCTCGACCGGGTTTTCTCGTTTGTGATGGAAGAATCGCGAGAGTCCGACGTATGCCCGAGCTTCCCGAAGTCGAAACGACCCGCCGCGGTATCGCGCCTCACGTCGAAGGCCAAGAGATCGTCGAGGTCATCGTACGTCAGCGCCGCATGCGCGTGCCGGTGCCCGACGACCTGGAATCCACGCTGATCGGTGCCAGGTTCGGTGAGCTCTCCCGTCGCGCCAAGTATCTGCTGCTGCCATTGGGCGAGCGTACCCTGCTGTGGCATCTGGGAATGTCCGGCAGTCTGCGCATTGCACGTATCGGCGATCCGCCCAAGAAGCACGATCATATCGATCTCGTCTTCGAGAGCGGCCAGATCCTGCGCTATCACGATCCGCGCCGCTTCGGGTTCGTCGATTGGCTGAAAGGGGATGCCGCGACGGATATCCGGCTTTCCCGTCTGGGGCCGGAGCCGCTGTCGCCGGATTTCGACGGTCAGCGGCTCTATCGGTTATCTCGCGGCCGCCGTGCGGCGATGAAGACCTTCATCATGGACAATGCCGTGGTCGTGGGGGTGGGCAATATCTACGCCACGGAAGCGCTGTTCATGGCCGGCATCGATCCGCGTCGCGCGGCGGGTCGTGTCTCGCTCGAGCGTTTCGAGCGTCTCGCCGAAGCGATCAAGACGGTGCTGGCGGCGGCGATTACCCAGGGCGGCACCACACTGCGGGACTTCGTCAGTGGCACCGGCGAGCCGGGGTACTTTGCCCAGCGGCTCAACGTCTACGGTCGAGCCGGCGAGCCCTGTCGTCACTGTGGCATGGCGTTGCGCCATATGGTGCTCGGCCAGCGCGCCACGGTTTACTGTACCCTTTGCCAGACCTGAATGTTTTGCCCGATCGGGCTCGAAATCCGACCGGGGCGGCGTACGATTTGCCCCGACGGGTCAATGGATGGCTGCATGCGGGTTAGAATGCGCCGAGATTGCTGTTCGGCGACGCTCGTTCGAAACGTTGCTTCAATACGCTTTTCCTGATTTCCCTTGCCGATGGAGCCTTGCACATGGAGTCAACCGTGACCCAGACCCTGCGCCTCAAGAAGAACGCCGATCGACGTCTGAAGGCGGGCCATCTGTGGCTCTACTCCAACGAGATCGATATCCAGGCGACGCCGCTCAAAGGGCTCGAGCCCGGCGCCCAGGTGACCATCGAGGCCGCCAATGGCAAGGCGCTGGGTGTCGCCTACGTCAATCCGCATTCGCTGATCTGTGCCCGCATCGTCTCCCGCGATGCCGATGTCCGGCTGGACCGTTCTCTGCTGGTGCACCGCTTCAATCAGGCGCTGGCACTGCGCGATCGCCTGTTCGCCAAGCCGTTCTACCGGCTGATCCATGGCGAGGGCGATCTGCTGCCGGGACTGATCGTCGACCGGTTCGATGACGTGCTCGTGGTTCAGCTCAACACGCTCGGCATGGAAACGGTACGCGACGAGGTGATCGCGGCGCTGGACAAGGTACTGTCGCCCCGCGCCATCGTGTTCAAGAACGATTCCAGCGGACGGCGCCTGGAGCAGCTCGAATCCGAAGTCGCGGTAGTCCACGGCGAACTGCCCGACGAAGTGCTACTGGAAGAGAACGGCGTGCGCTTCGTCGCCCCGGTGCTGGATGGCCAGAAGACCGGCTGGTTCTACGATCACCGCGCCAACCGCGCCTGGCTCAACGGCCTGGTCGCCGGCAAGCGAGTGCTGGATCTGTTCAGCTATATCGGCGGCTGGGGCGTGCAGGCCGCGGCGCATGGCGCCAGCGAGGTACTGTGCGTGGACGCTTCCGAGGTCGCGTTGGACCGGGTTGCCGAGAACGCCGCGCTCAACGGGCTCCACGAGCAGGTGGCGGTCGGTCACGGCGACGTGTTCGAAGCCATGACCGCGCTGCGCGCCGAGGGCGAAAAGTTCGATGTGATCGTGCTCGATCCGCCGGCCTTCATCAAGAAGCGCAAGGATCTGGCCAATGGCGAACGCGCCTATGCACGCCTCAATCGTGAAGCGATGCGGCTGCTGGGTCGTGACGGGCTGCTGATGTCGGCGTCCTGCTCCATGCATCTGTACGAGGAGCGTCTGGTGGAGTGCGTGCGTGGCGCGGTGCGTCATCAGGATCGCCACGGTCAGATCATCTACCGTGGCGGTCAGGCTGGCGATCACCCGATCCACCCGTCGATTCCCGAGACGGCTTACCTGAAAGCCCTCGGCGTGCGGGTCTTCCGCAACTGATGATCGCAATGGCGCGATACCGCTGACATGTCTGCCAAACGGATCTGCGTATTCCGTCATCCCAATGTCTTGTTGGTCAGTCATGTTCGTAACGTGATCGAGAGCGCCGGTATCTCCGCCACGTTGCGCAACATGACCCTGGCTGGCGGGGCGGGAGAGTTGCCGCCCGATCAGTGCGAGGCGGAGGTCTGGGTGGCCGCCGCGGCCGAAGCGCAGGCGAGCCGACTGGTCAGGGAAGCGCTCGACGGACCGGTCGTGGTCGCGCCACCGTGGCATTGCCTCGGCTGCGGTGAGCGGCTGGAAGGGGTCTTCGATCGCTGCTGGCAATGTGGTCGAGCTCGCCCGGCCGACGATCCGGCATGACGTTCAAGGAGCGAGACGTTTATTCGGGGAAGCGAGACGTTCCGGGATCGCTTCCGGTCGGCCACGAGTCTCGCCAAACATTGTCGAAATTACCGCTGACAGTTCGGAGGTCCATATGACATGGGATCTGCCCAGCCCGTTCGTGATCGACATTCAGGTCGAGGCGTCGAACATCGACCATTACGGTCACGTCAACAACGCCGAATATCTGCGCTGGGTCGAGCGCGCCAGCTGGACCCACTCCCGCCAGCTCGGGCTGAGTCTCGACGACTATCGAGCGCTCGATCGCGGCATGGTCGTCCATCGTCACGAACTGGATTATCTGGCACCTGCCTTCGAGGGCGACTCGCTCCAGCTTGCCACCTGGATCGTCGCCTGCGATGGCCGCTTGACGCTGACGCGGCGGTTTCAACTGTGCCATGTCGCCAGTGCACGAACGCTGCTTCGCGCCCAGACGCGTTTCGCCTGCATTGAACTCTCCAGCGGGCGGCCCAAGCGAATGCCGCCGCGATTCGCCGAGGTCTACGGCGGGGCTGTAGTGGCGAAATAGAAAATATTTCTACCTATCGGTGCAAATCCAGATTTTCTTTCAAAAAGCGTTCGTCATTCAGGTCTTGTTCGTCTTTTTTCTTCCCCTATCCCGCCTTTATTGCTGTTGTGCTGTAATTCGCTCGATCCCTTCAATGACAACCAGCGATCGAGGAGATGGCCATGCACATCGGCGTTCCCAAGGAAATCAAGAACCATGAATATCGCGTCGCCCTGACACCGGGTGGCGCGCGTGAACTGGTGGCGCGAGGCCACCGTGTTTCGGTACAGGCGGAAGCGGGCAGTGGCTGCGGCTATCCGGACGATGCCTACCGGGAGGCCGGCGCCGAGGTGTTGGCCGATGTCGAGGCGCTGTGGGCTTCCACCGATCTGATCCTCAAGGTCAAGGAGCCCCAGGCGGAAGAGGTCGCCCGGCTACGGCCGGCGCAGACGCTGTTCACCTACCTTCATCTGGCGGCCGAGGAGAAGCTGACTCGCGGCCTGATCGACAGCGGCGCGACCTGCATCGCCTACGAGACCATCACCGACGATCTGGGTGGCTTGCCGCTGCTGGCGCCGATGAGTCGCGTGGCGGGCCGTATGGCCGTTCAGGCGGGCGCGCACAGCCTGGAGAAAGCCCAGGGCGGTGCCGGCATTCTGCTGCCGGGCGTGCCGGGTGTAGCGCCGGCCAAGGTGGCCGTGATCGGTGGCGGCGTGGTCGGCGAGAACGCCGCGCGGATGGCGCTGGGGCTGGGTGCCGAGGTGACGATTCTCGACAAGTTTCTGCCTCGGCTGGAAGTGCTCGATCACCGTTATCAGGGCCAGATCCGTACCGTCTATTCGACCACCGAGACGCTGGAAGCCGCCGTGCGCGAGTCGGACATGATCATCGGCGCGGTACTGGTGCCCGGTGCCGCCGCGCCCAAGCTGATCACCCGTGCGATGCTCGCCGAGATGAAGCCGGGAAGCGTGCTGGTGGACGTGGCGATCGACCAGGGCGGCTGCTTCGAGACCAGCAAGCCGACCACCCATGCCGAGCCCAGCTACGTGGTCGATGGCATCGTCCACTACTGTGTCGCCAACATGCCCGGTGCCGTTGCGCGAACGTCGACCCAGGCGCTGACCAATGCGACGCTGCCGTTCGTGATCGCACTGGCCGACAAGGGCTGGAAGCGGGCGCTCACCGACGATCCCCATTTCCGGGGCGGGCTCAATGTCCATGCCGGCCAGGTGACCTACGCCGCCGTGGGCGAAGCTTTCGGGCTCGAGGTGGTGTCGCCGGAGCAGCTCCTGAAAGACTGAGAACCGACCCCCGTCGGGTCGGGGGTGTTCGCTATGGGGAGGGTGGCAAGGTAAACTGCCCGCACTGTCACTTTCCCCTAGCGATTCGAAGAGTTCATGAGCAAGCGACGCGTTCTTACCGGTATCACCACCACGGGTACGCCGCATCTGGGCAATTATGTCGGCGCGATCAAGCCGGCCATCGCCGAGAGCCAGAATCCCGACGTCCAGTCCTACTACTTTCTTGCCGACCTGCATGCGCTGATCAAGGCGCAGGATCCGCAGCGAGTGCAGCAGTCGCGGCTCGAGATCGCGGCCACGTGGCTTGCGCTGGGGCTGGATACCGACAACGCGATCTTCTATCGCCAGTCCGATATCCATGAAATTCCCGAGCTGACCTGGCTGCTCTCCTGCGTCTGCGCCAAGGGCCTGATGAACCGGGCGCACGCCTACAAGGCAGCGGTGGCCGACAACGAGGCCGATGGACAGAGCGATGCCGATCGCGGTATCACCATGGGGCTGTTCGGCTATCCGGTGCTGATGGCCGCCGATATCCTGATGTTCAACGCCCACAAGGTGCCGGTGGGACGCGACCAGATCCAGCATATCGAGATGGCCCGCGACATGGCGGGGCGCTTCAACCATATCTACAAGGGCGACTATTTCACCCTGCCCGAGGCGATCGTCGACGAGAAGGTCGAAGTGCTGCGTGGTCTCGACGGCCGCAAGATGTCGAAGAGTTACGACAACACCATTCCGCTGTTCGTCAGCGAGAAGAAGCTGCTCAAGCTGGTGCGCAAGATCAAGACCAACTCGCTGGAGCCGGGCGAACCCAAGGATCCGGATACCTGCACGCTGTTCCAGATCTACTCTGCCTTCGCCACGGAAGAAGAGAGCCTGGACATGCGTCGGCGCTATGCGGAAGGCATCGGTTGGGGCGATGCCAAGAACGAGGTCTTCGAGTACTTGAATGCCCACCTGCGCGAACCGCGGGAGCGTTACGAGGCGTTGATGAACGACCCCGCTCACATCGAGCAGGTGTTGATAAAAGGGGCCGAGCGAGCCCGCGCTGAGGCCAATGCGCTGATGGAAAAGCTGCGCGTCGCGGTAGGGCTGGGGCGCTTCCAGTAAGCCCCTTTCGTGACCTACAGGCCGGCCTTCGGGCCGGCTTTTTTGGATCTCTCTATATAGCCATAATGTCTAAGAAAAGCACTTTTTGTCGTTTTCGTATTCCTGACTAAAAGACTAAAGTATTGCCCATTCGATTTGAGTCTAAAAAGGGGCTTCGCTTATGACGACGCTGACACGTACGGCGCCTCCGGGCATTGGACGGCTTTCGCCCAAGGCGTGGATCGCGGCGGTATTGCTCGCGGTGGGTTCACTGGCCGTTGGCCTGGCGTTCGGTGGTAATCAGGGCTGGCTGATGCTGGTCGGCGGTGCGTTGGGGATCGTGCTCTATCACGCCTCGTTCGGTTTCACTTCCGCTTGGCGCGTGTTCATCACTGAACGCCGCGGACGCGGCCTGCGGGCACAGATGGTGATGCTGGCGCTGGCCGTGGTGCTGTTCTTTCCGGCGCTGGGCGCCGGCACGCTGTTCGGCCATCCGGTGCAGGGCTTCGTCTCGCCGATCGGTGTGTCGGTGATCGTCGGTGCCTTTCTGTTCGGAATCGGCATGCAACTGGGCGGGGGCTGTGCATCGGGGACGCTGTTCACCGTAGGCGGCGGCAATGCCCGCATGATCATCACGCTGCTCTTCTTCATCGTCGGTTCGGTGATCGGTACGGCGCATTTTGCCTGGTGGCAGAGTTTGCCGGCCTTCCAGCCGACCTCGATGATCGATCTCTTCGGTACGGGCGGCGGTATCGCAGCCAGTCTGGTGCTGTTCGCGGCTATCGCGGCATTAACCATTGCCATGGAAAAGCGACGTCACGGTCAGCTGGAACAAGCACCTTCGGTCTCCGCCGGCCCCGGCCGCTGGCTGACCGGGCCGTGGCCGATCCTGGCAGGGGCAATCGGCCTGGCGCTGCTCAACTTCCTGACGCTGTCGCTGGCCGGGCGTCCGTGGGGGATCACCTCGGCGTTCGCGCTGTGGGGCGCCAAGGTGTTTCAGGCTGTCGGCGGCGACGTCACCGGCTGGGGATACTGGCAGAATCCGGGCAATGCCCAGGCGTTGAGTGGCAGTGTCTTCAGCGATATCACCACGGTAATGAATATCGGCATCATTCTGGGTGCCGGACTGGCGGCGACACTGGCGGGCCGGTTCGCCCCGAATTTCCGCATTCCGCTGCGTTCCGTGGCGGCGGCGGTGATCGGCGGCCTGTTCCTCGGCTACGGTGCTCGCCTGGCCTTCGGCTGCAATATCGGCGCCTACTTCAGCGGCATTGCGTCCGGCAGCCTGCATGGCTGGTTGTGGCTGGTGGCAGCCTTCGCCGGCAACATGTTTGGCGTCAAGCTACGTCCGCTGTTCTTTCCCGGCCCGGCCAAACCCGTCGCGGCCAGTTGCTGACGGCCCACGGATGCCGTGACGAAAGCCCCGCCAGCGCGGGGCTTTTCTATTGGCGGGTAGTCTTTTGGTCAGAGGGTTCCCTGGCGGACATGCCATCGGCGGCGGCAGATGGCATACTGGTCGACCCTTGGCCAGCCGCGAGCTGGCTCGGCGTTCATATGGTTGCGTGGCAGCCGTGTGAGCGATAACGACAATGCGCCATCGGGCCTGCACCAACGACCGGTGAGCTCGCCCGTCCGACAGGCGCGTTTCATTCGTTGGTTACCGCGAGAGTCGATTCATGTCCGATCACGCCAAGCGCCCGCTTTACATTCCTTACGCTGGACCTTCGCTGCTGGAAACCCCGCTGCTCAACAAGGGCAGTGCCTTCACCAACGAAGAGCGAGTCGAGTTCAACCTGGTGGGGCTGTTGCCGCAGAACGTCGAGAGCATCGAAGAGCAGCTCGAGCGCGCCTACCATCAGTACACGCTGTGTCAGAACAACCTCGACAAGCACATCTATCTACGGGCGATTCAGGATGACAACGAGACGCTGTTCTTCCGCCTGCTGGAAGAACATCTCGAAGAGATGCTGCCGATCATCTACACCCCGACGGTGGGGGAGGCGTGCGAGGAGTTCTCCAACATCTATCGCAACCACCGCGGCCTGTTCATCTCCTACCCCGATCGTCATCGCATGGACGACATCCTGCGTAGCGCGACCAAGGACAAGGTGCGGGTGATCGTCGTGACCGACGGCGAGCGTATCCTCGGCCTGGGCGACCAGGGTATCGGCGGCATGGGCATTCCGATCGGCAAGCTGTCGCTCTACACCGCCTGTGGCGGTATCAGTCCGGCCTACACGCTGCCAATCACGCTGGATGTGGGTACCAACAATCAGAAGCTGCTCGATGATCCGATGTACATGGGCTGGCGCCACAAGCGTGTATCGCCGGACGAATATGCGGAGTTCATCACGCTATTCATGGAAGCGCTCAAGCGTCGCTGGCCGAACGTGCTGCTGCAGTTCGAGGACTTCGCCCTGACCAATGCCATGCCGTTGCTGGAGCGTTACCGTGACGAGCTGTGCTGCTTCAACGACGATATCCAGGGTACGGCCTCGGTCTGCGTGGCGACATTGCTGGCCTCTTGCAAGGCCAAGAATGCCAAGCTCAGCGAGCAGACGATCACCTTTGCCGGCGCGGGCTCAGCCGGTTGCGGGATCGCCGAGCAGATCGTGGTGGCGATGACCCGCGAAGGGCTATCGGAAGCCGAGGCGCGCAAGCGGATCTTCATGGTCGACAAGGACGGCCTGCTGACCACCGACATGGAAGGGCTTCACAGCTTCCAGCAGCGGTTGGCACACGATCCCGCCGAGTTGAGCTTCGATGGCGATGCGCGGCAGTTGATCGACGTGATTCGCAACGTCAAACCGACGATCCTGATCGGTGTCTCCGGCCAGCGCGGGCTGTTCACCGAGGAGGTGATCAGGACCCTCAACGCCAACTGCGAGAACCCGCTGGTCATGCCGCTCTCCAATCCGACCTCCAAGGTCGAAGCGGTCCCGCAGGACGTGCTGGAATGGACCAACGGCCAGGCGATGGTGGCGACGGGCAGCCCGTTCCCGCCGGTGGAGATCAATGGGCGCACGATTCCTATCGCCCAGTGCAACAACTCGTATATCTTCCCGGGTATCGGCCTCGGTGTGATTGCAGCCAATGCGACACGCGTCACCGACAACATGCTGATGGCGGCCTCCAATGCGCTCGCCGACAGCGCACCGATCGTCAAGACCGGGGAAGGTGCACTGCTGCCGGCGCTGGGCGATATCCGCGAGATCAGCCAGGCGATCGCCTTCGCCGTCGGCAAGCAGGCCCAAAAGGATGGCGTCGCGCTCTCCTCCAGCGACGAAGTCCTGTGGGACGCGATCCACGGCCATTTCTGGTATCCACGTTACCGTCAGTATCGTCGTCGCTCGATCTGATAGTAGCGCCCTTCAGAAGTCGGGCCGCTGACGATTACACCCCGAAAGTCGGACACTCAGTCCGACCTTCGGGGTGTTTTCATGAGAAGCAGACACGAAGAGCAGTCCAAGACAGACGGCAAGCGAGGGGCGTAGGAATCAGGAACGGTCCACCCGATGCATGCTGAATTATTTTGGGATGGGACTCATTTTTCCAGTACGGATGCCGATAGGAGTAACTCAAGCATGCGATTGGCGCTTGCGTGCATGCATGGTGAGACGAGGCAAAAATGAAGAACCTATCTGTCAGAAGAAGCCTGACGCTGGCTCTAGCCGTGCTGGTGGCAATGATTGGAGCCATCAGTGGAGTAGGGTTCTACTCCAACAGCATCAGTTCGAGCGTGATAGACGAGCTAACAGAAATCAATATCGAGCAGACCAATACACTGAACCGCACACAGGTCAATCTGCTCAGCGTACGGGTCATGCTGGAGAAAGCCGCTGCTCTCAGCCGGCAGTCAGAAGATGACGATGCCCTGGCGATGCAGCAGCGTGCTCAGGAGGCATTGGACAGAGCGACGCAGCGGTACGCTGAGTTCCAGCGAGTCCCTACGAGCCAGGACAGCCGCCGCGACCCTTATGTCGATGCGATCAAGGCCGCGTATACCGATCTGGTTCCCCAGACGTTGCAGCCTCTGCTGACAAACAGCGATCCGGACGAGATCAGACGTGAAGAGCAACGTCTCGACGATAAGTTCGCCGCTTTCGATGAGGCGTCCCGTGCGTTCGTCCGCTATGTCGAGGAACGTGGCGACGAACTGATCGCCAACGATGCCCAGTCGACCCTGATCGTGGAAATCGTATCTATCGCGCTGCTCCTGCTGGCGCTGGTCGCCGCATTGCTCGTGCGTATCGCGATGATTCGAACCGTCGTGAACCCGCTGCAGGAGGCCGTCGATCACTTCGACCGTATAGCCAAGGGCGACCTGACCGCCGAGATCGAGAATCGCGGAACCAACGAGATCGGCAAGCTGTTCGGTGCGCTGAAGAACATGCAGGTCAAGCTTAGCGAGTTGGTGCTGTCCCTGCGTAGCAGCAGCGATAGTGTCTTCACCGGTGCAGGCGAGATTGCCAGCGGCAGTCAGAATCTATCGACTCGCACCGAAGAGCAGGCCTCCGCACTCCAGGAAACGGCCTCGAGCATGGAACAGATGGCCTCCACCGTGCGCCAGAATACCGATTCGGCCATTGAAGCCGACCGCCTCTCCTCCAGTGCTTCGCAGGCCGCCGAAACCGGGGGCAAGGAAGTTCAGCGCACGGCGGACCTGATGCGTGAAATCGCGGCGAGTTCCCGCAAGATTCAGGAAATCATCGGCGTCATCGACTCCATCGCGTTCCAGACCAACATTCTGGCGCTGAATGCTTCCGTCGAAGCGGCTCGCGCCGGCGAGCAGGGGCGTGGCTTCGCGGTGGTCGCCAGCGAAGTGCGGTTGCTGGCCAGCCGTAGCGCTGATTCCGCCAAAGAGATCCGCGCCATGATCGAGGAGACCACATCCAAGATCGAAGTCGGCGCCGAGCAGGCAGAGCGCAGCGGACAGACCATCAACGAGACCGTGGATGCGATTCGCCAGGTATCCGCGCTGATGAACGAGATCGCTACGGCGACGCGCGAGCAGAATAGCGGTATCGACCAGATCAACGTGGCAGTGACACAGATGGACTCGGTGACCCAGCAGAACGCGTCTCTCGTCGAGCAGACGAGTGCCGCGGCTGCCTCGCTCGAGAGCCAGGCCAGGCATTTGGCGAAGCTGATTGCCACGTTCCGGGTCAACGGTGCTGCCGCTCCGGCCACGACGGCCAGTCTGACCAACGATATCCCGCAGTCTTCTTTGCCGGCTCCGTCGCGCAAGCCGAAGACGAGCGCACGCCCTGTTGCGACCGAGGAGGAATGGAGCGAGTTCTAGGTCAGCGTCGCTGAAAGACCTATCGAGCCCGCCTCGATGAACTGCACCCCGAAAGCTGGATGCCAATCCCGCCTTCGGGGTGTTTTTTTATGGCAAGCGAGCCGTTGGCAATGCGTCGAACCGGACCCCGGCGTTCGGTCGAGGTATCGCAACGTCAATGGCGACAAAGCGGCTTGCCTGTGACCCGACACGAAAAAGCCCCACCGACCGGTGGGGCTTCGTTCGCGACTTGCTTGACCGCTTGAAGCGGGTTTACAGCATGCTGCGCAGCACGTAGTGGAGGATGCCGCCGTGGCGGTAGTACTCCAGCTCGTTGGCGGTATCGATGCGGCAGAGCGCGTCGATCTTCTTCTCGCCCTTGTCGCTGGCAATGGTCACCTTGACCGTGCTGCCTGGCGCGAGATCCTTCAGGCCCTCGATAGATATGGTCTCGTCGCCGGTCAGGCCCAGCGTTTCGCGGCTCTCGCCTTCGGGGAACTGCAGCGGCAGCACGCCCATGCCGATCAGGTTGGAGCGGTGGATACGCTCGTAGGACTCGGTCAGTACGGCGCGAACGCCGAGCAGGCGCGTACCCTTGGCCGCCCAGTCGCGGGAGGAGCCGGTGCCGTACTCCTTGCCGGCGATCACCACCAGCGGCGTGTCGTCTTCGGCATACTTCATCGCCGCATCGTAGATCGACATCTGCTCGCCGCTGGGCACGTGACGGGTGTAGCCGCCTTCGACGTTCTCCAGCATCTCGTTGCGGATCCGCACGTTGGCGAAGGTGCCGCGCATCATCACTTCATGGTTGCCGCGACGCGAGCCGTAGGAGTTGAAATCCTTGACCGCCACGCCGTGCTCCTGCAGATACTTGCCTGCGGGGCTGTCCGGCTTGATCGAGCCGGCCGGCGAGATATGGTCGGTGGTGACGGAGTCGCCGAGCTTGGCCAGAACACGGGCATTCTGTATGTCCTTGACCGGCTTCGGCTCCTTGTCCATGCCTTCGAAGAACGGCGGGTGCTGGATGTAGGTGGAGTCCTTGGACCAGGCATAGACCTCGCTCTCGGGGAACTCGATCGACTGCCAGATCTCGTCGCCGTCGAAGACCTCGGCATACTCCTTGCGGTACATCTCGGTCTTGACCTTCTCGACCGCCTCGGCGATCTCGGCCTGGGAGGGCCAGATGTCCTTCAGATAGACATCGTTGCCCTGCGGGTCCTTGCCCAGCGGTTCCTTGGTGAGATCCTTGCGCACGTTGCCGGCCAGCGCATAGGCGACCACCAGGGGCGGCGATGCGAGCCAGTTGGTCTTCACCAGCGGATGGACGCGACCTTCGAAGTTGCGGTTGCCGGAGAGCACCGAGGCGACGGTAAGATCGCCGGCATTGACGGCCTTCTCGATTGGCTCGGGCAGCGGGCCGGAGTTGCCGATACAGGTCGTGCAACCGTAGCCGACCAGGTTGAAGCCCAGCGCGTCGAGATCGTCCTGAACGCCACCGGCGGCCAGGTAGTCGGTCACTACCTTGGAGCCAGGGGCGAGCGAGGTCTTGACCCAGGGCTTGGTCGTCAGCCCTTTCTCATGAGCCTTCCGTGCCAGTAGCCCCGCAGCCATCATCACGCTGGGGTTGGAGGTGTTGGTGCAGGAGGTGATGGCGGCGATCACCACGGCGCCATGGTTGAGAGAGAACGTCTCGCCCTCGTACTCGACTTCCTGGCTGTCGCCGGTGCGATAATCGTGGCCGGTCCGGTAGGCTTCGCCGTCGGCAGGCGGGGCACCTACCGCGGTATCGCCGCCTTCGGACATCCACTTGCCTTGCTCTTCCCTGGAAGCGTCCGGCTTGTCGCCGTTCATCAAGCTTTCGAACGTGGCTTTCAGGTCGGTCAGGGCGACGCGATCCTGGGGGCGCTTGGGGCCGGCCAGAGAGGCTTCGACCTCGCCCATGTCGAGATGGAGCGCATCGGTGAAAGTCGGCTCGGCGCCCGGCTGGCGCCACAGGCCCTGAGCCTGGGTGTAAGCCTTGACCAGTTCGATCTGGTCTTCGTCGCGGCCGGTCAGGCGCAGGTAGTTGAGCGTCTCGTCGTCGACCGGGAAGAAGCCGCAGGTCGCGCCGTATTCGGGCGCCATGTTGGCGATGGTGGCGCGGTCTGCCAGCGGCAGGTCGTCGAGGCCATCGCCGTAGAATTCGACGAATTTACCCACGACGCCTTTCTTGCGCAGCATCTGGGTGACGGTCAGCACCAGGTCGGTGGCGGTGATGCCTTCGTTGAGCTTGCCGGTCAGCTTGAAGCCGATCACTTCCGGGATCAGCATCGAGACGGGCTGGCCGAGCATTGCCGCTTCGGCTTCGATGCCGCCAACGCCCCAGCCGAGAATGCCCAGGCCGTTGATCATGGTGGTGTGGGAGTCGGTGCCGACCAGCGTGTCCGGGAAGGCGTAGGTCTTGCCGTCGACTTCCTTGGTCCACACCGTCTTGCCGAGATATTCCAGGTTGACCTGGTGGCAGATGCCGGTGCCCGGCGGCACGACGCGGAAGTTGTCGAATGCGTTCTGGCCCCAGCGCAGGAATTCGTAGCGCTCGCGGTTACGTTCCATTTCCATGGCGACGTTGTCCTTGAACGCGGAGGCGTCGCCGAAGTGGTCGACCATCACCGAGTGGTCGATGACCAGATCGACCGGCGAAAGCGGGTTGATGCGATCGGCCTTGGCGCCCAGCTTCTTGACCGCGTCACGCATGGCGGCCAGATCGACCACGCCGGGGACGCCGGTGAAGTCCTGCATCAGCACGCGCGCCGGGCGATAGCCGATCTCGCGAGTCGACCTGCCTTCCTTGAGCCAGTCAGCCAACGCCTGGATGTCTTCCTTCGCCACGGTGGGGTCGTCGGCGTAGCGCAGCTGGTTTTCCAGCAGCACCTTGAGCGTCATCGGCAGCTTGTCGATGTTGCCTAGCGTCTCGGCCGCCTTGGGCAGGCTGTAGTAGTGAAAGGTCGTGCCTTTGACGTCGAGCGTCGCCAGCGTATGACTCGAGTCTGTAGACATCAGGGTGGTCCTCCTCATGGCGGCGGCTGGGCCCGATACTCGGCGCCAGCGAGCCTGTCCGGTTCCTTAACGGCGATACGTCGGCCTTTTCTGCTTTTTGGCCGCCGGCGCCTGTCGATGGGGTGTCGGTACACCGCTCTTCTATCGGATCGCTGCCAATCCGTTTCGCCATGCCCAGCGAAATCGCTCGGTCATTCGGCGATCCGGCAAGCGATTGCACAGCATTGCCGGGCGAATTGGGTTGTCGACAATAATCATGGGCACGATAACATGCATTTTCAATCGGAGGCTTCGCGACTATCGTCCGGTATGCTCGTCCGGTACGGCCTTGAAAATGCCTGTCGTTGCCACCAGCTTTTAGCGTAGTCCGTGCCGACACACTCTGCAGCGCTGCCTGTCCGGGAGTCTGTGGACGTCACCCACGTTTCGAAAGGTTGCTCATGCCACAGGAGACGATCATTGATTGGCCGGTTCACTGTCCGTATTGCGACGCGCCTTTTTCGCTGTTGCTGGATGTGAGTGCGGGTGGCTATGACACCTGGGAGGATTGCGTGGTCTGCTGCCAGCCGATTCATGTCGTGGTGGAAACGACGCACACGGGCGAGCTGGCAGCCGTCACCCTGGCCAGTGACGACGATGTAGTGTGAGACGAGATGTAGCGTGAGACGACGATACAGTGTGAAAGGTCTTGATAGCGATATTGCAAAGCATTGATAGTCAATTGCTATGCATTCAATTGCGGCAATTAAATTGGAGTATGGGTGATTAGCCATTAGTCTAGTCGCTCAAAATTCGTAGCCTCACGATAAACCACGACAGGAGATACTCATGAGCGTACTCGTAGGACGCCAAGCCCCGGATTTCGAAACCGCAGCCGTGATGCCGGATGGCTCCATCAAGGATGACTTCCGTCTGTCCGACAGCAACGGCAAGCTGCGCGTGCTGTTCTTCTGGCCGCTGGATTTCACCTTCGTCTGCCCGTCCGAAATCATCGCCCATGACAATCGTCTGGCGAAGTTCAAGGAACTTGGCGTCGAAGTGATCGGTGCCTCCATCGATTCGCAGTACACGCACCACGCATGGCGCAAGACGTCTCCGGACGCTGGCGGCATCGGTGAAGTCGGCTTCCCGGTCGTGGCCGACGTCAAGCACGAGATCTGCCAGGCCTACGGCATCGAACATCCGGAAGCCGGTGTCGCACTGCGCGCCTCTTTCCTGATCGACGAAGATGGCGTCGTCCAGCATCAGACCGTCAACAACCTGCCGCTGGGCCGTAACGTCGACGAGATGCTGCGCATGGTCAAGGCGCTCAAGTATCACCAGACTCACGGCGAAGTCTGCCCGGCAGGCTGGGAAGAAGGCCAGGAAGGTATGAAGGACACTGCCGAAGGCGTGGCCAAGTACCTGGGCACTCACGCCGGCAACCTGTAAGCGGCGTGATCATCGAAGGCGGCCCGACGGGCCGCCTTTGTCGTTTCTGGTATCATTGCCGCCGATTGCAGTGTCCTGTGGCATGACCCGGCTCTTGGCAAGACTCGAAGCCGGGCCATGCCACAGGACGTTGAGTATCGATACACGCCAACCAAATCGTTGATTGAATCGAGGTAGTCATGAGCGACGCGCGCCACGAACGTTTGATTATCCTGGGCTCCGGGCCGGCCGGTTACACGGCTGCCGTCTATGCCGCGCGGGCGAATCTCAAGCCGTTGCTGATCACGGGCATGCAGGCTGGCGGGCAGTTGACCACGACCACTGACGTCGACAACTGGCCGGGCGACGAGGAAGGTGTCCAGGGCCCCGAGCTGATGGAACGCATGCGCAAGCATGCGGAGCGTTTCCAGACGGAAGTGCTATTCGATCACATCAATGAGGTCGAGCTGCGCGAGAAGCCGTTCACGCTAAAGGGGGACAACGGCACCTACACCTGTGACGCGCTGATCATTGCCACCGGTGCCAGCGCCCGATATCTGGGGCTGCCTTCGGAACAGCAGTTCATGGGGCAGGGCGTTTCCGCCTGCGCGACCTGTGATGGTTTCTTCTACCGTAACCAGCATGTCGTCGTGATCGGTGGCGGCAACACGGCAATGGAAGAGGCGCTCTATCTTTCCAATATCGCGTCGAAAGTCACGCTGGTTCATCGACGCGATAGCCTTCGCGGCGAGAAGATCCTGCAGGATCGTCTGCACGAAAAGGTCGAGAACGGCAACATGGCGATCGAGTGGAATCACACCCTCGACGAGGTGCTGGGTGACGGCAGCGGCGTTACCGGTGTCCGGTTGCGTTCCACGCTGAGCGGCGAAACCAAGCAGCTCGATGCCATGGGTGTGTTCATCGCCATTGGCCATACGCCGAATACCGGCATCTTCGAAGGCCAGCTCGATATGGCCAACGGATACATTCGCGTTCAGTCCGGTCTGGAAGGTAACGCCACGGCGACGAGCGTACCCGGCGTATTCGCGGCGGGGGATGTCATGGACCACGTCTATCGTCAGGCCATCACTTCCGCGGGCAGCGGTTGCATGGCGGCGCTCGATGCGGAGCGGTTCCTGGACGATTTGTAAGCCGGGCTGCGCCCGGAGTTTGAAGAGCGGCACGGCGTGACTGGAAGAGATTGACTGAAAGAAAGGTCGAAATCTTCGAACGAAACATGCCAGCGACGGACCATATCGTCGCTGGCATGTTT
>NZ_PZJT01000039.1 GCF_003206135.1 Salinicola salarius | reverse complement strand
TCGAGGCGATGATCGATGAGTACATCGACAAGTACAACATGCCACACCGCCTCAAGCGTGCCTATGACGCCTTGACTCGAGCCATCGAAGTCGGCCTGAACGAAGCCGAATTGATCGAGCAGCTCGCACAGAACGAACGACAGCTCGAACAGCTCAACAAAAAGATTCAGGCACTACGTCAACGCCAGGAAAAAGGCTTCGACGCAGCGGCCTTCAAGAAAAATATGGAGCGGATGTTGCCACTGGAGACGATGGCGCAACTAATTGACTCGGGTAATAGCCATCTTCTTGACCAGTTCATTACCTTCATGGCCAAGGAGTTCGATCGTCAATTTGCTGAGCGGATGAACCCCCTGAAAGAAAAGGCCATGGACAGTGAAGCCCGCAAGCGAGCTATTACCGAGGCTAAAGAACTACAGGCGTGGATCGAGAATTTCAAGGCCAAGCTCGATAGCACGCTGGCCGTCTAATCAGGAGAGTCTCATGACTGCGATTACCGAATTTCTTGGCCTCCTTAATTAAATGGTTACGGACACAACCGCTTTTCTAGCAGGTTGGCGGCAGTGGCCATAATGGTTGACCATTATCGGCTGCGCTCATGCGGGCGAAGCCTGGAAACAGCCCAAGAAAGAAGAGATAACACACAAGGTATCAGAATGAACAACATTGAAATTACCCACAACCCCTTTACGGTGGATACCCAGTTCACTATTAACGGCCGAGTGCCTGCGCCTAGCTGCAAACTGTCCAGCTATACCGAGTCACGTCTACAGCTTTGGGTCGAAGATCTGTTCAACGAGTTGAGCGAGC
>NZ_PZJT01000038.1 GCF_003206135.1 Salinicola salarius | reverse complement strand
CGGCTCGCGGCTTTACTTTATTTTTCGACAGGCGACGACATGGCGAACCAGGACAACCCGCAATCTCCTTCCGATGCGCACAATGAAGCGCATGAAGAAAACCGGCTGATCGCGGAGCGCCGTGCCAAGCTGGCAGCGCGTCGCGAGCAGGCGGCGGAGCAGGGCGGCAGCGCCTTCCCCAACGACTTCCGGCGTGACAGTCTGGCGGCGGATCTGCAGGCGGAGCTGGGCGACAAGGACAAGCCCGAGCTCGAGTCGCTCGATCGCCAGGCGGCCGTCGCCGGACGCGTCATGCGCAAGCGCGGCCCGTTCGTGGTGATCCAGGACGTGTCCGGCCAGATCCAGTTCTACGTCGACAAGAAGGGGCTGCCCGCCGAGCTGCTGGAAGACATCCAGAGCTGGGACATCGGCGACATCGTCGCTGGCCGCGGCCCGGTCCACAAGTCCGGCAAGGGCGATCTCTACGTCATGCTGGTCGAGGCCAAGCTCTTGACCAAGAGCCTGCGTCCGCTGCCGGACAAGTTTCATGGTCTGACCGACCTCGAGGCGCGTTATCGTCAGCGCTACGTCGATCTGATCATGAATCCGCAGTCTCGACGCGTGTTCGAGGTGCGTTCCGGCGTCATTGCCGCGATCCGCCGGTTCATGGTCGAACGCGGCTTCATGGAAGTCGAGACGCCGATGCTGCAGCCGATCCCCGGCGGCGCCACCGCGCGGCCGTTCACCACGCACCATAACGCGCTGGATATCGACATGTATCTGCGCATCGCTCCGGAGCTCTACCTCAAGCGTCTGGTGGTGGGCGGGTTCGAACGGGTGTTCGAGATCAACCGCAACTTCCGTAACGAAGGTCTGTCGACGCGGCACAACCCCGAATTCACCATGCTCGAATTCTACTGGGCCTATGCCGATTACCGGGATCTGCTCGACCTGACCGAAGCGATGGTCCGGGACGCCGCCGAACAGGTGCTGGGCACCACGACCGTCACCTATCAGGGCACCGACTACGACCTGGGCCAGCCGTTCCGTCGCCTGACCCTGCGCCAGTCGATCATCGAATACGGCGCCGAGATCGAGGGCGATGCCATTGGCGAAGCCGACATCGATACCTTCGAGGCGGCCAAGGCGACCTGCGAGCGCCTGAATATCCCGGTCAAGCCGACCTGGGGCCTGGGCAAGCTGCAGACCGAGATATTCGAAGCCGTCGCCGAGCATCGGCTCGATCAGCCGACCTTCATCACCGAATATCCGGCCGAAGTCAGCCCGCTGGCGCGGCGCAACGATACCAACCCTCACGTCACCGACCGCTTCGAGTTCTTCGTCGGCGGGCGCGAGATCGCCAACGGCTTCTCCGAGCTCAACGACGCCGAGGACCAGGCCGAGCGTTTTGCCGCCCAGGTGGCGGAGAAGGACGCCGGCGATCTGGAAGCGATGTACTACGATGCGGACTACGTGCGCGCGCTGGAATACGGCATGCCGCCGACCGCCGGCGAAGGCATCGGTATCG
>NZ_PZJT01000037.1 GCF_003206135.1 Salinicola salarius | reverse complement strand
ACGAGTTGAGCGAGCTGTTCAACGGTGACGATAATTTTCATATCACCTTCAAGGGCGTGGAGTCGGACTTTCTGGATATCCAGGAAGCCGCTCAAGCCGCTGTCGCCAACGGTATGCAAGTGGAACTGAAATGGGTAGAGGCCGAGCCTGCCGAGCAGCGCCTGCAAAAAATCCATGGGCTAATAGATGAAGCGCGCGAACATCCGGAATTCGAGCGCTTCATCGAAGAAAACGACGAAGCCCGACAATCCATTGAGGAAGCCTTCAACCGGGACTTTGACGTTTATGTCGTCGCCACCATGTCCTCCGGCAAGTCGACCCTGATCAATGCCATGCTCGGTCGCGACCTATTGCCCGCCGCCAACGAAGCCACTACTGCCACTATCGCCCGCATTACCGACAACGATCGGATGCCCGATCACTTTACGGTCAAACGCTACGACAACAGCGGCCAGTTGATGGGCGAAGCAGACAATGCCGACCTGGAACTGCTAAAGGAATGGAATAAGCTGGACGATACCCAGCGGATCGATATCGAGGGCAATATCGTCGCCATCCAGGAGCGCCCCGAGGTACGCCTGGTCCTGACCGATACCCCCGGCCCGAACAACAGCCAGGATGAAGAACATCAGCGCACCACCATGGGTTTCGTGCAGGATTCTAAGCGTAACCCGCTGATTCTTTATGTCCTCAATGCCAGCCAATTGGGCACCAATGACGACCGCAACCTGCTGGGGCTGGTCGCCGAGACCATGCGCAAGGGCGGCAAGCAGAGCAAGGATCGCTTCATTTTCGTGGTCAACAAGATGGACGTGTTCGATCCAGAAAGCGGAGAAGATCCCTCACAAGTGCTGGAACGGGTTGAAAAATACCTGATTGATAACGGCATCCATAACCCGCTGGTCTACCCGGTCTCGGCCAACCTGACGCGACTGATCCGCAAGCCCCAGGATAATCATACGCGCAAGGAGCGCGGCGATTTCCAGTCCATGGCCGACCTTTTCAGCGAAGAGCCGAGCATGGACTTGCTGCAATATATGCCGATTACCGAAAAGGTGAAACGCAGTTTGCAGCAGAAAAACCTCTCCCCCTTGATGCTGAGCAGTGGCTTGCCCGCCGTCGAGGCGATGAT
>NZ_PZJT01000036.1 GCF_003206135.1 Salinicola salarius | reverse complement strand
CTCGATGGTCGCGGCCCCGCCTTCGCTCACCGGGTCGAACGCCGTCGTGCGCACGGTGATCACCTTGAGCGGATCGCTGGACTGCACCGTGGCGATGGCGTTGCCGGCATAGATCGGACGCTTGAAGGTATCGGCGCTCTCGACGCTCAGGATCTCGGAGATCTGGGAGACGCCCTTGAGTGCCGCGACCCGCGGCAGCACGTTCTTGCCATCGGTCGATGCCGCGGCGAGCACGTGGCTGTAGTCGCCGGCCAGCTGGACCAGCAGATCCGCCAGCGGCTCGGCCAGTTGATGCGCGTACGCCGCGTCGTCGGCCACCCGCACGCGGGAAACGCCATCGAGTTTGGCGGCCGCTTCGGCAATGGCCGCCACATTCTCGCCGGCTACCAGGATGTCGATATCGCCACCAATGGCTCGGGCGGCGCCGACGACATGAGCCGTGCCGGCGGAGAGACGCCCTTCATGGTGTTCGGCCAGAACCAGAATACTCATGCGATCAGCTCCTTTCACAGCACTTTGGCTTCGTTCTTGAGTTTATCGATCAGCTCGTCCACGGAGCCTACCTTGACCCCGCCCTTGCGCTCGGCCGGCGTCTCGACCTTGAGCAGCTCAAGCCCGCTGGAGACGGTTACGCCGAGTGCTTCCGGCGTCCGGCTGTCCAGCGGCTTCTTCTTGGCTTTCATGATGTCCGGCAGCTTGGCGTAGCGCGGTTCGTTCAGGCGCAGGTCGGTGGTCACCACCGCGGGCAGCTTGAGCGCGACGCTCTGCAGCCCGCCATCGATCTCGCGGGTGACGCGCACGTAGCCGTCTTCGACGCCATCGCCGAAGGCGACCTCCGAGGCGAAGGTGCCCTGCCCCATACCGCTCAGCGCCGCCAGCATCTGGCCGGTCTGGTTGTTGTCGGTATCGATCGCCTGCTTGCCGAGAATGACCAGGTCGGGCTTCTCTTCATCGACCACGGCCTTGAGCAGCTTGGCTACCGCCAGCGACTCGACGCGTTCGTCGGTCTCGACGTGAATGGCGCGGTCCGCACCCAGCGCCAGCGCCGTGCGCAGCTGTTCCTGGGCGGCCTTGGGGCCGACCGAGACGGCGACGATCTCCGTGGCGACGCCCTTCTCCTTGAGACGAACGGCCTCTTCCACCGCAATTTCACAGAAGGGGTTCATGGCCATCTTGACGTTGGTCAGATCCACGTCGGAGTGATCCGGCTTGACCCGGATCTTGACGTTGTAATCGATGACGCGTTTGACCGCGACGAGTACTTTCAT
>NZ_PZJT01000035.1 GCF_003206135.1 Salinicola salarius | reverse complement strand
TACCGAGAGATCACATCTAGCTAGCGGATGTTTGCACGTCAGGATTCCCCACATAAGTAGGTACATCAGTGATACTGAAAGACGAAAACGACCTGCTCGCTCGCTCCCGGGCGCTCTGTGACGCGATGGAAAATGAGGACGACTGGCTGAAGAGAGAGGTGCTATCCCACGCCGGCAACCGCTGGGCTTTTGGGGCGATCCACGCGCTCAAGGAGGGAGGGCGGTTGAGACACGCCGAGCTTCGCCGACGGCTCGATGGTGTCACTCAGCGGATGCTAACGAGAACGCTGCGGCAGCTCGAGCGCGATGGGCTGATTCTTCGCCAGGATTACGAAGAAGTCCCGCCGCGAGTCGATTACGAGCTGACTCGGTTGGGGGAGGAATTTCTCCTAAAGATCATCCCTATGTGGCTCTGGATCTTCGAGCACGCCGAGGATTTCCGTCGGGCTCGAGAAGCTCACTCGACGGCAGCGAGTGAGTAGGGAGACGGTTCGTCGCCTTGACCATTCAACGAGCCCAGTAGCCAACGGACACCCTGTGGCCACCGCCTGCCTCTCCATAGCCTTGCTTCCTCCCGGCGCGCTGTCGACTCCCCGCCCCGCCTGCGCGCTAAATGGGTCGGTTTTGATGCAGCGTTGCAAGTGGCGCCAAGCCTCGCCAATACTGGGCCGGCGTGGCAATTTAGGGGTCGAGAAAATGATGCGGAATGATGCATTTTGCAGCGAACTCGACGAAAGGCGGGGGAAGCTGGATAGAGAAGTGAAACGGAATGTGGCAGATTGATACCAAAGGTATTCCTAGCAGGGCTTGAGACAGCTGACAGGTTCCGACTCAAAGCGGCCATGTTGGAAAGGCTGCCTGTACGCTCATCAGTGTTATGCAGCTGGCACTATGATTGGTGTTATATGGCCAAGTTATACTTAATGTGTCGATTTTTCAGTATGTTATGGAGAAAACAGTGCGCGGCATAACATTATTGAACTCGCGTGCGCGTTCAAGTCAATAAACGAGCGCGCTGTCTAATACCTGTTATAACGCTCTGGTTACCAGCTTGGGTACAACTCTATAAGAAGGAAAGAAAATGGATGATTTGATTGATGACGAGTTGTTCTTGCAAGTAGAGGAACATTTGAAGTGTAGTGAGCAAAGCTGGCTACTGGGTGCGGGAATAAGTTTCGACGCCAAATTACCGCTAATGTACCCTTTAACGAATAAAGTTCAGAAGGATATAAAGGCTAGTCATAAAAAATTATATGACGATATTATCACCCCACTATTTGAAGAGTTGCCAGAGCAATGCCATATAGAGCATGTTCTTAGTCATCTTGGCGACTATGCTGCATTAGCTGAAAGAAACAAAGAAAAGAAAACAGTAATTCGTGGGGGGGGAAGTTGAGTTAGCTACGCTAGAAGAAGCGCATAATACAATTCTTGAGTCTATCTCAAATGTTATCCGGTGTGGCTATGTTGAGGATAAGGATGGAAATACAGTTGAAGAAGGTTCTTTGTCTAAACCAATCGTGGAAATTAAAGCACATTTAGTATTTATTGATACTCTGTTTAACCACGCATCCGCTGGTGTGTATGAGCGAAGAAAAGCTATCAATATTTTCACAACCAACTATGACACTCTTTTAGAAGATGCATTAGCACTAAATAAAATATCTTATTGGGATGGGTTCGATGGCGGAGCTGTAGCCCATCGAAAACAGAAGTATGGAGAACCCGTACCATCGAACGGACAGCGCGCTAACTTAATTAAGATGCATGGTTCGATAGATTGGTTTCTTTGTGACAAAGGATATGTATGGCGAGTTAGAGAAAATGACCTATACCCAAAGGTGGATCGTCGAGTTCTAATTTACCCTCAAGCTACTAAATACGTTGCCACTCAGCAAGATCCGTTCTCTACACAGTTTGACTTATTCAGAAAATCGCTAAATTCCTCCAATAGCAATATTTTAGCTGTTTGCGGCTATAGTTTTGGCGATGACCATATCAATAACGAAATTGAATTTGCTTTATCAAAAGAAGAGAACAAAACCGTATTGCTCGCATTCTTGGAGTGCCGGGACGAAATTCCTCCATGTTTAGAAAAGTGGCGTAGTGATAGTTTTGGTTCAAGAGTAATTATCGCATCCATACACGGCCTGTATATTGGAAAAAAAGGCCCATATAGAAGAAAAGACGAAGACGATTATTGGTGGACATTCAACGGTGTAACATCAGTATTAAAGAACGGATGTGAGGTTTAGTTATGTTTGCACCATCTGAAGAGCTGAAAATAGGCCAAGTTGTCGAGGTATCAGGAACCAATATAAAAGTTGAGATTTCCGATAAAATATCAGAATTAACAATAGCTTTTAATGGTCGTGTTTACCCAATTGGGCAAATAGGTAGTATGGTTAAAATTCACTATGGTCGTAAAATAATTTTTGGCTTGGTGACAATGCTGAGAATGCGATCTGAAGAATTAATAGAAGCAGGCATGCCTGTAACTGCTGATTCTGATCAGCGTTTAATGGAAGTCCAACTGCTAGCTGAAGGCAGCTGGAATAATACAAAAACAACTTTGGCTTTTAAACGTGGCATTAAAACTTACCCTTTACCCCAGCAAGGCGTATTCCTTCTAACTAACGAAGAAATTTCTTTTGTCTACCGTTCCGCTGAAGGTACAAGAGATGATGAAGTAGATCCATTAGTTCCCTTTGCGGTTTATAGTGCTTCTGAATCTACAGCCTGTCGAGCTAACATTAATAAAATGTTTGGTATGCATTGTGCGGTTCTTGGCTCTACAGGATCTGGTAAGTCAGGCACCGTTGCTGCGATTATTCATAGCGTACTATCGCATAAAAATAATGAGAAAGAACTGTCTCCTCAGATAGTGGTCGTTGATCCTCATGGTGAGTATGGTTCAGCCTTTAAAGAGAGAGCTGTACAGTACCGAGCATATGACATCGCAGCAGGCGACGATGGTCAAGAAGAGATAAAGCTACCGTACTGGTTGATGTCTAGTGATGAGTTCACTAACCTAGTTATCGGTAAAACGGAAAGAAGCGCTACTAGTCAAAACAATGTAGTTCAAAAAGCACTGGCTCATGCAAGAATGGTTGCCGCTGGAGTTGTCAAGCCTTGCCCAAGAGAGTTTGGTACAGAAGCCCTTAACCATCTAGAAAATTTTGACGATCCAGATTTGTGTGATGGCAAAGATACTTCAGACATTCTGGAATTCGACCGTGATAAACCTAGACCATTTTGCTTAGATGAGTTTGAAAGTCATGTTAGGTACATTCAAGGCGGTAGGATAAACCGTAATAACCATGAAAGCATGACCAACTCTGATTTAGCTAAGTCACCAGTACCCTCCGTTTTAGATAAACTAAAAGTTCTGAGAAGAGATACTCGACTTTCATTTATGATGAAGTGTTGGATTGATAACGATGCAGAAATAAAGCTACATCAAGTCTTGAATCAGTTCATTGGCGCACCTAGTCAGGCAGGCAAAGATATCAGGATTATTGATATTTCAGGTTTGCCAAATGAAGTCGCAGGCCCGCTTACAGCGCTAATCGCTAGGTTACTTTTTCAGTATAAAGTATTTCAGACTCAACAAGAGAAAGAGAAGGATCCTATATTATTAGTGTGTGAAGAAGCACATAGGTATGTTCCGGATCATGGAGAGGCTCAATACGCAGCTGCTCAAGGAGCAATAAGGCGCATAGCGAGAGAGGGGCGAAAATACGGAATCGGCTTGATGCTGGTAAGTCAGCGGCCGGCCGATGTAGACAGTACAGTCATTTCACAGTGTGGTACTTGGGTTGTATTACGCTCTGTCTG
>NZ_PZJT01000034.1 GCF_003206135.1 Salinicola salarius | reverse complement strand
GGGTCGTTATCCATCAGCGGCATCACGGCAGGTTCGAGGCGACGAATCTTCAGCGTCTCGCCTCGATCTTCCCGTGGCGGCGTCCCGAAGTATTCGCGATAACACTTCGAGAAATGCGGCGTGGAGACGAAGCCGCAGGCGGAGGCGATCTCGATGATCGGCAGTGGCGTCTGCTTGAGCAGCTGCCGGGCTCGCGTCAGCCGCAGCTTGAGATAATAGCGCGAAGGCGAACAGTGCAGGTGGCGCTGGAACAGCCGTTCCAGCTGGCGCCGGGAGACATCGACATAGCTTGCCAGTTCGTCGAGCTCGATCGGCTCCTCGATATTGGCTTCCATCAATGCCACGATCTCGAGAAGCTTCGGCTGCGTGGTGCCCAGCACATGCTTGAGCGGCACCCGCTGCTGATCCTCCTCGCCACGAACCCGCTCGTAGATGAACATCTCGGAGATGGCCGCCGACAGCTCCCGGCCATGGTCGCGCCCGATCATGTTGAGCATCATGTCCAGCGGCGCAGTGCCGCCGGAAGCCGTGAAGCGATCGCGATCGATCGAGAACAGCCGCGTGCTCCAGG
>NZ_PZJT01000033.1 GCF_003206135.1 Salinicola salarius | reverse complement strand
GATGGATAACGACCCGCTGATGCAGTCCAGTAGCGCGACGGTCGCGTTAAGTCATGGCCGGCGCTCGACAGGGAAGGCGCGCCTCATCGGTCCCAACTGGGCGATGGGGCGCGGCTTCGGCCCATGTCGTCCTTGAACATGGCAGCGGTGATGCAGGTGACGCGGACGAGCAAACGGCTTACCTGGCAACAGTTCGGAATCCCACGTTTTGCGACGTTGAGTCTGGGGGGCTGCCGATGCGCGCCGAATTCCGATATCGGTTGCAGTAGCTATCGTGACACATCCAGGAACCACCTCGCAGAGATCGACACTCGCTCGCGTCGGGGCCTCTAGGGTCGAGCTCGGGAGAGTTCGCGTAGTAGTCGGCATCGAACGGATCCGAGCACCACTCCCAAACATTGCCCACCATTTGCCATAACCCCCACCCGTTGGGCGCGAAAGCCTTGACCGGTGCCGTGGTCAGCCACCCATCCTCGGCTGAGTTTTGTTCGGGAAATCGACCTTGCCAGATGTTGCAGCGCCAGTTGGCGCCGTCATCCGGTGGCGTGTCACCCCAAGGGTAGCGCGCGCCTTCCAAGCCACCTCGAGCAGCGAACTCCCACTCGGCTTCCGTGGGTAGTCGTCTCTGGCTCCAATGGCAGTAAGCCATCGCGTCATGCCAACTGACGTGGACCACAGGGTGATTTTCGAGCCCCGCGAGAGAAGAATGGCGACCGCCGGGATGCCGCCAATCCGCACCCGCTACCCTGATCCACCATGGCGTCTGCTCGGGCTGGCCTAGAATGTCGCGTCGATTGGCTGCCACCGCCAAATAAAATACGGCCGAGTCGCCCAACCGCTCGGCGTCGGTCCGATACCCTGTAGCATCGACGAATGCCGTAAAGTCGGCATTGGTCACGGTAGTTGTATCGATTCGGTAGGCATTCAGTGCTACTTCATGGGTCGGCAGTTCGGCATCATCATGTGCGATATGGTAATCGTGACAACCCATCATGAATCGGCCCGCTGGTATAAAAGCCTCAGCGATATCGTGGCTTCCTATTGGCCACGAGTACGAGTCTGAATCAGCGAGCTGCGAGTCGCTTGCGGATAAAGAGGATGAAGAGCTCCCGGGTACGCAGCACCGTTTGTTCAACGCGTTTCCCCATTTGCCGAGACGGAGGCTGGAGCGGCAATTGCCATGTCCACCCATTTTGCGGTCATATCGAAATGGCGCTCGATGGCTTCGCGAGCCGCAAGCGGGTCGGCCGCCTCGATCGCCTCGAGAATCTCATGATGCAACGTCAGTCCGTGACGCTGACCGATGGCGAGGCGAGTAGTCTCTTCTCGCACATGGGTCAACAGCACCTGGAGCTGTCCATAAACGCTGGTTGCGAAAGGATTATCCGCCGCATCGAGGATCGCGCAATGAAATTCCATGTCAGCGGCGGCGTAGCGCCGGACGCTCAGCGTATCCGTCGCGGCATGCATCGCATCCAGCGCGCGTCGCATGCGATCTATGTGTTCTGTACTTCGGCGTTGCGCTGCTAGCGAGGCCAGTCCGGTCTCCATCATTCGCCTCATATCGGTTAAATGATGGTAAAGAGAGTTGATTTCGTCACTTTCAGTCATGACTTCGAGCAGTAAAGGGTCGAGCATTGCCCATTGGGCTCGGTGCGTCACGAAGGTGCCATTGCCGCGCTGAATGACGATAACGCCGCGAGCCTGGAGGTGCTTGATGGCTTCTCGCAACGTCAGCCGACTGACATTCAGTCGTTGCGCCAGCTCCAGCTCGCTCGGCAGGCGTTCGCCTTCGGGATAACGGTTCGACAGTATTTCTTTGAAGATGCTGCCGGCAACGTTCTCCGAAAGCAGGCGTTTTCGTGTTGTGGCTGAAGTCATCATCGTCTCGTTTCCCTTCGCGGCTCGCGCCGTACGCTAATAGATGCTGCGCTGTTGAGATAGCCCTCGGTCAGGAGACGATGCTACCGGGGAGGCAGGCAGCCCTACCAGCTGGCCATTCTCGATCCACTCCAGATCTGACCCATAAAGCTCGCCGATCATCAGCTCGACGAGCCGCTCCCTGACGGCGGAAAGGTCTGGATCCGATACTCGGTCACGAATTTCCTCAGGATCGTCGGTAAGATCGAACAGTTGGAGGCGGTTACCCACCGGATAATAAATGAGTTTGTAGCGTCCATCATGCACCATCCGTGTCGCTTCGGTGCCTTCTCCATACTCGCCGTATAGCCATTCTCGGCGGGGGGTATCGACCATGGATATTCCATCCACCGATTCCGGTACGGGGATGTCCGCCATGTGCAGCAGGGTGGGCATGATGTCCTGCAGGCCGGTCAGGCGGTCATCCACACTACCGGGCTTGACGCGATTATCATCTGTGGTCCCCAACAGCAACATGGGAATGTTGGCCGATTTTTCATAGTAGACGCGCTTGGCCCATAGACCGTGATCGCCCAGCATGTCGCCATGATCCGAGGTGAACAGGATGATGGTGTTGTCCAGAAGCTTTTCTTCACGCAGCGCCCCAATGACCAGTCGCAGCTGATGGTCGATCTGCGTGCACTGGGCATAGAACGCCTTGCGTGCACGTCGTATGGCGCGCTCGTTGAAGCCGACCGGGCGGTCCGCCGCCTGCCTTTTTTGCAGTTGCACCGGCAATTGATCGTCGTTGCTGGCCCAGGCCCCCATGACCGGCATATCGATCTCCTCGTCATCGTACATGTCGAGATAGCTCTGCACCGGTGTGATCGGAGGGTGAGGGGCGCTATAGGAGAGATACCAGAACGCCGGGCGGGTAGGGTCGCGACGGCGAATCGTGCGTACCATCTCCCGCGTTGCCCACTGGATCTCATGGGTCTCCTCCGGCAGATGCCAGGGGCGCGAAAGATAGTGATTGTTGCTCATGCCATGCCCGAAACGCTGTCCGGCGTACCCCTTTCGGGCCAGATAGGCGTCGTAATCATCGGTCAGCCCCCACTGATTGCGCCCTTCCTCGGAAAGGATCACATCATCGAATCCGATGCGACTGCGCTGCGGGAAGACATGAAGTTTGCCAACGGCAAAGGTCTGATAGCCGTGCTCACGAAAGGTGCCGGCAAGCGTGGGCAGATCAGGCATTGGAAGATCCTGCTGAAAGGTGCGATCGCCATGCTGTCGGGGCATCGTGCCGGTCATCAGCGTGCGACGCGCCGGCACACAGACCGGTGATTCGCTGTAGGCTCGCTCGAATCGCATGCCGCACTTGGCTAACGCGTCGAGCGTCGGCGTCTGGATGGCAGGATGATCTGCGCATCCCAACAGGCTGCCTGACCAGTGATCTGTGCAGATCACCAGGACGTTGGGTCGTTGGCTCATGAAATCTCCCCGAAAATCTTCGAATGAAAGTCTGGCTTGAGTATCACTGGCGGCGGAACCAGATGCCCGCGATCACGCCCATGATGCCGGCATAGATGAGTACGCCGGCAAGGAAGTACATCCCGAACGCCAGTTCACCGGTGCTCTCCCGAATCACTCCGACGGTCCAAGGACCGATGAAGCCCCCGAGATTGCCGATGGAGTTGATTAGCGCGAGACCGGCAGCGGCATTGGCGCCTACCAGAATTCTTGAGGGTATGGACCAGTAGAGCGGCTCGCCGGCAAACAACCCGAACGCGGCAAGTGAGAGAAATGCCATTTGCAACACGTGACTCGATGTGGAAGCGGTCGCGATCAGACCAATGGCGCCGATCACTGCGGTGATCAGAAGATGTGGATATACGGGCTTGTCTCGCGCTATGTACCTGGGCCACACGTACAAGCCAATGGCGGCGAAGACGAATGGTACGGCGTTGAGCATACCGTTGGTGAAATCAGATACTTCGAAAGCGTCGATTAGCGTCGGTAGCCAAAGACGCAGACCATAGGCAGCAGTCGGATAGGCGAGGAACATGGCTGCGAGAAACAGCAGTTTTGGCTCTTTCAGCGCCTTCAGCGGATTAGTGTGGCGAATCTCCTTGTGACGCTGCTCTTCGTCCAGCGTGCTGATGAGCCAGCGTCGCTCGTCTGCGTCGAGCCAATCCACGTCTTCCGGAGAACCTGGTAGATAGCGGAACACGACGAACCCGAGTAGCACGGCTGGCAGCCCTGACAAAACGAACAGCCATTGCCAGCCCGACAACCCCCAAATGCCTTCCATTTCCAGTAAAGCACCACAGATGGGGCCGCCGACGATGGTCGACATGGGGTTGGCTAGCAAGAACATACCGATTAACCGTGGGCGATGTCGCTCTGGACACCAAGTCGACAGGTAGTAGAGAACGCCAGGATAGAAGCCGGCTTCGGCGGCGCCCAGGAGGAATCGCATGATGGTGAAGCTGGTACTGCCTTGCACCAGGGCGGTAAGCATCACCACCAGGCCCCAACTGACCATAATTCGCATGATCCAGGTACGGGCCCCAAATCGAGCAAGTGCCAAGTTACTCGGCACCTCGCAAAGGAAATAGCCGATGAAGAAGACACCGGCACCCAGGCCGAATGCGGCGTCTCCAAGGCCAATGTCGTCCCGCATCCCGAGCTGAGCGAAACCGATGTTCGTCTTGTCGATGAACGCGATGAGATAGCAGAGCGCCAGCAAAGGAATGGTGCGCCAGAAAACCTTCCGGATGACACGCTCTTCCATAAATCCCCCTCAGAAAGTCTATTGCTAGACATCAGATGTCTGATGATGAGGGTACATTACTGATCGAACTGAGCAGCGTCTCTAAGACCTTTGGCGGGGAAACATGCCATAGGTAGACCAAATTGGCCGTGAGTCTCGATCTACATCAGCGCCCTAAGGGCTATCATCATCAGGCCGAAAGTGAGTACGCCTGCGATGACCGGCCAACCGAGCGAGCGCGTTCGGCGCCAGACGGCGAGCGTCACGCCCAACCCGATGAGGGTCGCCAGCCAACCGGCGGCATCCGGCGTGCGTGGCACCAGCGATACGCCGAGTACCGCCGCGATAATCATCGGCCCCAGGATCACCAGCCATTTGGGCAGGGCATCGACGGGGCCATTCTCACCGCTGCGCGTCAGTCGCCGCTGCAGCGGAGTGAGAGTGTTCACTCCCTGGTTGCGGCACGCCGCCGGCAGCGTCGAGGAGAAGCCCCAGCCAGTGCGTCATGTTTACGTCGAGGCGCTTGATAGCGCGGATCTGTTCGACGACTTTTTCACTCCCATCGCTCGCGATGGTGCCAGTACGGTCGAGATTGGCATTCGTCTGCAGAAGGCGCTGAAAGCCCTGGCCGCGGTGGGCGACGACCACATCAAGCGTATTGCCCGCGAACACATGACGCTGGTGATCAAGCGATTCGATCAGGGGCTTGTGCTCGAGGAGGATCGGCAGCGCGTCAGAGAAATCGAGGCATCGGCTGTATCGGCGCTCGGGCCTGACCGGTAAGCAGGATATATCGTCCGGCATTTCGAGGGCGCGAAGGCGTCAATCTGTTCTGAAAACGACATCGAACTGTCTAATAGCGTTGTGTCTGTCGCGGAGAGATAAAAACGCATGCGTCCCGACTTCACAGGGCTTACAGTCGAAGCGAGACCGAAAAGGCTTCAGGAAAGCCGCTCGAGGTCTTCGTCGTGGTCGCTCGCCACCGCGTGCCTCGCCACGTACCGAGGCTGACAGGCGCCAGGGAACCGCAATAACAATAACCACCGATACATCCTTGGAGGAGACGTGAAATGGCAACCCATCCCTCTCGAGGCGCCGCCCCCAAAGGTGCGGTGCCGGAGCCCCAGACACTCGGCTTCCTGCTGCTGGAAGATTTCACCCTGATCTCGCTGGCATCGGCCATCGAGCCGTTGCGCATGGCCAATCAGCTCGCTGGTCGCGAACTGTACCGCTGGTACGTGATGACCATGGACGGGGCGCCCGTGCGGGCGAGCGACGGTATGCAGGTGACGCCGGATGCCAGCGCTCACTCACCGCTGAGGCTCGACTGGCTGGTGGTCTGCGGTGGTGTTGCGCCGCAGCGCTCGGTGACGCCGGCGCTGCTGACCTGGCTGCAGGGCCGCCAGCGCCAGCTGCGCCGGGTCGGCTCGGTGTGTACCGGCAGTTGGGCCCTGGCCCAGGCCGGTCTGTTGAACGGTTATGACGCCAGCATCCATTGGGAGTGCCTGGCCGCGATCCAGGAAGCATACCCGCGCACGGCCTGGAGCACGCGGC
>NZ_PZJT01000032.1 GCF_003206135.1 Salinicola salarius | reverse complement strand
GGTTTACACAGCTAGGCGTGGTGTTCTTCGCTCTGGACTGGTTCCGCATTACGGCTAGCCTCTCGCAAGCCATGGAGGCCAATCATGCCCAGGCGCTGCTGGTAGACGCTCAGGGCCGCTGGTTGCTTCCTGATACCGAAGGCATATCGTTCGGGGAGACGCTCGCGACCTCCTGGCCGGATACGTGGCAGGCCATGACTTCGCGCAATCGGGAGAGGCGGGCATCGGCGAGCAGCTCCTGTGGTTCCGCACCCACGACATACGCATGAATCACTATCGCAGTCAGGCGGGCATGATCATGAGCCAGCCGGATACGCAGCCTTGGCGGCTCGGGATCGTGACACCCAGGCCCAGCCTGCCGGGCCTTCTGCTGGAGAACCCGGCGCAGATACTGGCCATCGCGCTGGTCTATCTGCTGTCGGTTGCCGTCGGCATTTTCTGGGTGCTCAGCCATCATCGGCAGCGCAGCCTAAGGCAACGGGCGCTGCTGTTTTCCCGAGAGGCGCGTCAGTATGCCGGCGAGGTACAGGATCTCTACGAGAACGCGCCTTGTGGCTATCACTCGCTCGATAGCGAGGGAAGGATCGTCAAGATCAACCGCACCGAGCTCGAGTGGCTGGGGTATCGCGCCGACGAGATCATCGACCGGCGTCTGTATCGCGATTTCGTCACCCCGGAAACCCGAGAGGCTTTCGATGCCGCCTTTCAGCAGGTGCTGGGCAAGGGGCAGGAAGGGGCGGCCGAGTGCGAACTGCTATGCCGCGACGGCACGGTCCTTCCGGTGGCGATCCAGGCCACTGCGCAGGTCACCGAAGATGGCTTCCAGTACGCCCGTACCACGGTCTTCGACCTGAGCGAGCGCAAGCGGCTGGAGGCACGTCTGGAACGGCAGGCCATGACCGATCCGCTCACCGGGCTAGGTAACCGACGTTATCTTGAGGGACAGGCGGCGCTGGAGATCGCGCGTGCACAGCGAAGCGGGGCGCCGCTCAGTCTAATCGCTATCGACCTGGATCACTTCAAGCGCATCAATGATAGCTATGGGCACGACGTCGGGGATCTGGTACTGCAGGCCTTTGCCGATACGGCGCGCGGCCAGTTGCGCGACGGCGACGTGCTTTGTCGCATGGGCGGGGAGGAGTTTGCCGTGCTGCTGCCCGATACCGGCGACGACGAGGCCATGCAGGTGGCCGAGCGCCTTCGCCAGACAGTCGTGGCGACACCGGTCAAAGTCGGGGGCGATGTCAACGAGGAAGGGCAGTTGGCCTATTCCGCCTCACTGGGCGTAACGCTGGTCAATGCCGGTGAAACTTCACTGAAACCAGCCATCAAGCGCGCGGACCAGGGGCTTTACATTGCCAAGGAGGCGGGGCGTAACCAGGCACATTGGCAGCCGGTCTAAAAGACGACGGCTTGCTTGCCGATAAGGATAAATAGGCCACCACGCTACCGTTGCGTCATTGGCCCCCCGAGCGCCGAAATTGCTGCCAAAAAGGTTGCCCCGCCCAATAAGAGGTATATAGTCGCCTATATAGTAAAAAAATACATAAGTCATTGATGTATATTAATAAAAGCCGATGTTTTGCGCGCAGGTACTAATATGGCCGCCTCGATACCCTATGAAAACCCATCGGCGAATGTGATTCGTGCCCTTCTGCAGCATACGCATGAATTATCCATATACACCAAGGACATGGCCTACCCTCTCAAGGCAGAGATAGCGGAGCTGGACCTGCAGACAGGCCGCCTGGTGCTGGAGGTGGAGTATGCCGGATCGGAGATCGAACGGTACCTGACCCGTGGCGGCGTAAGCTTCGATCTGGAGGCGCTGAAAGGGCCGCAGGGCATCGAGCGCGAGACCTACAGTCTCAGCAACGTCGAAGCCAAGCTGCTCAAGACGGACAGCGCACAGTACCGCCTGGAGTGCCAGCTTCCGGAATCGGTCTTCGTGCACGAGAATCGAGGGGCGGTTCGCATTCCGTTCATCCTCGGCATGCAGGCCCGCGTGGGCCTCGAGGTCTACCTGCATGAACTCAATGTGCCGGGGAGGCTGCGCAATCTGTCGATCGGCGGTTGCATGGTCGACATCGATCTGGCGGAAAGCGTTGCGATCAGCGTGGGGCAGGAAATTCCGGGAATAACGCTGGAATTCCCCAATGGCGAAAGCTTCTTCTCCGAAGGCAAGATTCGCCATATTCGCCCTTTCGGCAATCATGGCTATGCCGCGGTCGGGGTACAATTCGTCAATACCTCGACCTCCCAGACGGAGGCCCTGTTTCGGTACGTCAATGAATCGGAGCGAGAGGCCGCCTACCTGACGGGATCCAACGAAAAACTGACCCAGCACGCTCCATTGTTCGTCCCGGGTGCCAAGGAGAGAAAGATTCTGCAGCGTGAAGCCCAGGAGCGTGAAAAACGCGCTCGCCAGTCGCCGATGGAACGCGGCGTCACGGACATCGCTCATCAGCTCCAGGTGGGGTTGATGTACATGAAAACCCGCGACCTGTTTCCCGTCGAGATCTTCTACGATTGCGTCGATACTCTGCGCTATCTGGTGGAGCAGGACCGCAAGGCTTTCCTGTATTCCCTGGCGTTCCTGCGGGATTATCCGGACTGGGTCAGGCATGCCGTCCAAGTGGCGGGCCAACTGACCGACCTGCTGCTGGTTCGCGACCCACACGCCCCCCAGATTCGCGAGGCGGTTCTGGGCGCTCTGCTGCATACCATGGGCAAGCCGCTACTGATCAGCGCAAAGTTGCCTTCGCTCAAGGTAAACATGAACCCGGCGCAGAAGGAGATACTTCGAGGGCATGTGGGGGTGCTGTGCAACAAGCTGCGTGAACTGGAGTGGGAGCCCAGCCCTGTCTGCCGCGATGTGATCGAGAATGCCAACGAACGTCTGGATGGCTCCGGCTACCCGGCAGGCAAGCGCAACGAACAGCTTTCGGAACTGATTCGGGTGATCGGGGTGATCAAGATGATCAACAAGCTGATGCATGCGCGCAACGGTATTCCCCCACGTTCACCCATCGATGCCTACCGCATGATTCATGAGGCGGGCAAGGCTTATGACAAGACGGTACTGGTAGAGTATATCCAGCTGTATGGGCTGTACCCGATTGGTAGCCTGGCCAAGTTCTCGGGCGGCTTCCTCGTCTGGGTCATGGATATCGACGGCAAGGGAATGCCGTGTCAGGTCCACGTCGTCAAGAACCTGAGCTTTCCGGATACCAACATCAGCAGCGTGCTCGACAAAAGTGACTTCTTGCAGATCGGCAAGCTGGAAGACATCGTCAACCCGGCGGATTACGGGGTAAAGACCGCCAAGATCTAGACGAAGCGTCAGGTATAGAAGGCGAATTTCTCCGCATGGCGCGCACGGTCTGGCGAGGTTCCCGGTGAGGGAAATCCCCTGGATTGACTAGCCAATTCAGTCTTCTGCCTCGGCAGTGTCGGTCGATAATGACGCTGGGGACAATCCCCTGCGTACTTACCCGGCCTTCGGGCCGGGGCTTTTTCGCTACGCGATCACCGCCTTTTCTTCCTCGTTCTGCCCGCTCGTGATTTCCGCTCCCATAATGGTTGCCGGTGATAGACCCCGGAACCGGGGAGGCCGGCGTGGCTATGGATTCCTCGCCGGCTGAAGTTCAGGTTGGCGCCGCGAGGGCCGACCGATAGCGTCGGCCCATGGTTGTCGAGCCGAATCCGCAGCCCGGGCGCCAACCGCAAGGTACGATGAAAGCGAAGCCCCATTCGGTATCTCCTGAAAGTCTCTTCAAGATTGACTACGGCTGACCTGGTTCGTTCGCTGGCTTTTCAGCGTTCGCCACCGTTGGCTGGCGGGAACGATCAAGGCCAGTACGGCACACGCGACGGCGGGAGACAGCACATCGAAGACCGAGTCCGGTGACCAGTGATGCAGCAGTCCATAAAAATGGCCGACACTGTTAGGGCCGCCACCGGCGTACTCGTGCTGGGCGATCTCGCGCCCCAGAAATACTGCGACGATCAACGAACCGCCGACCCAGCGGCCGACGAATGGCCACAGCAGGCATTGAATGCCCGCTGCAATGATGGCGTGTTCGAGATGCGTGATATTCATGGGAACCTGCCTGAGCCTCGGCATTTGAGCATAGCCTTCATCCCAAGCCTGACGCATCGATGCGAGACTGATTTATCTAATCTCGTGGTGGCTGCCTGACCCGGCTGGCACCTGGCGTGACGTGGCGGCAGGCGGGCAGAATGCGGTCGCGCAGGTAGCGCTGATTGGCGGCGCAGACGCTCAGACCGTCGCCACCGTAATGCTCGAGGCAGATCACGCCGCGAAAGCCGGCTTCTACGGCAAGCTTCATTGTCTGGCGATAATTGATCAGGCCGCTTTCCATGGGGGCGGGGAAGGCGACGTAGTGGCCGCGTTCGACATCCTCGTCACGCATGTAATTCTTGGCATGCCAGAAGTTCGACCACGGAAGCACCTTGCGAAAGGCGTCGAGCCACGGCTCCACCGGCCGATGCAGTCGGATCAAATTGCCGATGTCCGGATTCAAGCCCACCGAATCTAGACCGATCTCCTCGACCATGGCAACGGCCGAGTCGGCGCTGCCGAGATAGGTGTCTTCGTACATCTCCAGCGACAGCACGATGCCGAGTTCTGCGGCGTGCTGGCCGAGTTCGCGGATGCGTGTCACTGCCTTCTGCCACTGAGCCCGATCGTCGGGATCGTCGCGATGGCCTTCGACCGTCCAGAACCACAATTGGCGCTGCTGGGCCTCGGTCAGCGGCCGGTGCAAGCCGATCGAGACGGTGCCGATGCCGAGCCTGGCCGCGGCCTCCAGCGAGCGGTGGCTGTAGGCCAGGTGGTCGTCACCGTCGCGTTCATCGATCACGCTCGAGCGCACCACCGAGATGGAGCTGGGTTCGAGACGTGCCGATTGGATGACGCTGGCGAGCGTGTCGAGCTGGCCGGTCGACATGTCACCGGGGCGAAAGCAGTTGTCGGAGAGATCGACACGATCGAATCCCGCCTCGGCGATCTCCTGGAACAAGGGCTGCCACTGCTCGGCGCTGGCTTCCTGAAGTGGAGAGCCATCCGCCAGACGGTTGGAGAACGGCAGCATGGCAGCGGCGATTGGCCAATCGGTAAGGTCGGAAGTCATCTCGGGTTCTCGACAGGGTCGGGGGTGAAAGAGGTAGCGGCGGTAGAAGGCGCGGCGGTGGAAGACATGGCGGCAGCGAAAAACAGCGCGTCTTGCCTCTGGCGCAGTTTCCAAAGGCACGAGCTTTCGTCGATCGCGACGTCGCGCAGACGAATGGGCTCACCGGCACGCACCGGGCGAATCAGTACCCGGTTGGCAGCGAGATAGTAGGGCAGCGCGGCGTCGTCACCGAGCGGGCTGGCCGGCACCAGCGCCGACGACACTCTGTCGATGCTGTGGTGATGGCCGTGGGCGGTGAGCGTGGTGCCCTCGGCCAGATCCGATGCGGCCATGGCGATCAGATCGACATGCGGCCGCGGCTGGCTGACGCTGCTGGGAACGCCGCGTCGCACCATTTCCAGCAGCGTGGTGGCGGCTTCGAGCCCGAGCAGGTGGCGCGGCAACGGCAGCATCGCGCTATCGCCACGCCGGCTGATCAGATGGCCTTTTTCGGCCAGCATCTGCCAGCTGGCGCGATCATGCCCGCGCACGACCACGAATACCCCACCGGCGAGACTGAATTCATCCGGGCGGCGCAAGCAGTGGAATACTTCCAGTGCGGGCGTTCGCGTCAACAGACCGCCTTGGGTCGTCGGCACGAACAGCTCGGCAATTTCGCCGAGACGGGCGATGGGATAGTGCAGTGCCGGACGATCCGGCATCAGCCCGGTGGCGTTGGCGACGATCGCCATCTCGCACAGATCCGGCACCGCATGCTGCGGCAGCGCGCCAGCGATTCGGGCGCGGTCCGCCACCCACTGGTGATGACCTTCGCTGTCCAGCCCCGCGGGCAAATCCCAGCGCTCCCCGAAGCCGGGCACGTCGATACGCCGACCGTTGCTGGTCAGCGTCTCCGCCATCGGGTCGAAGACGAAGTCGTATTCGCTCGATTTGCCGGCGGCGAGAATTTCCAGCCCCACCGTTTCGGCCCAACTGATCAGGCCAATCGCCAATGCCGGCTGATCGCCATCCACTGGGCTGATCACGCAGCCACGCTTGCGCGCCATGGCCGCCAGCCCGGGGCCGACCACGCTGTCGACTTCCTTGGTCACCAGCGCCACGTGGTGCCCGGCTTCGATGGCGAGTGCGGCATGGCGGGCGCCGGCTTCGGGATGCCCGGTAGCCTCGATCACCACGTCCAGCGGCAGTTCGATCACGGCTTCCAGGCGGTCGCCGACGATCCAGTCGCCGCCGTCCCAGGCTCGTCTGGCTTCTGCCGGCGTGCGGCAGTGGCGGATTCGCCCCGGCTCGATACCGGCATCGATCAGTGCGCTCGCGGCGAGAGCCGGATCGAGATCGAGAACGATGCGGGTATCGATGCTTGTCAGGCGGCGGGCATGAACGACGAAGCTACGACCGAACCCGCCGGCGCCGATCACGCAGCAGCGGATGGGATCGCCGCCATCGAGATAGTGAGAGATATGCATGGGGGCTTTCCTCGAATTGAAAACGGGCCTCGAATTGAAAACGGGCCTCGAATCGAACGCGGATTCGACTCAAACGCGGGAATCGGACGTGGGAGACTTGGGCGCCTGCGGTTTCTGCCGCTGCAGCCGCTGACGCCAGCCGCGCAGGCCGAGCACCTTGGAGATCAGCGGCCAGGCCAGCATCAGTACGCCGAGCCCCATGATCGTGCTCACCAGCGAGTTGGACCAGAACACGGTCAGCGAGCCGTCGGACATCACCATCGACTGGCGGAAGGCTTCCTCGGCGCGATGGCCGAGCACCATGGTCAGCACCAGAGGCGCGACCGGATAGTCGAGCTTCTTGAACAGATAGCCGAGCAGGGCGAAGAACAGCAGCAGCCAGAAATCGAAGGTGGAGTTGGCAACCTGATAGACGCCGGTGAAGATCACCGCGACGATGACCGGCCCGATGATGGCGAAGGGCACCCGCAGGATCGAGGCGTAGAGCGGCACCGTCGCCAGTACCAGAATGACCGCGACCACGTTGCCCAGGTACATGCTGGCGATCAGGCCCCAGACGAAGTCCGGGCGCGTGACGAACAGCATCGGCCCCGGCGTGAGCCCCCAGATCATCAGCCCGCCCATCATGACCGCTGCCGTGGCGGAGCCGGGCACACCCAGCGCCAGCATCGGCAGCAGCGCCGAGGTACCGGCGGAGTGATCCGCCGCTTCCGGCGAGACGATGCCGTTGGGCTCGCCCTTGCCGAAACGTTCCGGGTGCTTCGAGAAGCGCTTGGCGATGCCGTGGCTCATGAACGAGGCGGCAGTCGGTCCGGCAGGGGTGATGCCCATCCAGATCCCGATCAGGATGCTGCGAACCAGCGACACCCAGTAGCGTGGCAGCTCGGCCATGGTGCGCAGGATATCCATGATCCGGATCCGGCTCTTGATGCCCTTGAAGCTCAAGCCCTCTTCGGTGGTCACCATCAGCTCGGCGATACCGAAAAGCCCCATGACGGCGACCAGGAAGCTGATGCCCTTGACCAGATCGGGAATGCCGAAGGTCAGGCGCAGCCCACCGGAGACGCTATCCATGCCGACCGTGGCGAAGGCCAGCCCCAGCATCATCGAGACCAGCGTCTTCGAGGGCGCGCTGGAACTCATGCCGATGAAGCTGCAGAATGCCAGGAAATAGACGGCAAAGTATTCGGGCGACGAGAACTTGAGGCCGAATTGGGCGACCCAGTTGGCCAGCAGCGTGATCATCACCACGCCGGCGAGGGCACCGAGGCCGGCGGCCATGAACGCCAGCGTCAGCGCGCGCGTCGCTTCACCGTTGCGCGCCATCGGGTAGCCATCGAAGGTGGTGGCAACCGATGAAGGCTCACCCGGGATGTTGAACAGAATCGAGGTGGTGGAGCCGCCGAACAGCGCGCCCCAGTACATGCAGCTCAACAGGATGATGGCCGATACCGGATCCATGGTGAAAGTCAGCGGCAGCAACAGCGAGACGCCGTTGGGCGCGCCCAGACCTGGCAGCACGCCGACCAGCATGCCCAGCATCACGCCGATCACCATGATCATCAGATGATTCCAGGTGAGGATGGTGGCGAAACCGTCCATCAGCAGCGAGAGATTGTTCATGATCGATTCCCTGAAGATGGACGCTTAATAGATGCCGAGCGCGTGTTCCAGCGGCCCTTTCAATAGCGGCACCTGGAACACGAGCTCGAACAGCAGATAGAAGCAGATGCTGATGGCGATACCGCTGGCCAGCGATCGCCACCAGGCGTAGTGACCTTGCAGTCGCATGGCGAACAACACATAAAGGGTGGTGCCGACGTAAAGCCCCAGTAGCAGGGAGATCACGGCGAAACCGATGATCGGCAACGTGAAGCGAGCCAAGGAGCGGAGCCGGGCGGCATCCAGGAAGGTTTCATCCTTGTGGCGGTGACCGATGACCGTGCGCAGCAGATTGACGAGGCTGCCGGCAACGACCAGGACGCCGATCCAGAACGGGAAGTAGCCTGAATCCGGCCCGCTTGGTGTCCAGCCGATACCGACCTGCCAGGCGCCATAGCAGATCGCGACACCAATGGCGCCGGTCAGTAACGCGGTGGCGATCTCCATGCTGTAACGGGAAATGCCGTTGTGGGTCATGCTCTCTCCCTCCCTCTGGAAATCCGGGCAGCGCGAGGCTGCCCAGCGACATCATCCAATCAACACCGACATCGACTCAGGAAGCGCTCCAGCCTTCCTGCTCGAACACCTTCTTGACGGTGCTGGCATTGTTGTCGATGTACTGCTCGAGCTCATCGCCGCTCAAGAACTGGCTGGTCTGGACGGTGCGGGTGACGTAGTCCTTCCATTCCGGAGTTTCGCTGACCTTCTTCAGCAGCTCCTGGTAGTAGGTCACCGCTTCTTCGGGAGCGCCGGCCGGCAGCCAGACGGTTCTCGGCATACGGTATTCGCTGATGTCGATGCCCTGGGACTGGCAGGTGGGAATGTCGCCCCAGCCCTTGTCCTCGTAGACGGGTTCGCCCTTGGGCAACGGGTCGGGGCTGAACACGCACAGGGGCTTGATCATGCCGGCCTGCCACTGGCCGAGGTTCTCGTTGGGGTTGTTGACGTTGGCATCGACATGACCGCCGGCCAGTTGCACCAGCGCCTGGCTGCCGCCGTTGAAAGGGACGTAGCGGAATTCGGTGCCGGTAGCCTCTTCGATCATGCTGACCAGCGTCTGGTCGGTGTCCTTGGACTGGCTGCCGGCGAACTGCATCTTGCCGGGGTTCTGCTTGGCGGCGTCGATGAAATCCTTGGCGCTTTCATACTCGGCATCACCGTTGACCCAGATCAGGAACTCGTCCATCGCCATGGCGGCCACTGGCTGCAAATCCTCTGCCGCGTAGGGCATCTCGCCGACTTCCGGCAATAGATATTCGTTGTTGGTGCCGAAGGTCAGTTTGTAGGGATCATCCTTGGACGACGCCGAGTAGACATAGCCCTCGGCACCGCTGCCGCCGCCCTTGTTGGAGACGATGATCGACTTGTCCATCAACTGATGCTTGCCGATGATCGACTGCACCGTGCGCGCGAAGGTATCGGTTCCGCCGCCGGCGCCGGATGTCACCACGAACTCCACCGGGCGTTCCGGCTGCCAGGCCAGGGCGCTACCGGAGACGGTGAGCGCGGCGAAGAACAGGGCAAGAGGTTTGAGCTTGAAGACGGGCCGGGCCTTGGAAGCACCTGAGGATAGGGGCTTGGGCTGATGGGCGGTAAGCGGATTGAGCTGGTACATGGCGTTTCTCCTGTCGTTTCTCGCGTTGTTGCTATTGTGAGAGTCGCTTGTGTTCCGTGGTTGAGTCCTGCATGTCGCTGCTTTCAGCGTGCCGGCCGGCGCCGGCTCCGGTGAAACTTCCGGCAGTCGCGAAACGTCAGCCAGTTGCCTGCTGACGGGCTCGGCTGGCCATGCGTGCCGCCAGCAGCAAGGCTTGCCGCGAGGCGCCGAGGTCGGCGATACCACGACCGGCGATGTCATAGGCCGTTCCATGGGCCGGCGTGCAAACCGGGAAGGGCAGGCCGCCGAGCATGGTCACGCCGCTATCGAAACCCATCATCTTCATCGCGATCTGGCCCTGGTCGTGGTACATGGTCAGCACCGCGTGGAAGCCTTCTTTCACGGCGCGAAGAAAGACGGTGTCGGCCGGGAAAGGGCCTTCTACCTCCATTCCCAGTTCACGCGCGCGCTGGATCGCCGGTTCGATGATCTCGATCTCTTCCATGCCGAAGCTGCCGCCGTCACCGGCGTGGGGATTGAGGCCCGCGACGGCAATGCGTGGATGATCGTGCCCGGCCTGCTGCAGGCAGCGGTGCGTCAGCATCAGCTCGTCGATGATCGAGTCCGGCGTCAGTGCCGCGGCGACGTCCTTCAGCGGAATGTGGGAGGTCACGCGAGCGTTCCACACCGATTCCAGAATGTTGAATTCCCGCGCCTTGCCTTCGAAGCCGATGGCGTCAGCCACGAAGCGGATTTCATCGTCGTAGCCAGGGTTGGCGTAACGCATGGCTTTCTTGTTGAACGGGGTGAAGCAGACGGCATCCACCTGGCCGCCATGAGCCAGTGCGAGCGCGTGCCGGAAATTGGCCGAGGCGAATTCTCCACCCGCTGGCGTCGCCTTGCCTTGGTCGACCTCGTCCGGGGCCAGATGGGCCAGGTCGATGAAAGCCGGCGTCGACTCGAGGTCGATGAGCGAACTTGTCTCGTCGATGGGATGCAGCGTCGGTGCGACACCGGCGACGCGGGCACCTTCGTCGAAGATTCGGCGATCACCGATGATGACCAGGCGCGCGGCACGGTTGACGGCGTCGTCCGCTGCCAGTCTTGCCGTCAACTCGGCGCTGATGCCGGCGGGGTCGCCCATGGCCAGGGCGATGATCGGCAGCTCGGATGCGTCGTGACGCGGGGGGGAAAGAGCCATGGTGTCTCCTCGTCGTTGGGAGCAGCACTCGTGGGAAGTGCTCGCGTGAGGAGGAGATTGCGCTCAAATCCAAAATGTATACATTATACGTTGGTATGGAGGCAGAAACTGGTCAGCGCGCAGTATGATGGCCTCAGACTTTCCGCGGAGGCGCCCTTCACTGAGCGTTTCCAGCTGAATCGATACATTCATGCACCCTTTCCACTACCGGTCTGACATTCATGAAGAAGACAACCGTGTCCGCCACGTCATCGCCTCGATCCGCGATTGCCCGGCATTCGCTTCATGATGCGATTACCAGCCACCTTCGTGACATGATCATCGAGGGGGAGCTCGAACCGGGTAAGCGCATCTATGAAGGCCCGCTATGCGAGCGCCTTGGCGTATCGCGGACCCCCCTGCGGGAAGCGCTGCGCTATCTGGCGAGCGAAGGCCTGGTCGAGCTGACACCGCAGCGTGGGGCCTCGGTTCGCCGGTTCTCGGCCAAGGATATTCAAGACATGCTGTTGTTGATTCGCACGCTCGAGGAGCTGGCGGGGCGCCTGGCCTGTATCGAAGCGAGCGACGAGGAGATCGCCGAGGTGCGAAAGCTTCACGACGAAATGCTGGATTACTATCGGGAGGAAAATCGGCTCGATTACTACAAGACCAATCAGCGTATCCACTCCGCCATCGTGGCGTTGAGCCATAACGAGTCGCTGATTCAAGTTCATGCCTCACTGCAATCGAAGCTCAAGCGCGTAAGATTCATCGGCCACGAAGGGCGGGAAAAGTGGGCGGCGGCGGTCGCAGAGCACGAGTCGATGATCAAGGCACTCGAGGGGCGTGACGCGCCAGCCCTGGTTTCCGCGCTGAGCGAGCACCTCGAACATGCCTGGGAGCGAGTGCGTGATGTCGTGTCGTGATCACTGGCAAAGGATCAAGAAGGGAATTTTCGATATCGCATATGCATGTAACCGTTTGCCTTATCCGAAATCTCTTACATGAAGAATCAGATCGTAGAGCTATTAACTTCCAATCCGTGGCGCTATGATTTTCTTCCGTTGTAGATCCTTGGGCTCCCCGGCTTCGGCCGGGGGTTTTTATACAGGAACTGACCCTCCATTCCCTTTTCAGTCGTCAGTCAGCTAGTTGTGATCTC
>NZ_PZJT01000031.1 GCF_003206135.1 Salinicola salarius | reverse complement strand
CTAGCTGTGTAAACCCACCAGGTTGTTCACGGAAAGGCCCAGCCGACTAACCGGAGGACAGTAATCCAGGCTGGCATGCGGCCGATGCCAGTTGTACTGGTGAAGCCAGGCAGGTAGGTGCCTGCCTCGCTCCTCCGAGCTCGCGTATGACCGAGCGTAGGCCCACTCACGCAGCGCCGTCTGGATGAACCGCTCGGCCTTGCCGTTGGTGCGCGGGCTGTACGGCTTGGTCCGGCGGTGCTTCAGCCCCAGCCGCCGGCATAGACGCTGGAAGCGACGGGAGCGATAGCAGGCGCCGTTGTCGGTGAGCACCCGGTTAAAGCGGATCCCCAGGCTGGCGTAGTAGCGCACTGTCCGCAGCAGGGCCAGGCAGGCACTCCAGCCTGTTTCGTCGGGATGAAGGCTACTGAAGGCCAGTCGCGAGTGATCGTCGATGGCCACATGGACATATTCCCACCCCGCCTTCGGCGTGTTCTGCTGGCGATCGCCGGTCACTCGATGCCCCGGGCGCTCGAAGCACCCCAGCTTCTTGATATCCAGGTGCAGGAGGTCTCCCGGCGCCTCGTGCTCATAGCGATTGTCGGGCCTTGCCGGTGACAGGGCAGCCAGCCGGTTCAGCCCCTTGCGCTTGAGAATCCTCGCCACCGTGCTCTGTCCGATCCCCAACGCCTGGGCAATCTGGCGATAGGTTTGACGTCGCTGACGCCGTTCGATGAGCTGTTTGACGGTAGCGGCGTCTGTCGCCAGGGGGCTTCGTGAAGGGCGCGACGTGCGGTCTTGCAGACCGGCAACCCCTTCTTTGCGGAAACGATGAACCCATTTGTAGACCGTTCTCACGCTGACACCCTGGGCTTGAGCCACCTCCCTGGGCCGTAGCCCTTCATCAATGACACGGGCGGCCAGCAGGGCTCGACCATGCGGTGTGAGACGGGCATTCTTATGGGTGTTCATCCGGGCCTCCTGGAGGTTGGTTTGGGTCGCACCTCCAATTGTCCGGGTAGGCTCCGGATGAACAACCTACCGAGAGATCACA
>NZ_PZJT01000030.1 GCF_003206135.1 Salinicola salarius | reverse complement strand
TGGTCCGTAAAGTACGCATCCGCTGACGCCGAGACAGGGTTTCGGAGGCAGCGGAGAAGAAAGCCAAGCGTTTGATTTGATTGAAGAAATCGGTTGACGCAAGGCGGTGAAGCCGGTAAGATCGCTTCCCAGTTCTTCGAAGGATCGGCTCCACCCAGCTTGACCGGAGCCAGCGGGATTCAACGAAAAAAGATGTTGACATCGCCGCCAAGATCCTTAAAATACGCCACTCCTTACGGCGGCCAAGAAAACAAGCGCTGACAAGCACTTGGGGCCGACGGCAGAAGCAAAGCGCTTCGAGTAGGGACGCTCTTTAACAATCGATCAGGTAATTGATGTGGGCGCTTGTTCTCGCGTGACAGCCAGTCACGACATATCGAGGCAAGCGACTCGTCAAGATTCGTTTGACCTTGAACCAAGTTTGGTCCGCTTTTCTACTCGTTCTTCGGAACGAAAGAAGTAAGGACTATCAGACTTTAAACTGAAGAGTTTGATCATGGCTCAGATTGAACGCTGGCGGCAGGCCTAACACATGCAAGTCGAGCGGCAGCACGGGGAGCTTGCTCCCTGGTGGCGAGCGGCGGACGGGTGAGTAATGCATAGGAATCTGCCCGGTAGTGGGGGATAACGTGGGGAAACCCACGCTAATACCGCATACGTCCTACGGGAGAAAGCGGAGGATCTTCGGACTTCGCGCTATCGGATGAGCCTATGTCGGATTAGCTAGTTGGTAAGGTAACGGCTTACCAAGGCGACGATCCGTAGCTGGTCTGAGAGGATGATCAGCCACACTGGGACTGAGACACGGCCCAGACTCCTACGGGAGGCAGCAGTGGGGAATATTGGACAATGGGCGAAAGCCTGATCCAGCCATGCCGCGTGTGTGAAGAAGGCTTTCGGGTTGTAAAGCACTTTCAGCGAGGAAGAAAGCCTCTGGATTAATACCCCAGAGGAAGGACATCACTCGCAGAAGAAGCACCGGCTAACTCCGTGCCAGCAGCCGCGGTAATACGGAGGGTGCGAGCGTTAATCGGAATTACTGGGCGTAAAGCGCGCGTAGGTGGCTTGGCACGCCGGTTGTGAAAGCCCCGGGCTCAACCTGGGAACGGCATCCGGAACGGCCAGGCTAGAGTGCAGGAGAGGAAGGTAGAATTCCCGGTGTAGCGGTGAAATGCGTAGAGATCGGGAGGAATACCAGTGGCGAAGGCGGCCTTCTGGCCTGACACTGACACTGAGGTGCGAAAGCGTGGGTAGCAAACAGGATTAGATACCCTGGTAGTCCACGCCGTAAACGATGTCGACTAGCCGTTGGGACCTTTAAGGACTTAGTGGCGCAGTTAACGCGATAAGTCGACCGCCTGGGGAGTACGGCCGCAAGGTTAAAACTCAAATGAATTGACGGGGGCCCGCACAAGCGGTGGAGCATGTGGTTTAATTCGATGCAACGCGAAGAACCTTACCTACCCTTGACATCCAGAGAAGTTGGCAGAGATGCCTTCGTGCCTTCGGGAACTCTGAGACAGGTGCTGCATGGCTGTCGTCAGCTCGTGTTGTGAAATGTTGGGTTAAGTCCCGTAACGAGCGCAACCCTTGTCCTTATTTGCCAGCGAGTAAAGTCGGGAACTCTAAGGAGACTGCCGGTGACAAACCGGAGGAAGGTGGGGACGACGTCAAGTCATCATGGCCCTTACGGGTAGGGCTACACACGTGCTACAATGGCCGGTACAAAGGGTTGCGAGACCGCGAGGTGGAGCGAATCCCAGAAAGCCGGCCTCAGTCCGGATCGGAGTCTGCAACTCGACTCCGTGAAGTCGGAATCGCTAGTAATCGTGAATCAGAATGTCACGGTGAATACGTTCCCGGGCCTTGTACACACCGCCCGTCACACCATGGGAGTGGACTGCACCAGAAGTGGTTAGCTTAACCTTCGGGAGAGCGATCACCACGGTGTGGTTCATGACTGGGGTGAAGTCGTAACAAGGTAGCCGTAGGGGAACCTGCGGCTGGATCACCTCCTTAAACGATTAGCTTAGCGTGGTTCAAGCGCTCACAATCAATTACCTGATCGGCCAGAGCAAGACTGTTTGGGTCTGTAGCTCAGTTGGTTAGAGCGCACCCCTGATAAGGGTGAGGTCGGCAGTTCGAGTCTGCCCAGACCCACCAAATTTTATCCAGTTCCACGTTATTTCGTGACTCGCATAGCAGGCTATGCGTCGCCCCGAAATGCCTCGATCTGAATAAAATTAAACAGATCAAATAAAAGAGAAAGTCTTCTTGGTTCTTTTTACGATCTGTCTATCCGGGGCCTTAGCTCAGCTGGGAGAGCGCCTGCCTTGCACGCAGGAGGTCAGCGGTTCGATCCCGCTAGGCTCCACCACTCTCTCGCGACAACCGAGAGGCAAGCACAACCCGACAGTCTGACCATAAGTTTTAAGCTATACGCTTGACGTGACGATGAAACACTCGTGACAGCAAGCTTACAGCTTAGAGCTTATCGCTCTAAACGCTCTTTAACAATTTGGATCATGCTGACAGTTCTTCTCTCTAGAGAAGAACGAAACGAGATACGTCTCAAGCGTATCCGGCAATTGTCGAATGATTAATCACTGACCAGACTCCTTCGGGTTATATGGTCAAGCGATTAAGCGCACACGGTGGATGCCTTGGCAGCCAGAGGCGATGAAGGACGTTGTAGCCTGCGATAAGGTTCGGTGAGGTGGCAAACAACCTGCGACCCGGACATTTCCGAATGGGGAAACCCATCCAGCACAAGCTGGATATCCCACACTGAATCCATAGGTGTTGGGAAGCGAACCGGGAGAACTGAAACATCTAAGTACCCCGAGGAAAAGAAATCAACCGAGATTCCCCCAGTAGCGGCGAGCGAACGGGGAGTAGCCCTTAAGCATGTGACTGGTTAGACGAACGCGCCTGGAAAGGCCGGCCATAGTGGGTGATAGCCCCGTAGTCGAAAACCTGAATGTGTGAAATCGAGTAGGTCGGGGCACGTGAAACCCTGACTGAACATGGGGGGACCATCCTCCAAGGCTAAATACTCCTGGCTGACCGATAGTGAACCAGTACCGTGAGGGAAAGGCGAAAAGAACCCCGGAGAGGGGAGTGAAATAGATCCTGAAACCGTGTGCGTACAAGCAGTGGGAGCAGACTCGTTCTGTGACCGCGTACCTTTTGTATAATGGGTCAGCGACTTATATTCAGTGGCGAGCTTAACCGTATAGGGGAGGCGTAGAGAAATCGAGTCTTAACTGGGCGACCAGTCGCTGGATATAGACCCGAAACCGGGCGATCTATCCATGGCCAGGGTGAAGGTTGAGTAACATCAACTGGAGGCCCGAACCCAAGTATGTTGAAAAATGCTGGGATGAGCTGTGGATCGGAGTGAAAGGCTAATCAAGCTCGGAGATAGCTGGTTCTCCTCGAAAGCTATTTAGGTAGCGCCTCACGTATTACCGCCGGGGGTAGAGCACTGTTTCGGCTAGGGGCCCATCCCGGGTTACCAACCCGAGGCAAACTCCGAATACCGGTGAGTAGAGCGTGGGAGACACACGGCGGGTGCTAACGTCCGTCGTGAAAAGGGAAACAACCCAGACCGTCAGCTAAGGCCCCCAAATTCTGGTTAAGTGGGAAACGATGTGGGAAGGCATAGACAGCTAGGAGGTTGGCTTAGAAGCAGCCATCCTTTAAAGAAAGCGTAATAGCTCACTAGTCGAGTCGGCCTGCGCGGAAGATGTAACGGGGCTCAAACCAGATGCCGAAGCTACGGGTTCATCCTCTGGATGAGCGGTAGAGGAGCGTCGTGTAAGTCTGTGAAGGTGTGTTGAGAAGCATGCTGGAGATATCACGAGTGCGAATGCTGACATGAGTAACGACAAGGGGAGTGAAAAACTCCCCCGCCGGAAGACCAAGGTTTTCTGTTCTATGCTAATCAGAGCAGAGTGAGTCGGCCCCTAAGGCGAGGCCGAAAGGCGTAGTCGATGGGAAACGGGTTAATATTCCCGTACCGGATGTGATTGCGATGGGGGGACGAAGAAGGCTAGGTGAGCCAGGCGTTGGTTGTCCTGGTGAAAGTCAGTAGGCTGAGGACTTAGGCAAATCCGGGTCCTCAAGGCCGAGAGACGAGACGAACGGACTACGGTCCGGAAGTCATCGATGCCACGCTTCCAGGAAAAGCCTCTAAGCTTCAGATCACATGCGACCGTACCCCAAACCGACACAGGTGGTCAGGGTGAGAATCCCAAGGCGCTTGAGAGAACTCGGGTGAAGGAACTAGGCAAAATGGCACCGTAACTTCGGGAGAAGGTGCGCCGGCTTAGGGTGAAGGACCTCGCGTCCCGAGCTCGAACCGGTCGAAGATACCAGGTGGCTGCAACTGTTTATTAAAAACACAGCACTCTGCTAACGCGTAAGCGGACGTATAGGGTGTGACGCCTGCCCGGTGCCGGAAGGTTAATTGATGGTGTTAGCCCTCGGGCGAAGCTCTTGATCGAAGCCCCGGTAAACGGCGGCCGTAACTATAACGGTCCTAAGGTAGCGAAATTCCTTGTCGGGTAAGTTCCGACCTGCACGAATGGCGTAATGATGGCCACGCTGTCTCCACCCGAGACTCAGTGAAATTGAAATCGCAGTGAAGATGCTGTGTACCCGCGGCTAGACGGAAAGACCCCGTGAACCTTTACTATAGCTTCACACTGGACGCTGATGTTGCTTGTGTAGGATAGCTGGGAGGCTTGGAAACCCGGACGCCAGTTCGGGTGGAGCCAACCTTGAAATACCAGCCTGGCATCATTGGCGTTCTAACTTGGCACCGTGATCCGGTGTGAGGACAGTGTGTGGTGGGTAGTTTGACTGGGGCGGTCTCCTCCGAAAGCGTAACGGAGGAGCACGAAGGTACCCTCAGCACGGTTGGAAATCGTGCATTGAGTGCAAGAGCATAAGGGTGCTTAACTGCGAGACAGACACGTCGAGCAGGTACGAAAGTAGGTTCTAGTGATCCGGTGGTTCTGTATGGAAGGGCCATCGCTCAACGGATAAAAGGTACTCCGGGGATAACAGGCTGATACCGCCCAAGAGTTCACATCGACGGCGGTGTTTGGCACCTCGATGTCGGCTCATCACATCCTGGGGCTGAAGTCGGTCCCAAGGGTATGGCTGTTCGCCATTTAAAGTGGTACGCGAGCTGGGTTTAGAACGTCGTGAGACAGTTCGGTCCCTATCTGCCGTGGGCGTTGGAGATTTGAGAAGTGCTGCTCCTAGTACGAGAGGACCGGAGTGGACGCACCTCTGGTGTTCCGGTTGTCACGCCAGTGGCATCGCCGGGTAGCTATGTGCGGACGGGATAACCGCTGAAAGCATCTAAGCGGGAAGCCTTCTTCAAGATGAGATCTCCCCGAGACTTCGAGTCTCCTAAAGGGTCCAGCAAGACTAGCTGGTTGATAGGCACGATGTGGAAGCGCTGCAAGGCGTTGAGCTAACGTGTACTAATGCCCCGTGAGGCTTGACCATATAACCCCAAGGGGTTTACGGCACCGGTACGATGCGTACCGCGTGCGATCGGTGATGATCACCGACAGACTGGATACGCCCTGTCTTGAAGAGCAGACAGGCGAGACGTGTCTTGGTCAGCATGATCCGAATCGGTCGGGATGAGGGCGAATTGCAGTCACGCCACGCATCCCGACGTCAGTTTTGCCTGACGACCATAGCGAGTGGGAACCACCTGATCCATGCCGAACTCAGTAGTGAAACCGCTCAGCGCCGATGGTAGTGTGGGGTCTCCCCATGTGAGAGTAGGTCATCGTCAGGCATCTAT
>NZ_PZJT01000003.1:382157-434031 GCF_003206135.1 Salinicola salarius | reverse complement strand
CCTGACCAGCCTGTCGAGTGTTTCCAGCCAGTCATCCTGGAACGCCACACGACTCTCTAGTGCATCGAGACGCGCTTCCAGGGACATGCGCGAGGTCGGCTCTACCGTGTTAGACTTCCAAGGCTGTGTGTCATCTTTCATTCACGGCACCTTTAGTTAGTGGCTAGTTAATGTAGTTAGTGGCAATAGATTATTGGCAATAGGTTGGTTAGTAAGTAAGTTGATGATATCTAGTAAGAAAAACCGTCCCTGCTCGAGGTCAAGAGTAGGGCGTTTTCCTTGTTCCGACGTCTAGAGATATGAGAATCCATGAATAGCAAGGTAATTCTGCGTTGTACGCTGATCAGTCTGCTCCTCTCGATACCCTCGCCATTGCTGATCGGTCTCTTGATTACGCTGATCAGTAGCATGTTGGCAACCGATCTGACCTGGTTCTTGAACGTGGAAGGCGTCTCGGCCATGTATGGTGCGACGGTAATCGCCGTCTTCATCGTACTGTGGCTGGGTACTCTGGCCATGGCGCTGCTGGCGCCAGCGACTCCGAAAGCGGTCACCGCTGCCATGCTCGCCGATGTCGAAAACGACGACCGTGAGCTGGGCGAGGTCAAATGGTTCAACGTCAACAAAGGCTATGGCTTCATCACCCGAGCCGATGGCGAAGATGTCTTCGTGCATTTTCGCGCGATTCGCGGCAAGGGGCATCGAACCCTGGCCGAGGGGCAGAAAGTGCGTTACCACGTGATCGAGAACGATCGTGGATTGCAGGCGGATGACGTGACCGTCATCACCTGAGCCGGCAACTGAACGATCGATACCCCTCCGAGGCAAAGCCTCCGAGGGGTATTTTTTACTGGATCAACTGCTGGCGAGGGATTCCGGCGGTATCTTGTCGACCCCGGCCCGGGCCTCGGCCTCGACGAACACGCGCTTGACGCTGTCGTGAGCCTGCTTGATCTCGCGGTCGAGCCTGACGATGGTTCGCTCGATCTGCTCTGCGGTAGTGTTTCGAGCGAAACGGACGCTGAGATTGACCAGAATGAAATTAGGCCCCATGTGCATGGTCAGCACTTCATTGACGCCCTCGACGCCATCGGCGCTCCCCGCCAGCTGCCGGATGTTTTCGACCACATTCTGGTTGGCGCTTTCGCCGATCAGCAGGCTCTTGGTTTCCTTGGCCAGCCAGATCGCGGTGCCGCCCAGCAGCAGACCGATGATGACCGAAGCGATACCATCGAACAGCAGAATGCCGGTCCACTGCGATAGCGCCACGCCGACCAGAGCTACCATCAGCCCCAGAAGCGCCGCCGAATCCTCGAAGATCACCACGAACATCGAGGGGTCCTTGCCGCGATGCACGGCCTCCACGTAGCCCCATTTGCCCTTGGTCTTGCGGAATTCATTGAGCGCGAAGGCCCAGGAGGCGCCCTCGAACAGAATGCCCAGGCCCAGCACGACATAGTTGACCAGCGGCGACTCGATCGGCTCGGGGTGCAGGATATGTATCACCCCTTCGTACAGAGAGACACCGGAGCCGATCGCAAAGATCAGCAGCGCGACCACGAAACTCCAGAAGTAGATTTCCTTGCCGTGGCCGAAGGGAAACTGGGGGCTCGGAGGCCGTTTGGCGCGTTTCATGCCCAGCAGCAGCAGAATCTGGTTGCCGGTATCCACCACCGAATGGATGCCTTCGGACAGCATCGCCGAGCTGCCGGTAATGGCCGCTGCCACGAATTTGGTTACCGCGATGAGCAGGTTGCCGCCCATGGCGGCATAGATGACTGGTTTGGACTCCGCCATTCGATTGACTTCCTGTCAGATGGGCCGCATTTCGGCAGCCAGGGCGCAATTAACGGCCTGAATCCGGCCATTCTATGATGTTTTCGCTGCCGTCCGGCAGTACCTGCCAGAAGCGATCGGGATCATCGCCAGGTTGCCAGCCGCCGAGAGAGCAGCGGGCCTCGCAGCCCAGCTCGCCAGCGGCGGCACGTGCACAGTCGGTATCTCTGGGCCAGGGCGTGGCATCGCAATCGAACCACAGACTGGCGTAGCCATCGGCGGCCCGTTCGACGAGCATGATGCCGATTTCGCGCTCGGCGCCCGCCGCCTTGCCACGCCAGATCCCCTTGCCGGCGCGGCCTAGCGCCATCTCCTCGTCGCCCAGGGCAGCCCTGAGCCATCGGGTGATGGCGTCGACGTCAGCGACGGCGAGATAGATTTCGATGTCAGGAAAGCGCTCCATGGGTTCCTCTGGTGAACAGCCGCTCGAGTGTCGCTTCGTAGATGCGGCTCAGGGTATCGAGGTCGTCGGCACGGATGCGTTCGTTGACCTGGTGAATAGTGGCATTGACGGGACCCAGCTCGATCACCTGTGTGCCCAGTGTAGCAATGAAGCGGCCGTCCGACGTGCCGCCCGAGGTCGAGAGCGTCGGCCGGTGTCCGGTGACGCTCTCGCAGGCCTGCTGTGTTGCCTCGAGCAGCTCGCCGGCTGCGGTCAGGAACGGTTCACCGTTGAGCGTCCAGTCGATCTGGTAGTCGAGTCCGTGAGCGGAGAGCTTCCGCTCGACCCGTTCGCGTAGCTGAAGATGCGTCACTTCACTGGAGTAGCGGAAGTTGAACGTCACTTCCAGCTCACCGGGAACGACATTGGTGGCGCCGGTTCCCGCATGCAGGTTGGAGATCTGGAAGCTGGTCGCCGGGAAGAAGTCGTTACCGGCATCCCAGGACTCGTTCACCAGCTCGGACAGAGCCGGCAGCGCCTGATGGATCGGGTTGCGAGCCAGGTGCGGATAGGCCACGTGCCCCTGAATGCCGCGCACCCGAAGCACGCCGCCCAGCGAGCCGCGGCGCCCGTTCTTGATCACGTCGCCGAGATGGCTGGTGGAGGAGGGTTCGCCGACGATGCAGTAGTCCAGCGCTTCATTGCGCTCGCGCAGCCGTTCGACGACCGCGCGAGTGCCGTGGACCGCTGGCCCCTCTTCGTCTGCGGTGATCAGGAAACCGATCCTGCCGTGGTGATCCGGATACGCGGCGACGAAGCGCTCGACTGCCGTCACCATCGACGCCAGGCTTCCCTTCATGTCGGCGGCCCCCCGGCCGCAGAGAAAGCCCGCCTCGTCGATCAACGGCGCGAAGGGCGGATGTTCCCATTCGCTCTCGGGACCGCTGGGCACGACATCGGTATGGCCGGCAAAAGCCAGCATCGGCCCGTGCTGGCCGCGAGTGGCCCAGAAGTTGTCGATGCCGCCGATCGTCATGCGCTCGACCTGGAAACCGATCCGCTCCAGCCGCTCGATCATCAATGCCTGGCAACCATGGTCGTCCGGCGTCACCGAAGGCCGCCTGAGCAGTTCCAGGGCCAGGGCCAGCGTGTCGGAAGGCGCGGTCGTCTGTGACGCGTGAGGCATGTAGTTCTCCAGGGCAGGCGGCCGGTCGGTCCGGATCAATTGTGAGCGTGCAGGGATTCGTTGAGCGCCACGGCACTCTTGTTGGTGCGGCACTCCAGCCGCCCGGTCACCGAGTGGCGAATGAACAGGAGGTCGTCCTGGCCTGCGAGCTCGCGGGCGGCGACGGTCTTGACGGCTTCGCCCTTGTCGTCGAGTACGGTCACCTTGGAGCCGGCAGTGACATAAAGGCCCGCTTCGACGGTGCAGCGATCGCCGAGGGGAATGCCGAGGCCGGCGTTGGCGCCGATCAGGCAGTTCTCGCCGATCTTGATCACCACGTTGCCGCCGCCCGAGAGCGTGCCCATGGTCGAGCAGCCGGCGCCCAGGTCCGAGCCCTTGCCGACGAAGACGCCGGCGGAGATCCGGCCTTCGACCATGCCCGGACCTTCGGTGCCGGCATTGAAGTTGCAGAAACCTTCGTGCATGACCGTGGTGCCTTCGCCCAGGTGGGCGCCGAGACGCACGCGGGCGGTGTCGCCGATCCGGATACCCTTGGGCACGACGTAATCGGTCATCTTGGGGAACTTGTCGACGCAGTCCACGGAGAGTGCACGTCCCGCGAGGCGGGCCTTGAGACGACGTGCCGGCAACTCTTCGACGTCGATGGCGCCCTCGTTGGTCCAGGCGATGTTCTTGAGCAGGCCGAACATGCCGTCGAGCTGGGTGCCGTGAGGCTTGATCAGGCGATGGGAGAGCAAGTGCAGCTTGAGATAGACCTCCGGCACGCTGGTCGGCGCATGATCCTCGTCCAGAAAGACGGCGACCAGCGGACGCTGCGCGTCGGCGAAGGTTTCGGCGATATCGGCCTGATCGGTGGCGCCAGCGTCGCGCAGGGCCTTGGCCAGCGAGGCTGCCTGTTCCGGCAGGAAGCTGACGACTTCCTCGGCCTCGTCAGCACCCAGCGCCTGGCGTGCAGCGGCGACGAGCTTGGCGTCGGGCTGGTGCAGCGGGGCCGGGTAGTAGACTTCGAGCCAGTCGCCCTGACTGTTCTGAGTGCCGATTCCTAGCGCGAAGCTCAGCATCGCAGGTTCCTCATGATGGTTCTCGAAAGGGGTCGTCGAGATGGTTGTCGAAAGGGGTCGTCGAGACGGCCGTGGACCAGGTGCGCCGGGCCACTCAGGACGCCAGCGCTGCGTAGCGGGCAGGGTCGAAGCCGACGATCAGCGTGTCGTCGCTTTCGGGCTTTGCGCTTTGCAGTACCGGGCGCTTGATCAATGTCGGATTGGCGAGCATCAATGCCCGCGCCCGCTCGGCATCCAGCGGCTGCTTGTCCGCGGCATCGAGCTGGCGCCAGGTCGTGCTGCGGGTGTTGAGCAGCGTTTTCCAGTCGGCCTGGCTCAGGAAGGCGTCCAGTTGCCGTGGCTCGAGGCCGTCTTCGCGCAGATCGTGGTAGCGATAGGCGATGCCCTGATCCTCGAGCAGGCGTCGGGCCTTGCGGCAGGTATCGCAGGTCTTGATGCCGTAAACGGTGATGGTCATGCAGCGGGCCGTTGCGCGTCTCTGAAGAAGCGGACGATTATAGGCGTCCGCGCACGGCGGCTCAAACCGCGCCGGTTTGCCGCAGGGTACAGGCCGGGAAAACTTGGCTGGTTCGGCCCGGGCGGTGAGATAATCGGAACCGTCAGGTCGCGCTTGACCTGTGGGTTACACCTCGGTGCTAGTGTCGCATTTTCCCTGGGGAGAGATAACGAATGATGACTTCAAAGCGCTGGATGGCCGGTCTCGTGGCGGCTGGCTCGCTGGTTTTCGCCGTTGGTGGTTTTGCCCAGTCCGGTGGCGGTAATGGGGATCACCAGGTTCACTCCGGCTCGGATATCCATGCCGACCTCAGCGAGGCCGGCGATGCCTATCGCGAGGCGGCGACGATCATGCAGCACGACATGGAGCAGGCGAATACCGGTGACCCGGATGTCGACTTCGCTACCGGCATGCTGGCGCATCACAAGGGGGCGGTCGCGATGGCTCAGGTCGAGCTGGAGTATGGCAATGACCCGGAGATGCGGGCGCTGGCTCAAAAGATCATCGAGGCCCAACAGGCAGAAATAGAACAGATGCAGGCGTGGCTGAAAGCCAACGCCGATCCTGCACCGGTCGATTGACGATGACTGGCCGTCGCTTCGTCTAGCAGCTCGTCCGCCTGGCACGTCATACGTCGAGCACTTCGTACAAGCGCTCGCGCAGGCGTGCCTGGGCTTCCGGGTCGGTCAGCGGCTGGCCGCGCTTGTCGGTGATGAAGAAGACGTCCTCGACACGCTCGCCGAGGGTGGCGATCTTGGCCGCCGACAAGGCGATGTTCTGTTCCATGAAGATGCGTCCGACGCGAGCCAGCAGCCCCGGGCGGTCCGGTGCGATCAGTTCCAGCGAGGTGCGGGCATTGGCGGGATCCTGCTCGATGATGACCTCGATCGGCACCCGGAAATGCTTCAGCTGTCGCGGGGTATGGCGGCTGACGATCTGCGGATAGTCGTCCGGGTCGTCGAGTTCCTCGACCAGATGACGGCGGATCGTTTCCAGTCGTTCCGGATCGCGAATGGCTTCGTCATCGTCATCCAGCAGGATGAAGGTATTGAGCGTCCAGTCGTCGCTGGACGTGGCGATGCGCGCATCGTGGATCGACAGGCCCAGTTGCTCGATGGCGGCGGCCGTGGCGGCGAACAGGTCATCGGCCGAACGGGTGTGGATGAACAGCTTGGTGCCGCCCTCGGTCATGTCCTCGCTGGGCGCGCTGACCAGGATCAGCGGCAGATGATCGTCACGATGGGCGAGAATGCCCTGGGTCTGCCAGACGATTTCGCTGGGCGTGTACTGGAGGAAATAGTCTTCGCCGAAGGTTTGCCAGAGTGCGGTGACACGGGCGATGTCGGCGCCGATGGCCCGCAGCAGGCCCGAGGCTTCCTCGCGGGTCTCGCTGGCCCAGCCCTGGCGATCGACGGTGTTGTCGAGCCCCCGACGCAGTACGCGACGGGTCTCGGTGTAGAGCTGGCGCATCAGCGAGGCGCGCCATCCGTTCCATAGCGTCGGGTTGGTGGCGCTGATGTCGGCGACGGTCAGTACGTAGAGATAGTCGAGATGGGTTTCGTCGCGCACCGTGCGGGCGAAGGCGTGGATCACGTCCGGGTCGGAGATGTCGCGCTTCTGGGCAGTCTTCGACATCAGCAGATGATGCTCCACAAGCCATGCGACCAGGCGTGTATCCCAGTTCGACAGCGCATGGCGCTGGCAGAATTCGGCGGCATCGACCGCGCCGAGCTCCGAGTGATCGCCGCCGCGGCCCTTGCCGATATCGTGGTAGAGCCCGGCGATCCACAGCAGTTCGAGCTTGGGCAGTTTCTGAATCACGTCGATGGCGACGGTGTATTCATCGGTGTCCCGTTCCTCGCGGAAGCGCTGGAGAAAGCTCAGGAGACGCAGCGTATGTGCGTCGACGGTATAGATGTGGAACAGGTCGTGCTGCATCAGGCCGACGGCTTCGCCGAACTCGGGCAGGTACTTGCCCAGCACCCCGTAGCGGTTCATGCGGGTGAGTTGGGTCGGCACATCGCCGCCACTGCGTAACAGTTCCATGAACAGGCTCTGATGGCGCAGATCGTCGCGAAAGGCATCATCGATCAGATGGCGGTGATCGCGAATCTGGCGGATGGTGTCGGCGCGCACGCCTTCGATTTCCGGATGCTGCGCCATCACCAAAAACAGCTCCAGCAACGCGCCGGGGCGGTGGAGAAAGACGTTGGGATGGCGCAGCTGGATGTAGCCGCCCCGGATCTCGAAGCGTGCATTGATCGGCTTGACCTCGAGCGACTCGCCCGCGTGGAGGATCACCTCGTCGAAATGCTGCAGCAGCATGTCGTTGAGCCCCGCCAGCGCGGTGACGTGGCGATAGTAGGCCTTCATGAACTGCTCGACCGCGAGACGCTGCGGCGTGTCGGTGTAGCCGAACAGCTTGGCCAGGGCGCGCTGATGATCGAACAGCAGGCGGTCTTCGGCGCGTTCCGCAATCATGTGCAGCGCATAGCGCACCTGCCACAGGAAGGCCTGGCCCTGGCTCAGAATCCGCAGTTCGGCGTCGTTCATGAAGCCCTGGGCGACGACATCCTCGTAGCGCAGCGGCCCGAAATGACGCTTGGCCACCCAGCCGATCATCTGGATGTCGCGCAGCCCGCCTGGCGCGCTCTTGATGTTGGGCTCGAGATGATACTCGGAGTTGTTGTGCTTGAAATGGCGGGTAATCTGTTCCTGCCACTTTCCCTCGAAAAACGCGGCCGACGACCACATGTGCCGGGTCGACAGCCGTTCCCGCATCGCCTCGCGCAGACTTTCCGGCCCCGCCAGCGTCCGGGTTTCCAGCAGGTTGGTGATGACGGTGATGTCGCCCCGGGCCTCGCGTTCGCAGTCGTTGAGCGAGCGTACGCTCTGGCCGATCTCGAGTCCGATGTCCCAGAGGAAGGTAATGAAGCCGGTCAGCGACTCGCGATACGGCGTGTCATCGTCGGTGCCGAGCAGCAGCAGCAGGTCGATGTCGGAGTAGGGGTGCAGCTCGCCACGGCCGTAACCGCCGACGGCGAGCAGCGCGACGTTGTCGTCCGGCCAGTCGAATCGCTCCCAGGCAATTTCGAGCAACCGATCCAGGCACCAGGCGCGACCGTAGACCAGGTCGCGCACGTCGGCACCGGCGCGGAAGCGCTCGTCGAGACGCTCCCGGATCGTCCTGAGGGCCTGTTTGAACAGCGGGATCGGTTGACGATCCCGCGCCAGCGTCTCGCGAAAGGCCGTTGCATCGAATAGCGTCGGGTCGGGGTGAAAGCGATAGTGATGCAGCAGCATGCGACGTGCGTCTCCGATGGCGAGGCGTTGGCTGGTCGATCAGGACGCCAGGAAGCTGAAGTCTTCGTCGGAGCGGGCCGTCAGGACTTCCACGCCAGTGGCGGTCACCAGCAGGGTATGCTCCCACTGTGCAGACAGGCTCTTGTCCTTGGTCACGGCTGTCCAGCCATCCTTCAAGACCTTGGTGCGATAGCCGCCGGCGTTGAGCATCGGCTCGATGGTCAGGCACATGCCTTCGGCGAGTTCGACATCGGCCTCCGGAGCATAGCCGTCGTAGTGCAGCACCTGCGGTTCTTCGTGGAAACCGGCGCCGATGCCGTGGCCGCAGAAGTCGCGCACCACCGAGTAGCCGGCTTTCTCGGCGTGTGCCTGGATGACGCGGGCGATGGTCGATAGCTTGACGCCTGGTCGGACCTCGGCGATACCTTTATATAGGCTCTCCTGGGTGATGCGACACAGGCGCTCGCCTTGGATCGTGTCGCCGATCACGAACATCATGCTGCTGTCGCCGTGGTAGCCGTCCGGTGTCTTCACGGTCACGTCGATGTTCATGATGTCGCCATTCTTGAGCTTCTTGTCGAAGTCCGGAATGCCGTGACAGACCACGTGGTTGATCGAGGTGCAGATAGACTTGGGAAAGCCGTGGTAATTGAGCGAGGCGGAGATCGATCCGAGTTCCTGGACCACGAAGTCATCGCAGAGCTTGTCGAGTTCGCCAGTGCTGACGCCTGCCCGCACATGGGGCGTGATCATTTCCAGTACGGCGGCGGCCTGGCGTCCGGCTTCGCGCATTTTCTCGATTTCTTCGGGGGTCTTGCGTGGAATGTTCATGCGCTCTCTCGATAGGGGCGATAGGGTGACGAGTCGTTGCGGGCGTCGATGGGTGGCTTTCCCTGGCGTAGAGGGTTGGACGACCGGCGACTTCATCTTGCGTGCGTTCTATGGTATAAATCCGCGCGCTCGACTGCAATTGCCCTGTCTTCGGGGCAGGCAAAGTGGCATGCGATATGCATCATGTCGTTGCCATCACGATAGTCGAGCCCGTAGCGACGGGGCTTTCCCATGATTGCCACGTCATCAAAAACACACACGCACCGACACATGGTCCCGGGTGCCGCGACGGCTTGGCCGAACGGTCGGATCCATGGGGTGTGTGGAGGCCTAACCCGATTCTTCAGGAGTCATCATGGCACAAGTCAATATGCGTGACCTGCTCAAGGCAGGCGCACACTTCGGTCACCAGACCCGTTACTGGAACCCGAAAATGGGTCAGTACATCTTCGGTGCCCGTAACAAGATCCACATCATCAACCTCGAGCACACGCTGCCGGCACTGCTGGAAGCGACGAGTGTCGTCGAGAAGATGGCCTCTTCCAACAACAAGATCCTGTTCGTCGGCACCAAGCGTTCCGCCAGCAAGATCATCAAGGAAGAAGCCAATCGTGTGGGTCAGCCGTTCGTCAACCATCGCTGGCTCGGCGGCATGTTGACCAACTACAAGACCATTCGTCAGTCGATCAAGCGTCTGCGCGAACTCGAAACCATGCGCGAAGACGGTACGTTCGAGAAGCTGACCAAGAAAGAAGTCCTGATGGCGACTCGCGAGCAGGACAAGCTCGAGCGCTCCATCGGCGGCATCAAGGACATGGGCGGCCTGCCCGATGCGCTGTTCGTGATCGATGTCGATCATGAGCGCATCGCGATCAACGAAGCCAACAAGCTGGGCATTCCGGTGATCGGTGTGGTCGATACCAACTCCAATCCGGACGGCGTCGATTACGTCATTCCGGGTAACGACGACTCCATCCGTGCCATCCAGATCTATGTGCAGGCGATCGCCGATGCCTGCGGCAAAGCGAAGGAAGGTCGCCCCGACGAGTTCGTCGAGGTGAGCGAGACAAGTGAGACAAGCGACGCCGCCCAGTAAGCAAGAAGGAAGCGGCATCGAGTCTGCGCTGAGCATGCTCCCGCAGAGTGGCAGTCGTTTGCCGATCTCGGCGCAGATAAAAGGGGGCTTATAGCCCCCTTTTTACACTTACACCCGGAGCGGTGCGCTTTGGCGCCGCTCGTCAGACGAAACACGATTCTCAGGGGTAGAACATGGCAGCTATCAGCGCTTCTCTGGTCAAGGAACTGCGTGAGCGTACCGGTCTCGGCATGATGGAGTGCAAGAAAGCACTGACCGAAGCCGACGGTGATATCGAGCGTGCGATCGAAGATCTGCGCAAGAACTCCGGCTTGAAGGCCGCCAAGAAGGCAGGCCGTATCGCCGCCGAAGGCGCGATCCTGACTCAGGTCGCCGAAGACGGCAGCTGCGCCGCGATGCTGGAAGTCAATTCGGAAACCGACTTCGTCTCTCGCGACGACAACTTCAAGGGTTTCGCCGCTAAGGTTCTGGCCAAGGTTTTCGAGACCAAGTCCGAAGACATCGCCACGATCATGGAAGGTGAACTGGAAGACGCCCGCAACCAGCTGGTGCAGAAGATCGGCGAGAACATCTCCGTGCGTCGTGCGGTCGTCGTTGAAGCACCGGAAGGCGGCGTCGTCGGTGCCTACGTCCATGGTGATCGTATCGGCGTGCTGACCGTTCTCAACGGTGGCAACCCGGAAGTGGCCAAGGACATTTCCATGCACGTGGCCGCGATCAACCCGGTCGTCGCGCGTCCGGAAGACATGCCGCAGGCGCAGCTGGACAGCGAGAAGGCGATCATCCTGGCGCAGCCGGATATGGCAGGCAAGCCGGCGGAAATCGCCGAGAAGATGGTCCAGGGCCGTCTCAAGAAGTACCTGGCAGAAAACAGCCTGACCGAGCAGCCGTTCGTCAAGGATCCGAATCAGACCGTCGCGGCATATGCCAAGGCTGCCGGTGGCCAAGTCGTCGGGTTCACGCGCTTCGAAGTCGGTGAAGGCATCGAGAAAGAAGAAGTCGACTTCGCCAAGGAAGTGATGGAACAGGCTCGTCGCAGCTGAGTTTCCTGTAATGCCTGGGGCCGAGGGTCAGGTATCATCGTCTGATCTGGCCCCATTGATGGCGTGCGCGAAAGCGCACGCCATCGCGTATCCGGCAGATGAGAAGTGCATCTGTCATGACCTGCCGAACCCGACTCGTCAAACCAGGAGAGAGCGTCATGCCTGAAGTCATCGATCGACCCAACAAGCCCAACGAGCGTGGCGATAAGTCTGAACGTGGCGATAAGTCAAAGTACAAGCGCATATTGCTGAAGTTGTCAGGTGAAGCGCTGACCGGTGAGCAGGACTTTGGCATCGATCCCAAGGTGCTCGATCGCATGGCGCTGGAAATTGGTCAACTGGTGGGCATCGGTGTTCAGGTCGGAATCGTGATCGGCGGCGGCAACCTGTTTCGGGGTGCGGCGTTGCATGCGGCGGGCATGGAACGGGTCACCGGCGATCATATGGGCATGCTGGCCACGGTGATGAACGCACTGGCGATGCGCGATGCGCTGGAGCGCTCCAACATTCGTTCGCGGGTGATGTCGGCAATCCCCATGAGCGGTGTCGTCGAGCACTATGATCGGCGTACCGCGATTCGCTATCTCACGTCCGGTGACGTGGTCATCTTCTCCGCCGGTACGGGTAACCCCTTCTTTACGACCGACTCTGCTGCCTGTCTGCGAGGCATCGAGATCGACGCCAATGTGGTGGTCAAGGCAACCAAGGTCGATGGTGTCTATGACAAGGATCCGGTCAAGCATCCGGAAGCCGTCAAGTACGAGCGTTTGGGCTACGATGACGTGCTGGACCAGAAGCTTGGCGTCATGGATTTGACCGCCATCTGCCTGGTACGGGACCATGACATGCCGGTTCGCGTCTTCGACATGACCAAGCCTGGGGCGCTGTTGAATCTGGTAGTCGGTGGGCGAGAAGGCACGCTGATTGATTGAGGTTTAGGACATGATCGACGATATCAAGAAAGACGCTAGCGCGCGCATGAAGAAGAGCCTGGAAGCGCTCCAGAACAACTTCCACAAGATCCGTACCGGTCGGGCGCACCCGAGCATTCTGGATGCGGTGATGGTGGAGTATTACGGCAGCAACATGCCGATCAACCAGGTTGCCAACATCACGATCGAAGACGCTCGCACTCTGGCGGTAACGCCCCGGGAGCGGCCGATGGTGCCGAAGGTCGAGAAGGCGATCATGATGGCCGACCTGGGGCTGAATCCTGCCACGGCGGGCAACGTGATCCGGGTTCCGATGCCGCCGTTGACCGAGGAAACGCGCCGCAACTATATCAAGCAGGCGCGTGCCGAGGCCGAGAATGCGCGCGTTGCGATCCGCAGCATACGCCGTGACGCCAATGGCGACCTCAAGACGTTGCTCAAGGACAAGGAGATCAACGAAGACGAGGAGCGCCGCGGCGAAGAGGAAATCCAGAAGCTGACCGACAAGCACGTCGCTGAAATCGATCGGCTCCTGGAAACCAAGGAACACGACCTGATGCAGGTATGAGGATCGGGGCGCCCGGGCTCGACAGGGGTCGGGCGCCACTGTCCACCTGTCTTGCGAGCTATCATGACAGACATGCAGTCGCGTGACGTTCAAGCGATGTCGCCGATGCCTCGCCACGTGGCGATCATCATGGACGGCAACAATCGCTGGGCGCGCGCCAGAGGGCTTTCCAGCGCGCAAGGACATCGTGCTGGCGTCGAATCGCTGCGTGCGGTCATTCGACGTGCGGCAGAGCAGCGAATCGAGACGCTTACGCTCTTCGCCTTTTCGAGTGAAAACTGGCGCCGGCCCTCGGCCGAGGTCAGCGCGCTGATGGAGCTTTTCATGCTGGTGCTCAAGCGCGAGGTGAAAAAGCTCCACGAGAACGACATTCGTCTCAGCATCATTGGCGATCGTCAGCGTTTCTCGTCGTCTTTGCAGAAGTCGATGAGTCGTGCCGAAGCACTGACCCGCGACAATACGGGGATGCATCTCGTGGTGGCGGCCAATTACGGTGGTCGCTGGGACATCGCTTCCGCCGCACAGCGCCTGGCGCGCAAGGTTGCCGAGGGCGTGATGAGTCCCGATGCCATCGACGAGACGGCGCTGGATCGCGAGATATGCCTGAGTCAGGAACCACCGATCGATCTGTGCATTCGCACCAGTGGGGAGCAACGAATCTCTAATTTCCTGTTATGGCAGCTTGCCTACGCGGAGTTCGTGTTTGCGCCGGAGCTGTGGCCCGATTTCGATGGTGCGGCTTTCGATGCAGCGCTCGAGACGTTTCAGCAACGTCAGCGTCGTTTCGGCATGAGCCAGCAGCAGATCGAGGCCCAGGGTGCTTAAGCAGCGCATACTGACGGCGCTGGTATTGGCGCCTCTGGCACTCGGTGGCCTGTTCGGGTTGTCGGGGGGCGGCTTTGCGACGTTTACCGCCCTGGTGCTGCTACTTGGGGCGTGGGAGTGGGCGCGTCTCGCCGGGTTCGATGACGTCAAGTCGCGGCTGCTCTACACCGCCGGCCTCGGGCTGTTGCTGTTGATTGCCTGGTGGGCGGATTGGATGCTGGATCGCTGGCCACTATGGATCGGCGCCATGGGCTGGTCGATCAACGCCTGGTGGGTTTCGCGCTATCCCCAGAAGACTGAACAATGGCAGCCGCCGGCGCTGCGCCTTGGCATGGGAGCCTGGGTGCTGTTGCCTTGTTGGGTCGGGCTCTACCAGTTGCGGCAGGACGGTAGCGAGTGGCTGCTGTTCGTGCTGCTGCTGGTCTGGGTGGCAGACATCGGCGCGTATTTCGCCGGTCGTCGCTTCGGCCGCCGCAAGCTGGCGCCGCACGTCAGCCCGGGCAAGTCCTGGGAAGGCGTCTATGGTGGCTGGGTAGCCGTGGCAATCCTGGTCTTCATCTACTCTGCGTGGCTCTCGCTCGACAGTCGTCAGACGCTGGCCTTGCTGGCCGTGGCGCTGGTCGTCGCGTTCATTTCCGTCATCGGGGATCTACTCGAAAGCATGCTCAAGCGCTTTCGTGGCCTGAAGGATTCCAGTCGTCTGCTACCGGGTCACGGTGGCATTCTCGACCGTATCGATAGTCTGACCGCTGCCGTTCCGCTCTTCGCTTTGATCCTCCCCTGGCTGGGATAGCACGCTGATGCCCTCATCTTCTCGCAAGATCACCCTGCTGGGTGCAACCGGTTCCATCGGTCGCAGCACGCTGGACGTGATCTCTCAACACCCCGACGCTTACGAACTCTATGCGGCGACCGCGCATCGTTCGCGCGAGTCGCTGCTCGATATCTGTTTGCGTTTTGCCCCGGCCCGAGCGGTGATCGGCACGGAGAGCGATGCCGAATGGCTGCGAGCGAAGTTGCACGAAGCCGGGCGTGGTGATGTCGATGTCGACCATGGAGAGGCCGCGCTATTGGACGTGGCGCGTGCCGCCGAGGCCGATACGGTGATGGCGGCGATCATCGGGGCGGCGGGATTGCTGCCGACGCTGGCAGCCGTGGAAGCCGGCAAGCGCGTGCTGCTGGCCAACAAGGAAGCGCTGGTGATGTCCGGCGGGCTGTTCATGGATGCCGTGTCGCGTCATGGCGCGACTCTTTTGCCCATCGACTCGGAACATAATGCCATCTATCAGTGTCTTCCTATGCAGCATCGTGGCGGGTTGTCTCGCCACGGCGTGTCGCGGTTACTGTTGACCGCCTCGGGCGGGCCGTTCCGGGAGTGGTCGCGGGAGGCTCTGGAGGCGGTGACGCCGGATCAGGCCTGTGCTCATCCCAATTGGTCGATGGGCCGCAAGATATCGGTGGACAGCGCGACCTTGATGAACAAGGGGCTCGAATTGATCGAGGCCTGCTGGCTGTTCGATGCGGGACCCGATCAGGTCGAGGTGGTGGTTCATCCACAAAGCATCGTTCATTCGATGGTCGGTTATGTCGACGGCACGGTGCTGGCGCAGATGGGAAATCCGGACATGCGGACACCGATCGCCTATGGTCTGGCCTGGCCGGCGCGGGTCGAAGCCGGGGTCGAGCCGCTCGATCTGTTCGCGGTATCCCGGCTCGATTTCGAAGCCCCGGACGAAGCGCGCTTCCCCTGCCTGCGACTGGCGCGGGAAGCCATGACGGCAGGCGGAACGGCACCGGCGAGTCTCAATGCTGCCAATGAAGTGGCGGTGCAGGCGTTCCTCGATGGAAAGCTCTCTTTCCTGGGTATCGCCCGTCTGGTGCAGGCGACCCTGGAGGCGACCGAGGTGCGCGCGGCGGATTCGCTCGACGTGGTATTGTGCGAGGATGCACGAGCACGGCAGTTGGCCGAGCGTTTGCTGCGTCAACGGTCTTTCCAGGAGGGGCGGGCGTGATGGATACGATCCAGAACGTACTGGCGGTCATCGTCGTACTCGGTCTGCTGATCACGTTTCACGAGTTCGGGCATTTCTGGGTGGCCCGTCGTTGTGGCGTCAAGGTGCTCCGTTTCTCGGTCGGTTTCGGCAAGCCGCTGTGGTCGCGCTTCGATCGGCAGGGCACGGAATATGCCATCGCTGCCATTCCGTTGGGTGGTTATGTCAAGATGCTCGACGAACGCGAGGGGCCGGTAGCGCCGGAAGAACTCGATCGCGCTTTCAATCGCAAGAGCGTCTGGGCCCGGATCGCGATCGTGGCAGCGGGGCCGATTGCCAATTTCCTGTTGGCACTGGTGGCCTACTGGGCACTTTTCGTTTATGGGTCGACCACGGTAGCGCCGGTGATCGGCGACGTGGCGCCGGATTCGCCCGCGTTCCAGGGCGGCTTGCGCAGCGGGCAGGAGATCGTCAGTGTCGAGGGCCACGAGACACCATCGTGGAACGAGGTCAATCTGCAGCTGATCGCGACCATCGGCGCCGATGGCGAGCTGCAGTTCACGACTCGTGATCCCTCGGGTGGCGCGACGCGAACGCATGCCGTGCCGGTGCAGCAGTGGCTGGTGCGTCAGGATCCGCCGCAGCCGATGTCGTCACTCGGCATTACCCCGTGGCGCCCTGAAGTTCCGGCAACGCTGGGGCGCGTGCTCGAGGATAGCCCGGCGAGCCGTGCCGGACTGGAAGCGGGCGATCGGATCGTCAGCGTCGACGGCGAACCGGTTGCCGATTGGGTGGCGTTCGTCGACGTCGTTCGAAGCCATCCCGGTGCCGACCTGTCACTGGATGTCGAGCGAGACGGCGTGACACGCAGCATCACGCTGAGACCCGAGTCGAGGCAGGCCGAAGATGGTGGGGATATCGGTTACGTCGGCGCCGCATCACAGGCAGTCGAGTGGCCTGAGTCCTATCGCCGCGAGATTCGCTATGGTCCGATCGAGGCGATCGGGCAGGCAGTGACCAAGACGGGCGAGATGACCTGGCTGACAGCGGACTCGATCCGCAAGATGATCGTCGGCTGGATATCGCCTTCGAACCTGTCGGGGCCGATCACCATTGCTCGCATTGCCGGAGATTCGGCACGCAGCGGGGTCGAGACATTCATCGGCTTCCTGGCTTATCTGTCGATCAGCCTGGGGGTACTGAACCTGTTGCCGATCCCGGTACTCGATGGGGGGCATCTGGCCTATTACCTGATCGAGCTGGTTCGCGGCAAGCCGGTGTCGGAAACCGCTCAGGCGCTGGGTCTGCGCGTCGGCGTCGCGCTGGTCGGGTGCCTGATGATGATGGCGCTCTACTTCGATCTGATGCGACTGTGATGACAGGGATTTGATGCGACGCTAGCGACGGGATGCCGTTAGCGGTCAGCGCCGAGAACGTCGGCGCACGGGAAGACCCCATGAGTGGCAAGCCGTGAGCTTGTCAGTCATAGGGAGAAATGTATAAGGTGCCTGTTCGATACGCGGGCGGACCCCACAGAAGCGATTGATTGCATGAAACTCAAGACCATCGGATTGGCAGGACTACTGCTGGCCAGCTCTCCCGTTGCGCTGGCGGCACCTTTTGAGATTTCGGATATTCGTGTAGAGGGGCTGCAGCGCGTCTCGGCCGCATCCGTTTTCAACGCTTTCCCCGTTAGCGCCGACCAGACGGTCGATGAGCAACAGCTGGGCGAGGCTGCCCAGCAGCTGTTCGACACCGGGTTGTTCGATGACATTCGATTGTCCCGCGATAACGACGTGCTGATCGTCAACGTGGTCGAGCGGCCATCCATTGCCGAGATCAATATCGAAGGCAACTCGCAGATTTCCGACGATGACCTGCGCAAGGGGCTGACCGACGCCGGCTTGGCCGAAGGTCAGGTGCTGCAGCGTTCAACGCTGGAGGAGATGCAGCGAGAACTCGAACGGCTCTATCAGTCTCAGGGGCGTTACAGCTCGAACATCAAGACTTCGGTCGAACAGCTCGAGCGTAACCGGGTTCGCGTCAACATCGATATCAACGAGGGGGAAGTGGCGAAGATTCGCCAGATCAACGTCGTCGGCAACGAAGCCTATGACGACGATACCCTGAGCGATCTGTTCCAGCTCGAGGACAAGCCGGGCTGGTTCTTCGGCTGGTTCTCCGATGACGAATATTCCCGTGAAGCGCTGTCTGGCGACCTGGAGACGCTGCGTTCCTGGTATCTCGATCGCGGTTACGTCAACTTCGCGATCACCTCGACCCAGGTGTCGATCAGCCCTGACAAGTCGCGGATCTTCGTCACCATCAATGTCGATGAAGGCAAGCGCTACAAGCTCGACGAGATCAGCTTCGATGGTGATCTGAAGATCGACGAGTCGACGGCGCGCTCGCTGGTGACGGCCAAGTCGGGTGAATATTTCTCCCAGAGCAAGCTGACCGAATCCTCGGAAGCGCTACGTCAGAAACTCGGTGCCGAGGGCTTTGCCTTCGCCGACATCCAGGCGGTGCCGACCGTGGACGAAGCGGGCGACACCGTGGACATCACCTTCCGTGTCGATCCAGGCCGCCGTGCGTACGTTCGCCGTATCAACTTCGAAGGCAACACCACGACCCAGGACGAAGTGCTGCGTCGTGAAATGGTCCAGATGGAAGGGGCGCCAGCCTCGACCGATCAGATTTCGCAGTCGCGTCAGCGTCTCGAGCGGCTCGGGTTCTTCAAGCAGGTGGACGTGGACACCCGGCCGGTGGCCGGCGAGCCGGATCAGCTGGACGTGACCTACAATGTTCAGGAGCAGCCCTCCGGTTCCATTTCCGCAAGCGTCGGCTTCTCTCAGACGGCCGGGGTCATCTACGGCGCGGCGCTGTCCCAGAGCAACTTCCTGGGGACGGGTAACCGGGTCAACATCGGTGCGCAGCGAAGCGACACGTTCACCAACATCAACTTCGGCTTCACCGACCCGTACTGGACGCTCGACGGTATCTCGCGCGGCTATAACGTTTTCTATCGCGAGACCGATTACGAAGATTCCGACATCTCGACCTACTCGACCGACTCCTACGGCGGCAACATCAACTTCGGGTATCCGATCAACGATCTGTCACGTCTGAACTTCGGTGTCGGGCTCGAGAATCTGTCGATCGATACCTACGACGACACGCCGGCAGAGATCGTCCAGTACACCGACGATCAGGGCGAGGACTTCTTCAACTACAAGCTGACGGCCAGCTGGACCCGCAACAACCTGAACCGCGGGATCATGCCGACGGCCGGCAGCTACCAGCGGGTCTCGCTGGAAACCGCTCTGCCCGGGTCGGATGCGGAGTATTACAAGCTGCGCTACCGTGGTCAGAAGCTGTTCGAACTCAATCCCGACTGGTCGCTCAAATTCAGCAGTAACCTGGGCTATGCCGATACGCTCGGCTCCAACGATCCCTATCCGTTCTACGAGAACTTCTACTCGGGCGGCCTGGGTTCGGTGCGCGGCTATACCGGCAACACGCTGGGGCCGAAGACGACGGAGCGTGGCGATGGCGACGACGATACGCTGGGCGGCAACGTTCTGGTCGAAGGGTCTGCCGAGTTGATCTATCCGTTCCCGTGGATCGAGGATCGCCGCTCGCTGCAGACCAGCATTTTCCTCGATGGCGGTAATACTTATCTGACCGACTGCTACGCCGTCCCGGATGGCTATACATCGAGCTGTGAGAGCGGCGTCAATCTCGATGACCTGCGCTACAGCGTGGGCCTGGGGCTTTCCTGGCTGACGCCGGTCGGGCCGCTGACGTTCAGCGTGGCCAAGCCGCTGAACGAGAAGGACGGCGACGACCCGCAGGTGTTCCAGTTCTCGCTGGGTCAGACGTTCTAATATCACGTCCTGGATTCACGGCGTCCTGGCGGCGTCGTGAGTCCAGACCGATTTTCAGACAGCTGGTCTGTCTAGTTTCAAGGAGATGCCGTATGCGCAAGATAGCAGGAGTTCTCGGGCTCGGTTTGCTGACGATGGTTTCCGTACCGGCGATGGCGACGGAAGTGGGCGTGCTCGATTGGCGTGAGGCACTGATGTCTTCCGATTCCGCCCAGGCATCGATGAATCAGCTGAAAAACCGGATCAGTGCTCAGCAGCAGCAGGCCCAGTCGTTGAGCCAGGAGCTGCAACAGCTGCAGCAGCGTCTGCAGAAGGATGGGGACGTGATGTCCGAGTCCGAGCGGAACTCGGTCACCCAGCAGCTGCGCCAGAAGGGCGGCCAGTTCCAGCAGCTGCGGGGCCAGATTTCCCAGGCGCAGCAGCAGGCCGAGCAGCAGTACCTGAAGAGCGCCAAGCCCAAGCTCGATCAGGCGATTCAGAAGGTCGTCGACGAGCACGATCTGGATATGGTCGTGGATCGTGATGCCGTGGTCTATTCGGGTGACAGCCTCGATATTACCTCCGAAGTCACGAAGATCTTCAATTCGCTCAACTAATGGTTCAAACCGGCGCCCGTTCATGAAGAGAGATGCTTCTACCTCTTACACGCTTGGCGAACTCGCCGAGCGGATCGACGCTCGCGTGGTCGGTGACGCGAACCTGCGTGTCAGCGGGCTGTCGACGCTGACCGATGCCGGTCCGGCGGATCTGGCATTTCTCGCCAATCGGGCTTATCTGAAGTATCTGTCCACGACCCGTGCCGGTGCCGTACTGGTCAATCCGGCTCATGGCGACAGTTGTCCCTGTCCGCGACTGGAACTGGACAACCCCTATCTGGGCTACGCCAAGCTGTCGCGGCTGTTCGATCCGCTGGTCAACCAGGCCTCTCGAGGCGTGCATGCGACGGTGGTGATATCGCCCGAGGCGACCCTCGGCGAAGGCGTCGAAATTGGCGCTCATTGTGTCATCGAAGCCGGCGTCGTCCTTGCTGATGACTGCGTCATCGGCGCAGGGTGCTTCATTGGCGCCGATACCACGATCGGTCGTGGCTCCCGGCTGCATGCCAACGTGACGCTTTATCACGGTGTGGTCATCGGTGAGCGCGCCATTCTGCACAGCGGCTGTGTCATCGGCGCTGACGGGTTCGGATTCGCCCACGACGGCAAGCAGTGGGAAAAGATCGCCCAGCTGGGTGGCGTCATTCTGGGCGACGATGTCGAAGTCGGCAGCTGCTCGAGTATCGATCGTGGGGCGCTGGGCGACACGCGGATCGGCAATGGGGTCAAGATCGACTCTCAGGTCCAGATCGCCCACAACGTGCAGATCGGCGATCACAGTGCGCTGGCAGGGTGTGTCGGTATCGCCGGTTCCACCAAGGTCGGCCGTCACTGTCTGCTGGGCGGCGGGGTCGGGCTTTCCGGCCATCTGACGCTGGCCGATGGCGTCCAGGTGACCGGCATGAGCCTGGTCACGAACTCGATCCTGGAGCCTGGTGTCTACTCTTCCGGCACCGGTTCGATGTCGAATAGTCAGTGGCGCAAGAACGCGGTACGTTTCAAGCAGCTCGACCAGATCGCCAAGCGATTGACCCGTCTCGAGCGTGATATCCGCGACGCCTGAGGGTTCTCTGATGGATCCGGGGAAGTCTTTCCGGGCCATTTCGATCACATCCCCGAAGCTGGCAGTCGCCCGGTGCGCCTGTATAATGCCCGCCCACACGGGTGAATGCTGTCTTACCGCCCTGTGCCTGCCCTTGGTCAAAGAGTAGGGGCAGGCATTTCGTTATTTCAGAGGTTGTATTGATGATCATGGACATCAACCAGATTCGCGAATATCTACCGCATCGTTATCCGTTTTTACTGGTAGATCGCGTGATGGAGATCACGCTGGGCGAATCGATCGTGGCGTACAAGAACGTCAGCATCAACGAACCTTTCTTCAACGGCCATTTCCCTCATCATCCGATCATGCCCGGAGTGTTGATCATCGAAGCGATGGCGCAGGCTTGCGGCATCCTTGGCTTCAAGACGGTCAACAAGCTGCCAGCCGACGGCTACGTCTATTATCTCGTCGGCAGCGATAACGTACGCTTCAAGCGTCCGGTCATGCCGGGAGACCAACTGCGTCTCGAGGCCAATGTCATCAAGGGCAAGCGAGGCATCTGGAAGTTTGCCTGCCGAGCCACGGTCGATGGCGAGTTGGCCTGCGAAGCCGAAATCATCTGTGCCGAGAGGAAAGTCGCTTGATTCATCCCTCCGCCATCGTCGATCCCTCCGCCCGACTGGCCGATGACGTCGAAGTCGGTCCCTTCAGCGTGATCGGACCCGACGTCGAAATCGACGCCGGCTGCGTGATCGGACCGCACGTGGTGATCAAGGGGCCGACTCGAATCGGCAAGCGTAACCGGATCTTCCAGTTCGCGTCGGTCGGAGAAGAGTGCCAGGACAAGAAGTACGCCGGTGAGGCGACACGGCTCGAGATGGGCGACGATAACGTCGTTCGCGAGAGCGTGACGATTCACCGCGGCACCATCCAGGATCGCGGCGTGACCACCATCGGCAACCGTAACCTGTTCATGGCGTACTCTCACGTGGGCCATGATTGCCTGATCGGCAACGATTGCATTCTCGCCAACCAGGCCACGCTGGCCGGTCATGTGACGCTGGGTGACTTCGCCATCATGGGCGGGCTCTCGGCCATTCACCAGTTTGCCAACATGGGCGAGCATGCCATGGCGGGCGGTGGATCGATCATCACCAAGGATATTCCCGCGTTCGTCATGGTCAACGGTAACCCTGCCGCGGCGCATGGCCTGAACTCCATTGGCTTGAAGCGTCGCGGTTTCTCGGCGGAAGCGGTGCGGGCGCTGGGCGAATGCTATCGTCTGGTCTACCGCAAGGGTCTGACGCTCGAGCAGGCCATCGGCGAAATCGAAAGCCGCTTCTCGCTCGACGAGACGCGCCGCTTCGTCGATTCGCTGAAAGCCTCTCAACGTGGCATCACCCGTTAGGGCGGGCGCATGCGCGTCTATCTCGTCGCGGGCGAACTCTCGGGGGATATTCTCGGCGCCGGCCTGATGCAGGCGCTCAAGCGCCGCCATCCGCAGATCGCTTTCAGAGGCATTGGCGGTCCGCGGATGCAGGCGCAGGGGCTCGAGTCGCTCTATCCACTGGAAACCTTGTCGGTCATGGGCCTGGTCGAGGTGTTGAAGCATCTGCCGGGCCTGATCAAGGTGCGTCGTCACCTCAAGCGCGATGCCCTGGCGTGGCGGCCGGATATCATGGTGGGCATCGACGCCCCGGACTTCAATATCGGACTCGAGCGTCAGCTGCACGACCAGGGCATCCGTACGGCACACTACGTCAGTCCGTCGGTCTGGGCCTGGCGCCAAGGGCGGGTCAAGAAGATCGCCAAGGCGGTCGATGGCATGTTGACCTTTCTGCCATTCGAGGCGGATTTCTACGCCGATCACCATGTGCCGGTCGCTTATGTCGGTCATCCGCTGGCCGACGAACTGCCCCTGGTCAACGACCGGGCATCGGCGCGGCAGGCGCTCGGGCTGGCGCTCGATGTGCCGACCCTGGCCGTACTGCCGGGTTCTCGCGGCAATGAGATTCGCTTTCAGGGAGAGATCTTCCTGCGGACGGCGTCCGCGTTACGTGAACGCCTTGGCGCGCTGCAGGTAGCGATCCCCGCGGCCTCGCCGGAGCGTCGGCAGGAGCTCGAGGCTCTGCTCGAACGGTTTCCGGAGCTGGCAGCTCATACCGTCGTCGTCGAAGGGCGTTCACGTGAGGTGATGACCGCGTCCGATGCCGTGTTGCTGACCTCCGGTACGGCAGCATTGGAAACCATGTTGTGTCATCGTCCCATGGTGGTTGCCTATCGCATGGCACCGGCGACCTACTGGCTGGCCAGGCGGATGGTCAAGACACGCTGGATCTCGTTGCCGAATCTGATCGCGCAGGAAACGCTGGTGCCGGAGCTGATCCAGGATGCCGTGACCGCCGACGCGCTGGTCGAGACGCTGTTGCCGTGGTTCGAGAATGAACAGGCGCGCTCGACGCTCGAACAGCGCTTCGCGGCACTCCACGCCGAACTCCAGCGCGGTGCCAGCGAGCGAGCCGCCACGGCCGTCACCTCGCTGGTCGAGCATGAGGCACTGGATCCCGAAACTGGAAAGGTCTGACGAGAGAAGTCATGTCATCGAAGTCTCCGATTTCCGCCTGGCCGGACATCGTCATCGAGTACGACGGGCATCTGATTGCCGGTGTCGACGAGGTCGGGCGAGGGCCGCTGATCGGCTCGGTGGTCGCTGCCGCCGTGATCCTGGATCCTGATTGCCCGATCGACGGGCTGACCGATTCCAAATGCCTGAGCGCGGCACGGCGCGAAGCCTTCGATCGGCAGATCCGGGAATGTGCGCTGGCCTTCGCCATTGGTGAAGCCACGCCGCAGGAGATCGATTCGCTCAATATCTACCACGCCACGCATCTGGCGATGCGTCGTGCCATCGATGCGCTGCCGACACCGGCCGAATACCTGCTGGTGGATGGCAACCGGCTGCCGGGACATGCGTGCCCGGGGCAGGCCGTGGTCAAGGGCGACCTTCGTCACCCTGCGATCAGCGCGGCATCGATTCTGGCCAAGGTGGCCCGCGACGCACAAATGGTCGCGCTCGACGCGCGTTATCCGCAGTACGGTTTCGCCCGCCACAAGGGCTATTCGACGCCCGAGCATCTCGAGGCGCTGGTTCGATGGGGGCCGCTCGAGGAACATCGCCGCTCCTTCGCTCCCGTGCGCGAGCAACTGGTTCTGATCTGAAGGCAAGTCAAGAATCGGATCGATCGACCATTGTGAGCCGTCGCGGCTTTGGGCATGCTGATGCTCTGCTCAAGCCGGAATTCATTCGCCGCCTGACTCGAGTTCGTCATGACAACACCCTTCGTTCATCTTCGTGTCCACAGCGAATACTCCCTCGTCGATGGCCTGGTCCGGCTCAAGCCGCTGATCAAGGCAACGGCCGAGGCCGGCATGCCGGCGGTCACCGTGACCGACGACACCAACCTGTTCGGCCTGGTCAAGATCTACAAGGCGGCCCAGGGCGCCGGGTTGAAGCCGATCATCGGCGCCGACCTGTGGCTGCACAACACGCACGACGAAAGCCATCCCTATCGTTTGACGCTGCTGGCGATGAACGATACCGGCTATCGCAACCTGACCGAGCTGATCTCGCGCGCCTGGACCGAAGGTCAGCGCCAGAACATGGCGATCCTCGACAAGGCCTGGGTCTTCGAACAGAGCGAAGGGCTGATCGCGCTGTCCGGCGCCCGGGAAGGGGAGATCGGCCGGTTTCTGATCGCCGAGCACGTCGACACGGCACGCCAGCTGCTGGCGGAGTGGCAGCAGCACTTCCCTGGCCGCTTCTATCTGGAGCTGCAGCGTACCGGCCGCCAGTACGACGAGGAGTGCGTGCACCACTCCGTGCGGCTGGCCAGTGAAAGCGGCGTACCGGTGGTGGCGACCAACGACGTCCGTTTCCTCGAGCGCGAGGATTTCTGGGCCCACGAAACGCGGGTCTCGATCGGTGAAGGCAAGGCGCTGGAAGACCCCAGGCGCGAGCGGCGCTACAGCGAAGAGCAGTATCTGAAGACGCCCGAAGAGATGGCCGAGCTCTTCGCCGACATCCCCGAGGCGCTCGAGAACAGCGTGATGATCGCGGCGCGCTGTAGCGCCAGCGTGCGCCTGGGCGAGATCTTCCTGCCGGAATACCCGATCCCGGAAGGGATGACCCAGGACGAGTTCTTCCGCAAGATCTCCCACGATGGTCTCACCGATCGTCTCAATCAGCTGTTCGGCGGCGATACCCCGATCTACCCGGAGCGATCGCTGGCCGAGCACGAGCCCGCCTATCGCCAGCGGCTCGACTTCGAGCTCGATATCATCCTCAAGATGGGGTTCCCCGGTTACTTCCTGATCGTGATGGACTTCATCCAGTGGGCCAAGGACAACGACATCCCTGTCGGCCCCGGACGAGGGTCGGGCGCCGGTTCGCTGGTGGCCTATGTGCTCAAGATCACCGATCTCGATCCGCTGGAATACGACCTGCTGTTCGAACGCTTCCTGAACCCGGAGCGTGTCTCCATGCCCGACTTCGACGTCGACTTCTGCATGGAGAAACGGGATCGGGTCATCGACTACGTGGCCGATCGCTACGGCCGCAACGCGGTATCGCAGATCGTCACCTTCGGCACCATGGCCGCCAAGGCGGTGGTGCGCGACGTGGCACGTGCCCAGGGCAAGCCGTATTCGATGGGCGACAAGCTCTCCAAACTGATTCCGTTCGAGGTCGGCATGACGCTGGCCAAGGCGATCGAGCAGGAGCCGCAGCTCAAGGAGTATCTCGAGTACGACGAAGAGGCTGCCGAAATCTGGGAGATGGCGCTCAAGCTCGAGGGCATCACGCGCGGCACCGGCAAGCACGCCGGGGGCGTGGTCATCGCGCCAACCAAGCTGACCGATTTCTCGCCGCTTTTGTGCGAGGAGAACGGCTCCGGCCTGGTGGTACAGTTCGACAAGAACGATGTCGAGGATGCCGGGTTGGTCAAGTTCGACTTCCTCGGTCTGCGCACGCTGACGATCATCGACTGGGCGCTGGAGATGGTGGACGTAGTGCGCGCCCGCGACGGGGTCGGCCCGCTCGACATCAGCACCATTCCGCTGGACGACGCCAAGACCTTCGACATGCTCAAGAAGGCCGAGACCACGGCGGTGTTCCAGCTCGAATCCCGCGGCATGAAGGAGCTGATCAAGCGCCTGCAGCCGGATTCGCTGGAGGACATGATCGCGCTGGTGGCGCTGTTCCGCCCGGGGCCTTTGCAGTCCGGCATGGTCGACGACTTCATCAACCGCAAGCATGGCCGTGCCGAGCTCGCCTATCCCAGCGCGGATTACCAGCATGAACTGCTCAAGCCGGTACTGGAGCCGACCTACGGCATCATCCTGTATCAGGAACAGGTCATGCAGATCGCCCAGGTGCTAGCCGGCTACACCCTGGGCCAGGCGGACATGCTGCGGCGCGCCATGGGCAAGAAGAAGCCCGAGGAGATGGCCAAGCAGCGCGCCGGCTTCATGGAAGGGTGTGCGGCCAACGGCATCGACAAGGACTTGGCCGGCAACCTGTTCGATCTGGTGGAAAAATTCGCCGGCTACGGCTTCAACAAGTCCCACTCGGCCGCCTACGGCCTGGTGTCGTACCAGACCGCCTGGCTCAAGGCGCACTATCCGGCGCCTTTCATGGCAGCGGTACTGTCGACCGAGATGGACAACCTCGACAAGGTGGTGCCGCTGATCGAGGAGTGCCGTCATATCGGGCTGACGGTAACGCCGCCCAACGTCAACGTGGGAGCCTACAAGTTCACCGTCGACGAAGGCGGCCAGGTCGTCTACGGGCTGGGCGCGATCCGTGGCGTCGGCGAAGGGCCGATCGGTGCCATCGTCGAAGCGCGCGAAGCGGATGGCGAGTTCTCGGACCTGTTCGATTTCTGCCGGCGTATCGATGGCAAGCGCATGAACAAGCGCACCCTCGAAGCACTGATTCGCTCCGGCGCGCTGGATACGCTCGGACCATCCCGCGCAGTGCTGGCGGCGTCGCTGGACGCGGCGATCAAGGCCGCGTCGCAGAACCAGACCAACCAGAACCTGGGCATGATGGACATGTTCGGCGAGGCCTTTGCCGACGCCGACGACCATGAGGATATCTACGCCGACTACCGCCACGCGCGCGAGTGGAGCGACAAGGAGCGCCTGGCCGGCGAGAAGGACACGCTCGGGCTCTACCTGACCGGTCATCCGATCGACGAATACGAGCACGAGCTCAAGCGCTTCGTGGCGACGCGCATCGTCGACCTCAAGCCTTCTCGCGAACCGCAGCGGGTCGCCGGGCTGGTCGTGGCGATGCGGACCATGAAGTCGAAGCGTGGCGACACCATGGCGTTCGTCACTCTCGATGATCGCACCGGGCGCATCGAGGCCTCGCTGTTCGGTGAACTGTTCGATCAGGTCCGCGGGAAACTGACCGCCGACCAGGTGCTGATCATCGAAGGCGAAGTCTCCAGTGACGACTATTCCGGCGGTTTGCGTCTGCGCAGCAAGGACGTCACCCTGATGGCCGATGCTCGTGCCCGCTTCGGCGAGGCGGTGGAGCTTTCGGTGGATGGCGGGCGTCTCAACGGCCAGTTCTCGCGTTCGCTGCACGATAGCCTGTCGCCATGGCTGAGCGAATCGGGCCTGCCGGTCCGCGTGCGTTATCGTAACGCCAAGGCCAGTGGCTGCTTCGAGCTTGCGGAGACGTGGAAAGTCTCGCCCAGCGACGAGTTGATGATGGCCCTGCGCGAAGTCGAGGGTTATGAAAAGGTTGCGCTACGCTATCGAGGTGGCTGACCCGCCGAAGCAGGGCGCCTCCTTGCTAACACTCGTGGAGGTGCGATAATAATCCGTTTCGCGGCACGCCAGTCGCCCGTGTTTCGCTCGTATTCAGACACCGAAGCTTGCCAGGATCACACAGTAGAAGCTCTATGAATCCCAATTATCTAGACTTTGAACAACCGATTGCCGAACTCCAGGCCAAGATCGAAGAGCTGCGACTGGTCGGCAACGATAGCCGCATCAGCCTGAGTGACGAGATCGGTAAGCTCGAAGAGAAAAGCCGTAAACTCACCGAGCAGATCTTTCGTGACCTGACCGCCTGGCAGGTGACGCAGCTGTCGCGCCATCCGCAGCGTCCCTACACGCTCGACTACCTGGACAGCATCTTCACCGATTTCGACGAGATGCACGGCGATCGCAATTTCGCCGACGATGCCGCTCTGGTGGGTGGCGTGGCACGTCTCGACGACAAGCCGGTAATGGTCATCGGCCATCAGAAAGGGCGCGACGTCAAGGAGAAGGTACGCCGCAACTTCGGCATGCCGCGCCCCGAAGGGTATCGCAAGGCGTGTCGTCTGATGGAGATGGCCGAGCGCTTCAAGATGCCGGTACTGACGTTCATCGACACCCCTGGCGCCTATCCCGGCATCGATGCCGAGGAGCGTGGCCAGTCGGAAGCGATCGCCTACAACCTTGCCGTCATGTCGCGCCTGAAGACGCCTATCGTCGCCACGGTCATCGGCGAAGGCGGTTCAGGCGGCGCCTTGGCCATCGGCGTCTGCGACGAACTGCAGATGCTGCAATACTCCACCTATTCGGTGATTTCGCCGGAAGGGTGTGCCTCGATTCTCTGGAAGAGCGCCGAGAAGGCCTCCGAAGCCGCTCAGGCCATGGGCATTACCGCCTCGCGCCTGAAAGAGCTCGGCTTTGTCGATTCACTGATCGAAGAGCCGCTGGGCGGCGCGCATCGCAATCCGCGCAAGACCGCCAATCAGGTCAAGGAAGCGTTGACGGATAGCCTCGATCGGCTGCGGGCGATGGATACCGAAAGTCTTTTGGAGCGAAGGTATCAACGTCTGATGAGCTACGGCGCCCCTTCGTGAAGATGACCGGCTGCGCTCACTCATACGGCGTTGAGCGCTCACTCGGTCTGCTCATGTAGTGAACTACACTGCGCGCCCTCGATCGCGCTCGCCTTGTCTGAGTATCGCTCGCACGGTCACGCGGCGGTATGGGATTTTGTCGAAAGGTCGAGCGTTCAGGAGCCTTGCGTTGCAGCATTCTCTAGAAGCTCTCATTGATAACGCCCTGGCACGCCATGTGCCGGGGCGTGTCGTCTGGGTGGCGCTTTCCGGCGGTCTCGACTCTTCCTTGCTATTGAGTGTGGCGGCGCCGCTGGCGCGCAAGGCCGGGGTCGAGTTGCGCGCGATTCACGTCAATCATGGTCTGCAGGCGGCGGCGGGCGGCTTCGAGACGACTTGCCGCGAGCTGTGCGATTCGCTGGCCGTGCTGTTGACGGTGGCTTCGGTCCGGGTCGACGCCGCGGGGCAGGGGATCGAGGCGGCCGCTCGGGAGGCCCGCTACCAGGCTTTTGCGGCGCATCTTTCGCCGGGTGACCGCCTGTGGCTGGCACAACATGCGGACGATCAGGTCGAGACCTTTCTGCTGGCCGCACTGCGCGGTAGCGGCGTGCGGGGGCTGGCCGGCATGCCTTCCCGGCGCGAGTGGCGAGGCTTTCAGATCGAGCGGCCCTGGTTGAGCCTCGCCCGGTCGGTCTTGCTGGCAGAAGCGCAGCAGCGTGGGCTCGAGTGGTCCGAAGACCCGACCAATACTGACCTGGCGTTCGATCGAAACTACCTGCGCCATCGCGTGGTGCCGCCCTTGCGAGAGCGTTGGCCGGATGTGGCCGGGGCATTCGGGCAGAGTGCCGAGTGGCTGCAGGAAGCCGACGAACTGCTGGCTGAGCTGGCGGCGATCGATCTGGACCAAGCCGGGGGCGATCCCGGTCGATTGCGGCTGGCGACACTGGCCGCGCTACGCCCTTCTCGCCGTCGCCTGCTGATCCGTCATGCGCTCGAACGTCTGGGCATCCCCGCGCCGCCGGCTGCGCGCCTGATCGAGCTCGAACGGCAACTGACGATGGCGGGCGTGGATCGCCTGCCGGTCATTCATTGGCCGGGCGGCGAGGCGCGGGTCTGGCGGCATCATCTCTATCTGATGGCGCCGCTGTCGCCAGTGGATCCCACGTGGCAGGCGGCGTGGAACGGGCAGTCGCCGCTCGTCACTCCCTGGGGCGTGCACTGCGTGAGCCTCCATCGACTGCACGGGACTGGCACGCCATCGCTGCGGGTCGGCCTGCGTCAGGGGGGCGAAAGCCTGCGGCTGGCGGGGCGTGGCAGTCGCGATCTCAAGCGTCTGCTGCAGGAATCGGGCATCCCGCCTTGGCAGCGAGACCGGCTGCCGCTGGTGTGGCACGGCGACGAGCTGGTAGCCGTGCTCGGCGTGTTGTCGGCGGAAGGCTGGTCTCAGGCGTCGTAGTTCAACGGTCGTAGTTCAACGGTCGTAGCTCAACGGTCGTAGTTCAACGTCAGCCCCGCAGCCTTCTGGTAGGCCGCTTCCTGTTCCAGATCGTTGAGCAGCAGCGCCTGATGCCGGGTTTCCGGCAGCGTGAGATGCAGGGTGTCGCCGTCGTTGGCGAGACGGAAGTCGGTGATCGCCTGTTCCGGTCGGGCGTGGTTGAGCATCACGGCGAGCCGGAGCAGACGGGCCAGTCGTTGGTAGGTCGCCTGCACGGCACTGGGCAGCGCCTCCAGCTCCTTCTGGGCGAATTTGCGCCGGTGGGCGCGTACCAGAAACGCCAGTGCCTGCTGTTCGGGGCGGGAGAAGCCGGTCAGGTCGGAGTGTTCGATGAGATAGGCGCCGTGGCGATGAAACTGGCTGTGGGAGATCGCCAGACCGATTTCATGCACTTGGGCTGCCCAGTAAAGGAACAGTCTCTGCTCTTCGCCGAGCGCCCAGGCGTCCCGGACCTGATCGAATGCGGCCATGGCGGTCTCTGCCACATTCTCGGCATGGGCCGTCTCGACGCTGTAGCGCCGCATCAGCAGGTCGACGCTGTGGCGGCGGGAATCCTCGGGAGTGTTGCGTCCGATCAGGTCGAACAGCACGCCTTCGCGCAGCGCGCCGTCGGAATAGCGCATGCGTTCCAGGTCGAAGGCTTCGAAGACCGCACAGAGGATGGCAACGCCGGCCGGGAAGACCCGCGCCCGATCCTCCTTGAGGCCTTCCATCGCGACCTTGTCCAGATGGCCGAAGCCGATCAGCTTCTTGCGCAGTTTCATCAAGGCTTCACGTTCGATCAGCGTGGCGTCGCCATCGCCTCGGGCAGCGATGACCGCTGCCGCGGCCTTGATCGTGCCACTGGAGCCGATCGGGTCCTGCCATCCCAACTGGCGGTAATGCCGCTGAATGTTGGCCAGTTCGGAAAGCGCGGCCATCTCGGCACGCCGGAATCGCTTTTCGCTGAGCTCGCCGTCGGTGAAAAAAGCGCCGGTATAGGCCACGCAGCCCATATGGAGGCTCTCCAGCGCCTGCGGTTCGAAGTCCTCACCGATGATGAACTCGGTGGAACCGCCGCCGATATCGACGATCAGGCGCCTGCCGTGTACTTCGGCCAGCGCATGAGCGGCGCCGAGATAGATCAGGCGCGCCTCTTCGCGGCCGCCGATGATCTCGATGGAGTGGCCGATCAGCGCTTCGGCACGCTCGATCAACGCCTGGGCGTTATGGGCTGCGCGAAGGGCATTGGTGCCGACGATACGCAGGTCGGCGGGCGAGACGCCTTCGAGAAAAGGGGCGAAGCGCTCGAGGCAGCCGAGCGCTCGATCCATGGCGGCTTCGGTAAAATTTTCGTCAGCATCGAGGCCAGCGGCAAGCTGTACTTTCTCGCCCATCTTGGCGACGACCTGGAGTTGGCCGTGCTGATAATTGGCGACCAACAGATGGAAGCTGTTGGAACCGAGATCGATGGCGGCCAGACGGCGCGTCGCGTCTTCGGCGGTCGAATTCCCGCTCATGGCGTGGCGTCCTCGAAAGCTGGCAGTAGACGGGCGAGCGCTGAGCATCCCGACATCGAATCATGTTCGGGTAGGTGGGAGTCCAGCGCGTCGGGTGCCTCAAGATTGCGGTGGGGGCGCGGCCTTGTCAATCGCCGAGGCGACAGGCATGCTGGCGGCACTGGCACTACCCATCGAGAATCGAACCCATGCAGCCACAGCGGCGCCATCTGGACAGCGAGAGTTTCGAGCGTCAGCGCGAAGAAGCGGAATCACCCTGGTTGGCGATCTTCGTTGCCGATTGGTGCCAGCCATGTGAAACCCTGCTGTCCCGGCTCGCTTCGGCTTCGCAGGAGTCGATTCGTGCGCTGCCGGTGGCGGTCGTGGATGTCGACCGAGAGCCGGCGCTGGCCGAGCGCTACGGTGTCAAGGGAACGCCGACACTGATCCTGTTCGTCGACGGCGAACCCAGGCTGACGCGTGTCGGCGCGTTGTCGGAACAGCAACTGCTGCAGATCGGTGAAGAGTGTGCGCGCCATTAGGCGAGGGCACTTGATAATGCGGCCGGTGATCGCCATATCGATACTTGCTTTCGGAAGATAGCTTGTCTACCATCTGGACGTTCGCCTGTTCCGAATGCTTCTCGACCGCGTCGCGGTCCCCCAAGTCGTCAGTCAATCCCAGTACCGATTTTCGGCCAATGCCGATCTTTGGACAGTGACCACTCTCTCGGATGACGCTTTCCGCGAGATGGCAGGCGAATCGAACCGCTCTCCCGGCACCTTCGTCACACGGCCAGTCGGCATCCCGACATGCGTCGACGCTGGGCCAACAGATCATGCGAATGCCTGACATCCTGGGACGACTGAACGCGCCGCGCGGCGTTTGAACTGACCGCCTCTTGTCCTTCTTTTCTATCTCGGCAAAAGTCATTGCCTGCGACACGAGCCTTCTCTGACAGAACTCATGAATCTAACCGAACTCAAGCAAAAATCCGTTCCTGAACTGCTGGATATCGCCCGCGAAATGGGTATCGATAATCTGGCGCGTTCACGCAAGCAGGACATCATCTTCGCCATCCTGAAAAAACACGCAAAGAGTGGCGAGGACATTTACGGCGATGGCGTCCTGGAGATTCTGCAGGACGGATTCGGTTTCCTGCGTAGCGCCGACTCCTCCTACCTGGCCGGCCCCGACGACATCTACGTTTCGCCGTCCCAGATTCGCCGTTTCAATCTGCGCAAGGGCGACTCGATTGCCGGCAAGATCCGCCCGCCGAAGGAAGGCGAGCGCTACTTCGCGCTGTTGAAAGTCAACGAGATCAACTTCGACAAGCCGGAAAACGCCAAGCACAAGATCCTGTTCGAGAACCTGACGCCGCTGTTCCCGCAGGAGCGCATGGTGATGGAGATCGGCAACGGCTCCACCGAGGACATCACCGCGCGGGTCATCGATCTCACCGCGCCGATCGGCAAGGGCCAGCGTGGCCTGATCGTGTCGCCGCCCAAGGCCGGCAAGACCTTGATGCTGCAGAACATCGCCACCTCGATCACGCGCAACAATCCCGAATGTCACATGATCGTGCTGCTGATCGACGAGCGCCCGGAAGAGGTGACCGAGATGTCACGGACGGTGCGCGGTGAAGTCGTGGCATCGACCTTCGACGAGCCGCCGGCCCGTCACGTCCAGGTGGCCGAGATGGTCATCGAGAAGGCCAAGCGTCTGGTCGAGCACAAGAAGGACGTGGTCATTCTTCTCGACTCCATCACTCGCCTGGCGCGCGCCTACAACACCGTAGTGCCGTCTTCCGGCAAGGTGCTGACCGGTGGTGTCGACGCTCATGCCCTCGAGAAGCCCAAGCGTTTCTTCGGCGCCGCGCGCAACATCGAAGAGGGCGGCAGCCTGACCATCCTCGCCACGGCGCTGGTCGATACTGGCTCGAAGATGGACGAAGTGATCTTCGAGGAGTTCAAGGGTACCGGCAACATGGAAGCCCACCTGGACCGCAAGCTGGCCGAGCGCCGCGTCTATCCCGCTCTCAACATTCGCCGTTCCGGCACCCGTCGCGAGGATCTGATCGCCTCCGAGGACGAGATGCAGCGCATGTGGATCCTGCGCAAGCTGCTCAACCCGATGGATGATGTGGCCGCGACGGAATTCCTGATCGATCGTCTCAAGGATACCAAGACGAACCTGGAATTCTTCGAAGCCATGAAAAGACGTTGATTCCGGCTGGCTGCACTCGATGATACTGCGTTGGAAAATCGCTCAAGCTGCTCATTTACTCCCGTAAACTCCGCGCTCTCGCGATTTTCCGCCTTGTCTCATCTTCGTTCGCTCAGCCAGCTCTCAACGCTTCGTGAGATCTTTGGGTCAAAGCAGAAAATAAAGGGCAGCATGTTATGCTGCCCTTTTTGCGTTCTGGGCCGCCGGGCGTAGTGGAAAGAGTGGGGAGGGATACGGGCAACGCCATGAAATATCACGATTTGCGGGACTTCATCGCGGCGCTGGAAGCGCGCGGTGAGTTGAAGCGTGTCACGGTGGAGGTGGATCCCTACCTGGAGATCACCGAGATCTGTGATCGCACGCTGCGAGCCGGTGGGCCTGCGCTGCTGTTCGAGAACGTCAAGGGCAGCGACATGCCGGTGCTGGGGAACCTGTTCGGCACTCCAGAGCGTGTGGCCATGGGCATGGGGCAGGAAAACGTCGAAGCGTTGCGCGAGGTGGGCAAGCTGCTGGCTTTCCTGAAGGAGCCCGATCCTCCCAAGGGGCTCAAGGATGCCTGGGAGAAGCTGCCGGTCTTCAAGCAGGTCATGAGCATGGGACCGAAGACGTTGCGTTCGGCGCCGTGCCAGCAGGTCGTGCTCGAAGGCGATGAGGTCGATCTCGATCGTCTGCCGATTCAGCACTGCTGGCCGGGCGACGTGGCGCCGCTTGTGACCTGGGCGCTGGTGGTGACCAAGGGGCCGCACAAGTCGCGCCAGAACCTGGGGATCTATCGTCAGCAGAAGCTTGGCAAGAATCGATTGATCATGCGTTGGCTGAGTCACCGCGGCGGGGCGCTGGATTTTCGCGAATGGCAGCAGACACACCCCGGCGAACCCTTCCCCGTCGCGGTGGCGCTGGGGGCCGACCCGGCGACCATCCTGGGCGCCGTGACACCAGTGCCGGACACGCTCTCCGAGTACGCCTTCGCCGGCCTGCTGCGCGGTTCGCGGACCGAACTGGTCAAATGCGGCCACGCCGACCTGCAGGTCCCGGCTTCCAGCGAGATCGTGCTGGAAGGTTTCATCCATCCGGACGACATGGCCCCCGAAGGGCCCTATGGCGATCACACCGGATACTACAACGAAGTCGAAAGCTTTCCCGTCTTTACCGTCGAGCGGATCACCCATCGGCGTGATCCGATCTACCATTCGACCTACACCGGCCGCCCGCCGGACGAGCCCGCGGTGCTGGGGCTGGCGCTCAATGAAGTGTTCGTGCCGATCCTGCGCAAGCAGTTTCCCGAGATCGTCGACTTCTATCTGCCGCCGGAAGGATGCTCCTATCGCATGGCGGTGGTGACCATGAAGAAGCAATACCCCGGTCACGCCAAGCGGGTCATGATGGGCGTCTGGAGCTTCCTGCGCCAGTTCATGTACACCAAGTTCGTGATCGTGCTGGACGACGATGTCGATGCCCGCAACTGGGAAGACGTGATCTGGGCGATCACCACCCGGATGGACCCTGCCCGGGATACGGTGATGGTGGAGAATACGCCGATCGACTATCTCGACTTCGCCTCGCCGACGGCGGGGCTGGGCTCGAAGATGGGGCTGGATGCGACCAACAAGTGGCCCGGCGAGACGACACGGGAGTGGGGAGAACCCATCGTCATGGATCCGGCGATCAAATCGCGGGTCGACGAGCGCTGGGAAAGCTATGGTATCGATATCGCGCCACCACAGGCGCGAACCGGAAAACCCTCGGACGGCGGTGCGGCATGACGGCAAACGATGAGGTGAACATGACGGTCAGAACGTTGACCTGCCAGGTGGAAACCGTCGAGGATCTGACGCCCGATGTGTTCCGGGTCGTGCTCGAAGGGCGTGCCGAGGCGATTGCCCATGCGCCCGGGCAGTATCTCGAACTGGAATTGCATGAAGAGACCTGGGTGCCGTTCTCGATCGCCTGCGCCGAAACCGGCGACGGCCGTCTGGAGCTGCACATTCAGCATTGGCCGGAACGCACCCACTCGGCGCGCCTGCGGGAGCTGCTGACCCATCGCAATCGGCTGTCGGTCCGGCTGCCCAGCGGCGAGTGCACGCTACCTGCAGGCCGTTCGGAGCCGCTGCTGCTGATCGCCGCCGGTACCGGCTTTGCCCAGCTCAAGGCCATCGTCGAAGCCGCCCTGACCGAGAATCCCGAACGGGACATCTCGATCTGGTGGGCCGTGCGCGAGCGCCGCGATCTCTATGCTGAAACCCAGGCGCGGGAATGGGCCCAGGCGTATGCGAACGTTCGTTTTCACGCTGTGGTCGAAACCCCGGAGGCCGCGCTCGAGGCGCTGCCCGGCGTGCGCTGGCACACCGGGCGTATCGATGAGGTGCTGGCATCGCAGCTGGATACGTTGGAAGGCGTCGAGATCTACCTCGCCGGATCTCCCGGCATGGTCTATGCCTGCGTGGATACGCTGGCCCCGTTGGGGCTGGTCGAATCGCAGGTCCATTCGGACGTCTTCAGCTATGCGCCGCGGGTGCCGTTTCTGCCACTGCCGGAGAGCGACCCGGATCAGGCGCCGTTGACCCCGGGCGAGATCGCCTCGTCACCGGAGAAGAAGTCGTGAGCCAATCCCCGATCCTGATCACCGGTGGCACCCAGCGCCTTGGGCTGCACTGTGCCGAGCGGCTGCTCGACGACGGCCATCCGGTGATCGTCACCTATCGCCGCGAGCGGGAGTCGCTGTCGGCGCTACGGGAGCGTGGCGCGGTGACGCTGGCGGCGGACTTTGCCACCGAAGCCGGTATTCTCGACTTCATCGCCCGGCTGCGGGATAACACCGCGAGTCTGCGCGCCATCATTCACAACGCTGGGGAGTGGTTGTCGGACCCCGGCCCCGAGGCGGCCGGCGAAACCTTCGAGCGTCTGTTCCGGGTCAACATGCAGGCGCCGTATCTGATCAATCTCCATGCCCGCAGCCTGCTGGACGCCTGCCAGGAGCCGCAGCGCGACATCGTGCATATCACCGACAGCGTAGTACAGCGGGGCGCGGCGGGGCAGTCCGCCTACGCCGCCACCAAGGCCGGGCTGGAAAGCCTGACCCGGTCGTTCGCCGCCCAGTTCGCGCCCACGATCCAGGTCAACGCCATCGCGCCCGGTCTGGTGATGCTCGCCGAGGGCGAAGACGTAGATGGCGGCCGCGACCGGCGCGTGCCGGGGCCAGGGGTGATCTACCAGACCCTGCGTTACCTGCTCGACAATGACTTCGTCACCGGCACGATAATGCCGGTTGACGGCGGCAGCCACCTGGGCTGAAAGCGCCGCGATTCGTCTATAGCGAGACGGTGCTGTTGCGAATCTGTACCAGTTTGCCTTCGTCGATCACGGGGCCGGATGGCTTGCCTCCCGGCGCGCCGGAGCTCGGCTCCATGCTGACGGCGAAATCGGCGGTCTTCATCAGGCCCAGCATCTTGGCGGGCAACTGCATGGTGGCCTGGCCCTGAATCGGCAACATGCCTAGCGAAACCGGCGTACCGTTCTCCATCATCCACAGCTCGCCACCCTTGCCTGCGGGCATCGGGCCGGGTTTGACCGCCTGAACCATCATCTTGCCGTCGAGGGTGGCGTTGATAATCCAGGCCGGCTGGCCGCTGGCGTGGTTGATCACGAAGACATATTCACCGGGCATCATCGCCGGCTCCCGTGGCGTCAGCGCGATCACTGCCAGAACCAGCGCCGCCGCCGTCGCGAAACCGCTGAACGCCCGCCAGAAGCCGAGACGCTGCAGCAGGCCCGCTCTCAGGCCCAGGCGCGCGACAATGCCGGACCACAGATGGCCGGGCGGCGTCACCGGTTCCAGCTGCTGGTTGAAGATCTGCAGGTGCTCTCGCCAGGCATCGACGCTACGCTGCAGATCCGTGCTGACCGCCAGCAATGCCTCGAACTCGGCGCGCTGGTCTCGATCCAGCGTACCGAGAACGTACTCTCCGGCGGCCAGCTCGCGCGCTTCGGGGTCGCTCAAGTCAAACGTGTCATGCATGCCTTCAACCTCTCGAGGCCTCTGCGGACCCAGCTCTTGACGGTTCCCAACGGCGTGGTGAGATGCGATGCCAGATCTTGATGGGTCAATCCTTCGAAAAATGCGAGCTCGAGCACCTGGCGCTGTTGCGCCGGCAATTCGGTCAGGCACTGCTGCAGCGATTCCGCCTGCTGATTGATGTCGCTCTCGCTCTCGACATCGGATTCGCCGGGCAGTGAATCGATGATCGCTTCGCTATCGGCTTCCTGGGGGCGTTGACGCCGGAGCCAGTCGATGCCGATGTTGCGAGTGAGGGTCGAAAGCCAGGTCATCGGGCGGGCGCGGGAAGCATCGTACTGTCCGGCCACCTGCCATACCCGCAGGTAGACCAGTTGCAGGCAGTCCTGCGCGGCCGCTTCCTGCCGAACGATACGCAATAGCTGGGCGTATAGATGCGGACTGGTCGCGCGGTAGAGCTTCTCGAAAGCGAGACCATCGCCACGGGCGCTGGCGTGAAGATTGTCGATCAGCACGTCATGAGGTGGGTAGGCCATGAAAGTCCTTGGAATCCTTTCTTTTTCTGATTTCCCAGTCTCGTCAACGGGCGAGAACAAGTAAAGCTCGGCGGCCAGCGTTTGCCTCAAAAGACTTGTCAAAACGCGCCGGGGCGTTAGGATAGAGAGACAATTTGCGACATCACGTCTTCGTGACGAACGATGTTTGCGAACGAACGTCTGTGAGAAAGATCATGACCGAACGCCACGATTCACGCTTCATCGACACCGCCAACGCCGTTGGCGGTGCGATGGCGTTTGCGTTCTTCGGTTATGGCTATTGGTTTAGGACTGGCGTGCCCGCCGGTTGGTCAACGTGACCTGAACCCGCGAGGCACGCCCGGAACCGGGCTGCCTCCTCCTCGCATCAAGAACCCCCGGATGGCAGGCCCACCCGGGGGTTCTCGCGTTTTCGGGTCTCGATTCTTGAACATCACCTGGAATGAGATCGTTATGGACGCTGCCACATCCGAATTGAAACCGGCCCTATCCACGCCGAAATCATCGTCTTCCATCAGAGCGCTGCCATTGCCGACGGCGCAGGAGCTGCGTCGGCAGCTGCCGGTGAGCGCGGCGCTCGAGGCCCGGATCGCTGCGAGCCGCGAGGCCATACGGGCCATCCTCGAAGGCGAGGACGATCGCCTGCTGGTCGTGACCGGCCCCTGTTCAGTGCACGACCCTGCCGCGGCGCTGGAGTATGCCGAGCGTCTGGCGGCACTCAATGAAGCGGTGGAGGACCGGCTTTTGCTGGTGATGCGCGTCTACGTCGAGAAACCGCGTACCACCGTCGGCTGGAAAGGGCTGGCCTACGATCCCCACCTCGACGGCAGCGACGACATGGCCGCGGGCCTGGCCATGGCGAGACGGCTGATGCGCGATATCGCCGAACTGGGCCTGCCGGTCGCGACGGAGCTGCTGCAGCCGATGGCCGGCGCCTACTTCGATGATCTGCTGAGCTGGGTGGCGATCGGCGCGCGGACCACCGAATCCCAGATTCACCGTGAACTCGCCAGCGGGCTGGCGGCGGCGGTCGGATTCAAGAACGGAACCCAGGGCAATGTCGATGTCGCTATCGCTGCCATGCAATCGGCGGCCCATTCGCATCGCCACTTCGGTGTGACCGCCGACGGCGGCCCGGCGATGATCGAAACGCCGGGCAATGCCGCCACGCATCTGGTGCTTCGCGGTGGCCGCAACGGGCCCAATCATGATGCCGAGAGCGTGGCTGCCAGCCGCCGGGCGATGACGCAGGCCGGGCTCGCGGCGAGGATCATGGTCGACTGCAGCCACGCCAATTCGAACAAGGACCACCGGCGTCAGACGGAAGTCCTCTATGATGTGCTGGAACAACGCATGGCCGGCGATCGCAGCCTGATCGGCGTGATGCTCGAAAGCCACCTGTTCGAAGGCAAGCAGGCGCTCAATCCCGCGGCGCTGCGCTATGGCGTGTCGATCACCGACGCCTGCCTGGGCTGGGAGACCACCGAACAGCTGTTGCTGCGTGCGGCGGAGCGGCTTGGTCAGGCCTGAACCGTGCCCCCGGCGGTCGCCGGGGTGGACATCATCTCGTCATATTCCCGGCTTAGCCTCGTCACGACGATCAATCCGTGACGAGCCAGGGAGACAAACATGAGCCGGGATGTCGAAGATCATCGAATTCACAACAACAGCCAGAACCTGCCTTTCGGTGAGGTTGTCGAGCGCCACCTCTCGCGTCGCCAGATTCTCCAGGGTGGCCTGGGGCTGGCCGCGCTTTCCATGATGGGAGGGTTCGGACTCGGCGGCAGCAACGGCGCCTGGGCCCAGGACAAGACGCCGCTGGCGCTGGCCTTCGAATCGATCAAGGGCTCGCACACCGATGCGGTCGTGGTGCCAGCCGGATATCGGGCACAGGTGCTGATTCCGTGGGGAACGCCGCTCAATGCCCTGGCCGGTGCCTGGCAGAAGGATCTCGCCATGACCCCCGAGCAGCAGGCGAACAGCGTGGGCATGCATCATGACGGCATGCATGCCTTCCCCCTGGACTCGGAAAGCGGCTCGCGCCGTTTTCTGCTCGCGCTCAACAACGAGTACATCGACCAGGATGCCCTGTGGGCGCCCCAGGGCGGCCCGACCCGGCCGGACGGCGTGCGGCCGGCCGACGAGGTTCGTACCGAAATCAACGCTCACGGCGTCACTATCGTCGAGATCCGCCGCCAGGACGACGGTGGCTGGACGCATGTGGTCGACTCTCCCTACAACCGCCGAATCACGACCGCCACGCCGGTCATGCTGGCCGGGCCGGTCGCAGGCAGCGACTACGTCAGGACGCGCTACTCGACCGACGGTACTCGAACGCGCGGCACCAACAACAACTGCGCCAACGGCTACACGCCGTGGGGAACCTACCTGACTTGCGAGGAAAACTGGCCGGAAGTCTTCGTCAATACCGGCGAGCGTTTCAGCGACGATGCTCGCCTGGGATTGCCGACAGATCGCGGGCGCTACGGATGGGAAACGGCGGCCGGCGATGGCGAACAGGACGACGAATTCTCGCGCTTCGACGTCACGCCCGGGGCGGGCGAGGCGAGCGAGGACTATCGCAACGAGGCGCGAACCTTCGGCTACGTGGTCGAGATCGATCCGTATACCCAGGCCATGGCCGTCAAGCGCACGGCGCTGGGGCGTTTCCGCCACGAGGGATGCTGGCCCGGGCCGGTCCGCGCCGGCGAGCCGCTGACGTTCTACACCGGTCACGACTCGCGCAACGAATATATCTACAAGTTCGTCAGCGCCGCCAAGTGGGATCCCGCCGATGCCCCTCGGCCGGGCAACGAAGCGAATCGTCTGGCCATCGGCAGCAAATATTTCGACGAAGGCACGCTCTACGCGGCGCGCTTCGATGAAGACGGACGAGGCGAGTGGCTGCCGCTGACGCCGGACGCAAAAACGCCATCCGGCCAGACGCTGGCCGCGGCGCTGGGCCTGGATGCCGACGATACCGCCGGCATCATCATCCACACCTGCGATGCGGCCGACCTGATGGGCGCGACGCCGATGGATCGGCCGGAATGGTCCAGCGTGGATCCCGTCTCCGGCGAGGTCTACTTCACCTTGACCAACAACTCGAAACGCACGGCGGCGGATACCGAAGCCAGTTTCACCAACGACGGCACGGCGATCGATGCCGGCGGCGTGGGCTATGCCACGGCGCCCGCCAATGTCGCCAACCCGCGCGCCAACAACGAGAGCGGTCACATCATTCGCTGGCGAGAGCAGCCGGACAATCGCTTTGCCTGGGAAATCTTCGTGTTCGGCAGCGATGCCGGCGCGGGCGACAATCGCTCCGGCCTGACCGAGGACAACCAGTTCGCGAGCCCCGACGGCCTATGGTACGACGAGCGTGGCGAAGGGCAGGGCATTCTCTGGTTCCAGACGGACAATAGCGACAATGCCGTGGCCGAATACACCAACGACCAGTTGCTGGCGGTGGTGCCGGGCGCGCTCGGCCAGGACGCCAGTGGTGCCGGCTCGGTCATCGATGCCGGCAACCAGAGCCATCTCAAACGCTTCGCCGTCGGCCCGAATGGCTGCGAGGTGACCGGTATCTTCGCTACGCCGGACCGCACCGCGCTGTTCATCAATATCCAGCACCCGGGCAACTGGCCGGCGGATGGTGATGCCCTGAGCCAGGACGCCACCCGAGCCACGAACGGTCAGGTTCGCCCCCGCGCGGCGACGGTAGCGATCTGGAAGGGAGACGGCGGCCAGGTCGGCCTCTGATCGATCGAGAGCCGCGAGCATGGAAAAGGCCGAATGCGAAAGCATCCGGCCTCTGCCATCGGATCGCCCACTATTCAACCCGCCAACTCGCCAACTCGCCAACTCGGCAGTCACCGATCATCGCCGCGATCAGCGCAATGATCCGGTGGCCGCGCTCACGCCTGGCTGGCGTAGGCGTAAAGCAGCGTCTCCTGCGCGCTGATCGGCTCGGCGTCGCCCGAGTCGCATAGATGGTACTGTCCCTCTGTGTCGAGCTCCCAGCTCTGGCAGTTGTCCAGCAGATAGGTATCGAGATCCTTGCGTACCTGCTGAGCGACTTTCTTGTCCAGCAGCGGGAAGCAGGTCTCCACCCGATGGAACATGTTGCGCTCCATGGCGTCGGCGCTGGAGCACCACACCTCGTGCTTGCCGTCGTTATGAAAGTAATAGACGCGGGTATGCTCGAGGAAGCGACCGATGATCGAGCGTACCCGGATGTTGTCGGAGATACCCGGTATGCCCGGGCGAAGGCAGCACATGCCACGAATGATCAGCTCGCAGGTCACGCCGGCCTGGGAAGCCCGATAGAGCGCGCGGATCAGCTTGGGCTCTGTGATCGCATTGCATTTGAGGACGAGCCTGGCCTTCTTGCCGTTCTCCGCCAGTCTGGCTTCGCGTTCGATCATCTCGATCAACGCCTTGTGCAGCGTGAACGGCGCATGCAGCAGCGTCTGGATCTTGCGCGGCTTGCCCATGCCGGAGAGTTGCTGGAACACCTTGTGCACGTCTTCGCACAGCGCCTCGTTGGCGGTCATCAGGCTGTAATCGGTATATAGCTTGGCGGTCTTGGCGTGATAGTTGCCGGTGCCGAGATGAGCGTAATGACGGAGCGTGCCTTTCTCGCGGCGCACGATATGCATCATCTTGGCGTGGGTCTTGCAGGCCATGACACCGTAGATGACGATGGCACCGGCTTCCTGCAGCCGGGAGGCCAGGGCCAGGTTGTCGGCCTCGTCGAAGCGCGCCCTCAGCTCGATGACGACGGTCACTTCCTTGCCGCCGCGCGCGGCCTCCACCAGTGCGCCGACGATCGACGAGTCGGCGCCGGTGCGATAGAGGGTCTGCTTGATGGCCAGCACGTCGGGATCCCGTGCCGCCTGGCGCAGCAGATCCTCCACCGGGGTAAACGACTGGAAAGGATGATGCAGCAGGATATCGCCCTGCAGAATGGCGGAGAACAGGTTGGCCTCGCCGCGTAACGGCTTGGGCAGGCCGGGAGTGAAGGGGCGATAGCGCAGGTCGGGGCGTTGGACGTCGCCGAGCACCGCCATCATCCGGGTCAGGTTGACCGGACCGTTGACCCGATAGAGATCCTCTTCGCCCAGCTCGAACTGTTTGAGCAGGAAGCTGATCAGGCTGTCGGGGCAGTTGTCGGCCACCTCCAGGCGGACGCCGCTGCCGTAGCGTCTGGCCAGCAGTTCCCCGCGCAGCGCGGAGGCCAGATCCGAGATTTCTTCGGGATCGACCGACAGATCGGCGTTGCGCGTCAGCCGGAACTGGTAGCAGCCGCCCACTTGCATGCCGGGAAAGACCTCGTGGGCATGGGCGTGGATCATCGACGACAGAAAGACGTAGTCGGTGAAGCCTTCCTCGCAGAGCGCATCCGGCAGCCGGATCAGGCGCGGCAGCGAGCGCGGCGCGGGCAGGATCGCCATGCCGCCCTCGCGGCCGAAGGCATCGGTGCCATCGAGCTCGACGATGAAGTTGAGGCTCTTGTTGACCAGTCGCGGAAACGGATGGGAAGGGTCGAGCCCGATCGGGCTGATGACCGGAGCGATCTCCTCCTCGAAATAGTCGGCGACCCAGGCCGCCTGTTCGGGGGTCCACTGGGCACGACGTCGGAAGCGGATCTTCTGCTCTTCCAGTGCCGGCACCAGTACATCGTTGAGAATGCGGTACTGGCGCTCCACCTGCTCGTGAGCGATCCGTGACACCTCGCTCAGGACGCGAGCGGGCGCCATGCCATCGGCGCCGGTCTCCTCGCGAAACGAAGCAAGCTGATGCTTGAGCCCGGCCACGCGAATCTCGAAGAACTCATCGAGATTGGAGGAGAAGATCAGCAGGAACATCAGGCGGTCGAGCAACGGATGCGAAGTGTCTAGAGACTGCTCGAGCACGCGGATGTTGAACTGCAGATGTGACAGTTCGCGGTTGAAATAGAGCGCGGGGTCGTCGAGATCCGCCTGGGAAGAGGGCGCCTCCTTGGCGTGGATCCCCTTGCGCGTGCGGTTGACGCGCAAGGGGGTCGCATTGATCTCCTCACCGGTGACCGATACCAGCGTATCGGCCGAGGTAGTGAGCGTATCGGTAGAGGCAGAAAATGTATGGGTAGAGGTATCGGGCGTGTCTGGTGTGCCTGAGTCTGTCATCGAAAGTCTCCGGTACCGGGGCAGACACGCCCGCGGCCCTCAGGAATTGAGCAATTGTGCGGCGCGTTTGGCGAAATAGGTCAAGATGCCGTCGGCGCCCGCGCGCTTGAAGCAGGTCAGCGACTCCAGGATCACGCTGTCGGCATCCAGCCAGCCCTTTTCGAAGGCGGCCATGTGCATGGCGTATTCACCGCTGACCTGATAGGCGAAGGTCGGGACACCGAAGGAGTCCTTCACGCGCTGGATGACGTCCAGGTACGGCATGCCGGGCTTAACCATGACCATGTCGGCGCCTTCCTGAATATCCAGTGCCGTCTCGTGCAGCGCTTCGTTGGTGTTGGCCGGATCCATCTGGTAGCTGAACTTGTCGGCCTTGCCCAGGTTGCCGCTGGAGCCGATGGCATCGCGGAACGGGCCGTAATACTTCGAGGCGTACTTGGCCGAATAGGCCATGATCTGCGTCTCGTGCAGCCCCTCGCGTTCGAAGGTGGCACGAATCTCCCCGATCCGGCCATCCATCATGTCGGATGGAGAGATCACGTCCGCTCCGGCCTCGGCATGGGACAGCGCCTGCTTGATCAGCGCTTCGATGGTGCGATCGTTCATCAGATAGCCGTTCTCGTCCGGCACCCCGTCCTGACCGTGGGTCGTGTAGGGGTCGAGCGCCACATCGGTGATGATGCCGAGATCCGGGAAGCGCTCGCGCAACGCCCGAATCGCACGCTGGATCACGCCGTCCGGATTCCACGCTTCGGCGCCGTCGACAGTCTTCTTTTCCGCCGGCGTGAAGGGAAAGAGATCGATCGCCGGGATGCCGAGTTCGACCAGCTCTTCGGTCTCGCGCAGCAGCTCGTCGATGGACAGACGCTCGACGCCCGGCATCGACGCGACCGGCTCGCGGCGCTTCTCGCCGTCGAGCACGAAGACGGGAAGAATCAGGTCGTCAGTCGTCAGTGTCGATTCTCTGGCCAGGCGGCGGGAAAAATCGCTCTTGCGTAGACGACGCAGGCGGGTGGCCGGGTACTGACGAGGAAGGTTGTAACGCATGAATTTCTCCACGGTGGACGGCGAACATGTCTTGCGACACGTTCGCGGCGCCGGTAGCTACTCTACCGACGGCGAATGACAGAACGATGACAGTGGGTTCGATGCCTCAGTATAACAACCGTGAGGGCCGACAGGATGAGGGCGGTTGTCGCAGCGGCTTGTCACGGCAGTGCCGCGCGAACGGATCAGTCCGCGCCGGTCGGATCTTCCGCGCGGCGACGCTGGACGATACGGCCGAAGACGATGCCGACCTCGAAAAGAAGCCACATGGGCACGGCCAGCAGGCTCTGCGAAATGATGTCCGGCGGGGTGAGCAGCATGCCGATGATGAAACAGATCAGGATCACATAAGGGCGCTTCTTGCTCAGGCTCTTCACGTCGGTGATCCCGGTCCAGATGACCAGAAAGGTGGCGATGGGGATTTCGAACGCCACGCCGAAGGCAAAGAACATCTTCAGCACGAAGTTGAGATAGGCGTTGATATCCGTCATCACCGTGACGTCCTGCGGCCCGGTATGCACGAAGAAGCTGAACAGCAGCGGGAACACGACATAGTAGGCGAAGGCGGCGCCGCAGTAGAACAGCAGGATGCTGGAGGCGAGCAGCGGGAATGCCAGCGCTTTTTCGTGCTTGTAGAGCCCCGGCGCGATGAACGCCCAGGCCTGATAGAGAATGAACGGGATCGCGGCGAAGATCGCGACCACCATGGTCAGCTTGAACGGTGCCAGGAACGGCGAGGTGACCTCGGTGGCGATCATCTTCGATCCCACCGGCAGCAGGGCCACCAGCGGGTCGGCGACGAAGCGGTATATCTCGTTGGAGAACGCGTAGAGCCCGACGAAGATCACCACGACGACGATCACGGCCTTCATCAGTCTGGAGCGCAACTCTATCAAGTGCTCGATCAGTGGCGCCTGTGGCTGCTGTTCATCTGGCGGTGGAGAAGAGGCATCGCTCATCGGGAAGCCGAATCCTTGTCCGCGGGGGAGGAAGAAGGGGCAGCGGGGGGCGACTCGGGGGACGACGACGGCTGCGGGTCGGCGTCGGAGGTTGCCCCGGCCGATTGCCGGTCATTCCCGGAAGAGGGCGTCGATATCGAGGGCGTCGATGTCGAGGGGGACGATGTCGAGGGGGACGAGCCGCCTTTCGGGTCGCTTTCGAAGTGCTTCTCGACGCCTCGGCGCGCCTGGTTGACGCCCTCGTCCAGTTTCTTCTGCTGCTCGGCCAGTTTCTGGCGCAACTCCTCGGCCTCGAGCTGAGAGGTGATCTCCCGCTGCATGGTCGAGACGCTGCGCTTGATCCGGCCGACCCAGAGGCCGGCGGTACGAGCCGCCTTGGGCAGGCGCTCCGGCCCCAGTACCAGCAAGCCCACGATGCCGATCAGCAGAAGTTCGAAGAAACCGATATCGAACATGTCGGTTACTTGCGCTCGGCCTTGTCGCTGGACGTCTGCGTCTCGTCGGCGCGGCTATCGAAGTTGCTGTCCTGGGTGGTGTGGTTCGCCGAGTCCTGGGAGTGGTTGATGCTATGCTGCGTCGTGCTCCCTTTTTTCTCGTCTTCGTCTTCACCGACGGCCTTCTTGAAGCCCTTGACGGCACCGCCCAAGTCGCTGCCGACGTTGCGCAGTTTCTTGGTGCCGAAGATCAGAATGATGATCCCGAGAACGATCAACAACTGCCAGATGCTAATCCCGCCCAGCATAACTTTCTCCTTACCGATGCGCGTTGGCGCGATGATGATTCATGAGTCTCGCTGGCGCGATGCCTTTTCGTCCAGCCCCGAAACGCCGAAGCGCCGGGCCAGTTCCGCCAGTACTTCACGATGGTCGATATCGAGGTGCGACAGCATGACCAGACTGTGAAACCAGAGGTCGGCCACTTCGCCGACCAGATCCTGACGGCTCTTTGCATCATCCGCCTCGACATCCTTGGCAGCAAGCAGCGTTTCCGTCGCTTCCTCGCCGACCTTTTCCAGGATCTTGTTGAGGCCTCGATGATGCAGTTGCGCGACATAGGAGCTATCCGGGTCCGCGCTGCGACGGGCGTCCAGTACCGCCGCCAGTTGCTCGAGAGTATCACTCATGAGATGACATTCCTGCTTCTGAGGCTAGATTGGCTTCGAGCCGCCCCGACTGCGTCGGAAGCTGTAAGCCGTAAGCTGTAAGCCGTAAGAAAAACCAAGTCGCGAGCTTCGGGCGCCGGCTTCGGGGCGCTGTAAAAAGCAGCTTCGAGCTCGATGACTTCGATGTACGGGGCGTCATCATACACTCAGCGCCACGCCAGCAGCACTATGCCCAGGCCGGCCGCGACCAGCACCGGCCACGGTTGCTGTTCCGCCCACGCCAGCATCGGCTGCCAGGCCAGCGCCACCGCCAGCAGAACGGCACCCAGGCGCAGGCGTCGGGCGCGGGGGGCGGCTCGCTGGAAGCGGGCTTCCAGGCTCGACAGCGCCTCCGTCTGCTGACGGTTGAGCCGACGCTGCTGCTCGCGGTCGGAGAGAGCCTGGTGCGCGAGCACCGGCAGTTCCGGAATCTGATGCGCCAGTTCCGGCGCGTGCTTCTGCAGTGTCTTCCAGAAGCCCTTGGGCCCGGCGCGTTCGCGCATCCAGCGCTCGAGATAGGGCTTGGCCGTGCTCCACAGGTCCAGATCGGGGTAGAGCTGGCGACCGAGTCCTTCGATGTTGAGCAGCGTTTTCTGCAGCAGTACCAGCTGTGGCTGGACTTCCATGTTGAAGCGCCGCGCGGTCTGAAACAGCCCCAGCAGCACCTGACCGAAGGAGATGTCTTTGAGCGGCTTCTCCAGAATCGGCTCGCACACCGCGCGGATCGCCGACGCGAACTCGTTGGCTCGCGTGCCTTCGCCGACCCAGCCGGATTCGATATGCAGTACCGCGACTTCGTAATAATCCTGGCGGAAGAACGCGAGCAGGTTCCGCGCCAGGTAATCCTGGTCTTCCCGGGTCAGGCTGCCGACGATACCGCAGTCGATGGCGATGTAACGAGGCTCGGTGGGGTTGTCCCGCGAGACGAAGATATTGCCGGGATGCATGTCGGCATGGAAGAAATTGTCGCGGAAGACCTGGGTGAAGAAGATCTCGACGCCACGCTCGGCCAGCTTCTTGAGATCCGTGCCCTGGGCGCGCAGGGCATCGATATCCGCCACCGGAATGCCGTTGATGCGTTCCTGGACCATGACCTGACGGTGAGTCAGCGACCAGTGGATGGCAGGCACGTAAAGTAGCGGCGAGCTCTGGAAGTTGCGCTTGAGCTGCGAGGTGTTGGCGGCTTCCTTGTTGAGATCGAGCTCGTCGAACAGCGTCGCTTCGTAGTCCTGGACCACTTCCACCGGCCGGAGGCGACGCGCTTCGGGAATCCGGCGCATCAGGCGCGCGAAGGTATACAGCAGCCCGATATCTTCGCGCATGATGCGATCGATACCGGGGCGAATGATCTTGACCACGACCTGCTCGCCGCTGTGCAGCTCGGCGGCGTGAACCTGAGCGATCGACGCCGAGGCCATCGGCTCGGTCTCGAACGCCGCGAACGCTTCCTCGACCGTCTGGCCCAGCTCGATCTCGACCATGGCGCGAGCGGTTTCGCCGGGGAAGGGCGGAACCTGATCCTGCAGCCGTTTGAGTTCATCGGCGATATCCGGCGGCAGCAGATCGCGTCGCGTCGACAGCATCTGGCCGAACTTGACGAAGATCGGGCCCAGCGACTCCAGCGCCAGGCGCAGTCGCTTGCCCCGCGAATGGTCGCCGATCGGGATCAGGCGAACGGGAGCAAAGCGCCACAGCCAGCGAATGACCGGTGGCAGGCGTTCCTGGGGAACCAGGCTGTCGAGGCGATAACGGGAGACGGTCCAGGCGATGCGAAATAGCCGCAAACTCATGAATGCGACTCCCGGCGAAGTTGCAGCCGAGCCACTCTGGCCCCGAGTCGATCGACGGCCTGCTGGAGTTCGGTCAGATGGTCACGGGCGACGGCCAGCTGGTCGCGTCCCGCCAGCCAGCGTCGTTCCTCGAACAGATATTCACGCATGTCCTGTTGCCATTCGTTGGCCAGAAAACGGGCCTGACGGTCGAGATGACGGATACCGCTGGCCACGCCGTGCGCGGTGCCATTGCCCAGGATGCTGGCCAACGCGCCTTCCCAGTCGATGTCGAGATCCATGAACAGAGTCTGGATGGGAGCCAACAGCCCCGTCTGGCCGGTAACCGGCAATTGCCCGCTGAACAGCAGCCGTTCGGGCGAGTCGCCCGCCATCAGGCGGGTGAGGACGTCTCGGGTGACGGTGATCTCGAGATCGTCCGCGTCGTGCCAGTCATGCACGCGCCCCAGCGTGACGCCATCGTCATGAAAGGCCACGCGCAGTCCGAGCCGGGCCTCGGCGAAAGTCAGGCGCAGGGTATGACCGGCCAGTGCCGCCAGCCTCGCGGGCGATGCGGGGTCACGTCGCAGCAGCGTGTTCAGCGAGCGCTCCAGCGCGACCAGGGCGAATGTATCCAGCATGAGGCCGGCCCTCAGAGCTTGATGCCGCGGTGGAGCGCGACGATGCCGCCGGTCATGTTGGTATATTCGACGCGCTCCAGACCGGCAGCCTGCATCATGCCCTTGAGCGTTTCCTGATCGGGATGCATGCGGATCGACTCCGCCAGATAGCGGTAGCTGTCGGCGTCGTTGGCGACCAGTCGGCCCATCTGCGGCAGCAGGCGGAAGGAGTACTGGTCGTAGGCCTTCGACAGCAGGCCGTTGACCGGCTTGGAGAACTCCAGCACCAGCAGGCGCCCGCCCGGCTTGAGCACCCGCGTCATCGAACGCAGCGCCGCGTCCTTGTCGGTGACGTTGCGCAGGCCGAAGGCGATGGTGATGCAGTGAAAGCTATTGTCCGGAAACGGCAGGCTTTCGGCGTTGGCCTGCACGTATTTGACGTTGTCGCCGACACCATGATCAATCAGCTTGTCGCGTCCCACGCGCAGCATGGATTCGTTGATATCGGCGAGAATGACGCGGCCACTGGGTCCTACGCGCTTGGCGAACTGTCGGGTCAGATCGCCGGTGCCGCCGGCGATGTCGAGAACGCGGTGGCCCTGGCGAACGCCGCTGCGCTCGAGCGTCAACTGCTTCCAGAGACGATGGATACCGAACGACATCAGGTCGTTCATGACATCGTAACGCGCGGCCACCGAGTGGAAGACGTCCGCCACGCGGGCGGCTTTCTCGTCGATCGCTACTTTCTCGTAGCCGAAGTCGGTCGTGCGCTTGTCCATGTGCTTTTCTCCGAGATGACGCGAGCGGCGATCGTGCGCCATTGGGGCGATGATGTCGCTGTCTGGGCGGTGTGCTGCCAGGCGGCTCGAGCAGGTGCGAAAGGCGCGCTCGCGGCCGGGGTAAATCGATGTGAATCGACCGAGTCCGCATTGTAGCGTCTGGTCGCAAACTTGTCTTTGCGCATCATGACGCACCAAAAAGAAGACGGCGGCCCGTTGGCCGCCGTCACGCTCAAGGGTCTGGCATCAGACCTGATGGATCTGGATCACGCTGGCCTCACGCGAAGCGCCGGCGCGCTGCAGGCGGGCGAGATAGTCGTCCCACCAGGCTTGCCGATGAATCGCCATGTCGTAGAGATATTCCCAAGTGTAAAGCCCGGTATCGTGTCCGTCGTCGAAATGCAGCTTCAACGCGTAGCGACCGGCCTGGGAGATATTCAGCAGACCGACATTGCGCTTGCCCGTCTGCAACACGGCTTCGCTGGGGTGATGACCCTGGACTTCCGCCGAAGGCGAATAGACGCGCAGCAACTCGATCGGCAAGCGATAGCTTTCGCCATCGGGATAGCCAAGCTCGAGCTCGCGATCGCCCTTGTGGTAGTGAACGCGGTTGGGAACGGGGGCAGGCATTGGAAGACTCCTAGCTTCGACCGCGCCGGA